>NZ_JBSRRK010000002.1:0-455540 GCF_053890955.1 Vibrio sp. JZG120
CAACAAAAGTCTCAAAACGGTGAAAGGGAAGAGCAAGGACAACAGTCACAAAATCAGCAAGAATCTGAAAATAAAACAGAAAAGCAAAAAACAGAGCAACATCGACCGAAACGAGGTGAAAAGCAGGCTCAGGAACAAGGTGAACCAATGCAGGCTCAAGTGCAGCCAAAAAACACGCATCGGGATGATCCTGAATTCCGTCGTCTAGAAGCAGTCGAAAGCGCTCGCGATCCAAGCTTTTTGATTCGTGCACAAATGCAGCTTCAAGCTCAACAAAAACAACCTCCACAACAATCTCAAAAGGAGTGGTAAGCCCGTGATGAACAAAGGCGTACAACTGATCTTTATTCTTGTGGCCAGCCTATTATCCAGCTTCTCGGTGATGGCACAGACGCTTCAAGCAAGCGTCAATAAAACACAAGTTGCTAAGAATGAAGTGATCAACCTCAGAATCATGGCAGATACTGAGCTCAGCTCAGATGCAATTGACTTTAATGTACTTGAGAACGACTTTTTCTTGGGTCAACCTCGTTATGGGCGCTCCAGCAATAACATTAACGGAAGAAAATCTGTACGTACTGAGTGGAGTATCTCGATTGCGCCGATGAAAGAAGGTGTTCTGACTATTCCGAGCTTTTCCGCAGATGGTATGAGAACGGAGCCAATAAAGCTTCGTGTCACCGCAAGCCAAGCTGAACCCAATCTCGATGACCTATTTAGCTTTAATATCAGTGTCGACAACAGCACGCTGTACCCTCAGCAATCTGCGACATTACGTATGCAGCTTTTGATCAAAGCGGATACCCGCCGTCTTGATAACCCACAAATTGTGCCTCCACAGATTGAAGGCATGAAGCTTGAAGCGATTGGTGGCTTACAGCAGGGACAAAAGATCTTAAATGGATTAGAAGTAGCGGTCATTGAACAGTCGTTTCGCTTAACGGCGAATCAGCCGGGTACTTACACCTTGATAGGTCCTAGACTGACAGGCTCTTACATTTATGGCGACAGCTTGACGGGCTCTACCAAGATCATGCCAATCAACACCAAAGCTGAGCAAATGCCTATCGAGGTAAAACCAATTCCAAGTGAATTTGAAGGGGAATGGCTTCCAGCTTCAGCGTTAGAAATGACGCAGAGCTGGCAAGACGATCAAGGTAATCCACTGTCGGTTAATGCGCTCAACACTGTCAAACAGGGCTCTTCACTCACTCGAACCATTCAAATTAAAGCTCGCGGAACACAAGCCGAATACCTTCCACGAGTAAGTATTGATTATCCAAGTTCGCTGCGGGTCTACCCAGAACAGCCTCAATTCGACAGCGCGAGAGATGGCACCGTTATCATGACAGTGAAGCAAGTCATTATCCCCACTGAAGCTGGGTCATATACCTTGCCGGGATACCATTTGAACTGGTGGGACAGCCAAAATGATGAAGCGAAAAAAGCGACGTTACCAGAGCTACAATTAGATATAGAGCAAAGTGACACCGGGCTTATCACGTTGCCGGAATCGCCTCTGCCAACACCACCTGAGTCAGCCATCAGTCCCGAACCAAACGGTGGAGTGAGCAGTCTCTGGCAAACCCTGACCTTTGTTTTCGCTGGGCTTTGGGTGGCGACGTTAGGAATCGCGATTTGGGCATGGAAGAAGCGTCCTATGACGGCGAGTAACACGGTTTCGAATACCGAGCAACCTCTTTGCGTTGATGCGTTGAAAAAAGTCATCAATGAAGGGGACGCTGCTAAAATTGAACGCTCAGTAAACGAGTATCTAAACACTAACCGAGACAGGTTAAGCCCTGGTGATGCGCAAGCCGTAAAACAAGAACTTGATGCCATGAACCAAGCACGTTTTAGTGCCAATCAACAACCTTGGCGTCCAGACTCGCTACTGGCAAAAATTCAAAACCTTAGCAAAGCAAACGTAAGGAAAACCGACCACCAGCTAGAAAAACTATAAAGCAAAATGGCAGCTCACGAGAGCTGCCATTTTTCTTGTGCGACCAAACTCACTTTAGCAGTTTTATCTAAAAATCAACCAAACTGTCTCAGTAACTTTGATGTTATGAGCATCACTTATTCAACAAAAGCTTGATGCTCGAACTCATATCGCCTTACGCAATTTCGACCATGACTCTTCGCTTGATAGAGAGCCTTATCCGACAACTGGTAAAGATGGTCGAAATTAAAGTCTTTGCCTTTCGTTTTGTAGCAAGAATAACCGACTGACACAGTGAGCAACTCCCCTTCTGGGTTGTGTTGGTGTTTGATGCCTTCATCTTCAATGCATTGACGAATACGTTCCGCTCTCTGCTTTACCGTCTCTTGATCAGAGCCGATCATTAGTAACACAAACTCTTCTCCACCAATGCGACAGAAAACCTCGTCTTCACCTTTGGTATGATGATCCAAGATATGACCCACGCGTATTAGTGCGATATCCCCTTCGAGATGGCCATAGTGATTGTTAAATAACCCAAAGTGATCAATATCAATCAGGATAAGACCAAAGGACATCGCTTCCTCACACTCTAGCGCGCAATATTTCTGCATCACATGTTCTAACATACGACGATTGCCAAGACGTGTCAGAGGGTCAAGTTTAGAAAGCACCTCAAGCTGTCGGTTGGCTTCCTCCAACTCTTTGGTTCGGTTCTGTACTTCTAGCTCCAGGTTTTCGTTTAATCCGCGAATCGCCTCTTGCGCTTGAGTGCGCTGCAAAACCTCCGCTAGACTGGAAGCGAACATACGAATCACTTCACGTAGCTGAGAAGTCAGCGGCGCGCGCGTCAATAAGTTATCAACGGCAATAAAAGCGATGGGCCCGCTGCTATTCGAAGTCAAAACCGTCATCGCAGCCCAGCCAAAGCCGACAATATTACAGTCATGATAAATAGGAACGGATTCCTCAAATGCAACTTCACTAGGTACGGCGCGAGCTAAATTGATCAACGAAAAGTCTTGTGTCTCACCAAAGAAATAAGACTCATCCACCACATTGCCTTGAATGTCAGTCCCCCAAGTACCTTGCATGTATGAGCAGTTTTCATCGGTCAAAAACACCGCCATCCGATCAATACCAAGATTTTTGATGGCAAAAGTGACGGCCGATTTACATACATCACTGACGGTTGTACAGCGTGATAGCTCAACCATGCTTGAATGCAACATACGCACGTTCTGCTCTTGGCGCTTTCGAATGTAAATTTGTGAGAAAAGGGAACCAAACGAGTCCAACATCTGTTTTTGATACGCTGTTATCGGCTTGCGATGAATAAAGTTATCAAGCGCGAACCAACCAAATGGCTCATTGCCATCACGTAGAATCAACATCGCGTTCCACCCCTGCCCAACCACTTTACCTGCCGTGTATATCGGCGCATCTTCCACGATCACTAAATTGCTCTCAAGGCTCGACAGCGCAGCGATGTATTCCTCACTCAGTTGATGAAGGTCGTACTGCGTGTGGAATTCATCGATCGTAATACCAGACTCATCCGTGCCGTATGTACCGCTGAAACTTCGCTTTTTCATGTCCAGCAGCATCAGTGTGGTGCGGTCAAACCCCAACCGTTGACGTAGCGCTTCGACGGCTTTGTAATACAAATCTTTTAAGGAATCAGGGTTGGAGATCTCGAGAGCAACTTGCTGAACTAACTTCATGTTCTCGATAAAGCGCTCGCGTTGGTTAATTTCATCGACATATTGCGCTTCACGAATGTCTCTGTGTCTCATCTCTTGCGACGCATTTTTCTCGGCGCGAATGCACTGCCAACGCGCCGCTGCAAGCTGCATTGCATCATAGCTTTCTTCATAGATATTGTGTGCCGTGCGAGCATGAACAGACTGAATCAGTAGGTAGGTGCGTTTGATAGGCGTGTTATCGAGCATCATTATGTAACTATCTCCACCTAAATCTTGGGTGTGATTCCAGTTACAAGTATTGATCGCCAGAGGAATGATGCTTTCAGAAGTGTCAAACTGACTCGCCCACTCCCAGAAGCTGTCAGGATAGCTTTGGATTGGGTAAAGCTCCCCGCGAGAGAAACTCACAGAATAACGGGGATTGATTGAAGGATCTTCAAAAATGGCTAAGGCTTGAGGGGAGAACAAACTCTCTAAATGATCAAATATCGCCTCCGCTAATAAGCGATGATCCCTCGTTGAAGATACTTTTCTTGTAAAACTTCTTAAACTCACCCTACCAACCTAATCTACTTTTTTATTCTCGATAAAAAACTACTTAGGCCATCATATGCAATCAATACAATCAAATTTGAGCTGTTAAGTCATTCGCAAAATTATCAGACTTAGTTTCACATTCGAGAGCTCTTCAGCACTTTTATAACCGTATTTCACATAAGTTACATGTTCTATAAAAAGGGGGGGTATTTGTGCTTCCTTGCAAGAATTATTGGCATAGGTTGGTGTTATAAATCTGCAGCTTGAAAAGAAAAAGGCCCCTCAAAAAGAGGGGCAAAGTTACCATCGCTTATAGTTATTTAGTTATGCTTGTAAATATGGCGAATTAACCGAAATCACCATTTACGTAGCCTTGAGTACGGTCATCTTGAGGGTTGCTGAAGATCACTTGAGTATCGTTATGCTCAACCAGTTCACCCATTAGGAAAAACGCAGTGCGGTCAGAGATACGACGCGCCTGTTGCATTGAGTGGGTCACGATAACGATGGTGTAGTTCTTCTTTAGCTCTTCCATCAATTCTTCGATTTTATGTGTCGCAATTGGGTCAAGTGCCGACGTTGGTTCATCCATCAGAATCACATCCGGCTCCATCGCGATCGTACGAGCGATACACAGACGCTGTTGCTGACCACCCGATAGACCAAATGCGTGTGACTTCAGACGATCTTTCACTTCGTCCCAAAGTGCTGCGCCGCGTAGTGAACGCTCTACCACTTCGTCAATGTGTTTCTTGTCTTTGATACCTTGAGCACGTAGGCCGTAAGCCACGTTTTCGTAGACGCTCATCGGGAATGGGTTTGGCTTCTGGAACACCATGCCAACCTTGATGCGAAGATCCGCGACATCAATGTTGCCGTAAATGTCTTCGCCGTCCATCGCCAATTTACCCGTGATTTTCACGCCTTCGATTAGATCGTTCATGCGGTTCAAACAACGTAGAAGCGTTGATTTACCACAACCTGACGGACCGATAAGCGCCGTTACTTGGCGAACTGGAATTGGTAGGTTGATCGATTTCAGTGCTTGGTTTTCACCGTAGAATAAGTCTAGGTTTTCAATATCAAATTTGTTCATTTTCTTAATCTCTTAAATCTTGAATTCGTGTCTTTTAACGTGCGTTCTTAATTAGTGTTGTTAGTAAGTTGCGGTGTTAAAACGTCTAGCAATCAGTTTCGTTACCATGTTGATCAGAAGAACAACCACGATAAGCACTGTTGCGGTACCGTAAGCCTGATTCCATTCTTCAACGGTAAACAGTTCGGTAGTCAGTTTGTATAGGTGAACGGTTAATGTACGACCTGAATCCAATAAAGAATCCGGAATACGTGCAACCATACCTGCTGTCAGGAATACTGGAGCAGACTCACCAATGACACGACCAATACTTAGAATGACCGAGGTTAAGATACCTGGCATTGCACTCGGAAGAATCAAACGCCAGATAGTGTAAATTTTTGAAGCGCCAAGGCCGTAAGAGCCTTCACGATACGTTTGAGGCACTGCCATTAGTGCTTCTTCCGTAGTACGGATGATCACTGGCAGAATAAGAATACTTAGAGTCAGTGCACCCGACAGAATCGAGAAGCCCAGACCAAGAATTGCCACGAAGAACGTCATACCGAATAGACCGAAGATGATCGACGGGATACCCGCCAACGACTCAGTACAGAATCGGATAATTTTTACCAATCGGCTACCGACTTTCGCGTATTCGGTTAAGTAGATTGCCGTCATGATACCCAGTGGCGCCGCTACCGCGATGGATGCGATAACCATGTAGATGGTCGAGACGATCATCGGGAAGATACCGTGCTCTTCACCAGTACGTGTGTAGTTATCAGTAATGAAGTTCCAATCTACGTGTTGTAGACCATTTGATAGGATGTACCAGATAATCCAGAACAAAAAACCTACCGTTAGTGCTGCCGAAATCCAAACCAAAGCGTTAAAGACGTTATCTTTGAACTGGCGAGCTTGTTTTAGTTTTGCGCGATCCATAATAGTCACCTTTAACGAGCGATTACTTCGCTTTTTCTCGGTTTAGGTAAAGAAGTACAGCGTTCAACGACATGATGAAGACCAGAAGTACAACACCAGTGGCGTAAAGAGCGTTGGCGTGAATACCACTTGCGTAAGACATTTCAATCGCGATGTTTGCGGTTAGCGTACGTGCCGAATCCAGGATGCCTTCTGGCATAGCAGGTGCATTACCCATCACCATGATGATCGCCATTGTCTCACCTAGAGCACGGCCAATACCCAAAATCACACCCGTCATGATGCCTGAACGAGCCGCTGGAACGAGCAATTTGAAGATTGTGTATATTTTCGAAGCGCCAAGTGCCAAAGAGCCTTCTTTGTATGCGCGAGGCACAGCTCGAATAGACGTTTCAGATACCGTGATTACGGTCGGTAGAATCATCACACCAAGCACGATGATACCTGCCAAAATCGTGTTACCCGCAGGGACATTAAAGATGTTTTGAATCAGCGGTACGATGATGACCAAACCAAAGAAACCATAAACCACAGACGGGATACCTGCCAAAAGCTCAACTGCAGGACGAATAATATCCGCAAGACGCTTTGGTGCGATTTCGGCAATAAAGATAGCCGTCAGCACACCAATTGGTACACCAACGATTACCGCACCTGCCGTCGATACAATAGATGCAACAATCATTGTCGCAACACCGTAAAGTGCAGGCGGCAGCCAGTTTTGTCCAAGAACGATGCCCGATACACCAGCTTCTTGGAATGCCGGGATACTTTCTCGAACAATAAAGTAAGCAATAACGGCTAATGAGACGATGCCGATAACGGCACTGGTTAGGAACAAGCCGTGGAAGATACGCTCTTTCCAGTCTACGCGACGTTTCTCGCGCAGGCCGGGCTTGCTGATAGCTTTAGCGTCAGTATTCATAAGCTTTTCACTATTTGTTGCGATGGTCATTTAAAAATCTCACGGTTCTGGGCGTTTTGCCGGTGAACACTATGGATAGAAAAGGCTCAGCCCTAAATGGTGGGCTGAGCAAACTTAAGAGTCCCGATAAAATTAGTGAACTGAGATGTAACCGTTTTGGTCAACTAGCTTTTGCGCATCTTCAGTTAGCATCCAGTCTAGGAATTTTTGCGTTTCAGCTGATGGCTTGCCTTCTTTGTAAAGAACAAGGAATGGACGAGCTACTTTGTAAGAACCGTTTTTCACGTTAGCCACTGTTGCATCAACACCGTCGATTGCTAGAGCGTTAACTGTGTTGTCTACCGTACCTAGTGAAATGTAGCCGATTGCGTATGGGTTAGATGCAACCATTGTTTTTAGTGCGCCGTTACCGTTTGCAACTTGAGCACGTTGAGAGATAGCTGATACCTTCTTACCAGAAATCTTCATTTTAAGAGACATGATGTCTTCAAATGCGCCACGAGTACCTGAAGCCGTGTCACGAGTAATTGCTACGATTGGCTTGTCTGCACCACCGACTTCTTTCCAGTTTGATACTTCGCCTTTGTAGATTGCAGTCACTTGCTCTGCTGTTAGGCCAGGCAGTTTGTTTTGTGGGTTAACAACCACTGCGATACCATCACGAGCAACCACTTCTTCGATTAGTGTTGATTCTTTTTCAGAGTCTTTTAGATTACGAGAAGACATACCAAGGTCTGCTGAACCATTTTTTGCTGCTTTAACACCAGCTGAAGAACCAGGGCCTTGAACTTCGATAAATACGTTAGGGTTCTTCTTCATGTACGTTTCAGAGAAAACTTCCATCAGTGGAGTTACGCTGCTAGAACCCACTGCAGAGATAGTTTCTTTAGCAGAAACAGGAGTCACTGCCATTGCGCCTAGAAGTGCGATTGCACCGATTACTGTCTTTTTCATCACAATTTCCTTAAGTGGCTTTATTGCCGTTGTGTTTCACTTGAACGGTGCTCACTTTAGAATTTGAATATGACAGTTGTGTTTCACTTAGTTGAACCCTCTATGACACGTTGTCATTTCTGTATATTAATTCCGCGACTGACCCCTCTACCGTTTTTAGCTTAGCGCTTTTATAAATTGCCGCGCGTTCAAAATGATAACTCCATCGATTTTGGTACATTTCATAACAATTGGATATGAGTAAGTCATTGATTTGACGAATGTGGCAATTAAAATCGAGATGCTTATTTATAAAAAAGATAATAATCAAACCGATAGAGGGTCAATCATGCGTCAATTTCTTAGTACGCTTTCTATTAAACTTCAGGTCTTTTTGCCTGTTCTATTCACCGTTGTATTACTCGTCATTGGATTGAGCGTCGGAATCGGCAAGCTCGACCAAGCATTCAATAAGGTTTCCACTTCCACCAACAAGCTGATCATTCATAAAGAGGAACTCAGCGCCATCGTAGACAACACCTACGCCATGCGCATCAAAGCCATTTACAGTCTATTTAGAGCCGAAGATGTCCAATCTCTCAACCAAGAACTGTCTGAACGACAAAACAAAAACCGCGATTTTCTGAATTCCATCGATAGCCTCCCAGGCGTTCAAACCGAAGTGAATACTATGCGCAAAGCCATGGATCACTATGTTGATTTCACGCGCGTCACCATGACACCTCTGCTCACCACCAAACACTCTTCTGGCTACACCACATCCGATTTCAATCAAAAGTACGAATCTGCGATGGCAGAATATCGATTGGCTGGCGAAGCAATGATCAACGCCATCGACAACCTGTCTAAACAATTGAATCAAATCGTCACCGATGAAGTGGAAGCGAATGGCGAACAGCATTCAACCACGCTCACTTACAGCGCGGTCTCGCTTGCGGTGATCTTGAGTGCTGCTTCGCTTATTAGTTGGATACTAGCCAGCTATATCGTTGCACCGATTCGTAACCTTCAAGGAACCATGCAAGAAGTCGCGAAAGGAAATCTATTGGTTAAAGCCGAAGCCATCGGAAAAAACGAAGTGTCGCAACTGGCTCAGGATGTAAACCAAACCATCGACAAACTGCGTGAAACCGTGAGTGCATTAGTTCGAATTAGTGAGGATGTGGCATCAGCATCGACCGAGTTAGCGACTGTTATGACTCAAAGCAGCGTTAACTCAGATCAAGAAAAGCAAGAAATTGAGCAAGTGGCTTCGGCAATCAACCAACTAGAATCGACCGCAGCTGAAGTGTCGACCAATGCACAAGAAGCCGATAGCGCATCAAATCAAGCAAGCATGCTTACCTCACAAAGTCTGAGCATGTTTGAGGAAAGCACTCGCGCAAGCGAAAAAATGGCAGAACAACTCAACGAAGCCGCAGCCGTCGTGACATCGCTTAAAGATCAATCAGAACACATTGGTCGCGTGATCGAAGTGATTGAAGGCATTTCTGAGCAAACCAACCTGCTTGCATTGAATGCAGCGATCGAGGCTGCACGAGCGGGCGAAAGTGGCCGAGGCTTTGCGGTAGTCGCCGATGAAGTACGTATGTTAGCGGCGCGAACTCAGGAATCGACGAAAGAGATCCAAACCATCATCGAAGAGCTTCAGCAGCAATCGGGTCACGCGAATGAAAGCATGCACTCTAGCTTAGCCATGTTGTCAGACAACCAAGCTCTGGCACAAGAAGTTAGCCAATCACTTGCTAATATCAGTAATGCTATCGCCGCTCTGAACTCAATCAACACGCAAGTGGCGACCGCATCAGAAGAGCAGAAACAGGTCACGGCCGATATCAACAACAACTTAACGAACATCTATGAACTAGTGAGCCAGAACGTGACTGGCATTACGCAGTCCGCCTCTGCCGCTCAAGAGCTTTCAGACTTAGCGGAAAACCAAAAGCACCAACTTAAGCAGTTCCAAGTTTAAACATTCTGCTCAACACGATAAGTGCCAAAGGTTAGAAAAGAAAAAAGCTCCGCACTGGCGGAGCTTTTTATAAAGGCAAAGCTATCAATCTTTATTAACGTAATAAGTATTATTCATCTGTCACTAACAAGAGAGAGCTTTTGAAACTTGAGTCTAATGGATCTCTATTGAAAACCTCACCATTAGTCGTATCAAGAGTAGCAACATGCTTACCGTCACCATTAGGTGTGTTACTCCAGATATTACGTCCTAAAATATCGTCCTTGTCTGTCAGTGTATAACCGCTCGCAAAGCCTGTACCATTCATCGCTGGGCTATAGCAAGCTTGCTCCGTTAACGATACCAACTCTTTAATGTTTGCTAGTCGCCAATTCTTTTTGCCAGCAAAGTTGTGTAGAGGGTGGTTACCGGACGGATTACGAATTTGTTGGGCCGTAGACAGCGCGAATTGCCATGACATCGTAGCTCGCGTTCCGGTGCATTCTTCGTTTGCTGCATTCCATGTCATACCGACTGGACAGCGCATCCATGTAAGACCTGTTTTTAAGTCAGTTACAGTTCCCTTATCTGAATAAGTGTAACGTGTATTAGGTGCTGTTTTAGCAAACTCAGTCGAACACTCTTGTGCTGCCATTGCTACTTGAGAAGCCAACACAAGAGATAGCGCGGTCATTAGTTTCTTCATCTTATTGTCCCTTAACTGCTACTAGACGGATTGGGAATTGGTAGGAATCATAGGCATCTTCACTTGTACTGCTTGAGCGAATCTCAACGAATGAAGTGGCCCCTCTATCTGCGCCCCGAGAGACAATTGCGGGGAAATAAATCTCACCATCCATGAGCTGTGATGATGTTTCCGTAAACCTAAAACCATCATGCCAAAACGCACCTTTTTCTAAATAAGGGCTGCCTAAAGTTTGCTGTGGGAAGTATTTGACATTAAAACCATACACATTGTTCGGTTCATATTCTGTGCTCGGCGCAAATAGTGTCTTTTCACCGAAATCTAGTAAGTCATAAGTTTCACGGTAAGTAGGCAGGCGCCAACCAGTGATTCCACATAACGATTGTTTGTTTATGTACTCAACGTATTGGCTCGTAGTACAAATTTCATCGCCCACCTCTTTACAGCCCGCAAGATCTACATCTTTGCTAAATGGCTTAAATGTTTCAGACTCAAACGCAAATAGGCGGTCTTTAAATTGAATAGAGCTCGCATCCGCACTCTTGTTTTCCCAAACAAGACCAGTACGCTCATCCAAAGTGCAAGCCCACTCAGTGGCATCTGCAGCTAAAGCAGCGCCTTGTGAATCTAGCTTAACGAACTTAAAGCCCGCGCCTGTCGACGTTTGCTTGTCCTGTTTGTCGAAGCCGTATTCCGCATCTTGACCAGGGTAAGAAGCTTGAACCTCTGCAACGTCTGCAGCGCCATCAGCAAAGTGAAGAATGGCACCCGTATCGTTACTACCAACCGTTTGTTCAGCAACCGCTGCAATTTCTTCAGCAAATGCACTCACTTCCGCTTCAGACAGAAGATCAGAGGCTAGCGATTTACCTTGGAAGCTAAGACTTTGAGCAAGCAGCGCTACGCCTTTGGTCATTTGTTGTGGTTGCATCGCAGCTAATAGCGCAACCGTGTTTTGCTCTAGCTTGTCTAGCTCGCTGGCTTCTGCGTTAGACATCACCGAACCATTCAGCGAAACGCCTACACTAGCCAGTTGCGCTTTAACAATCTCTTCAGCTTGAGCAACGGTTTTACCGTCAATCACAAGACCTGCGAGCAATGTTGTTACACCATTTACTGTGTTACCCGTGGCTAAGTTTTGGCCTGGAGCCGCAAGACGCAACGTTTGGTTTGAGCCTTGATCAACTTGAGCAAGAATCGTGCTAGTCAAAATGTTCTTGTCGCTTGACGTCAGGGAGAACTTACCAGCATTATCCGTTTTAGCACTCGGTTCAGTAGTATCACAAACGTAGTTCTGGTTTAAATCGATACATACTGGCGTATCAAGAAGTGTACCTGCAGAAACGATGGTGCCAGCTACATTATAGGTCGGTGTTGACGTGTCACCACCAGAACCACCGCCACAACCAGCTAGGGCTAGTGACATAGCAACGAAAGAATATTGAAACTTCATAAATTTTGTCTTCTTTAGATTTTAATTAACGAGAACGAATCACTCTCACCATTGAAAGCAGGAAAAGTCCTACCAAGGTCCAAGGCGAACCACTGCCACCTGAACCACCACTGCTTTCTTTAGTGGTATCAGCACTACACTGATACTGAGCAAAGTGACTAACACCCCACTCTTTCAACACCCCAGAGTTCCCTGACACGCGATCAGATACTTCGAGACGCCAAGTACCCCAACTCGGTTGACCGACAAGTGCTTGTAACTCCTCGTCATACTGAGCGGTGAAGTAACCTTTAAACCCATTGGTATTGCTTGATTGATGGCTAAGTAGCACAACCGATTTACCTTGTGGAGACACAAGCGTCACTTGCAGATCCTGCAGTGAGTCATGTTCGATGTTCAGGTAAACCGCAAACGAATCATCAATCGTGCGTGACTTGTCCGATAGCGTCTGAGAGAACAATCTGTCACCCTGCTCCGGCAAAGCGGAGTTCACTGGTTGAGGCTGGATATCGAGCTCTGGCGTACCATTAACCAGCATCAACTTTTCACTCCACTGGTGAGTCTTTAAGCCTTCAGCAAATTGGTAATCCAATGAAATAGAGGAATCGAATTGCGTGCCACATGTCAGACCGCTTGGTAACGCCACCTTCATTGAGGTCGAGTCAGAAAGCGTTTCATCAAAGTCAAAAACGGATGCGTTATTTAGCTGCCATTGCCCTTTGATGCTCGCTTCGCGGCCAGTTTGGCTCAGGCTCACTCCCACGTCTTGACCTTGTGCAATGTATCGAGCGTCATAGCGAACGCGAAAAGGCGCTTTAAGCAAGTTGTGTTTGTTGAAGCTGTCCGCCAGGAACTGGGCATAGTCTTTATTTGGGAACAAAGTGCTTGCGGCAAACACGGTGGACTCTGCCAAATCATGCATTTTTACACCACGACCAATACCGTACATGCCTTCAAGAACAATGGCGTCAAACTCGCGGAACACGCTATCGGTATCATCACCGTATCGTTCAACCGATGCTTTTAGCGCTTGGAACAGTGGCGTTGACCATAACTCGTCGCCTAGTTCACCGCCTACGCTAACGTGCGCTGGATACTCCGAGCTCTCGAAGTAACGCGCTCTTTGGTTCCATAAGCTACGAGTTGTTTTGCGTGTTCCGAACATACCGTCCCAGTTGAACACCGTATCTAACTCGAATTCTTGGCCACGGCGAGCTGCGTCTAAATACTGTGTTCGGTAGCTTGCGCTGCCCGCCCAGTAATCACCAACACCTTCTCCAATCGCGCCAGTATGGCCATACGCCCAATCAGGAACGATTTGATAGTGAATACCGTGTCCTAGCTCGTGCAAAATCACATCTGCATCTGCAGCATCTGGAGATACTCCGCCAACGCCTAACATCAGCGCACGCGAACCTATGTAGTAAGAAGAGTTGTCGAGTGCTAAACCACGCCCATCAAAACGAAGCGGTTCGTCAAATAAGTCATAGCTCAAGCTCGATAAGTACTGCAGTGAGCTGTCAAGATGGTAAAACGCCATCAACTGCAAAAAGGCATTGTCGCCAAGTTGAGCGCTTTGCATCGCTTTTACATCCGCAAAAGATTGAACCCCCTCAGGCGGCAAAATACTGCTTGTATCACGCACAGGCTCCGCACCTACCGCAGGTGAAGACAGTAATGCAAGTGCATCCACCTGTTTAACGCGCTCGTTGGCTAGGTAGAACTTGCCACCAGACTGCAAAACTTGAATCTGCTTCTCAACATATTGAAGTGGCTGCGGATAATCCTCTAACGAATTCCAAGCAGAATCAGGCGCAGCTTGTTGTTGCATTGTACGTAAATCAGGATCAAAGAGTGAGACGGGAACCGTTACTAACTCACCAGAGCTCAATGCTGGCGGCTCAGTCACTTCCAATCGAACAGGCAGCTCCAGTTCTCCGGCTGGCATCGCCTCACCATTACGAATCACCGTATCTTCAAGGCTTTTGAAAATACGCTCAACTTGACTGTCTTGGTTAGTCGACAGCACAATGGTGCGTTGCGGTTGATACTGCCCATCGACCCACACATCAAAGTTGTAATGATCTCCGAGCTGAGAACGAGTTTGATAGCGAAACTTAAGTTCGCCAGCGCTAGCGTAATTGGCTTGTAAGTAGCGCAGCGCTTCGGCTTGGTTCGTGACCGTAATAGCCGCGCTAGGGTAATCCCACTCGGCAGCGTTCGTCACTTGAACGCCTGCCAACGCAAGAGAAAGCGCTAAAAGTTTGAGTTTCATGCAGGGCTCCTACTAAAAGATGTACTTCGCGTTAACTGTAAAGTAACGACCTGGTTCCGTTGAGTAGCGTTTGCTCTCATCTGCTATGCCAGCAACGTCTTGGTAGCGAATGTATTCTTTGTCGAACAGGTTGATGATGGTCGCACTCAAACGAAAATCTTTGGTGATTTGGTAACTTGCCCCCAAATCGAGCGTGTTCCATGCCTCTGTTTGTGCGCATTCGGTTTTTTGTCCGAGAGACGTTTGGCAACTCGGCACACGATCCATCGAACCAGCCCAATTCCACGTCGCGAACGCATTAAAGTCTTGCTGCTGATAGTTCAGCCCAACATTGCCCTCGAAAGGTGTGATGCTACGAACGTACTCGCCTTCGGCGTCCTTTCCGTCAACATAACCAAGCTTGGTACTTAGCTTCCAAGACGAAGTGAGAGCATACGCAGCAGAAAGCTCTGCGCCGTAGGTTTCAACGCCGTGTAAATTTTGGTATTGCTTGATGTAGTTACCGAAGTTATCTTGCCCTGTGGTAACTACATCAATGAAGTTTTGGAACTTGTTGTAAAACGCAGAAACGTAAAGTTGCGCGCGGCCATTATCGAATTTGTTACCGATTTCAAAGGAGTCCGAAGTTTCAGCCTCTAGGTCCATGTTCGGTGCAATGACAAACGGCGTTAGCGGCACAAAGTCATGGTTTACGAAGCCATACGCTTTGTCGTATTCCGGAGCACGATAACCGTGGTTATAAGATACATAAGCGATGTTATTGGCAAACACTTCACGAGAAATCGATAGGCTTGGAGATACCTCTGAGCTATCCATGTCTTTTAATGGGAAACCGCCCACTTCACCCTCACCGTCCGGTGTTAGACGATGCGCATCAAAGCGCAGGCCGCCTGTAATGGTCCATTTATCCAGCTCCACCATGTCTCGAACGTACAGACCAATGTTATAAGCGCGAGCGGGAGCGAAAGGTTGTTTGGTCGAAAGCGTTACCCCGTTCCAATCAATCTTGGAATCGCTATCTGTGCGTTCATAATAGTCAGTAGAAAGCTCGATACCGTAAGCCAATTGGTGCTCAGCATTTGCAGCATAAATCGTATTAGTGAAATCACCACGGAAGCCAATTGTTTCGTCAATGAAGGTTTTGTGTTCTAGCTCGCGACGTCTAACAGTCAAACCATTGTGGTCAACTTGTCTCATTAAACGATTCGTGTCTTCCACCACTTCGGTGTGGCGCCAGTAGACCTTTGTATCTAACTCTTCGAACCAAGTTGGATTAACCGGTGTGACCTCTGCACCAATATAAGCGCTGTACTCTTTTGTCGATTCATCTTCTGCGAAGTCTTCGATATGCCATTTGCCATCCTTCTGTATAGATGGCGAACCTTCCAGGCGTTGTTGGTCTTGCCGATAAAGTTCGGCACGCGCTTTGACCATCACTTCATCATTGAAGAAATGATTGATGGCGTATGACGCGCTGTAACCATCCAAATCGCGGTTGTACAAATCTTGGCTGAAGTTACGCGTCTCTTCACCTTGCCAATACGCCGCGTTGACTAAGCTTTCCGTGTCGCCAGAACGAAATGCCAGATTGCTCGCACCTTTGTATTTATTGCTGATCCCCGTGTACGTGCCCGTGGCATCAACATAAAAGTCACGATCTTTTAAAAACTCGCCCGGCTGTTTGGATTTTAGAATCACAGCGCCACCGATAGCACCAGAACCTAAGACTGATGAGCTCGCACCTTTCACTACTTCTAATGATTCAAGATTAGAAAGATCAAACGTATCGCGGCCCACTTTGTCATTGCTGTCATTCGCACCAAAACCGTCTGCTGAGCGAATACCGTCACGAATGATCATAATGCGGTTACCCGTCATGCCTCGAATCGTGATGTTTTGTGGACGCCCAGCTCCGCCAGAAACACTTACCCCAGGTTCATGACGCAGCGCATCATAAAGCTCTGTTTCGCCCTTTTGTTCAATCTCTTCGCTAGTGACAACTGCGACGCTGCCTGCTAGTTCAGACATTGGTTGTTCAATCCGATTCGCCGTCACCACGACCTCTTCCATAGAGAAAACGTCAGATTTGGCGTGCACTTGGCTGGCAGCTAGTACCGAAAGTACTGCCGCTGACACTGGGGTAAGCTTCATTTACTGCTCCGCTTTAGATGTTTTAATTAGTGATAAAAGAAAGGCGTATTCTTTTGCTTGTTGTTCTTGCGCTTGTCGTGGGTCCATTTGGTGGCCCGAATTAAAATCGGTCTGCAACAAGTACGGCCCGTCGCGCTCACTTAGCGCGGAAACCTTGGCGAGATACTTGGCGCCTTCCCAATAAGGCACGCGCTGGTCGATCAAACCGACTTGAACCAGCATGGGTGGGTAAGCGTCTTTATGAATGTTGAGAATTGGATCGTACGCTTTCATTAGCGCCAGTTGCTCAGATTTGGTTGGGTTACCCCATTCGCGATACTGCTGTGTGGTCAGCGGAAGTGAGGTATCCGACATGCTTGCTACCACATCAACAAAAGGTACTTTAAGCACGACACCTGAAAATAATTTAGGGTCTTGATTAACCGCTCCTGCGACCAACGTGCCACCAGCACTTGAACCGATGGCAAAAATCTCTCTATTGCCGCGTTCAAACGTTTGCAGCGCATTAGCGGCCGCAACAAAGTCGCCAATAGAATTAGCTTTGCGCACACCACGGCCCTGCTCGTGCCACTCATCGCCAAAGTACCCACCACCGCGAACATGGGCGATAGCGTAAATCACGCCTTGGTCGAGCAAGCTTATGACTTGAGGCATAAAGTACGGTTTCATCGTAAAACCATATGCGCCATAACCGTAAATCATCACGGGTGATTTCGCGTGTAATTTGTCTTTGCGATACGCCAAAGAGACCGGGACAGAAACACCATCGTGCTTGATAAAAATACGTTGGGAGACATAACGTTGGCTATCAAAATCTTGGTAAGAATCTTGAGAATACAAGGTTTTAGTCAGCGTTTTTACATCGAACTCTTCCCACTGAGGAGGCGTAGTCATCGACATGCTTCGTATACGAATCTTGTTTGATTCAAAATCGCCCAACGTGCTCAACCAAGCGACATTGCCATCCTGTTCCAATGGCAGTATCACTTTTTCCTGACCTTGGTATGAATACACCGTCAATGTCGCTACGTTGTTCGGCTTACTGAGTGCCACAACTCCTGCATCATAAAGGAAGAACTGGTCAAGCGGTTCACGAGGGGTCGTAAAGCGTTGCCATGTTGCGCTAAGAGGTGCTAGATCGGTTTGATAAAGTGCAAATGTACCTTCAAGATTGCTGTTGACGTAAACGCGCCCTTTCGCCACATCCGCGTAATATTCCACGCCCGCTTCCGGCACTCTCAGTGAATCGCTTACGGTGCCCGTTTCTAGATCAACAAGCTTCTGCTCTGTGGTTGACTCGTTGTTGCTTTGCAGCACCACGTAACGGCTATCTGCCGCACGGTAGAAAGAAAGTAACCAATCTGATTTGTATTCGTGCCATACAACTGTTTTAGCCAAAGATTCAGTGGAGATGCGTAGGATCTGATGAGGTCGCTGTGTACGCATTTCCTTCGAAACGAGGTAAGCCATCTTACCATCAGGTGAAAGCAATACACCGCTATCGACGTGCGTTGACAGCTCCGTAGATTGGCCAGAGAGTAAATCAACAACCACGGCGCGATATTGCTCGCTGCCATCAATATCTTCAGTGAAAAGCAACGTGTCTCCGCTTACTTGCCACTGCCCTACTTGATAATACGGATATGCAGATTGACGTTCAGAGAAATCAAATACTGTGTTCTCTTGTGCATACTGGTTCGAACGTGATAGCAACACATAACCACCGTCACGACGCGTTAACGTCCATTCGCGTCCATTTACGATCGACCATGGTTTATCACCTTTATCTGCCACCATGGCTTCCCACTGCGCGAGCAGATCTTGCGTCAACGTCTGATATTTTTTTTGATGCTGTTCAGTCTTACGGTTCAGCTCTGTTAGGTAGGTAAGAACTCGCTCATCTTTACGAGCGTCATCTCGCAACCAATTAAAGTCATTAACGGCAAAGCAAGAACTAGAGGTAATTATGAGCCCTAAAAAAACATGAGTAAATTTCATATAGAGAGCGAATTCATTTATAGGATTAATGCAATGGCGCGTATTCTGCCCTTAAATAAAAATGAGATCAATTATCATTTTCATAATCATGTGAAATTTTTATCTAGTATGTGAGGAAAAACGTTTGCTTGGACCGAGTTGATAAAACTTAATACCTCTCTAAATTAGCGATCTATGCTGTTTATATAAAACCAGATAAATATAAAAGCCTAGCAAACACGTTAGTACAGAAAGACATCATTTCGCCTGGAGATAAGCATAAAAAAACCCGAGTGCGAACACTCGGGTTTTGAAAAACTAAAATCAGTTGAAAACTGGAGCGACTTTTACTCTTCAGAGTTTGGGGCCGCTGGCTTTTTCTTCGGAATGAACACATCATCACCCACTGATACGTTTTTGTAGAAACTCTTGTCACGTTTAACAGGTTTCTTAGCCGACTTCTTCGCTTGAGGGCGTGATTTCTTCGCTGTCGCTTTCTTGTTACGGAAATCTGGCTTAGGTGGCTTCAGGCCTTTAAACTTACCTTTCAGATCTTCGAATACTGAAAACTCAAGATCTTGTTGTAGGTAAGCTTCTACACGTTTAAAGCTATCCCAGTCTTTTGGACCAACAAGAGAAATCGCATCACCCTTGTTACCAGCACGGCCCGTACGGCCAACACGGTGTACATATTCTTCAGTATGCTTTGGCATATCGAAGTTAATGACGTGTGTCACTGTCGCAATATCCAAGCCACGAGAAGCAACATCTGTTGTCACTAGGATCTTGAATACCGCTCGCTCAAACTGGCTCATGATCGTATTGCGTTGAGTCTGGTTCAAGTTACCACTCAATGCAACGGCCTTCAGTTTCTTCTCGTTTAGCTTCGCTGTTAGGCGCTCAGTATCATCGCGCGTCGCCGTAAAGATGATAACTTGGCGATATTCTGCTTCTGAAAGTACGCGATCTAGAATCGCCTCTTTATGATCAAGATGATCACACAGGTAGAATTTTTGCGTGATGTCTTTGTGTTCTTCGTTAGAAACACCGATAGCAATACGTTTCGGAGCATTAAGCATTTCAGCCGCAATGTCATTTACGTCGGCGTGATCCAACGTTGCAGAGAACATTAATGTTTGACGGCGACGATGCTTAGCTGCTTTATGGATACGACGAAGCTCTGGTGCAAAGCCCAAATCCAGCATACGGTCTGCTTCATCAAGGATCAGCGTTTCCAAACCTTCAAGGTAAAGCGAGCGGTGCTCTAAGTGGTCAGCCAGACGTCCTGGTGTCGCCACGATGAATTTCGGGTAACGGCGCAGTGCTTTCACTTGATCATTAAAGTTCTCACCACCCAAAATCAATGCAGCTTCATAAGATAGGCCAGCAAGCATAGAGCGAAGCTCACCATACACTTGTTTCGCTAGCTCACGAGTGGGAGCAAGAATAACTGCGCGAGGGTCTTTGGCAGAAAACGATTTTGTCTTTAAAGACTTGTGAAGCATTGGTAATACAAACGCCAAAGTCTTGCCCGAACCCGTTTTCGAAGATGCCAATAAATCCTTGCCTGCAATCGCAACAGGAATAGCCTGCTTTTGAATGTCAGTTGGTTTTTTAAAATCGTAGTGTTTTAGGTTCTTCAACAATCGGTTGTCTAGGCCTAGATCTTTAAATTGCAAAGTATTCTCCAATAAATCAGTCAGCGTCTGAGCGCTCTGTAATGTCGTTTCCGCTCTAACGCAGCAAAAAAATAAAGCTCGGTATAATACCGCAAATCATAGGAGTATAGATAGAGATCACACAAACTAATTCCCACAGATGAAAACAAAACATCAGTTGCGGCTCAATTAAGAACATCCCCTCGCTTTATTGGTCAGCTGCTTGGCTTAAGATTTAGAGAAAAGCGAGCTCAAGGTGCGCCTCTCGTTCTCCAATAAAACTGCGTAAATAGCAGTTATTTGCGCCGAGAAACTTTCATTTGTGTCAATATCGTCTAAATTATTGATATCAGGAACGTGGCAAAAACACCTGCTATGAGAACTGTTGTGGTAATAAGGGAGAGGATAATTCACTCACCTTTGTTAAGCTCAGGTAAAAGTTGACGTCAGGTACTCCATGAAATTCTTGGGTTTTTTTGACTTTTGCTACATCATGTACTGATAAAATGTATCCACATTTAACCTCGCTACTGTATAAAATAATAGTTGGTAGCGAGACTTTCACTATAAGCAAGGAGTTCTTATATGAACAAAACGTTGATCGCAGCTGCAGCAACTTCAGTACTTCTACTAGCAGGTTGTGCTTCTTCTGATGACGCAGCAACAGCAAATGCAGCAAAACTAGACGAACTAAGCAACCAAGTTAGCCAACTAAGCCAAGACGTACAAGCTCTTCAATCTGACGTTCAAAAATCAGGTGCAGCAGCAATGGCTGCTCAAGAAGAAGCTGAGCGTGCTAACGAGCGTATCGATAACATCGCTCAGTCTTACACTAAGTAAGATTTGATACCGCGTCTTAACGCCTGTTAAGGCGCGGTTATTTCGACAGGAACCCCATTCTGTGCGGCAATCGCTGCTTTAGCCTTCACATTTTTCAGTCCGAACTCATCCAGCCACCACTTTAACTCTTTTGGTACCTGTAGGTGATCTTTTTCACCATTGCTGCGAGTCAATGGCTCATGTGCCTCTAAAAATACACTTCTGTCCGGCTCTAGTGATACTTTCACTGGTTGGTTAATGATATTCACTTCTTCACCGTTACGAACTTTTTCAAACAACCATTCAATGTCGCTCGGGTCCATACGAATACAACCCGCGCTGACTCGCATGCCGATGCCGAAATCTTTGTTGGTACCGTGAATAAGGTACTCGCCATTTCCGTAGGCTAAACGCAATGCAAACATCCCAAGTGGGTTGTCTGGACCGGCAGGTACAACGGTTGGCAAGTCAATGCCCTTCGCTTTGTACTCGGCACGAATCGAGGCTGGCGGCGTCCACGTAGGGTTTGGACGCTTTTGGCTAATACGCGTTGTCATCACCGGGGTGTCTCGCCCAATTCGCCCGATTCCCACGGGGAATACATGCACAATATCTTCTCCTTTCGGGAAGTAGTATAAGCGCAATTCCGCTAAATTAATGACAATGCCTTTGTGGGGTACATCAGGGAGGATCAGTTGTGTTGGAATAGTAAGAACGTGTCCCTCTTCTGGTAAGAAGGGATCCACGCCTTTATTTGCCGCCATTAAACCTAGCATCCCGACATCGTAGTGCTTGGCAATATTTGCCATGGTTTCGCCTTCTTGCACGACGTGGTTTTCAAGGCGACCAATTAAACGACTGCCATCCTCTGGTAGCTCGTACATTTTAGCGAATGACAAACCACTCGCTAAAGATAACGATACAGATAACAGCGTACGTTTTGCGAAACTCATTGATCGCTTTTTGCTAAGCATTTCACTTTATTCCTTGGCACTTTTAAAGAGCCGTAAGGTTATCTCTCTTTCTGTCTTGTGATCAACCATCGGCTTGTGATATTCCAGTAAAGAAAATCCCTCCCAAGTCCAAGGTTTATGGATGTATTTGTTTGGCACACTTTTGATTTCAGGCACCCAGTGGCGCACGAATTGGCCATCAGAATCAAACTTCTCACCTTGGCTTATCGGGTTGAAAATACGGAAGTACGGCTGCCCATCACAACCCGTCGATGCAGACCACTGCCAACCACCATTGTTTGCTGCGAAATCGCCGTCCACCAGCTTACTCATGAAGTACGCTTCGCCCCAACGCCAGTCAATGTGTAAATCCTTGGTGAGAAAGCTCGCGACAACCATACGAAGCCTGTTATGCATCCAGCCTGTTTGGTTGAGCTGACGCATTGCTGCATCGACGATCGGGTACCCTGTCGCTCCAGCCTTCCATCGCTCAAAAGCCTGCTCATCATAAGACCACTGAATTTTATCCTCCCAGTCGATAAAGCCTTTGCCTTTAACGAGCTTTGGTTCGAAAACCAACAGATGCTGATAAAACTCACGCCAAATGATCTCACTCAACCAAGTTGCTTTTCCTTCTGTTAGGTCATTTTGTTGGTTTTCAGCATACAAGCGAGCAATACATTGCCTTGGTGACAACGCACCAATCGCAAGATAGGGAGACAGTTGACTGGTGCCATCAATAGCCGGAAAATCTCGATCTTCCTTGTAAGCATCACTGTGCTCACGAGCAAATTCCCTAAGCTGCTTTAAAACATCATTGGTCGAAGCAAACCAATCCTCGCTGGACTCTCGAGGATAGCTAAACGTGAAGTCTGAACTAAATCGAATCGGCTCTAATTGTTCCAATAGTTTGCTGCTTAGCGGCGCTTGTTCTTGAGGCTTTGTTACCGCTGGCATTTGAAACTGCGTCAACCAAGCACGTTTGAATGGTGTAAATACCTTAAAATACTCACCTTGCTTATTGAGAACCGTCGTTGGTGGGTGCACACATTTGTCGTGGAACAGTTCAAAGTCGATATCATGGGAAGCTAGCGCCTCACTCACTTGTGCATCGAGCTCTCGTTCATTCACTTCATAGTGAATATTCGCCATAACAGACGTTGCTTCAAGTGTTTTCGCCCATTCACTAATCACTTCGGTACAATCAGAAAACGACGGCACCTCTTTATATAAAAAAGGAACATTCAGGCTTTCCAACTCGTCGTTGAGATACTCTAAACGACGAGCAATGAGATCCGCCTGCATCGGCGCCATGTGATGTTCTCGCCACTGCTCTGGCGTCGCGATAAAACAAGCGACAACAGGCTGACCTGAATCTAACGCCGCCTTAAATGCGGTGTGGTCTAACGTTCGTAAATCACGTCGAAACCATACTAAGATCATGGTGTCTCCTTCGTTTCGTCTACTCTGTTAGGTGCAGTTTCTCAATCACTTCAGAACATCCAATACGTTCTCCAAAACGTGTTTGAAGCATTTTGATGGACTCCACTTGCTTAGCTGCCAGCGCTTTATTGGAAAACAGGTAAATGAGCGAGTAGCTATCAACAACTTCGTGCTCCAGTAAACCAGAGACATCATCAACTTTGTCGATCAACGTCGTGTGATACCCTTGCTCACACAACTTCGCCGCTTGAATCCAGCTCTCTGCTTCCCTATGTTGTTCAAAGCTGATAAGCAAGCACTTCCCTTTGGAAGCGGCTTTGTTTTCAGAGTCGATAACAAGGGCAAGACGAGTGATCAAACAAGTTTGAAATAACCCCATCTGCAACGATCTCAGCGATCCTTTGACCATCTCCAGCGCGTCAAATACAGGGTCAATAAATTGTTCAATAACCAAGTTCAATGGATACTCTTTGATAACAGAGGCAAGTAAGCTCTCCGCTTTGCCTCGATTCAGTTTCGACAGTGCTGATAACATGGTTTCTACTTCTTCGAGAGTACGAACTTCATTGTTGACTTCTACGTCCGCACTTTTTCCCAAAAGTCCCTTTACTTTACCGATTGCAATCCCCTTCGCGAGCCAACTCTGGACTTCACGAATCGTATCGAGATCTTGCTGTCGATAAAGTCTGTGCCCTTTTTCTGTTCGCTGGGGCTGGATCAAATTGTATCTTCTCTGCCAAGCTCTCAGCGTAACTGGCTTCACACCCGTGATTTCCGCGACGTCTCGGATCGCGTATAGTTTTTCTTCTGAACTACAAACCATAGCGTAATCTCATCTCCTGCGGATACGGTTCTAAAAACTTCTGTTTTGCTAAATACTCATCTGGGTAAGTGTTTAAGTAGTGCTTAATCAATGTCAACGGTGCTAACAATGGCAATGTACCAGTGCGGTAGTCATGAATTACTGTTGCTAATTCTTCTTTTTCGTCTTTAGTTAAAGCGCGCTTAAAATACCCTTGTAAATGCATTAGTACGTTAGTGTTGTTTTTTCGGCTAGCACGATTCGCAAGTGCCTTCATAAGACCTAAGCGATACTCTTGATAGAATTCTTCGATTTCATAGCTAGCGACATCGGCAACTAAACGACCAAGAGAGCGGTATGACTCAGGGTGATGCGCCATCAAGGTCAACTTATAGCGCGAATGAAAATCGATAATTTTGCCTCGAGTTGGCTCTCCGTCCATCGAGTCATAAAAGTCGTTCAAGCAAAATACTCGGGTAATAAAGTTTTCTTTTAATACAGGATCGTTGAGTCGGCCATCCTCTTCGACGGGCAACCAAGGCATTTTTTTCATCAGCGTTTGTGTGTACAAGCCGACGCCTTCTTTCGCTGCGTTATTTTTGCTATAAACCTTGACGCGCTCCATACCGCAAGTTGGAGACTTGGCACAGACGATGTAACCACAAAGTTGCTCGCTTTCTAGCTCCTCCACTTTGTTAGCAGAGTAAGCAAGCATATTATCGGTATGGTCATTTTCTGGATTTTTAGTTTCTACTAGAGCTACACGCTCTTCTTCGGAAATCAAACGAATTGTTGGTCGCGGCACTGGCATTCCGACACCCACTTCGGGGCATACCGAAACAAAGTCAAAATATGGGCTGAGCTCTTTAGTCACAAAGTTACTTACTTTATGACCAGAGTCAAAACGAACCCGTTCACCCAAAACACAAGAACTGATACCTACTTTGATTGAAGATTCCATGATGACGCATCCCTATACAAAATGTTTTGTTGTATAACTTATAGCAAGGCTTTTCAGATTGTACAAGAAAATAAATTGTACAATTTAATCGTTTTACTCTTCTCAAGAGCATTTCGATCAGCGCTTTCTCAAAAGTTTTTGATGTTCTCAGAGTCCATTTTGTGCGCGCAATCGACAAATCGCTCAAAAGCGAATCGATTGCTCTTTTGCTTTCAACAGATTTAGTTATCAATGATGTTCATGGTTTCTAAAAGCGTGGTTTTTGTGACTAAGCTCTCAAGGGGCTACTGTACGTCCCGATATTATTGCTTCAACGAAAACGAACAAGTTCAACAGAATTGGTAATAGCGTTCTATACTAGAGGCGTTTTATCAAAACAAAACTTTGGAGAGCACTTATGGCAACCCCACACATCAATGCACAACCAGGTGATTTCGCTGAAACGGTTCTAATGCCAGGCGACCCTTTACGTGCTAAATACATCGCAGAAACGTTTCTTGAAGATGTGAAGCAAGTTTGTGACGTTCGTAACATGTTCGGCTTTACTGGCACTTACAAAGGCAAAAAAGTGTCTGTTATGGGTCACGGCATGGGTATCCCTTCTTGCTGTATCTACGTACACGAGCTAATCGCAGAATACGGTGTGAAAAACGTAATCCGTGTAGGTAGCTGTGGTGCGGTACGTGACGACGTTAACCTAATGGACGTTGTTATCGGTATGGGTGCTTCTACAGACTCTAAAGTAAACCGTATCCGTTTCAACAACCACGACTTCGCTGCAATCGCTGACTACGGCCTTCTAGAAGAAGCGGTAAACCAAGCGCGTGCTCAACAAGTACCAGTTAAAGTTGGTAACGTATTCTCTGCAGACCTGTTCTACACACCAGAAGCTGACATCTTCGAGAAGATGGAAAAACTAGGCATCCTAGGTGTAGACATGGAAGCGGCTGGTATCTACGGTGTTGCTGCAGACCTAGGTGCGAAGGCGTTAACTATCCTAACGGTTTCTGACCACATCATCCGTGGCGAAAAACTAAGCTCAGAAGAGCGTCAAAAGTCGTTCAACGACATGATGAAAGTTGCGCTAGAAACCGCAATCAACATCTAAGAACAAGTAGTAAGTAATAATTTGCAGCCAGAGTTATTGCTGGCTGCCCGAATTATCCCGAGGGGGCGATTGTGTCTAACGGCGAACTGCCAAAAGACGCAGATGGGTTACAACTCAACTTTTGTAAAACATTGGCGTGTGACAACTTTGGATTGAGTGATGCAAAGCGTTACGTTCTGCAACATGCTAACCCTAAACGTCCGGCGATGGTATGCCGTGAATGTGGAGCTTTCCCCCCCTTACTTAACAATCGCGATGTCGTGAACGAACTTCATCGCCTGCGACACGTCCACAGTGACGGGTTGCCTGCGTGCCGCAATGATGATTGCGAGAACTTTGGACTATCCGTCCACACACATAAACACCTCTACCACGCTTTCGGTTACAGTGGTGATCGTCAACGTTACCGTTGTAAAGCGTGTCAAAGTACCTTTGTTGATAAATGGTCAGGCGCGAACAAAAAGCTACAATTCCAAGAGAATTTAATGGGCTTATTGTTTACTGGTTACTCTGTACGCGAGATCTGCCGAAAACTCAGTATCAACCCGAAAACCTTTTACGACCATGTTGATCATATTGCGAGTCGCTGTCGCCGTAAATTAGCCACTATTGATGCTCGTTGGGTAAACCACGCAACGCACTATGAATTGGCCTCAAACTATGTTGCATTGCAGCCAAACAGCAATAATGGTGTCTACTGGATTGTTTCCGGTGAAGCGCACTCAGGCTATATTCTTTGTCAACATGTGAACTATTCTGCTGATGAAGAGCCAATCGCCACGCTAGACCATAACCCGTACGACGAGGTCTCTCGTTTTGTTTCCCAAGAGTACACAGCGGAAGCAAGTGAACCGCCAGCGGAACCTTCGAACCTCCTGCGTGAGCGTATTGACCAAAAATACCAAACCATTTTGGCTCGCGGTAACGTGGAAGATCCTCTTGGTAATCTTTCCGTATTCCATTACCCATCTAAAGGGGCATTAGTTCGTCCGCCTTACACATCATACGCTCATTACCTGCATGTACTTGATATGTGTTGCCCCAACAAACGTGTATCTCTATATATGCCTCAAGACCCCCTACTACGTTCGGCAGCACTGAGCGTTTGTTTGTCTCGAATTAAAGAGAAAAATGTCGACTTGATGTACGTAGAAGAAGACGCAAATTGGGACATGAGCACACCTTTTGGCAAGGTCGATATCGCCTATATGAGCTGGTGGCGAGATCGCTGGGCGATCTCCACTCAAGACGAAAGCCACAAAGGCATTTGCTACCTTGCAGGTGATAGAAATGAGCCCGAGAAATGGTTTAACGTTGCAACAACTCGCCATGTGCAGTTCTATCAAAATCGCTTCCAGATCCTTTTCGAAAGCTTCATTAACGAGCCACGTCGCAAATTACGACCTGCTGGAATTTTACCTCTTTTAGATATATTCAGAGCTTGGCATAATTTGTGCTATCAGGATAAGCAGGGTCTTACCGCCGCACAAAGGCTAGAAGTCACTGATGCTCCTTTGACCATCAAACAGCTCCTATCGTAACTATTGGCATTTAGATGTAGTAATTAGGGGCTGTGACAGTATACATTACGGCACCTAATCGTTTACCAAAGCGTTATCCGCATCGTTTTGGTAATAAAACATGCATCTAACCACTTAATATTAGGTGTGAATTCCAGTTCGATAGTCATGGATGTGAACGTTGGATAAAAACCAAATTCAGCTAGAAGATGAGCTCAAAAAGCTTAAAGGCCAAATAAAAACGGCCCCTGAACACACCTTCAGTATTGCGCAGCAATACCGTATCCGCGCGGAGCAAATTTTATTTGTGGATGGTGAAATCAGAGCATTGCTGATAATGGCGCAGTGCTGTTGGTGCCTAATGGATTACCGACAAGGCTTAAAGCTAGTCAAAGACGCCTACAGCAAGCAAACCCAACTTGAAACCGACGACCACCTGCCCGAAATTCTTCATTTATTTGCTCTCCAATATTGGGGACAAGCAAAGTATTACTCAGCCCAACAATATTGGATTAATGCACTCGAACAATCTGCCCTCGTTGATGATATTGAAATTCAAATCGAATCTCTAATTGGGCTTGGCAACGTATGGCGTATCACAAATGAGCATCAACTTGCCGCTTCCACTCATGAGTTGGCGGTTAAAGTGGCAAACAACGTCCGTATTGCTTGGTTGGAAGGCAAAGCTCGTATCCTGTTGGCTTGGGACTATTACTTACTGAATAAGTTTGTCGAAATGCTCACTGTGCTGGATGGTGCAACCGAAGTACTAAAAGATCATGATGACAGCACATGGCAAGCCGAGATCTGGGACTTTAAAGGCCTAGCGCTACTTGGGCTAGAACGCCTTGATGCCGCAGAAGAAGCCACACAAAAGGCCCATAAACTCGCTATTGAACATGATCTAATTTGGATGAAGGCACACTCGTTTATTAGCCGCGCAAGGCTCGAACTCTTGCGCAAAAATACGGATAGTGCAGCAAAGTTATTACTCGCAGCAGAAGAGTCCGCGCTTAGTTTTGACAACGGCGAGCTACTAAGTCAGATCTGCTTTCAGCAATCTCGAGTCGCTGAAGAGCAAGGTGATTTTGAATCAGCGTTTAACGCGTTTAAAAAATACCGTAAACATGCACTTAAAATGCTAAAAGAACAGACTCATCGAGTCAGTATGGATAAAGCACGCGGCTCCAAACGCCAGCTAGAGCAACGAGCGCGTAAGCTGATTAATCGTATCCGTTCTCAACATGAATATGACCCTGAAAAACAGTTTTCTAATGTTGTGTCCGAGACCTACTGGTGGGAACAGTTAGTTCTGTTTAAAACAGAGCTCAAACGCTCCAACCACGCGATCATTATGATTCAGCATGCAAACCCCGAATTTCTCGATGTTTGTACTGAGCTAGTTCATGCATTGACGACCTCAAGTGATCTCATCTCACGAATTTCCAGTGACAGACTAGCTATGTTAATTGCAGAGAAAGGTCAAGCAGCAGAAGATGTCTATCGTACGGTTCAGGCAATGTTAGACATCTATCCATGGAAACGTCGCGGGCTGAAAGGTCCCAAACCGATACTGTATTTGCAAGATATCCTGACCTTCCCATTCACTTTAGAGCAACTCGAAGAAAGCTATATTGAGGTAATGAAGCATGGAACAACTGCTTAGCAAGGTTACTGACGCAGGCATCGATCCTTCTTCCGTCTCTGGTGAAGAAGCGATTACGCTGTGGGAGCACATCGGGTTACATATTGCATCCACGAACCGAGAAAAAGCACATTGCTATATCATTAGTGCCGAGTATCGACGAGAAATTAAACAGCTCAACGACAGCATCGAAGAACTACGACAAGCCCTTGAGTTGCTCGTTTTACCCGACGATGTAGAAGATATTCTGTCTGTAAAAGCAAGCTTGAGTGATCGTTTAGTAGAAGTAGGTGACTACAACGCAGCATTAACCGAGTATGTTGCTGCAACGAATATCGCCGTCGAATATGGCTATATTGATGAGTACGTACTGGCTATTATTGGAATGGGCAATTTGTGCGATGCCTATGGAGATCACCATCGCGCCTTGCGTTATTACCAAAAAATCGATGCGATCGATCACGCAATTAGCAGTCGCTCCCTACGTTTGCGCTACAAGCTTTACATGCTTGCCTGTTACATCAGCTTGAACCGTACCGCAGATGCACAAGAATTATTGAGTGAGTGTGAAGAGCTAAGTATCCTCGTCAGTGATAAAAACCTTGCTGCGCAAATTCATCTCTACCGAGCCAAACTGCATCGTTTGCAAGAGGATTACCCTAACGCATTACTTGCTATCTCTAATGTCCAGTATACGACGGGCAGTGCTACCACGTACTGGTTATCCACGATGGTCAAAATCGAGACCGCATATTGTCTAAACGGTGTCGGACACATCTCTTTAGCCAACTTAGTGCTGGACTCTATCGGTAAGCGAAATCAGAAGCACTCGTCTCCTCTTGTCGCTCAGCATTTTTACAACGCGATGAGTCAAGTTTACGCTTCTCAAGGGTTATTTCAGAAAGCATTAAACTGTGAAAAAAAAGCGTTTCGCATTGAATCTGACCTTGTCAAACACATTCCAATTGGTGAATTGGGTTCCACTCAATTACGTCGACTTTCTCGTTTTGAGCTACAGCTCAAACTCATTTTGTCAGAACTTGAAAACAAAGAACTCAAGGAAACCACCAAACAACATAAGAATACGGTCGCCCAACTACAGCAAGATGTCTTTACTGACCCGCTGACCTCTTTGCACAACCGACGTTGGTTAGAAGTCAAACTCAAAGACCTGCTTTTGCACGATACTGAATTTGCGTTGATGGTCATCGATATTGACCACTTTAAGTCCATCAATGACGAGCTCAGTCACCTTGTTGGAGACAAAGCGATTAAACGTGTGTCTCAAGAATTAGCAGGATACTTCAAATTTAAAGGCGCTTCTTGCGTTCGCTTTGGCGGTGAAGAGTTTCTTGTCATTCTAGAGAATAGCAATCTAGAACGGGCAGAAATGCATGCCGAGAATTACCGCGAACGCATTTATCAATATGGTTGGGACGATATTCTTGGCGAGCGGGGGTTGACCGTATCGATCGGGATTACCTTACATCGAGAAGGAGAGAATACCCAACGAACCTTCTACCGCGCCGACAAAGCCTTGTACCGCGCCAAAGCCAATGGCCGAAACCAAGTCTGTACCGAACTTTAAACCGTGCCCCAACCTTCACTTGGGGCATAACCGTGGCTTTTATTCTCTATTCCTTCCTTTATTACTACTTAGTTTGAATATAGTCGCCTTCACTTCTTATTGTCCCCGAATAGCAATCGATACGGATATCGCATAAACATAATTCAAGTACAAAATAACTTGATTGAACGATAGTTAAGACAAATACTTAAACTGTTCATTTACGTAAGATTTTCCATTAGGTAACAAGCACAGGCAGGTAAGATGTTTCTAGACTATTTTGCACTTGGGTTACTCATCTTCGTTGCTTTGGTGATCTTCTACGGGATTATCGTTATTCACGATATTCCGTATGAAATTGCTAAAGAACGCGAACACCCTCATCAAGACGCAATTCATTACGCAGGCTGGGTTAGCCTTTTCACTTTACATGCACTGTGGCCATTTTTATGGATATGGGCAACATTGTGGCGCAAGGAGCGAGGCTGGGGCTTCAAACAACTTGAGCAAGAAACTCACGACATTCATCACCGTCTTGAAGAGCTCATCGACGAAGTCAACGAACTCAAAAACGAAGTATCGATGTTGAAACAACAAAAGATTCAGCAAAGGCCTTTGACTGAACAAAGTAAAGAGGACGAATAATGGATTTATTGCTGATTCTGACTTATACAGCCCTTTGTATCGCCATTTTTAAAGTCTTTAATATTCCTTTGAACAAATGGACCGTACCTACAGCCGTACTTGGCGGCGTTGTGTTGGTGGGCACACTCGTCCTTCTTATGAACTACAACCACCCATTTACTCAGTTAGGTAACCAAGTGTTCCCAACTACGCCTATCGTCTCTGGTGTACGTGGCCGCGTTGTGGAAGTGCCCGTTCAAGCGAACCAACCGCTCAAAACCGGCGATATTCTTTTCAAAATCGACCCAGTGCCTTTTGAAGCGGAAGTCGCACGCCTTGAAGCGAAAGTGAAAGAAGCAAGCCAAGGCGCGCTGGGTTTAGAGTCTGACTTGAGAGAAACAGAAGCGGCGGTTTTGAAAGCGCAAGCCGATAGAGATAAAGCACAAAGAGAATTTAGCCGATATCAAAGGGGCTTTGATCGCGGCGCATTTACGGAACAAGATTTAGATACTCGACGCCAAGCGTACAAAGCGGCAGAAGCCATGCTAGACGTTGCCATTTTGCAGCAAGAGCAAGCACAGATCGCATTAGAGTCGGAAATCGGCGGTGAAAACACCCAAGTCGCGCAACTTCTCGCTGAGCTGCGTAAAGCAGAGTTTAACCTAGAGCAAACCGTCGTTCGTGCGCCAACCGATGGTTACGTTACGCAATTGGCTTTGCGCCCAGGTGTGATGGCTGTGCCGTTGCCGCTTGCCCCTGCAATGACCTTCGTGCATACCGAAGACATTACGTACACCGCTGCGTTCAGACAAAACTCGCTACAACGTTTGAAGGCAGGCTTTGAAGCGGAGTTTATGTTCCGTGCGATACCGGGCAAGGTATTCCGTGGCGAAGTCATCGACGTGATTCCAGCCATTGGTGAAAGCCAAATTCAAGCCAGAGGTGCTCTGCTTGGTACCGATGCCCTGCGCACAAGCGGACGTGTATTTGCGAAGCTGAAAATCACGGACGATTTGAGCGAATACCACCTACCAATGGGTACCGCGGTTGAAGTCGCCGTTTACTCAGACAGCTTTACTCACGTGTCAGTGATGCGCAAAGTGCTGATTCGCATGAAGAGCTGGCAGAACTATTTGTACCTAGACCATTAATGAACAGCTAGCTCATTCATTTATCGATGAAAATAGTATCAGAAAGTGTAATCGGGGGCTGACAATCAGCCTCCGATTTCATTCTAGCCATCCAGACAGATAGCATTCCCACTTTTATCAATATTCTGTATAATGCGCGCCTTATTTTTAATGCTTGCTAAAAAACAAAGCCAGTCAAAGGGATACGTGAATCAAATCACACATTTCCTGAAGAAAAATAGAGCAAACAATAAGCAACTTGGTTGTTTTGTATATATGTTACACAATCAAATAACCAATGCTTTCCAACAATATAAATGAACGTTCTTTAAAATCGACCATTGAACTGAGGTTATCTATGAATCTTTCTGCTAAAACCGTTGTGGTTATTGCAATCGGTGCTGCTCTTTACGGCATCGGTGGCTTACCTATGTTTGGCATCCCTGTGTTTGCAAACACAACGCTAAAACCAGCCATGGCAGTATTAGCATTGTTCTCAGTACTATTTGGCCCACTTGTTGGCTTTTTGGTTGGTTTTATTGGCCACTGGGTCACTGACCTATTCGCAGGTTGGGGCGTATGGCTCACTTGGGTACTTGGTTCAGGTATTGTTGGTTTGATTATCGGTCTATTCCCTTCTCTAACGCGCTACCGTTTAGAGAAAGGCGATTTCAATATGAAAGACTTCGCGTTATTCGTAGTACTTGCGCTATTAGGCAACGTATTTGGTTACGGTTGCTCTGCATTCCTCGACACGATTTTATACGCAGAACCGTTCACTAAAGTGTTTACCCAGCTTTCTATTATCGCGATCGGTAACACCATTCTTATTGCTATTGTTGGCTTCTTCATTCTTAAGTCTGTCGCTAAACGTAACAAGCAAAGCCGTAACTTAACAGAGGCTTAATGTCGAATGACAATCGAATTTTCTAACTTCTCTTTTAGATATGAGTCGCTGGACAAACCGACGCTAAAAAATATCAATCTAAGGATAGAGAAAGGAGAGAAAATCGTCATTATCGGTCCAAGTGGTAGTGGTAAATCTACCCTTGGGCAATGTCTTAACGGACTGATCCCACACGCAATCAAAGGGGAAACCAGTGGAACATTGACCATCAATGGTCAAGACACCGCCCCTTTCGACATGCACCAATACACTGAGCAAGTTGGCACCGTACTCCAAGATACGGACAGCCAATTTGTCGGTTTGAGCATTGGCGAAGACATCGCATTTGCGCTGGAAAACCAGCTAACTTCTAACATCGACATGTACCCATTGGTCAAAGCCACGGCCAAAATGGTCGACTTGGAACAGATGTTAGATCGCTCTCCCCACGATTTATCTGGCGGGCAGAAACAGCGTGTTTCTTTGGCGGGCATTCTCGTCGATGACGTCGATATCCTTTTGTTTGATGAACCACTAGCTGCGCTTGACCCTAAAACGGGTAAAAAAACCATCGAGATCATCGATGAGCTACACCGCGAAACAGGCAAAACCATCGTAATCATTGAGCATCGTCTTGAGGACGTTCTGCATCGCTCAGTTGACCGTATTATCTTGATGGAAAGCGGCGAAATCATTGCCGATACAACGCCAGATGAAATTTTAGCGTCGCCTCTGCTAGAAGATTACGGCATCCGCGAACCGCTTTATATTTCGGCTCTGAAAGAAGCAGGCTGCGCGATTGAGGGCGATGCAAAACCTTCTAGCTTTACCTTACCGTTGGAGCAATATAAACCAGCAGTACAAGCATGGTTTGATGGTTCAACAGCACAACCACCTAAAACGCCAGCCGAGACTTTGCTTGAAGTCCGTGGCCTCACCTATTCTTACGACGGTGAGAAAAACGCGTTAGAAGACGTGAGTTTTGACATCAAGCGTGGCGAGTTTGTCTCTGTACTTGGCAAAAATGGCTCGGGTAAATCGACCATCACCAAACTGATTATGGGAGTTATTGAAGCGGATAGCGGCTCAATGAGCATGAATGGTCAAGATCTTAACGAACTGACCATCTTCGAGCGCAGCCAGAAAGTGGGCGTGGTGATGCAAAACCCGAATCACATGATTTCCCATCACATGATTTTCGACGAAGTGGCCTTCGGCCTCCGTAATCGTGGCATTGAAGAGAAACAAATCGAAGCTAAAGTACTTGAAGTCCTTGAGCTGTGCGGTTTGAGCAAATACCGTCACTGGCCAATCGAAGCATTGAGCTACGGCCAGAAAAAGCGCGTAACCATTGCGTCAATTTTGGTCTTGGAACCAGAACTTCTGATCCTTGATGAACCGACGGCAGGTCAGGACTACCGGAACTACACGTCTATGCTGAGTTTCATCGAAAAGCTCAATCGCGAGTTGGGCGTAACCGTGATGATCATCTCCCACGACATGCATTTAGTACTGGAATACACCACACGCTCTATCGTGATTGCAGACAGTAAATTAGTCGCGGATGCACCAATGACGCAGGTATTCAGCAGTCCAGAGCTACTAGACCAAGCAAACCTCACCACAACAAGTCTGTTTGAGTTGGCTACGAAAGTTGGCATCGAAGACACCAATGGCTTTATGCAGCATTTTATCAATGTAGAAAAAGCGCACCGCCAACAAAAAAGCAGCGAAGTAAACCAACCAGAGAAAGCGGTGGCATGAAAAACAATAAGATGAAGTTTGGTATCAACTACATCGATACCCAATCGCCACTTCATAAGTTGAATGGCATTACTAAGTTCTTGCTTTTCATTGCTTGGGTAACGGTGGTATTGACCACATTTGACTTGCGAATCATCGCGCTGTTGATCGTGCTTGGTTTAGGCTTATTGAAAATGACCAAAGTGCCCTTTCATGTCTACAAACCGCTGTTATTCGGTACAGGCACGGTATTACTGATCAATGCCCTGTTTATGTTCGCGTTAGCGCCGCAACAAGGTACTGAGTTCATGGGCTCATCAACGGCTTTACTCTCGTTACCCGGTAATTACTCGCTCACTCAAGAGACGTTGTTTTACCTAGTAACAGTGACGTTGAAGTACTTCAGCATGTTCCCAATCGCGTTGGTGTTTGTATTTACCACTCACCCGACGGAGTTTTCAGCCAGCTTGAACCGCTTAGGTGTACCTTACAAAATCGCCTATGCCGTGAGCTTAACGCTGCGCTACTTGCCGGAAGTGAAAAAGGACTTTGTTAACATCATGCACGCGCAACAAGCACGCGGAGTAGAACTGAGTAAGAAGGCTCCGTTGTTCACTCGTATGAAGAACGTGGCGAAGATTCTTGGCCCTCTGATTTTCTCTAGTTTGGACAGAGCAGACCAAATCTCAAACGCGATGACGCTACGTGGTTTTGGTCGTCACTCATCTCGCACTTGGTACAGCCTAAAACCACTTACCAAAGCCGATATGATCTGCATGGCGGGGATTGCCGTGATAGTGATTGCTGCGATCAGCAAGCGTGTTATGGACACACAACTGTTCTGGTATCCGTTTTAAATTCTAAAGCTTCAAACTGAACATAACGTGGTTAGTGTTGTGACCACGTTATGTTTCCCTCTTTCTCCTCGATAACCCGCTCATTAGCCTCTTGCTTGCAGGTGCTCAAAATAGGCGTGTAATTTCAGCGGCTCGTTGATGTGCCAGAAAGTTGCTTATTTAAGCGACCAACATGAACTAAACTCATCAGTTTTATCAGGGGCTTAATGATCAACTGCGCGCTGCCTACGATGAACAGCCAAGTCCCGCTTTCAATCAACGAATCATTCAAAAAGAAAAAGCTACCAATTAAAAACCAAATAGCTATGAGCAGATCGTTGGCAGCACCTAACGCCTCATAGCGACGTTGAATAACGACGTGACGGTTTCCTAGATCTAAATCCAACTCCCTGCCATGTACCTGCACTGTAAAACCCTCCTTAGTGTTTCGACTCATGTTGTACCCGAGTAATTTCAACATACTTAGGTATAAAACCCTAACGGACCCAACAGATATGTACAACCATAGAAGAAACAACATGAGGATAAAGAAAAGGGTGCCTAAGCACCCAAGTCAATAAAGCTGTTAACAGTAATTAGCTTCTATTACTAGATAGTAAGTACCAACTTAGCTCCACTTTAATAAGCGGGTCTCATTGCCCTCTTCTGGCTTCGCTGGAATATTGAGTGACAGCAGTAAGCTCACAGCCGCCATACCTGCACCGATGTAAAATACGCTAGCAGGAGAAACCAGCCAAATCACACCAAACGTAACGGGTATCACAACCGCCGCAATATGGTTAATAGTAAACGCAACCCCAGCGGTCGACGCCATATCGGCAGGATCAGCAATTTTTTGGAAGTAGGTTTTGATAGCAAGCGCTAGCGCGAAGAACAAATGGTCGACAACATACAATGCAGCAGCCCACTCCGCGGTTTGCACCAAACCATAACCGACGAATACGAAGATCAAACCGACGTACTCAAACATCAGCGCTTTACGCTCACCAACAACGCCGATGAAGCGGCCGATTCGCTTCGCAAACAAGAAGTTAAAGACATAGTTGATCAAAAACAGCAAGGTAATGTCTGCGGCAGAGTAGCCAAACTTCTCTACCATCAAGAAGCCAGCGAAAACAGTGAAAATCTGACGGCGAGCACCACTCATAAACGTGAGCGCATAGTACAACCAGTAACGTTTACGCAGAATGAGTTTCTTGTTTTGAGGCACTTTTGTTTTAAATTGAGGGAAAGCAAATGCCATCACCAAAATAAGCACAAAACCTAGGCCACCAGCCATTAAGTAGACCGTTTTAAAATCAAGTTTGAGCTGTTCGAGCGAAACCCAAATCACACCGTAGGTAAACAGAGAAGCCAAAGCCCCAACAGAAATAAATTTACCCAACATTTCCGGGGCTTCTTCTTTCGATAGCCATTGTAAAGACAAAGACTGCTTTAGTGTTTCAAAGTAGTGGAAACCGGTGGACATTAACAAGGTGGTAAAAAGTAGACCGTATAAAGTGGGAAAATAACCTGTTAATGCCGTACCAAGCGTAAGCATCGCCAAAGAGACGAGCATAAAGCGTTGTTCACGGATAAAAAGTAAAACGAATACCGCAGTGAAAGCTAGAAAGCCAGGTACTTCCCTAACACTTTGAAGTAAACCGATATCAGCGCCATCAAAGTTCGCTTTCTCGATAACAAAGTTGTTCAACAACGCCATCCAGGTAGAAAAAGCAATGGGCACGATAATGGAAATTAACAGGAGGAAATTTTGCGGCGTTCTCCAGCCTTGCGATGAGGTAGTCATGATGTTTCCTTTAAATATGAAGGCATCATCATAGCTTCAAATGTAACAAATTCGCAATATCATTATTATTTTCAACCCAAACCAAGCAGATATTGCATAGGGATATTGTTATGAAGATAAACATCGCACTCAATTCCTTGGCTAAGCGCGATGTTGTAATATCGAGAGAAATAGGTAAAACGCCAGTGATGAGGCTCGTAACTTAATCGATATTCTTTACTGTTAGACGATTCTTAAATTCAAACACATGTTCTGGACACACATCCAAACAGCGGCCACAACTAATGCAGTTTTGATCCATAACTCGACGCTCTCCCTCTTTCAATGGTTGTCGAAGCACCTCAGGTTCTGGGCAGACGTAAAAGCAATCCATGCATTTGGTGCAATCTTCGCGGCGAACAGCGGTAACGCGCAACAGGCTTTTTCGGCCTATCACGCCATAGGTAGCTCCCAGTGGACATAAGTGCCCACACCACCCATGCTCAACCAAGAGTAAGTCCAGTACGAACACCAGTGCGATCAGCATCCAACCTGCGCCCATACCAAACACCAATCCGCGATGCAGTGCCGCCACTGGATCTAACCATGTCCAAAGAATCGCGCCAGACAGCGCGCTGCCCAACATCAAAACAGGGATCAGCCAATAGCGAATAGCAGGAGACCAACGATAGCTCGCTTTAATGTTGAACTTTCGGCGCAGCCACGCCGCTAAGTCCGTCACGATGTTCAACGGGCACACCCACGCACAAAATGCGCGCGGTGCTAAAATCGCGTAGAACACCACGACAATCACTACGCCTAACAGCGCATTAAACTCCGGGATATGCCCTGTCGCCAAAGCTTGAAGCAAAATTAACGGGTCACTTAACGGCACTGCATCGAGCAACATACTTGATGACAGATTACCGGTTAGAATTCCCAACGTCGGCCCAGCCATAAACAGCGCAATGATGGTGAGCTGGCATAGTCTGCGTAAAATCAAAAACCGATGCGCGCGCCACCAGCCAAGCTTTTCAACCGCTTCTTTGCCAGCATTTTGAGCTAAGTTCTTTGCCATTACTTACCTCCTTTTAGCGATTCAAGCGCACCTTCCGGTACAGGCGTCTCACTAGGGAGGATATTTTCGAGTGGTTTGTCGATCTCTTTCCAACCAAAATTGTAGTGACTGCCCACTTTGCCTTTCGCCAAATCCGTCGGGACGACTTTAATAGCAGCGACATCCAACACGCACGCTTGTTCGCACTTACCGCATCCGGTACACACTTCGGAATTCACTGTTGGGATAAGTTTGGCGTGATAACCGGTTCGGTCGTTGTGAACCATCTCTAATGTGATGGCTTCATCAATCAGCGGACAAACGCGATAACAAACGTCGCATCGTAGCCCTTGCCAGTTAAGGCAAGTTTCATGGTCAATAAGAACCGCTGTACCCATTCGAGCATCATCAATATCGGTTAGTTTCGGATCCAGCGCCCCACTCGGGCAAGCGACAACACAAGGAATGTCTTCGCACATTTCGCAGGGAATATCGCGCGCAGTAAAGTAAGGAGAACCAGTGGCTACAGGAGAAAGTAATGTCGCGAGTTTCAATGTGTCGTAAGGGCATGCTTGAACACACAAGCCACATCGAATACAGGCTGATTCGAAATCGCCTTCTGGCAAAGCACCGGGTGGGCGAATAGGCACACCTTTCGTTTCTCGAGCTTGGCTTTGCAGCGATTGTAAGCCCAACACACACGCCGCTGCGCCAACGCCTGCCGCAGTTCGGACAGTATCACGCAAAAATCGACGCCGACTTTGCGATGTTTTAGACTGAGAGGATTTCATGCTATTTCCTCAACGAAACTCCTTTATCAAGTTAAGCATAAATAGCGCTAAACGTACCTCTTCCCCATACCTCATAAGAGGTAACTCCACCCTCAATTGATTCAAGTCAACTGATATACAGTGCCGTCGTCACAGTTTGAATATTTCCATTTATTTCCTCCAACATGAAATTCACCACGATACTCTGCCGTGCACGCCATTTTCAGTACAATAATTCAACGCCTTTGCAATCTATTCGCTAAATTCAAAGATAAATGACTACTAAAATTTAGAAAAACATCGCTATAACAGCCTAATTTAAAAGGTGTTTATCTCTCAAACTTAAAAAACACTATCCAAAATAAGGAACTGTGGTTAGATTGAAAATTAATACTAAAAAGCGAAGGAGAGAAGCATGGAAATTATCGTACGTCCAACAACCGTTGAAGACGCAGCGGCACTCGTAGAAATCTATTCACAACCAAAAGCACAACGTGAAACCCTGCAACTCCCAAAACCTTCGCTCGCAATGTGGGTGGAACGATTGTCAAATATGCCCGCTGGCGTTTACAGCTACGTCGCTGAAATCGATGGTAAAGTAGTGGGTAACATTGGCTTTCATCACTCGCAGCGTCCAAGAACAATGCACACAGCATCATTTGGCATCGGAGTGCATGACAGCTTCCATGGGCTCGGTATTGGTAGCAAGTTGATTGAAACAGTCACTGAACTGGCAGATAACTGGCTAAACGTGAGAAGAATTCAGATAGAAGTCAACGCCGATAATGGCGCCGCCATTGGCCTGTACAAAAAGCATGGATTTCAAATTGAGGGCGAAGCGATTGATGGCTCCTTCCGAGATGGCGCGTTCATCAATACCTATTACATGGCACGTATCAGGCCAAGTAAAAAGTAAATCAAAGCCTCCTAATTGGAGGCTTTTCTTTTTAAACTTCTACTCACTTTCGTAAGTGAGCCAGCGCTCTGCGAGTCAATGCTTCTGTGTAAGGATTGATCTTCCAGTGATCGGGGCTCCAACCTTTCACAAATCGTTGAAAGTCAGCCCACGCAACCGCAAACAAAGGACGCCATTCGCGCTCGACTTCATTGGGGTCGAGATTCGGCTGATAAACCATTAACGCCTGTTGCAACTGAGCAAAATACGTGTCCAAAACCCAAACTTCCATCTCTGCACAACGTTCTGGCTTGACGGCGCTGCTCATGAACAGTGCTACGTCTTTCATCGCACAACCATGTCCAACGTATTGAAAGTCGACCGCAGCAACGCTTGATTCTTCTCGATCAAAACAGAAGTTAGCCAATTTGGCATCACCGTGTATAAGCGTCTTGAACTTGGCTTGCGAAAGCGTTTGATCAATTAATTGAGCGGCATTTTTTAGCTCGGTGTCTTGCAGCACCTCAAGCTCATCAGGTCTGGTTGCCAAGTGCCAATACGTGCCGATATGCCACAGCTTATCCGAGCGAACACTGATGTAACGCGCATGAAAGTTCGCCAACCAAGCAAGGCAGGCTCGTAGATGCTCTAGCTTTGCATCGGTGATGACTTTTGGAAAGCCCGCCTCGGCGAGGTCTTCCATCACAATTAGCCATTCATTCTCCGATTGGAATGTTTTTAGACCTTGTGGTACTCGGCAGCGAGTGCTCACCTCTCTGGAAAAATGCGTATACCAATTCACTTCCACCTGATAAGAGTGCAGCTTTCTTTGGTGAGATCGGTCAGTATTCCAACCTCTTGGATGCTCTGAAGGCTTAGGGAGTTTTACATGCTTAATGATCACCGAACAAGTTGAATAAGTAACTCGGACTAACTCACCATAGCCTCCCCATAGCGATTGTATGACTTCTACCGATTGATAATTCCCGAGCTTTAGCTCCTGGCCAATGCTTTGGTAACGTTGGTGGTTGTCGTTCATCATCATGCAAGCAGATGTGACCAGGCTTGGTTTTTCTCCATATAATGAATGACATATGGACAGACTGGTTTGATTTTATAACCGAATGCCTCAATTTCTGGCAATACCGCTTCCATCATCACTTTTCCGTACCCTTTACCTCGTAATGCTTCAGGAACTACGGTTGATGTGATGTGCATGACATTATTCTCAAGCTGATAAACCACCTTGGCTTTATAACCGTGTTCTAAATCAACCCAAAATGTGTTGTTTTCAACTTCATGAGTTACTTTATGCATATCTTGCTCTCTAATTTTTGTTACGGATTGATTGAATCAAACTATATCACTGAATAGAATCAACACCATGCGGAAGTGCTCTGTCACTTCACGCCCTTACCTTCTCAAATCAGGTACGACAATAATAATGAGAAATATGAGCCCTATTGCCAGAGACGGCAAACTACCTCTGCAAAGCAAGAAGGCACCCGAACGTCAGGCAAGTACACTAAATAGCACCGATGCAATGGCAATGGTCGAACATGGCAGTGAAGTAAGTTTAAACGTCACGACACCTGTTGGTACCAAGTTTATTACAACCAGCACATTTGTCGGCTGTCACTCAAATAATACCGCATTGATAGAGGTTCCGAACATCTCCGATGAGGACTTGAAATTCTATTTTCAAGAAGGCTTTTGGATCAATGTAAAAGCGTACTCTCATCGAGGGGAAGGTGCTGTCATTCCATTTCGGGCGCAATTGCAGCACCGACTCGGCGACCCGTATCCAATTTTAGTGCTAAGTCTACCTAACACCATGCAGGTCTTTCAGCTTCGTAAAGAAGTACGTTACGAAGTGAATTTGAGAGCGCGCGTTTGTTTAGAAGCCTATCGAACTGAATGCGAGATAAGAGATTTATCTCGTAGTGGGTGCCGCTTTGTGACATCACCAATGAGCCGACCACTTCAGGTTGGTGATCGCGTTTCATTGGACCTAACCATGCCCGGTGAAAGCCACATGCTCGCGCCATTGCGAGGTCGTATTTGTAACTTACAAAAATCGACACACCATGCTCGCTATGGAATGGAGTTTGATGAGGTTGGTAAAATCAACGCTAAAAGCCTCCTGAGTCACCTAAAATTTGATGGGACTAAACTCACACTAAAAAGGTAGCTTTGATAACGAGCACCAAGCATCGGCAGTTTTAATACCCGGAAAACAAGAAACCCCTTACTGTAAAGTAAGGGGTTTTGTTTACTAAGAATAAGGCAGTATCTTAGATAACAGTTTCGACTTAGAAGTCGTAACGTAGACCTAGCGCTAGCTCATCTTTTTCATCAGCGCCTTCGTTATCCATTAGATCGAAGTTGTATGATGCGTAGCCACGGAAGTTAGGCTTGAAGTAGTAAGTAACATCAACAGCTAGGTTTTCTACAGTATCAGCATCTTCTAGCTCACCTTTGTTGAACGTAGAAGTAAATACAGTTTGACCCATAGTGTATGATGCAGCTAGTTCGTAGCCTTTGTAATCCGCAGACTCACCTGCAACATCCACGTCTGCGCCTGTGTAGTTACCAGCGAAGTAGAAATCACCTACAGAGTATGCAGCAGCAAGCATGAACTCATCACTATCGTTTTGGTCTGCATAACCAGCACCTAGTTCAATACCAGTATTAGCAAATGCGTAGATACCAGATAGAGAGAAGCCATCTTCCTCGTTGTCTGTAAAGCCTTGTGCATCTGTTGTGCGATCAGCAAAGCGGTAGCTAGCACGTACAGCTAGTTGCTCGAATTGGCCTTTGTAAGACAGCATGTTGTCTGTACGGTCAGATACAGGCAGTTTAAGTGCTGCAGTGTTACCGTGGTAAGCCATAATATCGGTAAAATCAGTAAGAACGAATAATGCACCGTCGTTTTTACCGTAAGTTACTTCACCGTATTTACCGCCTAGGCCTGCGTAAGCGTAACGAGTTTCAAGATCACTGTTGTTATCTACGGCACCTTCTTCTTTTGTTTCGAACTCACCTTCCCAAAAACCAACACCGTATAGGTTTTCATTGATTTCCTGTTTGCCTAGGAAGTTAAGACGGATGCGAGTACGGTCTTTTGCCTTACCATCCATCATAGAAAGACGCGCTTCAGCGCGGCCGCCCATCTCAAGAGAAGTGCCATCTTGGTTGTATAGTTCTGAAGCGACAACTTGAGATCCTGATGCCATTAGCGCCACTGCTACAGCTAAAGTTTTTAATTTCATTGTTATTTTCCATATCATTGTTTTATATGTATTTTCTCACCAGAAAAACAGGACTTTTCTGTACCAACGAGAAAACTGGCGGCATAGTAGCAGCTGTTATTTTTCACGCAACGCGTTGAATAAACAGCACTTATAGAAGAAAACACCAAGTAAAATGACGATATGAATACCTCTCAACCATCAAGTTATCGGTTGAGGTAAAAAAATCGTTCGCGTCAAAAAAAAATTGACGCAAAAAATGTAAAAACAATCTCATTATATGTGATTTTGCTCGCAAAATATTTTCACTAAATGACTGTTTTAGATAGACTTCCTGATTTTAAATCAGTTTCTCACAAACAAAAAAATCCCCAAGCAATAGCTCAGGGATTTATACATTTTGTTAGGCGAATAGCGAATTAAAGCTTAAAGAAGCTCAATTGCTCTTTCTGCTTCTCTGCAAGTAATGAAAGCTCAGTACTCGCGCTTGCGCTTTGACTGATACCCGCCACATTCTGGTTAACCAGTTCAGACATGTTAACCACGTTTCGGTTGATGTCTTGAGTGACTTGAGACTGCTCTTCGGCTGCGGTTGCCACTTGCGTGTTTGAATCGTTAATGTTGGCTACCGACTCGGTAATACCAACCAATGCCTCATTCGCTTGTTGCGTCAGTTCGTTGTTACGACTCAGCATGTCTAGGCTGACTTGCATGCTGTCATTCGCAAGCCCAGACTGCGCTTGAAGTTCTTCAATAATCGTTTGGATCTCTTGAGTCGAGTCTTGCGTGCGTGCCGCGAGCATACGTACTTCATCCGCAACAACCGCAAAACCACGACCAGACTCACCAGCACGCGCAGCTTCAATCGCAGCGTTCAATGCGAGTAGGTTGGTCTGCTCAGAGACACCGCGAATTACTTCAATAACGTCGTTGATCTGAACCGACTGCTCTTTTAAACGCAGTACCACTTGCGCTGCATCGTTCAATGCCTGAGACATCTGTGCGCTTGCTTCTGCGCTCTCTTGGAAGATAGCCAGACCTGATTGCGCAAGACCATCAGCTTCGCGAGCTGTCGAATCCGCAGACGTTGCGTTATCGCTCACGTTGTTTGCCGTGCTAGCAAGTTCATTAACAGCAGATGCAACTTGTTCGATCTCAGCTAGCTCTAGCTGAGCATTCGCTTCTGCTTGCGTCATTACTGCGGCAAGCTCAGTCGAGGCCGAGGCAACCTCTTCACTAATACGAGTTAGCTGGTCGACCGTGTTATAAAGCTGTTCTGCTGTTTGGTTAACATCTTTGCTCAGCTTCGCAATTTCGTTATCACCATCTACATCTGCGCGAACTGATAAGTTGCCCATTGCCAACTGACGCATCACTTCTTGAAGTTTTTGAATAGGCGTAACAATCATGCCTGATAAGATCCACGCCCCGACCAATGAGAACGCAAATACCGCAAGAACTGTCAGCATAGCGTTGTTTTGTACACGCTCATTCTGTTGATGGCTTCTTATGGTTGACTGCTCTGCTTGGTCATTCACATGCTTCGACAGAGTATTGATTTGTTGAACCATTTCTCGGCCAACATTACGGTACTCTTTAATGAATGCACGGTACTCACTGTCCGACTTCAAGCCTTGATCGTACTGGTTAAAGAAAGCCACTGAGCGCTCTGAATATCGAACATAGGCTTCGATCGCTTGGCGAACTTTAATCGCATCTTCACGAAACAGATTACGAGCTTCAATCGCACTTAAATCAGCTTCAACCTGCTTTAAGCCTTCTTTCAATTCATTAAGAAAATTTTCACGACGGGAAGCGTCGTAGATAGCGTAAACCGCTGTAATACGAAGTGGATAAATTTCATCGTCAATACGCGCCAAAGTGTCTTTATGGAAAACCAAAGACTCTTGGTTGGAAGCAATAACATCTTGCTCAGCTTGAAGATTGTTTTTAGTAATCCACAAAGCAATAAACAAAACAATCGCGGTAAATAATACCGGAACCAAAATTTGCGTTCGTACTGACAAATTTTTCAGTGATAACTGCATGACTGGACCTCAGTTGTATGCGTGATGCCTATATCCAAACGAACTCAAGCAACTCTCAATACTGAAGCTGCATTTCGGTTATTTGAATATCTATGCTTCCTTGCGACGGGAAAGTTCCCAGACGAATAAACAAGTGGCGAATATTAGAGGTCGATCACACTTTTGTCTAGTACAAAAAGTCCCCATTTTCAATCTGTTATTGACAATATCCCGACAGTGGTGTCGGGATATTGTCGTTATGATGAATTGTGATCACTTATGATGAGATACATTCACATTTAGGGCGGTTTTAGGCTATTTTCTCAACGAATTGAGCTTAGCTTGAGCAAGGCCAAAAATCGTATCTATTGGATAAGAACCTTCATCGGTTGGCTCACCGGCGACTTTCCCCGTGAACAGCTCGATGGCTTCAGTGACATGATCAATCGCCCAAATATTAAACTCACCTTTTTCTACTGCTTTCACGATGTCGGAACGGAGCATCAAGTTATGAACATTAGATTGCGGGATAATGACCCCCTGCCCTTCATGACGACCTTTAATCACACACACATCGTAAAAGCCTTCAATTTTTTCGTTCACACCACCAATCGGCTGAGCTTCACCAAACTGATTCATCGAGCCTGTAATCGCAATGTCTTGTCGGTTTGGTTGCTTTGAAAAAGCAGACACTACAGCACATAGCTCTGCCATGCTGGCACTATCACCGTCGACACCACCATAAGATTGCTCAAACGTAATCGTTGTGGTTAATGGTACTCGCGCCGTTTTACCAAATACGGAAGACAAGTAGGCCGATAGAATCATCACGCCTTTAGAGTGAATACTGCCGCCCAAATCCACACTGCGTTCGATATCGATAACATCCCCATCGCCGTAACACGTCGTCGCGGTGATGCGATTCGGCGCGCCAAACATGTAGTCGCTGGTGCTTAATACCGAGAGGGCATTCACTTGACCGATAGCCTTCCCTTCAGTGCGAATCAAGGTTGTACCGTTGACAAACGTTTCCATCACATTGTCGCGTAATCGGCTCACTCGCATTTCTTGGTTCTTGAGCGCCTCTTCCACATGACCGATACGGATCATGTTGGAGTTGGCTTGACGAGCAACGTAGTTTGACTCACGTAATAAATTCGCAATATTGGCAGAGTGGAGTGATAGCTTGGTTTGATCACCAGACAAGCGTGAACTGTATTCGATAATCCGTCCCATGGACTTTCTATCACAGTGCAGCATATTGTTGTCGTTCACGACGCTAGAAATAAAGCGCGCATAGTGCAGTTCCGACTCTGGCGTCCGCTTCATCTCATCTTCAAAATCCGCTGTCACTCGGAACAACTCACTGAACTCTGGATCGTAATGCTGCAGCAATTGATAAGTTCGGTAGTCACCAAACAGAATGATTTTAATGTCGAGCGGGATAGGCTCGGGATCGAGTGATACCGCCCCTGTCAATGTCACTTCTTTTTCTAGGGAGGTAAAGCTCAATTGACGAGCACGCAGTGCGCGCTTCAAACCATCCCAAACGTAAGGCTGTTCAAGCACTTTCTGTGCATCCATTAACAGAACGCCGCCATTCGCCTTATGCAAACTCCCCGCACGAATCAGCGAAAAGTCGGTAAACACGGTTCCCTTGAAAGTGGCTGTCTCAATCGAACCGAAGAGCGAATGGTAATTGGGGTTTTCTTCAACAACGATAGGAAAGTCACTGCTGTTGCGGCTTACCAAGACGTTCACTTTATAACGACGTGGTAATTTTTTATCCAACGACGCCGTCGCAATTTCGCCTTGCTCACCACTTTGGTCAAGGAAGATATCTGCGTTTTCAACAATATCTTTTTGCAGCTCAGTTAAGTACGTTTTGATTTCAGAATATTCCGCGTAATCCACTTTGAGCTTTTTAATGAAGTGAGTAATCACATCGAGCGTCACTTCATCATTAAGCTTTTTGATTTTGTCGCTGTAAGTTTCTTCCCACTCTGTGAGTTCACGGACCATCGAACGTAACCGCACTTCGAGTTCATCAATAGCATCGCTGAACTGCTCTTGCTCTTTCTTACTTAGTGCATCAAAAGACTCTTCCGTATGAAGCTCGTCACCATTCATGGCGACAAACTGATAATCACCTTGTGTGGTAAGCGTCAAGCTAATGCCTTTCTCTTTTGCCTCTCGGCTAATGCGGTCCAGCTCGTTTTGTTGCTTCGCTGCCAATTGGTTTTTTAATCGCTCAGCTCGGCTAAAGTACATTTCATTGTCGAACGCTAGGGGTAAAGCATTCAGTAGTTTGCCCATTAAGGCTTCAATATCAACACGTAACTTATTCCCGATACCACAAGGCAGCTTCAACACCTTGGGTGTACGGGTATCTTCAAAGTTCGCAACGTAACACCAATCAAACAAGGCTGCTGCATCGTGCTGGTGACGATTCAGATAGCGCAGGATCATGGTGCGTTTACCTAGCCCATTCTGACCAATGGCGTAGATGTTATACCCTTTCTCTTTGATGGACATCGCAAACTCGACCGCTTTTTGCGCGCGCTCTTGGCCCACAATCTCATCAATTGGAGGTAACTCCTTGGTCGACTTACATGGCATATTCTCTAGATCTGCTACAGAATATAGCTGCTTAGCTTCCAATCTTAGTATTGCCATATCCACTTCCTTTTTCTTATTTTCGTCATTTGAGTGTAGAGATTATTTGCTTAATTTTAAGTGATTTACCTTCCACCCTAGTTTGATTGGACATTTTATGAGCATAAAAGTGATATCAATACCCACTTGCAATTGATAATCAATTTCATTTAATATCAAAACAAATCAACTCTTGTGGAGATGGACATGAATATTGAGCAATGCTGGATGCGCTACTTGAAAGCAGAGCAATTGATGGAACAAGGCCACTGGCCCGAGGCACATCGTTTATACGACGATGTACTCAGCAATCTACCGAACCACATTCATTCGGCGCTCGAAAATGCTCAAACCAAACCTTGTCAGTTTGTCTGTCTTATCACCGGGCTTAGAGATGCATGCGTCGCACAATCGGAGATTCTCAACAAACTCGGATTACAGCACGATGCTTTTTCAACACTCAATCAAACGTACGCACTGTTCCAATTCTTGCAACTAGAGAATCATGAACTTATTGAGCGTGTGGGTCATTTACTTGGTCAACAAAGTGAAGACTTGTTAGCTCATATGGCGGCATTTTGCTCTGCTCAACGCAATGCTCAATGGATGATTGAGCTAGACCATGTGACGCGCGCACATGAGCAGTTTTTGCATTTACAAGCGATGAGTTCGGCAAAGTCTTCGCCTTCTCACCTTTATAATTAATCTAAAGCCCAAGCATTGAGGCCAGCTAGGTTTGTGCTGTCCATTGCTTGAGTATCATTTGCTTTATCAACCACAAGGATCTGTGATGTCTTCTAAAACCATTCTTTCGGTGAATAACCTATCGGTCAGCTTTACGACAAACGATGGGATCGTCGATGCAGTAAAGAATGTTAGCTTCGACTTAAAAGCAGGCGAGACGCTTTCCATCGTTGGCGAGTCTGGGTCTGGCAAGTCAGTATCAACCAATGCACTGATGAAACTATTGCCAGACAACGCTATTTTGCATACGAACTCATCCATCATGTTTGAGGGTAGCTCCATCTTGGATAAAACGGAGCGTGAAATGCAAAGCATTCGCGGTGATCGTATCGGTATGATTTTTCAAGAGCCGATGACCTCACTGAACCCATACATGCGGGTGGGGATCCAAGTTGCTGAGGCCATCATGTGCCACCGTCCAGTGGATAGACGGAAAGCCAAAGCGAGAGTGTTAGAGCTGTTTGAACTGGTTCACATGCCAGAGCCAGAGAAAGCGTACAGCAAATATCCGCACGAGTTTTCTGGCGGTCAGTTGCAACGCATCATGATTGCAATGGCACTGATTAACGAACCCGATATTTTAATTGCCGACGAACCAACCACCGCGTTAGATGTCACGGTTCAAGCAGAAGTGCTGCACCTGATTAAAGAAATTCAGGCTCAGATGGGCATGGCGATACTTTTTATTACTCATGATTTAGGCGTTGTAAAACACTTTGCCGACCGTGTCATTGTGATGTGTAAAGGGGAAGTCGTCGAAGAAGGCGAAACGCAAACACTCTTCGAAGACCCAAAGCACGAATACACACGTATGCTGATCAACTCGATTCCAAAAGGCAGTAAGGACCCTATTAGCGAGAGTGCTACACAACTATTAAAAGCTGACGATATACGAGTCAAGTTCTTGATAAAGTCGCATTTTATTGCCAGTAAAAATGAGTACTTCGAAGCGGTAAAAGGCATTTCTCTTGAGCTCAAACAAGGGGAAACACTCGGGATTGTTGGGGAATCCGGTTCAGGCAAGTCTACCCTCGGCCGCGCACTGATAGGCCTCCTGCCATCCACAGGTAAAATCGAATACAAAGGCCAAGATATGGCTTTGCTGACAAACAAAGAACGTTTTGAGCTGAAAAAAGACGTTCAGATGGTGTTCCAAGACCCTTATGGTTCACTTTCTCCTCGTATGACTATCGGCGAGATCATCACTGAAGGATTAACTGTCCACCAGCCAATGTTGAGTAAAAAAGAACGTATGCAGAAAGCACGCGACGTGCTTCGAGAGGTTCGCTTAGATCCCGCGTCCATCAACCGTTATCCGCACGAGTTTTCGGGAGGCCAACGTCAGCGTATTGCTATCGCGCGAGCACTGATCCTTGAACCTTCGTTTATTTTGCTTGATGAGCCGACCTCTGCATTAGACCGCTCGGTGCAACTGACAGTGATTGATCTCCTGAAAGATTTGCAGAAAAAGCATAATATTGGCTACTTGTTTATTAGCCACGATCTATCAGTAGTTAAAGCACTCTCTGACCGTGTTCTAGTCATGCAAAAGGGCGAGGTCATGGAACAAGGTACGGCCGAAAATATTTTCCAAAACCCTAAAAATGACTACACGAAAAAACTGATAGATGCCTCATTTGATCTTGAAAACAGTGAAAATCAGCACAATGCGGCTTAGGTTCATCACAGTTTCATATTCATAAACTAGGATTAAGAAAAGGTGATGATTTCATCTTGTCTTAAGAATGGCGTAGCTGCCTTTCGGTTTGGCCGCCGAGACTGGTTGGTTCAAGAGTCAGACTTAGTCAACCTGGCTCACATACAGGCAAACAGTATGAATTGAGTTCCCCCAACCATGAAAAATGCCGCGACAGTGTCGCGGCATTTTTTATTCTCAGAAGCTTCGAGCAACTAAGGCATTAAATCGACTCAATACCCATATTATGTAACGTAAATGCATACACGTCTGTGGTGAGGTCAATTTGCTTACTCAGCGGCATCCCTGCACCATGACCAGCATTGACATCAATGCGTATCAATACTGGATTAGCACCTTGCTGCTTGTCTTGCAGCTCCGCAATAAACTTGTACGAATGTGCTGGAACCACACGATCGTCGTGATCGGCGGTTGTCACCAATGTCGCAGGATACTGCACGCCTTCTTTTACATTGTGAACAGGAGAGTAGCCAAGCAAGTATTGGAACATCGCTTCGCTTTGCTCAGAGGTGCCATAGTCATACTTCCAGCCTTCTCCAGACGTAAACGTGTGGTAACGGAGCATATCAAGCACACCTACGGCTGGCAGCGCCACCTTAAATAACTCAGGACGTTGCGTCATACACGCACCAACCAACAAGCCGCCATTTGAACCACCACGAATCGCTAGACGCTCGGAGCTAGTGTAGTCGTTTTCAATCAGGTATTCCGCCGCCGCAATAAAGTCATCAAATACGTTTTGCTTTTGCTGCTGAGTGCCTGCGTTGTGCCAAGCTTTACCGTATTCACCGCCGCCTCGCATGTTGGCTACAGCGTAAATACCACCCAATTCTAGCCAGTTGGCCACATTGCCAGAAAACATCGGAGTGAGGCTGATATTAAAACCGCCATAACCATACAGCATGGTTGGCGCACTACCATCAAGTGCGATGCCCTTCTTGTATGAGATGATCATCGGAACTTGCGTGCCGTCTTTTGAGGTGTAAAACACCTGTTTTGATTCATACTCACTGCGATCGAATGGCGCTTTTGATTCTTGAAACAGCGTCGATTCACCAGACTCAACATCAAATGAGAAGATCGTCGGTGGTGTCACATAGTTAGTGAATGTGTAGTAAAGTGTGGTTTCTTCTAACTTGCCAGCTAGACCATAAGCCGTGCCCTCTCCCGGCAGTTCAACATCTCGAATCCACTCACCTCGGTAGTTAAACTGCTGCACTTTAGAAAGCACATCCACCATATAAGTCGCAAACAGATAACCGCCACCTTTGCTGATTTCTAACGGCTGTTCTTGTTCAGCAATCACGTCAGCCCATCGTTCTGTTTGGGTGTTATAGCTGACAACTTTGCCATTCGGCGCATCTAGGTTGGTGTAAAGCAGCAAGGTTTCGTCTTGACTATCAATCAAGTAGGTGTCGCCTTGCGTCGTATCGCGCAGTGTCACAATCGCTTGGGACTCAGACTGTAAATCGATATAAAACAGACGATTACCCGATGTGGATTCTGCGCCAGAAATAATGAGGAAGCGATCGTCCGTCGTCGTGGTACCAGACACATAACGGTGAACCTGCGTATCCAACTCACCGAAAATCACTTTATCTTCAGACTGAGGTGTACCAAGTTCATGATAATAAAGCTTGTGATGTTCAGTTCGCGCAGATAACTCACTGCCTTGCGGCTTATCATAGCTTGAGTAATAGAAGCCTTTGCTGCCCCGCCAAGAAATCGACGTAAACTTCGCATCCACAATCTCAGGCTCTAACTGTTCTTTGGTTTCCGCATCAATAACAAAGATCTTGCGCCAGTCACTGCCCCCTTCCGAGATGGAATACGCGACCAAACGATAATCTTTCGAGAAGCTGACTTCGCCAAGAGAGGTCGTGCCCTCTTCAGAGAACGTATTTGGGTCAAGGAAGACTTCGGCTTCTCCCTCGCCTTTACGGCGATACAATACGCTTTGGTTTTGCAAACCGTCGTTTTTGTAGAAATAGGTGTAGTCACCACGTACAAATGGCTGGGAATATTTTTCGTAGTTTTGGCTGTTCGCGACCAAGTCACGGATTTGTTGGCGGTACGGGACCTGACCCAGGAAATCGAAGGTCACTGAGTTTTGACCCGAAACCCATTGTGCGGTTTCTTCGCTGCGATCATTTTCTAACCAGCGATAAGGGTCGGCAATGTCGTGACCAAAGTAAGTGTCCACGACAGAATCTTTACGTGTTTTTGGGTAATGCATAACGTCCGTGTTACTCCGTTGTTTTTATTAAGTTGTTTATTTTCATATCGTTTTATTGCGGTGATTACCTTAGAGCACCCAATATTGATTTCAACGACATTGTTTTAAATCTATGAAGGAACTAGAAATAATGAGATATCGTTAAGTAACGATCACGAATGTGCTCAATAAGCAGTTTCACTTTATTCGGTGGTTGACGAGTAAACGGGTACACCGCATAGATACCCAACTTTTTACCCACTAGTTCAGGAAAAATATCCACCAGTTGGCCATTGCGAATATCGTGATACACCAAGCATCGCGGGACGTAAGCTATACCATGGCCGCCCAGAGCGGCTTTACGTAATGCGGTCGCGTTATCAGTAGAAAAGCAGCCCGATACTTTGACGATGTAATTACCATCTTCGCCTTTAAACTCCCAGTCTGTTGCACCTGTGGTTTGGTAAGCGTATTGCAGACAATTGTGCGTGGTGAGATCAATCGGCTCGATCGGCTTCCCATTTTTAGCGATATATGAAGGGGACGCGCATACCACCCATTGGGAATCGAGAATATGTCGTGCGATCAAACTGGAATCGGCTAGGTAGCCAGTTCGAATGACTAAATCGTAACCATCAGCCACCAAATCGACAAAGCGGTTATCCAATGACATGTCCACGGTCAGACCCGGATGAAGGTTACAAAATTCCGCAACGGCATCAGCAAGTATCAAATCTCCAGAGATACAAGGCACGGACATTTTTATGTGACCGCTCACATTCTCTCCAAAGCCTGCAACAGCGTCCATAGCCTCCTGAGTGGCCTGCTTCACATTTTTAGCACTGTGGAGTAACACCTTACCTGCTTCGGTTAAGGTCAATTTACGCGTTGTTCGATATAATAGCTGCGCCCCTATCTCTTCCTCCAACCTTGCCATTCTTTTGCTAACTACCGAATTTGTAAGGTTATTTGCTTCTGCAACCTTACTAAAACTGCCCAGTTCGATTACTTGAGAAAATAGGATTAAGTCGTCTGCTCTCATACGATTATGTCACTTTTGGAATTAATTATTTTCATTATTTCCCTATATCAACAAAAAATAAAGGAGTAAATTCACGCCAAATTAACAAAACCATTACAACAAAAAGTCACCTCTACAGCGGATTGACACCGTTCGAGAAGTCAGCGTACGAAGGATGTACAAATGAGTGAAACCCTACTTGCCCTAGTGGCATTTTCGCCAATTGTTGTTGCCGCCATCTTATTGGTTGGTCTCAACTGGCCTGCTAAAAAAGCCATGCCTGTTGCGTTCGGTTTAACCGTCGCTATTGCCCTAATGTTTTGGGATATGTCAGCCAATCGCGTACTGGCTTCTGTATTCCAAGGGCTAGGCATTACTGTCTCTGTTCTATGGATCGTGTTTGGTGCCATCTTCTTGCTCAACACTTTAAAACACACTGGAGCGATCACCACTATCCGTAATGGATTTACCGATATTTCAGCTGACCGCCGTGTGCAAGCCATCATCATTGCTTGGTGTTTTGGCTCATTCATTGAAGGCGCATCAGGGTTTGGTACCCCGGCAGCAATTGCTGCACCACTACTGGTTGCAATCGGCTTCCCTGCGCTAGCCGCTGTCCTAATGGGCATGATGATTCAGTCAACGCCTGTTTCATTCGGTGCGGTGGGTACACCAATCATCGTGGGTGTAAACAAAGGTTTAGACACGCATAACATCAGTGAGTCTTTGGCTGCACAAGGCGCAACATGGGAAATGTACCTGCAAGATATCACCGCGCACGTTGCTGTGATTCACGCTGTAGTAGGTACGATGATCCCTGTATTAATGGCGATGATGTTAACACGTTTCTTCGGCAAGAACAGAAGCTGGAGTGAAGGTCTGGATATTCTACCATTTGCTTTATTCGCAGGCGTCTCTTTCACTGTGCCATACGCGTTAACTGGTGTGTTCTTGGGTGCAGAATTCCCTTCACTAATCGGTGGTTTGGTTGGTCTTTCTATTGTTGTTACCGCAGCGAAAAAAGGCTTCTTAGTACCAAAGACTAAGTGGGATTTCGAAAGCGAAGACAAATGGCCTGCTGAATGGCTGGGCTCGCTAAAAGTCGATCTAAACGACAATCCAGGCAAGCCAATGAGCATCGTAAAAGCTTGGGTTCCATATGTAATGCTGGCGGTAATTCTCGTCGCAAGCCGCGTAAGCCCAGAACTGAAAGGCTTTGTACAAAGCGTAAGTTTGTCGTTCAGCAACATTCTTGGTGAGACTGGCGTTAGCGCTGCAATTCAGCCGTTGTACCTTCCTGGTGGCATTCTGGTGTTTGTCGCACTGCTTGCCGCAATGTTACAAAGCGGCAGCGCAAAGCCATTGCGTGAAGCGTTTGGCGAGTCAAGCAAAACACTGATTGGCGCGGGGTTTGTCTTGGTATTTACCATCCCGATGGTTCGTATCTTTATCAACTCTGGTATTAACGGCGCTGACCTAGCAAGTATGCCGGTCACAACAGCGAACTTTGCCTCTGACCTTGTCGGTTCTGCGTTCCCAGCACTGAGTGCCACTGTTGGTGCGCTGGGTGCTTTCATCGCTGGCTCAAATACGGTTTCAAACATGATGTTCAGCCAGTTCCAATTCGAAGTCGCACAAACACTGTCTATTTCGAGTGTGATTGTAGTGTCGCTTCAAGCCGTTGGTGCTGCCGCAGGTAACATGATTGCGATTCACAACGTTGTTGCCGCATCAGCCACCGTAGGCTTACTTGGCCGTGAAGGCGCAACATTACGTAAGACTATTATCCCTACGTTCTACTACATTGTAATGACGGGCATTATTGGTTTGGTGTTGATTTACGGCCTCCAAATGACGGATGTCTTGATGAAGTAACGCGAAACGCAGGGTTTGTAGCCCTGCCTAATTTGACACAGCTGTCAGCACTACTACCCCGACATGTTGATTTAGCTTGCTACATCAATCCCCCCGGCAGCTGTGTCATCCTTTCCAATTTGTATAACTGATTGAGTTATTTAACAAAATTTTTCAATCAATTATGTAAATGAGTTACCAACATCACCAGTTCAAACGTAAGTGAACCATAGGTAACTATACTCATTTTGATGCCTTCACTACTTTGCGATGAAGGCTCAACGAAAGAGCAAATTGCTCCACAACTTTGCTTAGAATAACCGCTAGGACACCATTATGATTATCTCAGCTTCTACTGACTACCGCGCTGCCGCGAAAGCCAAGCTTCCCCCGTTTCTATTCCATTATATTGATGGCGGTTCTTACGACGAACGCACGCTGAAGCGTAATACTGACGATTTAGGTGATGTCGCTCTTCGCCAACGCGTCCTACGCGATATGACAGATTTGAGCCTAGAAACCGAGATCTTCGGTGAGAAACTGGCAATGCCAATCGCGCTAGCTCCTGTTGGTCTAACTGGTATGTACGCGCGCCGAGGCGAAGTGCAAGCAGCAAAAGCAGCCGAGAAAAAGGGCATCCCGTTTACTATGTCGACTGTTTCGGTTTGTCCGATTGAAGAAGTCGCACCTGCAATTGAACGTCCAATGTGGTTCCAGCTTTACGTGCTTAAAGACCGTGGCTTTATGAAGAACGTGCTTGAGCGTGCAAAAGCTGCGGGCGTAACAACGCTGGTGTTTACCGTTGATATGCCAGTTCCTGGCGCGCGTTACCGTGACATGCACTCAGGCATGAGCGGCCCTAACGCAGCCATGCGTCGTGTATTCCAGGCGATGCGCCACCCAAGCTGGGCACTGGATGTGGGCCTACTTGGTAAGCCGCACGACTTAGGTAACATCTCAACGTATCGTGGCGAACCAACAAAGCTAGAAGATTACATCGGCTGGTTAGGCGCAAACTTCGACCCGTCTATCTCCTGGAAAGATCTTGAGTGGATTCGTGACTTTTGGGATGGCCCTATGGTCATCAAAGGCATCCTCGACGAAGAAGACGCGAAAGATGCGGTACGTTTCGGCGCGGATGGCATTGTGGTATCTAACCATGGTGGTCGTCAGTTAGATGGCGTACTTTCAAGTGCTAAAGCACTACCAAGCATTGCAGATGCGGTAAAAGGCGATCTTAAGATCTTTGTTGACTCAGGTATCCGTACTGGTCTTGATGTGGTTCGTATGCTCGCGCTGGGCGCAGACTGCACACTGCTTGGTCGTTCATTTGTGTACGCATTGGCTGCACAAGGCGGCGCAGGCGTTGAAAACCTACTGGATCTGTACGATAAAGAAATGCGTGTAGCTATGACGCTGACAGGCGCGAAGTCTATCGCGGATCTTTCTCGCGATTCGCTAGTGAAAATCCCATAATCTTTGCAGGCGATTAAAAACAGAAACGAAAAAACGAGCCACAATTGGCTCGTTTTTTATTGCTATTCAACCCGATAATTTGACGAGCAAGCTAGCTTACTTGGTGAACGTACTCAATCACGACTTGGTTGCCGTCGATAAACACGTTACTGATATCACCATCCACCGTCACACGATTTTGTAAATAAACCGTACCAGATGCAGATAGATCACGCTCCGTCAAAGACGGAATCACCTGACCAGGACGTACATGTAGCTGCTCGCATAGCTGTTTTACAAAACCTAGCGTCAGTGGAGAATTACCACGTAACAAGCCAGAAAACTCGTGTAGACTCAAACCAAGGCGCTTCGCCATTTCCATTTGAGTGATGTGCATTTTGGCTTTTTGTGACATCCAGATGTCGTAGAGCGCGTTTCGATCCAGCTCTGTAAATTCCATATCTGCCTCCGCTAATTCAAGAGCCAATACACTCTCACACTTACTTAAGATAAATGTTAGCGATAAGTCAGAGAAGTTATAATTGATCGTTCAAATATCAACGCATATCGGAGATGACGAAGCTCCGCACACGAATGGAACAGCGGCTCATCACCCAGTTTCGACCACTCACTTTTCACCTCACGAAATAGCCTACCTCAGGCGATTTATACATAAGTAAATGATTTAAAGGAAATCACTGGGGTGAAGGAGTAATATCTGCTACCTTTCCTTCCATGGTTCACTAGAAAGAAGTTACATATGTCACAGTGGTTTACCGATTTGCAAAGCTATATTGAAACATCTCATCAAGATTGGAGTGGGAGTGTCCTTTTCATTACACTCGCCAGCTTTATTGCTTGGATAGCTTGGCGACTGATCCGCTCTCGTCTCGCTGTACTAGTAGAGAAAACCCCTTTCCACTGGGATGACATGTTGCTTGATGCGCTAAAAGCGCCAGTCAGTACACTCATTTGGTGTTGGCCAGCAACCGTCTCTATCGGCATCATATTAGAGAGCGAGCTCAACGATAAAATAAACTGGTTAAGCACGCTGAAACTGATTTTGGTGATCAGTATCTTCGTCTGGACCGTTATGCGACTCATCACCAATGTTGAAGAGTACGTCCTAGAACAAAAAAACCGAGATGAAACCACAGTGCAAGCGATAGCTAAAGTCGCGCGCTTGTTCTTTATTACCGTCGGAATTCTCACTGTGATGCAGGCGTTTGGCTTGTCACTGTCAGGATTGCTCACCTTTGGTGGTGTCGGTGGTTTAATCGTTGGTTTAGCGGCGAAAGATCTGCTGTCGAACTTCTTTGGCGGCCTTATGATCTACTTCGATCGTCCGTTTAAAGTTGGCGACTGGATCCGCTCTCCAGATCGCCAAATTGAAGGTACGGTAGAACGAATTGGCTGGAGAATGACCATCATCCGAACTTTCGATAAGCGTCCTCTTTATGTGCCAAACTCTGTGTTTAGCAACATAGTCGTAGAAAACCCATCTCGCATGCTAAACCGACGCATCTACGAAAAAATTGGACTTCGTTACGACGACGCCGAAAAAATGCCGCAAATCATTACAGCGGTGAAAGAGATGCTTAAGAATCACAAAGATATTGATGCACGCCAAACGCTTATCGTCAACTTCGATACGTTCGGTCCATCGTCACTGCATTTCTTCATTTATACCTTCACAAAAACCGTGAATTGGGTGAGATACCATGAGGTTAAACAGGATGTTCTTCTTCAAGTAATTAACATCATTAAAGAACACGAAGCAGATATCGCCTTCCCAACTCAAACACTCAAGCTCGACCCAGTTCAAATGATAAAAGCTGAAGAGCAAGAAGATCACGGCTTCTAATTTCCACCAATACCCAATAACAAAGCCCGCTTTATTCAAGCGGGCTTTTTCATTTTTTATTTGCTTGGATTGGTTAGTGTTGCATTAACACCATACGAGCATTCAATGGTTGGATGGGACGATTGTTTTCCCCCATCACTTTCGTAAACGCTTTAATCTGCTCAGGGGAAATGGTTTGTGCTTCTTTCATCACTAACCAACGTACCCCTTCAGAGCATGGTGGTGTCGTTAGTGAGCCATTAAAGCGATAATACGCTTTGTCTTTTGGAAGCAACGCATCCGCTTCAAATGGCAATTTAATCTCTACACCTTGATCTTTACTTGGTATGTTTGCTAGTAACTTCGCTAAATCTGGGTTCGCTTTTCCGGATTGAAAAAACACGGCTACAACCGCCAAATGGCCAGTTGTATCAGCATGCACAAAGTGTGCTTCTAATGGGTATTCTTTGCCATCCACATGATTTTCTGACGGGGTATGGAAGTGGAACTGCTTTAACGTGAATGCATTGCCATCAATCAACAGTGTGTTGTCACCCTCTAGGCTGGTTTGCAGGGTGTGGCCGTTATTGAGCAATGAGATTGCTTTGCCATGGTAGTCGAACTGCAATTTGTCTAACTTCGCTTCTGCTGCGGAGACAATATTAATTGGGCTTTGGTTTTGACCTTTGGAACATTCAGACGCAAACTCGCCCCAATGCTCAGGCCCGTGACTCCCCTCGTAACCCCAGCTTGCTGCGTAAGCTGTTCCTGTAAATACCAACGCCAAACCTAGTGTTGCCAGTGACTTCTTCATAGTTTTCCTTATTCCTTCAAGTTAAATGTTGTGAAAACAAAACCATACTAATCGCACAGAATTAAGCGGGAATAGAGTGAAAACTATGATTACAAAAGTTTTTTGGAATAGATGCCTCTAGTTATGCAATTGATATGATGCTCAAAATTGAACATCAACGATTATCGAGTCGGTATAAGTGCCAGCTGGTGGGGTGGTTTGGCTTGTTATTATCTCTGCGCGATAATTGAAGTTCTGCGGAGTGATGCCATCGGGAATGGTGTCCCCCGTATCCACATCGCTCTGTTCACGACGTTCAGAACCAGTCCCCCCCCACCGCTCCGTCGATGAGGATTTATAGATTTCATACTCCAAATAGTTACCGCCAGATGCCATGCGTCGTTGGCCTCCGGAGGCATTCACACCGTCGTTTAAACCAATGGTAAAAGCACTGTTCTTGGTACAGGTTAATGATATAACCTGACTGACAGGGTCAAAACCTGCCACCAATGGTGATGAACCAAAATTAATATCTGGCGCCGTGATCATACAATCGGGAGTGACTTCTAACTCTACCGTAATCAAGCTTTGTGCATTGCCTGTTTCTCGCCCAAGACATACGCCTCCAACTCCAATTCCTGAGCAATAATTCCAAATCCAAGAGACCGTAATTTGGTCTCGATAAGTCCCTGCTGAGAGATTACTACCAGCTCCTGTCCGGGCATAAAGCGGAAATTCAGCTTGAGTGCCAAATAAACCTAGTAAATCGAGCAGCCCAATTTCAAAAAAATTGTAAGTTTGGCCAAAAATGTACTCTTGCGAAAGGCTTGGGTCTCCAAAAATCTGATAGCTAAGTTCCGAACTAATATCCGCCGCATTAAGCAACCGCCCATCGTTAGTACTGTTAAACGTTGCAGACACATAGTCGCCACTCAACAAAGAAACAAGTGTAGAAAAGTCACACGTTATCCCTGCGTGAGGCTGGGCTGAGCTCTGTTGCTGAATAGTTGAAACGGTAAACGAGGAAACGCTTCCAAATTGAATCAAAGGCGTCGGCGCAGTGAGCTCACAAGCCATGTTACCGAACGATATAAAAAGAAGAAAAAACCAAAGATAACGAGAATACCGACTCATAATTGTACCTCTGATTTTTGCTCTTTCGTGCAGACTTGTTTACCTAATGTCTGTATTTTCTCGCTCCGTGTTTGATAGAGTCCCGTTATAAATACTTTACATGGTGGAAAGCCTTCGGGGTAAAAGATAATGTACTCACCTACATTACGCCCCTCAAAATACGTCACTCCATCCCAACCAATTTGCCCTACCACTCCAGTATCTGATTGACCATAAGTTCCTAATGGCAAGTAGGCGTCATTTTCATCAACAACCTCCATGCTTAACGCAACTTGCAAAGCTATTGGGAACTCGAGCAAATAGCCGTACCCAGAATGTATCGACGCGTATTGTTCTGTTGTTGGGAAAAAAGCATTGGCTGGTAATCTAAGCGGATCAATTTCATATTTTGCGGTGTAATATGCCATTGCCCAAGGCACAAGTAAGTAACCGTCATCATCAGTCAATCCAACAACTTGATTCTCATATTTGACGGGCACACCTTCAAAACCGCTAGTACTGACAACAGCGAAACTATCATACACATTATTTGCAGGGAATATTTCACCATCGAGTGACGCAACCGAACCCGACATTTCGGCAAAATAATCGTAATTACCACTCGTCCCATTTAAGCCCGCTCGGAACTCCGCCCAAGAGGCTCGGTAAGTAACATCGGCCTGCTTTCTATTGTCAGGCTTTTCATTAATATCATGCGCTAAGTTGATTCCCCAACCACCTCGAACCGGCGCAAGTCGACTAACACTAGCACGGCCACCAATATGACCATCGCTTTCACGCTTCATGGTTAATCCCGCGCTACCAGAGAAGGCACTCAAAGGTAATGAGAATTGTGCTAGCGTAACGGCCTCTCCACCTATGCTCCGATTAAACGATAATGACATGTTGATATCGAACGGAAGCGAGCGGCTGTAAGTTACATTAAGTATTCTCGATCGAGAGTCGGTTTGCTGAACATCAAAGTATCCCCCTGATAACGAACCCCACTCATTCAGCCGGGCGCCAACATTTATCTGAGAGACATGCCGAGATAAATTCTCTCGCTCGTTAGTGTCGTCACTTCTCAAGTTCTCTGGTGTTTGGGAGAGCGTGTAAAATCCCTCGCTCTCAACTTGGGTACGAGCGGAAAAGCTAAACATTCGAGATTGATAACTATAACCAACTGAATAGGAACTCGCTCTCTGCTCATAATTGCTAAACCTTACCGCCCCATCAATCGTTCCCATATTGAATAGGTTGGTAACAAAACCGACTCCCGCAACAATTAAGTCATCTTTCGCTTCGGTTTGTGCCTCCAACGTAAGCCAGTTTGTCATTCCGTGCCTCGCAGCTGCGACAACAGCACCATCGCCATAGTCATTTGAAGCGTTGCCATAGTTTTGGCGTAAAGCACCAAAACTGGCGTTGTAAGAGGTATAGTTAGCCTTCAGCAAGTTAGCTGAAAGGAAAAATGGACTGGTCATTGCAGTCCGCCTTCCCTGGGCATCCGTTGCAATCACTGTGGCTTCACCAGCTCCCGATACCATTGGAATATCATTGATAACAAACGGTCCCGGCCCCACAAACAGTGAATCGGTTTTTAATCCGTTTACAAATAAATCTAACGTCGTGGGAGCAGTTACTTCGCCATAAAATGCAGGTAAAGGGGCGGTAACCACATCTGGACGCATAGAGAAGTCATGTGACAGTTGAATACCAGCCATTCGAACTGGTTGACTCCACGCAAGGGGCCTCACAATGTAATCCCCTACTTCAAAGCGCAATCGACGACTTTGATCAACATATTCGTACCTCGTGTCGAAGCGCGTATATTTATTACTTTGTTGCGCTTGAACGTCTCGATGAAGGTTAGATTTAAATATTCCCGTCGTAGAAAGTACGCCGAATTCGGAAAAGGCTCTCAATTCGTGGTTAATAGATACTTCTTTTTGACTACTATCGTGATCATAAACACCAAACACACTGTAATTAAATAACCCACCAGTTCCGAATTTAGCGGGCGAAAAACGCCTCCTGTTCTGCGCAGAAAAGCGTTGCATCGGCAACCAATTAGGAGGCACTGTGATTAATAATTGCAGTGACGATTGCAAATAATCGACCTCTACACCCGATATTGATGTTATGTCTAACTTCTCTTGCGTCCCAGGTAATACATCCGCGACCACACCAGCAGACAGTAAATCGTCTCTATACACGAAGTAACGCTCGCCTTTACGTTCAACATCCGAGATTAAACCCGTCGGTCGTTGATTAATGACTAGTTCTAACGACAAATGAATATTTTCAAAGTTCTCATAAGAAAAGTTTTCAGGGCTAGGTAACTGCGATAAATGGGTCACTACGTTATCGCACCAACCCACGCCAGGCGTCATACTGGTAAATAAACAAGATAGATATAAAATCTTATTCATTTTGTTCGAGTGGAATAACGTAACGCTTACCTTCAATATCCGCCTTTACTTTTATATTTTTCATATTGGAGTAAGAAATAGGCCACGTTTTATATTGCTCAGGTAATATATACCCTGCTAACCCTTTCGAAACGATAAAAGGCGATTGGTTTGGTGCGGTCACTGCTAGGTTGACTAATCTGACATAGTGATTACTGGTGTTTTCTATATGAATAAGGTTCTTATCTTTACTCTTTATAATCTTTGCCTGTAGTCCGCTCCAAACTTCATTTGTTCCTTGGGATGGTCTTTTCATCCCTTTACCGTACATAAACAATGGTATGGAATATCTCATTCTCACTTTTACTGCCAGATCATTTTCTTTATTTTCATCTTGAGGCCCTTTAGCTGGCGGGAGTTCATCGATGATAATACGATATGCGTACTCTTTATTAGAAAGCGCTCCATCTTGATTTAATATACGAATAAGTTGCTTGGCACCAGGTGCAATTTTCACAAAAGGAGGCGTAGCTATCAGTTGTCGTTGCTGCGCATATGTATCCTGCCCATCCTTCTGTCCCCACTGAAAAATACGAACCTGCAAATAAAAATCTTCAGTGCCTTGATTAACCATCCAAATTGATGTTGCATTCGATTCAGAAGATATTTTAGGGTAAATAGGCCAAATAAGGAGAGAATTAGCATAGGCCTGTGAAGTTAACGTTGATAAGAAAATAATGACGAAAACCAGTCTTTTTATTATTAAATCCATTTAATTTCTCCGAAGGTTATCATTTCTTCGAAACAGCGCTTACCACTCAAGCGTTAAGGTAAGAGTATCTGTATAAATACCAGCGATTTCATTTCCATTTAATATCGCCTTTGCCCAAATTGGCACCTGAATGTTGTCAGGGTCTTCATTAGTTCCAACAGAATAGGGGGTATCAATGTCTAATACTTGAGAGTGTTCTGCATCTTCAAATAATAAATAATCCACCGTACTCGACTTTTCTGTGTGCTTCAGCTTGCGTACTCCTAACGAAGCGTTCAAACCACCGTCAATCTTAATATTCATGGCTATGCCAGGGGTACAACTTAACGTAAGCCCACCGTTGTAGGTGATGCTGCCTTCTACTTCCGCAGCATAAATAGCAGAATGTTCACCAAAGTTTAACTCTCCTATTGTTCCAATTTGAGTGTTACTCTCTTCTGTCAGCGCACCATTGATCAGACACCCCGTATCAATGGTCGCTGACACTTGGAAAGTTTCACTCTGCGCTGCAAAAATAGGATAGGAAAAAATGGCACAGGCGGTGAATAAAAATGCTTTGAGTAATATAGAGTTCACTTACCAACTCAGAGTTACGTTTAGTGTATCAACATAATTTCCTGCGACGCTGCTGGTACCGTATGCCGTGGCGTACAAATTAATGGTCTCTGAATCAACACCATTAAATGTAGAGAGTGCTATAGGGTTACTCGAGGTAAACTGGGTAGAACGATCTGAATCAGTGAAGAGAGTGTAATCCACAAACTCGGATCCGTTGGTCATTGCGTGATTACCTGTCGTCGAACTGGGATCGTTGGCACCACTGACTAAAGAGAAAGTAGGCGTGACTCCATTGCTGCAAAGTATTTCGATCCCCGTACCACCTTCCCCAGTCAAGACTGCTTCTTGCTCAGTAAAAATGGCCGGAACGTCACCAAAATTTAATGAGCCAAAACCAATATTACTGGAACCGTTCACCGCATTGTTGCCATTAATGACACAGCCTTCCACTAAATTGATCGAAACGTCTATCGTACCGCTAATTGTCTCTGCCCTCGTTTGTAAGCTCAACACTGTAAATAACAAGGGAATAATCAAACAAAAAATTTTCATATGAAGCTCCATTTCTATCTCTGTGAACTCTATACAGATGATTGTATTATTAGTTATAGCTCAACAAATAAAACAAAGTGCATATCGAGATTAAAAAGATAAAAAGAAGTCAGTTCATTGTAGTTGTCAAAAGAAAAGCAGAGCTTTACACCGAGATATTCTTTTAGGTTGGAATATAAAACCACCAATTAACCATATTAAATAAAAGGTCTTTAGTGTATTCTGCATACGTTGAAACACGAAGAAGGCAGTTTTTTCTGAATTAGACAGCTTTTAGAAACGAAAAGAGATAGGGTGTGAGCTAAATAATAAAAAATCTAAGCGTTTAAAAAACGAAAAAAAACGCCCCTTTCGGAGCGCTTTCTTATTTGAGCAGATTATTCCCAATCAAGGATAACTTTGCCAGACATGCCTGAACGCATGACATCGAAGCCTTCTTGGAAGTCATCAATCTTGTAGTGGTGCGTAATAATTGGTGATAGATCCAAACCAGATTGAATCAGTGAAGCCATCTTGTACCATGTTTCGAACATTTCACGACCATAGATGCCTTTGATAACTAGGCCTTTGAAGATCACTTGGTTCCAATCAATGCCCATATCTGATGGTGGAATACCGAGTAATGCAATACGACCACCGTGGTTCATTGTGGTTAGCATTGAGTTGAATGCCGCTGGGTTACCAGACATTTCTAGGCCTACGTCAAAGCCTTCTGTCATGCCTAGTTCAGCCATTACATCTTCAAGCTTCTCTTCAGCAACATTTACTGCGCGTGTTACACCCATTTTACGAGCTAGCTCTAAACGGTACTCGTTTACGTCTGTGATAACCACATGACGAGCGCCGACGTGTTTCGCAACTGCGGCGGCCATGATGCCGATTGGGCCAGCACCAGTGATGAGCACGTCTTCACCGACTAGATCGAAAGAAAGCGCAGTGTGTACCGCGTTACCGAACGGGTCGAAGATCGATGCTAGATCGTCAGAAATCTCGTCAGGGATCTTAAACGCGTTAAATGCAGGAATCACTAGGTATTCTGCAAATGCGCCTTCACGGTTTACACCCACACCGATCGTGTTGCGACACAAGTGAGTACGACCGCCACGACAGTTACGGCAGTGACCACAAGTGATGTGACCTTCACCAGATACGCGGTCACCAATGTCAAAGCCACGAACTTCCTGACCAATCGCAACCACTTCACCCACGTATTCGTGACCGACAACCATAGGCACTGGAATTGTCTTTTGTGACCATTCGTCCCAGTTGTAGATGTGTACGTCCGTACCACAGATAGCGGTTTTCTTAATTTTGATCAGAATATCGTTATGGCCAACTTCAGGTTTATCAACCTCAGTCATCCAGATGCCTTCTTCAGGCTTTAGCTTTGATAATGCTTTAATTTTCATAATGTAACCTTCATTAAAGGCCCTATTATCTAGGACCTAGAGTCTTAAATAAGACCCATGTCCTTACCAACTTCGATGAACGCATCAATTGCACGATCTAGCTGCTCACGAGAATGCGCTGCTGACATTTGAGTACGGATACGCGCTTGGCCCTTTGGTACCACAGGGAATGAGAAGCCGATTACGTAGATGCCTTTCTCTAGTGCTCGCTCAGCAAATTCTGCTGCCACTTTCGCATCACCTAGCATGATTGGAATGATCGCATGGTCAGCGCCGCCCATTGTGAAACCAGCAGCTTCCATACGTGCGCGGAAGTGTGCTGCGTTTTCCCATAGACGGTCACGTAGGTCACCGCTCTCTTCTAGTAGATCTAGAACTCGGATAGAAGCGCTTACGATTGCTGGTGCAACAGAGTTAGAGAATAGGTATGGACGAGAACGCTGACGTAACCAGTCGATCACTTCCGCTTTACCAGACGTGTAACCGCCTGAAGCGCCACCCATTGCTTTACCTAGCGTACCTGTAATGATGTCGATACGGTCAACCACGTTATGGTATTCGTGCGTACCTGCACCCGTTTTACCCATGAAGCCAACCGCGTGAGAGTCATCAACCATGGTCAGTGCGCCGTATTTTTCAGCTAGATCACAAATAGCCGGAAGGTTCGCCACTACACCATCCATTGAGAACACACCGTCAGTAACGATAAGAATGTGGCGTGCGCCTGCTTCTTTCGCAGCAATCAGTTGTTGCTCTAGCTCTTCCATGTTGTTGTTTGAGTAACGGAAGCGCATTGCTTTACATAGACGAACACCGTCGATGATTGACGCGTGGTTTAGTGCGTCTGAAATAATTGCGTCTTCTTTACCGAGAATGGTTTCAAACAGACCTGCGTTTGCATCGAAGCAAGAGGTGTAAAGAATCGTATCTTCTTTACCTAGGAACTTAGACAACTTCTGCTCAAGCTCTTTGTGGATGTCTTGAGTACCACAGATGAAACGTACTGAAGCCATACCAAAGCCGTGCTCGTCCATACCCGCTTTACCCGCTTCAATTAGCGCAGGATGGTTAGCAAGACCAAGGTAGTTGTTTGCACAGAAGTTTAATACTTCTTCACCGGTAGAGATTTTAACAGCCGCTTGCTGCTGAGACGTGATTACGCGCTCTGATTTGTAAAGACCTTCAGCCTTCACTTCTTCAATTTGCTGCTGAATCTGTTGGTAGAATGCAGAAGACATTTGAAATTCCTTCCTGGTTATTTTGGCGAGTATTTACTCGTTTAGAATTAGGTTGAGCCTTTATGTGACGGGCATCACGGGCTATCACTCATCAATTAATTGTAGTGTAATTCAAGGAAGGAAGAAGGATTATCCCTTAAGGTGGAAAAGCATTAATGAATCCAAGGCACAAATTCAATTAATGCTTTCCTATAATATTGTAATAAAAGGAGTTATAGCCCAGTTGGTTGTTTAAGTAGTGCTTCAAAGTCCTTAGCTGGTAACGGGCGGCTATAGTGGAAACCTTGCCCGAACTCACAGTTTAAGTCTTTTAGATAATCGACATGACGCTGTTCTTCAATGCCTTCAGCAACAATCTTAAGGTTCAGCGCTTTCGCCATTGCAATGATCACGTTGACGAGCTCACGATCGGAGTCGTTCTCGAACATATTTTGCATAAAGCTGCGATCAATCTTAAGGCGATCGAACGGGAATTTCTGTAAGTAACTCAACGCAGAATAGCCAGTACCAAAGTCATCGATGGTAAGCTTAGTGCCTAACGCTCTTAAGTTATTGAGCATGTCTAATAGCTCTGAGTCGTGGTTAAAGAGAAGGCTCTCTGTCACCTCAATATCGAACTTATCTGATGGAAGACCAGACTCCTCAAGGCTCTTCTTAATAAACGCAAGTAAGCGATCACAATACCTAAATTGAACACTGGAGAAATTCACAGAAACAAACAGCGGCGTCAGATTTTGCCATTGCGCCGCTTGGCGGCACGCTTGCTGGATAGCGAATTCACCAATTTGATGAATCAAGCCATTTTTCTCAGCAATAGAGATAAACTCTTCAGGATTTACGAATCCGTACTTCTCATCATTCCAACGCATTAACGCTTCTGCGCCAACAATTTTACCACTGCTTAGCTCAATAATAGGTTGATAATACAACTCTAGTAATTGACTAGAGATGGCATTTCTTAGTCGATTTTCCAAATCCAAATAGCGTTGCAAGTCTTGGTTCATATTGTGGTTATAAAAGCAGAAGGCATCGCGTCCATCTTGCTTCACGCGATACATCGCCATGTCAGCACAGGCGAGGAGCTGCTCGGCATTATCTCCATCATCCGGAAATACGGACATTCCGACGCTGCTACTCAAGAAGAATTCATGATTGTTCCATACAAATGGATCGTTAAACGCCGAAAGCACGCTTGAAGCAACGCGCTTCGCGGTGTCATTATCAGGCAAGTCAGGAATCACTAATAAAAACTCATCCCCACCAATTCTCGCCAGTAAGTCTGTTTTTCTCGCAACTTGATGAAGTCGTTGAGCACTAAGTTTAAGGATCTCGTCCCCAACAAAGTGACCCATTGAATCGTTAATCTGCTTAAAGTGGTCTAAATCAATAAACATGACCAATACTTTTGAACCACTACGTGACGCTCTAATCAACTCCAAAGCCAGTCTCTCAGAACCGTAGCTGCGATTAGGCAAGTTAGTCAACGTATCGTATTTAGCTTGGAAGGCGAGTTCTTTTTCAGACGCTTTTCGGCGTTCAATTTCGTTAGTTAGTTTTCGGTTCTGTTGAGAAAGAATGTCTTTTCGCTTTTTCTCTTCTTCAAGTTTAATTTTCAATTCAATTCTATTATTATTTGTGATGAACGCATAACACAGCGCAATAACAACCATAACAGCAAGAATACTCAAACCGAGAATGAAGATCCGTGATGTGAAAATATCTCGCTCACTCAAAGGCTCAAACCAAGCCATAAGTTTGAAGTGATGTTTTTCAACAGGCACTTCAAAATATATTTTTCCATCAACGGCTTCAGATATTAAATAATTCTCATCTTTATTATGAGAAGACGTTTTATTTATTGTATCCCATACGACCATCTCAACGTCTTTTATTTTGAGCACCAGCCGGCTATAACTGTCTTCGTGCTCTTGATTAGTGAGCTGATCAATAACAATGTTTTTATTGAGATCTGCAATTAGAAAGGCAACTGGCTTTCCAGAGAACTTGACTTGCTTAATGACTTGAATACGCACGTCGTCGTTATATCGAGTTGCACAAACCTCTTCGGGATGCCCATGTTGAGTCATTAAGGTTTGGATATCCATCTTCTGCTCTATGTTGTCTTCAGAGCCCGTCGTGACAATCGTTGTGCCATCACTGCCTACCAGTGTGAGCTTTTTATAGATTTGGCTGCTATTAATTAACTTACCATCTATCTTTTCATCGAAACGACGCTTCAAGTTAATTAAACTCGCTCCTAATCCGTACTCCATTGACATGCCAGAGGCTAAATTAGCAAAGAATGTTTGTACTGTTTTATCTGTAGATAAGTTATCAACATCTTCACTAGCAATGGTAAATAAATTATCGAGTGTGCTTGCGTAACTTTTTACTTTTAAACCAAGTTCCCTATGTTGGGATTCTTTTAATTTATTTTGCCCCAAACTTGTCACAACAATAAGCATAGCTAAATAAATAGAGACTAATATTGCGCTTATTGCAATAAATTTTTTACTGGATATTTTTTTAACGGCCTTTTTCATCGGGTTTTCTTACTATCTTCTATGAAGTAATCGTTATAAAAGTAGTAAATAGATGGATAGTATTTTTTTACTAATTTTTCGTAGGTTCCATCTTTCTTTATTGAATCTAAATAACGATCAAATGCTTTGCGTAATTCCGGCGAGTTTTTACGGAATGCAACAGCCATTTTCTGATTTTCGGATACTGGACCAATGACTTTTATTTCACCTGGCCATTTTTCTAATGCAATTAACGTATCGGCGACGTCTAGTAATGTGCTTTCCGCATCATTTTTCATTATCGCTGGCACCATCTCATTAAGAAGACGAGCCCCATCAGGCAGTATGACTTTTGCGCCCGTGTCATATAAGTCATAAAGGTTAGGGTCCAAGCAAGAGTGCTCCAACGCTAACACTTCGCGACCATGAATAAGCTGCTTGACGGTTTTTACATCTTCATCAACCGAACCACTGGGTTTAATCGGACTCAGCGTGGAATCTGTTCTGGAAACTAACCAAACGCCCGACGGGAAGTAATCTTGTGAAAAGTCTAAAACTTCAGAACGCCAGTCAAGAATGGTAACGCCATTTGCGATCAAGTCCCCCTCGATTGGAACACTTTCTCCCACGACGGCTTGCTTATTATGGTATTGAACATCTTGGCCCGTCAGCTTACCGACCATATCGCTCCACTGAGCTGGAACATATTGGTACTTAACGCCCAACGACTTGGCAAAGCCTTTGACTATCTCTACATCTAAGCCAGTCAAGGTTTCCACTTCACCTTGTTCAATATAAGAAACGAAGTTAGCGTACGGCACACCAATATGGCGCAACACTCCGCGATCACGGATCTGTTGTAAGTCGTCTGACCAAGCGGAAGAGGACATAACAGAGGCCGCCATAAGCGCCATCGCCGCTAAAGTTCTTTTGAATGTTTTGACTGACATAATAATATCCTTACCTTTCACAAAGCGCCCAATCATGGGCGCTTGAGTGATAAACAACGATGTTAGAACGACGAGTAATACAAATTCGTCATCGCCACCACGAGCCCTTCAACATCCTGCTCGTCATGGAACAAGTGCGTGGAGATACGGAGTGCGTAAGTATCAAAGTCATCATCTTTATGCAGCTTAAAGCTGGTTGTTCGAATGATATAGCCATATTCTTCACGCAGACGATCTCTGAATTCAGTCAATATGTCTTCATTCGTCACATCAGAGAATGGGTTAACTGTGGTTAAGCCACTCGTTAAACCTTCCACGTTTGGCGAGTACATTTGGGCTTGTGGCAAGTACTCTTGTAGTAAGGTTTTACACAAACTACCAAGACTTAGAACACGTTCCTCAATGCGGTCACGACCAATCTCATCCCACATTTTGCAGCTATCAACTAACGCTTGTTTCGCAGGATAGTTGTCGTTCCCGATGTACTGCATCTGTAACTGCTTGCCTAAGTAATCCGCATGAGAAAGTGAAGAGTTGATCAACCACAACGGGTTTTCACGATCACTCCAATACTCATTCAAGCGATTGGCGTTATCACGTACGTACAAAATACCGGTTGCGCCAGGACCACACTGCCATTTGTGACCAGAACCTGCATAGAAATCACAGTCCATATCATGGAAATCGAGGTCAAACATACCGACAGTATGCGCTCCATCTACAAGCGTAGGCACACCATATTCTTTCGCTAAAGCACAAATGGCTTTGGCTGGTAACGCCGTTCCCGTTTTATAGGTGATATGAGAGAACATGATGAGGCGAACGTTTTGATGCGCATCAAGCGCGTCGCGGAAAGCTTGGATGTAATCTTGTTCAGAAACGTCTTCAGTACCGGTAAATACTGGTAGTTGAATTTCAACAACATCGACGCCAAAACGATGTTTTGCGACGTTCATCGGTGATGTTGCAGCCATATGCTCATGGTGCGTCGTTAGAATCACATCGCCTGGTTCAAAGTGTAAGCCGTTAATGATCGAACATAGACCATCAGTAGTATTGCGGCTGAGAATGATTTCTTCTGGGTTAGCACCAAAGCCAGGCGCTACTTCTTGAACCATCTCAGAGACATAAGGCCAAGAGCCAAATTTGCCCTTCATATCCCAAGGATACTTAGCCACCAACTTGTTGTTATGCTCGTAATCTTGAAGAACTTGTCTTGGCATAGAACCCGTTGTGCCAATGTTCATGTAAGTCGTACGTTTATCCAAAACGAACTGTCGTTGCACTTTACGCCAAAAGCGCTTATCGTGTTTTCTACCTAGCCCGCGGCTGCTCCAATCAATTTTCTGTTCTCGTGCTTGAACTGCGCCCGAGAAAGCGGAAGCACTCACACCAGCAACAACAGCTCCTGTTGCGCCTTTCAGAAAATTACGGCGGCTGCTATTAGTCTGAATAGATTCCTTGTCTTTCATCTTTTTCAATCCTTGTCGGAAATTAGCCATATTATTAATTTTAAGTGCGTAACTATCTGTTACTAAAACATTATTACCCATTAAAACCAGAGTTTAATTTTTTCCTCTGCCATTAAGTGACTTTAGTTCCAATTTTTTATCTTATTTGATGATATAAGCAACAGTTTGACCACAAACCTATAAACAACCATATTCACATTAAAATATTCATTAAATTGATTATTTTTTATAGAAGACAATTCCGACAACTTCTTTATAAAACAATTATGAGCTTTGTTATAAAGTCATTAAAAATTTAACTTTGCGTTAATTTAAAAATATTCAGGCTATTTTTTGATTGACGTCTATTCTTTTTATATCTGAACAAACTCAATATGTTAAGTCTTAATAATGGAGAGCTGGTTTCTCAGATAGATACCAGTTTAAGACCATAGAGTGAGACACATCACTCTCTGACATAAACCCACCGCTCAACAGACATAAGGAAGAGAAGTTTTCACTAATATGTGCTTGAGCGTACAACCAAAAAGAAGGAAGTCCCATGTTAAAAGGATTGCTATGCATTTCAGTTGCTGCCACTCTCGTAGCCGCACCTAACGTACTTGCGCAGACTGTCGCGATGAACGATCTCAACAGCAAGAAGAGCGCTGGCACCATTGAGATTTCACAAAGTGACTATGGCGTGGTATTTATGCCTCAGTTATCAGGTTTGTCATCAGGGGTGCACGGTTTCCATGTTCACACTAATCCATCGTGCGATAGCGCGGAGAAGAATGGCAAAACCGTCCTTGGCGGTGCAGCAGGTGGTCACTATGACCCCAGCAACACAGGGAAACATGGCTACCCTTGGACCGATGACAATCATTTAGGCGACCTGCCTCCACTCTACGTGGACATGGATGGTAATGCTAATCAGCCCGTTGTCGCGCCTCGCCTAAAATTATCAGATTTAAAAGGCCGAGCATTAATGATTCATGCTGGTGGTGACAATCATTCCGACCATCCTGCTAAATTAGGCGGCGGCGGTGCGCGCGTTGTATGTGGCGTTATTAAGTAGTCATTCGATAAGCCAAATTCGCGCTTCTCCTCAGGCAGCGAGAAGTGCGAATTTTTGTTGATACTCAGTGTCCGTCTCACACGTCTCTAAGTAGCTGTGGTGCAACATTAAAATTGACTGCACTATCTTTGTACCAATTCCTAATGCGCCACCGACGGCATCTTTATCAATTCGGTTGACAAAAGTGAACAGGATTCGCGACTTATCCTCACTCAAATGCGCTTGGCAATGCACTTCCGAGCCGATTGGGCTGTGGCGCAACGCATTTTCAAGCAGGTTCAATACCAACCGCTCTAAGAGTCCTTTATCACCCACAGTTTGAATCTCGCTATCGATATCCACTTTCAACACCACTTCTTTACGAGAAAACTGGCTCTGCATCGTCTCGGCACATTCTGCCATCAACGCGCCAAGATCTATGGGGCGGTATTCGTAGTTTGGCATTGGTTCCTCTTTACGCGCGGCGTCTAATAAAGCATGCAATTGAGTTGAGAGCTTCTCACAATTTCGGAAAGCGACCTCAATCAAAGGATCGGATTCCGGATGTTGCAAACGCCACGTTTCTAGATAGCCAAGCACGCTCGATAACGGCGTTTTTAAATCATGACTGAGCTGCAACAAGCTCTGACGACGATGAGAAGACTGATACTCCAACTGTAAAAACTGCTGCTGAATGTGCTTCGCCATCATCTGATAAGAGTGCGCAATCGGCACGAGTTCCGGCACTTGGTGAGTAAAGTCAGGTTGCAGGTGAAAATCATGTTCGGCTTGCTGTTGAAGTTGCTTGGTCACGCGCTCAATCGGGTTCAATAGGCTACGTTTCACCAGCACATAAGCCCCTAGAGCAAAGCCTAAAATGGACACTAAGACCAATCCTGCCAGCGCGATGTAAGGGGTATCGACTTGCGCATTAGCAATGGCGTCATGTCGGGTACTGCCAATCACCACATAGAGATAACCGACCGTAGAGCCTAATTCCTCTATCGCCGCAACAGAAAACACTTTGTGTTCACCGCGATTACGAGGATCTTCGCCTAAGATGGGAAGCGGTTCGTTGTTTAAGAATTGCTGAATGGGGTTCAGATCCACCGAGTCCATAAGCTTTGCCCCATCTGGCGCAGCATGGGTGGTGATATTGCCTTGGCTATCGAGGAAATAGATTTCAAAATCAGGGCCGATCAGCATAAGGGTATGAAAGATCGACTTGAGCGCTTTAGGGTTGTAATCCGTACCAATCATCAGCGGATTATCATCGCGCATGTGGCTGGCTAGCTCTTTGTGCAGGCTTTGCTTAGTGCGTAACTCAATGGTTTCTTTTTGCCAATTGTAAGTCAGTGCAATCACCACCGCCGCGAGGCAGAACCACAAGCTGGTAAATACCACTAAGCGAGATTTGAAGCTCATCCTATCGCCTCCTTAAACAGCGGTGTTTTTGAAACACCCGTGATGATTGAAAAATGACGGTGAAAACAACTGCCGACTTACTGTCTTGGCTTGATGTTTTGACTTGCTTTTTTGCATTAGTGTCTTGGTTGAAACTTATACCCAACGCCCCACACGGTTTGGATGAAGTGATGATCTGAATCAGACAAAGACAATTTGCTGCGTAAACGGTTAATGGTGCTACACACCGTGTGGTGATAACCAGAGTGACTGGTGTTCCATACGTGATCGAGCAATTCATCTTTACTGTAGACTCTGCCCGGACGAGTCGCGAGAAACTGCAGCAAAGTAAACTCTGTCGCGGTAAGAGTGACATCCTTGTCGTTTAGGGATACTTGGTGCAACTCCGGAATGATTCTTAGCGGACCAAAATCCATCGCTTCGTCGAGGACTTCATTTGCTACTTTGGCCTCTGCGGTTTGACTGACTCGGCGCAGCACGTTTCGCACTCGTGCTTGGAATTCTAATACGCTAAATGGCTTAGTGATGTAGTCATCAACGCCCGCTTCTAAACCGTCAACCTTGTCCATTTCACCGTCTCTGGCTGTCAGCATGAGCACTGGATTCCAATCTTGTTGCTGACGCAAATAATGGCAGATGTCTAGGCCATCGCCGTCTGGTAAACCTCGGTCAAGGATCAATAAATCAAAGGGTTGTTGTTGGTATTGCGTTTTAGCATCGGCGACATTTGTGGCTCGCGACACTTGGTGTCCTTGAAACTTGAGATGCATCTGAACCAGTTCTGCCAAATCATCGTCATCTTCCACCAACAAGATGTTCGCGACTAAATTGATTGCCTGTTGTTCCATGGTCCTTTCCTTGCCTTCGAGTATCCTCACTTTGCAGATGACCGGAACAAATTAGAAATTCTTTCAAAAAAGGTTCCGATGACGCCATGAGGGATAAAGCGCTCGGCTACAAGCGCTTTGGAAAGGAGACGTCATCGGAGCCTGTGTTACTCGACTCGAGTGATGGTGACTTTCGCACCTGGATTCAAGAAACGATGGTTCGCAGAAAGTGCTGAGTTTGCTAATCCATCATCGTGGCTAACAACACCGGCATGGAATGCAACAACGTCACTGCTGTCATTACGAGCGGCATTGAAGCCCTCACCGCCACCTGCTGGGCCCGGAATGGTTGCGGCAAGTTCATCGTTCAGTTCCGTGCCAGAATCCCAAACGTTCATGCTCATTTCATAGCTTTCACCCACTGCGAGCGATTTGAGCGATAGCCCCGTTTCGCCAACAAAGGCATCGTTGGTATTCACGAACATAGACGCCACAGACAAGTAACCGTAACGACTTGGGTCAACCGTGATGGTGACTTCGTCCGATGCACCCGGCAACACCAATCCATTGCCCGAAATACCTTGGTAAACACTGTCATTGCTGTTCATCAACTCAATCAGCTCTGCGTTACTACCGCCTTCGGCAAGATGCTCAAGTTCAACAGATGCGGCTTGTCCAATTTCAAACAATTGGTAGTCACCATTGTGAGTGAGTACCGCAAGCGGAGACATTGGTTGATTCGCAGTCAAGTTCGCCACGTTGACGGTGTAGCGGTACGATTTCACTATGTCGTTATCATCATCGCTTGGACAACCGGCGAGCAAACCGACTGAAGCTGCTACTAGTAAGATTCTGACTTTCATACATCCCCCTTACTTCACAACGATTGTGATGGTTGCAACTGGGTTTAACCAACGATGGCTGCTGCTATCTAGGTCACTGATGCCGCCGGTTGGATCGCTATCACCAAGGTTACCCGGATGCACGTGAACTTTGTCGTTAGTTACTGTTGCTTCAACGCCTGTGCCGCCAGTACCAAAGGTAATGAAAGGTGGGTTTGGCATGCTAGACGCAAGTTCATCGTTCGCTTCTGTACCGGCATCGTAACTTCTTAGCGTTGCTCGGTATGTACCCGCTTCCGTTGGAATCTTCCAGCTATCTAGACCGACGAAACCGTCATTGGTTGGCAGCAACATCGCGCTCAGAGAAAGATATCCGTGATCGCCACTGTCCAAGGTGAAGGTGGTTGCAACACCCGGATTCAAAATACCACCAGCAGGGTTCTCAACCACCGAACCACCAGCGTTACCAATCACACTAGCAAGCCCAGAGATATCACCACCTTCTGCCATTGCTTCTAGTTCTGGAGTCGCTGCTTGACCCGTTCTGAACATTTGAAGATCAGAGCCATGCGCGGCAATAATAAGTGGCGTAAAGTAGATGCCTTTGGTTGCGTTTGTCACGGTGATTTCCAATTCCGCCGCATTCACTGATGCTGAGCCTAGAGCCATAGCGACTGAAGTCATGACGAGTCCGAGTTGGGTACGTTTTTTCATTGTGATTCCATCCTTTAATGAGGGTTGAACTACCCAAGCCCATTTGTACGGCTTTACTTCTTTGTTCGTGACTTGAGTAGGTTAAGCATTACGTTTCGAACGTTTTGCGTTCTTGCCTCTAAGAATGACGAGCAAATCTATCAGCAACTTCATCGAATTCTCATAAAATTCTCACAAGTTCTGTTCGAATTCTGTCAGCAGCACTTTTTTATTCTTAATCAGGTGTTTACACTTCGCGCTTTCCCCTCCTACAATGCGGTATTCTCTGTTTAAATCACGATTCTCACCATGATTCATAACGTTCTGTCTGCCTACTATGGCGAAATCTACGGCATCGCTTTTTTCAACCACTACTTGAGCCATTACACCCAAAGTGAACAACAAACGCTGTGGCAAACCTTGATTGAAGTGGAAGAACTCACCGCAGAAAAGCTCAAACCTGTACTGCTGACAAATGGCATGGATATAGAAAGTCGATACCAAGAGATGTTGGATAAAGGCTTGGCAGATGCAACCAAGTGGATTGGTTTACCATGGCAAGAGTTGGTGGCGACTCTTCTGAAGTGGGTAGAGCCTTATGAGGTCAAGTATCGAGAGTGGCACGAAGAAGTGAAAGCTTCACAGCAGTATTCAATCGCTGAACGAGAAGCTATCGAGTTGATTGCAGGCCACGAAACGGTCATTTATCACTGTTGGCAGCAATACCATACTGGTGAATCTGGCTTGCCTGCACTCAATGCATTTTTGGCAAAATATCGTTAAAGCGAGACGGTGACACTTGAACCTCGTGAAACCGTACCAGACAATATCGTTATTCCGCTGCGCAGAACTGAACAATTATGGTTAATCCAAAACTCATTGCCCTACTTCCTGATCTTGCTTCGTTTATCTTAGTGGTAAACGAAGGCAGTTTTACCGCTGCAGCCAAACAACTCGGCGTGACGCCATCGGCTTTAAGTAAGTTGATCACACGATTAGAGCAAGCGCTTTCGGTCAAATTGTTTGAGCGCACGACTCGTAAGTTGATCATCACTCAAGCTGGGCAAAAGGTTTACGACCAAAGCATTGCAATGGTGAATGCCGCGCAGCAAGCCGTTGAGTTATCTGCAGAAGATCATGCCGAGCCTACAGGCGCACTCACAGTGGCCGCCCCGGAAGCATTTCTTAATTCGGTGCTTCAACCGTTTGTGTTGCCATTCCTAGAGCGTTATCCAAATATTCAGCTTAAGCTGCGTGCAGCAGATGGTGAGATTGATCTTTTCCGCCAAGGTATTGATGTCGCATTTAAGCTCACCGACAAACCCGATGAAAACCTGGTACTCAAAGAGATCAGCAAGACCAACCTTGTTTTGTGTGCCTCTCCAGATTACCTCACCAAACACGGTATGCCTGAGCACCCAACCGAGCTTGAGCAACACGACTGTATTTACCTTGCCGAGAACGACAAAGACAACATTTGGTCTTTCTTTAAAGAGGAAGCATTCCACTCCATTGCAGTGAGCGGGCGTTACGCCGTCAACCATTCTCAAATGCGCTTGAACGGGGTTAAATCTGGCTTGGGAATTGGGATCTTCCATGACTTCGTGATCAAAGACGCGTTAGAGCAAGGAGAAGTGGTGGAAGTATTGCCGGATTGGATGATCAAGAGTAACTACCACGGCGCTATCGCGATGCAGTATGCACAAACCAAATACATGCCTGCTCGTCTGCGCGTGTTTATCGACTTCGTTAAGGAGCATTTAGTCTCCGAGGACGCTAACCATGCTTGAGGATACTAGCCATGTTTGAAGAGGCTAACCATGTTTAATGCCATTCATCACGTTGCGATCATTTGCAGTGATTATCCAAGGTCAAAACGCTTTTACACCGAATTGTTAGGGCTAAAAGTCATTGCTGAAAATTATCGTGAAGCCAGAGACTCGTACAAACTTGACCTTGCTCTGCATGACGGTAGCCAAGTTGAATTGTTTAGCTTTCCGGACGCACCAGAGAGACCGAGCTTTCCTGAAGCTCAGGGTTTACGCCACCTTGCTTTTCAAGTGGATGATGTCGAGCATGTTAAAGAATATTTAGAGGCGAGAGAAATTGAGGTAGAGCCCGTTCGCATCGATGAATTTACAGGCAAAGCGTTTACCTTTTTTAAAGATCCTGATGGCTTGCCGCTAGAGGTTTATCAACGCTAACTTTGGTGGGGCACGAGGAACTGGCGTTTCAAATCGTACACTTAGAGCCAAAAAAGTGTAGCTTTCAGAAATGACCAAGCTCAGTTGTGGAAGTATTGGTGTAGTTGGAAGTGAATCATGATGAAAAGTCGAAAAGTGGCTAAAAGGACAAGGTTTGCCTTTATGGCTGACGGCATTGTCACTTTCTTCGATTTGAACCAATTCAAAACCATTAAGCGTACATAGCGTCGCCCACACGCCCATGCTGTTACCATGAGCATTGATAACAGGCATCAGCGTCACTAGCACCCAACTTAGAGCACTAGCAAATAGCATGGAGCGATAAAAAGGAATTAATCTACGCATAACGGTGACTTAACAAATTTAATTCAGCGTAACTAATTCTGAGTGCTAGCTCAAAAAACAGGATCAATAAGTGGTTGCCACCTCACAGCTTTTCTTCAATAACGCAATTGACAGACACAAAAAAGCCCACCAAAACGGCAGGCTATTTTCATATTCTATTGTCAGCTTTTATCGCGATTAGCCGAACAGCTTACTCCAAATACTTGGGTTACGCTTGTCGTGGTATTCTTCACGTAGGCTATCAATTTCACGTAATTGTGCTTTCGCGTCTTGCAGGTTACCAGCGTCTAAGTCTGCCTCAATCTTGTCTAACGTTACCGTTAGTTTATTAAAGCCTTCTAAGTAGGTATCGAATTTCTCTGGTGGATAGTTGCCGCGCTTAGATTGCTCGACGATTGCTTGCAAGCTATCAATTGCAGACTTCATGGTTTCAACATCCGACGCTTCTGCCGCCTGTTTGAATTCCATCTTCATCTGCTTCATGTTTTGTTTTAAATCAACCGCTTCTGCCATTGCGTATGTTGAGCCAAACGCAATCGCACACCCTAGGACTAAAGGACGTAACATTTTCACTTCTCCATTTATAGTGCCGAATTCTGTGTCGGCTTTATTTACCCAAGTAACCCACGCCATAAAAGGCGACAAACTAGCTTAGTTGAGTATTTCCGGGTCGCAGTGTAAAGCAATCTTACGCCAGGTGCATACCTAAAATGTAATCAAGTTTATGCGTTGCGAATGTCGTCATACTCTGGAATTGGCTTACGGCCTCTCAGAGCTAAGAAAGACAAAAACTGCTGAGCGGTGTGAGTAATCACTTTTTTGCTATCGATACCCACTCTATCCATTAGCTCTCCAACCAAATCCAGATTACCAACATCATGACAGAAATGCGCATCACTTCCCGTTGTGAAGAAGACACCGAGATCTTTACCGATTTGTGCAATCTCGTGGCAACGGTCTACGCTACCCACTCGGCTATTCCCTTTTAGCGTGGTGTTATTGATTTCAATCGCAACATTATACTCTTTCGCGCACGCTAAAACGGCCTGAAAATCAAAGTCGAAATTTGGATTCCCAAGATGGCCAAGCGCATCAATACGACCGTTTTGAATCACATTAATGAGCGCTTCCGTATGAGTTTCTTTGTTTGCAGGACGAAAAACAGGTTCATGGAAACTTGCAATAACCCAATCTAGGTTACGATCGACACTCAGCGGAATATCGATGTCGCCTTCGGTATTAAGAATGTTGGATTCCACACCCCGAATGATCGCGATACCGTCTAAAAATCGAGGCAGGATTTTTTGGTTGGAGAAAAACCAGTAATGCGGCGCGCCCGGCATTGATTCCGCGTGATCAGTCGTACAGAACATATCCAAGCCGTTCTCTTTCGCCAATTTTGCATTTTCAATCAAGGTGCTGTACGCATGACCACTGGCGTACGTATGTGTATGGGTATCAACTTTAAATTCCATCATCCACTCTCTTAGGTGCGCTATCTTGCGTGCTATTGTATACCTACACGTGACGTACCGTCAGCCCAAGATGAGTATCAGACTTAAGCTTGCTCCTCACTGATGGCTTTTATTAGGGGCAACGCTTTTTCCCATCCGTGATTAAACATAGAAACAAAGTCGCTGTGCGTATGAATGGTGACATTGAGTAACAAACGATCACTATTGGTGTCGATCTGATAGATCTCTCGTGATCCAATCCACTTAGATGCTAAATCCCCATCCAATTGCTGCCTATTATCCGGATTAAAAATGGCAATGTGATGAAATTCAAGACGCTGTTGCGGTTGCACGATATCGATAGTCGCTCGCGTTCCGCCCATATCGGGATCAAAAAAAGTGATGTCTTGCCCTTCTTCCCATATCCCATCAAATTGAGACTGGGGTGAGAAAGCCTGTGCCCAGCGTTTGTATAACTCAGCATCGGTTAGCACTTCCCACACCCGTTGCGGTGTAGCTGAAATCTCAACGTAATAATTTAGCGTAAGCATTATTTCTCTCCCTGAACCTTTCTTGACGCTAGTTCATTGTCAGAAAAAATCAAACCTCACCTCTGATTTGCCTTACTTAATCCTCTATTTTCCGACAGGCTAAGAAGTTCTCGCTTGTAACCTACCACCACGATGCGCCGTAAAGCGAACCCAACATGTGTTCAGTATGGTTGCGAGCACGATTAAACTCATCCCGATAATTTGGCTTTGGCTCATTCGGTCATCGAAAAACGCACTCTGCCAAACCGCAGTGAACAGTAGGTTAGTAAAAATAAGTGGTGCAAGTTGAGAGCCGCTGCTTGCCAGTTGATACGCTTTGGAGCGGAAAACTTGGGTGTTAATGATCATCAGGGACATCACACCGAGCCACAGCATATTAGAAGAAACAGTAGATTCCATCACATTGGCTTTGAGGAAAACATCGATGTCGTTAAACAACGTTAGCGGTAACAGAAATACGGCAGCAAACCCAAACGCCCAAAAGTTGATTTCTAATGGCGACATATCAGTTTTACTCACTTTATATAGCGTAAGCTGAGAGCCGGAATTGAAGAGTCCACCAGCTAGACCGAGTAATAAATCCGAACGCCAAGTAAACTCCCCACCAACTCCCGCCAACATAACCACTCCAGTAAACGCCATTGCTAAAGCCGCCAATGTTGAAACGCGAATGTGGCCTCCCATAAACAGCTTTTCAACCAAAGGAATAAATAATGGGCCAGTGGCAAACAATACCACCCCTTCTACCAGCGTTAACGTTTGTAGTGACGCGATGAAACACAACTGTGATAAGCCGATACAGAAGGCGCGAAGCAAAATCGGTTTTAACGTCCCAGCTTTAGGAAAGGTAAGATTTTTGAAACGAAGTAAGACAAGCAAAATAAGTGCAGGAGCCAAAAAGCGTAAGAAACTAAACAGTGTGACGGAAAGTTCACCTGTCAACTGCTTTGCTAACAACCCAGTAACAGATAAGCTTAACGTAGACATCAGCATGAAAAGAATAGATTTATTTACTGCATTCATTCGATACTCCTTAATATGTGGAGTATTTTATGAGATATCACTTATTGTAAATAGCGAGTAATATTAACCATTAATGTAAGAAAAACTTACAGGTTAACTTATCTCTCATCATGTTACGGTTTCTAAAATATGCGTAAATTAGTCCCTCTAAAATCCATCTATGCATTTGTCGCTGTGGCGGAGTCTGGCAGCATGACAGAAGCAGCGCAGATATTAAGTGTGAGTCATTCGGCGGTGAGTCAGGCGATAAAATCACTGGAGACTCAGGTCAACAAACCTCTGTTTGATCGCGTAGGCAGACAAGTTCAACTTAATGCTGACGGTAAAAAATATTATCGAAAGGTTGCGCCAGCTTTAGAACAAATTGTCGATGCCACAGAAGCGCTAATCCAAGACCAAAACTTGCAACGTATTACGCTTAATATGGTGAATTCCTTGGCGCTGCATTGGTGGATTCCGCGAATGTCGAGTTTGCAGGACTTTGCTCCGCAATTAGACGTTCGTTTATCCAACCTGTCTGGCAGGTTTAATCTAGAGCAAGAAGGTATCGACGCTGCCCTCGTGCATGGAAACACCGAGGAATGGCAAGATTATTACTGTGAAAAGCTCAGTGAAGATGAACTGGTTTTGGTGTGTAGCCCTGAATTGATAGCTAAGACGAATGACTCAAATATAGCTCAACTGTTAAAGCAGTATCCCATCATTGAAGTCACTAACGAACGAAGAAAAAATGACTGGAACGTGTGGCAGAATGCGACTGGCATCCTGCGACCTAAAAGCAAAAAACCAATCACTTTTAATATGTCGATACAAGCCGTGCAGGCGACGACTCGTCGTTTAGGCTTATTGGTGACTCATCGCTTGTTTGTGAAAGATGACATCAAATATGGCCAGTTAATCGAGCTGGGTGAACCCGTAATTAATCCTCATCAACAGCTTTACTTTGTATGCCCGCCACACAAGCTAAAGCTGGAATCGTTTCACCTTCTGCGCTCGTGGTTGCAACAATCATTCAATTAAAGAAACCTTTTGTTAAGCACATTCATTGAAAAATTAGTATAAAGTTAGAAAGAGCACTTTTCATCCAAGGATGGTTTATGAAGCGGTATCAAATATGGTTAAGCGTACTCTGCCTCGCAGTACCCATGAGTGCAGTCGCTGAAAGTGAAGACGCTCATTCAGAGCAAGGCATCTCAACGGCAATCATAGGCGGCCAGCAAGCCACTCAAAATCAATTGCCCTTTTTCGCACGACTCATTCTACACAAAACTGGCGCTAATCAATTTGCCAACATCTGTGGCGGCACTATTGTTAATGACCGCTTCATTTTAACCGCCGCTCATTGTGTAGAGCCGAGTGTTTTTTCTGATGGATGGACAATCAATGATCTGCGAGTCTTAGTAAAAAACCCGACAATGAACGATGTGTTTGTTGAGGAATTCAAAGATGTTCGCTCTATCACTATTCATCCAAATTACGAGCCTAGTGATTTATGGATAAATGATATCGCCGTGCTTGAACTTACCCACCCGATCACCGACAACGTTCAATCCATTACGTTGCCGCAAGATTTTGGTGATTACAGCAGCCAATCGGTTTATCAGATATTCGGTTTAGGGCAAACCTCGACCAACGATGAAAGTGGACCAAATTATTTGCGATGGGCGGAAGTAAAACCACTCACTGATGCGCAATGTGCTTCTTTAGTGACGGGGTTTAATGCTCAAGAAAGCTTATGTGCCAATGGGTTTCCTGAGCGCAGTTATACCGGTATTTGCAGCGGTGACTCTGGTGGCCCTCTCACCTATCAAGACAATAACGGAATGTATCAACAAATCGGTATTGTGAGCTATGGTTCTTCTGTTTGTGAATCCGCTGCGATTCCGAGTGTGTTTACTGAGGTTCTAAATTACACAACATGGATTGCAGCCCAAACCAGTTCGGGAGTGAAAACGCGTTACAATTCCCTCTTAGCAAGCACAGAAGATTATCATAGTGAAGGTGATTCCGGCTTTGAGCCAGAAGATACCAACACATCTGGCTTTGAGGATAATGGCAGTAGTGGTGGCGCACTTGGCGCAGGGATGATCATGCTTGGGGGCTGGTTTGGTTGGCTAAGACGACGCAGCAAAAATTATTCGCGCTCCTAATAGCTTCGACAAGACATCATAATATCTTGCGCTTAACACGAGAGTTGATGATGTCTTCTATTATTTTTTGCTCTTTTTTCGCTTTTTCATAATTTTGCTTAGTACGCCATCGTTCGAGCACTTTTTCTAACCCTTGAACACGAGCGTGTTTGTGCTCCAGCGTTTTTTGTACAGACGCGCATTCCGCTTGCATGACGGCTTGTTCATGCTCATGGTGGCGAAGCATTTTTTGCAGCATTTGATCGACACGATTAAAGTTCATCAGTGCTGCGCTTGTCAGTGTTGGAACAGTTCTGGTTGATTGTCCCGCATGACCTTTCAATGCTGACAATTGTTCCAACTGCATTGAAAGATGGGAGTGACGTTGGCGCATGGCATCAAGTTGCTGACCCACACGATCACGTTGCTTTTCTTCCATTTGTTGCAGCTTACCCACTGCTTTTAACTTGGATTTCATCTCAACGATACCACTCCCATTTGGTTAAGCACTTTGAAAAAGCTGCGCGAGCTCGGTCAAACTGGTTGGGTAATCCACTGACTCATTGGCGGCTTGTTGTAAATACGCGCGTAAGTTTGGATACATAGCAACAGATTGATCTAATTCAGGATCTTGCCCCGGTTGATAGCCTCCTAACGGCAGCAGTTCTTTCACCTGAAGATAGTTTGAGTACATCTGGCGGAAATTATTCGCGATCGTGCTATGCGCCTCCTGTGTACAGGTACTCATACAACGGCTGATAGACGCATTAATATCAATGGCAGGATAGTGCCCTTGCTCGGCAAGTTGACGCGATAATACAACGTGCCCATCTAAGATAGCACGCGCAGAATCCACGACAGGATCTTGCTGGTCGTCCCCTTCCGCCAACACGGTATAAATTGCGGTTAGGCTACCGTGCTGATTTTCACTGTTGCCCGCACGCTCGAGGAGTTGCGGTAACACGCTGAAGACAGAGGGCGGATAACCGCGAGATGCCGGGGGCTCGCCCAACGACAGAGCGATTTCACGCTGTGCCATGGCGTATCGAGTGAGAGAGTCCATCAACAACAGAACATCTTTGCCTTGGTCTCGAAAATACTCGGAAACGCGATGACAAAGCAGTGTCGCTCTTAACCTCATCAGCGGGGATTCATCAGCAGGAGCTGCGATGATAATCGCCTTCTTGCGCGCCTCTGGGGTTAAGTTTCGTTCGATGAACTCGCGTACCTCTCGGCCTCGCTCACCAATAAGACCGACCACAATCACATCGGCTTCGGTGTTTTTGGTGATCATCCCCATTAAAACACTTTTACCGACACCACTGCCCGCCATTAAGCCAATGCGTTGCCCTTTTCCGACGGTCAAGAGTCCATTGATTGCGCGCACCCCAACGTTGAGTGGGGTATCAACAGGACGTCGCTTCAATGGGTTAATCGGTTTTGGTTCAAGTGAAACACGATCTCCCCCTTTAAGCGGTGCCCCGTCATCCAACGGCTCACCTAAACCATTCAGCACTCGCCCTAACCACTGAGCACTTAACTGCACGGTACTGTCACCGTCCAGAGGAATGACTTTCGCACCAGCAAATAAGCCACCTAAGCGCCGAATAGGCATTAGGTAAGCAATAGTGTGCTCAAAGCCCACCACTTGCGCTTCGATCATGTCGCCTTCTGCGGTTTCTACGAGACAGCGCTGCTCCAGTTTAAACCGGCACCCAACGGCTTGTAACATTAAGCCGTTTACTTTAATCAAGCGCCCTGTCACGCGAGCAACAGGGATTGAATCGAGCGAAGCCAATGCTTCGCTCAAACGCTCACTCAATAGCTCATGGCTTAAGGTATTACTCATGCTCTGATTCTACCTGCGGAATACTAACTTCATCCAAAAGGTGTTGTTTTACATTGTCCATACAGGCTTCTAAACGAGAGTCGCAACTTGCATCCGCCTCTGCATCATCGGTCACTAGTTGGCAGCCACCAATCGGAAGTTCCGTATTAGCCACCAGTTTCCAAGATTGTGGCAGATCAGCATTAATGTGAGTAATTCGTTCTAAATCCTGCGGATTTAAATGCACGGTTACGGTTTCCGCTTTGCCTGGCATGGCAGACAATGTCTCATCCACCAAGGCAAGGATCTGTTGAGGCATTAAAGTGAGCTCAGCACGAATCACTTGCTGAGCCACTTTTTGTACCAGCTCACAAATCATATGACGTTGCTGTTGCTCTTTTTCGTCTTGCCAGCGAGACAGCGCATGAAAGAGCTCGTTCACGGGTTTCGCCGCCTCTAGAAAGCTCTGTTTTCCTGACTGCTCACCAGACACAAAGCCTTTTTGGAAGCCTTCTTTTTGCCCATCTAACAGGCCTTGTTGCTTACCCTGCTCGATACCTTGACGTAAGCCTTCTTCATGCCCTTGTTGTAAACCTTGTTGAAAACCGGCTTCAAGCTGTTGTTGAATATCAACTTGCGGCTCTTGCCAACCTTGGTTATCTAGCCCGAATTCGTCTTCTATAGCCTTAGGCTGCGCCAAAGGCGGAAAACGGTGCAAACGGTATCCACTCGGCGGCAGTCGCATCGTACTTGATTTTGTCTCTACCATGACGTTACTCCACCGTTGGCTCTTCATAAAGAAGCAACTGAACTTCACCAGATTCATCCAATTCACGCACCATTTGCATGATGTCTTGACGCGCTTTTTGAACACGACTTAGCGCCACAGCCCCGCGCGCTTCCATATCGTCTTCCAGTGCTTTCACCATACGCTGAGGCATAGAGCGTTTAATGGCTTGCTGTAACGTAATTTCTGAACCTTTAAGTGCAACTGCCCACAATTCTAGTGGGATCTGCTGCACCAGCATGTCCATGGTTTCTTCACGCTGACGACCAAGAACCATAAAGTCGAACATATTCTCTTCAATGGCATTAACGACATCTTCATCATGCAACTTCAGCATTTCCATCAACGACCCGCGATCACCTTCAAAGCGGTTAATGATGTCAGCAGCTTGCTTGACACCAGATAGCGGTGTGCTTTGGCTTGCAGATACTTTTTCAATGCAGCGCTCAACGAGCTCATGCAAATCAATAGCAACTTGATGATCGATGTCTTGCAGCTGAGCAATTCGGAACAAGATTTCGTCATGGTAATCTTGTGGCAGGTGCTTCAACACCGCTGAAGAGCTATCGGCTGGCAAATACGCAAGAAAAATCGCTTGCATTTGCGGGTGCTCATTCACAATGAAACGAGCAAGCGTTTCTGCTTCCACCCACTGTAAGCGCTGCATATTGTTGCGAATTTCATCACCATACAGTGTATTCAGCAGCCCTTTTGCCAAATCATTACCCAATGCTTTACGTAGCGTATTGGACAAATATTCTTTAGAAGCTCCACGAATGCCACTGTGCTCACGAAAGTCTTCAAAGAAAGTTTGAATAACGCCGCGAGCGGAATCGCTCTTAATGCCATTCAACTTCGCCATTGCACGAGTCACCCGCTGGGTTTCATCACGGCTAAAGTGCTGTAAAACCTTCGCAGCGGCATCCTCGCCCATGCCTAATAGCACGAGCGCGGTTTGTTCTACATAACTAAGCGTCTGCTTTGATGGAACTGTGTTCATTGATGTTTACCCATTGTTTCAGTATTTCGGCTACGCGCTCTGGCTCTTCATTGGCAATAAGCTGTAGGTGTTTCAATTGAATCTCTAGTGGCGAACCGGCTGGAGGCAGCATGTCGCTGTTTACATCTAAACCGGAAGAGGCTGAGATACCTTTTTCTGATAGACGACGATCAAGCACTTCTTCATGCTCACGCTCTTCACGCGTTTGCAGGTTGTCGTAATCAGGTTCTTCTTGCGGCTCTGCAAAGTCTAACTCTGGTACTGGCTTATCAACGCCAGTGAGGTGCATGATCAATGGGCGTAGTACGAAGAAGATCATCGCTAAGCCTAACAAACCACCGATAACGTAACGTATTGGCTGCTGTACTGTAGGGTCTTGCCACCACGGCAGAGCAGGAGGCGCATCAATTTCAATTGGAGTGAAGTTGAAACTCATCAAGCTTAAGCTGTCACCTCGTGCCGCAGAAATACCGACAGCATCCATGATCATATTTGAAATCTGCTCTTTATCTGCTTCACTCCAAGCAACACCATCCGGAGAGGCTTTCGAGTTCAACAGTACCGACACGCTCATTTTCTCAATTTGACCTTGTTGGTATTGAGTACGACGAACACTACTCCCCACTGCATACTGACGGTTTACTTCAGAGCGTGCGTTGGTGTTTTGGCTATCGTTCGTTTCTACTTCTTCACCAGTTACCGGCGGTTGGTTGCTTAGAGAACCTGGTACGCCTAGCGCAATTTGGTCAACTGAGTTGTTGTGAATGGTGTGCTCGTTACGTACGACAGGTGCGTTATCCAAAATCTCTTGCGTTTCTTCAACTTGGCTAAAGTCCATATCAGCAGCGACTTGCACACGGAAGTTACTCGGACCCACAATTGGCGTAAGCATGTCTGCTGCGCGTTGAATGATCTGCTTCTCAACGTTCTTTTGATATTCAAGGTATTTTGCATTGACTTTACCTGCTTCCGCCGAAGCAACATCTGCACTGAGTAAACGGCCATATTGGTCGATAACAGATACAAATTCAGGCTTCATCGCCGTCACGCTACCAACCACTAAGTTGATGATTGCTTCAACTTGCTCAGACTTGAGGTCTTCGCCAGGTTTCAGCTCAAGCATCACTGACGCTGAAGGGTTCTCGCTGTTTTGACGAACAAATAAGGTTTGACGAGGAATAGCTAAGTGAACACGCGCATTCGCCACTGAATTCAGAGACATGATAGTGCGTACTAACTCACCTTCTAAACCATGACGGTAACGCGCCGTTTCCATAAATTGGCTTGTACCGAGAGAGCTGTCTTCTTTAAGCGAATCCAAACCTGTCGGCAGTTTGGCTTTAACACCTTTTGACGCAAGCAACATGCGAACTTTCGCAACTTCGCCTTCTGGCACAAGAACTTGGCCATTTTGCTCTTGCATACGGTAGCTCACACCTTCACTTTCTAATACCGAGACAATCTCTCCGATATCAAAACGTTCTTGTTGGCTATACAGTGGACGGAAGCTTTGTGAGGAACTCCAAAGAGCGACCACAATGATTGCCGCAACAATCGCAGCGAGTACGGCAGATAACACTAGGTTTCTCTGGCTACTCGACCAGATTTGCTTCAGCTTCGTTGTTACATCGTCCATGCTATTCGCAGTAGAAAATGTCTGTGCTGAGCCGGAGGTCATGGCTGTATTTCCGGCGACTTGGGGGGTTAGTTCTGACATGAATTACACCGGCATCTTCATAATATCTTCAAATGAGGTCACGACTTTGTTGCGCACTTGCATCAAAGCATTAAATGATAAGCTGGCTTTTTGGCTAGCGACCATCGCACCAACTAGGTCATCACTTTTTCCTGTTTCTACGGCCGTCATTTTTTGACTAGCCACTGATTGATGTTGATTCACTGTATCCAACACATTTGTCATCGCTTGTGAGAACGATAATGGTGCGTTTAGTGATTGTTGATCTAAAGGATTTGCACTCACGATAAACTCTGGCGGCTGCACTTGTGCCTGCATCGCCTGCATTTTTGACAACATAAGTTGCTCTGCCGAGACCGCATGAGTAGGTTGACTTGCCATCTATTTTTTCTCCTATTAGGCAGCCGAGCCTAGTGCCGACTGTAAATCAATACCATGTTCTCGCATGGCTGCGAGTTTGTAGCGTAGCGCTCGAGTAGAGACTCCAAGCGCGTTTGCGGTTTTCGTTCGGTTTCCACCAAACTGACGTAATTTTTCTAAAATAAATTGATATTCGGCCTGCTTCTTCGCTTCTACATGACCAAAGCTTGAAGCTGGCTCAGCGGATGGAACTGGCGCAACAAGTTCAATAGGCAGCATCAGATCATGGGCAGTAATGTAGTCACCATGACGCATGACCAATGCACGCTGAATGACATTTTCCAACTCGCGAATATTACCTGGCCAGTGATACTGACTCAGCGCACTGATCGCATCTTGGGATAGATGACAGCGACTGCTATCTTGATACTTTTCAATAAAGAATTGGCTGATCGGTAAAATGTCTTCTTTTCTTTCACGCAAAGGAGGCCAGTGCAGAGGCAAAACATCCAATCGGTAATAAAGGTCTTCACGGAATGTGCCTTTTTGAACTTCTTCACGTAAGTCTTTATTGGTTGCCGCAATAACACGAATATCAAGCTTCACCGCCTTGTGGCTGCCTACGCGTTCCACTTCACGCTCTTGAAGAACGCGTAATAACTTGGCTTGAACTGCAGGGGACATTTCACCGATTTCATCTAGCAAAATCGTCCCGCCATTCGCTTCTTCAAACTTACCGCTTTGAGAGTTAGTCGCTCCTGTGAAGGCACCTTTTACATGACCAAATAGAACCGCTTCTAGCATCGACTCTGGAATGGCGGCGCAGTTAACCGCCACAAATGGACCATCAATACGTGGAGAGTGCTCATGCACATATCGAGCCAGCACTTCTTTACCCGTTCCCGATTCGCCTGTAATTAACACACTGGCGCTGGTGCAAGCGGCACGATGCGCCAATTGCAGTACCTGCTTGCTTCGCCAAGATTCCGCAACAATGTTGGCCATTGGCTTACCTAGCGCTTCAACGCGCTTCAGTAAATTGAGCAGCTGATTCGCTTCAAATGGGCGTAATAGATAATCGGTTGCTCCCGATTTCATCGTCTCAGCCGCCAAGATTCCCTGCTCTTGATCGACAATAGCGATAACAACACCAGAGTTACGTTGCTTTTGGTGGCAAGCAACAAACTCGCGGACACACATGTCCGGTAAAGTAGAGCTCACAAGAGTGATTTCTGCTCGCTCTTCAAGTAATGCGCCTCGGCCAGTACGAGTGTGTTTTGCGGTGTAACCTGCATTTTGCAACACATCCAATACTGGTTGAGCAAGAGCTTCATTCGGCTCAACCAACAAAATTTTCATTTTCGTCATCATTGAACCTTAACTTTCGTTTGTTGATTTTGTTGTTGTACATCAGGGTGGTGTTTCACTGCCGTTCGCTCGTTATCTCTAACTAGGCGCAACGTTACACGTCGATTTTTCGCTTGGCCCTTCGTCGAACTATTGCTGGCAATTGGGTAACGAGAACCATGCGCTCTTGTTTCGAGCATCGATTTATCAATACCAAGTTCAACTAAGGCCTCGGCAACTTGCTCTGCTCTAGTACGTGATACTGAAAGGTTCGCCAAACTAGAACCAACGTTATCGGTGTGGCCATCAATTAAAATCTTGGTCACACGATCATCAACAGATACATAGCTATTTAACGCTGCGAGCGTTTCTTGCTGCTTACGACTTAGCGCCTTCTGACCAAAGTCAAAAGACAGAACAAGATTTCGTGCCTCTGAAAACGAAAGCTTAGGCAAACGCGCTCGACAGGCATTAAATGACTTGAGCGCGTTTTGAATTTGAATAGTCGGAATTACAATCTCTGACAAAGAGGAAGCATCACTTCCCTTTAGTGACAACGTCACCCAATTACCAGTAGCAATTAAATCCATGAGTTCATCAGCACCTTTGCTGAAGACAAATCGTTGGGATGGCTTAGTAAAATCAAGGGTGGCAAACTCTTTTCTATAAAGCTCACTAGACCAAGGAGCACTTTGACTTATTAGAGCAATCGTTTTCCATTTATTATTTTCATAATGTATATCGGAAATAAAATAAGTTTTATTGTTAGGTTCCGAACGGAAATAAAACTTCCCATACGACGTGCTTGAGTGCAATAAGTTGCATTCAAAGTTGTTTCCTTTATATGTCCACTTTGAAAGGTCCATGGGGATGGTCACAACCTCACCTGAATATGTCACCTTAGACACTAGCAAACTGACAAAAATAAATATTTTACAATTTATTAAACCGTTAGGGTTCATGTATATCTTACAATTCCATGACCTTATCAATTTAATTAAATATGCCACTAAGCCGTGATAACTGGCATAGCTAATCATGTTAATTACCTATTCTGAATATTGAAACTGGTTACAAAATGCTCACAAGAGCATAGCCAAACCTTTTAAATCAAGATTTAAGCTTTAAAAACAATGTCTTATGTTTTAATTATCTAAATTAGCCGTTACACCATGAAGATGGTTTTAAAAAGTTAATAACAACTAAAAACGCTTAATATTTTTATATTTTCTTATTAAGCAATTTATAAAGGAAACTAACCCTTTTTAAATTTTATTAAAAGATTAAGACTATATGCTCAAGGCAACATGTGAACTAAAGTCACAATCTTAGAGTTTGAAACTAAAAGATCATTAAAATTTCTGTGTAGACTACACGCCATTAAGTTAAAACAGTTTCGATTGTTAACGCACGGTAAAATATAAATGGAAAATAGAGTTAGCGAGCCTATTTCTGATATTCAACTACTTGATGTAGAATTATTAGGCAAACCTATTCATATCATTCGTGAAAAGCTTGAAGGCTTGATTTCAGAGTCTTGTTCCAGCCTTACGATTGAATTACAAAATTGGCTCAGTACGAGTAAAGTGGAAGCTAGCTTAACCTCTGTAGACTTGCATCGCTTTACACCAATAAAAATGGATAAAGACCAAACGTCAACCTATCAACACCAAGAGGGCGGCATGGTATTTGTTCATGGAGATGCTCACACGTTAATAAAACTGGCGGATCGGTTCTATGGTGCCAGCACTGAGCGTTCAGCAACAACACTGACAGCAAGTGACCTCCGCCTACAAGAGAGAATCAGTCGTATCATTATTGGTTGGCTTGCACCAGGTGAGATGTGGGAAATGGGTGAGTACGAAGCGCCCCGAGGGATTGGAATTAACGTGCAATTAAACATCGCGTTTGACGATCACCAAGGCTCAATTCATCTCAAACTAGATAGCCACCTTATTCAAACACTGATCGAGCAGCTTGAACTGCAGCCCGATACGGATTTGTACCAACCATTCTGTCGCTCTTTAGAGGCAACGCCTGTTCGACTGAATGTTGTTTTAAGTAAAAAGAAGATGCCGTTGAGCGACGTTGTTGGCTTACAACCTAACGATATTTTACCAATTGAGCTTCTTAATACGGTTCCAGTCAGCATTGGTAACCAATCTTTATTTACAGGTCGTATTGCTGAGCAAGACGGCCAACTTGTTTTGATCTTTAACCCTGATAAGGAACCGCAGCGATGAGCGAAGCGCCAGAAACGAATGCATTCGACGCAGAAGAATTGAACTTTGACGACTTTCAATTAGAAGACTTTGAAGCTGAAAGTACGCTCCAACAAGAACCAGCAACTGCGGAACGTGATCTTAGCTTTTTCAAAAGTATTCCCGTCACTGTCACGCTGGAAGTTGCAAGCAAAGAAATCCCACTTGGGGACTTAATGAAAGCCGGAGAAGGCACGGTTATCGAACTTGAAAAGCTCAATGGTGAGCCTTTAGACGTAAAGGTAAACGGCTCTCTAATGGGTCACGCTGAAGTCGTCGTCGTTAATGATAAGTACGGACTTCGTCTGATCGATGTACATGACTCGGCATTGAGTGGCGTTGGTCAATAATCTTAGGTAGGCATCACAATGAAAAATCTGAGCGCTTGGCACCGTTGGTTACCTCTTTTGGTACTGGTGTCACTTTTGTTTGCTTTCCCAACCATGGCGGCTGACAACGGCTTAACTATCTTGTCCGTTTCTGATGGCGACACACAGCAAGAATACAGCGTTAAATTGCAAATTCTGTTGTTGATGACGGCGCTCAGTTTTCTTCCAGCATTCATTCTGATGGCAACGAGCTTTACTCGGATTATCGTCGTCCTCGCGATTTTGCGCCAAGCCCTTGGTCTTCAACAAAGTCCTCCTAACCGCGTATTGGTTGGGATTGCTTTGGCATTGACCTTGCTGATCATGCGACCTGTTTGGAGCGATATTCATGAAAATGCATTTCAACCGTATGACAATGGTGAAATCACGCTAATACAAGCGTTCTCTGTAGCAGAGAAACCAGTGAGAGAGTTCATGCTGGCACAAACTCATCAAAGCTCTCTTGAGCAAATGCTGCGCATTGCCAATGAACCACTCGACCAAAACGTTGAAGATATTTCTTTTGCGGTTGTCTTGCCTGCGTTTGTCATCAGTGAACTAAAAACCGCCTTTCAAATTGGCTTTATGCTCTTCATCCCCTTCTTGGTTATCGACTTAGTTGTCGCCAGTGTGCTCATGGCAATGGGTATGATGATGCTATCACCTTTGATTGTTTCACTCCCTTTTAAACTGGTGGTGTTTGTACTCGTGGATGGCTGGGCAATGACGGTTGGCACGTTATCTGCCAGTTTCGGTTAAATAGGAGCATGCTATGACCCCTGAACTAACCGTAACGTTATTTTCCGATGCAGTATGGCTGATCATTTTAATGGTTGCGGTACTGGTTGTTCCTGGACTAATTGTCGGTTTGTGTATCGCCGTTTTCCAGGCCGCCACACAAATCAACGAGCAAACACTCAGCTTTTTACCACGTTTGCTCGTTACGCTATTGATGGTGATTTTTGCGGGTCATTGGATGCTCCGAAAAATCATGGAACTGTTTGATTTCTTATTCCACAACATACCAGGGATGATTGGCTAATGGCCATCACATTTGCAGAGCTCTCAGCGATACTCGGTCAACTCTGGTGGCCGTTTTTTCGTGTGGGAGCCGTATTTATTTCGATGCCCTTCTTTGGTGATGCAATCATTCCCGTTTGGATCCGTACCTTACTGGCACTTTCGATCGTCGTGATTACCGCACCATTGATGCCACCAATGCCACAAGTCGAATTATTCTCCATGACGTCTCTATTCCTTGCTTTTGAGCAAGCGATTTGGGGCGTGATGTTTGGGCTAATTTTGCACATGCTCTTTAACGTTTTCACCATGCTTGGTCAGGTCGTTTCTCTGCAAATGGGATTGGGTATGGCAATGATGAATGATCCTATCAACGGACTTTCTGTCGCCATTTTGGGCCGCATATTTCTTATATTTTCAACCTTGTTATTTCTCGCGCTAGAAGGACACTTGCTCGTCATTGATATCGTGATTCAAAGTTTTGTCGTGTGGCCGGTCGGTTCTGGCATCACATCGCTTTCTCTGCAAGGCGTTGTAAATATTTTCGGTTGGATGTTTGCCTCTGCTTTAGCACTAGCGTTGCCTGCCATTGTTTCAATGCTCTTAGCCAACATCAGTTTTGGTGTGATGAATCGCGCCGCCCCCTCACTCAACGTGTATGCGTTAGGCTTTCCAATGACGATGCTTCTTGGCCTGTTCAGCGTATTAATTTCAGTATCTGGTGTGCCGGGTCGCTACACCGCGCTTGTGCACGACACCATCAGACACTTGAGTAACTTTATGTTGGGGGGCGCATGAGCGATCAATCGTCTCAGGACAAAACTGAAAAAGCCTCGCCGCAGAAAGTAAAAAAAGCACGTCAGGAAGGACAAATTCCTCGAGCAAAAGAGTTTACTACTGCGGTGATATTTCTAGCGGTAGCGCTCTACTTTTACTCTCAGCTCAATAGCATTTGGGAAAGTATGTCAGGTATTTTTCGCTACAACATGATGCTGACGCGAGCCGACCTAGAAAACCCTAAACAGCTTGTCGAGCAATTAGGACAAAGTTTAGCGGTCATCATCGACATGTTATTACCGTTGTTTACCGTCATTATTATCGTGACCTGTGGTAGCAGCCTTGTACTAGGCGGTTGGATGTTCCGTCCGGCGAACGTGATGCCAAAGCTGAGCAAAATTAATCCTTTAAGTGGGATAAAGCGCATTTTTTCGACACGCTCAGTGGTTGAGCTCTTAAAGTCCACGTTCAAAGTAGCCGTGATCTTCGGCATCTTATATGGCTATTTAGACAACCACTTACAGCCTCTGCTAGGTATGCAAAACTTACCTTTAAGCCAAGGCTTTTCCCTGGTGATGTCTATTCTCTTTGAAGGCTTATTGTTGATGGGGTTTGCGTTGTTGTTATTTGGTGTTGTAGACATTCCCTACCAACGTTGGGAGCACCTAAAAGAGCTGCGTATGACCAAACAAGAGCTGAAGGAGGAATTCAAGAACAACGAAGGCCGCCCAGAAGTAAAGCAGCGAATCCGTCAAATTCAACAGCAGTTTGCACGCCGAAAAATCGATAAGATGGTACCAACGGCTGACGTGATCATCACTAACCCAACTCACTACGCTGTCGCTCTGAAGTACGAACCTTCACTTTCTGATGCTCCATTTGTGGTTGCAAAAGGCGTAGACGAAACTGCCATGCACATTCAACGAATCGCCCGAGAAAACAAGGTGGAGATCATCAACTCACCACCGTTGACTCGTTCGATCTATCACACCACGGCGATTGAACAAGCAATCCCAAGCCAACTGTACATTGCCGTGGCACATATTCTTACTTACGTTTTGCAATTGAAAGCCTTCCGTAAAGGTGAAGGAAAAGAGCCAACTCCTTTGCCTCATTTTTCGATTCCAAAACATTTGCAGCACTGATTAACCCGCGTTTATCCAAGGACACGAAAGTATGCTTAACCGGTTAAAACAACTTCAAACATCAACCAAAGGCTACATTGGCATTCCAATTGTCTTGCTAATGATTTTGGCAATGGTGATTTTACCTTTGCCTCCCCTGCTATTGGATGCGTTGTTTACCTTCAATATCGTCTTGGCAATCCTAGTATTGCTGGTCAGCACTACCGCAAAGCGACCATTAGACTTCTCAGTTTTTCCAACAATTTTGTTAGTCGCGACATTATTGCGTCTTACACTGAACGTCGCTTCCACACGAATCGTACTCCTAGAAGGACATAATGGGGGGGATGCGGCAGGTAAAGTCATCCAAGCGTTCGGTGAAGTCGTTATTGGCGGTAACTACGTCGTTGGTATGGTGGTGTTTGTTATCTTGATGATCATCAACTTCGTCGTAATTACCAAAGGTGGCGAACGTATCTCTGAGGTGTCAGCGCGCTTTACTTTGGATGCCTTACCGGGCAAACAGATGGCGATTGATGCCGACTTAAATGCCGGTCTTATCGATCAGGAAACCGCTCGATTGCGTCGTAAAGAAGTCGCTAACGAAGCCGATTTCCACGGCTCGATGGACGGTGCCTCAAAGTTTGTGCGAGGTGATGCTATCGCTGGTTTGCTGATTCTGTTTATCAACATCATTGGTGGTATCAGCATCGGCGTCTTTGAGCATGGACTCGCAGCATCTGACGCCTTTAAAACCTACGCACTACTTACAATCGGTGATGGCTTAGTAGCTCAAATTCCGTCACTTCTATTGGCAACGGCTGCAGCGATTATCGTTACGCGAATTAATGATAGCGATAATGGCATGTCGGAAACCATGCAAAAACAATTGCTGGCAACCCCGGCGACACTGTTTACCGTCGCAGGCATCATGGCTGTGATAGGCATGGTACCAGGCATGCCACATTTGGCCTTTTTTGCTTTCGCGGGTGCTTTAGCTTTCGCGGGTTGGCGTCAAACGAAAAAGCCCGTGCAAGACTCCCAAATCGAGGAGGTCGAAGCACTTTCACAAGCCATGCAAGAGGACGATACACCACTTACGTGGGAAGATATTCCTCATGTTCAAACGTTGTCGCTTTCCCTGGGTTACCGTCTCGTTCACCTAGTCAACAAAGAACAAGGTGCACCTTTATCACAGCGTATTCGCGGTGTGCGCCGTAACCTATCTGAACAAGTCGGCTTTTTATTACCAGAGGTACGTATTCGAGACAACCTAAGCCTTAAACCGAATCAGTATACAATTTCTCTCAATGGCGAAGTGATCGAACAAGGCTTTATCGAGCCAGAACGTTTGATGGCGATTGCAGTCGGAGAAACGTACGGTGAAGTAGATGGTATTTTGGGCAGTGATCCTGCTTACCAATTACCAGCAGTGTGGATTGAACATCAAGACAAAGCGAAAGCGCTGAACATGGGTTATCAAGTGGTCGATGATGGCACGGTCATCGCGACTCATATTAGCAAGATAATGAAAACAAACCTTGCTGAGTTGTTTACGCACGACGATGTTGAAGCTATGACGCAACGTTTGACACAGCAAGCACCGAAGTTAGCCGAAGCCCTAGCCGCAGCACTTAACCCTGCGCAGCAACTCAAAGTATATCGCCAGTTGTTACTAGACCAAGTGCCACTAAAAGATATTCGTACGATTGCTAACACGATGCTGGAGTCCGCGGAAAACACTAAAGACCCGATTTTACTGGCATCTGATGTGCGTTGCGCACTAAAACGCACGCTCGTAAACCTGATTGCGGGACAGAAAAACGAATTAAATGTCTATGCTCTCTCTGATGAACTAGAACAAATGCTACTGACTTCGCTACAACAAGCACAATCTTCTGGTACAGTAATGTTAGACAGCTTCCCAATTGAGCCAAATATTCTTGGTCAGTTCCAACAAAACTTGCCACTGATAAGACAACAGCTCAAACAACAGGGATTACCTCCGATTCTTCTCGTTATGCCTCAGTTACGTCCACTTCTGGCTCGTTACGCACGCACATTTACGCAAGGACTGGCAGTATTGTCTTACAACGAAATTCCAGAAAACAAACAAATCAATGTGGTAGGAAACCTTGGTTAATCTTATTTCAACACATGCGATGTACGAACATTTGGTTGGTCTCGCAGTACAACATATCGTCACGGATGACGATCAATTAGTATTTGATGCTTTAAAGCACAATGACATTCAACACGCGTGCCAAGCCATTCGCGAGACTCAATCAGGCGAGGTAGAATTCCAACACCTGACGTTGAGATTTGGCACGCGTGGCGAACAAAGCGTCTATCAATTCGAACTCTCTGAACAAATGCAGTACTGCCTAGATTTGTTCAGCCTTTATCTCGCATTGCGACAAACACAGTTTCAGCTAGAAGCCTTTCACCCCGACTTAATCAGTAACGTCGTCGTGCCGATAAGAATTGACGCATTACTATGGGAACCAGGCATATACTTTCTCGAACAGATGATTCAGTTTCACTCTTGCGCTTTTCAACATGTGATTCCTTCTCTTCAAGCAGACAAAACGCTATGCGCCTATGATAAAGTCTCAGCGCTGATAGAGAAGTTAAGAGAAAACGCCTACTCACTTTGGTTTGAAGTCGCGACATCACAAGTGAACTTCGAGCGAGTCGCTGACTTTAGTCCCGATATGATCAAACTATCGGTCACGTTAGAGGATAAAGAAGAAAGACATGCTTTCCTACCGATTGCTAAGTTCTTAAGAAAGCACAAATACCCTTGGGTAGCCGGGCGGGTAGCGAGCCAAACAGAGCTAAACCGCTATCGCTTGTTAGGGGCCAATTATTACTTTGGTTATTTCAGTGACATCCCGACCTCCCTCTCTTTTCAATCTTTTGGTGAGGAATGACAGAATCCTAACTATTAATCTTTATAAAACAGCGCGAATTATTCGCGCTGTTTTTTTATTTATAACGAAGAACGACAATATTGATAGATGACTGCTTCCCTGATTAAGTCAGGCTTATTCAGGTTATTTGATGTTATATCTGTATTTTCATGGAATACAAGTCACTAAAAATCATCAATTTTGATCTTTTTTAGGAATTTTTTAATTTTCAAATTAATCATTAAAGCTGACCGACCGCCTCTAGTTAGTGACTAGGGAATATCCCGAGGCCTGAAAGATATAGTGACTAACTAAGGAGACTAAGATGGCTTTATCAATGCACACTAACTACGCATCGCTTGTAACTCAAAACACTCTGAACAACACAAGCGGTCTTCTAAACACTGCGATGGAGCGTCTAAGCACGGGTTACCGCATCAACTCAGCAGCAGACGACGCTGCGGGTCTACAAATTGCAACTCGTCTGGAAGCTCAGACTCGTGGTATGAATGTAGCGATGCGTAACGCACAGGACGGCATCTCTATGATGCAGACTGCTGAAGGTGCAATGGATGAGATGACAAACATCACATACCGCATGAACGACCTAGCAACACAATCTTTGAACGGCTCAAACAGTCAAGAAGACCGTGCAGCTTTGGATGCAGAGTTCAAACAGCTAGCATCTGAGCTAGGCAACATCATGGAAAACACTTCATTTGGTGGTCAAAAACTTCTAGCTGAAGGCGGCGGTTTTGGTGCAAGCAGCGTTACTTACCAAATTGGTGCGACTGGTGCAGAGAAACTAGCTGTAAATGCAAAAACACAGCTAAACGACATCTCGACAGCAATTGCTGGCCTGACAAGCATCAGCACTGCTGCTGCAGCTTCTACAGCTCTTGCAAACCTTTCAAGCTCTGGCGGTATGCTAGCAGATCTAGGTACAGCACGTGCTCAGTTTGGTGCTAACATCAACCGTCTAGAGCACACAATGACTAACCTTGGTAACATGACTGAAAACACTTCTGCAGCAAAAGGCCGTATCACTGATGCAGACTTCGCTACAGAGTCTTCAAACATGACTAAGAACCAAATGCTTATGCAAGCAGGTACAACAGTTCTTTCTAAGACTAACCAGCTTCCTGGCATGGCAATGTCTCTACTACGCTAATCATTGAAGCTTATAACCCCACCCATCCGGTGGGGTTTTTTACTATCTGAATATTATGACACCAGTTTATTCTCAACATATTGATATCATTCGCTCTCGTTGGCCTGACGTAGCAAAAGCCTTAGACAGTGCAGACTTTAGCGACTTACACTTTGAAGTAGTTGAACAAGCAGCGATGACCCTAAAAGTCAACGGAGTTCAACTTAGCAGTGCTTATGACCCGGTCGAAGAAGCCTTCCAGTACCGAAGCCTAACGTCTAGCGACGATTATCATATTTGGGGCATCGGTATGGGCAATGTCCCATCCCTGTTAACACAAGATAAAAATGCTCGATCAATTCGTGTTTATCTTTATAACCTACCGTTAGCAAAATTGGTGCTTTCTCTCGTTCCACAACAATGGATATCCGATCCTCGTGTTTCGTTGATCATCGTCTCAGAAGACCAAAGCGATATAGGTAGAAAACTCGCGAGCCTTACTTGGGATGATTGTATCATTCTCAATGCCGACAGAGCCATTTCGCGTCATACTCATCAATGGCTTTATTTCCGCTTAGAAAACCGTGTTTTGATCGGCTATGCAAACGCTAGCTATAGACATAGCGATGAAGAACTGCTCACAAGAGAGAAAGAAAACGAACCTCTTTTAAAACGCCTAAACTCTTCTGATCATTATCTTATGTATCAAGTAGACGACGCTATTTGTATTGGTGCTGGCCCATCACTCCAGCATCATATTGAAGAGTTAAAAACAGTCTATAACCGACCAAATCGTCCCAAGCTTATTGCTGCATCAACTGCATGCAAGTGCTTAATTGAAAATAACATCAAACCAGATGTCGTATTTGCTGTAGATTTAAATTTAGGTGACGAACATATTCCATATGAGATCGCCAAAAATACTATTTTGGTGTTTGGTAGCCATATGCCTAGCCGTATTTTCCAAAACTGGCATGGCGAGAAGTATTACTTACACTTGGGTGACTTCACATACGACAGATTTGCAAGCAAACTACCGGTTAAATATCGCCCTTACTCGTTTGGTTCGGTAATCCATCCTCTAATCCACTTCACCCTTTTACAAGGTGCTACCCAAGTATCACTCATCGGATGCGACTTTGGTTTCCCTGGAGATATCATCCATTCAGGACGCGAAAACAGACCAGACGACCCGAACGCGACGATGACAGCACGAGTAGAGAATGGTTATGGTGAGATGATCAAAACCTCACCAGCCTACCGCATGTTTGGAAGCGGTGTTGAGAACCTAATAGCAGCATCACCACAGACCAAGTTTTACAATTGGAGCCGTATTGGTGCAAAAATTATTGGTGCTGAATATTTCAATGTGGAGGAACTATATGGCAACCGAGATTAACTCTGTTTATGACACTTTTATTAAAACTTCAGAGGTTTACTCATACGGTGACCACTTGACAGGCGACTTAATGTTAGGGAGATGTCTAAATCTCCTAACAAAATTATTCACCGTTCAGTCAGAGCGCACGTCTGTTCTCGAAATACTTTCGCGAATAAATACCGCCCGAGAAGTTCATGACTTCACTGCACTTGCAGATATTCTAAGGTATGAAATTGCGCCTAACATAAAAGCGTTGAGTGAACGCTATTAGCTCTAGAAAGCCTCATCATTGAGGCTTTTTTATCGCCTGATGTAAATAGAACTATTATTATCCCAATGAGAGTCTGGCAATCTAAAACCTACTTTCAGCATAATATTCCTTAACACTTTGTTAAATAACTCTAGTTCCACTGGCTCAGGACTATTATCGAACTGATAGCGTTTTAACTCAGGAAATTTTGATATGGCCTCTTTTTGGATACTTGCCAACTCGTCAGAATTAAGACTCTGCTTGCTAAGTAATTTAGCGTGAATAAAGCGCTCATATTCGCGAGCACACTTCATTAGTCGTAAGGCAAATTCGTTCATAATTGTTGTTTTTCTTTCCGATACTCCAATTTGATGAAAAGATAACAGGAAGCATATAAATACGATGTAAGAATTATCTTAATTCATTAGAAGTAAACACCGAAATATCTGTTCTGAGTCCCTTCCTCCCTTTCAACTCCACTTAGAAATTCTATTAAACATTTACGAGTCTTGAGTCGCCTTGTCTTATAGGAAAACGCTACTTGTTTTCTAGAGGAAAGCGGAACACAAAAGGTGGAACCACAGCTTCCTCTCTATGAAATAATACATCGCAAAGCATTGTTATATATAGCCATTTATATACGGCACACATCTTGCGATGAACTGTTAAACCAAGGCATAGCAGATAAGCTATTTAAGCCGTATATATGAGAGAGGGAGTAACCTCATGAGTTCATTAGATCCAATTACAATGGCTACTAAATTTGCCACTTTTGACGTTCAACCGTTTCAACAGCGCTATCAGCTACAAGCCAGCAAATATCAAGCGCAACTTTCCGCTCTAGGTAAAGTTGAAACGGCATTACGAGACTTTCGTAATTCGTTAAACGAAATGAACAGCAGCACAAACACCATCATTAAGAACAGTGCAACCCTATCTCAGGAAGGTTACTTTACAGCCAGTGCAGATGCTAAGGCCCTCACAGGCAACTACCAAATTTTTGTTGAGCAAGTTGCCACGTCTCATCAAGTCTCTACAGGGATGCCTGCTGATCTAGAAGCAACAACTGAAGTCCCAACAACTGGCTCTCTCGAGTTCACGATCAATGGCGAAACAATGACGCTAGATCTATCGACTGTTGATTCAGACGGTGATGGCACAGCAACAGTCAGTGACTTAGCAAAAGCAATCAACAACAACAGCGATAACCCTGGAGTAAACGCCACCTTAGTTCGCTCAAATGGTCAAACTCACTTTATGTTATCAAGCACTGAAACTGGTGTTGCTAACCAAATCAACGTATCGGCGTCTGGTACTGGCCAAGCCTGGTTTGAAGATGCATTCACAAATCTAAACCAAATTAGCGCCCCACAAGATGCTGTAATGTGGTTGGGAGCTAAAGACTCTGGTCTCAAACTGACGAACGCAAGCAATACATTTGAAGGTGTAATCGACGGTGTAGATATTACTCTAACCAAAGCTCAAGCTTCTGGTGAAACACCTGTTGGCCTTGATATAGGCTCTGACAGCGAAGCAACTAAAGAGCAATTGGATAAGTTTGTTGACGCATATAACACTCTTATTGGCGCAATGAACCAGCACACCCAAATAGGTAGTGAAGACAAAAAACGTGGAGTGTTAGCAAGTGATCCAACACTTCGCTCCATTGAGAGCCAATTAACTAATTTGGTTCGAGGGGAACACGGTGGTATGCGTCTGAGTGAAATCGGAGTGAGCTTGGATCGTGATGGGAAAATGAAAGTCGACCACGAAAAATTCGCCGAAGTTCAAAAGAATAACAGCGTGGGCTTGGAAGCAATGTTTAATGGCGACGATGCCTTACTTGACTCAATGGACGCGATGATTGATCCATTTCTGAAGTTTTCATCAGGCGCATTCAAATCCCGTAAAAATGCGCTTCAAGCTAACTTGGATCGCATAGAAGATAAACAATCTACATTAGAGCGTAAATACGATATGTCGTACAAACGCTACATCAAACAGTTCACACAAATGAACGCGTTAATGACCCAAATGAACCAAACCATGTCGATGTTTGGCTAAGCCTTTAGGAGAAAAAACTCATGCTTATGGACTCTGGCTATGACTCGTACCAGCAAGTAGACCTCAACGCGCAAGCGGCAGCAGCAAACCCACACCAATTAGTCATTATGTTGATCGATGGCTTACTTGATGAAGTTGAACGTATTCGTGGCCATTTGGCTGCGAATCGCTTGGCTGAGAAAGGTAACGGAATCAACAAATGCATGAACATCTTGATTGGGCTCACAAGCGCTCTAGATGATGAGAATGGTGGCGAAATTGCTGAAAACTTACGCCAGCTGTATGACTTCTGCCAAGTTGAGCTTTATTACGCCAGCGTGCAGAACGATGCGAATCGCTTGGTTAATGTCGAGCGTGTAATGGGTAACATTCGTGAAGGTTGGATGAATTTTGGACAACAAGCATAAAGTGTCGCCAGAGCGATTTCGTCATTTATCTCAGCTCATCCAATTCGCTACAAAAACAGCAGATTGGCATGCGCTTAAGCGCTATGACTTGCAGTTGCGAGAGCTATTGATCAGTCACAAACCTTTTTTGAAGGATCCTAAGCTTGCACCTGAAATTCAACGTGCCAAAACCGTTCATGCTGATGCATTCGCTAGATTAGAAAAGTCGAAGAACGAGTTAGAAAAAGAGATGAACATGGTCAATGACCATCAAGAGCGCGCTATGGCCTATCAATTAGCGATGACCATGGAGCTAACTCAATGATCGTATCTCCTTCAACTCAAATATCCGGCAATGCATCACCTAGCCATGAAGGCAACATAAAACAAGCAAGAGCTGTACACGGTTTTTCTCATAACCCTATGTCTGAGCATAGCCAGTATGACGGCCAAGGTTTCGCCTCAGCTTCAACCGTGCCGAGTTTTCATCTTACCGCTCCAGCTTTGGACAGCGAAGAAAAGGCGTATGATCGTGGTTCGGATACTGACGAACACTCGGCTTCTGAAGCAGATGCTCACCTGACAAGTACACTGGGTTCAACAGAATCACCTGATCTTGCTATGCAAGCTCAGGCTCTAACCCAGAGTATGCTCACTATGGCCGAAAAGCAGCCGGGTCAGTTCGGAAAAACTCCGCCTTTAGCGGTAGCTAACGACGTTAAGTCTGCAACACAAGACTCAAATAACGCCTTGCTAAACACCTCTCCAAAGCAACAAGAGGTGCAACAAAGCCAACCGATGTCATCGAACTCGCGTCTATCAATCTCCAGTGCCGACTTTCAGACCCTATTGAGTCAACCAGCTCAAGGGCAACCAACGGCCTCACCACTCCAAGGACAAACACCAACGCCACAAGCCCCGAACACCGCCGTTGCCACGAGTCATATTCAAACTCAAGGCTCTGAGTGGGCGGCTGTGCGCGTTGACACCAGTGCTGGAAAATGGGGAGAGCAAATGATGCAAGTTCTGCATGACCGTGTGACTCTTCAAGCGCAACAAAATGTACAAGAAGCCAAAATCCGCCTCGACCCACCGGATTTAGGTAAGCTGGATTTACTTGTACGTGTTGAAGGCGACCGACTAAGCGTGCACATCAATGCCAATGCAGCCGCAACACGAGAAGCTTTAATGCAAGTGTCTGAGCGTCTACGCACAGAACTGCAAGAGCAGAACTTCGTCCATGTCGATGTCAACGTGGGCTCTGATCAAAGCCAGAGTCGCAATGACCAACATACAAATGAAGAAGACGCCACTATTTTCGCAGCACGAGAATCTGGTGCATTCCAAACCACAACAACAAATTATTCAGAACACTGGCTGAACACTCAAGCCTAGTTAATCCTCGAGGAAAAAGGTTATGACCAAACAACAAATGATCGCCCTGTTTATCGCCATGATCATCACCAGCGCCCTCGTTTCGGCCGCCACGATTATGGGCGGAATCTGGTACTTAAACAAACACGCTCAAGAGTCACCTGACTCTGGTTCCTTGATCGATGATTCTCCATTGTCATTTTTAGTCACAGAAGAACCGACAAGCAAAGGTCCTAGCTTCCATCCTTTAGACAAAGTCGTTTTAACCGTAAAAGGTAAAAAGCAAACTCACTTTGTCATGCTAGAACTAGCAATTGAAACACGCCGTCCTGAGCGTATCAAAGACATTGATGAATACATGCCAATGGTACAAAACTCATTATTAAAATTGTTTAGCGACAAAACATTTGATGAGTTACAGCAAGCGGGTGCCATTGATATTCTGCAAAACGAAGTAAAACAAACGCTTTTACTGGCTTTTGCTAAGACAGACATCGTTCGCGAAATAGACGATGTTTTGTTGACTAAATATGTTGTGCAATAACGGAGCACAACCATGTTAGACATGAATATACAAGACACCTATACCACAGAAGAGGAAGTGACGACGCCATCACGTCCAATTGACGAAAATGCACTACTGCAACGTCATCAAGTTATGGTGAAACGCGTCGTTAACCAGCTACGTGTTCATGCCACTTCTCACTGTAGTATTGAAGATATGCAGCAAATTGGCCTTATCGCTCTAGTTGAAGCTGGACGCCGATACGGCGATGTTGACGATCCTCATTTCCCTGCCTTTGCCGTGTGTCGCGTTCGAGGTGCAATTTTAGACGAATTACGCCGGCTAGATTGGCGCTCACGTAAAACTCGCCAGCAGGCTCACGAACTCAATGACGTGACTCGAGATCTCACACGCTCTTTAGGTCGGATGCCCACGGATGCAGAAATCATCCAAGCCTTGGGGACGAATGAGCAGGACTATTACAACCGCCAAAATGCCGCCCTTGCGGGAGAGATGCAAAGCCTTGACCAACTAATGGAAAGCAGTGGTGATAGTTATATTGGCGGGCAATATGATGGCATGGAACATGAGCATATTCGTCGCAGTTTAGATAGCGCTTTAGGCAAATTGCCGAAGCGTGATCAATTGCTGCTTACTCTGTTCTATCAACATGAACTCAACTTACACGAAATAGCTCTGGTATTGGATCTGACACCACCTCGTATATGTCAGCTTCACAAACAAGCGCTGAAACAACTCAACCAATTAATGTCCTCTTAGGAGTCACAAGATGCAAAAGTTTTTTGGAGTCCTCACTATCCTGGTGTGCGTCTTCGGTGGATACATGTGGGCCGGCGGTAACTTAGGCGCTATCTGGCAACCAGCCGAATTCCTTATCATCATTGGCGCTGCTGCTGGTTCTTTGATCATCGGTAACCCACCTCACGTACTGAAAGAAATGCGTCGCCAAGTGCCTGCGACCATTAAAGGTCCAACAGAAGAGCATGAGTACTACATGGAATTAATGGCGCTACTCAATAACTTGCTTGAGACAGCGCGCAACCGTGGTTATAAGTTTCTTGACTCTCACATTGAGTCGCCAGAACAGAGCTCTATGTTTCTCGCTTACCCGACGATTGCTGAGGATCATCGCCTAATTTCTTTCATTACTGATAATTTACGTTTAATGGCAATGGGACAAATGTCGCCTCATGAATTAGAGGGACTGCTAGAGCAAGAAATTGAAGCTATCCAAAACGAAATGCTTTTGCCTTCACGCTCATTACAGCGTACAGCAGAAGCACTACCTGGCTTCGGTATTCTTGCAGCAGTTGGTGGCATCATTATCACCATGCAGGCCATTGATGGCTCAATCGCGATGATTGGTTATCACGTTGCAGCAGCTCTCGTAGGTACATTCATTGGTATTTTCGGTTGTTACTGTGGTTTAGACCCACTAAGTAACGCCATGGCTCAGCGAGTAAAACGTAATATGACTGCTTTTGAATGCGTACGCGCAACCTTGGTTGCCTACGTAGCGAAGAAGCCGACATTGCTCGCCATTGACGCTGGTCGTAAACATATTCAGCTAGACATCAAACCAACATTCAACCAAATGGAGAAGTGGTTAGCTGAACAGGAGGGATAATGCAAAAACAAGAGCATGTAGTGTTCAAACGTGCCAAAGCACACAGCCATGATGAACCTCATGGCGGCGCGTGGAAAGTCGCGTTTGCTGACTTCATGATCGCCCTAATGGCGCTGTTTCTTGTGCTTTGGGTTATGCAGGTGGTAGACAAAGAAGAGCGTAAAGCAATTGTCGCCCACTTACATAGCTCGAGCGTATTCGACAAGAGTTACGGTAATCCATTTGATACTTCACAAAGTATCTCTCCTATTGACTTGGCACAGGACTCTTCTGTGCCAAGTAAACACAATTCCAACCACGTGGTAAGCTCATACTTTCGAGGTGACGGCGATGGGCCAGAAATCGACTCGTTGATTCCTGGTAACTTCGATACTCAGGAGCAACTTGCAGCGCTGGCGAGAGTCATTGAACGAATGACCGCTCAGATTAACGCACAAGGAAATGTCAACGTCACCGTGACCCCACAAGGCTTACGTATCGTCCTTCAAGATGATTACAAACAGCATATGTTCAGTCGTGGTGGCGCAGAGCTGACCCCTTTCTTCGAAGACTTATTACTTGCACTTGCGCCTGTATTTCAGCGTGTGAACAACCCACTGATCATCAGCGGACATACGGATGCGATTCCATTTAAAAAACGCTTTGGTCGTCAATCAAACTGGGCGTTATCTGCATCTCGAGCTGATGTCGCAAGAAATACGCTGGTTGAAGGTGGCATGCCGGATGATCGCGTCATGCAGGTCACAGGCATGTCGGATAGAGCACTGCTTAACCCTGATGAACCAGATTCAAGCGAAAACCGCCGTATCGAGCTGTTCGTTTTAACGACGCCAGCAGCCAAAGTACTCGAAACTCTTTTTGGTAACCACCAAGAAAGTGAACTGCAAAAAGCGAAAGATAAAGCCGAATTTAACCAACCAGTCATTCGACAAGAAGTCATCAATTACTCGGGTGATACGGCCACCAACGAAGTAAATATTCAAGAATTATAACCTCAAAAGGTCACCTCGCCTGATGGTGACCTTTCTAACTGAAACCTCTGTTACTGTGACTTTTTAGTTGAGTTCTATATGCACATAACACCATCCGAAAACAAAAAACGCGATCTGTTGAAGAAGGCCTTTTTATGGTTAATTGTCTTCGACTACCTTTTATTGGCGTTTTTCTTAACTCAGCTGTCCAGTTTAACGCTTAACAGTGGGACCATGATTAGTATGCTGCTCGTCGTCTACAACGTCTTACTCGTTTCTCTGTGCTTTCAAAGAACCAATAAACAGGATTCTTATATTATCTACCCTGTTTTATCCGCGACGTTGTTGGCATTTGTCTGCTTTCTTTATTTCTTTTTTTTAATTTAGATACCTGACTCCACCATTGACTTTATTTTTACTGCTTTTTCGAAGTGGTCGAGCCGATGGGTCTGAATCCACCACGTAGCCGCCTCCATCAACCGTTCTGGATCATCATTTTTGTTGGCGAAAAACGCATAAAATGAGAGCCCAACCTGCTCACCTTTGCTTTCGATCTTTTTGTCACAGACCTCTATTATTTTGTCTCTCAATGAAGCTCTCATTTCTATTCCCTTACGCTAGTACATACTCACTAACCATACGGTTGAAAGAAATCAGATCAAACGAGCCTTTAATTTCAAAACGAACTCTTCCCACCTCACTGATGAAGAACTCAATTTCACAATCTAAGTCAAAAGTACCAGACGTCTCGATAGAAAATGCATTGATCTTGCTATAAGGCAGCGACGTATAATCCACTTTTGAGCCCGTAATTCCTTGCACATTCGCCGCAATCACTCTCTTGTTGGTAAACACCACTTGGTCGCGAACCGTTTTAAAGCCCGCAAATACCGACTCGCCATCAATAAGAAACTTGTGAAAATCTTCCCTAACTTTTGATACCTCAATGGGTTTAAGCTTAAACACTGATGAATTGTCGAAATCGATCATAGTCATTCCTTTTTAGTTGATAGCGAACAAACTCAACGTAGCAGATACACAGACCGTTGCCTATCAGCTAAGTACCATCTTTCGATTTCAAACCTAGGAAAAATTCAACAAAGTGCATTACTTCCAGCCCTGCCGCCATAGCTCTGGGTCTTTCAGCTCTTGCCAGTTCATCTCTTGCTCACGTTTACTCATAACCGCCTCAATGACACATTTCACAACATTGCCGTCTTCATCCAGTTCCATTTCAGTTACGACAAAGTGCTTCTCTTTATTTTTAGGTGACGTCGCCGTCCATTTGCTGTGCAATAGCTTCTTGGGGTGAATTTTATTCATAGTGGTATACCAATTTAACTAGCATCTTTATGTATACGACTGAATACCAAGAGAGAATCAGATTTTATTTTTAAGCATCCACGAAAAGAAAAAGCCGCAAAAGAGGTCATCCCCTAATGCGGCCTTACTTGCAACCCAATTAGGTCTTTTGACCGTTCAAACGAGGGTTTAAGTACTGACTCTGTAGCAACTGCAACGCCTTACCAACCAGCACAATCACCACCGCGCCAATCAATACGGGCGTGAACAGAAAACTCCACCCCTGCCCAGATGCCATGATCAAGATTGGATTTGCGCCCGCAGGTGGATGCGTTGTCTTCGTAATCAGCATTGCTGACACTCCTAACCCAGTCGCAATCGCGAGGGTGATTGGCGTGATCTCAACATATTGGCTAAACGCAATACCGATAGATGCCGTAATGAAGTGACCAATGATCACATTTTTTGGTTGAGCGAGAGGGCTGCTAGGCACCCCAAACACCAACACCGCCGTAGCACCAAATGGCGCCATGAGAAGTACAACCTCAGTAAGAGACACCTCGGCGTAAGACAACACACCAATAGCCAATGTCGCACCAAGCCCCGCGACCAACGATAAAATTAAATTATTCATAAACACCTCAAAGTAGACCGAATTGTCTACAAATTAAAATAGACAAACCTGTCTACCTTTGTCAATATGTGTTTGTAGAACTTTTTGAGGACGTAGTTATGAACAAAAAGAAACAGTTATTGATCGATACCGCGTTGTCGCTGTTTTACAAACAGGGCATCAACTCCATTGGCATCAATGAAGTCCTTAAAGTATCTGGCGTGGCTAAACGCACGCTGTACAGCCATTTTGAAAGCAAAGAAGCGCTCATCCTCGCCGCACTAGAACAACGCCACCAAATCTTCATGGCGTGGCTAGAGGAGAAACTATCACCAGCACAATCGAGCACAGACGTGATCGACCAGTTGTTTACCGCGCTTAACGGCTGGTTTCATGGTTCTGAGGAAAAATTGGGCGAGTTTCGCGGCTGTTTCTTCATCAACACGTCCGCCGAATTCAGTGACGACAGCGGCGAGATCGCAACGTATTGCCGCCACCATAAACAACAGGTTCGAGAGCTAATTCAACGCTATCTCAAATCAGACAACACATCATTACTCGATGCCATTTGCATCATGAAAGAAGGCGCCATCACTACCGCTTACATGACAAAAGAGTACGACGACGTCACAAAAAAATGCGTGGAAATTTTGCACAAGCTGTAACGGTAAGAAAGCAAGAAACGAAACGACCGAGCACCAAACTGGCGAGAATGTTCAGAAATGGTAAGGTTATTTTATCAACCTAATGAGACACGCTTGATATGAAAATTGGCGAACTGGCGCAAAAAACGGGCCTTGCTCCCTCGCGTATTCGATTTTACGAGCGCATCGGACTGCTAAAAACCGTGACCCGTAAAGCCAACGGGTACCGTGAGTATCCGCAAGAAGCATTAATGATTCTGGACATGATCACAACGGGTCAGCAAGCTGGATTCAGTTTGGATGAACTAAGTGCGTTACTGCCATCCGACCTTTCTAACTGGGATCATCATCAGTTATTGACAACCTTGCAGCAAAAAGTCCAAGAGCTCGACGAGCTTGAGCGAAAAATCGCGCAGAGTAAAAGCAAGTTAAAAGAAGTACTTAAAGAGATTGAAGCTAAGCCAGATGACATGGACTGTGCAATGAATGCAAAACGCGTCATGTCTCAACTTGGTCAAACGATTCTGACCAAAGAAAATCCCTCAAATAAAAAATAAGACCGTCACCAAGTCAAGGCAATGTTAACAAGCGAAGCCTTACTCTTGATGTTGGGTTAAAGATTCGCCAATTCCCCTGCCCGCCACTAAGTTGAGTCTGTAAAAACCATTCGCCCTTAGCTCAGGTGTACCACCTCCTTGTTTCTATAATCAATAAAAAATCAATCCAATTTATCTTCAAAATGCGGGTTGACCTTAAACCTAACTTTAACGTTAGGATGAATATCAAAGTAACACAGCAGGAGACTGGCGAATGCAAACGATATTGGGTGCAAGTGGGCAAATTGGCCGTGAGCTGGCATTAAGCCTAAAACGAGACTTTACGAGCGACATCCGATTGGTGAGCCGCAATCCACATCGAGTCAACGAGACGGATCAACTGGTAAAAGCGGACTTGCTCGACGCGAAACAAACATCAGATGCCGTAAAAGGTTCTAGTATCGTTTACCTTACTGCAGGGCTACCAATGGATACTCAACTGTGGGTGGAACAGTGGCCAACAATGATGCGTAATGTCATCGCCGCATGTAAAACTCATCAAGCAAAGCTTGTTTACTTTGATAATACCTACATGTACCCGCAAACGGATACACCTCAACAAGAAGATGCACCATTTCAGCCCAATGGAGAAAAAGGTCGAATTCGTGCGGTCATTACTGACATGCTGCTAGAATCGATGAATAAAGGAGAAATCGAAGCCGTTATCTGTCGCGCTCCGGAGTTTTACGGCCCGGGGAAAACGCAAAGCATCACTAATTCCGCCATTATCGATAATCTACTTAACCAAAAGAGCGCAAAAGTGTTTTTACGTGATGACACCAAACGCAGCTTAATTTATACGCCAGACGCAAGCCGAGCGATGGCGCTAATTGGGAATACGCCCGATGCTTACGGACAAACTTGGCATTTGCCTTGCGATGATCGTCGACTGACGTATCGGGAGTTTATCGCTGTTGCAGCAAAGGTTTTTAACGTTCAACCGAAATACAAAGTCATCAAGCGCTGGCAATTGTGGCTAGCTGGGCGATTTAATCAAACCATTCGAGATGCAGCCGAGCTTTTGCCCCGCTACGAATCTGACAACCTTTTCGTTTCGGATAAGTTTCAGACTCGTTTTCCAGATTTTCAAATCACCACATTCGAACAAGGCTTGACCACCATTCAACAAGAAAAAGCCAATGACCAGAAACCTCTTTAAGCAGGCATTGATAGGAGCTTTTTGATGAAATATAACACACCGGCATCATCCCCAGATCGTTGGATCATATACGGAGCCAATGGTTATACAGGCGAGTTGATTGCGAGAGAGGCCGTAAAACGGGGTCACCACCCAATCCTTGCAGGTAGAAGTTTAGAGAAAGTACAAAGCCTAGCGGCTGAACTAGGGCTGCAAAGTCTTGCTTTTTCTCTTGAGGATAAAAGCAGCGCGGTCCAACATATTTCGGGTTCATCACCGGTATTAAACTGCGCAGGACCCTTTTCTTCGACGGCAAAACCGATGATGAAAGCGTGCCTAGAAGCAGGCGCACATTACCTCGATATTACAGGTGAGATCTCTGTATTTGAGTTTGCACAAACGCTGCAATCACAAGCAAAGGAAGCTGGTGTCGTATTGTGCTCCGGTGTTGGTTTTGATGTTATTCCAACGGATTGCATTGCAGCCACATTGAAAGCTGCGCTACCAGATGCAACACACTTGTCTCTCGGTTTTGACTCTCGCTCTGGTTTTTCTCCGGGCACGGCGAAAACGTCTGTCGAAGGTTTGGCTCAAGGCGGTAAAGTGCGGCTTAACGGAAAAATCACCACCGTTCCGCTAGCGTATAAAGTTCGCAACATTGATTTTGGTGACGGCGAAAAACTTGCGATGACCATTCCGTGGGGCGATGTTTCAACCGCCTATTACACCACGGGGATTGAGAATATTGATGTTTTTATTCCCGGATCGCCGAACATGATAAAAAACGCTAAACGAGCGAATTGGGTTCGCCCCCTTCTCGGCATAACCTGGGTACAAAGCCTCATAAAAAGCCGTATTGAAAGAACCGTAAAAGGACCAAATGAGGAGCAAAGAAACCAATTACCCACATATGTGTGGGGTAAAGCAAGCAACAAACTCGGACAAAGCAAAACAGCACGAGTGCAAACGGCCAATGGCTACAGCTTAACCGTAACGGGATCTCTGGCGATTGTAGAACACCTGCTACATACAAAGCCTGAAGCCGGTGTATACACCCCCTCTAAGCTCATGGGCTCCAATTTTGTGTCGCAGCTTCCCGGCTCTAGTGGCATAACCATTGAAGAGTAAACCAAAAGGCACCAATCGGTGCCTTCTGCATTAACAGGGGTTGAGACCATCACAACTCGTGTTCGGTACGGGCGATGATGTCATCCTGCGCGTCTGGTGACAGCGCGGTAAAGAAGGCTGAATAGCCCGCAACTCGTACGACAAGGTCACGATATTGCTCAGGGTTCTTCTTCGCTGCCAGCAAGGTTTCACGAGAGACGATGTTGTACTGCACGTGCCAACCTTTATGGTGATTAAAGAAGGTGCGAATCAACATTGAAAGCTTGAGCTTATCTCCTTCTGAAGCGACAGCCGCTGGGCTTAACTTCTGGTTAAGCAGCACACCACCCAAGATTTTATTGGCTTGAATTTTACCGACTGAGTTGTACACCGCCGTTGGTCCCAAACGGTCAGAGCCCGATGCTGGACTTGCGCCTTCCGCCAGTGGCGTTTTCGCTTTTCGACCATCTGGTGTTGCCATCGTGGATGCGCCAAATGGCACGTTGGCAGAGATGCTCGATGTTCCCGCGTAGTAGCCACCACCAATTGGTCCACGCCCATGACGTGTGTTGACAAATTGCACCAACTCATCGATATAAACTTGGTAAGCATCAGCCAGCAATTGGTCGACATAATCGTCGTCATTGCCGTATTTTGGCGCGAAGTTGATTAAGCGTTGGCGAAGTTGTTCGTTCTCAATACCATCGAAGTCTTCTTCTAATGCTTTAGCCAGTTCCGTTTGGCTGATTTGTGCTTCTTCAAACACCAAATGTTTGATCGCCGCCAAACTGTTACCCAAATTGGCGATACCCACTTGCAGGCCAGATACCCAATCGTATTTCGCTCCGCCTTCTTTTACTGTTTTACCACGCGCCAAACAGTCATCCACCAGCGATGAGCAGAAAATATCTTGCGCTTGCTGCTCAAGCACACTGTCGACTACGGTATCGATCTCTATCGATTTACGTGTGTAGTAGCGAATTTGCTCCGCCCAAGAAGCGGTGACTTGCTCAAAGCTCTCGAAGTTGCCTTTTGCCAACGACTTATCATGCGGCAAGAAGGCTTTGCCCGTCGTTGCATCCACACCTTCGTTAAGCGCAGCCAGTAAAATACGCGCAAAGTTAATGAAGCTCATGCCCGTGCAACGGTAACCCCATTTGCCTGGAACAGCGGTTTCAATACAGCCAATAGACGCATAGTTGTAAGCGTCTTCTTTCTCAACGCCAAGCTTGATGAATTCTGGAATGACGATTTCATCGTTGTTAAATGCAGGCATACCGAATCCACATTTGATCACTTCAATACAGCCCATCAAGAACTCTTGATTCAGACCTTCATGATAGCGAACACTCAAGTTCGGTTGCGTGGAACGTAGCTGACCACAAGACTCTAAAATCGCCCAAGATAGCGGGTTTACGGCGTCTTCAGGTTCTCCATTCTCATTCAGCTTTTGGCCACCGATACAAACATTTTGATACAGAGGAGAACCTGCCGATGCTTTTGAGTGCGCACCAGAGCGAATCTTGTTTACTTCAAGCAATTTCAACCAACAGCTTTGCAATAACTCAAGGGCGAACGCTTTGTTCATCGCGCCACTTTCAAGATCACGCACGTAGTAGTCGTTTAGGAACTGGTCCATTCGACCGAATGAAACAGAGTGGCCATTCGATTCAATTTGCAACATCAACTGAACAAAATAGCTCAGTTGCAGAGCTTGCCAGAAGTTGGTTGGCGCATGGAAAGCCACATGACGACAGTTTTCTGCGATTGTCTCCAGTTCCGCTTTCCTCTCTGGTCGAGTTTCGTTTTGTGCCATTTCCAGAGCGAGATCGGCGTAACTCACCATGTGCTCCTTAATCGCAAGCAAGACAATTTCGACGGACTTATAAAACTGCTCTTTCTTCAACCCTTCATACGTCGACACGTCGTTATTAGCGCGATGCTGACGAACCTCATCCAGCAGACCGTTCATACCGACTTTCAGGATTTTTTCGTTATCCACCGCAAGGTGCGCGTCGCCCGAAGTCATGTTGCCTTCGGCTTTAATGATGGTGCTGGCTAAGATCTCTTGCTGCTCGTCGGTAAAGAGTCCATAGCAGCGATCTTGAACCGTTTTACCGCGCCAGTATGGCGTAATGGCGTGAATGCTTTGTTTGTCTTCTTCACTTACCGCAAAACCAGCCCCAGGTCGGTCGGCCAGTTCGTCGATTTCCGCTTCAATCCAACGCACCGTGTATTCAGGGAAGATCGGCGCAGCGCGTACTTTGCTCGCTTGGTTACCGACAATCAGCTCGTCGTGCTTAATCCAAATGGTGCGAGTGCGTAAGTGCTCTTGTAACGCCAACGCTCGTTGCACAATCACAGGTTTGTCTTCATTTGCCTGATACGCTCGAGTATAAGCCTCTGCGCGCTCAGTACAGATAGGCGGCGTTACGATGTTGACCAGTGCAGATTTGTGGGCTTTGATTCGCTCTGGAAGGGTATGTAGGTCCATGGTTAACCTCTAACAATCACGTTAAGTTGAGTATGTTCGCTTGCGTATTGCATTGCGTTTTCTAGCAGTTCTGGATTATTTAATGGTTTGTCAGAACACTCGTAAGGCATATCGAGCAAACGGTATTTATTGATGCCGAGGGTGTGATACGGCAGCAAGTGAAGTTCTTGACAGCTTTCTAATGAAGCAGCGAAATCAATGATCGCTTTGAGCTCATCAATGGTGTCATTGAAGCCCGGCACAACCGGCACGCGAATCACAATGCGTTTGGCAATTGGTGCCAATTTTCTAAAATTGGCTTTGATGCGTTTTAACGATCCCTTCGCCCAGCAGAGAAACTTTTCTTCGTCGGTGTGTTTAAGATCCGCTAACCAGCAATCGATATACGGCGCAACTTTTTCTACGTTTTTCCACGGAACATGCATGCACGACTCCACCGCCGTAGACACATGGTTTTGATGCAAACGTTCGGCAAGTTCTGCCACAAGATTTGGCTGCATCAGCGGCTCGCCACCAGAAAACGTCACGCCACCTTGGCTTTGATCGTAAAAAGGCTTGTCTTTCATCAACACTTCAAACAAGTCGTCCGATTTCGCCGCATCTCCACATATGCAGAGCGCTTGTGTTGGACATACGTTTCGCAGCGCTATGATCTGCGCTTCGCTCATGGCTTTTCGATTGATGATGATTTGATCGTCAATACGTCGGATACCATCGCTCGCCATGTCGCCGTTTACGGTTTGTTTATAAGCCGACACACAAAGCTGGCAGTCCGCTATACAACTGCGCTCATCAAACAGCAGAGAGTGCTTTTCACTGCGGCTTTCTGGGTTTTGGCACCAAGGACAGGACAAACTGCATCCCTTCAGAAACAGAATGGTGCGAATACCATCACCATCGTGGGTCGAGAACCTCTGAATATTGAAATACATTGCTGTCCGCCTCTTGGTTTGCTCTTCTACTTTTCACGCTTTTCTTTTTCTGAAAGCTTCATTTGATAATGAAATATTGCCACTTAACTTTCGTTTTGTGAAATTATTATAATTTCAATTGAAATTTCAATTGATCAAAATCAAGATCTCGACGGATTGTCAGATCTATAGTGATCCCATCATCAAAACGAAGATTTTGTATAAGGTAGAACCCATGATCGAACTCTATTTAGATACTGCTGACGTGGCAGAAGTAAAACGCTTTAACCAATGCCTACCTCTGAAAGGGGTAACCACAAATCCAAGTATTTTGGCGAAGTCAAAACAAGGCTTGAACCAAACCTTAGCTGGCATGCAAGAAGCGTTAGGGGGCACACCCCGTTTCCATGCTCAAGTGGTGAGCACAACTGTAGAAGGCATGGTAGAAGAAGCGCGCCAAATCCAAGAATTACCCTATGATATGGTCGTTAAAGTGCCAGCAACCGAAACGGGCATAGCGGCAATTAAGTTAATGAAAAAAGAGGGAATTCAAGTACTCGCCACTGCTATTTACTCTGCTCAGCAAGGTTTCCTTGCGGCATTGTGTGGCGCTGACTATCTTGCGCCTTATGTGAACCGTATTGATGCGATGAACGGAAACGGTGTAGAAGTGGTCGCAGACCTGCAATTGCTACTGGATCAAAACCAACTGCCTGCAAAAATTTTGGCAGCGAGTTTTAAGAATACCCAACAAGCGATGGAAGTGATGAAGTTAGGTATTGAAGCGATTACCTTGCCTGTCGATGTGGCCGCGCAGATGTTTTCTCATCCAGCAGTTCAGCCGGCTGTCGATCAATTTGATAAAGACTGGAAGTCCGCGTTTGGCAACAAACTTTCATTTGAAAGTTAAGCGTAAAATTATCGAAAGTCCCATTCCTCCTCGATCGAGGGGCTTTTGATATGGGAATCTCTGAGAAAAAGTAACATTCGCGCAGGCAACTGTTTGTAGATGCGGCTTACGAAGAGATTCCCAGCCCACTAGTCTCACCTCTCCTTTCACGCAAAGCACTCTATTCGTAACATCACTACTGACGAACAACGCTCGTTCCACAAGCAAAAAATTTTTGCTTCAAGCCGACAAACTCACAAGCGCAACGCATCAATAACTCGGTAATTATTAATTTTATCTATTGGAAATGAACACTGTTCATTTATAATCAGCGAACCTAACGCAGTAACAAGGAATCCACTTCATGAAACGCATTGCGCTTCTCTTTGCCATATTTGCATTACTTTCTGGTTGTAGCAGCATGTCGCCAGAACAATGCCAAACCGCAGACTGGTATCGCGTCGGCTACCAAGATGGCCGCTCAGGCAACAACCCAAACATTTTGTACGAATACATTAAAGACTGTCGCGAAGCAGGCGTAACGCCAAATCACGTTGAGTGGCAAGACGGTTTCGATAAAGGCACCATTCTTTACTGTTCGCCAGACAATGGTTACACGGTGGGTGTAGAAGGAAAAACCTACTATGGCGTTTGCTCTAACGATCTTTTCCTTAAAAACTATCAGTTAGGCCATCAAGAATATCAGCGTCAACAACGCATTAATGCGTTAGATGCGGAGATATCACGCCTTGATCATCAATTGGATGCAAACTTAGATAAAGACAACGCGAAGCGTATTAGAGAGAGAAGAAAACAACTGGCGCGTGAGCGTGCATCACTCATCTCGCCAGGAGCTAATTACTACTTTAACTTTTAGTCGCGACGGGCTACAACGCTAGGGTCATAAAGCGGCTGTTTGGATCAGGTTGATAGTCGCCAAACGGCTCGCAGTACACGAAGCCATGTTTTTCATATAGGCGATGCGCAGGTTCAAAAAATGCCATCGACCCAGTTTCCAAACTTAGACGTTGTATCCCCTGATGTTTCGCTTGCTCAATCACGTGATTGAGTAAGCGGGATGCCACGCCCTGTTTTCTCGCCGACGGCGTCGTACGCATCGATTTCAACTCTGCGTGACCATCTTCTAGTTGGCTCATTGCCACACATCCCAATAGCTGCTCACCATCCCAGCCCGTCCAAAATGTGATTGAAGGCAGCTTCAACTTGCTTACATCTAACGCATGCACGCTCTCTGGTGGCGATGTAGCGTACATGTCCTGTAAATGCTCTTCCAACAACGCAAGCACCTGCGGCCGTTCTAAATCGTCAATTTCAATTCTCATATTTCCATCCTTGGTGTTTTCCTAGTTAAAGCGGTTGTCTCATAATGTGCTGCGGTCCAACGGGGCCGCCGTGGTAAAGCTCATTGGTATCTTCAAACCCTGATTTTAAATAGCACTGATAAGCAGGTATGTTGCGGCAATTCACGGTGAGATAAAGCGCATCAAACTCGGGATAATGGCGTTTGGCGAAATCGGCAAACTGTTGAATGGCTTGCTTGGCGATGCCTTTGCCTTGATGACGGTGATCCACCAGCAAAGCACGCACGCCTAAACTGTTTTTCGAGCAAAAATCGTATTTCTCGTTGTAAGCAGCATCAAATAGAAAAAAGCCAACCACGTCATCGTCCGCCAAAATCAGATGCGGAAGCTCTGTGGGTTCAAGACGTGTAAGCATTTCACCCACATCCGCGACCGTAAACTGCGATTGCTCTTCTAGCACGCTAAGTTCGCAAGTTTGTTCATGTCGCTCAGGCGAATACTTTTCAATAGTAATCATAATCTTCCTTGTTGTTTTTATGCTCAATTCATACAGGGTATGTCGTAAATAGAAATACCTAGTGTCGTATTTCCCACTCGCAGGCAAACGTTTAGCACTCTATTATCCTCGCCATTCGATAGAGAGGTTTCCATGTCCCGTTTTTTACTTTGTAGTTTTGCACTCGTTTTACTCTACCCTACTGCCATTGATTTGTATCTTGTTGGTTTGCCTCAAATTGCGTCAGATCTCAACGCCAGTGAATCTCAGTTGCATATTGCGTTTTCGATCTATTTAGCTGGCATGGCTACCACCATGTTATTCGCGGGGAAAATTGCAGACTCTGTGGGACGAAAGCCTGTTGCCGTCGTCGGCGCGATGATCTTCGTGCTCGCGTCTTTTCTCGGCGGGATGGCTGAGCAACCAAACGCTTTCTTGATTGCTCGCTTTTGCCAAGGCATCGGAGCTGGATCTTGCTATGTCGTCGCGTTCGCGATTTTACGCGACACGTTAGACGATGAGCGCCGCGCGAAAGTATTGTCGATGCTCAATGGCATCACCTGTATCATCCCAGTGATCGCACCCGTGATTGGTCACTTGATTATGCTGAAATTTCCTTGGCCGAGTTTGTTTACCACAATGGCAGGAATGGGCATTCTCGTCAGTGTATTGGCCATTTTTGTTCTCAAGGAATCACTACCCAGCCAACAACGTGAAGAACAGACAGCGCCAGAGAGCCATCAAGAGACTTTCTTCGAGCGATTTTTTATCAGTAGGCTGATCATTACTGCGCTTGGAGTGACCACCATTCTGACCTTTGTTAACGCTTCACCAATTGTCGTGATGAGCATGCTTGGTTTTGATCGCGGTGGCTATTCTTCCATCATGGCTGGGACTGCGACGATCAGTATGTTGATTTCGTTCTCGGCGCCATTGGCATTGGGGATTTTTAAGCAGCGAACCTTAATGATGACCTCTCAAGTATTGCTCGCTTGTGCAGCCATCGTGCTCAGTGCTGCCCATTTCCATGATGGACAATCTCATTACTATGTGTTCGGACTTGGTCTGATTTGCGCTGGCTTCGCTTGTGGCTTTGGCGTGGCCATGAGCCAAGCGCTCAGCCCATTCTCTCAACAAGCTGGCGTGGCGAGCTCGTTACTGGGCATTGCTCAAGTTTGTAGTTCAGCGTTCTATATTTGGTTTATGGGTTTCATCGGCGTTAGTGCACTGAATATGTTGGTGTTTATCTTAGTGTTAGGTAGCGTAATCAGCCTTGCTCTAATACTATTGATTCCAAAGCCTGTTCACGATACCCATTATGAAGAAATCCCTAGCGCGACTTGATTTAAACTTACTGTTCACTCTGCAATTATTGCTGCAAGAGCAAAGCGTCTCGAAAGCCTCGAAAAAGCTGAACGTTACGCCCTCTACCGTAAGTAAGTCGCTCAACAAACTTCGTCATTGGTTCGATGATCCCTTGTTTGTCAAAACACCTAAAGGTCTTGCGCCAACGCCTTTGGCACAAAGCATGGAGCAAGATCTTGCAGAATGGCTGCAAATTGGCAGCCAGATTGCAGAAAAACGCAGCGATATTACGCCTAAAGGAGTGCGTTTTGATATCACGATTGAGTCGCCATTAGTGCTCACGGTACTGGACAGACTCATCGTCGCTATCCACCAGCGATACCCTGAAGCGAAAGTAAAAACCAGTAACTGGGATTACGATTCACTCGACGCCATCATTAGAGGCGAGGCAGATATCGGTTTTACCGGCCGAGAAAGTCACCCGAGATCGAAAGAGTCGTTGGATCTTCTGCCATATTTCTTGGATTTTGAGATTCTATTTTATGACCTGCCGATGGTGTATTTGCATAAAGATCATCCGGCATTACAGCAAGAGTGGAATCTCGAGACCTTTCTGAGCTACCAACACATCAATATTGTTTGGGAAAAAAGTGAAACTTGGGCGTTGGATGAAGTGTTAACGGAACTAGGGCTACAGCGCTCTATCGGGCTGACGATGTCCAACTTTGAGCAATCCCTTTTTATGGCAGCGCAGCCCACGCATGACATGATCACCACCGCGCCGCACTATTGCAAAAGCTACACAGAAAAGCTGCATCTCGATTTGGTGTGCTTGCCAATTCCGTTAGACCAAACTCAACAAGACAAGTTACTGATTCCATTTACCATGATTTGGCATAAACGCAATGCGTACAATCCCAAATTGCTATGGTTGAAAAACACCATCAAGTCATTGTACGAACAACCATCCCTACCACAGTAACACTCAGGCTAAGGTCAGGTTTTCTTTGGTGATTTTTGATGGTTTTCTCGCTCTGACAGCTATAACTAATCACTTTATCAACTAATGAAAAAGGTCGTTTGACGCTACACTCAATCCATATTTCTGCGTTAAGGGCCAAGGATGTCGACCTTTTTACTCACTGCTATTACGATGCTGGCGTTCGCTGCCAATTCATTATTGTGCCGACTTGCATTGGCCGAAGGGTTGATTGATGCAGGAAGCTTCACTCTCGTTCGATTGATATCTGGCGCGATTACCTTAATCGCATTGCTTGTCGTGAGAGGTCAGTGGAAAACCGATCGGCCAACTTCTCGCTTTCGCTTTTTTGCTGGCGTGGCGTTATTTGGTTACGCTGCCCTTTTCTCTTTCGCGTACTTACAACTGGCGACAGGAACCGGTGCTTTGCTTTTGTTTGGTGCCGTGCAACTGACTTTACTGGCAATCTATTGGTGGCAAGGTGAGCGCTTTCAGTTTCTCGAAATCATCGGTATCGGCCTTTCGATTGTTGGCTTTGTTTGGTTAATGTTGCCATCTGCCACTCGCCCCGATATCAGTTCTGCATTTCTCATGTTGATTTCTGGCGTTTGTTGGGCTGCGTTTACTGCGCTCGGCAAACAAGCGCCTTCTCCAAGTAGTGGCATCACATGGGGGTTTATCGCTGCATCTATAATTGGCATACTCCTATCACCATTGATGCTGTCCTCAATCCATCTCTCTCTGAGCGGAATTTTGCTCGCTATCACGTCTGGCGCCATTGCATCTGGCCTTGGGTATACGCTTTGGTATCAAGTCATGCGTAAGCTCTCTTTACTTCAGGCCGCCGTCAGCCAACTTTCCGTGCCAGCCATTGCTTTGCTACTAGGTACCGTCGTACTCCACGAACCTCTTTCGCTGCATACACTTTTAACCAGTGGCATCATTCTTGGTGGTATCGCTTTGGTTTTTTTATCTCGATCCAAAAAAACAAGCGAACAATCGGCAAGCCGATAAAAAATAATAACTTTCCCTCTCAAATACCCATTCATCATCTATGCTTTTTAAAGCAGCAAAGCTCATTGCAGATGGTACGAGTGGCCTGCTTTAGTATCAGGCGAAGGATATAAGGTGAGAATTGGCTCACACAACACAACGATTTTGTTTCAAAAGTGAGAATCGTCACAGATCGCGATTTTGCTCGTTTTAGGCGTTTCATCAATAACGCCAAGGGCTAGCGCGAGATCGAGCCAAATACGCACTTTGTGTTTTGACAAAGGGTTTACAAAGCACACTTTTTCACCCGCTATATTCCGCCCCCCGAATTTATTCAGAACAAGATTCTGATTATTCACATAAGAAATTCATCAACTTATAACGATAAGCCTGAGCAAACTTTGACACTATGAACGACAAAATAAAATTCGCTATTAAAGTATCGCTTAGCCTGACTCTGGCTTATCTGATCCCGTTTGCCATGGGTTGGCCGCAAGCATCGACGGCCGCAACCACAGTGATGCTGATTGCATCCACAGGCAGTCGTCGTGAATCACTCGCCAAAGGTACCTTACGTGTGTTCGGTACGTTGGTTGGCGCCGTCGTTGGCTTGTTACTGGTGGGATTGTTTGCCCAAGACCGCTTGCTGTACATGCTGAGCGTATCGGTTGTGGTCTCTTTCATTTTTTACTTCCGTAATGCCTATCAAAAAGATCCAACGCTACTCATGCTGACCGGTGTGATGACGCTAATGATGTCCAATGGCGGTGACGCAGAAGGTGCGTTTCTTTATGGCGTTGACCGCGCTTATATGACGGTGTTTGGGGTGGTGGTTTACACACTCGTCGGGACTTTCTTATTCCCTACCAAAACAGAACAAAACCTAAGACAGCTCATCGAACAACTCAACCAAGCACAACGCGCGTTGTTCACCGCTATCTTGCAAAATTTCGAGCAAAAATCGGCAGAGCAAGTCTCTCCTCAAGAAAAGGGAGAAGAAAATCCAGAAGCAGGAGAGCCACAACCTAGCGTGGATTCTCTTATCGAACAGATGTTTGCCGCCCAAAATGCGCTCGAACAGCGTTTTGCCACAGTCAGTGTGGAATGCAGCGACGTGTCGGCCTACATGAAAGAGTGGCGCTTGGCGGTTCATTTGAACAAGCAGGTAACGCAACAATTGACCGTCGCGGCGCACAGCCACTTTAGCCACCAGCAAGACCGTGAAAGCATCAGCAACTTTGATCAAGCCGTTGCGGAAATTGACGCGCTATTTGATACCTGCCAACAAGTGTGGGACGAAAAAGAGCCCGCTTTTCGTGCTCAAGAATTCAAAGTCGAATACAACCAAGCGTTGCTTGAAGACGCAGCGCACCTAGAGAAAGGCTCTGCGCTTATGCTGGGGCACCTCTTGGGGCTCATGCATCAAAACTTGTCGCGTTTAGCGGAGAGCATTAGCTGCATTGACTCTGTGACGAACAATGTCTCCTTTGACGTGCCGCTGCCGAAACCGAAAGGCAAGTTTCTATGGTGGGACGCAGAAAACTTTAAAACCGCGGTCAAAACCTTTGTCACTTATTGGGTTGCAGGACTGATTTGGATTTATTTCAATCCGCCAGGCGGATACTCGTTCGTGGTCTTCTCGACCATGTTTATGTCTTTGCTGTCGTTCGTGCCTGTGCACCCGATTTTGTTGCTAGTGCTGTTCACTTTCGGCTTCTTGTTCGCGGTGCCTTCTTACGTCTTCATTCTTCCCCAATTGGATCTCGGGTTAGAGCTTGGCCTATTCATCTTTATCTACACCTTTATCGGCTTTTATCTGTTCAACGGGCCAGTGACGATTTTCTACATGGTGGGCTTGTTTGTTCTCGGTTTAGACAACAACATGTTCTATCACTTCGGGATCCTCATGACGATCATGCTGCTGTTCTACATGGTGGTGTTCATGATCATTTTCGCGCACTACTTCCCGTTTAGCTCACGACCAGAACACCTCTTTTTGACCATAAAAGAGCGCTATTTTAGGCACACTCGGGATCTGTTTGACTCCTATCAGAAGCAATCCAGCTCTATTATTACGCCGCTCAAACGGGCCTTGCACTTGGTGACGCTCAACGTTTCATCGAAAAAGCTCAAGGTGTGGGGTTCGAAAATCAACCACAAACACTTTGACAAAACCACGCCAGAAGCGATTGGCGCGTTTAGCAAAGCGTGTGATGTACTCAGTAATCACATCAACATCTTAATGGCCGCCGAGAAAAAGTTGATGACCAATCCGCTGATCACTCAGCTTCGCCAACAACACCGCGATTCCATCATTCCTTTGATGGCGGGCGCTTTAGCCAGCCACCAAGCAACACAAGAACTCGACTCCGTATTCGACCAATACAGTCAGGATTACCAAACATTCGAAGATAAACTGGAAGATTTTTTTAGTGAGTTGGATTTATCTGACTACGCTTATTCTGAGATAGCCGGTTTTTATATCTTGCTGAATTTAAAACGGAACGTGTTCGAAGCAATCAAGCATTGCAAGCAAACCTACGAGGATATCGATTGGGTGAACTTACAACAGAAGCGGTTTTAAAGGTGGGGATATGATGCTTCCAAAACTAACCAAACCAAGCCTCGCCATACTTTCCCTGCTCGGGCTCAGTGCGTGTACCACTGTGGGGCCAGACTATGTCCACCCACCGCAAACGCCATTACCAAGCGATTGGTCGGTGCAAAAAGCAGCCAAAGATACGCAGCAATCCGAGCAACAATTACAACAGTGGTGGCAGCAGTTTAACGACCCGACGCTCAATCAATTAGTCGAGTTGGCGAATGAGCAAAACCTAGACATAGAAGCCGCGGGGCTGCGCATTGTTCAAGCGCGTTCATTACTTGGCATTTCGACCGGCTTGCAATACCCGCAAGTTCAAACCGTGTCAGGAAATCTAGCGCGTGCCTACGTGAATGATCAGGGTGTAAACAACGCCGCTCTGTCGTTTGATGCTGCGTGGGAAATGGATATTTGGGGCAAATACGCTCGAGGAATCGAATCTGCAGAAGCTGGTTATTACGCATCCATCGCGTCGTATCACGACATCATGGTCACCATCACCGCCGAAGTAGCACGCAATTACATTAACTATCGCACATTCCAAGAACGTATTTTGCTGTCTCGCCGCAATATCGAGATTCAAGAACGCGTTGTGCACATCACCCAAGTTCAGTTTGATTCCGGCAACGTAACAGAGCTAGACGTACAGCAAGCGAAAAACCAGCTTTACACCACAAAAGCCGCGCAACCAAGCCTAGAAGTCGCGATGAAGCAATCGCGCACGGCACTGGCTTTGTTACTGGGCGTACTGCCTGAAGAAGTAGAGAAATTGCTGCAATCGGACGGTTTGACGCAGCAAATTGCTGACTATGAAGCGCAGTTCAAATCGACAGGCAGAAAATCGGCGCTATCGGGTACCGACGAGCGTTCCATTGTGCCACGTCCTCCGCTTTTAGATACGCAAGTGGATGCTAACTTAGTGATGCGACGTCCTGATTTGCAAGTCTCTGAGATGCAAGCTCGCGCGCAAAGTGCGCAGATTGGCGTGGCGGAAACGGCTCTGTACCCAAGCTTTTCGTTGTTCGGTTCCATCGGTATCGACAGTACGGTTCCCGATGGCAGCAGTTTCAGTTTTAGCGATTCGCTCACCATGGTGGTTGGCCCAACGTTCAGTTGGAACATTTTCCAATACGGACGCGTGAAAAATAACATTCGTTTCGAAGATGCTCGTTTCCAAGAAACGCTGACCAACTACAACAAAAAAGTGCTGCAAGCCGTGAACGAAGTGACCAATGCCATCGAAGCGTATGACCTGTATTTGCAGCAAAAAGATTTACGTTTGCAATCGGTCAACTCTTCCATTCGTGCGTTCAACATCTCCATGACGCAGTACGAAAACGGCCAAATTTCTTTTGAGCGACTGCTCAACTCAGTCGAAAAAATGACCCGCGCGGAAGACAGTTACGCGCAAATTAAAGGCAATGTCGCGAACCAAGTAATAGCGCTGTACAAAGCGTTGGGCGGCGGCTGGCAGGCACAAACGGGGAAACCATTCCTTGAAGAATCCATCGCCAAGCAGATGCAAGATCGTACCGATTGGGACGGTTATCTGGATGAAGAAAACCGCACGTTGCCACCTTTGCCTATCGAAACACCGACGGAAAACGGCGATAAGAACAAAACGGAGGATCTCTAATGCCTCATGAACTCTCTTGGGGAGACATTTACTTTTCTCCCACGCTACTGGTGCTCTTTCTCGCCGTCACGGCAACGTGGATAACGGTGATGATATTGAACAAGACACGTTTGTCTCGCTTCATCGCTTTTCCGTCTCTGACGTTTATTGCCATCATGGTCGGTTATGTGGTGGCCATCGACAGCTTTTATATTCAATTTTAGGTGCCAAACAAGATGAAAAAACTATTCGTAATCGCACTCAATCTTGTCATTCTTGGTGGCGCAGCTTGGCTCGGCTATCAAAAATTTGAAGAGTATTTTAATAACCCTTGGACACGCGATGGCCAAGTGCGCGCGAACGTCATCAAAGTAGCTCCTCGTGTATCAGGCCCAATTGTAAATGTCGCGGTGCAAGACAACCAAGAAGTGAAAACAGGCGATTTACTGTTTGAAATCGACCCTGCGACTTACGAAGTTGCTTTGTCTCAAGCCGAAGTGGCACTAGAACGCGCCATTGTTAGCTCTCGCGGCAAAAAAATCGAATACGACCGCCTTAAAGATATTCGCGCCAAAGACCGCGGCGCGGTTTCTCACAAGGATCTGATTCGTCGTGAAATCGCTTACGAAGAATCGCTGCTGCAAATCAAATCTGCAGAAGAGCAATTAAAGTCAGCGCGCCTTAACCTCAGTTTCACCAAAGTTTATGCGACCGTCGATGGTTTTGTGTCTAACCTCGATATTCGAAACGGTACGCAAGCGGTCGCAAACCAGCCACTGCTGGCGCTGATCGACAAGAACAGTTTCTGGGTGTTTGGTTTCTTCCGTGAAAACCAACTCGCGCAAATCGAACCTGGCAGCCAAGCACGCGTCACTTTGATGTCTCACCCAGACACGCCAATTGACGCAACGGTTGACTCTATCGGTTGGGGTATTGCGCCGAAAGACGGCACGGTCGGCTACAACCTTCTTCCAAACGTGAACCCTGTATTTCAGTGGATTCGCTTAGCACAACGTATTCCGGTGCGAATCTCAATCCCAGAACTTCCAGAAGATGTTGATCTTCGATTCGGGCTTTCTGCGTCCATCATGGTGATGAAAGATTCATCGGCAGAAAATGAACAGTAACTAAGTGAGAAGAACCATGGTCATTGGTAAAAAACTCAAAAACATTAATGAAGAAAACAACTTCTTCTATCTAACTTTAGCGCTAGTGATTTTGTTGCTAGGGAGTGCGATGGCACAAGTGGTAGGTGAAGGGACGATTGAACACATACTGCAGGCGTTCACGGTTCTCACGTTCATTGTCTGTTTTGCCAGTCTTCGCTTCGACAAAATGTGGTCTCGTTTCCTCTATACCCTGTTTGGCGTTTGGGTTCTTGTGATTGTGATCAAGACCGTTTTCAACATCCGAGAGATGAATGTAGTGATGCTTGCCCTCACCTTCGCGTTCTTTTTCGGCACTTTTAAATCCATCGCAAGGCAGATTCTTTTCACTGGCCACGTCAATAGCAACAAAGTCATTGGCTCAGTCGCGCTTTTCTTGCTGCTTGGTCTGATGTGGGCAATTGCCTATCTCATTCTTCTAGAGTTCTCGCCAACCTCATTCACTGGTATGGAAGCCATTTCTTGGGGGCAGAATTTCTCTAATGCGGCGTATTTTAGTTTCGTCACCTTAACCACGCTTGGTTATGGCGATATCAGCCCTCTAACGCCATTGGCTCAAGTCGTGGTGTATTTAGAGGCCATTACAGGTGTGTTCTATATGGCGATTGTTGTTTCAAGTCTCGTCAGTTCTAACATTGATCATCAGGTAAACAAAAATGGATAAACAATCGGTAAAAATCGACAGTAAGCTTTTCATCAGTAATATGGTGGAATCAGCAATACGCATTGGCTTGATCTTCGTCTTGCTGATGTTTACATACGACATCATCAAACCCTTCATTCTTCCCGTTATTTGGGGTGCAATTATAGCCGTCGCTTTAATGCCACTTACAAAAAAGCTGGAGCGTGCATATGGCGGTCGTAGAGGCCTGGCAGCCACAACGATTGCTTTACTTGGTATTGCACTCTTAGTCACACCACTTGTTATGGTGTCAGGCTCCATTGTAGATGGTGCAACGCATGCGCTTGAAGTATTGCAAAACGGACAAGTGAAGATCCCAGGTCCAAAACCTTCCGTTGCGGATTGGCCTGTCGTAGGTGATAAGCTCTATGAGGTGTGGACCCTATTCGCGACTAACCTTGAACAAGCGATTCAAACCTTTATGCCGCAGATAAAGTCCGCGCTCACTTCTTTGCTAGGCACACTTGGCGGTGTATTGGGCAGTTTACTGCTTTCAATCTTGTCACTTGCGATTGCAGCAGGTTTTATGACGTACTCTGAATCTGCAGCATCAGGGCTAAGAACCATCGCTATTCGTACCGCTGGTGAAAACGCTAAAAGCTGGACCACGCTTATCGCAGCAACCATTAAAAGCGTACTGCTTGGCGTAGTCGGTGTGGCGGCGATTCAAGCCCTATTGATCGGTGCTGGTTTCTTTGTATTTGGCGTTCCAGCAGCTGGTTTGCTCACTCTGATTCTGATGATCTTGTGTATCGCTCAGCTACCAGCGCTGCTTGCCGTACTGCCAGTGATCGGCTTTATGTACATGACTCAAGATACAACGACAGCCACCATGTTTACTGTCTGGGTAGTAGTTGCAGCACTTTCTGAAAACCTGTTCAAACCAATGTTAATGGGACGTGGTGTCGACGTACCAATGCCTGTGATTCTGCTCGGTGCCATCGGTGGTATGCTTTTCTACGGCATCGTAGGTCTGTTCTTAGGTGCCGTTATCCTGGCGATTTGGTATGAGTTATTTGTTTGGTGGTTGAGCATTGAGAAAGCACAACAGCAAGAAGAAATGGCAGAACAACAAGACGCTTCTGATGACCAATCAGAGCCTGGACACGGTGCAGGCATTTAATAAATCAATAAGTTAGAAAGAAATTTAATCTATAATTTATGATATCAAACCGCTCTATTGCAGCGGTTTGATTCTATTTGGATCACAGTTTCCCCGTAATAAATGCGATAAAAATGACGTTCTTGTTAAATTTTCATACTTCTTACACTTGGGAGTTGCAATCGGGCAATGAACGATGCACTCTCGATGACCACTAATTTGCTTAGGATAAAAACAATGAAATTGATCAAGCCTTTAACTTGTGCGCTTGCTCTCGCAATGAGTGGCATGGCATTCGCAGATGTAACCGTGAGTGTTCCTGACGACGTTTCAGTATTAGCGGCTAACGGTGAAAAAGCAGACCTTTCGGGTGGTTTTTTCGCCTCAGAAAGAACACTAACGTTACCTGATGGCGTTAACCAAGTCGTATTTCGCTTCGCCCCTTACTTTAACCAAGGTAATGACCGTTTAAGTGTTGAAAGCGATGTTATCGTTACACGATTTGACGCTGCCAATGCCGAGCTGACGCTACAAATGCCAGAATACCGCAACCTTCGCGATGCGGAAGAAAAGATCAAGGACTTAGATTGGAAACTGGTTGATGATTCAGGCAACACCGTCGCCGTTGAGCAAGACAAATTGATCAAACCGGGTATGCAAATCGGTCGTGATTACGTGCGTGAAGTGGAAGGCTACAACAAAACAGGCGGCGTTGCTGCTATCGCTGTTGCTGGTGCAGCCGTTGCTCAACCAGTCACACTGCCAGCAAAGATTCCTGAAGATATGAAACAAGCGAGAGCGACTGCGGTTAAATCAGATTCGACAGCAGAAGAGATGCTGCACTTCTGGTACCAAAAAGCAGACGCAGAAACCAAAGCTCGCTTTAAAGCGTACGTTAATCAACAATAAGTCTGATTAACTCTATCGATATTAAAAGGCCACTTCATGTGGCTTTTTTGATCGAACAAGCTAGGACGCATGAACGACTTTTGTATTGGTGATCATCATGTGTTCAATATGGTTATATCAATTTAACCAAACGCTACCAGTAACGCTCATAGATGATATTGCCTCCTGTTTTAGGACGATACTTTTCCAACCCAAGCCCTTGTAAGACTGGCAAGGTATCTTTGATCATCTGCGGGTTCCCACACATCATGACAAAACTACTTTGAGCAGAGAATGGCATATCAGCAGCGTTGGACAGTCTACCCGATTCGATGAGTTCGGGAATTCGACCTTGTAACTGACCATCCACCACTTCCCTACTGACTATCGGGATGTACTTTAGTCTGCCTTCATATCGTTGCTGTAGTTGCTCAATCAGATATTTGTAGACCAGATCTTTTTCGTAGCGAACCGCATGAACAAGCACAATTCGCTCATTATGAGGTGGTAAGTTTATATCATCCAGTAGCGATAAAAACGGTCCAATACCTGTACCTGTAGATAGCAGCCACAGATCATGAGCCTGTTTAGGAATAGAATCGTGGATTAAATCACCATGTGCGGTCTCACCAACATAAATACTATCACCAGATTTAAGCTTTTGGAGCCTTGGGGAAAGTTGTCCTTGAGGGTCCGCTACTATTAGGAACTCCAACCAATCGAACTGTTCGCTTGGTGCATTAACCACAGAGTAAGCACGGCTGATCGGCTTGCCCTCATCATCTAGCAAAGCAAGCTTGGTGAACTGGCCGGCTTTAAAGGTAAGAGGCGCGCCTGAGACCCTTAAACTGAACAGCTCGCCAGTCCAGTCAATGCGTTTTTCCACCTTGGCTAGATTGAAACCTTTCAGCTCAGTCATGAGACACCTCCTATTTGGTTACTCTTAGTTAAACTTACGCCTTCAACTCGATTATGTAAAGTTTCTAGTTTACATAATAAGATTGCCATTTCATTTCACATTTTAAAAACAATTTTATTACATATTAAATGATTACATCTAGAATAAATGCTCAAAGTGATAAGTCGCGTCGCAATTTGTGGCAATGCAGATGAAAAAGGAGCACTAAAAATGGACACACTGTTAAAGGACTTTCCCGTTATCACAGAGATCAAAGTCGCATGGGGTGAAATGGATGCTCTGCAACACGTCAATAACGTGGTCTATTTCCGCTACTTCGAGACAGCGCGTTTAGATTACTTCAACAAAATTAATCTGCTAGTCGACCTGCAAACCTCGCAAATTGGGCCAGTACTGAGCGAGACGCAATGCCGCTACAAGCTTCCTGTCACTTACCCAGACACGTTATTAGTCGGCTCGCGCGTAATCGACATGCAAGAAGATCGCATCACGATGGAATACCAAGTGCTGAGTAAGAAGTGGGGTAAGATTGCGACCATCGCGACCGCTACTGGTGTGATGTTTGATTTTAAGAACAACGTAAAAGCTGCGATTCCAGACCACGTTCGCCAGTCGATTTTAGACTTGGAAGGAACTGTGGGTAGCACGCATCATTTAGAGTAGCAAGAAACGAGAGATTAAAGGCGAGGTTCCCGACAGCTATTCTTCATCGCTGTCGGGAATAACGTAGGGCTAATCTTCCAACCTACGCGATAAGAGAACTAGCGTCATTCTAGCGAGCCATAGCGAGACGAAGAATCTACTGACAGCTTGCTGCAGACCATAGAGCGATGAATAAACTCAATACAATCTGAGGGTAGATTCTGAATCACGCTCGTTCCTCGCTGTTCAGAATGACGGTTCGAGTTTAGCTCTGACCTCTATAAAACCATCTAAAAAGCTATTCCAGAGAAGCCTAAGTGACCATCCGGAATCTCTCCTTAAATGTAACAGCAGAGCTACTCTTCCTGCCTACGCGATAAGAAAAGCTGCGTCATTCTAGCAAGCCAAAGCGCGACGAAGAATCTACATACCGCTTGCTGCAGACCATAGAGCAATGAATGGACTCAATATATTCTGAGAGTAGATTCTGAATCACGCTCGTTCCTCTCTGTTCAGAATGACGAACCTCGTTTAGGTTCTGACTCTAAAACACTATCTAAAAAAACATCCCGGACGAGCACAAGCGAGTCATCCAGAATCTCGCTTTAGACGTATCAGCAGAGCTACTCTTCCAGCCTACGCGATAAGAAAAGCTGCGTCATTCTAGCGAGCCAAAGCGAGACTAAGAATCTACTTACCGCTTGCTGCAGACCCTAGAGCGATGAATAAACTCAATACAATCTGAGGGTAGATTCTGAATCACGCTTTAGACGTAACAGCAGAGCCACTCTTAAAGCCCACACGATAAGAAAAGTGACGTCATTATAGCGAGCCAAGGCGAGACTAAGAATCTACATAACGCTTGCTGCAGACCATAGAGTGATCAGCAGAACGTCTCGATATATAGCACTTCCACCTTATCTCTTGCCCATTGCGTTTTACGCAAAAACTTCAGCGAAGATTTGATCGACGGATCTTTCTTAAAACAGTTCACTCGAACGCGCTCATACAGGCCATTCCAACCAAAGTGTTCAACTAGTCGGGTGACGATTTTTTCTAAACTCAACCCATGCAGAGGGTTATTCGGCTGTTCGTTGCTCATGTTGTTGATCCAGTAACGATGTAAGTGGCGGGCTAATCTAACTCAAAGTGACCACTTAACCTAATGTTTTCACCTTCAAAGGCGTTTAGCTTGAATTACTTTGCTCATCTCCCCTATAGTAGCTCAAACTTCACAAACATCCTTTTCACGATGAAAGCCCTCAACGACCTCAATATTTTTGTCGAAACCGCGCGCCAAGGCAGCTTTTCAAAAGCCGCTAACAGCATGGACATGACACCTGCCGCCATTAGCGCATCGATTAAGCGTCTTGAAGGGCAAATCGGTTTCCCGCTGTTTGTGCGTTCTACCCGAAGCCTGCGTTTAACCTCAGAGGGCGAACTGTTTTTGGACAAAACCACGCAAGCGTTGGCAACATTGCAAGAGGGGTTGGATCAGATCTCAAGTGCGCGCGGTGAACTGTCTGGTCAGCTACACATTACCGCGCCCTCCGATTTTGGTCGCAACATGTTGCTCGATTGGGTGGATGAGTTCATCGATCTCTACCCAAATGTTTCCATCAAACTAGAGCTGTCCGATAGCTTGACGGATATGTACACCAAGCCTGTCGATATTGCGATTCGCTACGGCGAGCCGGCCGACTCCAATCTGGTCGTGTTGGCTTTGTGTGGGTCAAACGAACGGATCTTATGTGCATCGCCAGAGTACGTAGCTACACACCCAGAACTCACCTCTCCTGCCGATTTAATGCAACACAACTGCTTGTGCTATATGGTCGCGGATTCGGTCTACAACAAATGGACGCTCACGCGTGACGGCGAGAAAGAACAAATCGTGGTCAGCGGTAACTTGATGAGCAACGATAGTGACTTGCCACATCGGTTAGCGATCAAAGGCAAAGGCATTGCGAATAAGTCGTTGATGGACATCAGCCGAGACTTAATCGAGGGAAGATTGGTGCGAGTGTTACCAGAGTGGGATTGCGGCCCAGTGCCACTCTACATGGTGTGCGCCGATCGTCGCTTACTGACGCCAACGATTCGGACTTTCCGCGACTTTATCCAACAAAAATGCTGCCAGCAACGCGCCAACGTGCTGGCAACCTTCTGTCATTAGGCGATAAATCGAAGAGGACGAATCTGGGTATATTCAACCCAATCGTTCTCTTCCAATGTTTCAAGAAACGTCGCCATGTGCGGGCTTTGCAAATGCTTATCCAAGGCCTCTTGCGATGCCCAAATTTCTTGGAACATAAATAGGCCTTCAACTTTTTCGTCGAGATACAACTCGTATTGGCAACAGCCTTCTTCTTTGCGAGTTGGCTCTAGTAAACCAGAAAGCAAATTCGACACCTGATCCTTACTGTCTGGATAGGCTTTCACTTCTGCAACTAAGTGGATCATCGTTTTATCACTCTTTTGCGATTTATATATTGATTACAGGGTTCTACGTAACCTGCAAGTAAGCTCGAATTAGATCTCGGTGAATACGGTTTCTGCATCCCAGCGAGACTTTGGCGTTTTCGCGTTGAAGTCATCTTCCGCGTGGTAGCCAAGCGGCACGATCACAACGCTGGTGTAACCTTTTTCACGCAAGCCAAATTCTTCATCCAGCACTTTGGGATCAAACCCTTCAATTGGCACTGCATCGATTTCTAGCGTCGAAGCACCCAACAGCAACGTACCCACGTTGAGGTAAACTTGTTTCTCCATCCAATGGTTCGCATCTTTCAGATCAAAACGGTGCATGTTCACAAAGTAGCTACGACCACCGCGCACAGCCGCTTTCGCTTCTTCAGTTGGGAGTCGGCCATCTTTTTCTTCTTGCACCATTAGCGCTTCAATGTAGTCGTTATCGATGCCTGTTTTTGCACAAAACACCAATACGTGAGAAGCGTTGAGAATCTTCGCCGCGTTAAACGCGTAGTTCTCTTGCGCCGCTTTAGCGATGCGCTGTTTGCCTTCTTCTGTGCTTGCCAGAATGAAATGCCAAGGTTGAGAGTTCACACTCGATGGACTAAAACGAATCAGCTCTTTAACTGCATCGATTTTTTCTTGAGGTAGCTTGCGCGTTGGGTCAAACACTTTCGTTGAGTAACGAGATTTTGCAGCTTGTACGATATCCATGAGGTTCTCCAATTAATGAATTTAAGCTGAGTAACAGCATAACCTCATGAGATAAAGGGAAAAACCGATTTCGATTAAAAACATTTTCAAAATAAATTTGAAAATAAAACGATAAGAAAGGCTTTGAGCGTTCTCACTGAACTTCTTCATCCTTTCAGCAATAATGCATGTTTGCTCGCAACCGAACTCAACTCATGCTGCCTCAAGATAACGTTATTACATCCTTTCTGTGCAAAAAGCTCGGTCACAATCACCTTCGAATTGCCGGTGAATATTGGCACATTGAGAAGTTGGTGGCCTTGCAATGCATGATGTTGAAAGAAGCGCCTAACCTCCAAGAAGGGCTGCTTTGGTGGAGTAAAAGTGTCTCATTATTCGACCGCCGTTTGTACGTCACATTGCAACATGGTGATGCCCAAATCCATCTGCAAGTCGAATGCAGAACGGCCGATATGCCAAATTGGGCGGAGTCGGTGTTTGGCTTGCTCAAAATGCAGTTGGAAATGCTTGAGTTAAGCGAATCAATACAGGTACAAGTTCAAGCCAGCAATCCACTCGCGGCCGATATTTTTCTAGGGGAAACGCGAGATTCTAAAACGAGTTCAAGCGTGTTTGACTTGGTGAAACATGTTTATTTGCTGCTTTCTCACCAACCAATTGAACAGCCAGAATTGCTGAGTGTTTTGAACGCATTGTTCATCAAAAACAGCAATTACGCGCTCAAATTAGAGCAAGCGGCAAGGCAACTGGGCGTCTCCAAACGCACCTTGCAACGTCGACTGCAAGAGAAGCAAATGAGCTACTCTCAATGCGTTGATTTCGCTAAAAGAAAGCAAGCACTCACTTTGCTTGCCGACACCCAACTCACGACGCAGCAAATCGCCTATCAACTTGGTTATGAAGAACCATCGAACTTTCACCGCACTTTTCGTCGTTGGTATCCGTTTTCACCCATGCAGTATCGCCAACAATGTTTGGATAACCGAACTCAGCTAAATCAGCAACCGATCCGCTTGTACTACGCCAAAGCCAATACCTTCGACGATAACCACATCGACCAACCTGTCGGCAAAATCTGGATGGAAGTGGACAATATTGCGTTTGAAAAAGTGGTCTCGGTAGAATGCCGTGACCGTGATGGCGCATGGCGGCGCTACCCCGCCTTCTTCGAGCGTTTTTTAAGTCATGGCACCGAACTCTGGGCAACGACTGAACTTCCGGTGGCGCATCCCCTTACCTTTCGCCTGTGTTATGAAGTCGATGGAGAACGTTACATTGAGAATAACCACCAGCGTGATTATGTAGTTTCTAAGGGGCTTTTAATTGGCGCAACGGAATATATTGTCCCGACTCGGCAGCTTATTAACATTGGGGCGCAATACACGCTCTTTATCGAACTGGCATGCCGACTTGAAAACGTTGCGAGGATTGACGGTTACGTCGATGATGACCCCACACCTCACGCAATGCGCTTAACCAAACACTCGCTACATTATGCTTGTTGGGTGCTACAATTATCGCTCACTCAAGCTGCAAAACAGTGCCGTTTCCGCCTTTATGATGAATCCGACAACGAGCTCGCGAAAGAGCATTACCCGATACAATATCCTATTGTGCAACCGCTCAATTAAAACTGTCGGTCAGATCAAAGTCGCCGCTTCGTGACATCATTTCACGTCTTTTTTGGCGTGAAATGACACTCTCAATTTCAAACCTTTGCTTTATCGTTTCTGCATTGCTGCATAACGGAGGCAAAAACTGTGTTTGAAACTCTACCTAACCCAATGAATAAAATAAAAATACTTCCTTTCGCGATCGCTCTTGCTCTTTCTGGCTGTGGAAGCGACGAAACCACACCAATCGATACAGGCAGCCACGTGGCATCTCCTGATTGGCAAGATCAAATCATTTACTTCCTGATGATCGACCGTTTTAACGACGGCGACAGCGCTCTTAATGATCAAGGGCAAAACGAATTCGATCCAACTTCGGATAAAAAATTCAGCGGCGGCGACCTCGTTGGCGTGAGTGATAAGCTAAGCTACATCGAAGATCTCGGAGCCACATCGATCTGGATTACTCCGCCAGTTGCTAACCAATGGTGGGATGCGGAGCAAAACTACGGCGGCTACCACGGGTACTGGGCGCGCGATTTCCAAAAAGTGGATGAGCACTTCGGCGACCTAGAAAGCTACCAAGCGTTAGCACGCGAAGTGCATGCGCGTAACATGTTCTTAATTCAGGACATCGTGACCAACCATGTAGGCAACTTCTTTACCTACGATGATCCTTACAGTTATGATCCAAGCCTACCTTGCCAAGGTTTCCGTTTGATTGAAAATGCACTACCCGCCGGGCAAGAGCTGCCGTACCCCCTCAACATGAACGAGTGTAAAACAGACGGCACAGGCAGCTACCACTGGACGCCAACCATCACCGACCACAACGATCCGGTACAAGAAAAAACCTGGCAGCTCTCTGATTTGGATGACCTTAATACGTCCGATCCTGAAGCACGCGCTTATCTAAAAGAGAGCTACCGAAAATGGATTCGCGAAGTCGGCGTCGACGGATTCCGTATCGATACGGTGAAGTTTGTTGAACACGATTTCTGGAACGATTTCCTACACGCCGACGATGGTGTGATGACGCAAGCGGTTGATACCGGTCGTGACAACTTCCTCACTTTTGGTGAAGTATTCGAAACATCTACGCCATACAACACCGAAGGCGAAGAGAAGATGCTGACTTACATCGGTGAAAGTGGCTCACCGAAACAGCTAACCTCGGTACTGAACTTCCCATTGCAAGCGACCATGACGCGCGTGTTTGCAGCAGGACAACCGACCGACTATTTACGTTTCCGTCTTGAGAAAATGATGGAGATGTTCCCAAATCCATACATCATGCCGAACTTCATTGATAATCACGACATGCCGCGTTTTCTGTCGCAAGGTAGCGTGAATGACATGAAACAAGCACTGATCACCATGATGAGCGTGCCGGGTATTCCTGTGATTTACCAAGGTACAGAACAGGCGATGTCAGCGGCGCGTGATGCGATGTTCGCCGGAGGGTATCGTAAAGATGGCAACTACGTAGACTCGTTCGACCAAAACAGTGAGATGTACTTGTTTATTCAAGAACTTGCCAAGCTACGCACTGAAAACAAAGTCATGACACGTGGCGAAATAAAAGTGATTGGCAGCGATAAAGCGGGCGCGGGCGTCTTCGCCTTTACTCGAACGTTGGATAACGACGAAGTCTTGGTTGTGATGAACACATCGAATTCGCCAATGTTGATGAACCAACTCGATGTAGAACAAGTCGGCGGCACCGTCTTCAAACAACAAATCATGTCTAACTGGGCAAACGCTCCAGAGCAGTTAGTCGCAGATGAAAATGGTCACGTAACCCTTGAGCTACCAGCCAAGTCTGCAGTGATTTACTCAAAAACAAGTAGCAACCAATCTGTAGAGACCCCAGACCTCAACATCCAACTAGCGCAGGATTGGGAAGGACAAACCATCACTGGTGATATTGTTATCGCGGGTAGTGCGAACGCCAACGAGAAGTTGAACCTCGTCATCGATGGTAACTTGGAAACAGCGCAAACCATTACTGTAGGCGCTGATGGTCAGTTTAGCGTCACGCTGTCGACTCGTCACTTTGCAATTGGCGAACAACAGCACCGCTTCGCGATTTATTCCACCGAGAAAAAAGCAGGCATCGAGGACGTGAATTTTGTTTCGAACCTAAGCTGGTCAAGCTCGCCGGATGACACCATTGATGATGCGGGGGACGCACAAGACGGCATGGGCGGTCCAAACGGTAACTACTCATTACCAACCGATCCAACGTTCGACAAAGACAACAGCCAACTCGCAATCAACAAGGCAGAAGTGTTTACCGTTGGCAGTAACGTACGTTTGACCCTCACCATGGACAACATCACCGACACTTGGTTGCCACCAAACGGCTTCGACCACGTGGGTTTCACCATCTTTATTGATTTACCGGAAGAAGCCGCAACCAACTTGTCTGAGCTACCGAAGATCAACGCTTCTATGCCAAGCGGAACCTGGAGTCGCAATGCGGTTGTTTTTGGCTGGCAAAGCTCGATTTACAACACCAAAGGAGCAAATGCGACGACATGGGGAGAAGCCGTAACGCCAGCACCAACAGTGACAGTAGACAAAGCCAACAACACCATTTCAATGGACTTTGCTAGCGATGCACTAGGTCGCCCAGATTCGCTCGATGGAATCCGCTTCTATGTCACGACTTGGGACTTAGACGGCCTTTCAGCAACTTACCGCCCGCTAGAGCAAGACAAAGGCCCTTGGAACTTCTCCGGTGGCGCATCGGATGAAAGTAAGATTTGGGACGATTTACCAATCATCACCTTGTCGGAATAAACCGTTAAATAAAACACCGCCCAGCGTTTAGCTGGGCGGCCATCAATAAAAGAATGCAGAAAGACACTTCTGCTCGTTTTTACTCTAGTTAAAGAACGATTTCATCCACAGCACCAGACTGTCCCAAAGCTGACCGAACCACGAGCCCTCTTCTACTGCTTGGCTGCTGACCAAGGGATAACTCGCCACGGTACTGTCATCGCTTTTCCAAACGACCTTACCAATCTCATCCCCTTGCGCGATCGGTGCAATCAATGGTTCATTTAACACCACACTCTTATCAAGCCCAGCCGTCATTGAACGAGGCAGAGTGAGATAGGCATCTTTAGCAAAGATCGCCTCAACTTGATTGGTATTTCCCTTCCAAACGCGAACTTTAGACTCAACTTGGCCCTGCTTAGCAACTTGCTTGGTGTCATAAAAACGAAAACCATAGCTGAGTAGATTCTTCGATTGGCTGATCCGAGCCTGTTGACTTGGCGTGCCCATCACTACCGAAATCAACCGCATTTTCCCTTCTTTGGCGGAGCTCACCAAACTGTATCCCGCATTGCTGGTGTAACCGGTTTTGCCCCCGTCGACATCAATGGAATTGTCCCACAGTAATTTATTGCGGTTGTACTGCGTAATGTCGTTCCACTTGAAGACTTTCTCACTATATAGCGCATACACAGCGGGAACATCGTTGATGATCGACTGCATGAGTTTTGCCATATCGGTGGGTGAGGTTTGGATGCCTTCACTATCGAGACCATGGGAGTTTACAAAATAAGTGTCTTGCAGTCCTAATTTCTCCGCCCAACCATTCATCAAGGCGACAAAGCCGCGTTCACTGCCTGCAACATGCTCAGCCAGTGCAACGCACGCGTCATTACCCGACTGGATGATCACGCCGCGCATTAAGTTCGCAACACTAATTTCATCTTTCGGTTTGATGAACATTTTAGAAGATCCGGGAAACTTGGCCGACCACGCGTTTTCGCTCACGGTGACAACATCATCCCATTTCAAACGCCCCGCTTTGATTTCTTGTCCAACTACATAAGCGGTCATCAACTTGGTTAAACTCGCCGGAGCAAGGCCTGCTCGCCCGTTATGCTCGGCAATAATGGCACCGGATTGAAAGTCCATTAATACGTAACCTTTCGCCTTTAATTGAGGTGGGTTGGGCGTAACAACGGCAAAAGTAGGTACGCTTATTAAACAAGCCACAATAATCCATCGAGCCAGTGACACTTTCATCCGACTTCCTCCATGCTCTTACTTTGTCGCAACTCTATTGAGCATAGCTCACTCAACCAGTTGCACCAGTCGCTAATCGTTTCATTTTCTTGAACTTACATTGATTTGACCAAGGTATAGAACTGAAGAGGCGATTGGGAAATAGCATTGGTTCTTCATGCCATTCGCAGTAAAGTAGCGCTACCCCTCAATAAGGAAATAAAGATAACAATGAACGCTCAATCATTTATCGACGCAGGATTGCATTACACTCCCCACAGTTTTACCGCTCCTCTGGATTACCAAGACGCGAGCAAAGGTACCATTGAAGTCTTCGCCCGTGCGGTTTGCCTAGTTGGCGATGAAGAATCGACCAAACCTTGGTTGGTTTACTTTCAGGGCGGACCGGGCTTTCCCTCTCCGCGTCAAAACGGCAATAACGGCTGGGTAAAACGCGCGTTGCAAGAGTACCGAGTTTTGCTCCTCGACCAACGCGGTACGGGCAACAGCAGCGTAATTAATCACCAGACGCTTGCTCACCTCACGCCAGAGCAACAAGCAGACTACTTAAGCCACTTCCGAGCCGATAACATCGTGCGCGACGCGGAGTACATTCGTGAGCAATTTGGCGTCGAAAAATGGGCGATCTTAGGTCAAAGCTTTGGTGGTTTTTGCTCCCTCACCTATTTGTCTTTGTTCCCAGACAGCTTGCTACAAAGCTATATCACGGGTGGCGTGCCATCAGTCTCGCGTCATGCCGACGATGTGTATGAAGCCACCTTCAAGCGCACCATGGAGAAAAACCAAGCGTTCTTCCAGCAATTTCCAAAAGCGCAACAACTCTGCCAAAACATTGCGAATCACTTGCTGGAAAACGAAGAGTACCTACCAAATGGTCAACGCTTCACGGTGGAGCAATTTCAGCAAATCGGCATCAACTTTGGTGTGAGTGATACTTTCTTGCCAACTTACTATTGGCTAGAAAGTGCATTGATTGAAGTGAACGGCAAACAACAACTTCGTTATGAGTTCTTGAACGATATGTTGGCACAGCAAAACTTCCAAACCAACCCGATTTACGCCATTTTGCATGAATCAATTTATTGCCAAGGCTTTGCGTCGAATTGGAGTGCTCACCGTGTTCGCCAAAGCCGTTCAGAGTTTAATTATGAACCTGGCAAGCCATTTTACTTTACGGGGGAAATGGTCTTCCCATGGATGTTCGATCAATACGTCAACCTCAAGCCACTAAAAGATGCCGCTGAAATATTGGCCGCGAAAGAAGATTGGACTGCGCTGTACGATCAAACACAACTGGCTCAAAACAAAGTGCCTGTCAGTTGCGCCGTTTACGCCGATGATATGTTTGTGGAAATGGATATCAGCCGAGAAACGCTCGCGTTAATCCCAAACTCAAAAGCGTGGATCACTAACGAGTACGAGCACAACGGTTTACGTGCCAACGGTGAGCGCGTTTTAGATAAGTTAATTGCGATGGGGAATCAAACCGCCGCTAATTTGAAATAAATACTATAAAAACGCCTCTTCTAGAGGTAAGAGGCGTTTCATTCCTACCATCTTGTTTTTACGAATCTCTTACGCGCTTGGTCATACGTTTCGTCATCACCCGGTAGCCCATTTTATGATAGAAATCCTCACCTTCATGGTTAAATGACGCCACGGTTAAGCCGATTTCTTCTATTCCTTGAGCACACAAATCACTTTCCATCTTATCCATCAGCGATAAACCTATTCCTAAGTTTCGATGGTTCTCTGAAACAATAAGCTCATTAATAAAGCCAACGCGTTTTTCTGGTGAAATCAGCGACTGAACGTTACGAACCGAACCAGAGATAAAACCGACGACTTTTCTTTGCGAACAAGCAATAAAAGCGCTCACGCTCCCGTCAAAATACTTTTCGAAGGTGCCATATGATTCTCTTAGTTGCGCCAATTCCTTGGGTGGACGATAGAAGTTCGGTTCAGCTTCATAGTGCGATGTATCGAGTTCAACGAGTAATTGTTTGAGCAAGGGAGCATCTTCTTCCCTCAGCCGCCTGATATAAAACTGCTGCATGTCCTTTCCTTGCCAACTGATCCGATTATTATTTTGTAGCTCTTGCGCACAACTTTAATGAAGAGCCGAAGAAGGAATCACAGTACAAATTTAAACCAAAAGTGTCGAGTTCAACTTACCTTGTTCTCTACAATTTATGCTTATAATTTGAACACATAGCGATTTTACCCGCGTGACGCTTTGCCGCATCAAAACACCGCTATATCCTGCCTAGCCATAATATCCGCATAATTTGTCCGTATTTCCGACTAATTTAGTCAGGTATACTTCGTGCCGCTAAAATTTTAAGGTCGTTGACCACCTGTATTTTTAAAGGAAACCTCATGAGTCAGTATGTAATTTGTGCGCTGTACAAGTTTGTTGAGCTGAATAACTATCAAGAACTACGCGAGCCATTACTTGCGTTGATGGAAAAACACCATATTCGCGGAACATTACTGCTGGCAAGTGAGGGCATCAACGGCACTGTTGCCTCTGATCGTGCAGGTATTGATACGCTACTGGAGTGGCTAAACAACGAGCCTCGTTTGACAGGCACCGTATACAAAGAGTCGTATTCTGAGACCCAGCCATTCAATCGCACCAAAGTGAAATTGAAAAAAGAGATCGTAACATTAGGTGTTGAAGGCATAGACCCTCGCCACGTAGTGGGTACTTACGTGAAACCTCAAGAGTGGAACGATCTTATTGCTGATCCTGAAGTGTTTGTTGTCGATACACGTAATGATTACGAAATCGAGATCGGCACATTCAAAGGCGCTGTAAACCCAAATACTGAAACCTTTCGTGAATTCCCAGACTATGTAAAAGAAAACATGGACCCGGAAAAGCATAAGAAAGTGGCGATGTTCTGTACCGGTGGCATCCGCTGTGAGAAATCAACTGCTTACATGAAAGAACAGGGCTTTGATGAGGTCTACCACTTAGAAGGCGGCATTCTAAAGTACCTTGAAGAGGTACCAGAGGAAGAGAGTATGTGGGAAGGTGATTGTTACGTGTTTGACGGTCGTGTTGCAGTAAACCACCAGCTAGAAAAAGCAGATTACGATTTATGTAACGCTTGTCGTCTACCGATCACTGAAGAAGACAAACAGTCAGAATTGTTCGAGCAAGGCGTGAGCTGCCCGAAATGTCACGGCACACACTCAGAAGAACAAATTGCTCGATTCCGCGAACGTGAAAAACAAATTGTTCTTGCAGAACAACGAGGCGAGCAGCATGTTGGTGGCGAAAGTGCCAAGCAAAGAGAAGCTCGACGTGCCGCTAAGTACGCACAAAAAGAAGCTCAGCGTAAACAAGACTAAGCTCGACTCTAATTCTATTTTAAGCGAGCTGCCGTAAGGTGGTTCGCTTTTACTATGCACCAACACTCTTTCAATACAATTTTGTATCCTTCACCAAAACCTCTAGTTGATTGTCTCTTTTGCCTTCGGGTAGCCCCACCATCTCATCATAAGCACTTTGATGTACTAAAACCTGCTTATTTGCTTTGATATTCTTGCACTTCTTTTGCATCTCGATAAGGGAATGAGCCCTCAAAAAGATACCGTTGTCGTCAGTGATGAATTGCGCTTTTCCATCAACTACGACAGATGCTTGATACAATGCGAGATCAAGCGAGTGAATGATCAATTTATCTACGTAGAAGAACTTTTCTAACTTACTCAGTGGTATCGACATGTCTCACCTCCTTGTGAGCAACCTCTACGTTTTAATGAACAAAACCGATCATTAGGTGAGATCTCTTCGGGTCATTTGCGTACAACATCGGAAACAAAGAGGATTCCGATGCAAACAATCAATGTCGTGTGGTTAAAACGAGATTTAAGACTGACTGACCACCAGCCCTTAACACAAGCATTGTCGTCAAAGCACCCAACGGTACTTTTATATATTGTTGAACCGTTGCTGTTAAACAACCCTCACTATTCTGAGCGTCACTGGCGATTTGTTTGGCAATCATTGCAAGACATGAATGAGACACTCAAAGCCTATGGACACCGCATCACCGTTCTGTTTGGCGATGCCTTAGCATGTTTTCAATCAATTCAAATGCAATATCAAATCAACGCTGTGTTTTCTCATCAGGAAATAGGGCTCAACTGCACCTTTGAGCGCGATAAGCAAATTGCCGACTGGCTGCATGAGCAGAACATCACGTGGTTTGAGTTCGAGCACGGTGCTGTTATTAGAGGAGCAAAAGACCGGCAGGGTTGGGACAAACATTGGGATTTGGTCATGAGAGCCTCCATAAGCCCTCTTGAGCTGCAAACCAACTTGTTGCATTCATTGGATGCAGAATCACTCGGCTGCGCGTTTTCGCCACCTTCATCCTGGCTATCAAAATGCAAAGGAATGCAAACGGGAGGGAGCCAACTCGCTTGGAAAACACTGGAGGACTTTTTCAATCGTCGAGGTCGTGATTACTATCGAAGCATTTCTAGTCCCACAGCCTCACGTACAGCCTGTACTCGCCTTTCTCCATACCTCGCTTGGGGTAATATATCCTTGCGTGAAGTTTATCAGTACCTATTGAAACACTGGCAAGTTGTTGGGTTTCGTCGCAGCTTAATTGCGTTGTCTTCACGGCTGCATTGGCACTGCCATTTCATACAGAAATTCGAGTCGGAATACGACATGGAGTTTTACTGTGTTAACCGGGCTTACGAATCGTTGATTAAACAAAGTAGCACTTTCGATGAAGAAAAGTTAGCAGCATGGAAATCTGGATATACTGGCATACCTTTGATCGATGCCTGTATGCGCTGTTTGCATCAGACTGGCTATATAAACTTTCGCATGCGCGCCATGCTGGTTAGTTTTCTCACTCATCACATGAACATGGATTGGCGAACTGGCGTGACGCATTTAGCGCAACTATTCCTCGACTTTGAGCCTGGTATTCATTACCCACAATTCCAAATGCAAGCCGGGGTAACTGGGACCAATACAATCCGGATTTACAACCCGGTTAAGCAAGCCCAAGAACATGACCCTGATGGCGCGTTCATCTATAAATGGGTGCCTGAATTGCAAATGGTCCCCACCCCACTATTGTTCGAGCCCTGGACAATGACACAGATGGAAACCGTCATGTACCACTTGAAACCGGATAGCCGTTACCTAGCGCCTATTGTCGACCTAAATAGCGCAGCTAAAGACGCAAGGGAGCGTCTATGGGCATGGCGGAAACGGGCCGATGTAAAACAAGAAGGCAAACGGATTTTAACGCGACACGTGAGGCCATCGAAAGAAAGCAGGGCTCGTTGATCATCTTTTCATTTAGATGCGTACAAACGAAGACATTCTCTAGGGAAACCGTTGTACCCCCAACTCGTAAGGAACACATTATGTTTAAACGTATCTTGGTTATCACGGCTACATTGATGGCGACTTTATCTTTTATGCTTCCCGTCAAGGCTCATGAGCATGGCATGATGAAGGCTGATATTGTCGACGTTGCCACTGAAAACGGCTCTTTTAATACACTTGTCGCTGCAGTGAAAGCGGCTGATCTAGTCGATACACTCAAAGGAGAAGGCCCATTTACTGTTTTTGCACCAACGGATGACGCTTTTGCAAAACTGCCTGACGGTACAATCGATATGCTCTTAATGCCGGAAAACAAAGACAAGTTAGTATCCATTTTGACTTATCACGTCGTCCCAGGGAAAGTAATGGCTGCCGATGTTGTTAAGCTGGACAAAGCGACTACGGTTCAGGGCCAAGATGTGATGATTAAAACCATGGGCGACAAAGTCATGGTCAATGGTGCAAATGTAATGGCAACCGATGTGAAAGCTAAAAACGGCGTCATTCATGTTATTGATACCGTCATTATGCCTAAATAACATGATTCAGAGGGCGGTGTATTCCGCCCTTTAAACGGTGCTTCTTCTATCCTTAATACTGCCCCTTCCCACCTTCAACCCAACAACCAATCACTCATTCACTCCAACTATAAAAAAGACAAAAACAACATCAAAACCAATACCTTAGAAACAAAAAAGCACAATATTAATGAGATTGGCGTACCGTTACCTTTCAATTTGAGAACATGATTCCATGTCAGTGTCGTTTACTTTTCCACATGTAAATTCTTGAGCTAAATTTTGGCTGCTCAATCACATTTCGGCAAACCATTCGAAAGGGTGGGACGCAAAGCTTCCGGTCTGTCAGCATTCCATCATCAAAAGTAATGCTCATGATAGCGGGGTTGCCATGTTGCAACACTACATTATCCAAAGTATGGATTCATGCAGCGTTGCTTCGTGCTCAGCATGCGCCGAGGTGTGACATTAATTTGTCAGCCATAACAGAGGACATGTGATGAAATCCTTTCCAACCAAATCCGTACTCACGTTAGCACTTGCAAGCATTAGCTCAGGTGCTGCGGCTCACGGCTACGTATCAGAAACCAATGATGGTGTCGCTGCAAGTCGCGCGGCACTATGTAAGTATCCAACACCTGATACTAACGAAAAAAATAATAACTGCGGTGCCATTCAATACGAGCCACAAAGTGTTGAAGGTCCTGATGGTTTTCCACAAACAGGGCCTCGCGATGGAAAAATAGCAAGTGCCGAAACCGCTCTAGCTGCCGCTCTTGATGAACAAACTGCCGACCGCTGGGTTAAACGTCCTATTCAATCAGGTACACAGACTTTTGAATGGACATTTACCGCTAACCATGTGACGCGTGACTGGAAATATTACATCACCAAACCTGATTGGAACCCAAATGCCTCACTATCACGCGACTCGTTTGATCTGACTCCTTTCTGTGTAGTCGACGGCAATATGGTTCAACCTCCAAAACAGGTGAGCCATCAATGTAATGTGCCTACGCGAGAGGGGTATCACGTCATTCTGGCGGTATGGGATGTTGGCGACACAGCGGCTTCATTTTATAACGTGATCGATGTGAAATTTGATGGTGACAGTCCAGTCATTCCAGATTGGACGCAAGGCGGTCAAATTATTCCGACGATGGATTTAAATGTTGGAGATTCGGTTTATACACGCGTATTTGATCAGGCGGGTGAAAACATAGCTTATCGAACCGAGCTAGAAATTACCGATGCAGTCATGGGCAAAGCGAAAAATTGGTCTTACGCTCTAGCAACGAAGATCAACCAAGAGCAAACTAAACTGCAAGCTGGACAGTATGCCGAGGATAAATTCACTCCTGTTTATGGTACTAACCCGGTGTACCTGCAAGCTAATAGCGGCCTTGAGCGTGTAGAAATCGGCTACAAGATAGAAACTCCCGCTCCAGAGTACTCACTCACAGTAGATGGCTTAGAAGACGAATATATTATTGAGTCAACACCGACAACGTTGGAGCTGACACTAACTGCTGAAGGCGATTTAAACGCAGAACTCACCGTGTACAATCACCACCGTGAGCCACTTGCAAGCTGGGCAGACGAAATGAAAGACGGCTCGGTGGAGGCTGTATCGCTCGCTTTAAGCAAATCAGAGCCTGGTCACCATATGCTCGTGACTCGTATTAAAGACAAAGATGGTAACTTGGTGGATCAGCAAACGCTCGACTTTCACTTAAAAGAAGAGTCAGTAACGCCACCACCATCTGGCGAGTACGATTTTGTCTTCCCTGAAGGGCTATCTAGCTACACGGCGGGTACAAAAGTGCTTGCAAGCGACGGTGCCATTTACCAATGTAAACCCTTCCCATACTCTGGTTACTGTGTACAGTGGAAAGAAAGCGCAAACCAATACGAACCAGGAACAGGTTCACATTGGGAAATGGCTTGGGATAAAGTCAACTAAATCGCCCTTTGAACGTTAAGTAAAAAGAGCCTCGCTATGAGGCTCTTTCATTATCAAACGCAAAAATGGCAGTTTTCCCGATCTAAACCATGAACACCTGACAAATTAGCCAAATGAGCCCGCCCTTCAATCAGCCCCATTTCATAACCTTCCAATAGAACGGTTTGTCGCATTGATAAGCGCTGAACAGGAAAATTATCTGGTGGTGCAATCACTCTGACATGCGTTCCCGGTGGAGGATTACGAATAAATTCCAACGATTGATTGTAGTTATCTGCACGTCTTAACATCGCGTCCGCCATTTTAGGATGTTCGGCAAATAACTTCTTCATCAGCCATGTGGTTTTTACTGGCTTCTTGGCATAATTTAGCGGGTGAGAAAGCACAACGGTTATGTCGCGAGCTCCGCGACGATAAGCCTCACGCACCGGGATAGAATCTGCAACCCCGCCATCGGTATAGCAGCCTCCAGAAAAGCAAGGGGTATGCTTGTATGCAATGGGTAACGCTGTTGTCGCTTCAATCGCATGGTGAAAATTATCACGCGTCACGCGATAATAATCTGCCTGTCCTGTATCTACATTCGTCGTCGCTGCCAGAAAAGGAATGCCATTAAACAGTTTATTTTCATCGACGGGATACAAACGATTAGACTCTTCAAACAGCCACTTCACATCAATGAGGTCCCCACCTTTAACGAATCGAGTCGGATCAAAAAAGCGTTTACTCGTTGCCAGCTTAGTAATGACATTAATGCTGCGATGCGGATAGTCGGTCAAATAACCAATCAAGTTTGATGCGCCAGCAGATACACCAATGGCAAAATCAAACGGTTTATAACTCTGCTCTAAAAACGCATCTAGCACTCCGCTTGCGAAGACACCTCGCATCGCGCCACCTTCCACTACAATTGCTTTTGTTGCCATATTTCCCCCATTATTCTTGCCAAAAGAGTAATGAAATTCGTGCAATCAAAACAATTGAATATTCTTATTATTGAAATAGGTGAAGTCTATTTATTTCTTTCTTAGAAACTGAAAACTAAAGTTCAAAAAATCCACACCAGCTAGAAATGTAGGTGTGGATTTAGACGAGGTGGAAACGCCTAAGAGAAAACAGTTTTATAGGCTTCGCCCGCGCCATCAATAAACATTTGAGTACCGATAACCGCTAGGATTAAGCCCATCATTTTCGTCACGACGTTCAGAGCACTCGGTCCAACTGCTTTGACTAATTTGTCTCCAAATAAAAACAGCATATAGGTAATAACACACAACACAGCAAAAGAAACGATGGTAATAATGGTTTGATCAAAACCACCCGCCGTAGCAAAGTTCATCGCGGTAGCAATCGTTCCAGGCCCTGCTAATATCGGCATTGCAAGTGGAGAAACGGCAATGCTCAACGCCGCCTGCTGCTGCGCTGGAGAATACGCTTTCTCTTTAGTTTTCTGATGCGTCGAATCACCTTGAAGCATATTAAAACCGATCAAAAACACCAAGATACCGCCCGTTATTCGCAAGGCGTACAGCGTGATACCAAACAAATCAAAAATTAATTTACCGGCGATCGAAAATATCGCAATGATGACAAATGCAATAAAAACCGAACGAAGCGCCATGGAACGTACGGTTTCCCTATCCTCATCAGCCGTTAAACTCAAAAAGATAGGAATATTGGCGATGGGGTTCATGATCGCAAAGAAGCCCATAAACACCGTGACTGTATGAACGATGAGTTCTTTCATATTTTCCACTGCAGTTAAATTGTTGATTCTAAAAACAGTATATACGCTCTCAAGCAGAACGAGTGATGTATTCTCTATTCATCTTCACACTTATGCGCTAAGCATTGTTTTTCTTTTGAGATAGTTTACCGACTCATCAAATATCGCTAAGGTGAGGCTTCAGCCTTTACATGTAACAGGGGATGTTAAGTCACCATGAACAGTACGATACAAACAATTCTCAATCACCGCTCAATTCGAAAGTTCACCTCGCAACCTATTGAAAGCGAACAATTAGAAACGATTCTACAAGCTGGCCTTGCGGCGTCTTCATCAAGTATGTTGCAAGTCGTCTCAATTATCCGCGTTACCGATAAAGAAAAGCGTACGCTATTGGCACAATATGCGGGGAATCAAGGGTACGTTGAAAGCGCTGCTGAGTTTTTGGTGTTTTGCATTGATTACCAGCGCCACGCCAGTATCAATCTTGATGTGCAAGCTGATTTCACCGAGTTAACACTTATCGGTGCTGTTGATTCTGGCATCATGGCACAAAACTGCTTACTTGCGGCAGAGTCTATGGGACTAGGAGGCGTGTATATTGGTGGCTTACGAAACAATGCTCAAAAAGTCGACGAGTTACTAGGCTTACCTAAAAATACAGCCATTTTATTTGGTATGTGTCTTGGTCATCCAGATCAAGCCCCTGAAGTTAAGCCACGTCTACCTGCTCATGTCGTGGTGCATGAGAATCAATATCAAGACCTAAATTTGGATGATATTCAGGCTTATGACCAAACCATGCAAAACTACTATGCAAACCGTTCGAGCAATCAAAAACAAAGCACTTGGTCACAAGAAGTCACCAGTAAACTAGCTGGCGAATCACGTCCGCACATCCTGCCTTACTTAAACAGTAAAGGGCTCACTAAAAGGTAATGACCACAGTACGATAGGATCAAAAAAGGCCTCTGAAGAGGCCTTTTAATTATCAGTACAGTTAATTAGTTACCGCCTGAACCACCTGATGGCGGATCAACAGGATCAACTGGTTTGCCTGGCTTCGCATCTGGAATCGGTGGCACTACCGGTTTGAAATCATCTACAGGTTTTCCTGCTTCGATCTCTTTTTCAACCTGGTTAACAACATCTTTAGTATCTTCTTCAGATACCTCTACGTAAATAACATCACCAGAATCATTTTTAGGGTAATTTGGGTTCTTCTTAATTACCTCTTCAGTTACAGCTTTGGCTGCTACTGAAATTGCTTTCGGAGAAGCCGTAGGGTTCGCTTTAATGACATCTGAAACTACATTCGCTGTAGCAACCAGTTTAGTCGCTAATGCTTTTGTTGCAGCATCACCACTCTCATCTAACTGCTTAACTACACTTTCAGTATTGCGAAGCAAATCATTAACTGAAACGCCCATCGCATTGACATCAAGACCTAAATCAGCAAACACTTGCTCTGCAACCTCTGGCGTGTAAATTGCACCTTCTTCCAAAGTATCCGTTACTAGAGTAGTAAACGGTGAACCTGTTACAGGTGCATCTGCTTGCGCTAGACCTTTTGGAATTTTGTAATCAGTTGTAATACGTTTACCATTAGATGCATCTACACTCTTATCAGTGTGCTTTAATGTGAAAGTACACTCACTTGGAGCACTAACTACGTCTATGTGACTAATGCGCGCATAGCCAACCATACCTTTGTAGTTTGTTGTCAGTTCATCAGCCTTACCTTTTAAATCTCCACCACAGTCGTAAGAGACTTCCATGCCGATAACAGCTGGATCATAAGCCTGTACTGAGTATGTTTTTACCTCAGGATCGCTGTCACTACCACAACCTGCTAGTAGGACTGCAGCCACACTTGCCGTTAAAAGTTTGATTTTCAAAATTAGCTCCAATATTTGTTGTTATATCCGACCGCAACAGGAAGCATAACGGCAGTTGCATATGGTGTAAATAGGATGCATACAACTTTGGCATGAGTTTTTTCACATTCCTGCCTGTTTACATGTGCAAAATCATGCATTCATCTCAATAACGCTAAATAGACATAATTTTGTCATGTATTCGTAAGTATTTTTTAAGTATGTAGTTGCCTTTATTGCAACCAGATGGATAATGGTTGACTATTTTTGTGGGGTAGATTTTTCACCTTCATAAATGAAACTAAGAGCTCTAAGTCGCTAGCAGCCATTTGGAGTGTTTATTACACAAATAATTCTGAATGGACTCGCTTTCTAAAGGCTTAAAACTGCAGTAAATCGTCAACATTGATGAAATGCAGTTCAATTAGAATGAACCAATTTCAGTCGGCAAACTTTCTTTCGGTAGTTATAAACCAATGAACACATTTAATAAATTTTTGGGGATATCAGTACTTCCTATCCTTCTTACAGGGTGTACTCTGCCTGGTAGCCACCTTTCGGTCAGTGACAAAACAGTAATGAGCACTGAATCGAGTGATATAGAATCGCAGGTTACGGTTTATCCTTTAACTTTGGAGCGAGTGACCTCTTTAAATTCAATAGATCCTTTTTCAAAGCCAAATCCAGAGTTAGATATTGAAATCGCCAAGTATGAATACGAAGTAGGACCTGGCGATATCTTAAATATTACTATTTGGGATCACCCAGAGCTCACGATCCCAGCTGGCTCATATCGTAGTTCAGCCGAAGCAGGTAACTGGGTGCACTCAGATGGCACAATCTTCTACCCTTACATTGGCGTTGTACACGTTGAAGGTAAAAACGTTCGCCAAATTCGTGCAGACATTGCCAACCGTCTTGCAAAATACATTGAGAGCCCGCAAGTCGATGTAAGCGTTGCAGCTTTTCGTTCTAAAAAGACTTATGTGACTGGCGAAGTGAACAAGCCAGGGCAACAACCAATCACAAACATTCCTCTTACACTTCTTGATGCCGTAAATAGAGCAGGCGGACTGGCAGCCGAAGCCGATTGGCGTAATGCAACACTGACGCGAAACGGTGTGGTTGAAAATGTCTCTTTATACGCTCTGATGCAACAAGGCGACTTAACTCAAAACCGTCTTCTAAAGCCAGGTGATATTGTTCATATTCCCCGTAACGATGCGCAAAAAGTATTTGTTATGGGCGAAGTTAACGATCCGAAGCTACTCAAAATTGATCGCAGCGGTATGAGCCTTACTGAAGCTCTAAGTAGCGTTGGTGGTATTAATGAAATCTCCGCCGATGCTACTGGCGTCTTCGTCATCAGACGTTCAAAAGAAGAAGCTAAAATGGCGGACATTTATCAGTTGGATGTTTCTGATGCTTCTGCTTTGGTGATTGGAACAGAGTTTGATCTCAACCCATACGACATAGTCTATGTAACAGCCGCGCCTGTTAGCCGTTGGAACCGCGTTATTGCTCAACTTGTTCCAACCATTTCCGGCTTTAACGAATTAACCGAAGGTGTACTACGAGTACGCACTTGGCCGTAAAAACGACGTGCCGCAAGAAAGTTATCTCTTGCGGCATGCATTCAATAGTTACGTAGCTCAATTGTGCAATATAAAGAAGCAAGCAATTCAGTTGGGATCATAGGCATACAATTTAAAATAGGGTAAGCATTTGTTTTCTAATATTCTTGTCGTCTGCGTAGGTAATATTTGCCGCTCTCCAACAGGAGAGCGGCTTTTGCAGTCTTTACTACCAAACAAACATGTCGCGTCAGCGGGAATCGCGGTGGATAAAAGTCATTTAACAGGAAAAGCTGCTGATGATATGGCAACCACCATCGCGAATGAACATGGCGTAAGCTTAGATGGACACGAAGCACGACAATTAACACCTGAGCTTTGCGCTCAATACGATCTGATATTGGTTATGGAAAAAGGTCATTTAGAAGCCTTAACCAAAGTCGCTCCTGAGGCACGAGGCAAAACGATGCTGTTTGGACAATGGATAAGTGAAAAAAACATTCCTGATCCATACAGACAAAGTAGAGAAGCCTTCGAACATGCTTATACGCTTATAGAAAAAGCAGCAAAAGCGTGGTCTCAAAAACTATAAGCCGCAAGGCTAAATAAATAAACGCCAATGGCAAGGTATTTAAGAAGTTAAAGTAATGACAACACAAACTATTAAGCAATCACGTCAAGCCGACGATGAGATCGATTTGGGAAAGTTATTTGGGATCATTCTTGATGCCAAATGGCTCATTCTATGTACCGTAGTCCTATTTTCAATTATAGGCGTCGGCGTTGCCATTCTATCAACACCTATCTACAAAGCTGACGCTCTTATCCAAATTGAAAGTAAGAGCTCCGGTGGTATTTCAGCGATGGTTGGTGATATGGGAGAGCTGTTTTCAGCAGAGTCATCAGCGACAACAGAAATTGAGATCATTAAATCTCGTATGATTTTGGGTGGTACAGTTGATAAGTTCAACTTAACCACGGTCGTCTCTCCGAATTACATGCCTATCATCGGTAAGGGCTTAGCTCGACTGCAAGGCGAACAAATCAGTCTGAGCGTTTCACGATTTAATACCCCTTCTTACGCAGTTGGAATTCCTCTAACTCTCGAAGTTATTGATTCTGAAAAACAGACGTTCAAACTTATAGAAGATGACAATAACGTCATTTTAGAAGGTAAGGTTGGCGAGCTCATTGAAAAGAACGGCTATCAATTCTTAGCTACAGAAATGATAGCGCAAGACGGCGCATCGTTTACCGTGAGTAAAGTCAGCAAATTAGATGCAATCAATGCACTGCAACAAAACTTATCGATTAGCGAACGTGGTAAGCAAACCGGGATTATTTCTTTAAGCTTCTCTGGTGAAGATCGCGCTAAGATTCAAGCTATCTTGAACGACATTAGCCAGAACTACTTCTTGCAAAACGTTCAAAGAAACTCAGCAGAGGCAGAGCAAAGTCTCGAGTTCTTGAAAGGCCACCTTCCAGACATCAAAACAAAACTGACCGCTTCTGAAGACGTTTTAAATCGATTCCGTCAAGAAAATGAATCTATCGACTTAGGCCTTGAAGCTCAATCAACGCTGAAAGTGATGGTTGAATTAGAAGCGCAGTTAAATGAGCTTACATTCAAAGAGAGTGAAATCAGCCAGCGCTTTACACAAGATCACCCGGCTTATAAGTCTCTGCTTGATAAACGTGAGACGCTACTCAAAGAGAAAGAGCGTCTTAATAAACAAGTTCAAAAGTTACCGAAAACACAGCGTGAAGTTCTACGCATGACGCGCGATGTAGAAGTAAACCAACAAATCTACATCCAGCTATTGAACAAGGTTCAAGAGCTCAACATCATTAAAGCAGGAACCGTTGGCAACGTTCGAATCTTAGATAACGCTCAGTCGTTCTCTAAGCCAATCAAGCCGAAAAAAGCGCTTATCGTTGTGCTAGCAACACTGCTTGGTGGCATGGCAGGCGTGGCTTTCGTATTAATTCGTGCGGCATTCCACCGTGGTGTAGAAACACCAGATCAAATTGAGCAGATTGGTATGCCTGTTTACGCTAGCGTTCCAAAATCTATTCAACAACTGGAATTTGCAAACAAGCTTAAACGAAACAAAGGCAGCAACGATGAGCTAGTCCTTCTTGCTGAAGCTAACCCGGCCGACCTTTCCATCGAGGCCCTGCGTAGTCTTCGTACTAGCCTGCACTTTGCGATGATGGAAGCGAAGAACAATGTTCTTATGATTTCAGGTCCAGCACCATCTATCGGTAAAACGTTCGTATCGACAAACTTTGCAGCCGTCGCTGCGAAAACAGGTCAGAAAGTACTGCTTATCGATGCAGATATGCGTAAAGGTTATTTGCAGCAATGTTTTGGTTTACGTTGGGATAACGGCCTTTCTGATTATTTGAGCGGCAAGACATCCCATAGCAATATCATTAAATCAACATCCATCGACAATCTAGATGTGGTTACTCGTGGCCAAGTACCACCAAACCCGTCAGAGCTTTTGATGCATCCTCGCTTTAAGAGCTTTGTTGACGAAATGTCGGCGCAGTACGATCTTGTGATCATCGATACGCCGCCAGTACTCGCGGTTACCGACCCAAGCATTGTTGGTGCAATCGCAGGAACAACACTGATGGTAGCTCGTTTTGATCAAACGACTTTGAAGGAAATTGAAGTCGCACAAGGCCGCTTTGAACAATCCGGCGTGGAAGTAAAAGGCGTAATTCTAAACGCCGTAGAGAAGAAAGCGTCAAACTCATACGGATATGGTTACGGTTACTATAACTACGCTTACAAGAGCGAGTAATTAATATCTACATGTATTACAAAGCCCTGCTAGACCTAGCAGGGCTTTTTTATTACTGGATCCTGTAATGCATATCTACTAGAAAACGGATGGTCGTTAACATCTACATAGGCATTGGCTGTCAAACTATTCAGCACTTCTTTAATGGGGCTGATATTTTGTGATGCGGTTCTCTCATGAATAGTTGCATGATGGATTGTGAAACCCTACTATCAGTCTGCTCACGCCTAAAGCCCCCAACACTCGCGGAAAGAACTTGGTTCACGGCAACTCTTCCACCCTGCTCTGTATAGCAGGAACAATCTGTTTTTACCTTCTTTTTAGCTTCTATTTAGGCGAGTGTGGAAGAGATAAGAAAGGTGAAAAATGAACTCTACAAATAGCTTCTTAATCAACATTAACCAACAAAAATCCGTTGCTAAAAAAAGGCTCAAAGCTATACGTCAACACGATGATGAGATGTTGGATCGAGTTAAGCGATTTCACTCCAAACCAGAGTCATTAGCTCCCAATACAATTCAATTAGCTGACGTTCAACATTCGCTAGCCAGAGAATTAGGTTTACCAAGTTGGAGTAAATTAAAAGCGCATGTCGAAGAGTTAGAAGCTCACAAAGACGCCATCAAAAATCACTTCCCTCCTCTTGATAGCGAACTAAAAACGCTCCATGTCCGCTGTGGGCATGATATTCAGCAACGGCTTAAAGACAGCGGATTCGAGGGGACATTTTTAGCCCTAATAGATCCGCTTTGTATGGGTCCAATCCCAGCAACACCACAAAACTTCCTTGCCATTCGTGCCCAATATGTCGTAGAGACTCTGCTGCCCGTGATGAAGCGTGAAGATTCAGTGCAAGATATTGTCAAATTTGAGCAAGCTAATATTGATACGCTGCTCAGTGATACATTTGAACGAATCGTCTTTTGGGTCGAACATGACAGCTATGACCAATTAATGCTGCTTCGTGCCCTAACATTGTTAGAGAATGTAGAAAACAAGGTGATAGAGATCATTGAGTTGAACCAGTTCCCTGGCACTGAGCGATTCATCGGTTTGGGGCAGTTGCCTAAAGAGGCTATTCGCGCTTGTTGGCAATACCGTAAACCCGTGACAGCCAAATTATTCAGTCAGGCTAAACATTCCTGGCACGCAGTCACATCACCGACACCCATCTCTATGGTTAATTTGATCGAGCAGCATGATCTAGATTGCTTACCCAATATGCTCAACGTGCTAACACGCCATATGCAAGAGTTACCTCATTCACAAACAGGATTAAGCTTGACTCAGCAGATTGCATTAGAGGTCCTAAGTTCTCAAAATCGTTCAATTCTCATCAAAGATTGGTTTGAGCAATATCAACAACGTGAACCTCTGCCTTACCTGGGCGATACGATGTTTTACGCCTTACTCCTCCCTCTAGCACAAGGTCAAACGCCTTTAATCACGATTGAGTCACGTGAAAGGGAGTGGTGGGAACAAAGCGTCCATATCACTGAGACTGGTCTGCATTGTTTGGAAGGCTTCATCCGAGCGAAGCAACGCTATTGGGTTGGGGGTATTAGCAATACCACTCAGAATAATTGGAGTTGGGATCACCTCCAATTATCTACATTGACCAACCTTCATTGATTCATCGGATAAATAACATAAGCAGGGGCATAGACGGCTCGTTAGCCCCTTGTGTTCAGCCCAATACAAAAACAATCAAAAAGAGACGGCTTCTAGCCTGAATAAAATCTAGATAGTTATGCAAGAGTAACATTCCTTAGAGATAATATGCACTCCATTTACTAATAAAAATAAATGTAAATACTCTTTCTTATCGGTTGTATGTTCGATAAAAGTGTTAAAATACAAACTTTTCGACCAGTCAAATAGTTAAGATTTGGTTAAAACTCCATTTTTATTAGTGATAAAGTTCACATCTATTAACCATTTAGAGGATTATTCTTTCGTATTTTCTCACTCCACTGCTACTCTGCTCGCCGCTTTGAAGTGAACTCAAGGTGCATAACTATAAGGAGTGTTCTCATGAATACCAAGAAACCGATGTCGCTAACCAGCCGCGTAATTTTGGGTATGGTAGCGGGTATCTTGACAGGATTTGCAATTCGCACACTTTTTGCCGGCAACGGATTTGTCGACGCATACATTGTTAATGGATTATTTGAAGTTGGTGGACAGATCTTCGTCGCCAGCTTAAAAATGCTCGTAGTCCCTCTAGTGTTTGTTTCACTAGTTTGTGGTACTAGCTCCCTCAAAGACCTTTCTACACTGGGTCGCATGGGTGGTAAAACCCTCGCTTTCTACGTTACAACAACGGCTATCGCGATTACGCTTGCTCTAACTATGGGTACTCTGTTCCAGCCAGGTGCTGGCGCTGACCTAACCGCAGCAAGTTCATTCAAATCAGCAGAAGCACCATCTTTGGGTCAGGTGATCATCGATATGTTCCCAACCAACCCTATCAGTGCAATGGCTGAAGGTAAAACCCTGCAAGTTATTGTTTTCGCAGTGCTATTTGGTATTGCGATCAGCGCAGCAGGCAAACCTGGTGAACGTATTGCAGCGTTCTTCTCTGATCTGAATGAAGTGATCATGAAACTGGTAGCGATTTTGATGAACTTAGCGCCTTATGGTGTGTTCTTCTTAATGGCGAAGCTATTTACTGGTCTTGGTCTGGGCGCAATCGTCAATCTGGCAGAGTACTTCTTAGTACTGGCGGGTACGCTTGTCCTGCACGGCCTAGTCACTTACAGCTTAATGTTAAAAGGTTTCACTGGTCTAAATCCAATTACGTTCCTACGTAAGATGGAAGACGCGATCATGTTTGCTTTTTCTACAGCATCATCGAACGCAACAATTCCAGTAACAATGGAAACGGTTAAGCACCGAATGGGTGTTGAGAACCGCGTATCATCGTTCACAGTACCACTTGGTGCAACCGTGAACATGGACGGTACGGCGATCATGCAAGGTGTAGCAACCGCCTTTATTGCTCAAGCCTTCAATATTGATTTAACTATGGGCGATTACCTCATGGTAATCATGACAGCTACATTGGCATCTATCGGTACTGCGGGTGTCCCTGGTGTTGGCCTTGTAATGCTAGCCATGGTATTGAACCAAGTTGGTCTGCCGCTTGAAGGTATCGCGCTCATCATGGGTGTTGACCGTCTACTTGATATGATTCGTACTGCGGTAAACATTACTGGTGACAGTGCAGTTACCGTCATTGTCGCAAAATCAGAAGGTGCATTGGATGAAGCTCGCTTCAACGATCCAATGGCAGGCGTAGCCGAAGAAGAAGTGCATCTTAAACGCGCTGACGCCTAAATCGTTTTACGATTAAGTTATCCTGTCTAAGAAAAAACCACCTTATTCTAAGGTGGTTTTTTGTTTCCATGTGTTGTCCTGAAATGTATTTACACATTGAGGACAAATTATGACTACTGCACATAACCCCTACGTTAAGCGAACCCCGCGTGAAAGCACACTATGCTTTAAATTACAGGTCGTCGATGCTATTGAAAAAGGCTACATGAATTACAAACAAGCCCAAGCAACCTATGTTATTCAAGGGCGTTCAACGGTTTTAACCTGACTAAGAAAATATGGAAAAATGGATTGGATACATAACCCAAGGAAGAACACCATGCATAAAAAACGAAACCGAAAGAGTTTCCGGCTAAAAAAATCCAACGACTTGAAAGAGAATTGGAAGATAAACGGGTGAAGAGCCTCTCCTTTAACGAGTTAATTGATATTCTCGACTCTGAACATGAGACGAATCTCATAAAAAAGTATCTCGCCTACTATCCTTTGCTTCTCACCATAGAACACCTGCCTTCATACTTTGGTGCAAAAACTACATGATATTTATAATTCCATCGCGTGTGCGCTAAGCTCTTTTTGTATCCATTGGGACCCCTTTCAATTCTTAATTAACTCTGCAATTGCCAGACCACAAAACGTTTTTATCAAATTGAAAGGGGTTATATAACTGACTTATAGCTGTAAGCTTTACGGGAAATCCAGCCTAACTGGAGGCCTCTATACAAAAAGCCAACAGCTAACGAAGTTGGCTTAGTGTAAAAAATGTCAACGCATTTTGATACGAGATGCCCCCGCTAAAGGTGCTAATGTACAGATATAATTGCTTCTAGACTTTTCTTAGTTACGAATCGGTAAGTAGCTAGGTTATGATAATAATTCTTCTGAAGAATTAGAGTTTTACTAGTCTATGTTTATCATTTTGAAAATGACATAAGGGACATTTTCATCATATAGAGATACAAATTCCATTATTAAATTAAAGATCAAAACCAAATCGCGATAGGTAGTAGTCTGATAATTAATTTGGTACTAAGATACATACATCATAAATTCATGTTTAAAAATAGTCTTTTTTTATTCAGTTTCTCATTTCCAATACTTGCATTAGGTTTCAACGAAAGTATGTTCGGTTTTTTTAAGAAATTTAAATACACATTAAGCCCAGAGATAAAAGGTACTTTAGTTCTTGAGCAAAGACCTCTAGAAAATGTAACCGTTTACTTAGAAGCTAATTTTTTAAAGAATACTTACAAAAGGAGTTCAAGTACTAATGAGTTAGGTGAATTTCACTTTAAACCAGTCATACATTCTCAAAGGTTCAAAGAATCAGCTTTGAATCAAACATATTCATATATCGGAATATATACCTATATAAATGAAGAAAAGAAGTACATTTGGGAGTCCCAGTTAAACTACGTTTCACCGCCTATATTTATAAAAGATAACTTAAATAATCTTTACTGTGAGCTTAAAAATAAAGAATTCCGATATTTTTTCAAAAATATCAATCTAGATAATGCTCGAGATCTAATGGTTATTAGCAATTGCAATTTAAATGGATTTTTATATAAAGCAGAGTTTACGGAGGATACATAATGCCGTCTTTAACACCAAAACTTGCATCAGAGATCGCGAATATACCGTATGGAGTATATCAGGGGCAAGGGAGACTAGCGTTCAAGGGACAAGGAGGTTTTGAAAAACACTTTGCATTTTCGCAGCAAGATGTTTTTAGTGGCCGAACTGGAGGTATCACAGGATTAGATCGTATACCATTGTTTAGAAAAGTGATACCTGGTGTAATGAGAACATCTGAAGCGTTTGCGGTAATTGGTGTTGGGAAAGGAAAATATAAGGGAGATTTAGTAATTTCCATTAGAGGGACGCAAAACGCCAATGATTGGGTAACCAACCTAAATGTAGGCCTTAAAGGCTCTCCAAATGGCTCTATTGCTCATGCTGGATTTATTAATTCATTTTCAAGTATCAAACCAAGTATAAAACAATATTTACAGCAATTCCAAAGTTTACCTAACCGAATTCATTGTGTTGGGCATAGTTTAGGAGGGGCTCTAGCTTCATTATGTTCTGATTGGCTGAGAGAAGAGTATTCATTAAGAGTGAATTTATATACTTTTGGCGCACCTAGAGTTGGTTTAGAACAATATTCCCGTAAATCTAGTAAAAGCAACGACAAAGTATACCGCTGTACTCACGGCGCAGATCCTGTACCTAAAGTACCTGTCTGGCCATTTATTCATGCGCCACATAATGGCGATGAGTACCGCTTAGACGCTAGTACTGGCTTTAATTTAAATGCTCATAGTATGTCTAGCGAAACAAGTTTAGGGTATTTAGATAATGCTAACTCCGAAACGTGGGGAGCAATAAAAGTCAGATCTAACAAGTACTTGTATACTCCTACTAGATTTAAGTTTGAGCACAGAAACCAAGCATCATTTACAGAGTATTGGTCAGAAAGAATTCAAGCAGCATTAATAACATTATTAAAAGATACTGGCTTGTTTTCAGCAATAGCAGCCCAAGCCACAGTATCTACTGGAATGACATTTTATGACATACTCGCTAGAAATATAGAAAAAGTAGCTAAAGCATCTAAAGTAAGAGAATCACAAGTCAAAGGGCTTTTAGGCCATATGCTGGTGTTTATTGGAAAACCAGTAACAGCAATTGAAGATATGTCTGCAAAATTTATTAGAAATGTTTTTCTTATGGTATTTGGAAAACTTTATCGAGCAGCACAAATGGCTATTAGCGCTGTACAATAAATTTTCAACTTAATCCGCCATCGAATTCAATTTTTCTCTGGCTCGTTCTTCGTGTTCTTCAGTAATGGCATTGCCGACTGAGTTAGCGGCTAAGGTAAGCGCTGCCATGTCATCGGTAAAGCCGACGCCTGCTAACACATCTGGCACCATATCGGTGGGCAATACAAAGTAAGCCAACGCGCCACCTAAAATCGCCTTATGGCGAACGGCGGTGTTGGAATCTGTCATCGCGAGCCATGATTTGATACCCATAACGGCAATTTCTTCACCCGCTTTCTTAACCGACCCTTTCATTTTGCGCCAGAATGTTTTCTCATCTGGCGCTTGCATCGTTTGATCTTTGGCGTCTTTCGGCGCCGATTTTACAGACATTGTTGTGCTCATCGTTGCCTCCGAAATTTATGACTGTGGCCAACATATTAATAAATCGAACCTGAACGCAAGATTAATAACAAGAAATGATAGTAAAGTGAAACAAAAACACAGATAGAAAAATCCCCAAACCAAAGTCTGGGGATCGTGATGTTGGGAACCAAGCTTTAGAAGGAGAATGCCTTATTGAGCAATCTTCTCCAGTACACGCATCAGCATTTTGATACGTGGTTCGATAGACTCAAGCAACAAGTACTCTTGGTCACTGTGGAAACCTGCACCGATAGGTCCTAGACCATCCAAAGTTGGAACGCCAAGAATTGCCGTATTGTTTGCATCAGAGCCGCCACCCACTTCTTTCCAGTTGATGTCGATAGCCAGTTCACTTGCTGCGTCTTCAACTAATGCCATCAGGCTTTCGGTTTGCGCGCTTGGCACCATAGAAGGTTTGTAAGCTTCACGAACCAACTCGATGCTAACGCCATCAACGAATGGTGTTTCCAGCATGCCGTTTAGCTTGCTATCGACATCATCGTATTCTTCATTACTCCAGAAACGCACATCCACGATCGCTTCAGCGTGCTCAGGGACGATGTTTGCGCCGTTACCGCCAGACACAATACCCACGTTTAATGTGGTGCCAGATTCGAAGTTCGTCATGGCATTGATTGCGAGAATCCAGTTCGCCATCTCGGTAATTGCACTGCGGCCATTTTCTGGCTCGTTGCCAGCGTGGGCTGCAATGCCATTAAACGTGATTTTGTAACGCGCCATGCCTTTGCGCGCTTTGACTAAACCGCCGTCTGCACGTGCTGCTTCTGCCACCAATACGTTCTTCGCGTTTTTTGCAACAGATTGAATCCAGTCGACCGAATATAACGATCCGGTTTCTTCGTCTGGGTTCATGCAGATACAAATCGACAGTTTATCCAACACCGCTTGGTCGAGGTTACGCATCGCGTACACAATATTCAGCAAGCCAGATTTCATGTCCGAGACACCCGGACCGTACGCTTTTTCAGGGTCTTGAGACATAGGGCGTAATCCAGCGGTACCGACAGGGAACACTGTATCCATGTGACCAATCAGCATCACGTCAACTTGCTCTGCTTCAGGCTTGTTTCGAACTTCAAGACCGATACCCGCTCTGCCACAGTCGATGCGTTTTACGCTCCAACCTGACATCGCTTGGTACTTCCCTTCAAATTGAGAAGCGATGAACTCAATGCCATCAGTGGTGTACGTGCCACAATCGACATTGATGAGAGGACGAAGTTCTTCGAGATATTCATTGAGAGAAAACTGCATGATTGCCCCCTAAACAAACAAGTTCATGACTAGCATTGCGCCAAATGCGTTCAATACGGAAATCGCAATCATGATTGGGATATAACGACCTTCAGTACCGATAGGTCCCATAATTCGCCCCATGTACTGAACCTGTGAGCCCATTAAGTAAATTGCAGGTGCAAGAATCGCGATGTGCGTACCGTTCAAGATGCCTTGATCAAACAATGTGATAACCACGCCAACTGCGCCGCCCATCGACATCCAAGCACCAATCAGCACCGCAGCCGCTTCACCTGGCAAACCAAAAACCGCCATTACTGGAGAAAATACCGAGCCCATCAAATCCAACGCGCCAGTAATCTGCAACGCTTTAATGATGACAAACGCCATAAGAACGTTAGGCACGGTTGATGTTGTCGCAATAACCCAGCCTTTTTTAGCGCCTTCAACGAAAATATCTGTCACCATCGGCTTACTTACTTTTACGTCACTCATTACGCCGCCTCCTCTTTTAAGTTCTCAGATTTGTTTTGATCTTGCTTGTCTTCTTTACCTTCTGTGATGTTTAGGTAGATACGGAATAAGTTCGCGCCCACAATTTTAAACAAGAACATCACCACAACCGCCAAACCAATAGAAGACGTTACGGCAAGCGAGCCATCCGCCATCGTCAACGTAAACAGTACCGCCCCTGAGGAGAAAAAGTTAACAATAGTGGCACCAGCGGTGAACTGGAACATAGTGAACACATCGGTTTCGCGTTTGGTAAGATGGCCTTCATCTTTAAGCTGACGAGTCATCGCCGCGCCCGCGTCGGTACTTTGCAGCGAAGCGATAAGAGCCAAACCAGAGTTACCCGGAATACCCATAATTGGACGAAGAAGCGGCGTTAACAGTTTGCGTGCCGCTTCTAGTGCGCCATAGTGCTCAAGTACATTGATCATACCCAGTGCGAACATAACGGTAGGAATCAAAGTAAGTGCAAAAATGAAACCGTCACGTGCACCGCTACCACCAGTACCACGAAGCGACGTTGTTGCAACTTGCACACCGTCAGCCGTTTCGGTGACACCATAAGCCACCTTGCCAAAAGAGCCATTCAACGTGGTGAAATCAAATACGCCATACCATTCGTTCGATTGCATTAGACCAGAAAAGAAGACGACCGCAAACGCCAGTGCAACGTAGCACCCCAGCGTAACCTTGCGCTCGGTTTGAACAGGATTTTTCATAACATTACCTACACATGTGGGACAGGACACATATGTTCACCCGAATAATGTGCTAGAGAGATGATCAAAATCAATCCGCCTGCCGAACATTCTGGTGACTCAGTTATGAAGTTTTGTTTTATGATTTTAATCACATTTGAAAGATAATAAAAATTTGTACTAACAATTAGGTATATTAATCTATATCGATACCTCAGGACTTCTTCATCAATCCGACCAATGATTCCAACGAATATTGCTTTCTACAACATTCATGACGTACTTCATACTTTGGCATTGAGGCGATATCGATTAACTCGAAAGTAACATTCCATAATGAAATTTAGGTTAGGATTGTCCGGTCATATGCAAACGGCATAAACCAGAATCAACAGGACTAGGCAGCCCATTGTTACGCTCACAACCTAAAATAGCCAAGTGGACACTCACCCTCGTGTTTTGGGTGGTGATGGTATGTTTAAGCCAAAATTCCGGCTTCTCGAAAAGCTGCCCTAAGGCTCACCAAATACAGAGTCAGCAAGATGAAAGCGTGAATTTATCACCATCTTGCGACCTTTCAGAGAAGCTAGTTCAAGCGTACCAACACCAGTTGGATCATATTCTTATTCCATTTTTTCTGTTTGCTTTGATTGTGGCGCTGCCGATGGCATCCACAGCAATTCATTATCTGGAATACACAGAACCGATACCGGAAAAGTGTCGGGTTCACCTAAAACTTTGTGTGTTTAGAGAATAAACCTAGCAAGGCGAGAGACCTTCTCGCCTGACTTTTGTACGTATTTTATTCACTTCACATAACAAACAACGAAATCTAAAAGTTTTAGGAAATATTATGACATTCACTCGTACACTTTTGACGTTAATGATGGCTATCGTACCTGCCGTATCTTTCGCATCAGAAAAGACCGCAGAACAAAAGCTGGAGGAAGTTACTCAGATACTAAAAGAGAATCCTCAAATTCTTGATTCATTGCACCAAAACCTTCAAGAGTACATTGCGTATCAACAGTCATTTGGCGACACCTTGAAGGAGGTTCGTCACTATCTAAGTGATGGCAAACATTCCTCTTTTGGTGCTGAAAACCCTGAGTTAACCATTATTAACGTAACGGACTACAGTTGCCCTTTTTGTAAACGTTTAGAAGGAGAACTGGTCAAAGTTGGTGAGGAATATCCGCAGATAAAAGTGCTTAACCTCAATGTCTCTTTTAAAGAACAATACGAGAAAAACGGCTACAACTCGGCAAGTTACGCATTAAATGTTTGGCAAAACCAGCGAGATAAGTACGAACAAGTGCATGAGTTATTGGTGAAAAAACCGGGCGCACATGATGCACGCTCGTTAAAGCAAATCGCGAAGAAAACGGGGACAGAAGCGCAGCTTGTCGACGACAAAGAGACCAAAGCGCTGCTTGATAAGAACTATCAGTATTTCACGCAACTTGGTTTACGCGGCACGCCTGCGTTGATCATTAATGATCAAGTCATTCCTGGCTATGTGCCGTTTGACGAGCTAGAAAAAGTCATCGACCAAGAACTGGCGAACTAAAACAACAAAGCCCTTCCTTGATAACTCAAGGAAGGGCTTTTTATTTATCGACATAAAGAGCGTTTAGTTACTTATCACGTCCTACAAACGCCACGACGACTTTGTCATTACCAAGCGAACGAGAGAAAACGTACGCGCCTTCCTGTTCAATCACTCGATGCTGACCTGCGCCAATGGCAGGGTGTGCTTGACGGAACTGACCAAGGGTTTGCCAATGTTTGAGCAGCGCTTGCTTCTCATCCGATAGTTTCCAAACCATGTCTGAACGTGTGCCTTGGTGGAAATCATCCGCGTAAGGACCAATGTTACGACCCACTTCATCACCGTAGTAAACCTGAACAGCACCTGGGCTCAGAAGCAGTGCATTCGCGGCGTTACGCTGCATGCCGTGGTCTTTGAAGCGAGAGAAGAACAACTCGGTATCGTGGGAAGACATGTAGCTCACTGGGTTGAAGTCTTTCTCATTCGCGATAGTTTCCGCATAGCTTTGGTAAGTGTCTGCCATTTGGCTAAAGCACGCCGCGCCTTTGTCTAGCTTCTTCTGCATATCGAAGTTGATCAACGCGTCAAAACCATCATCGAAATAAGGGCTGCGATACGCGGTGTGTCCCCAGACTTCGCCCATCATCCAGAACGGCTGACCTGATTTGCCATTTTCTTTACGCCACTGTTCTAAGCTGTTCGATGCTTCTTCTTTTAGACGCTTCCAAACTTCACCTTCGACGTGTTTCACCGTATCGACGCGATAGCCATCAATGCCGAAGCGTTTCACCCAATCGGTTTGCCACTCAATCAAGTAATCCGCCACGGTGTAGTTGTCACGAGCTTCTACGCGAGTGCCAGGGTTATCTAATAGCCACTGAGCTGGTTTTACAGCTTTGCCTTGTTCAGTGATAAAGTCAGGCAGCCCCGCCAATGACATGGTGATGTCGCTACTGCCCGGAGCTGGGTAACCTGGCAAGCCGGTTCTTACCCAATCGCCGCCCCACCATTTAGCCCAGTTCGGACTCTGATAATCAATATTCTGGTGATAGCTATGCCAATTTTCACCCGCTTTTGGTTGCCAGTCGCCCCATTTCTTGGGCAGATCGGCATTAGGCTTTAACACATCGATACCATCGAACTGTAGATCCGCCAATGTTGAGTAACCAGAATGGTTGATAACCGCATCCATCAAGACTTTGAGGCCACGTTTGTGCGCCTCTTCCACCAGCGTTTTCAAATCTTCTTCGTTACCGAAGTTCTCATCAATCTTGGTGAAATCGCGCGTCCAGTAGCCGTGGTATGCATAAAACGGAAATGAACCACTATCGCCACCACCGACAAAGCCGTGCACTTGCTCCACGATTGGCGACAACCAAATCGCGTCTGTGCCTAGGCTCTTAATGTAATCCAGTTTCTCAATCACGCCTTTAAGGTCACCGCCGTGGAAAGTACCGATCTCTTCTTTGCCGTCTTTTTTGCGACCATAACTGTTGTCGTTATTTGCGTCTGCGTTGTTGAAACGGTCAACCATCACGAAGTAAATGTTCGCGTTTCGGTAATCAAATGGCACCGCTTCTTTGGTTTTCTGTACAGGCTCTAGTAGCACTAGGCCGCCAGAGTCTTTACTTGGCGTCAGCGATACTTGCTGATCTTTTACTTCGACCATTTGACCAGAATAGGCATCACGCAACTTGGTACCATCTGGGAAGCTGTCACCTAACGCAATGGTGACTTCTCCGCCTTGGTAAACCTCACATTGCACTTGTGGGATTGGGCGTTTGAATTCAGTTTTGGCGGCTTTCTTAGGTTCACGCTTAAAACGCAGTGTTTTGGCTTCTGCATCAAAAGCAAAAGAGTAATCGCCGGTAAAGCGGATTTTTAACGGCAGTTCCGTTGGTTTTCCGCAGTTCAGCGCAAGAGGTTTGTTGAACTTCACTTTCTGACCATCAGGTGCAACGCAGTCGCCTTCAACGCCCGTGATTTTAAGCGTGTATCCGTCTTTGGTTAGAGGCACAACCAAAGGCAGTTCTGCACTTAGCGGGAAGTCACGGCTGTTGGTCGTGGTAGAAATGGTGATGTTAGGCTCGGCGATGGCACTTGCCGACGCAAGCAGTAAAGTAGTGGTAATCAGGTTCAGTTTCATCGTTCAGTCCATTGGCAGCACATGGTAACCATGCACATTTATTAGTTTTATTCACACTAATTGTGCCTAGATAAGAAACTGAACACATCATTCTAACTGCCTACGCCCCAAAGGTTGTGACGCTTCACATTTTATTGATATAGGGGCGTAGTTCTATTTAAGCGCAATGGATTGAGGGACTTAAAGTTGCACGCTGCCAAGATTGCTCATTTGGTTCATCGCCCATCTTGTGCGGCGAGCAGTGTAATCACTTTGTGGGTAGACTTTGATTCGATATGGGTTTGGCAACACCACGGCTAAACGCGCTGCTTGCCACTTCGAGAGTTGCTTTGCACTGACACCAAAATAATTCTGCGCCGCCGCTTCAGCACCGTAAATACCGGGACCAAATTCAGCCACATTTAGATACACTTCGAGAATGCGCTCTTTACTCCACATCAGCTCCATCAGCAAAGCAAAGTAAAGCTCGTAAGCCTTGCGAGCGTAGGAGTGAGAAGGAAACAAAAACACATTTTTCGCAGCTTGTTGAGTAATCGTGCTCGCGCCTCTCGACGGGCCATTGTCACCTGCTTCAGCAATCACGTCGAATAGCGATTCGAAGTCCAATCCATAGTGATGAGGGAATTTTTGGTCTTCGGTCGCAATCACCGCTAACTGCATATTTTTTGAAATACGCGACAAGGGTACCCATTCGTGTTGGCTGCTGTCTGGATAGTTCTTTGGTGGCACAACAATGCGGCTTAACTTCCATCCCCATATTGGCGGATCGACATATTTCACCACACCAACCAAAACGACTGGGGCGATCAGCAAGATCAACACCATTTTAAATAGAAATGACTTAAGCCTTTTCAACATGTGTGGTTCCCCAATGCATTAGCGATTGATGATAAACAAACCAGCGAGCTTGCCTGATTCAATCAGGAACAACAAGTTTTTGAGGTAAAAAATAGGTCAAAAAAAGCCCGATTTACAATGTAAAACGGGCTTAGAATTTGATTAGACTGAATTATTTATTCAGCTTGTAGAACACGGTTGAAAGTGGTGGTAAACGAAGCTCAAGTGATTGAGGCAGTGATTCACTTTCGACTTTTTCCGTTTTCACACTGGTCTGCACTTTAAAATCGCTGCCGCCGTATTTGCTGTCGTCCGTGTTCAGCAGCAGTTCGTATTGACCTGCATTTGGAACACCTAAACGGAAACGCTCGTGTGGTACGGGCGTAAAGTTGGTGATGATGAGAATACGCTCACCCTCTTTACTGATACGCTCGTGCGCTAGGATACTCGCATCCGCTTCGTCTTGTAGACGCCACTCAAAACCAGCAGGAACACAATCTTGATCGTGCATCGCCGCTTCATTTCGGTACAAGTGGTTCAAATCTCGCATCAGCTTTTGAACGCCTTGATGACGCTCATATTCCAGCAAGAACCATTGCAACTGATCATCGTGGTTCCACTCCGCCGTTTGGCCGATTTCCGCGCCCATGAAGTTCAGCTTTTTGCCCGGTTGACCATACATGTAACCGTAGTATGCACGTAGGTTTGCGGTTTGCTGCCATTCATCACCTGGCATCTTGTTATGGATAGAGCCTTTTCCGTACACCACTTCATCGTGAGAGAGAGACAAGACGTAGTTTTCGCTGTGTGCATAAACCAGCGGGAATGTGATGGTATTGTGGTGGTATTTGCGGTGAACAGGATCTTCTTTGATGTATGAAAGACTGTCGTGCATCCACCCCATATTCCACTTGAAGCCAAAGCCTAAACCACCCATAAAGGTTGGCGCAGACACCCCCGGGAACGCCGTTGACTCTTCCGCAATCGTCATCGCATTCGGGAAGTGCTTGTACACTTCTTCGTTCATCCATTTTAAGGTTGCGATTGCGTCGTAGTTTTCGTTGCCACCGTCGACGTTCGGTACCCACTGATCGTGGCTACGTGAATAATCGAGATAGAGCATCGACGCGACTGCGTCCACGCGAATGCCATCAATATGGAATTGTTCAAACCAGTACAGCGCATTCGATACAAGGAAGCGACGCACATGTTCACGGCCTAAATCGTAGATGTATGAGTTCCAATCTTGGTGCCAACCGCGACGTGGGTCCGGGTCGTGGAACAGCGGTGTACCGTCAAAGTTTGCTAAACCGTGGTCATCCGATGGGAAATGCGCAGGAACCCAATCCAACACCACACCGATACCAGCTTGGTGACACGCATCCACGAAGAATTTGAAATCATCAGGTGAGCCAAAACGGCTGGTTGGCGCAAACAAGCCAACGGGTTGATAGCCCCATGAACCGTAGAATGGATGCTCAGACACAGGCATCAGCTCAACGTGAGTGTAGCCCATATCCACAAGGTATGGCACCAACTGCTCCGCGAGTTCGCGGTAGTTGAGGAAATCGCCTTTCTCGTTGCGCTTCCATGACCCAGCATGTAGCTCATAAAATGATAACGCTTCATCACGCTTTTGTGTCACTGCGCGATTTTGCCATTTCGCATCTTGCCATTGGTAACGCTTGTGATCGTAAGTAATGGACGCGAACGATGGGTACTGCTCAGAGTAAAAACCCCAAGGGTCTTGTTTGTGTGGCAGCCCTTCCCCATTTGGCCCTTTGAGCTCAAATTTGTACTGAACGCCTTCTTCTAAGCCAGGAATGAACAAACCCCAAATGCCATAATCTAAACGTTGCATTGGGTGACGACGACCGTCCCATTGGTTGAAGCAACCCACAAGGCTAACAGCCGATGCATGCGGTGCGTAGACAAGGAAGCGAACACCGGAGATGTTTTCACCGCCACGTTCTAGCGTGACAAAGTGTGCGCCCATATAGTGATACATGTCTTTGGGCGTATGCAGATGCTCGTACTCTTGGTAAATATTGTGGTACTGGTACGGGTCATCAATAATTTGTTCAACACCATTCCAATCGACCGCCAAACGGTAGTGGGTCAGGTGTAAATCGCGTTGTTCTTTTAAGATAAAACCGCTGTCACCATCACGCTCAAGCGCCACACGAGGTTCGCCATTAACAAGCAGTTCAACCTTGTTTGCGCCCGGCATCCACACTCGCAGCGATCCTTCACCATCATCAATGAATGGCCCCAACGCCGAAAATGGGTCTGAGTAAGCCGCCTCAGCAAGCAGTTCATATGCGCGTTCGTGTTGTTTCTTTATTTTCTTGGTTTTGGTGGTTTTCAAATCTTTCTCCCTAGAGCCAATATCCTTTTCAAGACCAGAAATCTGAATCAAACATCGGTTTCTCCACAGCCAACGTTGTGAACTCACAAAAGACTTCGCTTAAAACATGTATGCATCAAGCAATGTCAAAAACAAAAAATGCCCGCTATTGTCGCGGGCATAATAACGGTACTTCATCCTAACGGATTGTGTTTTCGGAATGAGTGACCTAGACGGAACTTTCGTACCTCTGAGCTAACAAAATTGGTAATCCGCTCATTCATCTACGTCACTCTACGCGTCTTATTTGCTCGCCTGTGCGCGAACTTCAGTGAGGCGTTTGGAAATGCGATTCACATCTTCACGGCTGAAGATTTCATCTAGGTTCATCGACAATTTACGACGCCAGTTTGGATACTCATCCACCGTGCCAGGAATGTTGACCGGTTGATCCATTTCTAGCCAGTCTTCAAGCTGAACGCTAAGCAATGCAGAGTCACCCGCTGCTACGTGCAGTTGCAGCGCTTCGCTTAGGTACGAGTCCATCGGTACGTACTGAGCATCATGACCAATGCCTTCTGGCAAATAGCCGTGCCAGCGAACGCTGTCTAAGATACCTTGCTTGCACTTCAAGCGATCAGCAAATAAGCCTTCCAACTGTTTTTCATCTGGGTACAGGCCAATCTCACGACCCATTTTCAAATCATCGCAGTGCCAGAAACCACGCAGGGTTGGCATGTCATGCGTACACAGTGCCGCCATAGATTGCTCTGCGTAGTGCTTCGGAGAAATGAACCCACCGTCTTCTTTCGATGTTTCGAAGAAGAACACTTTGTATGAGTGAACACCTGCGTCTCGTAGGATATCGACGATTTCATCTGGCACAGTACCTAAGTCTTCACCAATCACAGAGCACTGATGACGGTGCGACTCAAGCGCTAGGATTGCGAGCATGTCTTCCACTGGGTAGTACAAGTACGCGCCTTCTGTCGCCTTCTCGCCTTTTGGAATCCACCAAAGGCGAAGCAGGCCAAGCACGTGGTCGATACGCAATGCACCACAATGCTTCATGTTGGCACGTAGCAACTTGATGTACGCGTCGTAGCCAGTCGCTTCTAAAACTTGAGGGTTAAGCGGAGGCAGACCCCAGTTTTGACCCAGAGGACCAAGTACATCCGGCGGCGCACCGATGCTGGCGTCTAACACTAAGTTACCGTCGTCGGCCCAAGTTTCACTACCTGAGCCGGCAACACCGACAGCAAGGTCACGGTACAAGCCCACAGCCATGCCTTTTTCTTCTGCCAGTGACTGCGCTTCTTTGATTTGATCGTCTGCGATCCACTGTAGGTACATGTACAAGTGAACGCGGTCTTGATTGTCTTTGATGTATTTCTGAGTGCCGGCTGCGTCGAATGTGCGGTATTTCTCAGGGAATACAGGCCAACCCCACATGTTTGAATCTTCTGCGTGTAAATCCGCATGAAGCGCATCGAATGCAGCTTGGTGTAACAAGCTATCGCCGCCTTTTTCTACAAAATCCAAGAATGCACGAGCGCGGTCGGTGTTTTTGTCTAAATGGCGAGCTTTAAACTCACTAAACAGCAGCGGAAGAACGCTCATTTTCAGTTGCGAAACTTCTGTGTAGTTCACCCAATGAGAATCACGTGCTTTTTGTAGACGCTGTTGAAACTCTGCACTGCCAACACGTTGCTGAGCTTCAGCACTCAGTGCGAATTCAGGTACAGAACTTACGTCAATGTACATGATATTCAACCAACGACGAGAAGACGGGCTGTATGGGCTCGCGCCTTCTGGGTTCGCTGGGAACAGTGAGTGAATTGGGTTCAAACCAATGAAGTCACCGCCACGAGAAGCGATATCGCTCACCAACTGTTTTAGGTCACCAAAATCACCGATACCCCAGTTGTGCTGAGTACGCAGTGTGTAAAGCTGGATACTAGGACCCCATAGCTTTTTATGTTGGTTTAGATCGTCTTGTTTGAAACACGCTTTCGGCGTGATGATCAATGACATCTCGTAAGGCGTTTTACGACGCTTACGGCTGACAATCAATTTGTGATAACCCCAAGCCAAGTTCTTTGGCAATGCAAACACTAGAGGGCCACCCTCAGCACGCTCATCACGAACAATTTGGGACTGAAGATAGCCTTCAAGTACCTCTCCTTGTTCTGTTTCTAAACGCCAGCTGAATTCACTCTCACGAGCACTCGTACCTAGGTTTAGTTCCACTTCGACTGGTTCGCCGTCGCGTAAAACAAGAACAGGGGCTAGTACGTCTTTTTTATGTTTCTTTTCAGCAGAAGCCAATAGTTTTTCATCGCTGCTAGTATCGTAGCCAAGCGAAGCGAGCAAGCGGCGTAGCGTCTCCTCAGACACTTTTGCCTCATCTCCCCAAGCACTGACATAGCTATCAGCCAATCTCGCCATTTCCGCGACTTTCTTTAATGCTGTTTGTTCTTTCATCGCTTTCTCCGAAGGTAATACCAACACCTTCCATGTAGGGTTTTATTGTTATCAATAACTTCTTTTGGAAAATGACCAAAGGTAGCGCTTGGCTACCTTGGTCTTAACTCTGTTCTATTAACGGTGAACCGCTTTTAGTTTCCAGATGTTGTTCACATAGTCGCGAATTGAGCGATCTGAGGTGAACTTGCCGACGAGGGCGGTATTAAGAATGGCTTTCTTCGCCCAGCCAGCTTGGTCTTTGTATTGTTCGCTCATGTCTTCGTGCGCTTTCACGTAAGATGCGAAGTCCGCAAGACATAAGTACGGGTCACCACCATCTAGTAGGCTGTCGTACGTTGCACGCAGTAAGCCTGGTTGACCTGGAGTGAATTCTTCACCCAGTAGTAGGTCCATAGACGCTTTGAGTAGATGATCCGCATTGTAGTAATCAAATGGGTTGTAACCTTGAGCTTTCAGCGCTTTCACACCTTCAACGTCTAGACCGAAGATGTAGATGTTCTCATCGCCTACTTCTTCACGAATCTCAACGTTAGCACCATCCATCGTACCGATCGTTAGGGCACCGTTAAGCGCCATCTTCATGTTACCAGTACCTGATGCTTCTTTACCCGCAAGTGAAATTTGTTGTGATACGTCCGCCGCAGGAATAATAATTTCAGCCATGCTCACGCGGTAATCAGGAATGAAGACCACTTTCAGCTTGTTGCCGATGCGAGGGTCGTTGTTCACTTTCTCAGCAATCTTGTTAATAGCGAAAATGATTTCTTTCGCTAGGTGGTAACCCGGTGCCGCTTTCGCTGCGAAGAACACAACGCGAGGCACACATTCGAAGCCTGGTTCGTTAATAATGCGATGGTACAGAGACAGTACGTGTAGAAGGTCTAAGTGCTGACGCTTGTACTCGTGCAGACGCTTGATTTGAACATCGAAGATCGCATTAGTATCGAGTTCGATACCCATGTTCTCTTTCACCCAGTTAGCTAGGCGTTCTTTGTTCTCTTTCTTCACTGCCATGAATTCTTTCTGGAATTTCTCGTCAGTGGCGTACTTAGCGATGCCTTCTAGTTGCTCTAGCTTCGCTGGCCATTCTGGGCCGACTTTCTCTGTGATTAGCTTAGAAAGACCTGGGTTACAGAACTTCAACCAACGACGTGGCGTAATACCGTTCGTTACGTTGTGTAGACGTGTTGGGTACATTTCGTGGAACTCTGGGAACAGGTCTTTCTTAACCAATTCAGAGTGAAGTGCCGCTACACCGTTTACTGCGTAAGAGCCAATTACACATAGGTTTGCCATGCGAACCATGCGGTGGAAACCTTCTTCGATGATAGAAAGCTTCTGTTGTTTCGCGACATCACCCGGCCACATTGCACGTACGTCTTGTAGGAAGCGGTGGTTGATCTCGTAAATGATCTCCATGTGACGTGGTAGTAGGTGCTGAATTAGCGACTCCGGCCATGTCTCTAGTGCTTCTGGAAGTAGCGTGTGGTTTGTGTACGCGAAGGTTTGAGAGCTGATTTCCCAAGCCGCTTCCCAAGTTAGACCTTTTTCGTCCATCAGGATGCGCATTAGCTCAGGAATCGCAATCGTTGGGTGCGTATCGTTAAGCTGGATAGTCTCTTGCTTCGGTAGATCCGCTAGCGAGTAGCCAGCTGCTTCGTGGCGACGTAGGATGTCACGTACAGACGCAGCTGAGTGGAAGTACTGTTGCATTAGACGAAGTGTTTTACCTTTCTCGTGGTTGTCATTCGGGTAAAGCACTTTAGTGATGTTGCCTGCGTCGATCAGTGCGTGCTGCGCTTCGAAGTAGTCACCGTTGTTAAAACTTGCTAGCGAGAATGGTGCAATTGCCTGACATTCCCAAAGACGTAGCGGGTAAACCGTGTCTGATTCGTAACCCACAATTGGTAGATCCCAAGGCATTGCTCTTACAGACATGCCAGGAACCCATTTGCGAACTTCTTTACCGTTCTCGTTAACCACTTCAACGTGACCGTAGAAACCGATCTCTTGTGCGAGTTCTGGACGAGCAATTTCCCAAGGGTAGCCTTCTACACCACGCCATGCGTCAGGTGCTTCTTGCTGGCGACCATCTTTGAAAGACTGTTTGAACAAACCGTATTCGTAGTGCAAGCCGTAACCGACGGTTGGGAATTCTTGTGCCGCACATGAATCCATGAAACATGCCGCTAGACGACCAAGACCACCGTTACCCAATGATGGGTCACGTTCTTCTTCTAGCAGGTCAGTTAGGTTGTAACCCAGTTCAGCCATTGCTTCTGTTACTTGTTCGTACAGACCCATGCTGATTAGGTTGTTACCCGTCAAACGACCGATAAGGAACTCTAGCGAAAGGTAGTTAACGCTCTTCGCACTTTTAATGCGTGGATCTTCTTCAGTAGCAAGCAAATCTAAAGTAGTGAACTCAGCCAGTGCATGACCCATTGCTAGGTACCAAGCGCGGCTGTCTGCGTTTTCAATCGTGTGAGCGTAAGTTACAGATAGGTGTTTCTTTACGCTTTCTTGGAACGACTTCTTGTCAAATTGTTTTTGTTGAGTAGGTTTCATTACGAAATTCTCACGTCTTTTGGTAATTCATCTGCCATACATCGTGCATTTACCTCTGTGAATAAACATCCTCCTAATTCTCCTCCTTTGAAGGAGGAGGGCTGAGGGCGTAGAGGGGGTACCATTGCTAGGTTAGTGATCCAAATCTCAACAAAGTGAGCTTTGCTCCAGTTCTTAGTGATTTTGATCACAATGGAATATGAGAAAGGTTAAAACCCGTTCATGACGCTTTTTATAGCCCACTCATCTGATGATGTGAAAATTGTAATATTGGTCACATTAACTTGGTTAACATGGAAAGATTTTTCATAATCGATGTGCAACGAGATCTTAATACACTCAACACAAAAGATATTTAAGTGACAAGAATCACAAATAAAGGGCGTAGTTGATGGTAAATCCATCAACCCTTGAGAATTAGGAAGTGGATCAAAGTAACGGACATTTCTGATGTCGTACCATCCCACACGGCTCACAGGATTGTACGCTTTTTATACAAACTAGAATTAGGCGGTGTGAGTTATTTCTAGTTTTCGCTAGCTTTTATATCTAAGTGACCGTATGGAATGCTTTTTCAGACGGATGCAAGCCCCAACAAGAGGCGACATTAACCGGCATTCAAGCAGTTTTTGATGCTGATGACATCATTCAGTAAGACGAAGCTTTCGAGGGGGCCTTACTGAAATGATCACGTCGCAATCACTTGGGTATACATAAATAAGGACATAATTACTAATGTGGATTCCATCTAAGCTTACTCGACCAGGACGCCTGCACAATGCCATCGTGCGCCCACGAGTGTTGGACTTACTACAGCAAGCGCCTTACTACAAATTGGTTTTATTCCGCTCCCCAGCAGGTTACGGAAAAACCACCATGGCAGCGCAGTGGCTATCCGATAAACCAAACGTCGGTTGGTACAGCATTGATGACAGCGATAACGACGGCTTTCGCTTTGTAAATTACCTGCTTCAAGCATTAAACAAAGCCACCAACTTCAGTTGCTCTAACGCACAAAAACTGGCGGAAAAACGCCAGATCTCTTCTCTACGTTCTTTATTCAGCGAAGTGTTCGCGGAAATGGCTGATTTTCATCAAGAGTGCTACGTGGTGCTTGATGACTATCACTTGATCACCAACGATGAAATTCATGAATCCATGCGTTTCTTCTTAAAACACATGCCAGACAACCTCACCGTTGTGGTAACAAGTCGTGCAGCGCCGCCTCTGGGTACTGCAAACTTACGTGTTCGTGATTTAATGATCGAAATAGGCAACGAGATGTTGGCGTTCGATACCGAAGAAACGACTCGCTTCTTTAATCAGCGTATTGCCGATGGCATCGACGAAGACATGGCAAACAGCCTCAGAACCTATGTGGAAGGTTGGCCATCAGCGATGCAGTTGATCGCGTTGCAAGCGCAACATCAAAACCGTACATTGGCACAAACCGTAGAGTCGGTATCTCAGTTCAATCACGCGCATTTGTGGGATTATCTGGTCGAAGAAGTATTTGACCTACTCGATCACGAAACTCGTCATTTCTTGATGCAAGTTTCCGTGCTTGACCACTTCAATGATGAGTTGGTGTTTGCCCTCACCCAACGCGAAGATGCACTTGGTTTGATCGAATCATTAAACCGCTACGGCTTATTCATCTACCCACTCGAAGGGGAGCAAAACTGGTTCCGATTCCATAACTTATTTGGCGAGTTTTTGTCTCATGAGCGCCAAGCGCGTATTCCTCAGCAAGAAAAAGATCTCCACCGCAATGCAGCTGTTGCCTGGTTACAACAAAAAGCACCGCACCAAGCGATTCACCATGCACAAAAGTCGAACGATAAAGACTTGGTGGTAGAAATTCTAAACGAATTCGGCTGGAAGATGTTTAACCAAGGCGAGCTCAGCACACTGGAAAGCTCAATTAATAAGTTGGATGCTGAGCTTCTGTTCAGCCACCCAAAACTTACGATGCTCCGAGCTTGGTTGGCTCAAAGTCAGCACCGTTATAACCAAGTAGGCCACCTGCTTGAAGAAGCGGAAGAAGAGCATAAAAAGCGTAACATTGAGTTAGATATTCATTATCAAGGTCAAGCAAACGCGCTGCTTGCTCAAGTGGCTATCAACAGCAACCAGCCAGAGAAAGCACTCGAATTAGCGGAGCTAGCACTTAGCCAACTTGATAACACGATTTACCGTAGCCGCATTGTGGCAACTTCGGTTGTTGGCGAAGTTAACCACGTGCTAGGTAAACTCGACCGCGCGTTACCGATGATGCAACAAACCGAGAAACTGGCTCGTCAGTACCAAGTTTACCACCAAGCGTTATGGGCGATTTTACAACAAAGCGAGATTTTGATTGCGCAAGGTTACGTACAAGCCGCCTTTGAGCTGCAAGATTCCGCATTCCGTTTGATTGAAGATCAGCAACTTCAACATGTTCCTCTGCACGAGTTTTTGCTGCGTATTCGTGCGCAAGTGCTTTGGTGCTGGAACCGACTTGATGAAGCAGAGGAGTGTGCCTACCGAGGTCTACAAATTCTCGAAAACCATTCGCCAAGTAAGCACTTACACAGCTACTCGATGCTGGCGCGTATTGCGGTTGGCCGTGGCGAGCTAGACAAAGCCGGTAAATTCATTGAGCACATTCAACATTTGATGAAGCAGTCGACTTACCACGTAGATTGGACAGCAAACGCTTCACTATCGTTGATCCTATTTTGGCAAGCGCGCGGTAACACCGATGCAATGCAAGAATGGCTCAACACTGCGGTTCGTCCTGAATCGGCATGCAACCACTTTTCACAATTGCAATGGCGTAACATTGCACGCGCACACATCAACTTAGGTCAATATACCGAAGCGCGCGCAGCATTGGATTTCCTCCAAAGTGAAGCTCGTCGAACCAACCTGATCACAGATACTAATCGCAACTTAGTGGTCGAAGCGGTGTTTGCTGCTCGTCAAAAAGACGAAGAGCAAGCAAAAGCTTTGCTAAAAGAAGCGTTAGTGATGACAAACCAGACGGGGATGGTAGGTAATTTCCTCATTGATGGCGCCACCATTGGCGGGCTACTGGAGAAGTTAAGCCTACGCCATGAGCTAGGCGATCTAGAACGTCACCGCGCTCAACAATTGATGAAGGATATTTCGTCCAATCAGCGCAGTCGCTCTATTCACTTTGATGAAGACTTCATTGAGAAGCTGGTAAACCACCCTAACGTACCGGAACTGGTTCGCACAAGCCCACTGACTCAACGTGAGTGGCAGGTGCTTGGTTTGATTTATTCTGGTTTCAGTAATGAGCAAATCGCGCAAGAGCTTGATGTGGCAGGCACCACGATTAAAACCCACATTCGCAACTTGTACCAAAAGCTCAATATCGCCAATCGTAAAGAGGCCATTGTGACAGCTGAAAATTTACTCCAGTTGATGGGGTACTGATCAGCTCAAGAAAACAGATTAAAACCTAAAGTGAAATACAAGGGGTTGGCGTGATGCGTCAGCCCTTTTTTATGAGTCTAGAACGAGGGAAATGCAATTTGCAAAGCACGTAAGTAACGTTGTTCATATAAAAAAATAGCCAACCGCAATAATCGCGATTGGCTTATATTTAGTGTGAACAAATTGTATTCACTAACAACGTCAGTTGGCTAGGTGACCCTCGGCTTAAGAAGGGTCGAGCAGTATTATGCATTAATCATGCCAAAATGCAAAGACTTATTTTTGGGCACAAGATCTCATATAAAGTGAATTTGCCTATATAAAATATAGCAAAACGCAAATTTAATTATCAAATTGCATTTGCATAATGCAACAAACGTAGCCATTGATAGTACAGTTAATCATCTCAATAATGTAAACCAAATATTAAGATATCGTTGTATTTGAATCACCTCATAACCTGTAACAAAAATAAGCAATTGCTTGGATATAAAACCCAGTAGCTACAGCACTATTTCATACTTTTTTCGTCGCAATGTTTGTATACTCTGTGCCATCGAAACGACTTAGCATTAGAGCAATGAACTACTTAATTACTTTCTTCAAAGGAATCGCCATGGGCGCAGCAGATGTTGTTCCTGGCGTATCAGGCGGCACCATCGCGTTTATCACCGGCATTTACGATACGCTGCTTGAGAGCATTCGACGCATTAACCCATCACTTTTCTCTATTTGGCGAAAAAAAGGGGTTAAAGCCGCCTTTAATCACATCAACGGTTTCTTCCTTATCGCTCTGTTTGCCGGTATTTTCACCAGCATTGCTACGCTAGCAAAGTTGATCACTTGGCTTCTTGACACACACCCGATCCCACTTTGGTCATTTTTCTTTGGTCTGATTTTGGTATCGGTCTATCACATTATTCGTCAGGTTGAACAACGTGATCTTATCCGCTTCGTGACTTTACTCGTTGGTGTCGGGTTTGCTTACAGCATCACCGTGCTTAAACCTTTACACATGGAACCAACGGCTATTAACACATTGTTCGCTGGTGCTATCGCGATTTGCGCGATGATCTTACCGGGCATCTCTGGCAGCTTTATCTTGTTATTGATTGGGATGTATGCACCTGTATTAGCCGCCGTGAAAGGTTTCCAAGTCGATACATTGGCGCTGTTTTTGTCAGGTTGTGTGATTGGTTTGCTGTCCTTTTCGCATCTATTGTCGTGGTTACTACGCAAGTTCCGCGATTTCACTCTGATGTTTTTGACAGGCTTAATGATTGGTACGTTACCAAAGATTTGGCCTTGGAAAGAAACCATCACTTGGCGCACCAATTCAAAGGGTGAGCAAGTGCCCTTGCTACAGCACAACCTATCACCATTTGAATTTGAACACGTGACATCACAACCTTCTCAGTTAGTGCTTGCCGTTGTGATGATGCTTGCTGCCATTGCGCTGGTTTTGAGTCTCGAAAAATTCGCAGATTCAGACAAGTAACTGCGGTATCAAATCAATACGGAATCAACAAACAAGAACGGAGCCAATTGGCTTCGTTTTTGTTTGTTGGCTAAGAGAAAATCATCGCAATTGAAAATCTTTATGGGCTTGATTCAACAACCCCTACACCGCGCGGTTATTTTGATCTCTGGCATCGAGGCACAACGCACAATTTATCTAGGCCACGAGTTGGCGAATGACGCTTCTGTGCTACGATGCAGGTAATGTTAAGTGATAAATGCTGAACCTTAATGAAAGTGTTACAAATCGCCGCTGTTTCAGCCGCACTGGTTGCGGGATTTTATGCCCCAACTTTACTAAAAAGCTTTTCTTCATCCACTCCGATCAAACCGATAGATGAGTATTGCGTTCTCTCTACTGCCTCGTGCGTTCAAGAGAATGTTACGATGACGCTCAACGCAGATACTGCTCAACCCTTGGTCCCTACTACTCTGAATGTTGAGTGGCACACAAGCGATGCTGAGCAACTCGTCCTAAGCCTTTCAGGAAGAGAAATGGAGATGGGAGAGCCCAAGTTTTTACTGAAGCAAGTCGCTCCCGGTCGATATCAAGGTGACATCATTCTGCCGGTTTGCACTCAAGACGCCATGACCTGGGTTGGTGAACTCAGTGATGGAGAGAGTACCGTTTACCCTGCTATAAAAATGCAAAGATAAGGAATCGTTATGAGCCGCAATTGGTCCCTATTTCTCGTAGTTGCTTTCGCCCTCGGGTTTGGCGTAAAAAGCTATTTAGATAATCAGAAAACGAAGCCAGAGCAAGTGGATAGTTCCACCTCTCAACAAACGGTATTGTTTGGGGAAAATAACCAAGCCGTCAATATCTTCGATGTGAATGACCCTCGCATTCGAGTCGTCTATTTTGGTTTTACTCGCTGCCCAGATGTTTGCCCAACTTCGCTTGCTATGCTGGCAGGAGCCCTAAATCAGATCGATGAAGCGCAAAAAGCGCAACTGCGCCCAATGTTCATTTCTTTAGATCCAGAGCGTGATGAGGCCGATGCCTCGGCGAAATATGCCCATTACTTCCATCCAATGATTGAAGGCCTATCGGCACCGCTTGATGTAACCACACCTTTGGCACACAACTATGGTGTTATTTTCCGCAAAACCGAATTGGAAGGCTCGGAGCTCAAATACACGCTTGATCACAGCTCTTACTTTTACTTCTTAAAGCCGGATGGCACGTTAATCACTAAAGTACCGCATACGCTCTCGCCGGCACCGATTGTTGAAGCCATTTCAAAACTGACGACTGAAGGCTCCTCAAATGACAGTTAAGTCAGTGCTGAAACAGTTTTTCAGTTTCCTAACTCAAACCAACCCCAATGTCGAACAAGACGTCGATACGATCATTGACGCCATTGGGGGGATAGAAAACCTGCTAGAAACTGGAGCATGCGCGACTCGGCTACGTCTTACCCTCAGAACGACGTCCATCATAGATAAAAATGCACTCAAAAATCATGGCGCACATGGCGTCGTGATACTGGATGAGCGTCATGTCCAAATCATATATGGCTTAAAAGCCAACACGTATTCGCAGATAATGGAAGAGCGCATCAACAAACAAAGCTAATATTTTCGCAGTATAGCTACCCTCTAAGAAAAAGGGCGGCTATACTCTCTTGGCTTAATTAATTCACTTACTTATTAACCAACGAAGAGGACACATGATGATTGTATTGAATAACACTAACTGGGCATCGCAAGGGTAACCCTAACCGCACCAATTACGTGGCATAGCCACAACTCCCCTTCTCTGCCCGGTCTTCACCGGGGTCAACTCTATCCGAATTAGACCCTAATGCGATTTGTATTAAGGCGCTATTTTGCGTCTGGGATAATTCAACAATGAATCAAACACATACTTTTTGTGACACGTTAATTTCAACTTCAAACCCACTAAAACGATTGGGTTGGAAACCATTTTTTCAGCAACAACTGACACTAGACGATTACGACGACACTATTTTTGCACGTGTTATTGCGCATCACCGAAGTGGTTACCTATTGGCGACAGAAACGGGGCAAGTCCACCTCAATGCCCACCGCTCTCTACCCAATATGACCGTCGGAGACTGGGTTATCTTAAATGACGATCAGCAATTTGTTCGCTTACTGGATCGCTTGAGCCTCTTTAGCCGCAAAGCAGCAGGCAGCAAAGTGGCAGAGCAGCTCATCGCCGCAAATGTGGATACCGTTTTTATCGTCTGTTCCCTTAACGACGACTTCAATTTAAGTCGTATTGAACGCTATCTCGCCTTGGCTCATGAAGCCGAAGTCGAACCCGTCATCGTCCTTTCCAAAGCCGATTTGTGTGACGACGTCAATGAACTCAAAAGCCAAGTACAGAAGCTAGACCCTCTGCTAGTCATTGAGACGGTCAACGGCTTAGATGCAGAAAGTACTTCTAAGCTCATGAGTTGGTGTAATGAGGGGCAAACCGTCGCTTTTATCGGTTCTTCAGGCGTTGGCAAATCAACTCTTGTGAATGCATTACTCGGGCAGCAAGAACAGGCGACTGGGCATATTCGTGAAGACGATAGCAAAGGGCGACATACAACCACATCTCGCTCTATCCATCTATTACCTGATGGCGGCATCTTGATTGATACTCCGGGAATGCGCGAGCTTCAACTAGCAGACTGCGAAGTGGGCGTCAGTGAGGCATTTTCTGACATTGAGGTTCTCGCTCAGCGTTGTCGCTTTGGTGATTGCCAGCATCAAACTGAGCCGGGTTGCGCAGTTCAAGCTGCGATTGAAAATGGCAAACTGGAGGTTCGTCGTTTCAATAACTATCAAAAACTATTGCGAGAACAAGCCTTTAACGGCGCGACTTTGGCAGAACAACGAGCTCAAAGTCGACAGTTCGGGAAACTCACTCGAAATGCCATGAGTGATAAGCGCAGGCGCCAACAAAGTTATTGATTTGTTACGTTTGAGTTGTCAATAAAATCAAAGGAGACGAAAGTCTCCTTTTTAACAACTTTATTAAAAACCATTACTCATAACTAATGATAATTTTCAACATAAAAATCTTATTTAAATAACATTGAGCAAACATTTAATCCAAAAACAAACTAAAACTAGACACAAAATATTACCAAGCTAAGATATGTGATATTCAGCAAGAAAATGGCTGAATTTATAAAAACAGGATAATTGATAATCATGTGTCTTAGTGACCAGAAGCAATGCTCACCCCTTGCAATACAAGGGCATTATCGCCGTGTAATGATGGACTATTGCCCTGCTCGCTCTGGCATAAAATTGCAGGAATGATGTATGCAACACAACAGCCTCGTTGCCCGATTTGCTCGTGGTAACCTCGTCGTCCAGATCCTTGTCGGTATTGTCTTTGGTATTTTGCTCGCCACAATTTCCCCAAGCCATGCCGAAAGTGCAGGATTAATTGGTAGCCTTTTTGTTGGTGCTCTTAAAGCGATCGCGCCAATCCTTGTGTTTATTTTGGTTGCCGCTTCAATTGCGAACCAAAAGAAAAACCAGCACACGTACATGCGTCCAATCGTTGTACTGTACCTGATGGGTACGTTCTTCGCGGCGCTATCAGCAGTGGTTCTAAGCTTCCTTTTCCCGACCAATTTAACGCTTGTCACCGGCGCTGAAGGTGCAACGCCGCCTCAAGGTATTGCTGAAATTCTACGCACACTGTTGTTTAAACTGGTCGACAACCCAGTAAATGCACTAGTAGAAGCAAACTACATTGGCATTCTTGCTTGGGGTGTGGGTCTGGGTCTTGCGCTACACCACGCATCTGCAACAACGAAAGCCGTGTTTGAAGATCTCAGCCACAGCGTGTCTCACATTGTTCGCTTTATCATTCGTCTTGCACCATTTGGTATCTTTGGTCTGGTTGCTTCAACGTTCGCAACAACAGGCTTTAGCGCACTAGCAAGCTACGCACACCTTCTGGCGGTTCTTCTTGGCGCAATGATGATCATCGCACTCGTTGTAAACCCGGCGATCGTGTTCGTTAAAACTAAGCAAAACCCTTACCCACTTGTATTCCGTTGCCTACGTGAAAGTGGTGTAACCGCGTTCTTCACTCGTTCAAGTGCGGCGAATATCCCAGTAAACATGGCATTATGTGAGAAGCTAAAACTGGACGAAGATACGTACTCAGTATCTATCCCACTAGGTGCGACCATTAACATGGCTGGTGCTGCAATCACTATCACAACGCTAACGCTTGCAGCTGTGCACACTATGGGTATTGAAGTTGATCTACTGACTGCGCTACTGCTCAGTATTGTGGCTGCGGTTTCTGCATGTGGCGCATCAGGTGTTGCAGGTGGCTCGCTACTACTTATCCCACTTGCGTGTGGTCTGTTTGGTATCTCAAACGACGTAGCAATGCAGGTTGTAGCGGTTGGCTTCATCATCGGCGTGATTCAAGACTCTGCTGAAACTGCACTAAACAGTTCAACAGACGTTGTCTTCACAGCAGCAGTTTGTAAATCAGAACAGCAAAAAGCTCAGTAAGACTGACAGAATAAATAGAAAGGGGAGCCGATGATGGCTCCCCTTTTTTATATACTAATTATTTGCGCTCAATTACGCGGTGGCCAGAGCCACCTCTTCAATTGAGAAATGCTTACTTGGCTCAACAAACTCTTGCTGTGCCGCGATAGTTTGCAGCTCCCACTCCCCTGCATGGTAAGTGGCGCTTAATACCCCGTAGCACGCGTCATGGCAGTGTTGGAAAGCTTGCTTAGGAGACCACCCCTTCAATAATCCAGCGGTGAAGATAGCCGAGATAAGATCACCCACACCCACAGGCTGTTTGGCAAACTCAAACTGAGGACGCTTCGCTAAGTAAATGCCTTCTTGCGTTGCCAGTAACATGTTGAAGCTGCCATTCTCTAGGCAGTAAAGGTGCTTCACTAGCACTATTTTTGGACCTTTCGCTAGTGCACGTTGGCATGCGGTGATCGCATCGTCTAGTGAGTGGATTTCCATCTCTGAAAATTGGCTTAGCTCGAACTGGTTAGGCACGATCACGTCCGCCATTGGCATCAAACGAGTCAGAAGATTTTCAGCAATACCCGGAGCTACAATGCAGCCTTTGTCTGGCGCGCCCATCACAGGGTCGCAAACATAAAGTGCCTTCGGGTTCGCTTGCTTCACCTTCGTCACGGTTTCTTCAACAGCAAGGCACTGCTCTGCGCTGCCTTGGTAGCCCGTCAACACCGCTTGGCACTTTTCCAATGCACCGATGTTACTAAGACCACGAACTAACTCGCTGATGTCTTCAGCCGCAAACGCTCGCCCAGTCCAGCCTTCTTGATACTGCGTGTGGTTAGAAAATTGAACGGTATGAATCGGCCATACTTCGAAGCCCATGCGTTGCATTGGGAAAACGGCACTGCTGTTACCAGCATGACCAAAAGAAACATGAGATTGTATAGAGAGGATACCTTGCATAGTACCTTACCTCTTATTGTTGTTATCGATAGTTCAAAGACAGCGGCAAGCGCCAGTTTTGCGAAACCAGTAGTGTATCCGACAAACCAAGATTCTCTAACTCAATTCTCGTTAACTTCTTCAGAGTAAGTTGGAGCGCTGGTTTTCAACACCATCTTCTTGATTTCCATTTTGTCTTTATTCAGTGCGATTTCTAGGGTATCTCCTTCCCTTATCCCGAGTTGAGTCAGGATTACGCTTGGAATGACTACGGCGGTATCGTCACCGATTTTAACAGGTTGACTTATCATCTTTCGTCCTCCAAATGTCGAAAATGAGTTTTCACATCATTGGATATTTATTCCCAAGAGCCTTGTTCTGACTTGGGCTTGGCATAAGCGCCTAAAAACAAAGAGCCTTCCACACCGCGTTTGGGAAGGCTCTTTCATTATTTTTTAATTTGCTAAAGGCTCATGCTTGGCAGCAATCAGACCGTAAGCACTCCAGCCTAGGAAGGTGACGATTGAGCCCCACATCATCGCTTCGTAGCCAGAACCATATAGCGCGTAGAAGCTGTATAGGGAACCAATCAGAGCGATAATGTTGGTGGTTTTCATCTCGCGCTCTGGCACGTGCGCCACTTGCTGCATGATGAAAATTGCGCCCATACATAGGATGTAAGGAATAACGTTCGTTACTACCGCTAGGTTAACCAGCGCTTCGAACTGCTCGTTCAGCGTTGGAGAAATAGTCATTAAAGACAGCACCGATTGGATAACCGTGATGGCCACCATACCTTTGATTGGCGTACCACGTTTGTCCACTTGAGAGAACAATTTAGGGAAGAAGCCCGCATCAGAAGATGATTTGAACACTGACGCGATAGTGAACTGCCAACCTAATAGAGAACCCGCACAAGCCAATACCGCCATACCAGCAACCGCTTTACCTGCTGCTGAGCCAAGCATCACAGACCATACGGTTGAGAATGGCGCGGTAGAAGCGGCAAGCTCAGAGTTTGCAACGATACCAGAACAGATGTTTGTCGATACAATGTAAACCACCGCAGCAATCAACGTACCGCCCAATACTGCGATTGGTACGTTCTTCTCTGGGTTTTCTACTGCTTCAGAGTTCGCACAAGCTGATTCAAGACCAAGAAACGCCCATAGTGTCATGGCAATAGAAGCGCTCACAGCTTCACCAAATGGCAGGTGGTGTGGGTTCCAAGCTTCGATGTACATGGTTGGGTTAAACCAGAACCAACCAACAATACCTAGCGAACATACCGGTAGGATCACACCCCATACCGTGAAGGTACCGATTTGACCTGTGATTTTCGCACCACCGAAGTTAGCGAAAGTACAAATCCAAAGAATGGCGATGGTGTACAAACAGGTTTCGACCGGAGATAGGGTCACTTCAAAAAATGCGGAGCCGTAACCCACACAGGTAATCGCGATCGCAATATTCGCAATAAGGAGCGACAAACCGTAAGTCCAGCCCGCCATAAACGCACCCGATTTACCGAATGCGTAAGACGCGTAACCGTTCATACCGCCATCACGTTTACTAAAGCGACCACATTTTGCAAACACATAAGCCAACGCCAAAGAGCCCGCTGCCGTGATCAACCAAGACAACACAGAAATGGTGCCCACTTGCGCCAGTTTACTTGGCAGCATGATGATACCGGAGCCAGCCATGTTGATGAACGTCAGAATGGTTAACTGCACCACCGACATTTTTTTAGTTTCAGTACTCATAAATTATTCTCCACGAATAAGCGGTTCGCACCGACGCCAGAGCGTGGTGCGAACGGGTAGATTAATCTTTTAGGACATAGCAATGTGCGGTAGTGCGACCGTCGACATCTTCAAGGTACACACCTTGAATTTCTGGCGCGAAGCCTGGGAATCGGTTGATGCCTTCTTCTAGAGATAAGAAGTAATCCACCACCTGTTGGGTCCAGATTTCACCAGTGATCACACAGATAATGCCTGGAGGGTAAGGCAGCGCACCTTCGGCGGCTACGCGGCCGACGGCCTCTTTAAGTGGTAAGTAATCGCATTCACCGCGGAAGTATTTGCGTGTTGCCACGTCTGGTTTGTGAACCATTTGTGGGAAGTATTCACTGCGGAACATCGCTTTTTGTAGCTGTTTCACGTTCAGCTCTTTGTACATGTCATGCATTTCCTGACATAGCTGACGGATGGTGTAACCACGGTAGCGCTCTTTGTTCGCTTCGTAGACGCCTGGTAGCACGATACTGAGAGGTGCATCATCACGAATGAATTTTTCAAATCGGTTGATTTGCGCGACAAGGTGACGGATCTTACCCATATCTTCGGCTGGAGTGAGTAGGAACAAGATGGAGTTCAAGTCACACTTCTCAGGGATGATGCCGTTTTCGCGAAGGAAGTTCGCCAATAGCGTTGCCGGAATACCGAAATCTGCGTAGCTGCCGTCTTCGGCAATGCCTGCCGTGGTTAGCAACAATTTACATGGGTCAACAAAGTATTGACCTTCGCCATAACCTTCAAACTTGTGCCAGTTTGCATCTGGCTCGAACATGAAGAACTTCTTGTTGGTCGCGATCACATCCGTGTCGTAACTGCCCCAAGGTTGACCTTCAATTTCATTTGGAATGAACGGACGAATTAACTCACAACTTTTGAGAATTTCTTTACGCGCTTCGATACCTGTCTTAACCGCGTCGCTCCATAAACGTAAGCCTGCTTCACCATCGTGGATCTTCGCGTTCACATCCAATGCAGCAAACAACGCATAGAAAGGAGATGTCGATGCGTGCATCATAAACGCGTTGTTAAAGCGCTTGTGATTGCAGTAACGAGCTTGGCCTTTGATATGGCGGTCTTTTTTGTGGATTTGCGACGTTTGAGAGAAGCCAGCTTGTTGCTTGTGAACAGACTGAGTCACGATCACACCCGCATCATCTGGTTTCAGATCCAGTAGCAGTGGCGAACAGTCTTTCATCATAGGGATGAACTGCTCATAGCCTACCCATGCCGAGTCAAACAAGATGTAGTCACAAAGGTGGCCAATCTTATCCATGACGTAACGAGCGTTATAAATTGTACCGTCGTAAGTACCCAACTGGATGATGGCCAGGCGGAACGGACGTTCATCTCGTGCACGCTCTGGAGATACTTTCGCGATTTGAGCACGAATGTACTCTTCATCGAAACAATGCTCATCCATACCACCAATGAAGCCCCAAGGGTTACGCGCCGTTTCTAGATAAACCGGCATACCACCCGCTTGGATTAACGCGCCGTGGTGATTCGACTTGTGGTTATTGCGGTCGAACAATACCAAATCACCTTCAGTTACTAGCGCGTTACACACCACTTTATTTGAAGCAGAAGTACCGTTGAGTACGAAGTAAGTTTTGTCAGCGTTAAATACTTTTGCAGCGTGTGCTTGCGCTTGGTGTGCAGAACCTTCGTGGATCAGTAAGTCACCTAAGTCCACGTCCGCGTTACACAAGTCGCTACGGAATAGGTTTTCGCCAAAGAAATCGTAGAATTGTTTACCAGCAGGGTGTTTTTTGAAGAACTGACCACCTTGGTGCCCTGGACAGTCAAACGCCGAGTTACCCATCTCAACGTAGTGCGTTAATTGCTTGAAGAAAGGAGGGAGCAGACGACACTCATATTTAGTCACGGCTTCATTAATTTGACGGCAGTAGTAATCGATAGATTGTCTTTCTAAATCAATAACACCCGTTAACCAAACGTAATCTTCTGCCGAAACTGGAGTTTCATCGGTCACTAAGAAAACAGGAATTCCGTACCCTGTTTCCGAGATCATTCTGTGCAGACCCGCTTTAATGTCTGCTGACGTAATAATAGCCGCACCAACGTCGGTTAATTCAACTTGTTCTAAAGGCAGTAAGTGACGATTAAATTGTTCATCTAAAGATTCAGCTAATAAGCTAAAGTCTTCAGGCATGTAATTACTAACACCTATAATTAAACGTTTCATTTGAAATATCTCTTTTTGTTCTTTAAAAATGACAAGGACAGATATTACAAACGAAATATTTATTTAAAATTCAAATTACAAATTTCGTGATTAAATTTTCATATTTAAAAGACTTATTTTATCGAATTAAAATTTAGAGACTTTCATCACTTTCCAGCTTCTATCTCAATGATATTGAAACGCACCTAAAAGGAAAGAACCTTCAATAATTATGTGACAACGCCCATTATTAAAAAGAAGGTTATTATAAGAAAATAAAGTTTTGAGATTTCCATCACTATATAATAAGTTAAATTATATTATTGCAGTTTAAAACACTCCACTTTTAACCAAATTTAAACACATAATAAAAGAGCCATCAACACATGTATTGATGGCTCTTTACTTTGGATATAAAGAAAAAACAACTTAATTGAATAAATGACTATCTAGCTTGACTCCACCATTCGACCATTGCTGATAACGCTTTACAGACATGCCTGACGAGTACATGGTATGTTTACAATCCATACACTCAACAAAATACAACCCACTCATTCCTGCCATAACGTGCAGCCTTCGGCTATCGCAGCGCTTGCAGGACAGGCGCTTTACTTTGGTGTTGACGTCAATACGCCGAGCAAAGTTTAACGTTTCGTGAGAGCATAAAGCGTCAACTGCACTATCTTTAAAAGGATGCTCACTAAGTAAATAATTAATGGCGTAATCGTACACCGGGGGGATTGAAGATTTTCCACTTTCAATATTACTTATCTTAGCAACGGAAACGCCTAATAAAGAAGCGAACTCAGCCTTACTGTACTCTAAGATAAATCTTGAAGAGATGAATTTATCTGCACTAATGATTCTCAACATACACAAATCTCTAATAGAAATAAAAACAGAGCAAACTAATTCGCTCCATTTCTGCTGAAACATGTAATGAAAAAGTTACTTCCTAGTGTAATTCTGCATATTATCTATGCTATTTTATTTTGTACGTCATCTTGCGCCTAATTAATTATAAAATCAATAATCCATGCCTAAATATAAAAACACAATTTAAGATTTATAATACAATTTTTAATTTACATTATTAGATAAAGTAATGAATACTATTCACCTATTACTCTGGGCATCAAGTATTGCTCTTCAATCATTATTACTATCAATTGAAGAGACTTGATTTGAGCCCAACAGGAGAAGTAGATAAAGAGGGAAATCCCTCTATTTGAAGATAAACATATCCCATCTTAGCGAAGCACTAAAAATGTGTTGAAAAATCGAATAAATAGTATGCAGTCCAGTAAATGAATCGCTTAGATAAGTTTACAGTCTGTAATTGTGATCGACAGAGATACTGAGACAGAAAGGCAAAAGAAAAGCCTCAATTATGAGGCTTATGGATAAGATAAATTATGGTTGAAGGAAATTCTGCGTGAAATCGAGCGCCTCTTTAGAGAGCTTTTTTTCGGTAGACGATGTGGTTGTCTGCCCTTCCGTCGTTGCTGTGGTCATGTCTGGCTGGAAGTTCGGCGCCGATGCTTCATCCCATGCGTTAGCATCGTCTTTATTTTCGTCACTCAGCACCGCGTTAAGCTCCTCCTCTGCAGGAAAATACGCTTCGCGTTTGTACACCTTGTTCAGCGCCCGAATAATGGAATGCTTTCTTACCATCCCTGACGCCAGCTTTCTTTGCAACGGTTTCGCTATAGATTGCAATCCAACGACGACGTCAACACCAATATTGGTCGCCACTTCGTCACGCAACGTACGCGCTGGCTGATACCCCATATTGGCAGCAAGAAACAGCCAAACATAAGCAATCGCATTGCCTGTTTTACCTTTGTCCTTCCACGCTTCGCCAGCATGATACATCGCCTCGGCGCTGCCACCTTCTGCGGCTCTTTCAAGCCAATAGCAGCCTTTGACCATGCTTTTTTCTGTACCAACACCATTTAGGTAACATAAGCCAACTTGGATCTTTCCGTCCGCACTGTCTTTTTCAGCCGCTTTCATAAACCAATAAAGCGCATCTGCACTGCGTCCTGCACTATTGTCTGGTGAAAGTTGCCATTCACCCATGTAAAGCATGGCATCAATGCAGCCTTCTTCGGCTGCAGTTTCAATCAGTTGGTTACCTTTGGGAATATTTTTTTCCGTTCCGCGGCCAAAAACCAACGCTTTGCCTGTCGCAAATTTCGCTTCGGTATCCCCTTCCATTCCGGCAATGGCGGTACGCCAAAAGTTTGCCTGCTCTTTTAAAATCACATCTTCACGCATGCGCTCACTCAAGCGAACAATACCGTACATTCCCGTCACATTGTCCAACTTAGCGGCTTTATCATACCAATACAGCGCTTGACGAATGTTGTCCTTCTCAGCTTCTTTCGCTAGAAATAAAATGGTGGGGATATGTCCGGTTTCTGCTTTGAACTCACGCTCTTTACGCTCTTGCTCTCGCGCTTTTTGCATCGCCTTTCGATAAGCGGCTTCGCGAGCTTTCCTCTCTGCCTCGAGTCTCTGTTTCCGCATCGACAACGAGATCATCCACACAAATATCAGGACGAGTGAAAGGCCAGTTGCCGCAATGGCAATGCCCATACTACTCATAAATAGCCTCTTTTGGTTTCAGGGCCCAATTCATCTCCCTCTCAGGGAAATCTTAAGATTACGCGCCGACATAACGCCGACTACCTTCATTATATAACGACCACTTAGCGAAAATCTGAAGCTTGCCAAGACTTAATGGCGGTATTTTATGCAATATCACTGCAACTTATTTTTAATTGAAAAATATCACTGTGATTTTTATAGAACTTAGTCACGGTTTTGGGGCTGAGATATTCTCCTCCCCTATCATCCCCCCTTGCTCCTCCTATAAAATTTTACATTTTAATGATGTGCAGAAGCTCTCACTATGCGTCTGTTTTATTATTTAATTTGTGAACAAAATCGACTGTGACAGAAAATTTTCACTTGTAAAAAACTTAACTGCCTGCTCTCACATTTTGCTGATGATTCAGTGTATTAGCATCTAGTTGAACATTTCCTTTTTCGGCATCTGCCTTTCTAGCGTGTGCGAAACCTTCTTGATGACTGAGTCAGCGAAGGCAGCGCGCAGCTCAATATCAATTCAATAACAATGGATTTGTAAACGTGGACAATAAGACATTTAAATTATCAACAATTGCCAAAACCGTACTGCCTTTGATTTCCGTCGCAGTCATCAGCGGTTGTGGTAGTGATAGCACGAACGAAGATACGACGAACCCAGGCTCAGGCTTGTACCCTGCGGGAGAGAACGAGGTCGTCATTTATTACAAACGCGACGTGGCGTCCGCTTCAACGGCCAGCGACTACGAAGGTTGGGGCTTGCACCTGTGGAACGGTGAAGGCTGTACCAGCACAGATTTAGACGCAATGGGCATTCCTGGCACAGGAACGGATTGGTCGGCACCGCATCCATTCGATGGCATCAACGACACCTACGGTGCTTATTACGTACTGAAAGTGAACCCAGATGCCTCTGACCCACACGAATGCATGAACTTCATTCTGCACAAAGGCGATGAGAAAGCATTCGGCAGTGCAAATTCAAAAGTAGAGCTGACGAAAATCGGCGAATCTAAAGGGTTGTTTGGCTTCCACGGCAGCAGTGAGCTTTACTACGAGCCAATCGAAGAACGCCCTGTTGATATTGATGGTCAAAAAGCGCATTGGCTAGATGCCAACACCATCGCGTGGGAAGCGGCGGCCAATGCGGATTCCATGAAGCTGTTCTACAGCCTCAGCAACGACATTAAAATGGATGAAGACAAGCAAATCTCCGGTGGCACGGCGGTTGAGTTGACGAAAGCAGGTGATTTATCTGATGGTCTGAAATCACGCTTCCGTCACCTTGCTAGCCTCCAAGCTGCAGGCATTGATGTCGATGACGCGACCCTACGCACGATCCTGAAGTCACAAATCGTTATGGTAGCTTACAACGCGAATGGTGACGTCATTTCTGCAACTGAAGTGCAAAAGCCGGGCGTTTTGGATGCGGTATTTGCCGATTCCAAGGCAGGTAACGCGATTGGTCAAGAGCTCGGCGCGATTGTGGAAGGCGATGCTGCAACCTTCAAGCTATGGGCGCCAACTGCTCAAGATGTTGATCTGATAATCTACGATGAAAACTTAGCGGAAGAAGCTACCGTTGCAATGACAGAAGATCCAGCAACAGGTATCTGGGCTTCTGAGGCACAAAGTAATGTTGTTAACAAATACTATCGCTACCAAGTTAAGGTGTACCACCCTACAACTGGCGTCGTTGAAACGCGTTTGGTAACAGACCCATATTCAATGAGCTTGTCTAAGAACTCACGATACTCGCAAGTGGTTGATTTAGATGATCCAAGCTTAATGCCTCAAGATTGGAAAAACTACGCACGCCCAACGGTTAAAAAAGACGAAGACCACGTCCTTTACGAGTCACACATTCGTGATTTCAGCTTTAACGACAGCAAAGGCACACCAAGTCTTGATGGCAAATATCTGGCGCTTACAGAACCTGAGCGTGAGTCTGTTTCTCACTTACAAGCCTTAAAAGATGCAGGCCTAACAACGCTGCATATCCTACCAGCATTTGATATTGCAACCGTGGATGAAGACGCCGACAAACGAGTCGATATCACCGACACCGTGGGTAAACTTTGTGGCATCAAGCCAGAAGCGTCCATCTGTGAGACCGAAGACGACGGCAAAGTGATTGAAGAGGTATTAAACAGCTACGACCCAACAACGGGCAAAGCACAAGCGTTGATGAACGATCTTCGCATGCTAGACAGCTTCAACTGGGGTTACGACCCATACCACTACACCGTGCCAGAAGGTAGTTATGCGACCGATCCTAACGGGTCTAAGCGTATTCTTGAGTTCCGCGAAATGGTGCAAGCGACGCATAAAATGGATCTGAAACTGGTCATGGACGTGGTGTACAACCACACGAATGCATCCGGTGTGAACGAAAAATCAGTACTGGATAAAATTGTCCCTGGGTACTACCACCGCCTAAACGTCAACACTGGCGGCGTAGAAAACTCAACCTGTTGTGATAACACTGCAACCGAGAACCTAATGATGGGTAAACTGATGGTTGACTCATTGATGGTGTGGGCGGATGACTATAAAGTCGATGGTTTCCGTTTTGACCTTATGGGCCACCAGCCGAAAGATGTCATGGTTTACGCACTTGAAAAAGTCCGTGAAATTGATCCGAATACTTTATTCTACGGCGAAGGCTGGGACTTCGGTGAAGTCGCGCAAAACGCTCGCTTCGATCAAGCAACACAAGTCAACATGGCGGGGACAGAAATCGGTACTTTCTCTGATCGTCTGCGTGACGCAGTTCGTGGCGGAAGCCCGTTTGATGGAGGTGTAGATTCTGAAGGTAAGCACCCACTTCGCTTCAACCAAGGCTTTGGTAACGCTGCTTACCCGAACGAAGAAACCAAAACTGACGCAGAATCTGTGAATGGCCGTCTACACAACCAAGATCTGGTTCGTCTAGGTATGGCTGGTAACTTAGCTGACTACGTCCTTCTGGATTACAAAGGCGAAACCAAACTTGGTAAAAATGTTGATTACAATGGTGCTCCAGCAGGCTACACAAAAGTGCCATCAGAGAACATTTCCTACGTGTCTAAGCACGATAACCAAACGCTGTGGGACAACAACGCTTACAAGATTGCGACAGGCACTTCATCTGCTGAGCGCGCACGAATGCAGTCTGTATCACTATCAACGGTGATGCTAGGTCAAGGTATTCCGTTCATTCACATGGGTTCTGAGCTATTGCGCTCTAAGTCAATGCAGCGTGACTCGTACGATTCTGGTGACTGGTTCAACCGTGTATTCTTCGATGGAAGCGACAATAACTGGAACGTTGGTCTACCACGTGAAGACAAAGACAGTGCAAACTGGGAGTTGATCAAAACCATCGTCGGTGACAGCACGGCGAAACCAGACTCAACGGACATCGAGCTGACTAAGCAACAATTCCTAGAGCTACTAAAAATCCGCAGTACAAGCGAACTGTTCCGCTTAGACACCGCGCAAGAAGTGATGAATCGTGTTGATTTCCGCAACGTGGGCCAAGACCAAGTAGAAGGCTTGATTGTGATGTCTATCGACGATGGCACATCAGCAGGTGCCGATTTGGATTCGAACTATGATGCAATCGTGGCCGTTGTGAACTCAACATCAACTGAGAAATCTTTCAAAGTTGCTGGCGCAACTGGTTTCGAGCTGCATGAAGTTCAACAAAACTCTGCGGATGACATCGTGAAAGGTGCAAGCTTCGCCAATGAAACGTTCACAGTACCAGCACTGACAACAGCGGTATTCGTACAGCCACAAGACGGCGCGCAAGGTGCAGGCCTACCAGTAAACACGGACAATAAAGACGTATCGAGCATTCCTCCTTACGGCGAAACTGTGGTTTACGTCAAAGGCACCATGAACGAGTGGTCAGATAGCAGTGACTGGGCGATGACCTTTATTGGCAACGGCATGTACTCTGTAACTGGCGTTCTTGAAGCAGGTGAACACGAGTTCAAATTTGCGGACTCAGGATGGGCAAATCCAAACATCGGTTGTGATGCTGCAGATTTGGCTTCTGGCTCACTAGACTTAGGCTCTGCGGGGAACTGTACGTTGTCTGTCGCTGAAACTGGTAAGTACAACTTCACTCTGAACGCGTTACATGTTCAAGATGAAAGCGTAGAAAAACCTGTCGTTTCAGTGACGAAGTCAGCAGATGCACCAACGTTCGGTGAAACAGCACTTTACCTACGTGGCACTATCACCACATGGGATACTCCAGCGCAAGACTCAACTGCGAAGTTCAGCTATGTAGCAAATGACGTTTACTCGCTAGACATTGACCTAGCGGCGGGCAACTACGAGATGAAAGTTGCGAGCGCAGACTGGGCAGCAGACACCAACTTCGGTGGCGAAGGCAGTGTTGAGCTTGGTAAAGCGCTAACGATGGAAGTCGGTGGCGGTAGTGCAAACCTGAAAATTGCGATTGCAGAAGCAGGAAATTACAACTTCCACTTCAACGCGGCTGACAAGTCGGCGCCAATCGTGACGGTAACGAAAAACTAGTTTCATTTAAAAACATCCATAATGAAAAAGGGGAAGCATCACGCTTCCCCTTTGTTTTTTTGGCGTCACTAAATGGTGGATACCAAAATCAAGAAGGTGTTAGTTTCCCCAAATCTGTTCAACAAACTCAGGGTGATCAATGAATGGATTGCGATTGCCCTGAAACTCAAACACTTGTTGATTGCGGTTTTGTTCTTTTTCACTAACCGGATCATTTTTGTGCCAACGTTTCAGCATATTTAACATCCAAGGTTCAAAAACCGTTGAACTTGAACCATCAAGCACAGCATCCGCATTGCTTGAATTGCCTTCCCAGTTACCTACAACATTTTCATAGCGGGTTGCCATGTAGAAATAAGCACGGGCGAAGTCGCCCTTAAACTCATCGATCGGCTCAAACACCGTACCGGAATAACCTAGGCTAGTACTTGCTTGACCAAGTTTAGAACCATTACTAGACACGTACGTCGCGGTGGCAACTTCACCAAATGGCCAGTTACTGCGCTTCGCGTTCACATAGCCATCGGTCGCAAACAAATGATGACCATCGGAGTTCATCGGCTCAACTTTGCCGCCAAACCAGCTTTTCGGGAACGAGTGTTCACGGTTGTAGCAATCCCCTTCTTGGCTATATTGACCACATTGGTCTGTCACTTTCGTGAAGCTGATAGCATCAGTGCCCGCAGGTTTCTCTGAATACATATCGAGAATAGAGCCATCATTTTCGTAATAACGATCAATATCGGCATCTTTTACCAAGGTCCACACCGCAGAATAACCTCGGCTAGTGTGGTTGTTGATGATGTTAAACAGCGCCGTTTTTAGAGCGTAGCCCGTCTTGCCAGACGCCGCTTGGTAGTAACCATCAACCACTGGTGGGGTTGAGGTTGAGTCACCTAACGTAAAGTCGGTGATTTCGCTTTTCGAGAATTCAGCGCCAGAAGCAAGAGTCTTATCTCCCACCTTCAACGCGTAAGACCCCGAACCATTGCCACAGCAAATGCCGTCGCCATAGCTGTCTTGAATCGTAAATTGGTAGTTACCATCGGCTAAACACATGGTCTTTTCAACAGTGGTTGACGACTCATACCCCTGACCAGAGAAAAGCACTTGCGCTTGGCTATTTTTCAACTCCCAGCTAGTTTCTGAGCCATAGTTGTCCGTCGTGAGTGTAAGAAGCACTTCATGATCACTACAACTTTCTACAGGAGGTTGTGTACTTGTCTCGGTCGGTTGAAAATTATCGATGTAGACAACTTCTGAGCCGTCAAAACCGGCCTCATCATAAAAACGCAACCCGACATTGATGGTCTTGTTCAAACTCGCAGTATAGTTATGCGCCAGCTCTTGCCACTGGTTTACCTGCTGCGGATCTGAGTAATTGTTGTAACCATCAACCACCAGACGTGCTTTTACATTTCCTTCGGTGTGATAAACCGAGACAGAAAACGGATAGGTTTTCCCTTGCTCCACATTAATGGTTTGCAAAAGGTCAGTGTTGCTTTGGGTACCTGTATTCACGACGACTTGAGCAGCCAGGCCGCCCGATTTGATTTGTTCGCTGCTTGGCGACACCGCGATGCCAGCGTCAATCACTGACCACTGCGTAGGCGCACTGCCATTCCACTGTTCAAAGTCACCATTGAGAATTTGGCTATATGCAAGCGGAGAGCTAATAACAGCAAGAAGACAGAGGGGTTTCGTTATGGATTTCATTATACTTTTCCATTAGCTATGTAAATCCCAAACACGATAAACATATTAGTAAGGCATAAGTAATCCTTCGGTCACACTTTTACGTTGCACAAGTGTTAATTTACTTTTTAATGTGCAGCTTATCTCACAAATATCTACCTGCCGAAAACAAACGCCAATGCAAAAAGCGAAGCAACCTGTTGGCTACATCGTTGGAAAACCATTAAGGGAAAAGTAAAACGGACGGAAAAAAGCCAAGTGTGCGCCTATGGGGGTCAGCAACAACACTTGGCTTGTGTATGAGAAAAGCTTCTGGTCAGCTCAACTGATGAGCGGTGATTCTGGATACTTCCTAGGGTGTAACCGCAAAGAATCGACCTTGTAATGGCGACATCGGAATTTGATATTGACCATTGCTTGGCGTAATTTTTTCATTCGTGAGCAGATCCACCAACTCACCAGTACTAACACTTTCCTGATTAAGAATAATTGTTCTCGCGCTTTTCGAAGTGTTTAGCGCAAACAGTACTTTGTCTGTACCAGATTGTTTCAAGTCCACATAACTGCCGTTACTCGCAACTAAATTCGTGCGTGACCCCTGATACAATGCTGGGTGCGCACTGCGCATCGTCATCAGCGATTTCACGTAAGCTTTGAGATCGGCTTGGTTTGCGTCAAGTGTCGCCGTCACACCTTCAATTTTTGCACTGCTGCGCGCAACGTGATCATCGCACAAACCTTGAATGGCGCAGGTGTTGTTGTCTTCTTTTGCGGCAAAACCATCCACTTGATCCCCGATTTCATCGCCGTAGTACAGCGTGATTGGCCCAGTGTAGGCAGCTTGGAAGGCAAACGCAGCTTTATGGCGTAACCAATATTCTGCATCATTCACATCCGCCAAGTTTCCGCGTTGCAACAAGTCACCAAAGCGCACTAAATCATGGTTGCCGATCATCAAATTCGGTTGCGCATGCGTTGGATATTGGTTGTGTGTGCTGTAGCCGTTGTCTAGCCAATCCACACCGCGACCACCCACGCCGCTCTCATTCACGGCCAAAGTTTCTACGATGCGATAGCGCATCGGGAAGTCAAATGCAGAGCACAATGCTGGATCGCTGTTCGATCCATACGCCTCATTCGCGATCTCATACTCCCCTTTCCAAATCTCTGCCACCATGTAACCCAACGGATTCACTTGTTCGCCTTTGCTATTGGTGTACGTGACACCTTGCGAGGCTTCATCGACAGCTTTACGAAGTTGTGTCCAAGCGTCTGTCGGAACTTGATAGGCTTGATCTAAACGCCAGCCGTCAATCTTCAGTTCTTTGATCCAATACGTTGCCACTTCTTTGTAGAAATCGAGACTGGCTGGGTAATCAACGGGGTTGCTCGATCCTGATGGCAACAAGCCGGAGGGAGATGGTTTGATCAAACCATCTTTGTGATGACCAAATACGCCATCAAAAAACACGTATAAGCCGCGTTTGTGTGCTTCATCGACCAGGGTTTTCGCGGTCGCTAAATCACCAAATTTTGGGTCGATCTTAAAGTAATCTGTCGCAAAATAGCCCGTGGCGTCCAAACGATCGGCCCAGTGATCTTGTCCTGCTATCGCTTCAGACTCAAAAATCGGCGTCAACCAAATCGCGTTCATCCCTAAATCTTGGATGTAATCAAGTGAATCAATCACCCCTTGCAAATCGCCATTATGGTGACTGGTGCCATAGCCCGTACCGTGACCAATGCTTGCATCACCATCCACAAAACTCTCGACCATGATTTGATAAGTACGAAGTTGGTTACTTTGCGCCATGACATTGGCTTGGCAAGCATAACTGGTATCCGGTAGCGGAGTGCTGCTATTAGTATCGCCACCACCAGAAGAATTACACGCAGATAAAGCACCAATCACACTTAACGCAAGCAGCGATCGATACAGGCGATGGTTACGTCGGACGTTACGCATTTTATTCTCCCTAACTTACTCAAATAACCTACAAACATTTGAGTAATAAAATTAACCCCAACATGCTTCCCATGTAGGGGTTAATAAATAAAAACAGATTTTAAATAACTGAATGGAATATTATTGACACTTATTTACCATAACATGAAGCGGTTTGCCTTTTCCTTCAAATTGAAGGCTCCAGACATATTTACCATCTTCTTTAATATCAACAGAAGTATCTGTACCGTAACCACCAAATGTTAGTGGTGTTAATTCACCAACGTTCATTCGATTCCCTTTAGCGGTAAATTGTGGGAACCACAACTCGGTCGCATACTGCATTTTGTAGGAACCTACTTTTTCTTGAACTACAGCTTGGTAGAAGTTATTCCCTTTGTAGGTGTATTGACGTTGAGGCACGTGTTTCCAGTCGGAATCCGCAAACGTACCCACCACAAACAGTGGTTTAGAAATTGGTCCTTTCGCCGTGCTATCTGGGTTGTCACACGCTTTCATGAAAGCAACCACTTCGTCTTGAGACATATTCACAACGGGCTCTGCGGCCGCTTCTGGTTCTGCAGTCGATTGACAACCCACTAAGGCAACAAGTAGGGCAGCAGCAAGAGAGGTCTTCATCATGTTCATTTCACGTAATTCCTTTTTAGTATATCCAAAGCAAAATAAACTCAACGTTTAAAAGAAATATTAATCGTTATTAAAATGGAAATATCAAACGCTAAATAAATATCGTCGGATTGCGAATTTAAATTACTTCGAGAAGTTTATTTATTTCCTAAGTACAAAAAATAAGTTAGGAACTGTCAATAATTATTGATCTAACCAATATAAAAAACAAAACAATAAAAATAATTATGTGAATAAGATAACTCTATGTAGGGGTATTTTTATTGGTTTATATTCTATGAAAAAAGGCCAGCATTTTGCTGGCCTTTTATATTCAATTATTTTTTATTTACGGCTTTCACAAACACTTGTTGCGCACCTTCAATACCCAGTTCTTTTGCTTCATCGAGCAAGGTGAGTGCTTTCGGAATATCGTTCGCTGCCACTGCCGCTTCAATTGAGCTGTGGTAGTAGCTAGTGAGATCCGTACCTTGAGGAATGTTGTCGTTTTTCGCAACAATCTTGGTATTCACGATATCATTTGCGGATACCGACAAACGGAACTGACCCAGTGGGCTGTGTTTCGCTAAAGGGTCTGCAATATCTGGCGGCTGAGTGTGGCGCGCCATGGCGAAGGCTTTTGCAGGATGCAGAACTTGCGTACTGCCTTTTAGATCAGCGGAAGTCGTGTACACCAATACATGCAGATCGTTACCTGTCATGTCTGGAATCACATTGAGATCAAGTACGAATTTATCATTGTCCAACAGTTTTGCTGGTTCGTACTTAAACTTTGAGAAATCTGCTTGGTAAATGGTTTCTCCTGCCGAGTTCATCACTGCGACATTAGGAGCATAAAATTGAAGTTCTTTACTTACGAATGTCTCTAATTTGATATCGAGACTGCCACGGTTGCCCGGAAGAGCAAACGCTGCAATAGCGCCAGCACTGTTACCATCCAACAGCATTTGGCTTTTATTAGTCAAAGCGAATTCAGTAACCACAGGTACATCAACCGTTACCCATTGAATATCACCCGATTGAGTGATCACTTGTTGCTGATCTTTTGGACTCATCTCTACTTGTTCTACGGACGCACAACCAGTAGCCAACATGCCCAGCAGTACGGGAGCAAGCCATTTTTTCATTACTGTCTACCTCGACTCTTTATTGTTTTTTAAATAAATACAGCCAGATAAGTTCTGGCTGTATCATTCTAGGACAATTTAGGACTTAGTGGTTAGATGATTACCACCAAGCTTCAGCTTGTACACCGAATTGGAACGTATCGTCTGAACGACCGTTGTCAAATGTGTTAGAGTTGTCTTCTTTGTCAGCCGTTAGGTAAGAAGCGTAAACACGGATTTCAGGACGAGCCCAGAAGCTAGAACCAGCAGACCATGCTTGAGCAACAGTTAGCTTACCGTATTTGTTTTCGTCGCCGTCGTTATCATCGATAGCGTAACCAGCTTCGAAGATAGTTTTGTGGTTGTCATCCCATTTGTACATTGGACGAACTACAACAGACATTGTTTCCCACTTGTCTTGGCCAGCCCACATGTCTTCACCAACACCGTAAACTAACTGGTGACCCATTTCCCAGCTGTCACCCATGCCGATTACACCCCAGTTGATTAGGCGGTAACCAGATGCACCGTTATCAGCTTCTGCGCCGTACCAGCTACCGTCGCCGTAGAATGCCATTGTTTTTGAGTAGCCTTCAGTACCGTACTGAAGCACTGTTTTGTTGAAACCAGCGTCTAGACCTTGAGTCAATTCTGCTGTGAACATTACGCCGTTTTTCGCATCTTTAGTGCCGTTTGGCGCAGCGTCAGTTTCGTTAAGGATTGCGTAGTTCAAGCCCATTTCTAGAGAACCGTTGTCCCATAGAGGAAGACCTGCATAACGTACGTCTAGAGTGTTAACGTTTGTATCGCCGCCATCGTTACCTGGATCTGCGATATCGCCACGGTCGTTACGAACCCAAGCGAAAGAAACTTTACCTGGACCAGCTTCGATACCTTCAACACCAGCGCCCGCGCCAGAGATGTTCCAGTAGTAGAAGTCAGAGATATGAATGTCGTGACGTTGGTAGTAGCGCTTACCAGCCCAAAGTGTTGCTTCTGGAGCAAAGTTTAGTAGGCCTTTAGCTTGAACGTTGAATTGACGTAGTGCGAATTGTGCATCGTCAACACATTTCACTTCGCCGTTATCCAAACCACAGTTAGCAGAAGTGCTTTCCCAGTCGTTTGAACCATTAGAAGTCATTGCAACCATAGAGTCTACGTAGAACGTTTTGCCGTTGTTGTTGTAAACTTCTTTACCTAGTTGAATCTCGCCGTAGATATCGCTTTCATTACCTAGACGACCGATCTTGTTCTTTTCGAATGTTAATTGTTGACCACCGTCAGCGTTCACGCCAACGCCAGCACGCATGTAACCGTGGAAATCCACTGCGAACGCAGAACCAGCAGCTAAAGTTGCAGCCACAGCAGCAGCAATTGCACTTACTTTTTTCATTCTTAACTCCATTAAGGGTATTTATAATTCTGTCTTCCCTGCTCACTCTTTTAGGTGAATATAGGCAGTAAAAACACACCTAAAGAAAGAGAGGTAAGATGGGAACGAATCCCCGTTTGTTTCAACAGTTATGAGATTACCCGAGGCGTACAGGGATGACTTCCTCCGCCCCAAACTAATTTAGGGGGGATGAGAAGGGAGTAGAAAATTTACCGAATGGTGTTTTTTCGAGTTAGATCACCAATCTAGGGAGGAATTAGTAAGTTTATTCGGTTTTGAGCCGCTACAAAGTGATAGCCATTTCATATTTTTGACTCTAAGCCGTCACATAAAGTAATTAAATTACATGAATATTTTTATATTTAGGGTGGTTGACCTTAGTAAGACAAAGTTTTTAACTTATAGTTTCCTAAAGGTAGCAATAAATATTAAATAAAGTATCTCCGATGACACGACTTCTCTCTCGCCCTTACCCCTTGGGTGCAACTGTAAATAAAGAAGGTTGTAACTTCTCTATTCACGCACCAGGGAATAAAGACATAAAACTCGCCCTGTTTGCAGACGATGGCAGTTACGCGCTTCATGATTTACCGAATGAATACGCTGGCATACGTCATACTTTTATTCCGGATATTAAGCCGGGGCAAAAATACGGTTACCTTGTCTCCCACAAGGAAGAGCCACTATTAATTTCTGACCCTTACGCAAAGTCAATTGATAAAGCCCTCCACTACCACCCTCCCTACTCTCCAGCCAAAAGTTTCGATATGCCGAAGTGCATCGTTATCGAAGATAATTTTGACTGGCAAGATACGGATCATCCGCGTATACCCAGAGAAGAGATGGTGTTGTTTGAGACACACGTCAAAGGGCTTACCCAACTCCACCCAGAAGTTGAGGACAAACTGAAGGGGCGCTATTTAGGTCTAGCGTCACCTGAAATGCTGGCCTTTTATGAACAGCAAAACATCAACACGCTGCAATTGCTACCTGTCGCTGCGTGCATGCATGAGCCTCACCTACTAGAGATGGAAAAGGTCAACTATTGGGGGTACAACCCTTATCTCTTTATGGTGCCTGATCCGCGCTATGCAGAAAAAGACGCCGTCACAGAGCTCAAAACAACGATTCGAGAACTGCACAAAAACGGCATCGAAGTGATTCTCGACGTAGTTTACAACCACACCGCAGAGGGGGGGGAAGGGCCTACAATTTTCAACCTGAAAGCGCTCGATTCCCGTTTTTACATCAAACATGGCAACCACTTCGCAAATTACACTGGTTGTGGCAACACGGTCGATCTCACCTATCAACCCGCTTTAAACCTTGTAATGGATACATTGCGCTACTGGGTTAGCGAATTTAAAGTCGATGGCTTCCGTTTTGACTTGGCTGCAACGTTAGGTCGACAGGGCGATGATTACAACCCAGAAGCGGCTTTCTTTAAAGCCGTCGCGCAAGACCCAATTTTGCGTGAAACCAAATTGATTGCCGAACCTTGGGATATTGGTCCAAATGGCTACCAAGTGGGTAACTTTCCATTTGGCTGGAACGAGTGTAATGACAAACTGCGTGATATTTCCCGCAGTTTTTGGCGCGGTGATCAAGGCTATTTAAAAGAGTTTGCCACTCGATTAATGGGCTCTCGTGACATTTATAGTGCAGCGAACTGGCCATACAAACTCACGGTGAATTACATCACGTATCACGATGGCTTCACACTGCAAGATTTAGTGTCTTACAAGCACAAACATAACGAAGCTAATGGCGAAGAAAATCGCGACGGCCACGGTGACAATCGCTCAGAAAACTACGGTGTCGAAGGCGAGACGGAAAACCTGATGATCATCGCCACGCGTGAGAAGCAAAAACGCAACCTTATTGCCAGCTTGCTGTTTGCTTTTGGAATCCCACACATCCTCACTGCTGACGTGCTGTCTCACACCCAAGGCGGTAACAATAATGCCTATTGCCAAGATAACGAAACCAGTTGGCTTAACTGGGGAGAAACGGAGCGTAAGCAACATTTCAAAACGTGGATGTCACAAATGGTCGCCAACCGAAATCAATACATGGTGCCATTTATCCGAGCTTTCAGTGGCGAAAACCGCAATAACAACCGCATTTTCTGGCGCCGAACAGACGGTCGCTTAATGGAGCATGATGATTGGAACCGTTTAAGCTCTGTCGCACTTCACCTTGGCATCGGTAAAGAAGGACAAGAGCTGGTCTATCTCATCAACCAAACTAACGCTACAGCGCGCTTTAAGCTCCCTAATGAGCGAAAGCAAGAATGGGTAACGATCTGCGACACAAACGTACGTAACCTCAATCCAGGACATGCTGAAGGCGAGGTTTTGCTATCACCTACTTCGATGGTAATTTTGCATTACCAGCCGAAATTGGAGCAATCATAGAGCAATAGCCCTGAAAGCTTATATACACGACTTTAATAGTAAAAGACCCGAAGTCCGTTAACGACTTCGGGTCCATTTAGTGTTGTAAGCATTAATGAACCTCTGTATATTTATGAGCCATTACAGTATATGAACCAAATTAAAAAGGCGTATAGTCCATATGGCTACTTATCTTTACACACGTTACTCGCCAAAGAATCGAGCTTATCAAGAGCACCTCGGTGTCCTAAAAGCGTTCGTGCCTGACGCCCAACATTTTGAGGATAAGGTTCGCGGTTGCATGCCTCCAGCAGAACGAGAAGCTTTCCAACAGCTACTCAATATCGTCAAAGCAGGTGATACGATTGTGCTCTGGTGGCTAACGGCATTTGGTCGAGATTTTAGTCAGGCGTTAAATACAATAAAAGTATTACTAGCAAAAGGGGTCACACTGAAAACCGTTTGTGAACCACTCACATTTGAACCGGATTCTGTTCAAACTCAAACGCTACTCACCGTGTTATCTGGATATGGAAAAGTGCAGACTGAACATCGCCTGTTTGCCGCAGAGCAAGGACGGCAAGCCATTAAAGATCAACCAGATTTGTGGAAACAGAAATTTCGCGGACGCCCAGCAGACAAAACTAAACACCAACAGATCGCAACGTTGCTGTTAGAAGGCTATACGTTGAAGAGTGTTTCGGAGCAGTGTGATGTCAGCCTATCTACCGTAAAACGCGTCAAATCTAAGTTAAATGAAGTGGATGATGAAGGCTGCCTCAGAACACGAAAGCAAAGAGGTTATTCTGATGGTGATCCATCATGAGTCGCCCAATCAACTTTCGCACTATCTTACTCGCCTGTCTTATTATCAGTGTTGGCCAATTGAGCATGGGGCTTGTTATGCCCTCTTTGCCATGGATCGCAAAAGACTTTTCTATCTCCCTTGATCAAGCCCAACTGCTTGTGAGTATTTACTTACTCGGTTTTGGTCCCTCTCAGTTCATTTACGGTCCGGTATCGGATGCTTTGGGTCGAAAAAAAGTACTATTGACGGGTTTGCTCATCGCGATGTCTGGTCTATTAATGATCATTTTCCTCAGTGACACCTTCACAGGCATGGTGATGGGGCGTTTTCTACAAGGCTTAGGAACTGGATGCTGCGCGGTACTCGCGAGAGCATCGACTCGAGATAGATTTAGCGGTGATGAGCTCCCTGTTGCCATGTCTTATATCGCTATGGCAGCTTCGATCACGCCACTCATTGCGCCTGTGATTGGCGGCTTTATCAACTTCCACTTTGGTTGGAGTATGGTGTTCATTTCACTGCTAGGTTATGTCTCACTCGCTTGGGTAATCATCGCCTTTAAGTTTACAGAAACCATAGCGAAACGATCTGTTATTCCGTCACCACGCAACATGCTTTTCCAGTATCGAGACTTGGTGACGTCACGTTACTTTATGAGTTTTGCCAGCATCAGTTGGTTAAACTTCAGCCTGATGATAACGACCGTGTCCGTGATGCCATTTATCATGCAAGACCAAATTGGCATGACATCCGATCAATACGCAATGTGGGCACTCATTCCCGCTTTAGGTATGTTAGGCGGCACCACGATTTGTAACCGAGTAAGGCCAATTATCGGCAACAAAAGAATGCTACTTTGTAGTCCATTCCTGCATCTCAGTGCTGCAATATGGTTGTTCTTCTGCCCGGTAGAACCGCTGTATTTAATGTTGGGGCAACTATTAATGATCTTAGGTAACGGCATTGCCCTACCTTGCGCGCAAGCCATGGTAATGCAACCCTACAAAAAGCAGGCTGGTGCTGCAGCAGCCATGTCTGGAGGTGGACAAATGATCGTATCCTCATTGGTCAGCTTAACATTGGTACAGCTTGGTTTAAGCCAAGCCTGGCATCTATCAATCGTTATTGCGGTGTTTGCAGCCATAACGCTCACCAATATTCAACGAGGTTTTGGAGCAGATCAACCTTCAGAACAGTAACGAAAAGACTTACTATTGTCCTTATAATTAAGAACACATCGTATAAGCTTTAACTAAGGATAAGTTGGCGGGTACTAACATGATGTTGCATTTACGAATTGGCGTGCTACTACTCGCCACTTTTATATCCGCTGGCACCGCCGCGAAAGCCAACGAGTACTGGCAATTTGATAGTGACGATAACGGAATCACTATCTACTCTCGAGAGCATACCGGCGGTTTAGTTGAGATTCGTGCTCGGATGTTCACACCCACCAGCTATGGCGCATTTTTAACGCTATTAGAAGATAGTGACAATATCCCGAACTGGATTGACAATGCCAGTCATAGCCGGGTTTTAAATCAAATATCAGCCACCGAAAACATCGTTTATACCCGATTTACAGCGCCATGGCCTGCAAAAAATCGTGATATGCTCACCTACTCTAAATATTGGGTCGATGAACTTGGGTTCACGATAAAAATCAAAAGCGCACCAGACTCATATCTTGCTGAACAAAAGGGCTATGTTCGCATTCGTTCGGTTGATGCAACTTGGGAATTACAAAAGCTCACTAATGGCACGACACTCATTGACTACAAAGCGTTTGCTGACCCCGGAGGCCTTTTGCCAATCTGGCTAATCAACAAACTATCAAAACAAAGTGCACGAGCAACATTTAGTAATCTAAGGAAAGAGTTACCAAAATATCAGCAATACTCCCATCCTCAGATAAAGGAGTAAACTTCACGTTTGCTCTTTAATTACGATTACGGTGTTTGACAAAAGAGCCCACAAAAGAGGCGAAGGCTAACCCCAAAAAGAGCCAAAACAAAGGGATAAACCCAAATGACTCTACTAATAAGCCATTTTCATCTACGTAAGAGCCTTGAGCGTGGTACGCAATTAAACATGCCACACCACTCAAAAACAAAACTATGCTCAGTTTATATTTACGAATAAACCCCATCTAAACCTCAAGCAATCAATTGATATGTTTTCGACATATTGCCACCGTATATAGTTCACTCAAAAAACATAGTGTCTCTATGTTTGCTCTAATCTTTATTAAAGGCCTTTTAGTCAGAGATAAAATAAAAACCCAAACATAAAGAATAAAAAGTCAAATTTAACTCAAAATATTATATGCGTTCTCAGAACTATCTTGACCTTTTTTCTCACATATACAGTGTAATTGTTATCATTTTGTTTGCTCAATGCTGCCAAAAATCGTTCACACCTCTCCCAAAATAATTAGTGTTCTAAATATTTTTATTGCTCTATACAAAAACAAATTAAACAACAAAAGACCTTTAAAATCAAAACTTAAGATTCATAAATCAATTGTAAAACAATAATAGCAACGAGTTGACCTCTTCATTTCTTTCGCTTTTTTAATTGAACGTCTAATCAAGTTAACGCACAATGCCATCGACAACTCACATAATAAATCATGAAAAAAAGGAAGTGTCTTCATGCATAATTTTTCAAAAAGTGCAGTGGCAACTTTAATCTATGGCCTTTTGCTTGGAACTTCAGCGAATGCGGGAGTGAGTATCACACAAGGAAAGACCACGATCCCCGATGGCGAAGCTACACACGCTCAAGACATTACCGTTCAAAACGAACATGTCGCCTTCGCTCTCGCTGTTGAATCCGCACCACCATGGGGCGTACCGCGAGGAACATTAGTCGATTTGGCAGCAGTAAAGAATGGCAAAGTAGACCTTGACCGTGTTGCCTTTGCTGACTTCATTCCTAACAGCTGGTCCGCATGGCCGAATGATCGCAAATCCATTGAAATTATCGAAGACAGCGACAATAAAGCGGTCATTAAAGTGAGCCGCAACTTCGATAACGTTGATATCACAACATGGTATACACTCGCTTCTGGATCTGACTCAATTGCGCTTAAAACGGTCATGACCAACCAAGGTAAAAAAGATCTCGCGTTAGAATCAGGGCACACCATTTGGCCAGACACTGGCTACCAATTTGCCGTGCCGGGGTTGGAAGGGAAAGAAGAATCCATGGCCGACCATGCCCTCGCCGATCGCATGGTCGCTTATGATCGAGACTGGGCCTTTGCACTTCATGCTCCTTATTTTGATCGCGTCAAATACAATGGTCGTGATATGTACCTAGGGCATACCTTGAAAGCAGGAGAAAGCCGCACTTTCCAATCCCGATTACAAGTGGTTCCAAATGGAGACATGGCCCCCATTGTCAAGGCAGAAGCTGACCGACTAGGACAAGCGACAGGCACCATCAACGGCCAATTACGCGCAGATAATGGTCGTGTTCCTGAAGATGCTATCGTGATGATCGAAAAAGAAGGACAACCCTATGCCTGGACATTGGCCAAAGATGGCCAGTACAGCATGGCGCTGCCTGAGGGTGAGTACCAAATCTACGGCACAGCGACTGGTCACGCAAACAGCGAGCTGCAATCGATTCAAGTGGCGAGAAATAGCGAGCAAACACTCGATTTTACGTCTCTAAAACGCCCAGCAACTCTCTCACTTCAAGTTGAAGAGGCAACATCAGGTCTGGCCAAAGATGCGAGAATCACCATCCTTGAAGGTCAAGCGCCACCGGTTGAATTTTTGGGTAAACGCACCTTCTTTACCGATCTGCTGCCTGCAGGTCATGCGGAGCTAAAACTGGCACCCGGTCAATACAAATTAGGTATCAACTCTGGTGGAGGTTTTACAGCTAAAACCCAAACATTAGACGTAACCCTAACGTCCGGTAAAACGACGAAGCAACGAGTAGAAGTGCCTCAAGTGACGTTTCCTAACCGTCAGCATTGGTATGGCGCAGATTTACACCATCATGGCAACGTGTTGGAAGGCGTTACTCCGCCAGAAATTGTTGTGCGTGCTCAATTGGCAACGGATCTTGATCTGACTTTCATTAGCGATCATGACTCAACCATTAACCACCAAACGTTTGCAGAACTATCTGCGAAACGTGGCGTGCCTTTCATCCCGTCGATCGAAGTTTCGCCATCATGGGGACATATGAATCCATTTCCTATCGATAATGGCGCCGATCTAAAGGTCGATCCTGGCACTGCTGACGTTCACACGTTACTTGACGCCGTACATGAGATGGGGGCTGAAGTCGTACCGATGAACCATCCATACAACGATTATGGCTACTTTACGAACATCGCTAAAAATGCAGTCCCTGGTGGTAAAACGGATCGCTTCGACCTTATGGAGCTTAATGCGCGCGTAGACAATGAACCAACGTTGAAGAAAGCGCATAAACTCTGGGATCAAGGTGAAGCAATGTACTTTACGGCGGGAACCGACACCCACGATGCGTGGAACCAACTCACGGGGCAGATTCGAATGATGGCAAGAGTCGATGGCGAGCTAACGCCGTCGAAGTTTGCGCAAGCACTTAAAGCCGGCCATGGCTACGCAACACAAGGCCCTATTCTTTATCCGCAAAACATTATGTTTGGTGAAACAGCAACAGCTGGCGATACGTGGGACATCCACGTCGTTGCAGCCGATGGTCTAAAAGAAATTCGATTGATCGGTAAAGGCGGCAACGTGCTGAATACCCTGACGATTAACCCGAAAGCTGATACTCAACGCATAGAGCTGTCGCTACCTATACCTAGCGACGCAGAGGGATGGATAAGTTTAGAAGTCGAAGATAAAGACGGCAGCACGGCCTGGAGTAACCCTGTTTGGTTGCAGTCATAGTCTTGATGAACGTCCGACTCGATGGTAAACAAACCTGAGTTCTACGATGAAATAAAGGCGGCACTGCGCCGCCTTTTTCTACTCGATGTTTTACTGCTGTGCAACCGTCACGGGTTTGGTCGCACCACGGTAATCAAACTCAAAACCAATACCTTGATCTGTTACATCCATCGTCATACCACCAACAAGCTCGCCTTGTAAGCTTTTCATAACATCATCAGGTAACGGCTCACCAGTCACGGCTGACGCACTTTCCAACACTTCCAAAATGCGTTCTGAATCGAAGTCAAAACTGAACAAGCCATTTGGAGAAAGTGGTTGTGCCATCACTTCTTTGCTCGCGTCTTCGGCATTCTCACCACTGTAGAGCGTAAAATGGTTTTCGTTTAAGCGAGCAAACACATCCATCTTCAAGCCTGTGTGCATTTCTAGCAGGTCACTGACATTAACTGGCTGGTTATCCGGCTGAATTTGTAATTGAGCAAGTTCAGGGACAAACATTTGCGCGGTTTGAATCAGCATCATTGGATCATTGGCAGATAGAGACAACATACCATCTAGCTGGCTAAATACTTCACCGTGCTGAGCATTAGTGTCAACGTGGATATCAAACATTTGCAGGCTTAATCCTTTCAGGCCGTTAACCATGCCGGAGCCCATGCTCACGGCTGCGGCTGGGTTTTGGCCACCCATCTCTTGCTGCATTTGTGTCAATAAAGAACATTGGTACTGAGGCTGAGTCAAGTCGCTCCAAATCTGACCAATCGATGGCGCTAGCGTATTAATGTCTAAACCAAGCGCCATGCTAAAGAAGCTCTTATCATTGTTCGATTCTGCCAAAACGCCACGAATCGACTTAAGCGCATCTAAAATCACTTTATTTTTCGATTCAACAACAAAAGCACCTTTAATGAATGCCTGCTCGCCTTTCAACTTGTATTCCGCAAATGCGACGGATTGAGGCCAGTTTTCTGCAACTTGAGTAAGTTCAGTATGACAGGCTGGTGAACGCATCTCCTGAATAGTCGGCTCAGGATCAATGGCATCCAGCATGCTGACTTGACGCGCAAAGATATTGCCATCTTTCGTCGTCAAACCTTTAACCAATTCACGGTGATCAAAGTAACCGAAAGAGTTATTGTTTTCGCCGTATTTAGCCTGCAACGCCGTTAGGCGTCCACTCTCCGCAATGTTTTGACTTGGTGACTCAAGTCCCAATGCCATTTTAAGCGGGTTTTGAACACCCAGTTGCGGAATATCAACCGTTAACGTAAGTACGTTGTCAACCACGGCAACAACCAAGCCAATGCCATCTTGCGGGTCAACCGAATCTGTCATCTCGTAACGACGAAACTCAACTTCACCGAGTTTAACCAGCTCGTGCTTAGCACCGCTCATCTGCTCTTCGTGATCCAATGTTTTCCATAACGCGGCAGGGTCTTCAATCTTCAATTTGTACACTGGTACCATACCGATTGTGTACAACACAGGGTTAATATTTTCTCCGGTACCTAAGTAGGCTTTTAACGTTTCTGGCGATGCTGCGCTCTCCAGATATCCATCAAACAAGTTAACGGCAAACTGTTGCTGTGGAGAAAGTGGTTCATCGGCAAAAAGTTCAGCAATCGAGCCTTGGTTAGCCGTGCCAAATGCATTCATGTATTTATAATGATTAAAAGGTTCCGTCTGATACGTCACCATGAGCGAATCCACAGGAACTTGCGAAAGTAGTGATACTGAATCACTCGAGGTAGTATTGTTTTGGTACAGGTAGCCAGCGCCCCCTGCAGCTGCGACCACTGCTGTAGCCAATAGTAGTTTTTTCACGACCAACTCCGTTGTCATAGTTATGTGTTCCTAAGCGAAATATCACGCTTAGGTTTAAAGCCTTTGAATAGCACTTTTATATCGACCGCTATCATAAACAAGTTATCGATATAATGAATGTCGGTTTGATAAATTATCCAACATTTATAAGGTAAACCGTGAAGTAAGTTGAATTGCGTGAGGATGCTATTGGCAATATTCACAATCTAATTTCTCGGATAACCACCTTACAAATCAAAATCTTCAGTTCAATAAAGCGATTTGGAGTAACTACGACCAAAAGCGCTAGGATATTAAATCTTTATTGAGTCTTTTATCTAATATCTGAAAACGCCTCACGGCCTGACACTTCTTTCCAATTTGCCTCTAGCGGTCCCCGTTCGTTTTCCTTACATTCCCATTAACTCAGTGACGAGACGTATACCAGATACGAGCAGTAGAAGACGATGAAAGACCAGTTGACGATCTCTATATCAACCATCAATGGCTCCAGACATTGGTACTTCAGTAAAAGGATGCAACGCAATCTAAAAACGTTTTTATGCTTTTTTGTCATTGCTCTGGCCGCAACCGCGATCTTAATTCATCACTTGTACACTCGCGTCGATAATGCCGCGTTAAAACAAGCTGAATTGACAGAACATTCGCGCACTATGGGTGAAGAGCTCAGCACACTGAAAGCATTAAAATCCGAGCTGGAAAGTGATCTCTCAGAGCGAGAAGAACGAGTACAACTTGTTTCGGAGCGTTTGGGAGAGTTAGAGAAAGTCCTTGGAGTTGGAGAACATACTACCACGGATAATTTGGATGCCCGACTTGATGCGGCGGCGATTACGTCGAACGTTCGCATGGTGTTGTTAAACCAAATACCAAGCGGGTCTCCGGTCGGTAAAGCGCGGCTCTCTTCTCGCTTCGGTAAGCGCATTCATCCGGTGACGAAAGTCGCTAAGATGCATCGCGGGCTCGATTTTGCCGTGAATACCGGTACTAAGGTTTATGCCCCAGCAGATGGGGTTGTGGAAGTCACCCGCCGCAGCAATAAAGGCTCTGGTAACTTCCTCAGGCTGCAACATTCTTTCGGTTTTTCGAGTTCTTATTCGCACTTGAAAAAGTTCAAAGTAAAAAGCGGTCAGTTCGTCAAAAAAGGGCAACTGATTGCAATTTCCGGCAACAGTGGGCTCTCTTCTGGCCCTCACCTTCACTACGAGGTGCGTTTTGTTGGGCGAGCACTGAATCCGAAGCCATTTGTCGATTGGAGCCTCAATGATTTCGAAGACATTTTTACTAAGGAGCGAAGAATACGATGGGAATCTTTAATCAAAACCGTGGAACAACGAGTAGCTCAGCAGCTTCAACTCTCATCGCCAAAGGCTGTGCTGTTAGCGGAGAACTCAAAGTAGAAAACGATGTCCAGATTGATGGCATCGTCGATGGTCAAATTAATGTAGAAGGCACTCTCGTCGTTGCAGAAAGCGGCCGAGTAAACGGTGAGATCTACGCTAAGCAACTGATCATCAATGGTATGATGGATGGTAACTGTCACGCAGAACACATTCAAGTACTTGCCAAGGGACGTGTAAGTGGGAGGATCTGGAGTAATAACCTCAGCATCGAACCGGGTGGTAAATTCTTTGGTGAAGCGGCCGAATTACCTGAAAAAGAAGTGGTGACACTGAAAGGGAAGGCTCAAGAGAACGCCAGCACGAAAGAAAACAATACCAACAATGAAAAGCGACCTGCGCGTAAATCAGCGTAAACTCTTTGGTTAAAGTGCATAAAAAAGACGGCTTTCACGCCGTCTTTTTTATTACTAGAGACACAAGCTTCGTCAGAAGCTACAGTGATTATTCGGCCGGGTTTAAAATCATCACCGAGCGCTTTGCTTGTGGACCAAAAGCCGCTTTCGCATACGCTTTCACTTCTTCTAATGTCACACTCTTAGCCGCTTTCTCAACGTCAAGTAACACATCGACGCCGTAATCATGCACTAAGTAGCGAGTATACGACCATGCGCGCTGAGCAGGGTTATCATCTAATCCTTGCATCGCTACCGCCAATTGCTTCGCTGCCGTATCCACCTCTTTTTGCGTGATGTTCGAAGCCAAGTCATCAAACATTTTGCCTAACTTGCTATCTAAAACTGCCACGTCTTCGGGCTCAACTTGAGATTCCAAGAGCCAATCAGAGATTGGTTCGCGATCTTGCGTCACGGTGTAAATATTTGGGCTGTAATCGAGACTAGACTCTTCTCGCACAATATCCAAGACACGCGCATTACTGATACGTTGCAAAATATCTTCGATAACCGTATCCCTTGCCGTACGTTGGTAATCGTTCGTGTTAGTCAAACGCATTACATACAAGGATGAAGGTTCATGACCATCCGCAACGACTGTTCGCGCCGGCACGTCGGTGTTGAACGCAACATGGTAATCAATCGAACGACCCGGTTTCATCTCGATGGAGGCCACATACTTACGCAAGAGTGGCGTAATTTCTTCCGGCTCGACATTTGCCACAATAACCATCTTAAAACCATCATTGGTTTTGAAAAGTTGCTCATGCACCGCCAATATTTGCTCGGAAGTCACTTGCTCTACATCGTCACTGGACACGATACGATGACGACTACCCGGCAAATAAGAATTGCCGTTTGCTTTTTGAATCAGTTTTCCCATCGGTGATTCAAAAAAAGCACCGCTCTGCTGCTTAAACTCTTGCTTCGCTGCCGCCATCTGGCGCTCGTCGACTTTAATCTCCGTCGCTAGATTGTATAGTCCATTCAACGCGTAAGTTAAATGCGTTGTTGGCGCGGTAATTTGTGAACCGTGACTGGTCGCATCAAGAATCGCGCTAAGCGCAATGTTATTTTTGCGTAAGTAACTGTCTAACTCTGAACCAGAAAATGCCCCTAACCCACTGCGTATCGCCGTCGTTGTAGCGATTTCATACGCAGCATATAACGCTGGTTCAACGGCGGCTTTACCACCTTGGCTCGCATAGTAAATATAAGCTCGACCACCCGCTTTGGCATCTTTTTGGAACCACACTTCGACACCGTTTGATAGCGTATAAACTTGAAAGCCACCCGCTTCCTGACGCATGCTGGTGATGGTACCTTCTTGAGTAGGCTGTAAGAATCCATCCACTTTGTCATACATCTCTAACGGTTTTTCGCCAGTTTGGAGGTAGGCACTGTATAGATCGGTAAATACATCATTGAACTGAGCTGACGTTTCACTTTTCCCCAACCCAATAACAAAGATTGGTTGCTCAGACAACAAGGCATTCAATTGCGTGTTAATGCTCTCTAGATTCTCGTTGTTGATGAATTCAGACAAACTCTGGGCGTAACTCTCTTTTGGTTGACTCACACTGCCTTGGTCAATTTGGAAAACGCGTGCTTCTGCATAACTGTTTGGCTTACGTTGGTCCCAGTCTGAATCAATATTTGCGAGCTCACCTTGCCAATTTGACATGATGCTCTCTAACTCAGATTGGGTCGCACCATAATCTCTCAGTGACGCCAACGTGCTGATGAAAGTTTGATGCATTTGTTCACGACGCTCAGGCGAAAACGAAATACCTGCCGACATCATGCGCTGGTAGTTGGAGTAGTAAGGCTGGGCATAAGCATACTGAAAAGGTTCAGCGGCATCATTAAGTACACGAATCAGACGTTGTTGAATTAGCTGTGTTGCGACTTCATCACGCCACACTTGATGCTGTTGTTCAATCGTAGTGCTGCCACTTAGACCACGCTCAATCACTAAATGAAGGCTTGGTGATTCCATCGTGTTACTTGGCAAGGTTCGGTTTTGGTTGTTCACTCGAATATCGCGGCGCTTCTCTATTACGGTATCCGAGGTGCTTTCCCAGTTCGAGAATTTGTTTTCGATAATATTGGACAGTGAATCCACGTCGATATTACCGGTCACAACCAACTCGGCATTTTGTGGTTGGTACCACTTGTCGTAAAACGCTTTTAGCTTGCTTGATGAGGCATTTTGAATCGCTTCGCGAGTACCAATTGGGTCGTGTTCACCATACATAGTGCCTTCAATCGACGCTTGATAAGCATGCATAGAAAAGGACTTATCATCCGGGTTAGCACGTCGCCATTCACCAAGGATCACCCCTTTTTCTTTCTCTACTTGTTCAGGAGCAAACTGAAGTCCGTTTCCGATATCTCTCATCCACTTCAGGGCATCTTCCAGCTTTGTATTATTGGCAAGATCAAGTTGGTAAGAAGTTTGCTGATAAGTGGTAAAGGCGTTGATATCGGCACCAAAGCTACCACCAGATTGCTCGAAAAGTTTAACAACGTCGTTGCCGGTAAAATGCGTGCTGCCATTAAACGCCATGTGCTCAACAAAGTGAGCGTAACCTTTTTGATTGGTTTCTTCTTGGAATGAGCCGACATTCAGAACCAAACGGACCGATACTTCTTGGTCTTTTGTTGGGTAAAGATGGTATTTCATACCGTTCGATAACTGGTCGACATGCCAGTTGGCGTCAGGCTGAATCGGCGTCGATTGTTGTGTCAGAGCACACCCTGACAGTAATAACGCGGGGACTAACAATATACTGCGCATAACTATTGCCCATAACAATGATTAAGCCGATTAATATAATCCTCGTTCGATGACCTTCACATTTTTAATGGATTATTTACTACTCAAACGTGACGTAAATCACCTTTTAATGAAATCAATTATCATTTACAAAAATAGACAAATCCTTACTTTACAAATAGATAAATAACACAGCTTAAAAGCCTTTTTCTTATTTGATGTAAAACTCAAAATCGCGACATGGAGTCAGTATTTATTTTGAGCAATAAAATATAATTATTGAACAGATTCGAATCTGACTTTCTGCTTCATATTCAACGGCTCGGTGAGTCCTGATGAGAATAAAAACACAACAACTATTATTCAAAGATCTATTATTCGCTTTATGTTCAAAAATCTATCATTAAAAAACAAACTGGCAATCTCTGCCAGTGCTGCCATCATTCTCGGGGGAGTGCTGGTAGAAGGGCTGTCTTTTCGAGATTCATTAAACAGACTGGATGTCGAAGTCGCGCAACGACTAGAGAGCACCAGCGCATCTTACAATCAATACGTAAAGGACTGGTTACTCTCAAAAGAGCGAGCACTGACGTCACTCTCTTCCGATTCAGAGAAGCGTTCTCTGGTTACGCACTTGAAACAAGTCCGAGACTCTGGCGCGTTTGATAACGTCTTTCTCGCTTACCCAGACGGCTCACAAGACAACGCCAATGGGGTGGTTTTGCCACCAGGTAATAACGACCCACGCAAATGGGGTTGGTACACCAACGCCATTGCCAATCCATCGAAAGTCTTTATGGATAACCCAACCGTCGCAGCGGCCACGGGGGCCAACGTCGTGTCGCTCGGTAAAGCCCTGCAACTACATGGTCAAACCGTCGTTCTGGGTGCGGATGTCGAAATTGGAGATATTTTAAACAGCCTCAACCAAGTGATCCTGCCGGGTGAAGGCTATATGTTTATTGCCAACGATCAGGGCAATATTTTCACCCATAACGACGGTAAGCTGCTGAATCAACCTGTTAGCAAGCTGGGCCTAAACAACAGCGATATTACCTCTGCCGCACGTTCCGGCACAGAGCGTCGTGTCTCGATTAACAACACCGAATATGTGGTTTACGCGCGCCATATTGAGGGCACCAAACTCACAACGGTCACAGTGTTAGATCAAAACTCGTTGGTTGCCCCACTTTACGATGCTGTTTGGGATCAAATCATCGCAACCACTATCGTCGTCGTTATCTGTGTGGCTTTGTTTAACCTGTTATGTAACATCTTGTTCCGTCCGCTCTACAATGTTTCGAATGCGCTCGCGCAAATCGCCAACGGTAGCGGCGACCTGACTCAACGCATCAAAGTAGAAAACCGTGACGAAGTTGGTGAACTGGCTGAAAACTTCAACCAGTTCGTTGAAAGTTTGCAGCAACTTATTGGTCACATTCGTCACCAAGCGGAAGAACTGAGCCAACAATCGGAGCTGAGCACGACTCGCGCGAATCAGTCGGTTTCTGATCTGAACCATCAGCAACAAGAAATTACTATGGTGGCGACCGCTGTGACCGAAATGGCATCGGCAACGCAAGAGATTGCAGCGCATGCAGAGCAGACGGCCAAAGCCGCACAAGACTCTTCATCGAGCACACAAAATGGTCATGAACTGGTGATCAACTCCAAATCGTCCATCAACAATTTGTCTTCTGAAGTCAACCAAGCGAGCGTTGTCATCGGCGAGCTCAACCAGCACGCGCAAGACATCTCAACCGTGCTATCAACGATTCGAGACATCGCAGAGCAAACCAACTTACTGGCTCTGAATGCGGCGATTGAAGCGGCGCGTGCAGGTGAACAAGGCCGCGGTTTTGCCGTTGTTGCAGACGAGGTTCGCGTGCTATCACAACGCACACACACCTCAACCGAAGAGATTCGCTCGACGATCGAGACTTTGCAACAGACCACACAACGCGCTGTGACCATCATGGATACAAGCTCTCAACTTGCCCAAGGATCAGTGGAAGATGCCGATCGCGCAGCACTGGCTCTGGATGAAATCAACGCGGCCGTTGCGTTGATCAGCGATATGGCAACGCAAATCGCGACCGCAGCCGAAGAGCAAACGCACGTAACCAATGAAATCACACAAAACGTCACGTCCATTAAAGATGTGACCGATCACTTGGTGATTGGTGCCGAAGAATCGATGAATCAATCTGCTGAGCTGAAATCGCAAGCAGAGGATCTCAACTCGAAAGTAGCGACGTTTAAACTGGCTTAAACGCCACGTTAGGAACGATCTTAAAAACAACAAACCCCGCTAGCAACTTTGTTACTAGCGGGGTTTGTTTTTATGGCTCAGCGTTTTTATTGCAGATAGCTTTCGAAAGACGTAAGACCTACACCGCCACACACATCGGCGTGCCTGAGATTGGATCGTTAAATACTCTCGCTTGTAAATCAAACACCGATGCCAACATGCCTTCTGTCAGTACCTCTTGCGGCGTTCCCTGCGTGACTAACTGACCTTTTTCCAACACCACCAAATGATCGCAGTAACGGCAGGCTTGGTTTAGATCGTGTAGCACTACGACCACTGTTTTGCCTTTGTCGTTCATATGCCTCATGAGTTTCATCAGCTCAACTTGGTGAGAGAGATCCAAGTAAGTGGTTGGCTCATCAAACATCACTACGTCGGTATCTTGCGCCATTACCATCGCAATCCACGCCCTTTGTCTTTGACCACCAGACAACGATTCAACTAGCTTGTCAGCAAACTCAATCACGCCAGTATCTTGCATTGCTTGCTCGACCAACGCTTTGTCTTGTTGACTTAACCGCCCCCAATGAGAGAGGTAAGGCGAGCGGCCATATTCGACCAGTTTTCTGACGGTAATGCCTTCAGGGCTGACAAGAATCTGCGGCAGTAAAGACAACGAACGCGCCAAGCGTTTATCGCCGTAGTTGCTTAGCGGTTTATCGTCATACAACACTTCGCCAGAAGCTGGTTTATTGATGCGTACCAAGGTTTTTAATAGTGTCGATTTACCGCAACCATTTGGGCCAACAAGCGCGGTAATTTTACCTTGAGGAATCGACAAAGAGAGATCTGGAATGATGGTCTGTTTGCCGTACGCGACGGATAAGTTCTGCGTTCGTAACATGCTTACCAACCTCGATAACGATACAAAAGAAAAATGAAATATGGTGCGCCAATAACAGAAGTCAGCACACCCGCTGGCAGCTCAATTGGTGGCTGTAAGCCTCTCGCTAGACCATCGGCGCAAATCACCAACAGCGCGCCAAGGGTTGCAGAAGCAGGAATCAATAACTTGTGATTGTGACCAAACAGCAAACGCGCAAGATGCGGCGCAAGCAGGCCAACAAAGCTGATAGTGCCTGCCACAGACACGCTGATGCTCGCCAATAGCACGGCAGCAATCAACGCAAGAATTTGGATCTGTCTTGGTTTCGTGCCAAGTGTAGTGGCGCTTTCTTCTCCCAGTCCCATCACATCTAACCGCCATGCCAGCCAAAACGCCAATGGCAGTAGCAGCAATAGAGCACTCCAAATAAACGGCACTTGTTGCCAGTTTCGTCCCCACAAACTGCCCGTTAGCCAGACCATCGCCGTGTTGATTTCAATAGGGTGCACAATCAGAAGAAAGTCGATACCGCTGGCTAAAAATGCGCTGACAGCAACGCCAATCAGCGCCAAACGCGCAGGTGTTGGCTTCGACCAATAAGCCAGAACAGCAATAAAGCCTGCAGCAAGCAAACCTCCCGCCATAGCGACCATCGGCAACATTGCCACCGGCGCATTCGGATACAACACCAAGCAAGCGGTAGCCGCCAGCCCTGCCCCTGCGCTTATCCCCATTAAATCTGGGGAGGCAAGTGGATTACGGATGACGCCTTGCACTAAAACGCCTGATAGCCCTAATCCAGCGCCCACGCCAATGGCGAGCAACATTCTCGGCAGTCGATATTGGTGAATCACAAAGTCCGAATCAGAGAAAGAAAACAGCAATGCAAAAACCTGTTGAGCCGACAGATTCGCCGCGCCAACAAACAGCGTGAGAGACGACGCAATCAGCAAAAGCCCAAGCAGTGCTATCAGTTTGGTTTGATTCATCATGATGATTTCCTCATTGCAATCGCGATAAAGCAAGGTGTGCCCAACAGTGCGGTAATCACGCCCACCGGCGTTTCGGCCGGAAAGGCAATCGCGCGTGACAAAGCATCTGACCACGTCACCAATGCCGCGCCACACAAAGCGGAAACCGGAATGAGAATGTGATAGTTGTGACCAACAATCGGGCGTACCAAGTGCGGCACTAACAACCCGACAAAGCCAATTGGCCCAGCAATCGCCACGCTAGTACCCGCCAACAGCACAACCGCTAAACCACTGATTAATCGCGTAAGACGAATGTTACCACCCAACCCGACAGCAACTTCGTCCCCCAACGCGAGTAAATTTAAGTTTCGCGCTAATCCCATGGCGAGCACCAAACCTAAAGTCGCAAAAGGCCACAGTTGCTGCCACTGCTGAGAATCTACCGCAGAGAGTGAACCCGTTAACCAATGCAACACGCTGTAAGCCATGTCATCCGCCAAAATTACCGACGCACGAGTTAACCCTATCAGCAGCGCACTGATGGCAATGCCTGCCAGCACCAAACGCAATGGGTGAGAACGCGCGGAAAAAAAACCACCCAACAACATGACCGCACCACCACTTAGTAGCGCACCGAATACTGCGTTGATGATGGGGTTCAATTGACTAAAGAATGGTACGCCGATGGAGGCCAAGGCCATAAAACACGCCGCACCAGCATTAATGCCGAGAATAGATGGCGACGCCAAAGGGTTACGAGTTAACCCTTGCATCAGCACACCGGATACCGCAAGCGAAGCGCCAATTAATAACCCAGCATAGGTGCGAGGAGCGCGCAACGTCGCAAGAATTTGATGAAGCATATTGCCCTCATCAAACGCAAACCAATAGCTTGTCAGATCATTAACACTCAAGGAAAAGTTAGACCAGCCAATCATTGAGGCGGTATAGCCTGACAGCGTACACAACGCCATAGCACAGACAAACAAGCTCGCTTTCCAATGCGGTTTTCTAACCGAAGTCGGGCTTTCTGAGATTATCGACGCACTCATGAGCGCCCCAATAACGCTTCAAGGTTGCGGGCAATTTCTTCCGCCGCCAACATACCACGATTTAATGACCACAGCTCCGGAGAGACTTCGACCAGTTGTCGCTTTTTCGCCGCAGTTAACAGCTTAAATAATGGATTTTTGCGCCATTCATCCACGATATTTGGTTGAGAGTAAAGTCCAACTAGTAACCAATCAGGGTTGGTTTTTAGTAAAAGTTCGAAGCTGGTTGGGATATAAGCATTTTGCTCAGACGGAGCCAGAGGGCTTTGGATGCCTAGTGTACTCAAAACACCACCAGCGTAAGAAACCGGGCTATGCAGCCACATCCCTTTATCGGAAACCACACCAAACTGAATGGTTTCTTGTGTCGCAAAATGCTGTTTGAACTCCGCCATGGTCTGTTTGTGCAGCTCGATTCGTTGCGTCATTTGCGCTTGCTTGCCAATTGCCACGCCGATTTTTTGTGCGGATTCGAGATTTTCTTGATATGTCTCTCCACGGCTTTTTAGCAGCAAAGTTGGCGCAATTCGCTGCAAATCTTGATAAATCGCGCGATGACGTTCGGAATCGGCAATGATCAAATCAGGCTTGAGCACCGCAATCGCCTCTAAACTCGGTTGTGAGCGCATGCCGACCGATTGCCAAGGTTCGATCTTGGCACGAACAGCAGGGATGACTCGTATGGCATCGTTGTCATCGGCAACGCCTACCGGTGAGACATCGACGGCTGCCAGAGCGTCCACAAACGAAAACTCCAAAACCACAATACGTTGAGGTATCGCTTCTAGCTCAAAAGTGCCTTGCTCATCTTGCACGCTGCGCGCCTGAGACAATGCGCTAAATGACATAAAAACTGAGCTCAACAGCATCAGCAAAACGGTTGAAAAGTGTTTGATCGTAAATTGTTTTTTATTTTTCATCTTGCTTTTTCCAGTGCTAAGAGTTTTCCATTACCTAAGATCGGCAAAGTCGCCAAGGTAAATTGGCGACTTTTATTTTCAAACTCGGCGAACGAAACGCTTAAAACTGATAGTTCAGATCCAGTGTGTAAGAGCGTCCCGGAGCTGGGTATCGACCAACTGGGCTGGTATCAATCCCACGGAAGTAATACTCCTCGTCAAACAAGTTGTTCACCGCAACATTCATGCGTAACTTGCCTTTGTCGTCTTTGTATAAATCCGTACCTAAGTTGAAGTTCCACACCATGTAAGACGGCACTTTGCCCGTTGCACCTGTTGCGTCTTCAGCACTGGTGTTGGCGTTATCGGTATACGAATCACTGAAGTAGAAGCCCGACAGCGTGGTGTCCATGCCGTAAAACGCGTAGGTCGCATCCCAACCAAGTTGATGTTTAGAGGTGTAAGGCAGCTGGTTACCTTTATTCGCACCTTCTTCTTCAAGCGTGGCATCGAGGTAGTTGTAACTTGCGCCCAAGCTCAGAGCAGGTAGAACTTCAGGCACGTAACGAGCGGAAAGTTCTAAACCTTGGTGAAGTGTTTTTCCGATGTTATCGAAGGTCTGCGTTGAGCTTTGCCATTGCAGTTGGTCTTCAAAATCGATGCGATAAAGTGCAGCGTTAAAACTGGTCGCATCTTGGGTGTAACGCGCGCCGACTTCGTAGTTCCAAGCCAGTTCGCTCCCTTCTTCACCCAAGCCTCGGATGTAGGCAATTTGTGGCGCACGAAGCGATTTTTGCGCGTTCGCATACGTTACCCACTGATCGGTCACGTTGTATGCCACCGTCAAACCCGGCAGCCATTCGGTCACCTTGTTGTCTGCCGTTTGCTTTTTACCGCGATCGGTAAACGTCATGCGAACCGATTCAACACGCAGCCCTGGCGTTACCTTCAACGTGTCGTTGAACAAGCCAATCTCGTTGCTGACGTAACCAGCAAACGCATCCGTATCTAAATGCCAATCACGCGGCACTTTGGTTGCGCCACCAGCGATTGGAGTCTGAGTAAGTTTGTAGTCAATGTCTTCGTTAACATAACGAGTACCCACGATCCAGTTTTGGGTAACGGATTTGCCTTCACCAAAATACATCGCCATTTTCGGCTCTATGCCGTACACGGTAAATTCACGTGGAGAGGTACGAACGTCCGTCGCAGGCAGAGCCGGATCCGCCCAATGGCCACCCGCACTGTTAAAGCCCCACTTGAAAAGACGCTCTGATTTGTGACCAAACGTGAGCACTTCTAGCTCGGCACTGTCGGCAAATGGCAAATCGTGGATGTACTTAACACTCCAGCGCGTCGACTTACCTTCATAATCATCGTAAGGACGTTTCGATTGATGACGATCTTGCTCGTAATCTTGTGGCGAAAGTGCGCCCGGCATTTGCGTTTCAGCATCGTAACGTTGCAGGAATGCTTGAATCTCTTGAGTATCACTCAGTAGCCACTGTGCTTTAGCTTGAAAGTTCTTCACGTCCGTATCGGAATGTTCACGGAAGCTTTCGCCTTTTAGAAAGTTACCTTCCAACTGCAGCGCGAATGTGTCGCTTAACCAGCCACCCGTGCGTAGGTAAAAATCATTCAGCGGCGCATCACCACCGTCAAACACGGTAAGGCGGTTGCTGATTTCAGTTTGCCAAGTGTGTGGAATCGGTTTAGTCACTAGGTTGATCACACCACCGACGTTGTTTGGGCCGTACTGCACTGCGGCACCACCGCGTACAATGTCAATACGATCAAGCATCGATAGCGTTGCTGGGAAGATAGACTGACCAGTATGGCCGTATGGCGCGAGCGTTAGCGGCACACCATCCATCAAGAACTGCGCATGACCACTTCGACTTGCTTTCAAACCACGTACGGAAATGTTAGGCAATACGCCCGTTCCGCTTTCATCCTGAACTTTAATACCCGGAACGCGCTGTAGCGCATTATCAATCGAACCTGCGGCGGTTTTCTCAATTTGATCACGGGTAATGACGGTACGAGCACCTGGGTACTCTTTGACGTCTTCAATGTCAGAGTTGCCAATCACGCTGCCAGTGACAACCACCGTTTCCATCACGGTGGTTTCGTTTTTTTCAGCAGGAGCGGCAACTGCGCTCATGGAGGTGGCAGAAGCGATAGCAATCGCGAGCACACTGTAAGTGGTAGACAAACCAGCACGTACACGCACTTTACCGTCCAAATTCTGGTAAGACATTAAGGTCTCCTTTGCGAGAAATTGAGCCTCGGGCAAAACATTTCCCGTAGGCTCTCGGGGCTAAAACATCCTCAATAAGAGGCAAAAATCGGCTAACGTGCGCCAACTACGCACAACGAGCCTAGAACTGGTATCCGTAGCTAAGCATGAACTCGGCTGGTGCGCCGTAGCCAATCTGGTTTAGGCCAGACGTGCCGTTTGTTGCGCCAAGAATGTATTTCTCATCCAAAATGTTGTAAGCGTTCGCTTGGATCTTGTGACGACCAGTGGTGTACGCCGCCATCAAATCCACCGTGGTGTAATCGCCAAGTGCGACGGCTTCGTCGTTACCTGCATAACGATCGCCCACGTATTTCACGCCGCCACCCAAACGCCAGTTGTCATCCAATTGGTAAGTGCTCCAAAGGGAGAACAAGTGGTCTGACACATCGTTCGGCTTTTTACCTGTGGCTTTGTCTTCTGCGTCTAAGTAGCTGTAACCAACAGAGATATCCCATTGTTTGGTGATTTGGCCGCGAGCTTCTAGCTCAATGCCTTGGTGACGCACTTCAATTTTGTCGATCACATCGCCGTCTACGTTAGTTTGTGGCTGCTCTTGGTCGATCTGGAACAGTGCCGCATTCAACATTAATGCGTTATCCAGCAGGTACGCTTTCGCCCCCACTTCTTTTAAGTCGGTATGGAAGAATTCCGCCAACTTTGGATTGATGTAGATGCCTGCGTACGGCAACTGCCAAGAGCGCGCTAAACTGGCGTAAACGGATGTGTCGTAATTGATGCGGTATACCAAACCAGCGCGATAGCTGACTTTGTCATCGTCCAATTTTTCCTTTCCTGCGCCAGCTTTTTGCTGTTCGAGATCCATCGAGTCGTAACGCACATTACCGATCACAGAAAGGTCGCCCCACGTGTACACATCTTGTACGTACACACCCGTGGTTGTGGTGGTATTGTCACGGAATGGTTTGAAGCCCGGATCGGGTGTTGGGCCCACAACTGGGTTGTAGATATTTTGCGGAGGAAGCGTTTTGTCACTTGCCAACGTCAGGTCGATATCAATTTGGTTGAAATCCGCGCCCAACATCAATTGATTGTCGTTGGTTTCCCAAATCAGCTCAGATTGCAAAGTGGTTGTAGTACGCGGATCGTAGCCAAAGTTATTCACGGTTTGAGACACTTCATTGCCCGTCACTTTGCCCTGACGCGTGCCTTTTTGCTCAAGTTCGATATGGTTGAACGCCGCTCGGTTGTTCCATACCCATTGATCGTTCAAACGCCATTCGTAGTCCACTGCAACGCGAAGACTGTCCGACTCCTGATAATCGTTCGTGCCACCAAAGTAAGTACTCACTGGCAAATCAACTGGCTTGCCATTTTTTGATGGCACACCACGATATGGCACTAATTCTTGATGGGCGTATTCAACGTCAATATCAATGGTATGACCGTCCGCTGGCAACACGCGAATGGTCGGCGCGATGAAGAAATCGTTCGAATCAACATGATCGACGTAAGAATCGGCCTGACGGTATTCCAAGTTAATACGTCCGTTGACCTTGTCAGAAAATGCCATTGAGCTGTCGACTTGACCAACATACTGGCTGTTGCTGCCCACACTGCCTTTTACGTGGGTGAAGTTATCGCCGTTAGCGCGCTTCGTCACCAAGTTGATGATGCCACCTGCCGAGCCACGGCCATACAGCGCGCCCGCCGGGCCTTTCACAATTTCAACGCGCTCAACGTTCGCCAAGCTGCGGTAAGACTGCAACGTACCGTCGTCTCGCATGCCGTCACGGTACATATCATTGAGTGAATCAAAACCACGGATCATGAACTGATCGCGGCTGCCTTCGCCCAAGGTGTTATTGACCCCGGCTACCCCATCTAGCGCATCCACTAAACGCACCGCGCCTCGGTCTTGCATTTCTGTTTTCGTTACTACAGATACCGCTTGTGGCACATCAAGCCATTCCACATCGGTTTTGGTGCCTGATTGAGGCATGTGTTCAGCATAACCTTCGTACTGATGACCGAAGACTTGAATCGTTTCAGTTGCTGATGAGGTTGAGTTCGTCTCTTCTGAAGCCACTGCGCTTGGTGCTACTAGTGAAGAACCAATCGCGACCGCCAAGGGGGTCAGGGTCAATAATTTATTCATTCCATAATTCCGTTTAGTTGTTATAAAGCCAACGGATGGAAATAAGAACAAATATTATTTCTATTTGCAATATTAATTTTATGCTCTATATTTATTTACCCTAAAAACACAACTAACAACAAAAAAAACCAAACATAATAACAATAAACACTAAAACTTCTGCCCTCCATCTCGCGAGAGGCACATTGGAAGACGACCGTGAGCGACTTTATCAACGTTAGAAGAAAATGTTAGAAAATTAGGAAAGCTCATGAAATCTACGATGATTATCGTAAGTCATGTCGTTAACGATGCAGTCACTCACGGCTTTGTGCCTGCAGCTAAAGCGATGGACCTTCACGTCGTTCTTATCACCGACCACAAGCTAAGCCATTTAGAGCTGGCGAGTCGTGATAGTCACTTTAATCCGGATGCCATTCTAGAGTGCGATGTCTTCAATCCCTTGGAGATCATCGAAACCATCACTGAGAATGAGTTAAAACCCGACGCTATTTTCAGCAATAGTGATCACTTACAAACTTCCACCGCCATCTGCGCGCAATTTTTTGGCCTCCCATCCAAAGATTGGTCTGTCACGTTAAAAGCCAAAAACAAACACTTAACTCGACAAGTGTTAAATGAAAAAGCCCTACCCAACACACAAAGCTGTTTGCTGCACCGCCATTCGAATGTGGCATTAGGCATGGCCTTTCCTGTCGTGGCAAAACCCAAAGAAGGCGTGGCAAGTTTAGATGTGCAGCGCTGTGACTCCCAAAGCGAGCTCGACGCATACTGCGATGCGTTTTGGCAAAAACACCCAAACGCCGCCATTCTGGTGGAGCAATTCCTTCAAGGGCCGTTGGTTACGCTCGAAACTCTGGGAGATGGTGAGCGCCTTATCGCCGTCGGCGGTTTTGATGTGTCGCTCTCTGAGCCGCCTTACTTTATCGAAACAGCCGCAGACTGGAACGGACCAAACGGCATTGCTCACCGAGAAGCGTGCTTGGCCCAACTGAAAGCGTTCGGCGTTGGTTTTGGAGTTTGCCACAGCGAATTTATCATTACGGAAAATGGCCCGGTTCTGGTGGAAATTAACTACCGCAGTATTGGAGATGGCCGCGAATTCTTGCTCAACAATCTCGCTCACTTCGGCTGGTTTAGCACGATTTTGGGTCTGCATCTGGGTCGAAGATTGGACGGCGATTACCAAATTCATGGGTCAGCGCACGTGCACTACGTAGTTGCGGAGCACAGCGGTGTGATTGATGGAGATTCGACCTCCTTCATCCAAAACGATGACGATATCATCACCCAGCAACAGGTACTAAAAACCGCTGGAGAACACTTCCAACAGAGTTATTCCAATAAGGATTATCTCGCCCGAATTTCGATTGTCTCACCATCAGGGCGAAACCTCGACCAAGCGCTGCAGAACGCGCTTAGCAATTTCGATCTAGCTCCGACTCGCGAGGTGGCAGCATGAATCACAACGCTTTATACCTAACCCAACGATTGATCGATACTTGCCTGCGCGAAGACATGTTTGGCATTTTATCGAACGCCAAGTTCAGTAGCGCCGCACCAAAAGGGGTTATTGTTCCTCAAAGCGAGCAAGTCTGGCTGACCTTTGATAATCCGGATTTCACGCTCTATTTACCTGTTGTGCCAACGTATTACATGCAGCATTGGTGTTACGGCCAAACCAATGGCGAAGCGCCGCTAGGTTGGTGGGTGGAGAGGAATGGCCAAGTCGAGCATCAGCAGCATTATCAAGAGTGGATTGCGCTACTAACGACACTGGCGCATGAGAGCTCTCACGAATTGTTGGCGGGGTATCTTCAAGAACTGGAATGCGCAGAGAAACACAAAGCGCTGTGTGACCAAGCGTTTCGTCACCACGCCGACCACATTTCTCAACCAATATCCGAGCTTGGTTCTTGGCATAAAAAGCTACTGCTTGCCGACCAGATCGCTTCTTACCTTGACCACCCGTACTATCCAACTGCGCGTGCGAAGTTTGGTCTGAGCGATGAAGACCTTGCTAAGTACGCGCCCGAGTTCGCACAAAGCTTTGCTCTGCATTGGATTGCGATTGAAAAATCACTGGTGACATTAACCAGCGAACAACCTGATTGCTGGCCGACAATGGAGCAAGTTGGGCTTCCTGCTGATTTTACACTGAGCCACGTACTGTTCCCTGCGCATCCGCTCACCCTTCGCTCTTTAGAAACCTTACCCGAAGGCATGATAGAAGCGCCGTTTACGTACCTAGACGTGACGCCAACGCTTTCCGTTCGTACTGTGGTAGTCAACGACGCGCCGCATATTCACATCAAAGTTCCGCTGATCATGCGATCGCTAGGCACGAAAAACATTCGCTTAATCAAGCCTTCAACACTGTATGACGGCCACTGGTTTGAACGTCTACTCAGCCACCTTGAACAAACGGATGCCGACTTAAACACTCGCTTGTTCCATTGCAACGAAAAACACGGTGGACACGTCGGCGAGGATAAAACCTTCTCGTACATCGTACGTGAGTACCCACTTACTCATTGCGATGATAAAGCGTTAGTTCCGGTTGCAGCACTGGCAAGCCCAATGCCTGACGGTCGCTTGTTTTTAGAACATTTGGCGGAGCAGTACTATCAACAAGATACGCTGGCGTGGTTCCAAGATTACGTCGACTTATTATGCCAAGTACACCTTACCTTGTGGCTTCGTTATGGCATCGCATTAGAGTCCAACCAGCAAAACGCCATCGTTGCATTTGATCAACAGGGCAAAATGACGCTCGCGATGAAAGACAACGACGCGGCGCGAATTTGGCCAGAGCGCTTCCACTTTGCTACAGAGCATGCCGCCGAAAAACACGGCGCAAAAACACTTCCAGTGGATTGCGATGAACTGCTCGATCAACGCATCAAAGTCGACAATGAATTGGCGCTCGGTCAGATGTTTATCACCATCACATTACAATTGGATATCGCAGCGATTGTAGAAGCCATGGCAGCGAAGGGCATTGCCTCTTCAGCATCGCTTTACGCCATCGTGGCCAAAAGCATTGCAGAGCAACTCAACAGATTAGAAGGCGAGGGGTTAGAGACAAAACTGGCACGCGAGTTACTGCAAGAGGCGCCTGATTTGTACGCCAAGTACTTGTTGAGCTCTGGCAGTTTGCTCTCGAAAGAGGCCTCCGGCGCGAGCGACATCAATAAGTTCTATGGTTTGTCGGCTCCGAACTTCTTACTGCTTTCTAGCGAAGAAGCGCAACGCGCCTACTTAGAAGCCATCAAAAAAAGCGTACGTTAAACGATTATGACCAAACTCATCTACAGTGTGTTGTTGTGCCACTTTATCGCTGCGTTTGCCGCGTTAGGTATGCCGCTATTTCTACCCGTCGTATTGCCAACGTTAGGCGCAAGCATTGATGCGGACTGGGCAGGGGTATTGTTTATCCTACCTACGTTTTGTACTGCGTTGGCGGCGCGATTTTGGGGCAACTTTGCCGATCGCTACGGTCGCCGCCGCTCACTCTTGCGTGCGCAACTTGGCCTTGCAGCAGGGTTTGCGCTGTGCGGCTTGGCAGACAACCTCGCCATGTTTGTGTTTGGTCTTATTGTTCAAGGAACCTTTGGTGGCACCATGGCCGCCTCGAACAGCTACTTATCTAGTCAAATTAAAGAAGCCAAAACACTCGGCAAGTCACTCAATAAAACCCAACTATCTGCTCGCTTGGCGCTGATCGTTGCGCCCATAGGGCTCGGCTGGAGCTTGTCAGAGACCAACCCGCTCAACGCGTACCTTTGGTTATGCGTTTTGCCTTTAATTGCTATGGGCATCACGCTAACACTGCCTGCGGATAAACCCGCCGACCAAAACCTCGAAAAGCCAAACTCAGAATCTCAGCAAGAAAAACCGGTTGCACAGAAAAACGCAATGCATGCCATTCGTTGGATCTTCTTTGCTCAGTTCGGGTTTGCGTTTTCTATGGTGGTGACCTTTCCTTATTTCTCGCCGTTTGTGCAGCAATATGGCATCACTCACCACGCATGGATCGGTTTTTTGTACGCACTGCCGCATGGCGTCTATCTGTTGCTGGCAGGCAAAATCCACGTGTTGTCAGATGGGTTGAATCGCCATCAACCGCTGCGCACGTTGTGGCTCGGGTTTGCATTGCTTGCCGTGAGCTCTGCCTTGCATTTGATTGCGTCCGAAACCGCACTCATTGCTGCGAGAATTATCTTCGGCATCGCGATGGTGTGTTGCTATCACGGATTGCATCAGCATCTTGCGAGCAATCTGGATCGCAAACTCAGTGGCAAAGTATTTTCTCGCTTTGATGCCATGTCCAAATGGGGTGGCGTGGCGGCGGGATTTTGCGCTTCTTTCATTTCTAGCTTGGGGCTACTTGAGGTTCCTTTCCTACTTTCTGCGATAGTCAGCGTAATCACCTTGATCGCGCTGGTTCTCCATTCAAAATTTGGAAATCAACATGTTACAAACTCAATCCTCTCAGACTAGCGAGTTGCGCGCGCATGAGGTGCAGCTCAATCGCGAGAAGGCCCAACTCAACACGATAATGGGTGTTCTTAATTGTTACTTACGAGAATTTGCACTGCCGAATCAACAAGTGGAATGGTACTACCAATCGACATCGCTACCCCAAACATTAAAACGCAACTATTCCGCCAAGCAACGGGTAGCCGTTCATCTTTCTCAACAAAATGGCGTGCTGGTTTTACCGATTCACTACGCGAGCAAACTGGGCAAAATCAAATTAGCAGAACTGCCTTGGGCAAAAATGCCGGGATCTGGTTGGGCAAAATTGGATGCCACGCAAACTCTTACGCTTTTGCTTAACTATCTCAAGCAGGTATTGGCGATCCCGTTTAACCATGAGCTGATCGAACAACTGGAAAATAGCGTGCTGGTTACCGAGCAGTTTCTCAACGTCGCGCCCAAATCGCATCACAACGAATTTATCGCTTCGGAACAATCTCTGATTTGGGGGCATACTTTCCATCCGACCCCGAAAAGTCGTTCGGGCGTCACCATGGATGATCTCTTGGCGTTTTCTCCAGAAGTCGGCGCGCAAGTCCCGTTGTACTGGTTTGAAGTGGATACGTCCTTACTTGATGTGCTGAATTCAGACGGAGACGCTAACCCTGCGCAGCGCATGCTACAACAGCTCGCGCCACAACACACCACCAGCAATGAGAAGACCCTCTACCCTTGCCATCCTTGGGAAAGCTACACCATTTTGAGCAACCCAAGCGTGAAGCGTGCCATTGAGCAAGGCAAGATCACACCACTGGGTTTAGGTGGTGAAAAGATGCAGCCGACCTCTTCAGTTCGTACCCTCTACCACCCAGACATGGATTGGTTTGCGAAATTCTCCATCAACGTACGATTAACCAATTGCGTGCGCAAAAACGCGTGGTACGAACTCGACAGCGCCGTGCAGCTCACGTCGATTCTCAAACCAATTAGAGAAAACGAACAGCTGCACAACCCCGTATTTAAAGTGATGACAGAGCCTTACGCCACCACATTGAATCTAGAAAGTGTCGCTGAGCGTAATTGGGATGACAACACCAAAGCGCGCGAATCGTTTGGGATTTTGTATCGCGAAAATTTCTCGTTGAGCGAAGTCGATATCTTAAAACCAACCCTCGCTGGCGCTCTGTTTGCTTACGACAAAAACGGCAACAGTTGCATTGCTCAACGCCTTAAAAACAAAGCGCGTACTACGCAAAATCGCTATTCCGACATCGCGACACTGTGGTTTGAACGCTATTTGCATGGCCTAATTCCGGGTGTGTTTAACTACTACTTCAAACACGGTGTGGCGTTTGAGCCGCATTTGCAAAACACCTTGATTGGCTTTGAGCAAGAGATGCCGTGTTGTGTTTGGATTCGTGATTTGGAAGGCACTAAATTACTGCCGGAGTTCTGGCCAGCAGAAACATTAACTGATTTGTCTGAACGCGCGCGACAATCGGTTTACTACAGTCGCGAACAAGGCTGGAATCGCATCGGATACTGCACCTTTATCAACAACATCAGCGAAGCGATTTTCTTCATCGCAGAAGGTGATGAGCCACTAGAGCAAACGCTGTGGAATGCGGTGCAAAGTGCCATTGTGCGTTGGCAATCCGTGAATGGAAAACAGCCGGAACTAGAAGCGTTGCTGAATGGCGGTCACTTCCCAAGCAAAAATAATTTCACCACGCGTTTGATGCAAAAAGCCGATAAGGAGTCGGGCTATACCCAAGTCGCCGCGCCTTGGCAGCAACACGAAAAAGGAGCGCAACATGTCTAATTTACTCTCTCTACCGACACGCGTTAGCCAGCAAGTTCACACGCTCGCACAGCAGCAAAATCAACCCTTGTGCGCGTACTTGTATGACCTAAACGCCTTAGAAGAACACATCAAACAACTGCGTCACGTTTTGCCGAAAAATGTCGAGCTATTTTACGCGGCCAAAGCCAATCCATCGGGCCCGATTCTCAAAACGCTCGCGCCGTATGTCGATGGTTTTGAAGCGGCGTCTGGCGGGGAGCTGGCACACCTCCACCAGCAACAACTCGATAAGTCATTGATCTTCGGCGGCCCGGGGAAAATGCCAAGTGAATTGCAACAAGCGATTGAGCTTGATGTTGATGCAATTCATGTCGAAAGCCTCACCGAGCTGCAACGCATTGGAGCACTAACCGAGCGCCTCAACCGCCCTGCTTCGATCTTTTTGCGTATGAACATCGATATTGGCGACATCACGCTCAGCAAGTTGGCGATGGGCGGCAAGCCAACTCCTTTTGGTTTGGACGAGTCCGAACTGAGTAATGCTTTGATGTTGCTGCGCGATTTCCCGCAAGTGTCACTCAAAGGCTTCCATTTTCACTTGATGTCGCATCAGCTCGATGTTGAACGTCACTTAGCGTTAATGCAGCGCTATTTCCAAGTCGTGAAGGCGTGGCAACAAGAGTTTGAACTCGGTGAGCTGATGATCAACTTGGGTGGAGGCATGGGGATTAACTACCAAAAGCCTGAGCAACACTTTCCGTGGATGGAGTTTTGCGACAAGTTGGAATTCCTGATCGCTAAAGAGCAAGTGCAAGACTGGACACTGCGTTTTGAATGCGGACGTTTCATCACGGCGGCATGCGGTTATTACGTGATGGAAGTACTGGATATTAAGCAAAATCTTGGCGAAAACTTTGTCATCGCACGCGGGGGAACTCACCACTTCCGCACGCCAGCAGCTCAGAGCCATGATCATCCATTCGTCATCCTGAAAAGCGAGCAACACCATGAGATTTCTCATCCAATTCAGCATGCACAAGCAACTTTTGTCGGCCAGCTTTGTACGCCCAAAGATGTGCTGGCACGCAATCAACACGTCGCCCACGTCGATATTGGTGATTATGTTGTGTTTACCTTAGCGGGCGCCTATGCGTGGAACATCTCCCATCAAAACTTCTTGATGCATGAACCGCCGATCTTCCACTATTTTTAAACGGCATACTTCGCTTCACTCAAGCCCCAATCATTGGGGCTTTTTTACTCCACTCGGCACAAATTCATTACCATTAATCGCTTTGCGAAATAGCAATAATGCGTTTTATCAGCTCGTCGGGTTCCATCTTGGGATTGCGGTAAAAACGGAAGATTTCCGAGTTTATCGCTTGCTGAGCAACCGGATTGACCGCCATCGAATCAATCATACTCGGCACAGAGAGGTTGTGTTTAACGCCGTAGCGAAAGTCTTGATATGACTGGACCTGACACGGATTAAAATCGCTGATGTCGATATCGGTACGTACCGGAATTGAGCCTTTTACCTTATTGAACTTAGCTTGAAACTCGACGTCTGCCAGCGCGCTTGCGGTTTGCTGAGCCGCCTCGGCAGAAAACGACTTGCTCGACATAAATACCAAACTGTCCATGTTGTAGAGGAATACACCATCGCTGTCAGGCGTTGGGTAACAGCCGATCTCTTGCGGAACCGAGACTTGATTGGCGAGCAGCTCACCTAAAATCCAATCTCCGCCGATTTGAAACAGCGCTTGACCGTCGGCTAACGCTTGGGTCGCCGTATCCCACTTACTGTCAGGTAATTGGTTGTCGATCAACAAACTCAGGCGGCGAAATTGCGTCAGCGCTTGGCGCAGTTTTTCGCTGTCGATGCTGTCTCGCTCAAGCTTAACCATTGCATTGGTGTAGAACTCAACGCCGCCAGTGGAGATCACTAAGTTCTCGAAAAGTTGGGCGACTTGCCACGGCTGCTCACCGACCGCGATCGGTACGATACCATTTTGCTGAGCAAGCTCCATGGCAGCGAACATCTCTTGCCAGTTTTTCGGCGCGGACAGATTCAGTTGTTTAAGCAGCTTGTGGTTGACCCACAGCCAGTTCAAACGGTACAGCGTAAGTGGCAGGGCGATATAGCCGTTTTGTGTTTTATTGATTTCGATAGACAGCGGGTAGAGCACCTCGTCCCAGCGCTGCTCATCCGCTACTGCGTTGACGTTGTGCAAAATACCGATGGCATCCCACGCTTTAATACTTGGCCCTTCGATTTGCGCGAAGCTCGGTGGATTGCCCGCCAGCGCGCGAGCTTGCAGTACCGTCATCGCGCTGTCACCACCACCGCCTAACACCGGGCTTTGCAGCAGCTCAATATCGTGCCGTTGTAGCTGAGCTTTAAGTGTTTGCAGCGCTTGCTGCTCGCCGTCAGAAGTCCACCAATGTAAAAACTCTACCCCTTGTGGCGACTCAGCGTGAGCGACGCAAGGGGCGAGCAACAGTGGGAACAAGAATGCCAGTTTGTTCATAGTCAGTCTCTCGGGAAAGTCAGTGTGGCGCAGAGGCCGCCAAACTGAGAATGGCTCAGCGACAAACTGCCGCCGTGAGCCTTTGCAATGCTCTGTGAAATGGTTAACCCCAGCCCACTGCCTTCTTTGTCGTTGCTAGCGCGGAAGTATGGCTGGCAGAGCTTTTCAAGTAATAAATCGTCAACACCATCACCGTGATCTTCAATTTCAATCTGGATCGACTCTGGGCTTTCACTCAGCGTAATGTCCGCTTGATGGCCGTATTTGAGCGCGTTATCGACCAGATTCTGAATGCAGCGCTTAATCGCTAGTGGTTTGCCGGCAAAGTGGGTGCGGATTTCACCGTGGATGCGAATCGCGTCCGGCGCATCGGCGATATTGGCGGAAATGTGCTGAATCAGTTGGGTGAAATTGATCGGCTCGATTTCCTCGTGGATATCGGTCTCTTTAATGCATTGCAATGCGCCTTTGACCATCAAATCTAGGTCGTTACTCAGGCGGATAAAGCGTTCTCGGTCGGCGTCGTCATCTAGCATTTCCGCCCGCAGTTTTAGGCAGGCTATCGGCGTTTTCAGATCGTGGGAGATAGCGCTGAACAGCATTTCGCGGTCTTTAATGTGGCTGTCGATGCGTCGATTCATTTTGTTAAACGCACGTACTGCCGCTTTCAGTTCGTTACTGCCTCGCTCAGAGACTTCGGGCACGTCTAATCGGCTCGACATCAGGGTTGCGGCTTTTGCCAGCTCTCGAATGGGTTGAATTTCTTTACGAACGATAAACCAGGTACACAACAGCAGCATTAGCGCTGACAGTAATAGCGTGAGCCATTGGCGCAACTCAAAATAGTTAGTCTCTAGGTTGATGTAAGGCGCGGGTAGCACCGCCGCGAGATAAAACCATTCGTTCTGCGCGACTTCGACCTGCATCACCAGAATGGGTGGATTGAGGTCACCAAACGAAAGCGAATAATGCGCCCACAATAGCGGCAGTTCGTCGATAGGTAGCTCGTTGTTGAACACTTTGAGTTTGTCACGCTGGGTAAACTCCACCTCGATATTAGGAATGCCGCTCAGCTCGCTTTCCAAAACCTCGCGAACTTGGTTGATGACCAACGTTTTGCGCTCGCTCTCTGGCAGTGGGTCGACGTCAATCTGGTGATTGTTGAGTGAGACGAAAAAGCGCGTACCACCCATGTTGCGTAGTTGATTGAGCACCAAGTGGCGATATTCAGAAGGGAGGGTTTGAAAGAAGGCGATGGTGGAAGAAGCGCTCAGTGCTAAGCTTTTGACCGTGGTGGTCAGGCCTTCTTTATCGCGTTCGCTGGCGTGTTGATACCAGATAATCCCGGATAATACCTGCGCCAGAATGATCACCAGCAACAAGAACACACTGGCGCGAACGACCAGTGAGCCCGTCCAGCGTTTAATTCTCATAATGCACGTCCGTGGTCAGCATGTAGCCTTTGTTGCGCACCGTTAGGATCAGCGAACGGTCTTTATCTTCAAGGTGATGACGCAAGCGGCTGATCTGCACGTCAATGCCGCGTTCAAACGGGTCTGCATCGCGTCCCCAGATCTCGCGCGCAATATCATCGCGCGACAATATTGATTGCGCGTGGTTGACAAACAAACCGAGCAGCGACAAATCCGCGCCACTCAGTTGCTTGACCTCGCGGCTAGCAACGTGGGTCAGTTGTCGGGTTACGGTATCCAACAACCAATCGTCAAAACGCACTTTACGCGTCAGTTTGCTATTGGCGGTCGATTGGCTGCGTCTCAGAATCGTTTTGATGCGTGCGAGCAGTTCGCGCGGACTGAATGACTTGGTGATGTAGTCGTCGGCGCCCATTTCTAGCCCTGCGACTCGGTCGGCTTCTTCAGTGACGGCGGTCAGCATGATGATCGGGATATCGGAGTTTTTGCGCAGTTTCTGGCACAGGGTAAAGCCGTCTTCACCGGGCATCATAATATCGAGGATGATCAAATCAGGATGGTGATCGTTGAGCAGTTGCCACATTACGCCTCCGTTTTCTGCGCAAAGCACTTCAAACCCTGCGCGACCAAGGTAATCTGACAATGCTTCGCGAAGGTCAAGGTTGTCATCGACGACCAGTATCTGCTTGTTTTCCATCCTACTTTCCCTGTGTCCGTCCCTATGACTGCCCCTGAGTTTGGCGCTGGCCAATATGATGCATTCTTAAACGCCCATGCACAATCGAGCCGATTACAATTTTCACTTCTCGGTGTAAGAGATTTGTAAGCGCCCACTTACAAACTGATTGCCTTTTGTAACCTTAGGCGCCGCCTTGCTCGCTATGATCATCCTGACCTTACGTGAAACAACATGACCTGAAGGAATCAGGTCCTACAACACTGGCATTCGTCAGGAGGAAACCATGTTTGCAAGTATATTTGGACAACTACAAAAAATAGGGCGGTCGTTGATGCTGCCTGTGGCGGTGTTACCGGTGGCCGGCTTGATGTTGGGGATTGGTAACGCGGGTTTTGCGTTTATTCCAGACGCGGTCAACAAAGTGATGCTCGCCGCCGGTGAAGGCGTGTTCGGCAACATGCAGTTGATGTTTGCGGTCGGTGTGGCGCTCGGGTTATCAAAAGGCAATGACGGTGCCGCTGCGCTCGCAGGCTTAATTGGCCTAATTATTATGAACGCATCGCTCGGTATTGTGACTGGCCTGCGCGGCTTAGAAACTGACGCCACCATCATGGGCGTTGAGACGCTGCAAACCGGGGTGTTTGGCGGCATCTTTATCGGTGCGGTCGCGGCAATCATGTACAACCGCTTCTACAACATCAAACTGCCGGAATATTTGGGCTTTTTCGCGGGTAAGCGATTTGTGCCCATTGTCACCGGTTTATCGGCGATCGTCGTGGGTGCGATTCTCGCGTTTGCATGGCCACCTGTCGGACAACTTCTTGATGCATTCTCTCATTGGGCAGCGTACCAAAACCCTGTACTCGCGTGGGCGGTTTACGGCGCGGGCGAACGTTCTTTACTCCCTGTTGGTTTGCACCACATCTGGAATGCGCCGTTCTTCTTTGAAGTCGGCAGCTATGTAGACCCAGAAACCGGCAAAGAGTTTACCGGTGAGCTCACTCGCTTCTTCGCGGGCGATAAAACCGCAGGTTATCTGTCAGGTGGCTTTATGTACTCCATGTGGGCGCTACCAGCAGCGGCATTGGCGATTTACCACTGCGCGTCTCCAGAGCGTAAGAAAATCGTCGGCGGTTTGATGATGTCTGCGGCGTTGACCTCTTGGTTAACTGGTATCACAGAGCCAATCGAATTTACCTTCCTATTCGTCGCGCCAGTGCTGTACGTAATCCATATTTTCCTCACCGGTATTGCGTTTGCGATCACCGCATTTTTGGAAATCAAACACAGTACGGACTTTGCGCACGGTGCGATTCAGTTCTTCCTTTACTACCCAATGTCGACCAACGCGTGGATGTTCATCATCATCGGTCCAATCTGGGCGACGCTGTACTACGGCTTGTTCCGCTTCCTAATTGTGAAGTTGGATCTGAAAACGCCGGGCCGTGAAACCGACATTGCAGAAGTGAAGATCGCCGGACAACCTGATGAAATTGCGGTGGATGTAGTAGCTGCATTGGGCGGCAAAGCCAATATCAAGTCAGTCGATGCGTGTATCACTCGTCTGCGTGTCTCGGTGAAAGACATTGCCAACGTTGATGTTGCTAAGCTAAAAGCACTTGGCGCGCGAGATGTATTAGTGATTGGCGACAGTTTACAAGCGATTTTCGGCACGCAGTCTGACTCAATTAAGTCAGAAGTGCACAGCGTACTCGCCGCCTCCTGATCTTATCTACCCCCAGTCTAGGTAAGATTTGCCAACCTCCTTGTGAGGTTGGCTTTTTCGTTTTCGGAGTAAAAAAAGCGAAGCCAATAACCAGCCCTACTTCGCCACCGCGTGGGTTAAATTGCCCAGCACGCCGCTGATTTTGTTCAATACCTCGTCACAGCCTTCAATATGATGGCGCTGCTTTAAATACATAGGATCGTTGTAAGCTAACCACGTTTTGCCTTCAGCATCTTCATACACCAACACTTTTTGGGGTAAATCGAGCGCCACCTCCTGCGTACAGATCATCAGTGGTGTGCCCACTTTAGGGTTTCCAAACACAATAACTTCAGTTGGTCGCAACGTCATATCGACTTTCGTGGCATTCTCTTGATGGTTAATGCGCGCAAAGACGTTCAACCCTTTTTCTTGCGCGATAGCGACAAATTTATCCGCCGTATCTTTTGCTGAATGCGTGCTCGCAACGGTTACCACGCCCTCACCAGCCAACGCACTCAATGACGTCAACGCCACGACCAACCCGATGATTACTTTTTTCATTTGTCGTCCCTTCCTCTCTACTGAGTCGAAAACTAGATATAGAAAAACCAAGTGTAGGAAAACTATAGAAGTCAGATTCCGCTATCGCGAATTGCACCCTACCCACTCAAGAGTCGACCGTGTAACACGGATTAATTGATTCAGATTAATAAAGTATTAACTAGCCGAGCATCAAAAGCGTGAAATACGTAACATTTGCCGCCTATTTTAGTAAGAAAGAGAAAAATAGTGACACGCGATCAATTTGAGTTATTAGCACCCGGTGGTGATTTAGATTCCATCAAAGCCGCCATTGCCGCTGGCGCCGATGCAATTTACTGTGGGCTCGACCGCTTCAATGCTCGTAACCGAGCGACCAACCTCACCTTAGATAACTTAAATGGCGTGTTAACGTTAGCCCACCAGCACAGCTGTAAGATTTTCCTAACGTTGAATGTGCTGATTTTAGAAAGTGAAATTCCGGCGATTGTTCGCTTACTCAGCCAACTGAACACCACCAAAATCGATGGCGTGATCGTGCAAGATCTCGGTCTGGCCTACATTCTCAAACATCACTTTCCCGATTTGGATGTGCACGCTTCAACGCAACTAAACACGCATAACGAAGGCCAGATCCTCTTTCTCAACCAGCTCACCGCAAGCCGAGTAAATCTATCTCGCGAACTTAACATCGATGAAATAAAACATCTGGCGCAATTTGGTCGCGAGCACAACGTAATGATGGAAGTGTTTGTCCACGGCTCATACTGCATCGGATTCTCCGGAATTTGCTACATAAGTTCCGCTCGCAATGGTGCATCAGGTAACCGTGGACGCTGCAGCCAACCTTGTCGCGAACAGTACGAAACGACCAAAACAGGCAACAACTACCCACTCAATATGAAAGACAACTCCGCCTTTGGGGACTTGAAAGCGCTTGCCGATGCTGGCGTGTATTCATTAAAAGTGGAAGGACGAATCAAGAAATCGCACTACGTCTATACCGTGGTCGACAATTGGCGTCAGCAAATCGATCGCTTGTGCGAAGGTTTGGAGCTCTCTGAAGACACTACCGAGTTATACACGGTGTTCAACCGTGATTTCTCCAACGCATTTTTGCAAGGTGATTTCGGCAAGGCGATGTACATCGACAATCCGCGCGACCACGCTGTAAAGCATTTTTCGAAGGTTTATCAATGCCAATCTGCTGATGATGTGCAAGCGGTGAAAAAGAAACTCTACGACGACAAAACCGCGATCATTGAGAAAGTGGCAGAGCAAACCAAGTCGTTCGATGTCGCTTCGACACAAGTATCCGGCTGCAGCTTGAAAGGGTCGATTGATGTACCAACTCTGCCAGCGTTACCTCAACCAGAACCTCGCCAAGGTGCGCCAAAATTATCGGTTCTGATCTCGTCAGCACAAGAAGCCATGCTGTGCGAATACCAAGACATTGATGTTTACTATCAATTGCCAATGGGATTGTCTGGTGAACTGAGCGCGATGATGGAGTTGTTCCAAGCCAACCCAATGCTCAAACCTTGGTTTCCTGCCATTTTGATTGACGAAGACTACCACGCCGCGCGCGTATTTTTGGAAACCATCCAACCTGAGTTGTTGATCACCAACAACTCAGGCGTCGGCATGATCGCAAAAGAGCTCGGCTTAGGCTGGGTGGCAGGCCCACAAATGAACACGGTGAACTCATACGCGTTTAAATGCCTTCAAGACGAGTTCGCGGCAAGTGGCGCGTTTGTTTCTAACGAGCTGAATATGAAGCAGATACGCCATATCAAGCGTCCGAAAAACATGCTCAGCTTCTACAGCATTTATCATCCAAATACCCTACTCACGAGCCGCCAATGTTTGTTCCAACAAACCGAAGGATGCCGTAAGGTGAAGGTCAACAAAGGTTGTTTGAAACGCTGTGATAAACGCACGTCTATCATCAACTTAAAAGACAATCCTTACGTGGTGCAAAACCAAAAAGGCAGCCACAATTCAATCTACAGCGAGCACAACGTCTTAAACCTGCAAGTACTGCACGATCTGCCGCAATTGTTTACCGATGTGTTGATCGATCTGCGTGATATCCAGACCGAAACGAAAGTCTCAGCAAGCAAACCTGAGTTGATTAACGCGTTCTTAGCTCTACTTGAAGAACACAGCGAACAAACCGTCCAAACGCTGAATGCCATGATTCAACCAACAGCCAACGCGCAGTATTTAAAGGGGTTGTAGAATTTTTCTAACGAGGCAAACAAAACAATAAATTATCCTACACTCTACTAGAGGGAAGCGTAACGCTTTGTAAGTCAGATGGTTGGCTGAAGAACATAGTTCATCAATAGAAGAACTTCCTGGCCATTTGAGATAATTTATTTGAGTACGCCATGAAAATATCTAAAGGTATCGAAGAGCAGGGGATCCCTGTCGGAAACTATTACGACAAATACAATACTCAGAACCCCATCGCCAGAAAAATGATGAGCAATTTCGATCATCATTTATCGCAACTGGTTGATATGGTCACACCAAAGTCGATACACGAAATCGGCTGCGGAGAAGGAGTCTGGGCACTTAAATGGCATCAACAAGGGATCCGTGTGAAAGGGAGTGACTTCTCCCAACAAGTGATTCAACTAGCAAGAGACAATGCCCAAGCACACAACTTGGAAGACATTTTGTTTGAACAAAAAAGTGTGTATGACGTTGCTAGAAAGACTGATTCTGCTGACCTTGTTGTTTGTTGTGAGGTCTTGGAACACCTAGAGCATCCCGAGCAAGCACTAGCAACATTGCAAGAGCTCGATACTGACTATTACATTTTTAGTGTGCCAAGAGAGCCGTTGTGGTGTGCGTTAAACATGGCAAGAGGTAAATATTTAAACAGTTGGGGCAATACTCCCGGACATATCCAACACTGGTCCAAGAATGCCTTTCTGACTTTGCTCAAGCAGCACTTTGAGATTCTCGAAGTACGCTCTCCCATTCCTTGGACCATGGTTTTATGCCAGCGTGTGAATCATGAAACATAATAAGAGTAAATTCATATTACGCTGGGTTGGGCGAATCATTACTATTTTTTCCATCGCCTTTGTATTAATCAAGCTCTCTACATACTCGCAGCAACTGAATATTAAGGATATTCCCTCTTACTCCTATCTGGTATTTATTTTTTGCATAGGCCTCTACGCCTTTGGCAATTATGTTCTTTCTATGGCGTGGCGACTTTTAGTCGCGAACAGTGAATATACTCTGTCTGCATCAACTGCCATTTGGGTGTTTGGCGGATCTCAAATTGCGAAGTATCTGCCTGGAAACATTTTCCAATTCGCTAGCCGACAAGTAATTGGCGTACAACACGGAATTAAAAATAATGTATTACTGAAATCGACCTTATGGGAAATAGGGTTGATGGGTATTGCGGCTGGTTCGTTTGGCGTCTTTCTGCTAAATGAGTACTTCCCTAATTTAATGGGGTACGAGATGACTTTATTCGCTGGACTTATCGTGAGCACCGGATCAATATTAAGCTTGATAGCCAGTCGCAATTACCTAAAAGCTTGTGGGCTTTATCTCTGCTTTTTTTTGGTATCGGGCGGCATTTTCTCACTCATATTTTTTACGCTAAACGACAATCTAACTCCAACTTTAGAGACATTTTTACAAACATCTTGTTACTTCATCATCGCATGGTTAATAGGGTTTGCCACCCCAGGTTCTCCTGCAGGGTTGGGTGTCCGAGAGGCTGTTTTAATCACACTTCTAGATTCGCCGAGTATTGAAGATACACTCTTAGTTGCCGTCCTTGTTTCCAGAATCGTCACGGTTCTAGGGGATATGTTGTTCTTCGCTATCTCGAGTTTATTTAGGCCTAAGCAAGCCGTATCAAATAACTCACTTCTTTAAAGTATCGAGGTAACTCGCTATTACTCTCCAGATCGTTTTCGCTTGGTTTCAAACTGATAAGTGGGCAACTTTTCCTGATGCTCCAGCTTTTCTTCCAATACCTCAATTCGGTGCAATACTTTTTCGGTCAGCTTTCGATTGAACCCTATTAGATCGGCCACCAACCCCATCAATAAAGTGATGAAACCCAAGATAAGTAGCGTTGACCCCAAGACCAATGACTGAATATGGCCATCTCCCGCTCCATTTAAAAAGAAATACAGGAATCGCATAATGGGAATCACACCACAAATCATCGCCACCGAGCCAATAAACAAAAACACTTGCAGAGGTCGATACATGGTATAAACCCTGACCAAGGTAGAGAGCGACATTTTTAGAAACTGCGGAATGCTCTTAAACAGACGGGACTCTCGCGTTTTTTCATTAGTTCGGATTGGCACCGAAACAACACCAATCCTTTTGGCACTTGCTTGAATCAACATTTCTATTGTGTAGCTAAAATCCGATACGATATTAAGTTGTTGTGCCGCACTTCTCGATATTGCGCGAAAACCACTCACAGCATCTTTAACATCCAATCCCGTCGCTTTGGCAATAATAAAGCTCCCCGACACTTGTAAACATCGTTTAAATACAGAGAAATGTGTATTGCTATACCCTCCTCGGTCACCAACAACAATTTCTGCTTTGTGCTCGATAATAGGCTTAACCAAGTGCGGAATATCGGCCCCATTATATTGATTATCGCCATCGGTGTTCACAATGATATCGGCATGAAGGCGAAGGCACTCCTCAATCCCTCTTCGAAATGAGTAAGCAAGCCCCTTATTGCCCTGGTTAGTAATAATGTGCTCAACACCACACTTGCGTGCGACTTCTGAAGTACCATCCGTAGAACCATCATCGATGATTAGAATCTCTATCTTAGCGATACCATCAACGCGCTTTGGTATTGAGCGAATAACATCAGCAATATTGTCCGCTTCGTTAAAGCACGGAATTTGAACAATTAACTTCATGCTTGCTCCTCATGTTCTGAATCAACATTACTGTGCGTATTAGAAGCCGGTAAATAACCTCTGCTTCTCTTCAAGATTGCGAGGTCGGTACAGGTTATCTCCCCAACGCAGAACGACTTTACCTGGCTCTTTCGACACTAATTCATAGCCCCCCCGCGCCAAGTACCGTGCTTGACCTGCCAACCAAACCTTGCCATTAATCAGAAGACTATTGCTAGCTTCAAGCGTATATACGCCCTCGATGTTGACCTTAACTTCCCGACTAAGAGAGTTGGGCGTCAGTTCAAACGTCTTTCCTGCAACATACAGATGCGACCAATGATGAATGTAGTTCTGCCTTAACGCTTGAATATCTTGCCTTAATAGCCCTTTATCGGTTTTGTCAGGGCCAAACACATCTAAATAGTGCGAATTAACCAGTACGAAAGCCGGATTGTCTTGCTCTATAGCATTGCGAATAACGGGGATGTTTCTCGCAATATAATCTTCGTAACCCCACGTACTCATGAAAAAACCTTGTTTTGAAAAAGTCGGAACCATGGAGCATCGATCAATATAAGCAACAGGCTGAGGAAAGATTTTATGTACTTCATCAAGAAACTGACGCTGGTAGGCCAAGTTGCTTTTTATCGGTAAAACAAAACCATTCACCACAATGGATACCGCAAACAAGCAGGGAACAATAAAATTAAAAAATTGTGCAACTCTTGCGTTAGTGAAATTCTGGATACCAACCCAAGCCACAGCAAACAAAGCACTCACTGGAGCAAGCATAAAAGCGTAATAGTATGGGAAAGCGTTGCGATAAAAGAGCAAAGTGAAGAGTAATAAACTTAGGCACAAAAACTTAATCGATGACTCACGGCTTAATAGCTTTTGCGAAAAACACGCATAAACAGCAGTACCAATACCAATGAAAAGAGCTAACCAATACCATGAGTTCGTCGAAACTGAATGAACAAAGTAAAACAATCGAGGAAAAAGCTCGCGCTGGTTTAGTGTCTTATCCGCAGCACCGAACATCGTTCCTGCATCACCAACCGAACTCGCTCCATGTATAGAGAAGTAATGCCAACTGTATAGCATCGCAAAGGCAACCAGTATTGCGACTCCATACATGAGAACTTGCCTAAAATAACGCTTACGATTTCGCGACCAATAAAGCGAGGTTAAAACTATGCCTATAAAAGTCGGGATATACAGAGCGGTCTTTAAAGTGACGAGCAAGGCGACAGCCGTAAGGACACCAGCAAGAATGGATACACGCCAAGAAAATGTTGTACTAAACACATAATACAGTGCCGCCATGATCATACATGTCGCGATAGGATCAGTACGAAAACTGGCCCCCATACGAACATTATAAACAAAAGAAAAATAGGCAAGAACCGCAAAAAGTGCCGCCGATTTGCTGCAGTACAATCGACATAACTTGTATAGATAAAATCCCGTGAGTAATTGAAAGAACACCATAACGACTCTCGCCACAATGATCTGGTCAACATCGTTATCTGATACACCACTCAGCCAAGTAAAGAAGTGAATGTGAAAGGTTTGGAAACTATTAATCACCTCGCCGTTAATAAACCGATGCACAAAAGATAGGTAATAAAACTCGTCCCAATTTACTTCGTAATTAAACGCAACAAAAAACCGAGCGATTACAGCCACTACGATTAGAATACAAAGAAAAATAGAAGTGCTAGAGGTAGTATCTCTATCCGATAAATGACGTTTATTAACCTGTTCAACAGTCTCCATTCACCCTTCCTTGTTAATCGTTTCTCGACTAGTGGCATGCTCTGAGACATTAAGTTGTATGAATAAGGTTAGAACTGCCAGTAATGAGTATAGTCATGATTCAAAACCAAATAAGGGGTGGCAGGAGAAGTTTCGAGAGCAAAACACCGTTGAGCAACGAGACCGTGTTTTTATTCCACACTTTGAAAGCGGGAAACTTTGCATTATTTCAAAAGGCTTTAGTATTAAGTCTCTCAACATATCTTGAACACTCACTGTGCACTGACTACAATGGCGCACTTTTTACGGAATTTAGGTCACAAACATGACAGATACAGCTAAACCAGCTCTACCAGATCGCCTAGCAGGTAACCCACGTAGCCCATTCTTCATCAAAGAATGTTTCGATCACCAAATCGGTATCCGTTTTAACGGCAAAGAGCGCACAGACGTAGAAGAATACTGCGTGAGCGAAGGTTGGGTGAAAATTGCTTCTCCTAAAGCAAAAGACCGTTTTGGTAACCCAATGCTGATCAAACTTAAAGGCGAAGTTGAAGCGTACTACGTATAAGCTGACCAAGCTGAATTTCTTTGAAAGCTCGAGTTTGACTCGGGCTTTTTTAATGCCTGTTATATCCCTTTCTCGATTAATCTATTCCCTCCTCTATTCAGTACAAGTTATTAAGAAATCGATGTAAATCGCTGTTTTTATCTGATTGTTGGCTAAAGTTTCTATAGAACTTACTGTAATAACCATTGCCAAAAGAAACGACACCTTTTGATTGTAGGGAGAGGAAATGGAAAGCCCACTTGTCACACTCAAACACGCCAGCAAAAGCTTTGTTGATGGCAAAGAGACACATCGCGTGTTGGAAGGAGTCGATTTCACCCTGAATTCAGGAGCGAGTGTCGCACTGACGGGGGCGAGTGGCAGCGGCAAAAGTACCTTACTCAATATCATCGCTGGCTTTGAGCCGCTTTCCGAAGGTGAGTTGTGGTTAGATGGCGATAACACGGTGGCTTGGAAAGACCCACAATGGAGCCGCTTCCGCCATCAAAAACTCGGGGTTATTTTTCAGCAATTCAACCTCTTAACACCTCTTAACGTAAAGAAAAACATCGCCTTTCCTCTCAATTTGAATCAACAGAAATGGAATGACTGGTGCGATTATCTGGTCGAAACGTTAGGCATCAGCCAGCTTCTCGACAGGCATATTTCTGCTCTTTCAGGCGGTCAACAACAACGCGTCGCGATTGCACGAGCATTGGCACACAAACCCAAACTTCTGCTTGCCGATGAACCCACAGGAAACCTTGACCAAAAAGCGGGCTTAGAAGTGATGAAACTGTTGAATGAAATCACCACCCAAGGCAATACCGCTGTGCTCTTGGTGACCCACAGCCCTGAGTGTGCCGAGTTCATGCAAACCCAATTACGTTTAAAAGATGGGCGTTTGAAGGATGGTCGTTTGCAAAGCGGACTGACGCAAAATCAGAGCGATGTAAATGAGCAACATCATGAAGCAAGCTAAGCAACCAAACACCAGATTCACTCATATTCGACTCGCCCTGAATCTGTTTGCGGCGCACTATCGGCAGGCACCACTGCAAGCCGCCGCGATTCTGATCGGTATTGTGCTGGCTGTGACCTTGTTTGTTGCGGTGCAAGCCATCAACCTCAATGCCAAGCGCAGTTATGCTGAGTCTACCGAGCAGCTTAGCGCACAAGCTCAGAACTTAATTATTCCACCAGCAGGGCAAAACTATCTGCCCGAATCGCTCTACTTCACCCTTAGACAAAACGGACTCAGTGCAGCGCTACCTATAATCGAAGGGAGAGTGAGAGACGAACAAGGGCGTCGCTGGTCAGTACAAGGTAGCGAGTTGATTGCCGCCATCTCTTCACGTTCTCGCTATTCATCAGAAAACCAGCAGAACGTGTCTTTGTTCGACAGTGCTTTACCTTTACCAGAGCTTTTGGCTGGCAAGCCGATCGTGATGATGAGCCAATCTCAACATCAAAACTTAGGAGAGGTAGAAACCCTAACTTTAGACGACATTCCAACCCAAGTGGTGGTATTACCCGATGATTGGCAGTTAGGTAGCCGAATGTTGATGGACATAGGCTTCGCCCAGCAACTGCTCAATAAACAAGGACAGCTCAGTTACATTGCGGTTTTCCATTCCGGCGATAAAGGGAATAAAGACACGCAAGCAAATTGGCAAAGCATCATTGGTGAGCAAGGACAATGGATTTCCAATAATCAAAGTACAGACCTTGGCTCGCTGACCGATAGCTTTCACCTCAACCTCACGGCAATGAGCTTACTCGCGTTTTTAGTCGGGTTGTTCATCGCTTACAACGGCGTAAAGTACAGCTTGCTTAAACGCAATCGGCTGTTAGTGCAGATTCAACAGGCGGGTGTTGCGCCGAGCATTGTGTTCTCTGCGCTGTTAGTTGAACTCACTACTCTCGTTACCATCGGCGCTTCCCTCGGTTTTGTATTGGGCATGCAGCTTAGCCACTGGTTACATCCGACCGTGGCACTGACTTTAGAACAACTTTATGGCGCGACACTGCTGCCCGGCACTTGGCAGTGGCAATGGTGGGTGCAAGCGCTGCTGCTCACTTTAGCCGCAACCCTATTGGCATGTTGGCAACACTTTAAACAGCGAGTGCGCCAACTGCTCTCCTCTCATGGCGGATTTTATCAAGCACCTGAAGCTTCTAACGAAAACCAATTGTTCGTGATAGGTATTGCGTTGACGGCTTTCGCGCTTTCAGGTTTGTGGCTGAGTGAGCACCACCGCTTCACCATGGCGTGGCTCGGCGTGCTTGTGGTGTCGATTCCTTTGTATCTACCCAAAACACTCAGCGTCTTAGCAAATTGGTGTGAAAAGCGCACCAGTTCTGGTTTGATGCAGTATCTGTTTGCAGAGCTGCGTGAGCTGATTTCTCCGCTTTCTCTCGCCATGATGGCACTGCTACTCGCCGTTACTGCCAATATGGGGATGAATACCTTAGTGGGCAGCTTCGAATCCACCCTAAAACAGTGGCTAGAACAGAGGCTACATGCCGATATTTACGTCAGCCCTGCGCAAGGGGAAATCGCAGATGTGGAGCGCGCGTTAGGGCAGTTCGACAAGGTTGAGACAGTCTACAAGCAATACTACGTCGACGATAACCTGCAAGGTTTACCGATTTTGCTTGGCACCAAAGACAAAGATACCTTAGAACAAACCATGGTGTTCAAATCGCATTTGGAGAACTTCTGGCAGCGTTTTTACCAAGGTGAGTTAGTCGCCATCAGTGAACCAACCGCGATCAAACTGGGTTTATCACTGGGTAGCGAACTTAAGCTTGATGCCATTCCAAATAAGAACCTGCTTGTGGGTGCGATATTCCACGATTACGGCTCACCCAATGGTGAAGTGTTATTAGCACCAAAGTTATGGAAAGAGAGCGGATTTACCGACCTGCCGACAAGCCTTGGCATAAAAGTCTCGGGGGACCCACAAATCGTCTACGAGCAACTGCGCGATCAATTGAATCTGCATCCAAGCCAGCTCTACGATCAGGCGCAAATCAAATCCATCGCGTTGGATATTTTCTCGCAGACCTTCGCCATTACGCGCGCACTCAACGGCGTGACTTTGATGGTCGCCGTGATTGGTTTGTTCAGTGCTTGCTTCATGTTGCTTGACGCGCGCAAAGCCGCCATTGCAAGACTGTATGCACTTGGCGTCAGCCGTCGTAAATTAATGACCATGGTGGTCGGACAGATCGTCGCTTTGGTCAGTTTTACTCTGGTTATCGCCTTACCTCTAGGAGCTATGGTGGGTTATGTGCTGACAGATATCGTCACCTTGCGCGCTTTTGGTTGGAGCTTAAATTATCTGTGGAATTGGAGTGATGCCCTCAGCATTGCGGCAATCACCATCTTGGTGGCGGTGATTGCAACCTTGATTCCGCTGTGGCGATTGGTCAGTAAGCCTGTCGTGTCCAGTTTGCAAAGCGAGGTGTTGTGATGGTTCGTTTGGCAAGCAAACTTACTCTACTCATAAGCAGTCTGTTCCTATTTGGATGTGAAGATCCCCAACAAAAAAATATGGGCACGCAAAATATGGGCGCATTGCTGGGCAGTGGAGATATGCAAAGCGAGAGCAACCGATTCACACCCGTAGAAAAAGGTGTTGAACTCACCTTTCCTACCGATCATCAAGCGCACCCAAACTTTCGTCATGAATGGTGGTACTTAACCGCTAACTTAATTGATGAAGAAGGTAATCCTATCGGAATACAGTGGACTCAATTTCGCTTTGCTGCTGCGCCACCAATGGGCGAAGATGACGTGAAGAAAACCGAATGGCAAACTCAGCAAATCTACATGGCGCATAGCGCGGTTACAACGCAAGACAAACATTATGCTGATGAAAAATGGTCACGCGATCAAGCCTCTCTAGCTGGCGTCGACACCTCACCATTTCGGGTTTATCTCGATGATTGGCAGTGGACTTCTTCAACCACCGATCTCTTCCCTGCCACATTGAATGCAAACTCCGAACAATTTGGCTATTCGCTGACGCTTACCAGCAGCTCACCTTATCAAAAGCAAGGCGAACAAGGTTACAGCACCAAAAGTGCCGATGGCCGTGTGGCTTCCTATTACTACAGCCAACCGTTTATTGATGTCTCCGGTGAAGTCACGATCGATGGCAAAACCCATCAAGTATCCGGCAAAGGCTGGATAGATCGAGAGTGGAGCTCGCAATTCTTACTCGACTCACAACAAGGCTGGGACTGGTTTGCTCTAAGGTTGAGTGACGACACCAGTTTGGTGGTGTTCCAATTGCGGGATTCCAAAACCGGAGCAGCCAGTTACTCCAACGCAAGACTGATGCAGCAAGATGGTTCTGGCATCGCTATCCCACAAAAAGACATTCAGTTAAAGGCAACCAAGCAAACAGAAATCCAAGGGCGAAAGTATCCAACCCAGTGGCAAGTGTCGATTCCTAACCAGCAAATCGATCTTACGGTTTCGGCACTCAACCCGAACGCGAAAATGCCGCTTTCGGTGCCTTATTGGGAAGGCCCAGTGCGTATTGATGGCTCTCATTCAGGGACAGGTTATATGGAGCTGACGGGATATTAAGCGCTCTTAACGGATTTCAATTACCGTTGAGAAGCCATCTTAAGAACCATCTCCTACCCGCAACAGAATGCATCATAATCAGAAATAAATGACTACGACGCATTTATTCGATACTAGCCTTGAATCCTTGCTTCGTTGCGGTACGCTTTGAGCAAATCAAACAAGGGTGGCCCCTCTCATGCGTGTCGATTATCACCAACGACTCGTTCCTGTTATTCGCTATCTGGAACAGCACTTTAACGATCCTCTCAATTTGCTCGAAGTAGCAGCGCTAGCCAACCTCTCTCCCTATCATTTTCACCGTACCTTCAAGGCGGTACAAGGCGAAACATTAGCCGACTTCATTCGACGTTTACGGCTAGAGGCGGCAGCAGACGACCTTTTCAAATCAAAGCAACCAGTGCTGAACATCGCGTTAGAGTACGGTTTTTCTAGTTCGCAAAGCCTAGCTAAAGCGTTTAAGCAGCATTATGGCGTAACACCAACCGCCTTTCGCGACTGTAAAAACTACCAGCAATTTTCTGAACTCGCGCGAAACAGCAAGATTGGACACGCACTGCGCAAGAATGGAAACGAACGAACCCTAAGCGATTCATATACTGACTCTGAACTCACAACATGGAGCAACAATATGGAAACGCAAAACTTTGATAAAGCAAAATTGGCTTACATTCGCGTTAACGGCCCTTATGGCCAAGGTTATGAAGAACCATCAGGTCGCTTGTATCAATGGGCAGGAATGAAAGGTTTGGCGGGCAATACCTGTATCTTCATTTATCACGATAACCCAGAAATCACGCCAGACGAGAAGTGTCGTACTGACATCTGTCTAATGGTGCCAGAAGATACCGAAGTACCAAAAGGCATTGAGCTGCAAGACTTCCCCGGCGGTCAATATGCGGTGATGCGCCAGCAAATTACCGAATTCAGCCAATACCCTAAAGCATGGGATGATTTGATGAGCAAAGTGGTTGAATCTGGTATTGAGAACGACTGTCGACCTTGCTTCGAACTTTATCATAGCTACGATCCACAAACGCACCATGCAGACGTCAGCTTCTGCACTGCCATCAAATAATCGAAAAAAGCCTGCACGTTCGCAGGCTTTCCTTCTATTAGAAATAATGTCTAAATCGATTAGATCGCTTCACCGTTTACTGTAACAGCAACATCAATATTGCCACGAACGGCGTTTGAGTATGGGCAAACTTGGTGTGCAATGCGCGTTAGCTCTAATGCTTGTTCTTGTGGTAGATCTAACTCTGCCGCGAGGCTAACGGTCAACGCAAAGCCACCGTTTTCATTCGGGCCAATGCCTACTTCAGCTGTCACAGGTGCACTTTTCAGGTTTACTTTACCTTCACGTGCTACGTGCAGAATCGCGTTAGAAAAACATGCTGAATAGCCCGCTGCGAAAAGCTGCTCAGGGTTAGTTGCTGCACCTGTGCCGCCCATTTCCTTCGGGTATGACAGCTCTAGATCGAGAAGACCGTCATCTGTTTTTACTTGACCATTACGACCAGCCAAAGCAGTAGCTTGAGTTTTGTATAGAGTAGTCATGCGATTGTCCTTCTTAATTTAAGTTGTGCGCAATTTAATTGCTTGCAATCTTATATCGAAGTAAAGATCGTTTGCAACTATATTGTGCACAATTTATTTTGTTACTCTCTTTCTCTGTGAGCAGGTAGGCAACGCCAATGAGCCAGTGTTACACCGACAACACCATGACCAACGACGATAAACTCTTACTCGAAAACCAAGTTTGCTTCCCGCTCTATAGTGCAGCAAATGCGGTGATCCGAGCTTACCGCCCTTTGCTGGACGAACTTGATCTGACTTATTCGCAATACTTAGTGATGATGGTGTTGTGGGAGAAAGACGGTGCCAGTGTTAAAGAACTGGGCTCGCAACTGCATTTGGATTCAGGCACGCTCACGCCGCTGCTTAAACGATTAGAAACAAAAGGCTATGTAGAACGTGGTCGCAGTGACACCGATGAGCGCGTACGCGTACTCAACCTTACAGAGCAAGGTCGTGATCTCAAAGAGCAAGCCAAGTCAGTGCCAAACGCCATGATGTGTAAAATCACGTTAGAGCTGGATGAAATGATCATGCTGAAGAAGTTGTGCGGCAAGGTGCTCGACAATCTGAACTAAAAAATAAAAGCATCAGCTTCTCCACTTCTTATTAGAAAGAGCCTGCCGAAATGCAGGTTCTTTCGATCTTAGCCAGACGATCTCTTAAAGGTCATCATCGGTATTCTCTATTACCACTCGGCCTTCATCTTCAATAAAGCCTATCAAAGCAAACTCACTTACATCGGTTTTCCCTATTAAGAAAGATAGGAAATGACTATCAATAGGATAGTTACAAGCGATTTTCCTTAAACACGTTCCAATGCGAATATACTTTCCGAAAGCAAGAACTGCTCACCCTAAAACATTCTGAGGAAAGTAAAAATGATTAATACAAAGATCAAACCATTTGCAGCTACAGCATACAAAAACGGCGAATTCGTTGAAGTAACAGAACAAGATGTTCTAGGCAAATGGGCTGTATTCTTCTTCTACCCAGCAGACTTCACATTCGTATGTCCGACAGAACTAGGTGACCTAGCAGACCACTACGAAGAGCTACAAAAACGCGGCGTTGAAGTGTACTCAGTATCAACAGACACACACTTCACTCACAAAGCTTGGCACGATAGCTCAGAAACAATCGGCAAGATCCAGTACTACATGCTTGGCGACCAAACAGGCAACATCACAAACAACTTCGGTGTGATGCGTGAAGGTCAAGGTCTTGCAGACCGTGCAACGTTCCTAATCGACCCAGAAGGTACTATCCAAGCAATGGAAATCACTGCTGAAGGTATCGGTCGTGACGCAGAGGACCTACTACGCAAAGTAAAAGCAGCTCAGTACGTAGCAGCACACCCAGGTGAAGTTTGCCCAGCGAAATGGAAAGAAGGCGAAGAGACGCTAGCTCCTTCTCTAGACCTAGTAGGCAAAATCTAAGCCACTGAATTTAAGCTCAATTTGACATGCTAATTGACGCTTAACTTAGAGAGCATTCCAGGTTAGATACCTTGACGACCTTCTGCCTGGTTTGCTCTCTCCCTACTGATTTTATCCAGAGTAACCACTCTTTTGTTTATTTAAGGTAACAACAACTATGTTAGACCAAGCGATCCAACAACAACTCAAACAATATCTGGCTAATGTAAAAGAAGACGTTCGTCTAGTGGTTAGTCTAGATGAAAGCAAAGCATCGAATGACATTCTGTCTCTGGCGAACCAAATCGCAGAGATGAGCGACTTTATCACCGTTGAACGTGACGACAACGCAAGCGCACGTAAACCAGTGATGACGGTGACCAACCCAGTAAAAGGCACAGCACTTCGCTTTGCTGGCCTACCAATGGGTCACGAATTTACCTCTCTGGTATTGGCATTGCTGCACTCTGGTGGTCACCCAATCAAACTAGAGCCGGAAGTGATTGAACAAATCGCAGCGCTAGATAAAGAGTTGGAAGTTGAAGTGTTCATTTCACTGTCGTGCCAAAACTGTCCAGACGTCGTTCAAGCGTTCAACATGATGGCGGCAATCAACCCGAAAGTGAAAGCAACCATGATCGACGGTGCACTCTTCCAAGATGAAGTGAAACAGCGCGACATCATGGCCGTACCAAGCGTATTCGTGAACGGAGAGCTATTCGGACAAGGCCGTATGTCTTTGACTGAAATCCTAAACAAAGTAGATGACGGCGCGAACGAGAAAGCCGCCAAAGCACTGAGCGAAAAAGACCCATACGACGTGCTAGTTGTCGGCGGTGGCCCTGGTGGTAGTGCAGCTGCACTATACGCAGCGCGTAAAGGCATTCGCACTGGCGTTGTCGCTAAACGCTTCGGTGGTCAGGTGATGGACACCATGGCAATCGAGAACTTTATCTCGGTAAAACGTACTGAAGGTCCAAAACTGGCGACTGACCTAGCCGAGCACCTAAAAGAATATGACGTAGACGTTGTGACTGAGCAACAAGCGCAAAAACTGATGGGCGCAGCGCACACAGATGATGGCTTGATTCATATCCAACTTGAAAGCGGTGCAACACTGAAAAGTAAGAGTGTCATCCTAAGCCCTGGTGCACGCTGGCGTGAAATGAACGTTCCGGGTGAGCAAGAGTACCGCAACAAAGGCGTCGCGTACTGCCCACACTGTGACGGCCCGTTGTTCAAAGGCAAGAAAACTGCGGTTATCGGTGGTGGTAACTCAGGCATCGAAGCGGCTATCGACCTAGCAGGTATTGTTGAGCACGTAACCGTTCTTGAATTTGCAGACGTACTTCGCGCAGACCAGGTACTTATCGACAAAGCGAACTCACTACCAAACATCGACATCATCACGATGGCGCAAACTACTGAAGTTGTGGGTGATGGTACTCGCGTAACAAGCTTGAAGTACAAAGACCGCAACACAGATGAAATCAAAGAGATTGAACTGTCAGGTATCTTTGTTCAAATCGGTCTAGTACCGAACACAGAATGGCTAAAAGATTCAGAAGTAGCCCTATCTGAGCGCGGCGAAATTGAAGTTGGTAGCCGTGGTGAAACCAGCCTAGAAGGTGTCTTCGCAGCGGGTGACGCAACGACGGTTCCTTACAAACAGATCATCATTGCGATGGGTGAAGGTGCAAAAGCAAGCTTAGGCGCATTTGACTACCTAATCCGTAAGCAAGGTTAATCTCCAATTTCTTGAGCACAAAGCGCACGGTGCGGTGTTTTCTTCCCCTGAAAACCAATCGGGGCACCGTGACAGCGATGAGTAACAAGAAATAAAAGCAAAAAACCTAGAAGCCCAAAGACTTTGCCAGCAGGTATTAACTGCTGGCTTTTTTGGTTTTTGGGGAGGGGTGTAAGTACATCCCCCAGCACTCCGTGCTTAAGGTGGCAAGTTCTACAGTCACGGATAATTCAGTTCACTCCACTAGCATCACAACGCGCTGCAAATAGATTCTGAATACTCGCTTAGGCTCCTTCAGAATGACGCTGTTCGTTAAGCGCTCTCTTCACGTCATTCCCGAGAACCTAGGTGAGACTGGGAATCTACCCACCGCAAGCTTGAACGAAAGAAATTCACACATATATACGTGAAGCATCAACGGTTAGAGGGTTCATGAGCATGATCCTTCTCTCAACCTCAAACCACCAATCCCACCTAACCTTCTCTTGTATCAAACTCTAAAGATCTCAGCACTCCGGACTAAAAGTGGGGCTGGTTCTGCAATCGCGGATAATTCAGTTCACTCCACTAGCATCACAACGCGCTGCGAATAGATTCTGAATACTCGCTTAGCCTCCTTCAGAATGACTCAGTTCGTTTAGCGCTCTCTTCACGTCATTCCCGCGAACCTAGGTGAGACTGGGAATCTACTCACCACAAACTCGCTCGAAAATGATTAGCACGAACAAACAAAAGATGAAAGAGGGTTGTAAGCACCTAACCCAACTCGCAGATTCAAAGTACCACCCCACCGAATCTCTCCATGTATCAAGCTCCAAAGACATCAACCCTAAAAAACTTAAAAAATCCCTTTACCTCAATTTAACTTGAGGTTTTAGCATGTTCATCGTTGGCTAGGAAATGACAAAAAGGAGCACATCATGATCCAACTAGAACATATTAATTTAGTCGTGAAAAACATCCCTGAAATGCTGAAGTTTTATCAAACTGCATTTCCACATTGGTACGTGCGTGATGAGGGGAAAGGCGAATGGAGTGGCAAGCCAAGAAACTGGCTACATTTGGGCGACGAGTATCAATACATTGCCATGAGTGACCACGGTGAAGGTGAGAACCGCGAGTTGGGCGGCCACCAAGTAGGGCTAGCGCATTTTGCTTATGTGACCAACAACGTCGATGCCATCATAAAAAGACTGACCGATGCAGGTTATCCGATTGCCCAACCTGGGGCTGATGAGCCATATCGCAAGAATGTGTATTTTGTTGACCCTGCAGGTTTTGAGATCGAATTCGTTGAATACCTGACGGATGATCCAAAACTTCGTAACCTGACAAGCTAAAAGAGACGTAAATAATAAAACGCCAGCAGATGGTTACTGCTGGCGTTTTAGTTTATCTATCAGGTTTCTTTATCGCATTAGCGCTGTTTGGCAAAAACCTGAGTCCAGTAATACCCGTAGCTTGCCGAGTGATTTTCGACAAGCGACGCGCCCATCTGATCAAAACCCGCACTCATGATATTGAGGCAGTGACCTTCGCTCGATAACCAAGCATTAACGACGGCGTTAATGGAACTTTGCCCTACGGCGACATTCTCACCAATGGCGCTCCAAGCATAGCCCGTTGCGTTGACTCGATCTGACATATTGCTGCCGTCAGAGCCTGTATGACTCATGAAGTCGCTGTTCGCCATATCGCTCGAATGTCGATAAGCGGCGCTTTCCAAATCGTAGCTCCAAGTCAGTGCCCCAACAGGTGGCATGGTGGTTGCGCCACACTGTTGTGTAGTAGAGCGAGCACTGTTGACCGCTTCGAGCATCTGCTCGGCAAATGTGCCTTGTGACGATGTGGAACCTGTGTTTTGAGAGCCGCTGTCTACAGGTGCTGACGACTCCCCGTCGCCGCCACATGCGCTGAGAAGTAGGGCCAAAGCAGGCACTAAGATCTTAGTTGGCATTGTCTTTCCTTTATGAGTGACGAAGAGCAAACTGCGTTTGTCGATAATAACGCCCAATAACCTAACAAAAACCCATAAAAGCACCATATGGCTTGGAGTGTTTTAACCAAAGACTCACATGAAGTTTTCAATCTCCTTGGTTCGGTTGGTAAATCGGCAACGTTTCAGCCCACGTATGGAATGGCGTTTCATCCATATCCTGTATTGCTTGAGTGATAAAATCGATGAACACCCTCACTCGGGCAGGCACATATTCCCGGTTGGCATAGAGAAGATACACGCCATTTCCTGCTTGACGCATGCTCGGAAATATCGGCACTAAACGCCCGGCTTTGAGCCAATCCCTCGCGATAAAGTGAGGAATCTGAGTTAATCCCAAGCCTTCTTCGCAAAGAACTGCCATCGATTCGCCGTCGTTTACAATAAAATTTCTCTCGGGGTTATACTCACTTGCACCGTCTGGTTCTGGCATCCGAATCGGCAACAGTTTTCCCGTTTGTTTAAAACGAAAACGAACCCAAGAATGGTCATTGAATACATCCGGGCTACTCGGAACACCATGCCGCGCTAAGTAATCCTGACTGCCACAAATAATAAAATCGATAGGACTCAGCTGGCGCACAATCAACTGGCTGTCCTGAACGACACCAGATCTAATCGACACATCAATCCCTTGTTCAATAATATCAACGTAGGCGTCATCGTAATGAATATCGATTGTGATGCTGGGGTAGCGGCGACAAAACTCTTTTAATAAAGGGCGAATGTAAAGGCGACCGTAGGAGACTGGCACATTAATCTTAAGCCGTCCTGAAAGCGCATCATTGTGGCTTTTCAATGAATCCTCACACACCGTCAGTTCGTCCAGTACAAACCTAGCGGTATTTGCGTACCGACGACCGGCTTCTGTCAGACGGATCTGTCGCGTAGAACGTTGGAAAAGCTGTATTCCCAAGTCGCTTTCAAGACGATGGATGGCCTTACTCACCGTAGAAGGGTCTGTGCCATACGCTTTGGCGGCCGCAGCAAAACTGCCACCTTCTAAAGTGGCAATAAAAAATCGTAGGGACCGTATCTTATCCATAAAACTCGTGCATTCCATTCGTGAACTTTATTCACTTTAGTAAAGACAAAGTGGCTCTTCAATCACCAATCAGCCCAAATATAATGAATCTCAATAACTTGATGCTCTGTTAGCGAGGAAAAAACAATGGGTAAAAATGGATTAAAGAATGCACTACAACTATTGATAGCGACCTTAGTCCTATTCTTTGGGATGCTTCAAACGGCACATGCGGCGGATAAACGCATTGGCATTCTGGTTTACGACGGCGTACTGACCTCTGATGTTACTGCGCCTTTAGAGGTCTTTGGCGTCGCAAGTCGTCTGACTTGGTTTAGCGATTATGAAGTAGTCACTATTTCCGTCTCTGAACAGAAAACCATCACCACTGAAGAGGGATTAAAAATTGGTGTGGATGCTTGGATTGGCGATCAGCCGGAACTCGACGTGCTGGTTTTAACATCCAGCTACGACATGGATGCGCTAATCGAAAACAAGGATCTCATTCACTTTATTCAAACCACATCAAAGGCGGCAGATTGGATGGCAAGTAATTGCTCTGGTGCGTATCTATTGGCCGAGGCTGGCCTTTTAAACGGTAAGAAAGCGACGACATGGGCAGGAGGTGAAAACGGATTACAAAAAGACTATCCAGCAGTTGATGTACAGGTCGACCAGAATTTTGTTGTTGATGAGGGCGTCATCACCTCAAACGGCAGCCTAGTCAGCTATCAGGCCGCCCTTAAATTGCTGCATCTCATGACTTCAGAATCTAAAGCTCAAGAAGTCGCAGACGCCCTTCAATACTCACGTTTTTCTACCCAGCCATTTTAAGCGGGCAAGGACGAAACCGCAGGTAACCTTTGAAGCTTCAGAGGTTACCTACTGCTCAGCTCTACACTTCTGATCTTAATGCTATGGAAAAACACAAACGATACGAAGCACTGACGAAGGAGCGATACCAAGATATCTATCGTCTCGCATATTGGCTATGCAAAGATCATCACCTTGCTGAAGATTTGGCGCAAGACACCTTCCTGAAAGCGTGGCGATTCTTTGATAACTTAAATGATCCCAATGCCGCGAAGCCTTGGCTCATCACCATTTTGCGTCGCGAGAATGCTCGGCGCTTTGATAAAAAGCAGTACGATTTTGTCGATATTGATGAGTGTGTAATACAGGCAAAAACCTACCCTGGCAGTGACCACGACATGGCACAAGATTGGCTTCAAAAACAAATGATGATTCTCGAACCCAAATACCGAGAGCCATTGGTCTTAAAACTCGTAGTCGGGTTTAATCATAATGAAATTGCTCAAGTATTAGAGCTTAATCACAACACCGTGGCGACTCGATTATTCAGAGCACGCAATCAGATCATTGCGCAGAGGGAGCGCGATTAAGACACAAAAAAGTAGTCAATCATGTCAACTAACTGGCTATGCTCCGGTCTATTTCATAAGTCGTTACACAACTCGGCGCTTTAACGCTTTACATCAAGCGCGACTAGATGAACACTTCTCGTCAAAGTACAATAACAGCCGACATAGAGTAGAGTCAGTAAAACATTATGAGTAACACAACGGCGAAAAAGCCGAATCCCCTATTCGAGATTCTTTTTAACGTATTCATCCCTTCCTTTATCTTGATGAAGTTTAGCGGCGATGAACACCTAGGAACAGCAATGGCGCTGGTTGTCGCTTTGCTATTTCCTATCATTTACGGCGGTATGGACCTTGTCCGGAACAAGAAATTTAACTTTATTTCTGCACTTGGCTTTATCAGTGTTTTATTAACTGGCGGCATTGGCTTGTTAGAGCTTGATACACGTTGGTTAGCCTTGAAAGAAGCCCTGATCCCTGGCCTGATCGGTTTAGCGGTTTTGGGCTCAACGTTTACCCGCTACCCACTGATGCAGAAGTTAGTACTGAATGACACGGTATTGAATTTATCGCTGATTAACGAACGCTTGAAAGAGAACGGTCAATCAGAGGCATTTGAACGTTGTCTAATGTCATCAAACTATCTGTTTGCGAGTACTTTTGCGTTCTCATCCGCGATGAACTACTTCCTTGCGACTTGGATCGTAACCAGCCCTTCGGGCACGGCTGCTTTTAATGAAGAGTTGGGTAAGATGACGCTTTACAGCTACCCGATGATTGCAATTCCAAGCATGTTAATGATGTTCGGTATTTTTTATTACATTTGGCGTCAAGTACGTACGATGACATCGCTCGAAACAGAACAAATTTTCCATCTAAAATAGTCCCATCATTACAAATAACCCATCAAAAAAGGGAGGATTTTATCCTCCCTTTTCTCAACAGACTCACTGTAATTCATAGCGTTGGCAATAAAGTGGTTTAGCATTTCAGCGAATACCACCTTTCTCACGCTTTTACCTACCGATTCTTCCCAATACCGCAAAAAGAAGGTGCTAAAGTCGATGTTGTTGGTCTTCATCGATTCAAAAAACGCAGGCGTATAAGGCGCTAACGACAACGTTCCGTAGTTGATGTATTGACCGTTTTCTTTCAAGGTACGAATGAGATACGTGCCAGCCTCACCACCTATCGCATCCAAAGCGGCCGTTGGTTGTGGCAGTTTGCGCGTTTGCAGTTGCACGTGTAAGTCTTGCTTCGCGTCCAATACTGGAGTCGTATCGTACGGATACTCGTCTGGCTTTGAAGTCACAGCAATCAGTGTAAAACCCAGTGAATGAGCAAGCTGGGCAAATATCTTACCGATCGCCGAACCCGCCGCATTGATGATCACCACATCGTCTTTGTTCAACTTAGCCACTTTCGTGGTGATAACCCACGCGGTTAGCGCGTTGATGTACAACTGGCAGGCATAGCCGTTATCCAAACTTTCAGGTAGCGGAAAAAGATTCTCAGGCGAAGCATCTATGTAGTATTGCCAAGTACCACTCATCGCCACCAACACTTTTTGCCCAACTTGAAGGTCAGTGTGATCGACTGCACTGACTTCCACCACACGCCCAACCGCTTCAAATCCCGGCACGCGAGGTGGTACGTGAACGCGGCGGTATTGCCCAACACCATAAATGGAAAGCAAGTCACTTGGGTTAATGTTTGTAGCTTCGAGCCTCACCCGAACCTTGCTCTGAGCAAGCGGCTTGAGGGGCTCTTTTTCCAACGACAGCGACGTTTTTGGCTGACCAAAGCAGAATTGGTTCACTCGAGTATTTATCGTTGGTGCCATTGTTATTCATACCATGTAATTGAAATTCAAAAAGGAAGTTTCGCGACTTCTACTCAAAAGCATTAAGTGAAGTCGAAGCTCTGTATTTCTATCTGCGCGATGCGTCGTTCACTCTAAACTGTTGTGGCGTCATATCAAAATAGGCTTTAAATGCTTTGATGTAGGATGAATCGTTTTGATAACCCACTCGGTCTGCAATGGCTTGGATTGGTAACGTTTCATCTAACAAAGAAAGCGAGTAAATCAGCCGAATTTGTTGCCGCCAAAGCAGAAATGAAGTGTTGAATTCCTTGGCGAACAACCGTGATAAAGTGCGCTCAGACGCCCCAATTTTCTCCCCCCACTCTTTTAGCGAACAGCTCAACGCGGGCTCGTCAGTCAGTTGCTCGAAAATCAGTTTGAGTCGGCGATCTTGTGGCAGTAATAACTGAAATGTCTGCACGTTGCTTTTCAAAATTTGATCATGCAACACCGCCAGCAAATGCAGCACTTCTTCATGGCTTGCCTCATTTTCACACTGTCTGCGGATCTCTTGTAAAAGCTCATTTAAAAACGGCGTTAAAGCAATGGTTCTCACTTGTGGCTCGTACGTCGCACCAAACTCAGGGTTGAGGTAAATACCAACAAATATCGTGTTGCTCACAGCAACCGACTCGTGTTGAACACCCGCAGGAACAAATAACGCAGAAGTGTGCGGAACCAAATGCTGATAATGCTCCGTTTGCGTTTGCAATAACCCTTTGATAGGAAAGATGATTTGATGCCAAGTGTGTTGATGCAGCGCATCAATGTAACCTTTTGGCATGTCGATGGTTTTCACCAAAACAGGAGAATGGGGATTCGCGGCCATCATCTCATTGGAGGTCATGACGCCTGACTTCGAATCAATTTGGCGAGTTAGCATTGTTGATTGTCTTTTCATCCCTATTCCGACACAAGTTCACTAGGCTATCATGCTCCGCATCGCGAATGAAGATAAACACTTTATCTCTCATTCAAACAATAAGGAGGTTACATGAAGAAAATCGGCGTCGTAAAAGCTGTGCTAGCAGGGAAAACTGTCCCTTATGCTCATGGAGCGCAAAGCGCAATCAACAAACAAGTGTTGCCCGATCGCCAGCACGCAACAGAGCTTGGTTTTACCAGTGATGAGCAAGGCGATCCACGCTTTCATGGTGGCATTCAAAAAGCGCTTCATATTTACCCAAGCGAGCACTACCCAATCTGGCAACAACAATTAGGAAAAAGAACAATTTTCCAATCCGCTGGCGGCTTTGGCGAAAACATCAGCTCCGAAGGCGTCACCGAATCCACGATTTGCTTGAAAGATAAAATCCGTATCGGCTCAACATTACTTGAAGTGTCGCAAGGTCGCATGCCTTGTTGGAAACTTAACGTACACTTTGACCAACACGACATGGCGAGAAGACTGCAAGATACGCTTCGAACAGGCTGGTATTTCCGAGTATTGGAAGAAGGCGATATCGGTGCAGGTGACGAGATTATTCTGTGTGAAAGACCTTATCCAGAATGGCCATTGGCTCGCATCATGGGCGCGGTTTTCACTGGCTGTTTAAATAGAGAAGAACTCACCCAGCTGTCTGAGCTGCCGTTAGTCGAGTCTTGGGGCAAGTTGGTCGAGCGCCGCCTAGAAACTGGCGAAGTCGAGGATTGGGAAATGCGCTTGGTTGGCCCAACAAGACAATAAAAAACGCAGAGTAAAACCTCTGCGCTCGCTATAAAAACGTGGGCTTTGTTATTGCTGTCCTGCTGCATACTGACCATCGGTAACTTGCTCTTTCCAGATAACGTTTTCACCGTCTTTTGACGCCGTAACCACTAGGTGAGTCATTGGCGCATTTGGTGTTGCACCGTGCCAATGGTCGATACCAGGAGGACACCAAACACTATCACCAGCAGCAAATCGAATTACATGCCCATCACGCGTTCCTGTAAGTGCGGTACCAGAAGTGACGATCATGTGTTGTCCTGCTGGGTGAGTATGCCAAGCGGTTCGAGCTCCTGCATCAAAAGTGACATAGGCGGCGCTGTAGTTTGCAACTTCGTTTTCAGGAAACAACATCTCGACGTTAACTTTCCCGGTAAATAGGTTTTCAGGTCCTTGAAACGATTTCTGATCAGCAGAGCGATAAACTTGCTGCGAAGATGAGTTACCATCGGCTGCTTGAGCGATTGGAAGCATAAATCCCGTCGACAACAGCACAGACCAAATAAACAATGATGATTTATTTTTCATAAACGAATTCCTTTCTAATTGATATGATTGGCCAAATAATATTTATTTTTCCAAAACTGTTTTTAGGACCGATTGAGCATTGTTAGACACACTTTCACCACAGCACTCACTTAATACAACAATAAATTCCTCTAACTCTTGAATAGAAACATTGTTATTCATACTGATATTATAGTGAGCTGCTAATTGGCTATTAACACCGTTCATATTTGCTAATGCTGCAATCGTAGCAATTTCACGCTCTTTCCAAGTGAGCACATCGCGTTCAAAAATATCACCAAACAAATGTGCTTTTAGGTATTCATCAATTTGCGGAGAAAAATCGAATAGCGCGCCTTTTACTTCTGCACCAACAAGTTGTGTTTGGTTTTCAGCGCCAAATTCTAAGCTGGTTTTATCGTTAGGTAACGCGCTTGATTCTCGCCCTAAGGTATCAGTAATACCTTGGCTTTTACGTTCCTCCAACACCGTCATAAATGTTGCTAGTCCATTCAAACTGCGCGGAAATCCAGCATACGCGTACAACTGAGCCAGCACTTCTTTTATCTCGTTGACCGTTAGGCCTGCGTCTAACCCATCATTAAGGCTTTGTGTTAGTTTTTCTATTTCACCACTCGCAGTAAAAGCAGAAATAGGAATAATAGCTCGCTCTTTATCACTGAATATTTCTGATGCTGAAGCGATATTCGTTGTGCATAGCGTTGTCATAGTGAGCACCAATATTAATATTGATTTAACAAATTTGTTTAATTCTTTCATATCAAGATTCCATTATGTAACGATGTTCTAATCCATAGAAGTTCTAGAAATATATTTATTAGCGTTCTGATTTCTACATTAATAATTCACATTGTTAACTGGGTTATTAATTTACTTTTTCGATCGTGACACGGTTTGTTTCTTTCGAAATAAAGCAATGAATCCCATCATCGACTTGACCTAATTTAATTAACCCAGACGCGTAACCAAAGTCTTTATAAAAGATAACTAAATTTCCCCAAGGGGCGTAATAAGAGATGTCACCCGCTTTTGATTGAGTTCCAGAAGGTGCGCCTTCGCGAGTTAACTTGTTCGGTAAGTAAGCAATTTTCTCTGTATTTGCGTAGTCTTGTAGATCTAATGTAAGAGGCAATTGACGAACAAAATCGTCTGTACTCGCACTGCTCTTCAATGTGCCTAAAACACTGCAATCATCGAAAATAAAACGAATTTTCACCATATTTTCCTCCAATCCAGCGCTATTAACTTCTGCGTTTACAATGCAGGGGAACATCCAGGCACTACTCACCAAAACGCATCTCACCCACTGATTGAAACGGTACGCTTGTCTCATCGAGATTCCCTTTTCTCACTGAAAACTTAGCTCGGGCTACTTTAGTTGCATGTACTCTTGATCAGAGACTGGTTCGCACCATTCATTACTTGCGCCTTCAGCCGGTATTTCTATTGCTACATGTGAGAACCAACTGTCTTTAGCTGCGCCATGCCAATGCTTAGTACCTGGCGCGATATGCACGACATCGCCAACATTCAACTCTTTTGCTGGTTGGCCAAATTCTTGATACCAACCTCGCCCTCCTGTCGCTAACAGAATCTGCCCACCTTCATGATGAATATGCCAAAAATTGCGACACCCTGGTTCAAACGTTACATTCGCCACGATAAGACCAGGCTGATTGAGCAACGCCAGATAACTCGTACCGGTAAAGTAATCCGCATACGCTTCATTCTTTTCACCAAACTCGAAAATGCCTCGACCTTGAAATACACCGGCTTGCAGTACGTCAGGGGTTTGAGTATTGCTTTTGTTATTCATCATGACTCCAAATAGTGTTCTTGAGTGCTTACAACTCACTAAACCATGGGTTCACTGTATTGCGCTTTGATAGATGACCGTTAGCCTATTCATTGCTAATACTTGCCCAATATTCCAAACCAATACAAAAGACAACCATACTTGAGACCGGTTAGAAAAAACGGAATAAAAACTCATCTATACATAAGTAGTTGACTATTAAATAATAAAATTCATGACAGACAATTAACCCACTCAAAAACCAACCAGAAAGATCACTCTCTGATCGCTTAACCTCGAAATAGACACTTGCCCAATATTCTTTACTTAAAGAAATGAACTGTTATAACTATGCTTAATGAAGTCGCTTAATTGACTCCAAAGAGGCGTTAACTACAAAGGCAGAAATCGCATGCCGTTAACACCGAACCTGAGGCCAACCAGAGGAGAGCACTGACTTATGCAAGAGGTACCGTCAAACACTTCGTCAACCCTGGCCAGTGCAATAGAAAAGCTTGCCAAGCACATTGAGAAATGGGCAAATGGCTCGAACCAATATGACACAGAAATTCCAGGATTAAGGTTCAGTCGTTGGGCAACCCCAACACCACCGACAAGCTACACCCACAACCCAAGTATTTGCTTAATTGCTCAAGGGAGAAAGCGCGTGTTGTTGGGTGAAGATAGCTTTGTTTACGATGCGAACCACTTTTTAATCTCCTCTGTCGACTTGCCGATTATCGCCAATATCATTGAAGCCAGTGAAGATAAACCTTATTTAGGGGTGATTATGGAGCTGGATCTGACTGAAATATCTCAACTTATTGTCGATAGTGAGCTGACGTTTAATCAAAGCAAAGAAGCACAAAAAGGCATAGCGGTTGGAGAGTTGTCGGAGCCATTACTTGACGCCTTTCTGCGTTTAATAGAGCTGCTGGATGAAGGACAAAGCATCAAAATTTTAGCGCCGATCATTAAACGAGAGATTTTTTATCGACTGTTAATTACCGAACAGGGCGCTCGTCTTAATCAAATCGTGACTGCAGGAAGTCACAGCCATCAAATCGCGAAGGCCATTGATTGGTTGAAGAATAATTTCGTAAAGCCGTTAAGTGTCAGTGAGTTAGCCGCCTACAGTGGCATGAGTAAATCGGCGTTTTATACCCACTTTCGTTCTATGACATCTATGACGCCACTGCAATTTCAAAAGAAATTAAGACTCAGCGAAGCTCGGCGTTTAATGCTGACAGAAAACCTCGATGCCATGGCGACTACGTTTAAAGTGGGTTACGAAAGCCCTTCTCAATTTAGCCGTGAATACAGCCGTTTATTTGGTGCGCCACCATCCAAAGACATCAAGTCTTTGCGCGAGAGTATGGGTTAAGCTCGGAATATCCTAGGAAGAAGCTAGAAAGTGAAACCGTCAGCCTCGTACTGCCTCGAGGCTAACGGTTTTATTATTTGGGAGAGAATGAACGTCACCTGCATTTGCAAGCAAAACTGCGCAATATTGTTTATAACACCGCTTGTCGACTAGGCAAAAATACCTCACCCAACATACAGCGAACCGAGCCACCACCAATAGATTCTATGGTAGAAACATCGAATGGCAGCAATTTACCGTGCGTCGCAAGTTGATTTCTTTGTGCAGGAGAGAAAGCATCGTATGCCGATTGCGACATCGCAATGACTTTGTCTCCATTGATGGTTTCCAACTGAAGAATGTTGCCGCAGAAGTGGTTCATTTGCTCAATCGAAATAGAGATCACTTGCTTATCTTTGGCGAGTGATTTCATCACAAAACGACGCTCAAATTCTGGGATCACTTCGTCACAAATCACGCAGAACTGCTCACCCACAGCCATCATCACGTTGGTATGGTAAATAGGCGCACCAGACGGCAAACGGGTTTGGAAAGAGATCACTCGTTCATAGCCAATACGATCGGCGTAATCTTCTAAAACCAGACGATCACAACGTTGTGAAAGTGCGGCATAGACCGTTTTATTTAAGTGGTCAAAGACCATCACACCCGTGCTTTCTAAATACGCTTGCTCATCAAGATATTCAGTTAGGCTGCTACGTCGATGAACTTCTCGCCCAGCTTGCGCTAGTGCCGCCACAAGCGCATCGGGACGCACTTCTTTTTGACGGTTTTCACAGGCCATTGGAAAGGTGTACAACGTGCCATCTGGCGTAGTGCTAAACCAGTTGTTTGGAAATACCGCATCTGGCGTCGCAACATCAGAAGCTGGATAATCAAACTCAACAACTTGAACGCCCTCTTGACGCAGCGTAGCTACCATACTCGCGAACTCGGCCATCACTCTACGCGAGACTTCTTCTTGGCTGAGTGACACTTTATGTTGGAACTCATTATCTTGTGCGGTTTCTTCATTAAAACGAAACTCTTTCGGTGGCACCATCACTACGCAGTTTGCGGTTTGGCGCTGAGCACTTTGCGTGCTTTCTTCTTTCCCATTAGCAAATTGGGTCACTGATTCGTGTAATAGCATCCAATACATTCCTTATCACTAGAATGAGGAGATTGTAAATTTATTGTTAACTTCAGTTTTGCTGTTTTCACAATTAATTTAATTATCTAGAAGTAATTTTCACTGCACTTAGCTTATTCCTCCCGAATTTTTATTGTCACTATGCAGGTTTAAGGTTTTATGGCATCGCGATAAACATGCGAAGAATTCATCATAAGAATCAGAACCATAGACAACCACACCCATAACCAACTAGTTACATTTAAAACACAATCGGTTAGACTATTTTTTCGCCCCTCTCGTCAATCCGTCTGCTTTCTCGAGAGCAGCCAAAAACTCTTATACACGCGGCTTCGTCCAAAGCAACGTGAATCGATGGATTTAGCCACCCCAAATGGCACTGTTTTAACTTTAGGATGAGTTATGTTTAAACGATTTGAAGGCTTTACAGAGCCGTTCCCCAAATCCACACCAGATCAGCCTCCTTCAGGGATGCTCGCTTTTTTACGTTATTACACCCGCGGCTACGAAAAGCCTTTGATCATCATGTCTTTGATGGCCACGATTGTTGCTGTCGTTGAAGTTATGTTGTTTGGCGCGATGGGACAATTGGTTGATTGGTTGTCCACCAGCAATCCAGAAACGTTCTTGCAAGACAATAAAGCAGATTTAATTTTCTACGGAACCTTATTGTTGGTTGTCATGCCCATTTTGGTGATCGTGTATTCGTTGCTCGTTCACCAAACATTATTGGGCAACTATCCAATGTCTATCCGCTGGCTTGCACACCGGTATTTGCTCAATCAAAGCTTAAACTTCTATCAAGATGATTTTGCAGGCCGAGTTGCAACTAAAGTCATGCAAACCTCATTAGCTGTGCGCGAAACCGTCATGAAAGCTATGGATGTATTTGTTTATGTTACGGTTTACTTCACCAGTATGATCATTATGTTAGCGACGGCAGACTGGCGTTTGATGATCCCAATGATCGTCTGGCTGCTCGCTTACATCGCTATTCAAATCTATTTCGTTCCTAAGCTCAAAGACGTCGCTTCAGCGCAGGCCGATGCTCGTTCGACAATGACAGGACGCATCGTCGACAGCTATACCAATATTCAGACGGTCAAACTGTTTTCTCATAGCCAGCGCGAAACCCAATATGCTGAGCAAGGGATGAAGGGATTTTTGAATACGGTCTATCGTCAAATGCGCCTAGTGACCGGCTTTGACGTTGCTGTAGAGATCTCAAACTATATTTTGGTGTTTTCCGTTGCTGCTTTATCGATTTACCTGTGGTTGGATAGTGCCATCAGCGTTGGCGCGATTGCGATTGCTGTTAGCCTTGCATTACGCGTAAATGGTATGTCGATGTGGATCATGTGGGAAGTTGGCGCCCTCTTTGAAAATATGGGAACCGTAGTCGATGGAATGAAAACGCTCTCTAAGCCAATTGATATTAAAGATAAACCAGACGCAAAAGACTTAGTTGTCACTGAAGGTGGCATTCACTTTGATAACGTCAGCTTCCATTACGGTGAGAACAAAGGCGTGATTAGCCACCTCGATCTCAACATCAAACCAGGAGAGAAAGTCGGCTTGGTTGGGCGCTCCGGCGCCGGAAAATCGACTTTGGTGAACTTGTTACTTCGTTTCCACGATGTCGAAGACGGCAGCATTAAGATCGATGGACAGAACATCTCTGAAGTCACACAAGACTCTTTGCGTTCAAAGATCGGTATGGTGACCCAAGATACTTCTCTGCTACACCGCTCGATTCGCGACAATATTTTGTATGGCAACCCAGATGCGACAGAAGAAGATTTGCTGAAAGCTACTAAGCAAGCGCATGCCCATGAGTTTATTGAAACTCTGACCGACCCATTTGGTAATGTCGGATACGATGCGCAAGTTGGTGAACGTGGTGTGAAACTGTCTGGCGGCCAACGTCAGCGTATCGCAATATCTCGTGTGCTACTCAAAGATGCACCATTGCTGGTACTGGATGAAGCTACATCGGCTCTGGATTCAGAAGTCGAAGCAGCGATTCAGGAAAGCTTGAATGAATTAATGCAAGGAAAAACCGTTATTGCGATTGCGCACCGATTGTCGACCATCGCACAAATGGATCGCCTCATCGTGCTAGATAAAGGCAGTATTGTTGAACAAGGTTCTCACCAAGAGCTCATCGCGAACAACGGTATTTATGCCCAGCTTTGGGCCCATCAAACTGGCGGATTTATCGCTGAAGAGTTAGAAAATCAACACGTTTCTTAATTAGCGAGAAACCCAATAAAAACGGCGCATGAAGCGCCGTTTTTCATTTTTATTGATAACCCTATACTCATATAGCCATTATAGTTTCTCATATATGAAACATCCTCCATGATAAAGCTCACATTTTTTCTGCTAATATACCGCCTCGTTGCGTATCCATTGCAATGAACACAATACAGAGTTTTGAGCCGTCTTCATTTGTCATTTCACTTTTTGAGAAACAGCTATACTCAATAGATGGCTTAGTTATTAGATTAACAATAAGGTAATTAGCTTATGTGTAAATGTGGTTCAATGCAGATCGTACAACTCAAACCAAGTTGGGCTGACAAGCTATTCGGCTACTCAGAAAGATGGAAATGCCAACTTTGTTGTAAGATCTACCGCATCTAAAATTAAAAATAGAATCTTAGTTTTTCTAAGAAAAAGCAGTGGCCCGACAGTAATTGTCGGGTTTTGTTTTTCTGTACATCCATTTTTATCCCTTCGCAACACGGTCACTCATCACGGCAAAACCTAGCATCTCAATGTGACTTAGGTATAGAATCAGGCCCACTTATTTATTCCGATATTCACATATAACTGGTCACTATGAACAAAAGTTTGCTAACGAATGTCCTCGCTATCGCTTTGATGGCTGGAGGTCATCAATTACAAAACGACTACCTTTGGTATGCGGGGCTGTTTGCGTTCTCAGGCGCCATCACTAACTGGCTTGCCATCCACATGCTGTTTGAAAAAGTGCCTGGATTATACGGTTCTGGCGTGATCCCCGCGCGATTTGAAGAGTTTAAACTGGCTATCAAAAACTTGATGATGGAGCAGTTCTTTACCGAAGCGAACATCGATCGATTCTTGAACAAAGAAATGGCGGGCGGTGTAAACATCGATCTTCAACCTGTGATTGAGAAAGTGGATTTAAACCCAGCGTTTGACTCTTTGGTAGAAGTGATCGAAGGCTCTCAATTTGGCGGCATGCTAGCGATGTTTGGCGGCGCGGAGGCATTACAACCTATGCGGCAGCCTTTCGTCGAAAAGATGCAAGAATCCATTATTGAGTTGAGCAAGAGCGATAACATCAAAGAAGCACTGAAAGAGCAGTTCGAGTCTCCTGCTATGATGGATGAGATAAAGCAGAACATTGAAGGCATCATTGATCAGCGCTTGAGCGAATTAACACCCGCACTGGTCAAAGAAATGGTGCAAAAAATGATTAAAGAACACCTTGGCTGGCTAGTCGTTTGGGGCGGTGTTTTTGGCGGTTTAATTGGTGTTATCAGCACCTTCATCGGCGCATAGTCGCTCACCGATTTATCAAAAAGGAGCTTCGGCTCCTTTTTTGATCTTGAAAAAGTAATACGCCAAGTCACGCTAAATAATATGCTCAACGCATAAGCGCTGCAGTCATAGACATCAGCCTCGCCTAACCAAGGAGCTCCGGGTTCACGCCAAATCCTGTTTTATGTTCTTCAATTACCACTTCACTACGAGTCTGGATTACGCCCGGAAGCGTGCCTAACTTACTCGACATAAACTCCTGATACGCTTTCATACTCTTAACACGAACCTTTATCATGGTATCGAAGTCCCCAGAGAGCGAATAACACTCTTCAATTTCCGGCATCAATTCGACGGCTTTCGCAAACTTTTCAAAAATGGAAAAACTGGTTTGGTCTAAGCGAATATGGATGAATACTTGCACATCCAACCCTAATTTTTCCGCATTCAGCTCCGCATGGTAGCCATTGATATACCCCTCTTTTTCTAGCCGCTTCACGCGGTCAGAACACGGCGAGGTCGTTAAGTTGATCTGCTTTGCGAGTTCAACAACTGGAATTCTGCCTCTTGAATGAAGCACTCTCAAAATGTGTAAATCAATCCGGTCCAATTGGTAACTCATTAACCACATCCTTGTAACCACTCAGGAAGCATCACATTAATCGTTGCTTAAACAGTTGCAAACCATCAAATGCACAGCATGTGAAATTCAGCAGAGAATAATTAGAAATAACTAAGGAAGGAAAGGGCTGCGATTACTGCCGCTCTCTCCATAACCGAGTATGAAGAACAAAAGTAATCTAGCGGCTCCCGTAGAGTCGCAAATTTGAAAGCGTGTGATACGCCTTTATAGATCTGGCGTGCGGGGCAAGCAAGCCGCCCTGTTTAGCTATTAATCATAGCTATCGCTCTGAATTAGAGAGCTGCCGACGTATGCCTGGTAGGATGAGGAATCACTTCTCCAATTGCACGATGATTACAGCATCGGCAGTAGTATTGTGGTTCCATCTCGTAGTAGTGTTCACCTGATACAAATTTCGCCATCAGCTGTGTAAAACTCACCACTTTACCTGTCAACGAATCAACGGGCTGTGGCTCGCAACGCTTCATGATCACTTTATGTTGCGTTGATTTTCTACAAGCTGCGCAATATATATCCGGCATTTCTCTTCTCCCTGTTTTTCAGTACTACTGACAATTGACATATTTTGTTCAAAATAATTCCACAATAAAAAAGCCCCTTTAATTTTTTGTGTCCTATCTTCAAAAAATTGGACGAAAGTATCAAAAAATTGAGACATTGGTCAGACATCAACTTTTGTACCATTATTATGAACGAACGCGCTTATGTGTGTAATAATACGACACATCACACATAACCAATTGTTGCTACTCGCTATTTCAATCTGCAATGATCAATTTTATGGCGTTTTAAATATGGCTTTCACTCACATTTTCGATTCAGGCGTTACTTGGTTGTTTAAACATGCCTGATTTACAGTGTGAATCTGCAATTTCCACGATACTGACTCATCTCAAGGACGCACGATGACGCTTCAACCAACGCTCACGACACAAAGGCTTATTCTTCGCCCATTTCATCCGACAGACAGCGCAACAGTCGCACGACTCGCAGGAGACAAGAGCATTGCAGATATGACGGCAAATATTCCTCATCCCTATGAAGAGCCGATGGCACAAGTTTGGATTAAGAGCCATGTTGGCGTATATCACCAACGTAGTGGGGTCATATATGCCATTACTCAACGTCAACAAGACGAAGCGTTAATTGGTGCTGTTAGTTTGCTAAACATTTCTAAGGGAGTCGGCACATTAGGGTATTGGCTTGGCGTCGATTATTGGGGGAATGGGTTTGCTCAAGAAGCGTCAATGGCTTTAATTCAGTTTGCCAGACCACATTTTGAGTTATCGGGCCTAAAAGCGATGCACTTGGTCGAAAACAGACAATCCCAATCAGTCATTCAAAAGTTGGGCATGACGTATATCGACAATCACATCATCAAAATGCAGGGAAAAGAACGAGAAGTCTGCATATACCAGCAAATATTTTCGCCTCAAGTAACCGTAGCAACCTCTCAAAATTAAGGCACTAAAAAACCAGCCTCTCAGCTGGTTTTATCTTTCACCTTGAAAGGCAAAAATACTAGTCTTGTGCGACTTTCACACGAATCTTGCTCTTGTGTACTGAAGACAGGTTTAGTGCCTCCAACGCCGCAACGGCTTCGGCTTCATCCGGCATGATCACAAAACCAAACCCTTTTGATAAACCCGTTTCTTGATCAAGCACGACGGTGCAAAGCTCAACTTTGCCGTAGTTTGAGAACAGAGTACGGATGTCTTGCTCTGTCGTCTCACGAGCTAAGTTTCTTACTAGAAGTTTCATATTAAACCATTTTATGTTTACAACGCCTCAATTCTCTCAGCTTCTCCCTTACAAACCAAGTGAATAATGTTCTTGCGAAGGCTAGATGTCTCTAAGTGTTTCTGTTTAAATGATTTTTAGTGATAACGCTCTGAATCCTGCATTACGAGACGATTGGAGTATAAAAGCCTAGGAGATTCGACATGGAAACCAAACGTTTAAAGCTCATCCCAGCTTGCTTGGAACGTGCAGAAGAAGCACATCAGGCCGTTGTTCGTAGCCAAAAAACGCTTGAAGTTTACCTGCCATGGGTACCTCACGTGCTCACTTTAGAAGCGATGATTGCAGGGACAGAGAAAGCCATCGCAAACTTTGAAAACTTCGAAGAAGAGTTACGCTACTACCTAATCGACAAGGAAAGCGATCGTTTACTCGGTGCCATTGGGTTAATGATCCATGATCAAGAGATACCGGCATTTGAGATTGGCTATTGGCTTGATGATCGCGCGGTAGGCTACGGTTATATCTCTGAGGCGGTAGCGGCGATTGAAAACTATGCATTCGAAGCGTTGGACGCGAAAAGAATCGCGATTTTAGCCGATGCGAATAACCGCAAAAGTCGTGCGGTTGCTGAGCGCTGTGGGTATGAGTTTGAAGGTGAGCTACGCAATGCTCGGCGTGCGTCTTCTGGCGAGCTGAGTAACACCGTCATTTACGCCAAAGTTCGTCGTGACTAAGACACTCACAAAGAATAAAGCGACGTGAAAATCTGGCCTCAAGCAATCACCATTAACGTTTATTAAGTTCAGATAAAACAAAGCCCGCTGTATAAGCGGGCTTTGTGTTCGTAAAAGGAAGTAATTAGTCTAGTTCAACTAGTTTCTTCTCGTACGATTGATGTTGGTCTAATACGTCTTGCGCTGCACCACCTGTCGCTTTGCTGATAACAACGATAGCAAGCGTAGAGAAGATGATGCCCGGTACGATTTCGTACACATCAAACCAACCGCCAGTTAGCTGCTTCCAAACTACGATAGTGATACCACCAACAAGGATACCTGCTAGTGCGCCGTTACGGTTCATACCGCTCCAGTAAAGGCTAAGTACAACCGCAGGACCAAATGCAGCACCGAAGCCAGCCCAAGCGTAAGAAACAAGACCAAGTACTGAACTATCTGGTGTCATTGCTAGGAATAGCGCAACAAGCGAAATAACGATAACGCCGATACGGCCAATCATTACGATTTCTTCAGAAGACGCTTCTGGCTTGAATACTTGCTTGTAGAAATCTTCTGCAAGCGCTGAAGATGAAACAAGAAGCTGTGAGTCTGCTGTACTCATTACCGCCGCTAGGATTGCTGCTAACAACATACCCGCAACGACAGGGTGGAATACTGCGTTAACCAATAACATGAAGATCTTCTCGCCATCTTCTAGTTGAGTGCCCGGATGACCCGTAACCCAAACCAGACCGACAAGACCAACAAGCATTGCACCAACCATAGATAGTGCAGTCCAAATCACAGCGATACGACGTGCAGTCGTTAGATCTTTGTTTGAACGAGACGCTTTAAAACGCGCTAGGATGTGTGGCTGACCAAAGTAACCTAGACCCCATGCCGCTAAAGAGATGATAGCAATCGCAGACAGTGGTTCGCCTTTGGCGTCATTCCATAGCGTTGCAAGTTCTGGGTTGATGTCATGCAGATCAGAAGTTAGCTGACCTAGACCACCGTCCATTACTGCAACAGGAACAATCATTAGCGCAGCCGCCATTAGCAGACCTTGCACTAAGTCAGTCCAAGATACCGCAAGGAAACCACCGAATAGTGTGTAAGAAACGACACACACCGTACCGATGATAACAGCGTAGGTGTAATCTAGACCGAATACCGTCTCAAACAGTTTGCCCCCTGCGACCAAACCTGAGCTGGTGTAGAAAAGGAAAAATAGAAGAATGAAAAACGCAGAGATTGTCTGGATCAGTTTCGACTTATCGTTGAAGCGACGTGACAGGAACTCTGGCAACGTTAACGCGTCAGTTTGGATACTGTAGGTACGTAGGCGTTTTGCACTGATGAGCCAGTTTGCCCATGTACCAAGAAGTAGACCGCCGGCTAACCAGAAGGCCTCGATACCCGCAGCGTACGCATAGCCAGGCAAGCCTAGCAGCAACCAGCCACTCATATCTGAAGCACCTGCAGATAATGCAGCAGGCCACGGACCTAGGCTACGGCCACCTAGGAAGTAATCAGATGAATTGGAAGTCCTCTTATACGCGTAAACGCCAATAGCAACCATAATCAGTAAATACGCCACAAAAGTGGACGTGATAGCAAAGCTATTTTCTATCATTAGATAGTCCTCGTTATAATTATTTCCTTCCTTGCCTGCCCTGATATTTTACCGTCTCAGCAATACATCAGAGTATAAGAAACCAATCTGGACCGGCTCTCAGTCCAGTTACTCCAGATTGGTATCACAAGTCAGGTTAGTGAGTTTCGTTCCCCAACTCGAGTAGAGTCGCGTTACCACCCACCGCGGTAATATTTATCGTTCGAGTGCGCTCGGTAATGAAGCGCAACGAGAGATGAGGATCATGAGCCAATTTCGGTGACTCTAAATCCGTTTCAGAAACTAAGCCGACGATTGCACCGTCACGCTTAGCTAGTTGAAGATTGAGCGCATGCTCAACCTGTGAACGCCCAACATAACCCACACTACGTACATCGCTCTCAAGCAACGGGGCAGACGCATCGTACGCAACAACCTGGACTAAGTTAGATGGGAAGTTTGCCAACGCTACAGCTTGCTTAACCAGTTGGTTTAGCTCTGCATTGTCACTGCAAACGACCACACTGTTGCCTGCAATTAAGGCACAGGTGATCATCGCAAAAGCACTGTATAACGCATTATCAGCAGGCTCGATGTTGTTTTCACAAATCACCAAAGCCACACCGCGTCCTGCGGCATACAGTTCGTTAGTTTCCCCTGTAGGGCCAACTAACTGGTGAGTTTCTGCAAGAAGAGTTGATGCTTGTTGCAATTGGTAAGAAACCACTTTGGCAACGGTAGACTGCTGCCCTTCTAATGCAGATTTAAATGCCAGAACATGCTCGCATTTGTAATCAAAATCAGTCAGATTCCACTGCTCCCACGCAGAGAATGCATCTTTAAAATAGGTGATCTGATGAACCATAATGCGACTCCTTATGCGTTTTCTGCTTGAGCAAGAAGATGTTGAGTAAAGCGGAATAGGTAGTGTGGACCACCAGCTTTCGGGCCAGTACCCGACAAGCCTTGACCACCAAACGGCTGTACGCCAACCACAGCACCAACTTGGTCTCGGTTGATGTAGCAGTTACCCACTCGAGCGTGTTTCTCAATCCAACGGTACGTGGTTTCGTTACGGCTATGGATACCCATCGTCAAGCCAAAACCGGTCTTGTTGATCTGCGCAACCACGTTCGGTAATTCAGACGCTTTAAAGCGAACAATGTGCAAGATTGGACCAAATTGTTCTTCTTTCAGCACATCGATGCCCGAGATTTCAAACGCACTTGGTGAGACAAAGTCACCATGCTGGCACGATTCATCCAGCTGTAGCTGAGCGACTTTAGTCTGTGTTTTGCTCATTTGCTCAAGGTGAGCAAGGAGTTTTTGTTTTGCATTGCTGTCGATAACCGGACCAACATCCGTTTTGTGTAGGTAAGGTAAACCAACATGCAGCTCATTCATCGCACCTTGAATGAGGTTAATCATACGGTCTGCTACATCTTCTTGTACAAATAGAACACGAAGGGCAGAACAACGCTGACCGGCAGATGCAAACGCTGAACGAATCACATCACGCACCACCTGCTCTGGCAATGCAGTACTGTCCACGATCATTGCGTTTTGACCACCTGTTTCCGCAATAAACGGAACCGGTTTCGCGCTGCGCTCCGCAAGCGTGACGTTAATGCGTTGCGCAGTTGCCGTTGAACCAGTGAATGCCACACCAGCAATGGCATCATGAGAAGTCAGTGCATGGCCGATCTCAGCGCCGCGACCAGTAAGTAACTGAATCACACCAGCAGGGAAACCCGCATCAAGCATTAATTCAATAGCGCGAGCGGCAATTAAGCTTGTTTGCTCAGCAGGTTTTGCAACCACTGTGTTACCTGCAATCAGTGCTGCCGTTACCTGACCAAGGAAAATAGCCAGAGGGAAGTTCCAAGGGCTAATACATACAAACACACCAAGACCTTCACGGCTAGAAATGCGTTTCACACCGTCAAAACCCTCTAGCTCAAATGGCTGTAGGTTTTGCGCTTGTTTCGCGTAATAACGACAGAAATCCACTGCTTCACGAACTTCATCAATACTATCGTGAATCGTCTTGCCCGCTTCTTTGTGACAAATCGCCACCAGCTCAGCCAGATTTTCTTCCATTAAGTCAGCAAGCTTTTCTAAACAAGCCGCTTTTTGCTCAACAGGAACGCCTTTCCAATCAGAGAAAGCAGTTTGCGCCGCATCAATTGCAGCGGAAACATGATCAAGTGTTGCAAATGCCACCTTGCCGACTTCAATTCGGCGATCGTACGGTGCGGTGATGATCTCAGCCGCATTTTCCTTGATCATGCTTTCGGCAAAACGCTCACCATTGATCATCGGGCCTGCAACCCACTGATTGTCCATGAAGCTTTCTACTTGCGCTTCAAATGGCTTTGCCTCACTGTCGATATCAATGTTGACGCCGTATGAGTTCTTACGCTCAGGGAAGATGTCGGCAGGTAATGGGATCTTGTCGTTGTGTAGCGTGTCAAACCCCGTCAACACATCAACAGGGTGATGAGTCAACTCGTAAATCGGACAACGCGCATCAACCAATCGATGTACAAACGAGCTGTTTGCGCCATTTTCAAGCAGACGACGAACCAAGTACGGAAGAAGATCAGCATGGCTACCGACAGGAGCGTAAATACGTACTGGCTGACCATACATTTCCATAACATGGTTATACAGTGAATCACCCATACCATGCAGACGCTGGAACTCGTACTCTTTGTGCTCAGCCATAACGGCGATTGCCGTCACCGTGTGGGCATTGTGGCTTGCAAATTGCGGGTAGATATTACCGCGAACACCTTCGCTAAGTAGGAAACGAGCACAAGCTAGGTACGCAACGTCCGTCGCTTCTTTGCGAGTGTATACCGGGTAATTAGCGTAACCCGCTTGTTGAGACCACTTGATTTCGCTGTCCCAGTACGCGCCTTTAACCAAACGCAGCGGAATAAGGTCACCCTGCTCTTTTGCGAGTGCGTTTAGCCACACCAAGACTGGTAGAGCACGTTTTGAGTAGGCTTGAATAACCAAACCAAACTTGCCCCAACCTTTCACAAGATCGCTACGGTACACTTTCTCAAATAGCTTCAGAGAAAGCTCAAGGCGATCCGCTTCTTCTGCATCGATTGTGATTGCAACGTCGACTTCAATTGCACGTTTCAATAGCTGCATTAGTGAATCATACAACTCTGTCATTACACGTTCTTCATTTGCGACTTCGTAGCGCGGGTGTAATGCAGAAAGCTTGATGGAAATCGAAGGCGCAGGACTGGTGTCATTGCCGTAAGTCTCTCGACCTACCGCTTCGATCGCCATTAGGTAATCTTTGAAGTACTTGTTCGCGTCCGCTGTAGTTAACGCCGCCTCACCTAACATATCAAATGAGTAGGTGAAACCTTTGTCGCGCATTGGGCGACCGTTCTTTTGCGCTTCTTCGATCGTACGACCACGAACAAACTGATGACCCATAATCTTCATTGCCTGATACATGGCTTTACGAATCACAGGCTCAGAGAATTTATTTACCAGACGGTTTACAGCCTGACCTGGGCTCTGGGTGCCTTGCTCACCAAGACCAACCACTTTACCTGTTAGCATGAGGCCCCATGTTGATGCGTTAACAAACACAGAGTCAGAGTTTTTCAGGTGAGATTTCCAGTCTGCGACGCTCAACTTATCTTTAATCAAAGAATCTGCTGTCGCGGCATCTGGGATGCGCATTAATGCTTCTGCAAGACACATCAGCAAGATACCTTCTTGAGTATCTAAGCTGTATTCCAACAATAGGGCATCAATCATCTGGATTGACTTCTTATCGGCACGAATGGCTTCGATAAGTTGGGTCGTTTGGGTAGTGATCGCCGATTTTTCATCCTCTGTCGGCGTCGCTAGTGGCAATAGTTGCTCTAGCCATTGAGACTCGTCCACCATATACAATGGCGAGATCAGTGACCACAACTTATCAAGCGGCTGCCCGATAAATTCCGGTGTCAACACGTTCGTAGCTGTAAACATGTGTGTTCCTCAATCTCACTCCTCGAAAACCGCTTCGAGGATTATCAATGGCTGGCAGTGTATTTTGAGGCCGATAAGAATACTTGTCAAAAACTACGACATTTTTGCCAAAAACTCGCTTTTATAACAAAACATCCACATAGTCACATTCAAATAGGTAATATTTTGTGTTGTAAATTTTAATTTTTTCATTGCATTCACAACAAAATGTCAGGAATATCAATAAGATTTTTGTGAAGCGCTCGTTCTAAGAGAAAATGTAGGATCAAGTGGCATATCAGTCACACCAAAGGACAGAGAATTTAACAAAACGAGAGATAGGTCACGTGAATAAAACACAAAAAAACCATGCATATTGCATGGCTTTGTTCTGATTGCTGCTAATTTGACCTAAAAATACGCGTTGTTATCCAACTTGTTTTTTATAGCGGGATGGCGATATTCCCTGTAAGCGAGTAAAAGTATGAGTAAACGTACTCTGGCTTGAGAAACCAGTGAATTCGGCAATTTGCCCTAAAGAAAGGTGGCCTTGCTCGATTAATTCACGAGCCATGTCGATACGCTTTCCGAGAACATATTGATGAGGTGTAATCCCCATATGCTCCTTAAACAAGCAATGGAACTGACTTTCCCCAAGAAACACTCGTCCCGCTAACTGAGCCACACTGATCTTATGGCTAAGGTGCTGCTCGATGTAGCGATCAATCGCCTCCAAATCAAAGCGTGACTCTTTTCGGCTAGTCTCAAATGCCGAGATATGGCGCTGCATTAATGCAATCACGGTGTCATTGCACGCGCGACTTAACAGCAGATCATCCGGATGGTTTCGCATTTCCTGAACCAACATCTGTATCAGCTTCTGAATTTGACCGTCTAACTGAAAGTAGACATGGTCTCTCTCCAGATTATTGATTTTCTGCAGCATTTCAGGATCATCATTTGTCGGTTTTGGCATATTCAACACCAAAATATCCGATTGATTAATGACGCCACCGAAAGCATGATCAGAGCATGCGGTTACCACACAACCTTGGCCAGGACCGACAAGATTACCTCGTCCACGCACTTCAAATTCGGCTTGTCCTTTTAAACCAATCACGATCTGTGTGTAAGAATGATCATGGCAGTCCATATAAGACGGAAGTGTGATCAGTTCTGCTGGCTTAGGCAGCATAATCTCTTGATATGGCGGGGCTTTGGGGTTATCTGAATCACTCATTTTAAACAGTCGTCTTTACACGGTCAGCTTACGTCTTGGCATCATATACCTTCCTTGTTGGGTTGCAACTTTTCCCCAACTCAATCGCACAAGATCAAAACAGCATGATCAAGTTCGTTTACATGATCATAGTTCCGGAACGATGATCATGCGAGGTTAACTTACGGTCAATGAGCAACCAATTTTATTAACAAAAACGGATAGATAGAAGCACCTTACGTATACATAACCAATAGATATAAAGATCCTTGTTACCGAACAATCCGTTATTTGGTAGAACACTGCGGTTCAAAATAGATAAATCGCCTCATAAACAGATCAAAGCCACCTCTTGAAATCAACATAGAGGGATTTCCCCCCTTACTAATATGCTTCTGATTCAATACATTAGTCCTCGAGCTTTAAGATGCATACGATCTAAAGCTCTCGGTATCTCATTGATACCTCTAACTTACTTAGCAGACCCTCGCTAGGTAATTTAGAACCTCTTCTACACGTCGACAAGATTATATCTTGTGTTGCCAGCCCGTCTTCAGGCTGGCTTTTTTTTCGCTTCTCAACAATGAAAACAATGGCATAAGCTGATATTATAGCTTTCGTCTCACTGTCCCTCTCATATGACTTAGGCACCGTTCTCCCTCTCGATGAGTGATATGAACGCTAACTAAATTACAACTGAGTTGTAGGAAGCATGATCAAGGACGATACGAGTTGTAAGCCGAACATCAGGCGGACATCCGTGAGCGCACATATCTGTAATGAAACAGACCATTTTCCCAATTAAATTCTTCGTTCAATTTCGTTGTTGTTTGTCGCTGTGTGACGAAAATATCGAACACCATGAACTTAATTGGATTGAGCGCCAATCAACGAACGTGTTCTAGCAACGTGACTGCCTACTTGGCAATGTCAATATTAACAACGCAACACGGACGTCTCTGTATTGGTAAAAGCAGTATGTAGTGAGTCCTTTTGTGAATATTTCAGTCGATACCATAGAACAATCCCTCCTTAAACAGCTACCTGGTTGTTGGGGATGCAAAGATAAAGATTCGGTATTCCGCTACGTAAATCAGGAATACGCAGAACTGTTGGGACACACGTCGCCCGAGGAGTGCGTCGGTAAAACTGATTTTGAGATGGCAAGCCCAACCACTGAATGTGCACAAGAATTTCAACGCCAAGATAAACACGTCATCGAAACTGGTGAGTCACTCAAAATTCTTGATATACATCCTTATCCAGATGGCCGCTGGCGAGCGCATATCTTTACTAAAACACCGTGGCGAGATGACAATGGTAACATCGTAGGGACCATTTTCTACGGAAGAGAACTCACCGACACCGCCGTGATTGAAGTCGGGTATTGGGTTTGTCGTGCAATCAGCACCAACCCTAATCAGCAATCCATCTTTCGTTTCTCTGACTTACAGCCAAAACCAGAGAAGCTCACATGTCGCGAGCAAGAAACGCTTTTCCTCTTGCTCTACGGCAAGAAGCCACAATTCATCTCTCAGGTCATGGGTATATCAACAAAAACCGTTGAAGGTCACGTCGCACGCTTACGTAATAAGTTTGCAGCGAACAGCAAGAACGAACTAATAGATAAAGCAATGGAAGCTGGCTACGGCTCTGTTGTGCCCAAAACTCTGCTTAAGCATCAATTATCGGTAGTGTTGAATGGAGAGCGATAATTCGCGCCACTTTCCACCTACAAAAACACCGCCCAAGTGGGCGGTGTTTGTTTATTCATGAGGCACGAGAGTTTATGGCGCAAGACGGTCAATGTCCCAACTTCCATCATGTTGGGAGAAAAGAAAGCGATCATGAAGACGGTGTTCACCACCCTGCCAAAACTCAATACTCTGTGGTTTTACGCGAAAGCCACCCCAGAAGGTTGGAACCGGTATTTCACCCTTAGCAAATTTCTGTTTTAGCTCTAAAAACTTACCTTCTAATACGCCTCGAGCAGAAATACGGCTACTTTGCTTGCTCGCGATTGCGGCTAATTGGCTCTCTTTTGGACGAGAAGTAAAGTATTTCATATTTTCTACGGCGGTGAGCTTTTCCGCCACACCAGTAATATGAACCTGGCGCTCTAACGGATGCCAAGGGAAGTGCAAACTAATATTGCTGTTATGCTCAAGCTGCTGGGCCTTGCGACTGCCTAGGTTGGTGTAAAATACAAAGCCATTTTTGTCGACGTTTTTTAATAGAACAATGCGTTGAAACGGCATGCCATTTTCATCAACCGTTGCAACTGTCATCGCAGTCGGATCCGTTAAACCCGCTTCAACTGCTTGCTCTAGCCACAGATTAAATTGATCAATAGGATCAGCTTTCAAATCTTTACGACGTAGCCCACCTTTGGTGTACTCACGACGAATATCAGCAAGTTCCATCTCTACTCCTTCACTCGTTTTTGTCGATTGTGCTCCCGATACTGAGGAAATACAAGGACATCATTGTGCTTGTTATCGTTGCCGCTCACAGCATCACAGTGTGTCATTTGATACCATGACACAAAAAACCAGTGAGCTGATCGTGAACTTACTCAACCCTAAAGCCCTACGCCATTTTCTATTGCTACTGTGTGCCGTTGGCATTTCAGGGCTTGCGCTTACTCATCATTACGCAACTCAATACCAACATGATAAGTGGCAACAAAAGCTAGAGAGACAAGCAGCGCAAGTGTCGCAAGAAGTCGACTACGAGCTGGCAAAGTTTGAACAGATACCAAACCTATTAAGTCACGATCCGAGATTACTCAAAGCAGTAGAACGCGGAGCGCCCTCTCACGAGCTCAACCTATTGTTAGCAGATTGGTTGAAACAAAGTTTGGCCGATACGATTTACGTTCATGACCGCACAGGGTTGGTCATTGCCTCAAGTAACTTTCAGCAAGAAGATACGTTTGTTGGTTCCAGCTTTAGCTATCGTCCCTATTTTAAAAATGCGCGACGCGGTGAACCCGCTCAATATGTCGGGTTAGGCGTTCGTTCAAATAAACGTGGGTACTTCTTCTCATCTCCGCTTTGGGTAAATGATGAGGTCGTTGGCGTGATCACGGTAAAAGTGAATTTGGAGCCGTTGGAACAGCGTCTTTCGCAAACCACGACGGACGTACTCATCACGGATAAACACAATGTCGTGTTTATGAGCAATTTGCCTAACTGGCGCTATCGTGCACTTTTCCCGCTGTCACCGAGTGCGATAAACGAGCTTACCGAAACGCGTCAGTATGGCGATACCTTACCAGAGTATTTTGGTGAGCTTACCGCGCAAACTGGCGTCAGCGAGTTTGCTGATAATCAATTGCTCCTCTCACCCAATTACCTCGCATACGCGACACATTTATTGGATAAAGGATTTCGCGTCGTTGCCTTGATAAACCACAACACCGTCCTTGCCGCCGTTTTACAGGCTGATGTCGTCTTTCTGATTCTATATGCGCTCATTGCGCTGATTGCGTTGGCGTGGTTCCAAACACTCGTGAACAAGGCACGCCTAGCCGACCTTAATGTGAGCCTAGAAGAAAAAGTGGTGCAACGAACCTTAGTGTTGAGTGAGGCCAACCAAAAGCTACAACAGACCATCCGCCAATATAAGCAAAGCCAACAAGAGCTTAAACAAACACAACAAGAACTGACTCAAGCCGCGAAATTGGCACTGTTGGGCGAGCTGTCTGCCAGTATTAATCATGAGATAAATCAGCCACTTTCCGCACTAAGAACCTATACCGAAAACTCGCAGCGTTTGTTGGCAATGGAAAAATACCCAATGGTCGCCGACAATTTGGGCAAAATGCTGACACTCAATGACACCATTTCGGAAGTGATCGCACGCTTAAAAGTCTTCACTCGGAAAGCCACGCACGATTCACACAATGAAATCGCGGTACTGCACGACGCAGTACATACTGCCACCAGCATTTTGAGCAACAAACTCATTAAACAAGGGGTGACATTAAAAGTCCCAGCCATCGATGATAATGTGAAGCTAGCAATTCACAGCGTTGAGTTAGAGCAAGTTCTGATCAATCTCTTCCATAATGCTGCACAAGCGATGGAAAACTACTGCATTGATCCGCAAATATCTATTGCCGTTCAGTGTCATGATGACAGCTGTGACATTCTTGTTTCCGACAACGGGCCCGGCATGTCGGACGAAGCCTTAGCAAAAGTCTTTGACCCATTTTTTACGACTAAGCCAGAGGGCTTAGGATTAGGTTTGACCATCTCCAAACGCATTTTAGAAAGCTATCACGGTTCACTCAGTGCTTATAAACATCAGAACACGGAACAACAAGCAGGAGGCATGACCTTTATCGTAACGCTGCCAATCGCTATCCAAAACCAACGCAACCCAGAAGTGGAAAACAACCATGAATAATCCCGTTTTCTTTGTTGATGATGAACCACATATTCGTGATGCCGTCGCTCAAGCACTGCTTATTGAAGGGATAGACGTCACCTGCTTACCAAACGCCGTGGAAGCCTTACGCGTTATCGACCCAAATACGCCAGCGATCATCATCACCGATATCCATATGCCCGTGATGGATGGATTGGAGTTCATGCGAACGTTGCGAAGTAAAAACGATCACTTTCAATTTATCGTACTTACCGGACATGGAGATGTGAAAACCGCGGTAGATGCGATGAAAAGCGGCGCGTACGACTTTCTCGAAAAGCCTTTTTCAACGGAACAACTTATGAAGTCGCTCAATAATGCTGGCGATAAGTTGAATCTATTGCAGGAAAACATCTGGCTTAAGAAAGAGCTCGACATGCAAACTCACGTTGGCCCGAAAATGATTGGTCACAGTAAAGCCATGGTGAGCATTCGTCGCGCTTTGATCAGTGCACCAACGAACCAGCCGATCATTTTTGTTGGTCAAGATGGCACAGGTCGCCGGCTCGCCGCACAATTTGCCCACGACATACATGCAACGCCAGACAGCGAGTTAATCGCCGCTTCTGGTGAGGATCTCTATGAGCTTTCATTAGAAGCTCTCGATAAAGCCATACATCGCTTGATTGAAGGAAAAAGCCATTGCAGCTTGTACTTACATAGTGCTGAGCATGTGTCACATGAACAATGGCAATGCTTATTTAACCACCCGAAACTTGAGCGTGTTTTTGGTGCGACAACCCAAGTCGATCCGTCTGTCAAAGCCCTGGCTACTCTAATTCACTTGCCGACACTCGATGAAAGAAAAGAAGACATTGGACCTTTATATAAGCACTTTGTACGCCACGCAGCGAGCCGTTATCAGCTTCAACCGCCACACATTAGCTTAGAAGAAGTCAAACATCTGACCGATTTAGAATGGCCAGAGAATATTAAGCAGCTGCGCCAATTTGCAGAACTTCGCGCACTCAAGCCAGATACCTTCCGAATGGAAGATTGGAACAGTGAAAAAAGTATCGAAATTCAGAGTATGACTCAGCGCACAGAATACTTTGAATATTGCTTATTATTCGATGCACTACAAAGACACCGAGGCAGACTCAAAGAGGTTCAACTAGAATTACAGGTATCACGCAAAACCTTGTACGACAAACTAAAAAAACATCAGTTGGATAAAACCAAGTTCAAGGCGCAATAGCCATACTCTGACGATATCTTCACTTTTCTTTTGCTAGAGAAGCATTGAAAACGCTCATTCGGAGAGAGAATGGTCTTCGTCTCATATTTTTATTCGCCGAGCATACTGACATGATCGGTTAATAATAATAAGATCAAAAAGATAATCAGCATTTATATAAGCAGGGACTGTGATGAGCCGAGATAACTACAACAAACTCAACAATGAAGAGTTGGATTTTGTTGACGACAAAACTGCAGCATTGCTCCTCAACACCCCCAACAGCGCACGTTTGATGCTCTGGGTGATGGTGTTGTTTTTTATTGCTGCAATAGGCTGGGCATCTTGGGCTGAAATCGACCAGGTCACTGTTGGTCAGGGAAAAGTCATTCCCTCTTCACAGATTCAAGTTGTCCAAAACTTAGAAGGTGGCTTAGTCAAAGAAATTTTAGTCAAAGAAGGTCAGTTGGTTGAAAAAGGTCAGCAGTTACTTCTTATCGATGACACTCGCTTTCGCTCTGATTTTCGTGAGCGTGAACAACAAGTTGCCAACCTAACTGCGTCTGTGCTGCAACTCTCAGCTTCGATCAACAGTGTTGCCGTGAATCGTGATTTTGAAACGGAAAACTGGCGCCAAAGCGTTGTACTCGATTATGGCAAACTGACCTTTCCACCAACTTTAGAAGAAACTCAGCCGAAACTCACTCAGCGCCAGAAAGCAGAATACCGCGAAGATTTAGACAATTTACGCAATCAACTTTCGGTGATTGACCAACAAGTTCAGCAAAAGCAGCAGGACTTAGTAGAGATTGAAGCGCGAGTAAGGAACTTACGTCAAAGCTATCAATATGCGAAGAAAGAATTAGACATCACCAAACCGTTGGCTGATGAAGGTGTTGTGCCTCGTATTGAATTACTCAAGTTACAACGCCAAGTCAACGACACCCGCCGCGAAATGACGTCCAGTGAGCTCAAAATCCCGGTATTAAAATCAGCGATTCGAGAGTCCATGCTCAACCGTATTGATGTTGCGCTCAAATTCCGTTCAGAACAGCAAGAAAAGCTCAACAGCGCCCAAGACCAGTTATCTGCCTTGGTTGAATCAGCAGTGGGTTTAGAAGATAGAGTTAATCGAACCGTTGTGAACTCGCCAGTAACAGGCAAAATCAAAACGCTGAACATCAACACCGTTGGGGGGGTTATCCAGCCAGGCATGGATATCGTCGAAATTGTACCAACTGAAGATACGTTATTAGTTGAAGCGAAAATTGCACCCAAAGACATTGCATTTTTGCGCCCAGACCTACACGCCATCGTGAAGTTTACGGCTTACGACTTCACTAAGTACGGCGGCTTAGAGGGTGAATTGGAGCACATCAGCGCAGATACAACCCAAGATGAAGAAGGAAATAGCTTTTACATCGTTCGTGTCCGCACCGATAAAACGAATTTTGGTCAAGATGCAGATTTACCAATCATTCCAGGAATGACGGCATCGGTCGATATCATCACAGGGAAGCGAACCGTTTTGGAATATCTACTTAAACCGATTTTAAGTGCCAAAACGAACGCCTTGAAGGAGTAAATCACACCAAGGTACTCACAACGGCGAGTATTGAGCGATAAGTGATTAAATAAAAAGCACTTGTTTCTCACTGACGAACCCTTTAGAAGAGTATACTTGTGATATGAGTCGAATATGCGATCCAATTTGAAGCGTAAAGTTACATTATTAATCAGTTTAAGTTGTTTTTCGTTCCAAATTGGTGCGTTAAGCAGTAAAGAACAACAATGGGTCAATACGGTCACAGCGGTGTACGGCGAACGTGCGGGATTGCGCGTAAATACATGGCGAAAAAACCTCGACTTATTTAAACAATTAGAGACACATGAACAGCTCGCTGGCGTCAACGACTTTTTTAACCAGCTGTATTTTGTTGACGACATAAAACTGTGGGGAAAGACAGATTATTGGGCTACGCCACTCGAATTTTTAGGGAGTAATGCAGGGGATTGTGAGGATTTCACCATCGCCAAGTACTTCTCGTTACTCGAGCTAGGAATACCAGATTCTAAGATGCGTTTGATCTACGTAAAAGCCATCGAACTGAATCAGTTTCACATGGTATTAGCTTACTACCCAACCCCAAGCTCTGAGCCGCTCATTCTCGACAATATCAACCCTGATATTGTCCGAGCCTCTAAACGTAGCGACTTGCTACCGATATACAGTTTTAATGGTACAAACCTGTGGTTGATGAAGTCTTCTGCTAGCACTGGAGAGCTGGCAGGGAAAGCATCACGGTTGAGCCTTTGGAATGACTTACGCTCGCGCGAACGTAAGTTGCAGTTAAATAAACCTAAAATTAACTATGACGAGTGAGAAACATGACCCTATATAAGAAGCTTGTAGTGGGAATGGTTACGGTCTTTATACTCTTGTTGGCATCAGTATTCGTAATCCAATTCAACACGACTCGAGACAGCTTGGAACAACAGCAACGTTCAGAGGTCAACAACACCATTAACACCGTAGGTTTGGCATTGGCTCCTTACCTTAAAGACAAAGATAAAGTCGCGGTAGAATCCGTGATTAATGCTCTGTTTGACGGCAGCACCTACTCGGTTGTTCGCCTGACCGCTTTAGATTCTGACTACCAAATCGTGCGCACTTACCCGGTTAAACCAAGTACGGTGCCACAATGGTTTATCGACATGAATCTATTCAAAGCCATTCACGATAAGCGCGTAGTAACCAGTGGTTGGATGCAACTTGCTGAAGTGGAAATCATTAGCCACCCAGGAGCAGCTTACGAGCAGCTCTGGCAAGGCTTTATTGGTTTGTTATCTGCATTCAGTGTCATTTTCCTGGCTGGTTTAATTGCGATTTCGTACATCCTCCGTCGCTCACTAAAACCATTAGCGGCCATCGTGAAAAAAATGCATGAAATCGCTAATAACCAATTTGGTGAACCACTTGCTCGTCCAAGAACTAAAGATCTGATCGCGGTGGTAGATGGCATTAACATGATGTCTGCTCAAATTGAGCTGTCATTCAAAGAGCAAGCGAAAGAGGCACAACGACTGCGTGCTCAAGCTTACCTCGACCCTATCTCCAAACTGGGTAATCGCTCGTTCTACATCAACCAAATAGACCAATGGCTTGCAGAGCAAACGCAAGGGGGTATCGCGCTACTCCATGCAGAATACATTGGTGACATTTACGAGACAAAAGACTACCAACGCGCCGATGCCCACGTAAAAGAGCTGTCTCAACGTCTGAAAAACACCATTGATGTTCCGGGAGCTACCATTGCACGCCTGTCTAGTGATGAGTTTGGCCTGCTTTTCCCACACATGGATGAAAGCGAACTACGCATTTTGGCGGACAGCATCGTGAACTGCGTTAACGGGTTGAACACTGATCCAACCGGCCTAGCCAAACCAAAAGCAGCCTTAGGTGTTGCGCATAGTAAAGACCAAAAAACGCGCTCTGAAATCTTATCTATGGTGGATAATGCGCTCTCGAAAGCAAAAGCTCAACCAGACAAAGCTTACGGCTTTATCGGCAGTGACACACCTTCTAACTTAATGGGTAAACAGCAGTGGAAAGCGCTGGTTGAAGAAGCGATTCATAGCGATTGGGTTAAATTCCGCTTCCAAGCAGCGAAGAACACTTGGGGTAAAGTGTTCCATAACGAAGTGTTCTCAAGCATCGAAAAAGAGGGCGAAACGTTCCGTGCCAACCAATATTTATTCGCACTAGAGCAGTTAGACGCCACCAATATTTTCGACCAATACGTTATTGAGTCGATGATTAAGATGCTAGAAAGTGGCGAGCTAACCGATCCTGTCGCGATCAATATTGCGCAAAGCAGCTTGTCTCAGCCATCGTTCATTCGCTGGACCACCAGCATGTTGGAAAAACACGCAAAAGTGGCCTCTAAGCTACACTTTGAAATTCCAGAGGAGTGTTTTATTGATCAGCCTCACCACACGGCGCTGTTATGTAATGCCATTCGCCAATCCGGGGCTGAGTTTGGCGTAGATAACTATGGACGTAACTTCCAATCATTGGAGTACATCCAAGAGTTCCGCCCTAACTATGTGAAGCTCGATTACCTATTCACACACAACTTACACGACGAAAAACAGAAATTCACGCTAACGTCGATTTCTCGTACTGCCCATAACCTAGGCATTACGACTATCGCGTCGCGTATTGAAACTCAAATCCAGTTGGACTTCCTCACCGAGCATTTTGTTGAGGTATTCCAAGGATTCATCGTCGACAAGGAATAAAAAGGTTTACCACAGATGAAAGACCCTTTACTGAATTCGCTCATCTACGTTAGCCGTTACTATGGGTTAGCTAACTCGCCAGAAGCGCTGGTCAATGGCCTTCCGCTTTCAGACGGCAAGCTAACTCCATTTTTGCTACCAAGAGCAGCGGAAAGGGCCGGATTGGTTGCCAAGGAAAACCGTGCAGAGCTGGAGAACATCTCCAGCCTGATTCTGCCGGCAATCTTAGTTCTTAAAGGCGGTGACTCATGCGTTCTCAACAGCATTAACGCGGAGACACGCGAAGCCGAAGTCACCACCTTAGAAAGTGGAATGGTGCCAATCTCCATTCCATTAGAAGACCTACTTGAGCAGTACACTGGTCGCTACTTTTTAGTTAAAAAACAATTCCGTTTCGATGAGCGCTCTCCCGAGGTGCTCAAAACCAACGAAGGTCACTGGTTTTGGTCAACCTTGTGGCAGTCAAAACGTATCTACCGCGATGTTTTAATCGCCTCACTTCTCATCAACCTCTTTGCCGTTGCCGCCCCGCTGTTCACTCGTTTGGTGTACGACAAAGTGGTACCAAATCTCGCGTTTGAAACCTTATGGGTATTGGCAAGCGGCATCTTTGTTGTCTTTCTATTCGATTTCATACTCAAATCGTTGAGAAACTACTTTATTGATGTCGCAGGAAAGAAGTCTGACATTCTGATTTCCTCCAAGCTGTTCAGCAAAGTGATGGGCATCCGAATGGAGTCCAAGCCGCCTTCGGTCGGCGCATTCGCTCGCCATCTTCAAGAGTTTGAATCTATTCGAGAATTCTTCACGTCTGCAACCGTCAGTGCCCTAATTGACCTGCCTTTTGCCATTCTGTTCTTGGTGATTATATGGCTAATGGCTGGTGATCTTGTGTATGTTCCAATGGTCGGCGTGGTCATTTTGATTGTCCATTCGCTACTGATACAAGGACCGCTGCGTCGCTCTATAGAGGAAGGGTCACGCTTAGCATCGCAAAAATACGCCAACTTAATTGAGAGTCTAGCGGGGCTAGAAACCGTAAAAATGCTCAGCGCGCAAAGCCAATTCCAATACCGTTGGGAAGAAGCGGTGGCGCACATGGCGAACTGGAACATCAAAAGCCGCCGCATTACCGACAGCATCCAGAATGCGGCAGGCTTCGTGCAGCAAAGTAGTAACGTTGGGATGATCATTCTCGGTGTTTATCTGATTGCAGAGGGCGAGCTCACTATGGGTGGCTTAATCGCCGCAACCATGTTGAGCGGTCGCGCCATAGGGCCTTTGGTTCAGTTGTCTTTGCTCTCAACGCGCTACAACCAGGCGAAGTCTTCTATGACGATTATCAATCAAGTCATGGAAATGCCGGACGAGCAAGAAGAAGGGAAACGCTATATCCATCGCCCAATCATCCAAGGTAAGATTGAAATTGATCGCGTAACGTTTCATTACCCAGACTCTCCTGTCGCGTCTATACGTAACATTTCTCTCACGATAAATCCTGGTGAAAAAGTCGCGATAATCGGTCGGATTGGTTCGGGTAAGACAACGTTAGAGCGCTTGATTATGGGCTTGTATAAGCCAACAGAGGGGCACGTACGTATCGATGATACTGATATTGCACAGCTTCACCACGTTGATGTTCGACGTAACATCGGCTGTGTACCTCAAGATTCGAATCTATTCTACGGTTCGATTCGCGACAATATTACCTTGGGTCGTCCACTAACGGATGACCGAGACGTGCTTGATGCAGCAAACCGTGCAGGCGTGACCGCATTTACACAATCGGATCCAGCTGGTTTAGAACGTCAAGTAGGTGAAGGTGGTGCGATGCTTTCTGGTGGTCAACGTCAAGCCGTCACGATTGCTCGTGCATTTTTGGGCCGTCCTCCCGTCCTACTTATGGATGAACCGACCAGCGCGATGGATAACCGCTCTGAAATGCATATTAAGCACCAGCTATCTCAGCTCAAACCGAGCGAAACATTGATACTGATTACGCATAAAACGTCGATGCTCGACATCGTTGATCGAGTGATTGTGATGGAGAAAGGCAGCATCATTGCTGATGGTCCTAAAGCGCAAGTGCTGAATGACCTGAAGCAAGGCAAAGTACGTGCGGTTAGCTAACCGAAATTAGCATTTACAAAAGAGAAAGGCCCCGTTTGACTCATGTTTAACGGGGCTTATTTTATTGAGAATCCAAGATAGTTAAGCTCTTCAAGCACTATCCAAACGAGCACTAGCCCCACAATCACTACCAACATCATAATCGCCTTTTCATCTTCTTCCATTTGATAGATATCCTAGCAAGCCATTTCACTCAACACGTCTTAGGTTATCAGGACAAAAATCATATTCAGCACGTTTATACGCTCCTAGCCTCATACAATACCGGATATGAGATACAGCTCAAACATTAAACACTTTAAAACCGCATCAACTTTGGTTGAATATATGCGGTGAGCGCAAACAGAAGCAAAGCTCTGCACACTATTGATAAAACTCTACAACTCTCCGTAGGCTCTAGGGCGAAGTTCCTAGGTAGAGAGACGAAAAATGGAGAGAGAAAATTTGTGATTACTTACATCAGAAAATCAGCTATAACAGCGGTTTTCTTAATATCGTCGAGTTGAAGAAATGAATGATTGGATCCATCTAGATCAAGTGAGCCAGTATTTCACCGCTGGATCTCTCGGGTACAAAGTCTTAATGGGCATTATTGTCCTGATTGCTTATCGCATTCTGAAGAGAATCGTCAATCGAGCCATTTTAAACTTAGCGACCTCAAAAGGTGTAAAAAAGGCCCGCCTGAGTTTTATTCAGCGTTGTTTTAACGTCGTGCTTTTATTTTTAACCGCGTCTGTTTTTGCCATTATCACCGGGATTGGCTATGGTGATGTGTCATTGTTCCTATCGTCCATTTTCGCCGTATTGGGTGTGGCGTTTATTGCGCAATGGTCAATTCTGAGCAATATCACTGCCAGCTTTTTGATCTTTTTTGTCTTCCCATACCGAGTGGGCGATCGCATCAAAGTCGTAGACAAAGACGAAGACATCAGCGGCGAGATTCAAGAAATCAGTATGTTTCACGTGTTAATTAAGCACGATAACGGTAACTTGATCACTTACCCAAACAACCAGATTTTGCAAAAAGCGGTACTAAAGCTGGCGAAAAACAAGCCAGAGCCAAGTAAAGCAAAATCTCGGATTTATACTCGCAGAAAGAAATAACCCACTAAAAAGCCGATGTATCTACATCGGCTTTTTAGTATCACTTGGTGGTCACAAATAACCCAAAGTTAATGGCGAAAAACAGTGAAGAGACAAAACGTATAAGCTGAAGGTCACCACTGTATTCTTTCATGATAAAAGCATGACACATCGCCGAAACCAAAAGCGCCACTTTAACCAAAGGAAGCTTCTTCTTTACGAAGAAGAGATACGTGCAGAAAATAGAGATGGTGCAAGCAAAAAAATTGTTATTAATTATCCTACCTATAACGACCTGTTTATCTGCTATTTTTATCTAAAACATATCAAAGCTGTGGGAGCAAAAAAAATTGAGAAAACCAAATAGAATATAGCTAATCCAGTGCCTTTCTTCACCCTTCTGTCGACACCAACAATCCGAGGACAAAAAATAAAAATCAGACCAATAGATATAACGAAGTAAACCTTATAGTACTCTTGTATATTGCTATGTATTGCAGGAAGTCCACCAAAAGCTAACTCTAGTAAGCCTTTTATACCAACCAAATTCACTGCAAACAAAATTGAGAAAAGCAATCGAGCATTCAAGTCTGGATCTGATTGACCTCGCTCTTCCATTAACTGTCGCATAGAGAAAAACACGTTAGACAAAATGTTCAAAGCTTGATCTCCAGTATTATTTGAACAAATATTATCTCTTATTGAGCATAAGAGGCAGCCGTAAAGTCACGAACTTCTCCTTTCACTATGAAAACTGCCCGATAGATCAAAATAAAATTTCCATCCTTTAAGCCATTTCAAATCTCTTCTTGACCTCAACTTAGCTTTAGGTTTTAGCCTTAGTCGCACGATTCAAAATCAACAATGAAAAAGGAACCATTGTGTCCAAAATTGCGATTATTTATTTCTCTAAAACCGACGTTACTGGTCAGCTTGCTCGCGCGATTGCCGCAGGCGTTGAACAACAAGGCATTAAGCAGCAAGGTGAATGTGAAATCCTCGCTCACCGAATTGAAGGCAGTGAGATTATTGAGGGACGTTTTGTGAATCCTAACCTAATGGATGAGCTTGCTGAGTGTGATGCGATTATCTTTGGCTCACCGACCTATATGGGCGGTGTAGCAGCGCAGTTTAAAGCATTTGCAGATGCAAGCAGTGAATCTTGGTATTACCAAAAATGGGCGGGCAAAATCGCGGCTGGCTTTACCAGTGGTGGGGCAATGAATGGCGACCAATCTTGCACATTACAATATCTACAAACACTCGCTAACCAACACGGCATGATGTGGGTCGGGTTGGACAAGATCAGCAATTCTGGTGAGCAAAACCTGAATCGCTACGGTGTGCAAGGTGGTATTGTTGCACACCGTGGTGAAGATGGTAAGTTGCATGCCTCTGATGTTGCAACGGCGGAGTATCTTGGCAAACGAGTCGCAATGCTAGTTGACAAGCTCTCCGCTCGCTAACAATAAAAAGAAGCCCCGTAAGACACATCTTCGGGGCTTCGTATTTATCGATTGTTTTGAGCGCTACTTCTTGATGTAGAGATCTTTCGAGTAGATGCGCCCTTCTACGTTGTTTTTGGCAAAACCGCCAACCGTAGGGCGAACCAAACGTGCTTGCATGTAGTAATAGATTGGCGCGATGGGCATATCTGTCGCCAGCAACTGTTCAGCTTGGTCGTAAAATCCTTGGCGCGCTTTCTCATCGGTTGCAGCCAATGCACTGTTCATCGCGTTGTCGTACGCTGCATTGCTGTAACGTGCAAAGTTACCCGAAGAACCTGAGCGAAGTAAGCTCAGGAAAGTAGACGCTTCATTGTAATCACCGCACCAAGAAGCACGCATCACATCGAAATTGCCTTGTTTACGCGCCACTAAGTACGACTTCCACTCTTGGTTTTCTAACTCCACGTTTGCACCGAGATTTTTTTGTAGCATCGACGCTATCGCAACCGCGATCGATTTGTTTGCCTCACTGGTGTTGTACAGCAATTTAAAATCGAGCGGCTTGTCTTGGCTGTAACCCGCTTCTTTTAACAACTGACGCGCTTTCTCGTCACGTTGTTGCTGACTCCACTTACTGTATTCAGGCGGCGTCGCATCAAACCCGGCGGTGTACTGATGCGCAAAGGTATAAGCAGGAAGGTTACCCACTTGCGTGACACCATTCGTAATCACATCACGCATGATGGAGTACGACACCGCTTGACGCACTCGCACATCATCAAATGGCGGACGAGTGGTATTGAACGCGTAGTAATACGTGCACAACAATGGCACCACCGTGTAAGCCTGCTTGTAATCTTGTTTAAGCTTCTGCGCCATATGAGTCGGCACATCTGACGTGATATCCAACTCTCCTGCCGCATAACGATTGATCGACGCGTTTTGGTTTTCAAACGGAATGTAAGTCACTCTGTTTAGATGCGTATCTGCGCTGTCCCAGTAACTTGGACTCTTAACCAGTTCAATGCGCTCATTCACGACCCACTTATCCAGTGTGAATGCACCATTGCCAACAAATTGGTCTGGATCGCTCCACGGCTTGTCGCGGTTTTCCACTGTCGCTTGATGCACTGGCATCATGGAAGTGTGCCCAGTCATGGCGACAAAGTACGGAACTTGACTGTCCAACTCAAAACGTAGGGTGTATTTATCCACCGCCTTGATACCGAGCTCGTCCAAAGGCTTTTTGCCCTCTGCTACATCGGCGATGTTTTTGATCTTGGTGAGTTTGAGATACCAAACATTTGGAGAAGCGGTTTTCGGATCTACCGCTCGGCGCAGTGAATAGACAAAATCCTCCGCCGTCACAGGCTCGCCATTCGACCATTTCGCTTCTTTGCGCAAGTGAAAAGTAAAGGTTTGGTTGTCCTTGGTTTCCCATGATTCTGCCACACCGGGAATGATGTTTCCGTCACGATCTTGAATCACAAGCCCTTCAAATAAGTCACGAATCACATGCATTTCTGGCAGACCTTCGGCTTTCGCAGGGTCAAGCGTCGCCGCCTCTGCGTCATTCGCACGTACTAAATGCTGTTCTGCGGCAAGTTGAATGCCTTTAGGTAAGGTCTCCGCAGCAACTGATGTAGCAAGAAAAGGGGTGAATAAAGAGGAAATCAGCAACGCCGTTGAATGTTTTTTAAAATCCATATCGTTTTTCGTTCTCCTAACGCGTCTTGTGAAGCAAGTGCCACAATTAACATTTCAACCGTTGACGAGTTTAAACGGTTCAGTTTAGCTAGGTGTAATTAGCTTAGATATTGATACTACTTCATCAATCAGGAGATTACGGTGAGTCTAATTCCAAGAACGGAAAGAGCGGCATTTTTAATTCGACCAACATCATACGGTCAATCCGTGCTTGGTGCGCCATTACTGTATTTTCCGGCTCAAGTCGAAAGTGCTTCGCGAGGTTTGATTTTGGCAGGCACTCACGGGGATGAGACGGCCTCGATTGCAGGTTTGTCCTGCGCGCTAAGAAGCTTGCCTGCTGAAAACTTACGACATGATGTGATTCTGTCAATGAATCCTGACGGCAACCAGCTAGGCACACGTGCAAATGCAAACCAAGTGGATCTCAATCGCGCGTTTCCAACCCAAAATTGGACTGAGCATGGCACCGTGTATCGATGGAGCTCTCACACACCCGTTCGAGACGTAAAGGTGAAAACTGGCACTAAAAACCAACTAGAGCCTGAAGTTAGCGCATTAATTAACTTGATTGAACTGCGCAAGCCAAAGTTTGTGGTGTCGTTTCATGAACCGCTTGCGTTTGTGGATGATCCCAAACATTCCGACCTTGCCAAATGGCTCAGCGAGCAGTTCCAACTGCCAATCGTAGACGATGTCGACTACGAAACACCCGGCTCATTCGGCACTTGGTGTAGTGAACGTGATTTACCTTGCATCACGTTGGAATTGCCCGCGATTTCTGCCGATCTCACCATTGAAAAGCATCTGTCCGCCTTTATTGCTTTGCTGAGGCACGATCCGGATCTTTAGTCCGCTGTTGAACAAGCGATCATGTGAGGATCTGCTTGATGTCGGTACTGATATCGCTGATCAACTGACGGGCACTGTCGTCTCTTTGCTGAACCAAGATGATAAACAGCAAATCGGTGATCACGTTTTGCGCGGTGCGCGAAGCAATGGATGAGCTGCGATGCTCCATTTCATTGGCGATGGTATCAAACGTAATATCGGCAATGCCGCGCAAGCGACTTCTTCCGGGCGCTGATAACGCAATCACCTTCGCGCCCTGCTCTTTTGCCGCTTCTGCTGCCACGAGAATTTCTTTGCGTTCACCCGAAAACGAAATTGCAATCTGAACATCTTCTGGAGAGAGCGTGCGGGCAACAGCAATCTGCACGTGGCTGTCTTGTTCAGAAAGCGCCGTAATACCAAGTTTAAGCAGTTTAAAGCTTAAATCCTTCGCGGTCAGTGCAGAGCCCCCAATCCCGACCACTTGCACTCGACGCGCTTCACTCAACCATTTCACCGCTTGGTGACACGCTTCATAAGACAGCGCATTGGTGGTTTGAAACATAGCATCTGTTTTTGCTCTCACCAGCTTTTGTGAAATAACCGCGATGGGATCGTCTGCCAAAATATCACTGTGCAGCGGTGTCGACTGCATCGCATGCTTACGGCCAATCTCTTCATTCAGAGCTAACTTAAACTCGCTGTAGCCTTTAAAGCCGATACGCTGAGTAAATTTCACAATGCTCGATTGACTCACTTTTACTTGCGCCGCAAGTTCTTGGCTAGTGAGCAGCGCGGCCTTTTCTGCGTTTTCAACAATCCAATCGCCGACCAAACGACCACTTTGCGAAAGCTGAGTACGCCTCGCGACTATCTTATTGACAACTGACACAACAAAAACCTCAAAAAATTTAAATAAATTATTCCAAAACAAAAATAATTGGAGTTTGATTTAACCCCATGATTATTCTAACCAAGCCAGTTTGTACCGGATGTAATGGACGTATATTTTCTCTCATTATTCCAAATTTCTCCTGCACAAAGAATAACCTCAAGTGTGATTTTTATCACCAAAACAGAATATTTTATTCCATAGAATCGCCCTCAGATTGAACATTACGAAGAGTGCAAAACATGAAAATTGATTTAAGCCGATTGGTGACAGAAAGCCGTAATCCAGCCAGTACGGAGATTGATACGCTTTCGACCATCGAGGTGCTGCAAGTCATGAATGAAGAGGATCAAAAAGTCCCGCTCGCGGTAAAAGCGGTGCTACCACAAATTGCAGAGACAGTTGATGCAATTACCCAAGCTTTTGCAAATGGTGGCCGTTTAATTTACATGGGAGCTGGCACATCAGGCCGCTTAGGAATTCTTGATGCGAGCGAGTGTCCTCCAACCTACGGCACGCATCCAGACATGGTGATTGGCTTAATTGCTGGTGGACATCAGGCGATTTTGAAAGCGGTAGAAAATGCAGAAGACGACGCGCAAATGGGTCAAGACGACTTAAAAGCGCTTCACCTCACCAAACATGACGTGGTTGTAGGCATTGCAGCGAGTGGCCGTACACCTTATGTACTAGGTGGTTTGGAGTACGCTAAATCCATCGGAGCTACGACCGCATCTATCGCCTGTAATCCGGAGTGTGCAATGGCAAAAGCGGCCGACATCGCGATTCTGCCGATTGTTGGCGCAGAGGTCGTTACTGGCTCTTCTCGCATGAAAGCCGGCACCGCACAAAAACTGGTGTTAAACATGCTCACGACAGGTGCAATGATTCGTAGCGGTAAGGTATTTGGCAACTTAATGGTGGATGTAGAGGCCACCAACGCCAAGCTCATTCAACGCCAAACCAACATTGTTGTGGAAGCAACCGACGCCTCAAAAGAAGAAGCAGAGCGAGCATTAAATGCCTGCGATCGCCACTGTAAAACCGCCATCTTAATGATTTTGGCCAATTTGGATGCCGAACAAGCCAAATCACGCCTCGCCGCGCACAACGGTTTTATTCGCGCAGCACTAAATAATAACTAAATAATCCGAGTTCTGAAGGATAGACCCTATGGCAAAAATAACTTCAAACACAGTATCGCAGTTGCTGTCCGCAGTGGGTGGCAGTAGCAACGTAAGCAAATGTGGTAACTGTATGACGCGTATGCGTTTATCGCTCGCCAACAATGGCTTGGCTGATCAGTCAGTTATCAAGCAAATTCCCGGCGTAATGGGTGTGGTGGAAAGCGATGAGCAGTTTCAGATCATTCTCGGTCCCGGAAAAGCTCAACAAGCGGCTGAGATGATGAATCAATTGATCGACAGCTTAACCTCTGGTTACAGTGAAGAACCAGATATGCCGCAACAAGATCTTTCTGCCGTCGCGGCCGAGCAGAAAAAACAGATGAAGAGCAAACAAACCAGTGCGGTTCAGCGTTTTTTAAGCAAGTTTGCCACCATCTTTACGCCGTTGATCCCTGGTTTTATTGCCGCTGGTTTGTTGCTAGGTTTTGCGACGTTATTGGAACAAATGTTTGTTCTCGACCAGACACCAAGCCAGTTTATGCTGGATTTGATCGCCTACATGAAAGTCTTTGGTAAGGGTCTGTTTGCTTTCCTAAGTATTCTGATTGGCTACAACGCGCAGCAAGCGTTTGGCGGCTCTGGTGTTAATGGTGCCATTCTCGCCTCTTTGTTTGTGCTGGGTTACAACCCTGAGGCGACATCCGGCATTTACTCTGGCATGAACGAGTTTTTCGGCTTTGCGATTGATCCGCGCGGCAACATTATCGGCGTACTTTTGGCGGCGATCATCGGTGCGCAAGTCGAGCGTAAGGTTCGTCAATACATGCCAGATGATCTGGACATGATCTTAACGTCCGTTATTACTCTATTGATCATGGGTGCGGTAACCTTCTTGATCATCATGCCGATCGGCGGCGAGCTGTTTAAAGGGATGTCTTGGTTGTTCCTCAACTTGAACGATAACCCATTAGGCGCTGCAATCTTGGCAGGTTTGTTCTTAATTTCTGTGGTATTTGGCATCCACCAGGGTTTTGTTCCAGTGTACTTCGCATTGATGGAAGCACAGGGTTTTAACTCGCTGTTTCCTATCTTGGCGATGGCAGGTGGCGGTCAGGTTGGCGCGTCAATGGCTCTGTATTTCAAAGCCAAAAAAGACGCTCTACTGCGCACTCAAGTTAAAGGCGCTATTATTCCGGGCCTTCTAGGCATTGGCGAACCATTGATTTACGGCGTGACATTACCACGCGTAAAACCATTCGTTACCGCTTGTATTGGTGGCGCTGCGGGCGGCTTCTTTATCGGCTTAGTTTCTTACCTTGGCTTGCCAGTTGGTCTTAATACGGTGTTTGGCCCGTCCGGTATCGTGGCGATTCCTCTCATGACATCTGAAAATGGCATCTTCCCGGGCATGATGGTGTTTGTTGCCGGCCTGCTTATCTCTTACATCGTCGGCTTCCTCGCGACTTACTTCTTTGGCTGCAAAGACGTCGATTTAAGCTAAATCATTCTTCCCCTATAGGAATGGACTAGCTCGCGCCCTTGGCAAACAAGGGCGCATCCTCTCTACTTCACGACAATTTTTCTTATTCCGTTACTCGGAAGGGGCTTTGTCGTACCTAAAACAATAGAAATGAAAGGTCGTTAATCATGAAAAAGCACATTTTGACTCTACTTCTCCCAACATTGATGGCATCAAACGCAATGGCAGCGCAGCTGTATCAAGCGGAAGATGGGTCAGTTTTAAATATTTACTCTCGTCTTGGTTTCAATGTCACCAGTAAAAATGATGAGCATGGCGATGCAAATGGCGAGTTTGATGGTCGTATTGGTTTAAACGGTTCACAAACCATCAACGAGTACGCGTCGATCATCGGCCAAGCGCAATACCAAGTGGGTGCCGCTGAATACGCAAACCAAGTAAACGACAAACCGTCTCTGACCGCACGTTATGTATGGGCAGGTATTGATGCGAAAGATTATGGTCGCATTACTGGTGGTCGCGTGGCATCTGGATTAATTATGTTTACCGACATTGGTGATGTGTTCGCCTCTTCCGATGTTTCTATGGCGCGCCAAGCGAATAAAGTCGACAAAACCGCGACGCAAGTTTTCCGTCAAGATGGCACGTTGCAATACCAAAACAGCCTAGGTAATTTCGATTTTTCTGTCGCGTACATTTTAGGAAACAACACTTCTGAGCTCGACTACGGTTACAACGCTGCACTGCGTTATACGCTAGACATGGGGAATTTGGGTACCTTGGCACCAGTGGTGGCGATGCAGAAAAATAAAGGTGATGCACGTGAAAGCAACGACACCGATTACACATTCTGGGGCGCAGGTACGCGTTACTACTTAGGTGATTTAATGTTGGGTGCGTTGTACTCGGAAGATGAACTAGAGGGCTATTACTCGCAAACCAGTACCGACAAAGTGATGGAATTGACGGCGGTTTACAGTGTAAATGACAAATGGGCACTGCGTGCTGGTTATCGTTCTTTAGAAAACAGTGAGGGTGACGAGCTAGAGCTGAAAGATACAACGCTAGAAGTGCAATACAAACTGACGCCTCGTTCTTCTATCTACACAAACTACGTTGATCGTAACGGTTCGCGTGGCTACAGCAATGGACAAGAAGTCTCGTTTGGCGGTGCGCACGCAGACGAAAGCTACTACCACTTAGGTCTGCGTTACGAGCTGTAAGCACGATACTTAATGTAAGTTAGCTGAATCCATGAGCTTCTTCTGTGTCCGGTCAGTAGTTATTGCCTTTAATGCTGATTTGAAGAAGCTCACCCTCGCAATATGTTTTCTTCGTTACCTATTTTAACCAACACGCCTGCATCAGGAAAGCTGGTGACAGTAGCTAACAATTTTCCATCGACAAAGTGCAATGCCGCATAATCGTGAATGCCATAACAAGTGATGCTCGGTTGAGAACGAGCAAAGGCTTGGAAAACCTCGAACTTCTCACCTACATGAGAAAAATGCGCCGCAGCCAAACCGTCAATTAATCCAAGACAACGCATAACTTGGTATGCTTCGGGATCACTGTCTGTCACCGCAAACTCAAACCAACAAATTGCACCAGCGCTCATGCCACAAATGATGATGCCTTGTTCATAACACTGCTTGAGTATTCTATCGATTCCCCATTCGCGCCAAATGGCCAACATCGAACGTGTATTACCGCCACCGACGTAAATGATGTCTTGTTCAAATAGCGTTTCTTTCCAACCAGCATCAAACTTAAACAGCGGAAAATGGGTTACGTTTTCACTAAGCTTCGCATTGTAAAAACGTTCAATAACTTCATCAGCGTCTCCTGTGGCTGTCGGTAGAAAACAAATGTTTGGATTCTCCTTACCAGACAAAGACAAAATGTATTGATCGAGCGGACTCGGGTTCTCTCCCATCACCCAGCCACCACCACCAATCGCAATACAGTGTTTTCGCATTCCTTTGCTTCCTCAATTGTTGCTAAGTTTGTTGTCGCTATTCGCCGACAGAATATATGTTCCTAAAGTGATCAATGAACGCTCGCGTTCTTCTTGGTAAGTGCTCACGTTTTGGGTAAAGCAGATAAAGCGGCAAAATCGCATCCGTTTGCCATTCTGGCAGCAAACTCACGAGTTGTTCTTTTTGTGCAGGGTCGAGTTTAGCCAGTGCAAATTCATCTAACATGGCTACACCACAGCCAGTCAAAGTAGCATCCAACATGGACTGGACAAGATTAAAACTCAGCGTACTTTCTAACTCAATGCTGCACTGCTGTTGAGTTTGCTTATGCGTAAACGTCCACTTGTCTAACACCAAGTCACGACTTTTATAAAGGATGTGCTCTAAGTCACCAAGCTCCTCTGGCGTACTTACATTTGGTTTATCAGCTAAATACGAGCGATGAGCGATCGGTTTACAGTGTAAAGCGCGTAACTGATGGCCGACGTATCCCTCAGGAGGAGTATCGATAAAGTAGAATGCGATATCAAACCCAGCTTCAATCAAGTCGAGAGGTGTCTCTGTGAAGATCACTTCGACGCTCACTTGTGGATTCTGCAATCGAAACTCGATCAATGTTTGGCTGAGTAACGCGGCTCCGAAAGAAGCAGACGCCGCTATTCTCAATTTTCCCGATACGATCTCGTTTGCCATGACTTGCTCATTGATCTGCTCAGCGCCTTCGAGCAGTTGCTTTACCTGCTGATAAAACCGCAAACCATCGTAGGTCAAATTAAACTGGCGCGTAGTTCGCTGAATAAGCTGCACCGACAATATCTCTTCAAGCTGTTTAAGTTGCCGACTTACATGCGCATTCGAACAATTCAGGCGCTTTGCCGCGCCAGCAATACTTCGCTCCTCGCACAAAGCGACGTAAAGTGGTACGTAGCTGAGCCATTTTATTTCCATACAGTAATTCTGAATCTCTAAAATCAAACTACTGGAAATAATAGAAAGCATCTAAACTCTGTACAACCTAAATTTGAAAGGATGAGTTATGAGTGTTTTCGACACGTGGTTAAAAGGTCAAGTCATTAAAGATCACATCACAAATCCCAATATCATCGTTGGCGATTACAGCTATTACTCGGGCTTCTATCATCAAAAAAGCTTCGAAGAGCAAGCGGTACGCTACTTGTTGGGTGACCCCGTCACACTTCAAGAATGGCAAAGTAGAGAACCCGATAGCATCGACAAATTAATCATTGGCAAGTTTTGTTCCATCGCTTCTGGAACCACCTTCATGATGGCAGGCAACCAAGGTCATCGCATTGACTGGATTTCGACATTCCCCTTCTCTCCTGAAGAATTTGGAGAAGGCGTACAAGACGGTTTCGAGCGTGCCGGAGATACAGTGGTGGGGAATGATGTTTGGATTGGCAGTGAGGCGATGATCATGCCCGGAGTAAACATCGGCGATGGAGCCGTCATCGGAGCACGCGCCCTAGTGACGAAAGACATCCAACCTTATTCGGTGGTGGTTGGAAACAACCAAGTCGTACGTCAACGATTCAGCGATAAAGAGATTGAAACTCTACTCAATATCCAATGGTGGAACTGGCCAATAGAACACATTAAACAAGCAATGAAAGTAATGTGTAGCAGCCAAGTCGGTGCGCTTACGGACTACTATCAAGAGCACATTGTCGATTTTTAGTTAAACAAAAGCCCACACATCTTGTTTCGACATGTGGGCTCAGTAAGTAAGAAAGCTTAAACCGCAGCGACGTCCTCTTCTTCCAAGTTCGCCGAGACTTGAATTTCGTATTGATTGAAACGGAACGAACAACCGCCATGAGTACGCTTTGTCGTTACTTGCTCGTCGCCAAACTGCACCGTCACACGAGTGAAGACACGCTCTTTGGCTTCGACAATATTTTCTTCTAACGCGACTTCAAAGTCATGTTCCGTTTGTTCTAACTTTTGCTTTATCGCTTCAAGTTGCTCGTTGTTTTGTGTTTTCATCACATCAATCTGAGCTTGTTCTTCGTCGGTACGTTCGGCTTTAGGACGTTTCTTAAATTCGAGCTCTTTACGAATCACATCCATCGTTCCTTCTTGAGTACGTTTGTATCGATCTTTGAGTTCTGCTAACCGCTCCTTAAATGCAGAATATCGCGCGAACGCTTCTACCTTAGTGGCGGTGTCGCCTTCTACGCCCAATTGTAAACACACCACTTTGTCACCGACTTTTGCATCCCCGCCGCTGAGCGTACCGTTCCTACCGTTCGCATCCAGCACCGTCAGATTGCGCCCACAAAGAATATCGTTATTCATGCTGTGCACCGCCAACTCAATATCTTCGCCGGCTTGCAAATCACAATATTGGGCGTAGCTGGCACGAATCGAACCTTTGGCTTTGACGTGACAACTCTTTGGCTGACCATCACTCACGGTGTGGCCAATGATCCCTTTACCGACTTGGATGTCGTCTTGTGCTTGTACGTCAGCCGATTCAATGAAGCCGCCTACAGTAATAGAGCCCGTCGCTTTAACAATCATTCCGGATTCAATGTTGCCACCGATAATCACATTCCCTTTGAATTTCACGTGGCCTGTATTCACGCCAACGCTATTGAGGCAGAGTGCGTTATCAACTTCAATGGTTTTGTCTTTAATCAGAGGCGTACCGGATACCGATGCAATCAATAGGTTTGGGTCGTGCTTGCTTATCTCGGTGCCCTTGCCTGGCTTCATTGGGCTGTCTTTTCCAGCTTGTGGAGGAATCACTCGTCCTTGAACAGTAAAACCAGGTGTGCCTTTGGTCGCAGGCGTGCGGCGCATCACCTCATCGCCTACATCAACCGCGATAGTTTCACCGAGGTTACGTAAATCAATTTTGTCGCTAGCAGATTGGCCGTCTTTGGGTTTGAGGATGCGTTTGGTGATGTCTTTAACGAGAGGAGTAAAAAGAGCGTCTTTGCCTTTGATAGGTTGCTTACCAACCGCTACAGGTTGAGAAAAAGTTTCGCCTGGTTTGAGCTGAGTGCTGACAACCAACACTTTCTTCAAAGCCAGTTTGTTGATGCCTTTCGAAACTCGCGCTTGAGCAAGGGCTTGAACAATCTCGGGGCCACGTAAACCTCGGCCTCCGTACGCGCCGACAACGTTCATACTGGCGAGCATGTCATTATTCGATAATTCAACCTCAACTTGCGCGTTGCGTTTTTCCGCAATGACGATGCCTTCGTAGGCCTCGGCTTTACGTTCTTTGGCGCAGTTAATGAATCTCACGACTTCCCCCTCAACAACAAACATCTTTTCAGCGTTCATTGCGACGAGCTGCTCGTTTAATTCATTTTGATTTAGCTCACCACCGAGGTCCACTTCTCCCGGAAGACGGGCTATCACCTTGGTCTTATCTTCAGATAACTCAAGACACAGCTTCCACATACCCTTACCACTTTGCTTCCCATCAACACTTTCAGTCTACCCAAATCCGTTTTCTGAACAAACCTCGCATTTCTTATTATAAGGCTCACGTCACTAAAGAAAGTAATCCATCAATAACGGTTAAACAGATATTAAGAGAGCATTTCGATTTAACCTAAAGCTCAATCAAAATACACACTGAAATAAAAAGGAGCTGGATTTACAGTGTAAAATCAGCTCCTAATAATTTCATTTACAGTGTAAATCTCACCTTATTGTTTACAGTGTAAATCGTTCCAAATGTGCTTTACTTCGTCCCTTAGCTGCTGCTCAACTTGCTTTCTTCCAGGTAGCCCAAATTGCTGAGCACATTCAGTCCAACTACGGTTAAGAAAAAGCTTACTGATCATCAAGTCGGAAGCGGAGTTCAAACCTAAGTTAAGTAACCACTGCTGAAGCCAAGCAGACACGGACTCATAACTGTTACCACCATCAGCATAGCATTCAATTAGTAATAACTTAGCGGGATGAAGTGGACTCATTCCCAAAGGTTGCGGTAATAGAGCTCGAAAAATTGAGGCTTCTAATTTTGGATAGACGTCAGCCACATTGTTAGACAACATTTCTTCAAATAGCGCCTGAGATTCATCGACCCAAGCCGTCTGTTTGGAATCACAAGCTTTGACCATCAAGACTGAATAACAACCGCTAGCAGCATCGCGCATTGATCCTAAGCGAATTGTACGGAAGTTCGATTGTCGCCAAAAATGGACCAATTCTTCAGTCGCACCGAAACTCGTGGATAAGTAAGCAATGTGTTTAGCAGCCATTTGCTCAAGTTTCTGCAGCATTTTTTGACCAATGCCTTTTCCTTGCAATGCTGGATGAACAGCAATTCTCATGACTCGCTGCGTCGATAACTTCGCGACATTCGGAAATCCTAGGTGGTTTGCAATCGTAACTGGGGCTAAGTGTCCTTTAGGACGACGCTTACCAAGCTGGATTCCTTCAACCAATTCATCGTCAAGCCCACCCTCTTCGACCGCTAATATTACCCCCACAACCATATTGTCTTGTTTAGCAAAATAGAGATGACTATTGTCATCCTGCAAAAGGTGAATTAAATCATTCGGCGAGGTCTGATAATGAGCATTAACCAAAAGAGCAAAGCACTCGCGCAGCAAACTAGGCTGCGATATCAAATCGTCCTTATCGGCTTTAGAAAGGGAAATTGAGTCGACCTGGTTAAGTTGATGGTGCGTTAACTCCGCATCCAACAAAAACGCGTCATAGAGCCATGATTCGAGCGCATCATTCATGCTCCAGCGGATGGGCTGTGTCATGTGCCATGTTTTCATTCCCGAACGCTGTTTCTGAAGCCAATCAACAAATTTAATCGTAAAGCCCCGGCCACAACCTTCATAACCGTGAATAGTCGTAGAAAAAACGAGTCGATGATAATGTTCGGTAATGCTTTTAAGCATAGGAACTGGAATTGCAGCCGCTTCATCGACAAGTAACAAATCACATTCAGGTCGGCTCGATAGAAGTTCGTCAGGAGCAATGAATTGAATGGCTCCCTGCCCTGATTCTAATCTGTCCTTCCTAATACGCTGCGCATTAGGAAGTAACCGCAAAGCATGTTGGTAAACAGGCTCAACAGCTTTTATAGATGGTGCCGTGATTAAGATTCTAAGTGGCTTCTGCTGTAATAAGTTCGCACACGCAATACCAAGTGCGCTTGTTTTTCCACGCCCACGATCAGCGGTCAAAATTAATGGTCGCTTTCGATGTCCTGTCACCACCTTTTCAATTAGAGAAATGGCATGTTCTTGTTCCGTGTAGTGGCTTTCTTTTTCTGCTTGCTTGATGTCTGGAGCCGTTGGCAATGGTTTGTCTTGCTCAATAACAACGAGCTTCTCCCATTGTTTGTGCATCCATTGCTGAGCAAAATTCGTAGGTTGTCGCGACTCAGTAATGATAATAAGAAGACCACCGCCAACCAATGAGCCAAGCGCGGCGGTAAAGCTATTTGCGTCAAAACCATTTCGAGCATCAAACAATAGAACGTCACACTCTCTGCCTAACAACATGTGCCCTTGTTTAGGCGAAACACTGTATGCGTTTTCCAAACCAAAATCGCCGACACAAAACCAACGTTGATACATCTGTGTTTTATGGAACTCTGACACCAATGCATCTTGCCAAGAAGACTCGCCTTGAATGACGATGCCGAATCTTTGGAAAGATTGGTGAGCTTGTTGTTGAAGTGATGAAAGGAAATCAGATTGTGTCTGCATTTTGTCTATCCAACGTTGAACTGACGCAATGGTATCACATCTTTAATTTGACGCTTCTCAGATATAAAAAAACCGCCCGGAGGCGGTTGATTCAATCATCTTTTGTTATTGCAGCTTGTTTTGCACAAAGGCAAGAATCTCTTCCATCAAGCTGTCGTCAACTTTCTTCAAGTTCAACGCCAGACTGCTACCTTTTCGGCTATAGCTTGCTCGACCTTTTACTAAGTCGACTTTTTCGGTCTTCTTGCCAGGTTTTGCTGGTGCAAGCTCAGCAATCCAGTTTTCGATGCTTTCCGTGACTTCTTTTGTCAGACGAGCAACGCCTTGAGCTGTGCTTCGCTGCCATAAAAAGCCTTCGCTAGAGCGACACTTATCTAACAGCTCTTGCTGTTGCTCTGGCGTCAACGTTGAAAACTGTTTGTGCAGTTTCACGATAGTTGGACGACCAAGATCGCCGACATTGGGATACGCTTGAAGCAGTTCTAACGGTAATGCCGCCGCTTTTAAAGCGCCACTTACTAACGCTTCACTGCACTGGAACATTTTCGCCAATGCTTTCTGATCTTCAGCTTCACCACTATCTAGTTTAGCCTGCATCTCTTTACCTTTTTCGTACAAAGAGAGCGGCTTGTGAGCATTTGCCACATCAGACAAAAACTTTGCATGGTCAGTATTGATGTTGTCAGCAACATAAACCAAAAAATCTTGCTCCGCGAGGATACAAGACATGCGACGACGGCTACCATCTAAAACTTCAATCTTGCCATCTTTAGTTCTACGACCCACCGCTGGATATTGTTGGCCACGCTCTTTGAGTGTGACTAAAACATCAGATAAAGCATGTTCGTTTAAGAACGATTGCTCACGAGCGTTATCAACAAACACCGTTGTTTCTGTCGCGACTTTCTCTGCAGGAATACGAACAAGTTCAAACTGAACAATGTTTTCACCTGCGACAGCTAGCTCAATCGTTTGAGCTTTTTCTTTTGCCGCGGTTTGCGCCTCTTGTGGAGTCACAACACGACGTTTATTCGTTTTGCCAAATAATTTCGCGTTTAATTCAGACGTTTTCAAAGCCATTTACTTATTACCCCTGATTCAATGACGGCCAATTAGAATGCAGCACACGCTCTAATTCCAGTGCGCTTTTATGAACAGCATCTTGTGCGGTGGCTAGCGTCTTCTTACCGCCTTCAAAATCGCTTACTGTCAGATCAAATACTGTGCTGTAGGTATCGGCACAGGTTTCAAACGCACGGCTACGAGGGATAGTAGCCATCATAACTTGGTCACCTAGAAGATAGTTCATTTCAGTTAAAACAGAAACTTGCTTCTTATTGTCGTCCTCAAACATGGTTGGCATCAAGCGAACAAACTCAAGACCATTCCAGTCTTCCGGAAACATTTCATATACCGTAGGCAAATGCTGGAAGAAGTTTACTGTTGAAGCCCAGTCCAGACGCTTAGCCGCACAAGGGATTAACAACGCATTTGATGCATACATCGCATTCCATACTAGTGGGTCAACGTGTGGGCCGGTATCAATCATGATGATATCGAAGTCATCAGCAATTTTATCAATCAGTTGCTCTTTTAGCAGACGAACGATATCGAGTGATGGGTCTTCAGATAGCGTTTGCCATGCTTCAGCATTAAACATTGCGTCTTCTGGAAACGCTGAAATCGACTTTAAGTTCGGGTATTGCGTTGGCAGCAATACGTTTTTACGCAAAAATTCACTGTCAATTTCTACACCATCAGGCACGTTACCCAACATAATGTCTACAGCAGAATAGATATTGTCATGCTCTGCCATGCTGATTTGTGGGTTGAGGAATAAACGTAGCGAGCCTTGTGGGTCTAAGTCGATTAAACAAATACGGTAGCGTTTATCCAAATTTAGCGCTAAACATGCCGCTAAATGAACCGCGGTCATTGATTTACCAGTACCGCCCTTTTGGTTCTGCACATTAATAATCCAAGGTTTGTTACCTGAATTCTTTTTACGCTCATGAAATTTAGGCACTTCAGCCGCATCCATAAGCATATGTGCTTCTTCTAACGTAATTGAATAATGATTCGCGTTGTTTTTGGTAAATTGATGCCCAGCGGCTTCCATTTTACCAATCGCGTCATCGAGCTTACGGCGAGTTAAACCTGAACGGGTTTCCATCATCGCCTTAGACATTGGTGGGAAGTAGTTATCGCTTCGCTCTTCTAAAACAATTTCAATACGGTCAGCTTGAACCTGCTGAGTCAGCTCCGCCAACTCAAGAAGGTTTTCAATCGTTTTTTCTCTTTTCATGCCAAATTCCGTTGGAAGGATTTATGCTTGCAATTGTACAGCAGTAAAGACCAAAAACAACAAAAAGGTGCACGAACATTTTGAATAACCATCACATAAAAAAACACTCAAATCGACGCTTTTATGATTTATGGTAAAAAACATAACTATTTTTAATTAAATAATCTTCGAATAAATGGACACCTTAAACTTAAAAATAAAAGTGTTACAGCGTCACTCATTTACAATGTAAATCAATTTTCTACCGGAACGATTATATTCTTAAGCTAAATTACGGATTATGTTAGGCCAACCTAATTTAAACAAAAAATAGAAAGCAATCTTTCAACATGAACGCTAATAACAACCTTGATCATGTATCCGAGCCAAAAAGGGCTGTTCAAGTGATGCTCCTATGGAAGTATGATCAAGGTATGCTTATGATCATGCTTCCATGATAAAACACAAATACGAAAGCATGATCATGGAAAAATAGAGTAGACGAGGGTGTAAACACGCGGATTAAATAAGATCCATCAATCGGAAATATGATCAAGCTATAGAATCTCTCGGAAGCATGAGTTTTTGTCTCTAATTTACGGTTGAATGCAGTCAGAATGGGGGATGGAGAAGAAATTAGTGGATAGAGAAGCCGGAACAATGAAATTGTTCAAGTTACTATGATAAATCTTACTCTCATGATCATGCTTCCTAAGAATAGCCCGAAACTAGGTTTTACTGCGGAATAAGAGCTACTTGGATGTATTTTCATCACATGAGTAATTTATCATCAATATTGTCTCCAGAACGATAGCTATCTCAGCTCTTGATCATCGATCCGAGTATCAATAACATCGACAATGCTCAATAAAATCCTCATTAAGATCATTATTAAACACAGCATCTGTGGATAACCTGTAAAAACATCATGATCATCGTTTCAAGACTCTTTTGATCATCTTTTCATAAACTTAATGATCATGCTTACGAGTAAATATGATCATGCTTTCAGGCTATTGTTGATCATAGTTTCAGAATTAACATGATCATAGTTCCGATATACATAAAAATAATCACTTTATAGAACATGTACTTAGCGGCAAAACGATAACCAGATCATTAGATCATATAATCAATTAAGATCAGATTAATCAAAAAGATCAGTTATTTAAAAAACAATCTTTTTTCTTTATTTATGATCTGTTTTTCTTTATTCTTCGGAACCATAGCACAACTACGGCTAGTGTGATCTGGATCTAAAATGACGGCTGATGAAAAAATTCTGATTAAAGCACCTAGAAGCCATAAGGATGGCCATCTTTTTGAGGTACATGAATCCTCTGCAGATTGGGTAGAGCAGTACCAACATTTCAAAGGGGTGACCAAAAGCATCTTAGAGTTGCTTAATCTGATCTCATTGCGAGGTTTCAGCAGCAAAGATGGATTGGTTTCAACCACAGAGATTGTGGAAGCGACGGACGGACAACTCACTCGTGCAGCTCTGCAACAACGCTTACGTGCAGCAGTAAACATTGGTTTGTTTACTCAAACTCCAGTGCGGTTTGAAGAAGGACTTGCTGGTAAGACGATGTTACATAAGTTTGTTAATCCTAATCAGCTTATTTCAGTGTTGGGTGCAACAAGTCTTGTTACAGACAAAGTACGCCAAAACGAAAAGCAAAAACGTTCAAAAGCATTGGCTCAAACCCAAGTCAACAAGCGTTTGTTGAATGAACATGGGTTGAATACCCCTCCAACGATGAAAGATGAAGCAGATCAATTTGTCGTGTCTCCAACGAATTGGGCTGGGATCATTGACCAAGCACTTGCACCACCAAGAACTCGAAAAAGTTATCAGAAATCCATGGTGTCGATCTCTGGTACCAAAGCGGTTATTGAAACGCGATCATCCAAAAATATCATGACTGTGGATGATCTGATGACCTTGTTTGCTCTGTTCACGTTGACCGTGCAATACCATGATCATCACAAAGATCAGTATCAACTCGACGCAGCACACGTGCCGAACAAGACGCCGTTATACATTACTGATATTTTGTCGCTTCGAGGCAAAAAAGACAGTGGTCCAGCACGTGATTCTATTCGCGACAGCATTGATCGTATTGAGTTTACCGATTTCCAGCTGCATGAACTTACTGGTCGTTGGCTAAGTGAAAACATGCCAGAAGGATTCAAAAGTGATCGTTTTCGTTTTCTTGCTCGAACCATCACTGCGTCTGAAGAAGCGCCTGTAGAGGGAAGCGATGGTGAAATTCGTATCAAGCCAAACTTGTACATTTTGGTTTGGGAGCCTTCGTTTTATGAAGAACTATTAACGCGTGATTATTTCTTCTTGTTCCCACCAGAGATCTTGAAGCAACATACTTTGGTATTCCAACTGTATTCTTTCTTCCGTAGCCGCATGGTGCGTCGTCATACTGACTGCATGCTGCTGAGTGAATTAAACCAGAAGCTGGCACGCAACATCGAATGGCGACGATTCTCGATGGATTTGATCCGAGAGCTGAAGCGTTTATCGGATGGTAAGGGAACGGATGAGCTGTTTGTCGTGAATTTGTGGGGTTATCACCTGACGATCGAAACTATGATCGAGAATGACAAAGTGATGGACTACCAGATCGATATTAAATGCGATGTGGAAGAAGTCTTACGTTATTCACGTGCGCGAACAACCAACGCAGGAAAGCGTAACATGGCGCCTACGCTGCCAAACCCACTTCGTAATGAGATGGTTACCCGACAACAGCTTGAAGAGCTCTCAGGCATCATAGACGGCGAATTTGAGCCTATCCAACGCAAAGCGCCATCTCCAAGAGGGAATTTAGGCCGCCGCGTGAAGCAAAGAAAACACCTGGTAGAGATCAATGCAGACGAGATCACCATTACTTTATCTAAATATACCTCACCAGAGGCTCTAGAACGCAGTATAACGGCTTTATCTGCGATGACAGGGCACTCGTATGCCTCAATCAAAGAAGAGTGCTCTGATTACATAGAGAAGCTTGATTGGCTAAGGGTAGGGGATGAGCCAATTCCTTATGAGACATTAAGCAAAACCGTCGAGCTGTTTAACACTCAAAATGATATTAAGCATCTTACCATTGAGCGCTTGATTGCTGGATTAGCGGTACGTCGGAAGGTGTGCCGTCAAATCTTCGATGGCCACATGGATGAAATGGTATTCCGCGCTCTGGATGAAATGGCGATTTAAAAGCGTTGCTTGATGTGTATCAAGCAATAGGCGTGGCGTATTGATTTGAAATGTAACAATGTCTTTCGATGATAAAAAACAGACTTAACTCTAACAAATCACTGACATTAGGAGCCAAGCCTGAGACTACTATTTATCACGAATAGACAACCTTTTGTCCTTTCTGATGATTAATAGATTGGCTCATATTGTTACATTCATTCTGAATAGACTTCGCGAGTTTCTCCTCAGGAAACTCGCTTTTTTTTTTTACCTCAAATTCCTCAAAGTAAGCCTTGATCATCTTTCCGAATTAATGAGATAAACCTTGATCATGCTTCTTGTCTTCATTCCAATGTAAAGAACGCATCAAAGCAACATGCGACTCGATCAAGTTATGTGCTTGTTGTTGCCACTCATTTTGATCGCATTGCTGATTACAAAACTCTAACGCTAAAACGGTAAGGTGCTGAAGTCGCTTTAAACACCAATCTTTGATCAGAATATCGGTCGATACCTGACATGCCGCTTGCTCAAGCTTTGCGCTCGTGTAAAGCAAGGTTTGATACGCTTTTTGAGGATCTTGGTACCTAGCATGTTGAAACACACGTAAACAACCGTCTAGCCAGCAAGCAATCGCTTTGCTTTGAACTTCGTTTAGTTCTGGGCCAAACACGCCGTCGGGCGCTTGATATAAGATCGTTTCCAGTTTTTCAACTTGATCATGCTTCCGATGTTCATACCACATGGCGATCTGATCTTGCCAAGTCCTCAATTCCATTACGCAGCCTCAGTCAATTGTTTTACATAGTGATTGGGTCCTATTTGATCAAATTCGTCGACAATGATGCTGCTACGACTACGAATTTCATCGGCATCTATCGAATAGTTTGGCTCACTTTTCACTAAGTTACCAAAAGGAAGATCTGGATCTGGAACGGCTGAAATCAATAGTTTGGTGTACGGGTGCTGCGGATTCTTCAGTATTGAGTGTGTATCACCCCATTCAACGATTTGCCCTTTGTACATCACAGCTGTTTCTTCCGCGATGTAGTGTGCGGTCGCCAAATCATGAGTAATGTACAAAAAGCCGATTCCTAGCTCTTGCTTCATGCGCTGCATTAGATTTAGTACCCCGAGGCGAATGGAGACATCCAGCATCGATGTTGGCTCATCCGCAAGAATGATTTGCGAACCGACGGCGAGAGCACGTGCTAAGTTTACTCGCTGACGTTGTCCACCACTCAGCTCGTGAGGAAACTTATTTAATGTCTCTTCAGGTAGTTCCACCAGCTTTAAAAGCGCTTCCAAGCGGGCAGGAATGTCACGCTCGCTTTTGATTTGCTTATGAATCTTTAAAGGGCGTGTTAGATGATGGCGAATGGTATGAGTTGGATTGAGTGAGCCAAACGGATCTTGAAACACCATTTGTACTTTACTGCGATACTCTTGGAGCGCTGAGCGTGACGTAATCTCATTGATATTAGTGCCATTGAAAAGGATCTCGCCTTCTGTTGCCGGATAGACTTTAGTGATCAAGCGAGCACACGTACTTTTACCGCAGCCTGATTCTCCAACTAAAGCCAGCGTTTTTCCTGCATACAGATCAAAGCTCACGCCTTGGAGCGCACGGAAGGTTTCCTCTTTCGCTAAACCACCGCCTACTCTGAATTCTTTAATCACGTTTTTCATTTGGATGATAGGCTGATTCATGATTGCGCTCCTAGTCGTTCTGGTTGTTTGTGGACGTCGTGGATGTTTGGAAAAGAAGCCCATAGCTTTTGTGTGTAGGGATGTTGAGGATTATTGCGAATTTCGTATGCCTGATTGACTTCGACGATTTCTCCATGCCGCATGATGGCAATTCGATCACACAATTGGCTCATCAGCGCCAAGTCGTGCGTAATAAAGAGTACTGAGAAGCCAAATTCATCTCTAAGCTGATAGATTTGCTGTAAAATCTCCCTTTGTACCACCACATCTAAAGCGGTTGTGGGCTCATCCATAATGATCAGCTTAGGGTTCAAAGACAAAGCAATAGCAATCACTAAGCGCTGACGCATTCCACCTGAAAATTGGTGAGGGTATTCCGTTAACCGTTCTCGTGGAATATTGACCAAGTCCAATAGTTTTTCTGCTCGATCTTTCGCTTGAGCGTTGGTGAGTCCTTGGTGATGACGCAATACATCTGCGAATTGCTCTTGGAGCGTTAAGACAGGGTTGAGTGAGTTCATCGCGCTTTGAAACACCATGGCGATTTCACTCCACCTCAGAGCGGTTAGCTCAGAATCTGAGAGGTTAAGAATGTCTTTGCCATCAAATAATATTTTACCGCCAGAAATGAACGCTGGCGGCTTATGGAGACGATTGAGCGAGAATGCGATCGTGCTTTTGCCACATCCCGATTCACCAGCAAGTCCAAATACTTCTCCTTTGCCGATATCGAAGCTGACGGATTTTACCGCATTGAAATCACCATGATCGGTGATGTAATCGACGCATAAATCTCGGATCTGGATGACCGGATTATTGTGGTATGCATGATTTAAGTTAATACCATCCATATAAACACCTTACTAATGTAAAAGATAATTATTATCATTATCAGGTGTGGTGGTTTTTAGAAAGTGGCAAGCGGTGAATCAGTGAAGTGACTCGAAAGTTAGGCGAAATAAAAAGTGGTATCCGGCGTTGTTAATGAAGTCAAGGAAGACGAGAATTGAGAGCTGGATCAGCACACTTTTCTTAGGGGGAATTATTCAAATCTAATCGTAAATTTGCCCCTTGGCAAAACTTAAATGATGGATCTATTAAGGAGTTAACGAAAGGGCGGGAGGGGTCACATTTCCCTACAGTTTTTCTTACCACCTCGTTCCTGTTTTGCTATAGATTACGCATCGAAAACATGGTGTGTTCGGAGGAAATATGTCCATTAATTCTATCGACCATGACGAGATGACCAACATCGCTCACAAATGGGAATTACCTGATGAAGAAGCCGTTGTGAAGCCTGAGAAAACAGTGAAATCAGCAGAAGCCAGAAGACGCATTGAAGCGCTACGTGAAATCCGTGAAAGTGGATTGACCATTGAAGAAGCAAGGGAGCTTGGCTTGATACACTGATTGCTCTAGTTTGGTATAGCAATCCATAGGGTAGTCGTCGGGCTGCCCTTTTTATTTTTCGCTCCATTTTAGCCATTGCGTCTTACTACAACATCTCACATCTCTTTATTTTTCTTATCCAAACGTTCTAATTCACCTCTCTTTCACCTAAAAAGTTCTAGATCCAAACTCATTTTCATCTATGTAGAAGTTTGACAATCTTACCTAGCGTTACTAAAAGATATATCAATAGCGATATGCTTTTTGTTGATTATCGCGACCACAAAGCAAGGAGCGCGAGTATGGTTGACCAAATCCTTTTTTATGAGCCCGATGAGCCCCACGGTTTTCTTTCCAATTTTTGCCATGCCCCAGTCAATATATCCTCCCAAACTTGGCCCACCAGCGAACATTATTATCAAGCCCAAAAGTTCCTCGATGCGCAGTTACAAAGCAAAATTCAACACGCGAGCACTCCCGATGAAGCATTCGCCTTAAGCCGAAAATACGAACATTTCGTCAGAAGTGACTGGGAGGATATGAAGTTGGCCGTTATGGCTTTCATCGTTAGAGAAAAGTTTCTGCAAAATCCACCTTTAGCGCAGCAGTTAATGAGAACGGGTAACGCTTGTCTTACAGAGCATTCTCACAAAGATGCCTTTTGGGGGGATGGGGGAGACGGTAAAGGAGAAAATCATTTAGGAGAAATTCTGATGAACGTTCGGGCTGAGCTGAGACATGTCGAGCCCTACAATCTCGTGAAGTTCATCGATAAAGCCAAATTGCCTACCCAATGGGGCACATTTATGATGTATGGCTTCGTTGAAACTGCCACGAACAAAGAGCATCTTGCCCTCGTGTATGGAGAGCCTGCAAACAGCGCAGCACCGCTTATTCGGTTGCATTCGGAGTGCCTTACTGGCGATGCCTTGTTTAGTACGCGTTGCGACTGTGGTTTTCAGCTCAATAGGGCGCTACAAAATATTGTCGAAGAGGGATGTGGTGTACTGCTTTATTTGCGTCAAGAAGGACGTGGTATTGGCTTGATTAATAAAATTCGAGCTTATCACCTCCAGGACGATGGCGCCGATACTGTAGAAGCCAATGAACGTTTGGGCTTTGCTGCCGATATGCGTGATTACGCATTCTGTAAAGGGATGTTAGAGCATTTGGGCATTGATGCGGTGCGACTAATGACGAACAACCCACGTAAGCTGGCTGCGTTAAAAGCGGTTGATATCAACGTCATTGAGCGTGTGCCCTTGCAAGAAGGTAATAATCCAAGCAATCAACACTACTTGCAAACTAAGGCGAGTAAATTAGGGCACATGTTTGATCCTAAGTTTGTCAATCACACCAAGTAAAGCATCATCTATGTCTCAATAGATGAAAACGCCAACGATAGAATCGTTGGCGTTTTCATTCGTTAGGTCATTTATTGATACCTTTGAATGATCTCATCAATTTCACCCGATGTTTTTAACTCAGCCAAACGTGTATTGATGTAGTCCTGAGTTTCTGGCTGCATTTGGGGCGAAAAGGCCAAATAGATCGAGTAGTCAGGGATAACTGAGTCGAAAGATTGGATCTGAAAATCTTCTAGCGACAAATTGAGGCGTTTTAAGTTGTACATAACACGTGATTCCATTTCGACGAAGGCTGTATCTCCTGGTGTTCGGGTAATCACTCGATATGCGGCATCATAGTCTTTAACGCGTATTTCATTCACACTACCATCCTCAAAGAATGGGATTAAATTCGGATAATCAAAACCGAGTAGTAATACGATAGATCGGCCATGCATGGTGTCCATATTCTTGAACTCTAACGGTTTCTCACTACTAGAGACCAATACATGTTTTACAGTGTAAATGGGCTCTTCAGACAAGTTTTCTGATTGCACCTTGCCCCAATTTGGGCTGCCGTAAGTTAGCCAGTTTGGTTCGCCACCTTCTTCTAATATGGAGATCATTCGTTTAAACGGATAAGTATGATAATTCACCTGATAATCTGATTCAGCGAAAATGGCACTGACGATGTCAGTCACAATCCCGGAATGCATTTGCCCCTGTTGTTCTATTTGAAATGGCCTTGCTTGGTCGGCGATAACGTAATAGTTCACTTCAGCGGCAGTAGCATAAGTTCCTATCGCAATAAAACTAAAAGCCAATCTAAGTAGAAGTCTTTTCATCGTATCCTCGATTATTATTTACGCGTGGCTATATTTAGAGTAGCGCAAGTTTATCGGAGCGATTTCATATGGATGAAAAAGAGCGATCTCAACGTCGATTTAGTATCGGCAACCAACTTATGTTGGCGGTGCTAACGTTGAGTTTAATCTTTACTGTCATCATTTCCGCTGTGAGTTTATATCGAGTTTTTAACGAAGATTTAGCCCATTTGCACGTCGAGCTAAAGCAGGTCGAATCCAGTTACTTATCGAGCTTTTCTGCCAGCTTATGGGTGGAGGATAGGGAGCTGTTACTCACTCAAGCAGAGGGCGCAATGCGCATGCCCTCTGTGGATTATTTACGTATCGCTAATGAAGATGAAGTTATCGTCGAACTGGGCACCGTACTTTCTGAGGATGTCGTAGAAAGAAGTTGGCCGATGCAATATCGTGTTGGTGATAAAACCTATGATCTGGCGACATTGACTGTTCAGGCGGATCTGAGCTCGATTTATGAAGATCTTTGGCAACAATTTTTTTTCTTGCTCACGACAGAAGCGATCAAGATCCTATTACTCATAATTGGCGTGCTTTGGGTCGCCTTCCGCCTCTTGGTCAATCCTCTCCAACTGCTTTCCGGCGCCGTGAGCGATTTTAGTGGCGGGAAGGTCCCAAGCAAAGTTACGCTCCCAAAGCGTTGGTGTTTTGATGAAGTGAGCGTGTTGGCGGAGAAATACAACCGAAGCGTTGAGAAAGTCCGTGAACATCAGACTGAGCTTGAAGAAGAAAGAGATAGAGCGGAAGTCGCCAACCGCAAAAAAAGTGAATTTCTTGCCACCATGAGCCATGAAATTCGAACACCAATGAATGGCATTATTGGTGTCGCTTCATTACTGGGTGACACCAAACTCGATCCTCAGCAAAAAGAGTTTGTAGAGATCATCGATAGTTCTTCTCACTCTTTAATGACGATCATCGACGATATTCTCGACTTTTCTAAAGTCGAAGCAGGTAAAGTCGAATTAGAAAATGCAAGCTATGATCTGCGCCGTATTTTGGATGATGTGATCAGCTTACACGCCGTCAAAGCCAAGCAGAAGAATCTGCAATTGCTTAGCGATATTGATCCTCACTTGCCAGCGGAAGTGCAAGGCGATGCTGCGCGCTTAAAACAGGTATTGAACAATTTGTTGAGCAACGCGATCAAATTTACTGATCGTGGTCATGTGAAGCTTCTTGTTGAGTTAACACGTCAAGAGCATGATGTCGCCATGATTCGATTTCGCGTCGTTGATTCTGGCATTGGTATTGCGAAAGAGAACCAACAAGCGATCTTCGAACGTTTCCAACAAGCCGATGGCAGTACAACCAGAAAGTACGGTGGTACCGGCCTTGGTTTGGCGATTGGTGCTCAGTTGGTGAACTTAATGGGAGGAGAAATCCAACTGACAAGTGAGTTGGGGCTTGGTAGTTGTTTTGAGTTTTCGATTCCAGTTGTAGTAAAAGCACGGTCTACCTACACGGAACGACCTAATGTTTTGACGTTTCCAAAAGTTGAAGATAATGAAACCAGCCTCCAGCATGACAATCAACCTTGGGTATTGATTGTTGAAGATACCATCGTAAACCAGAAAGTCGTCCGTATTATGTTGGAAAAGCTCGGCGTTCGAGTGAGCGTCGCAAATCATGGTGAAGAAGCGCTTCAGCTATGTGAGAAGCAAGCTTTTGACTTGGTGTTTATGGATTGCCAAATGCCAGTGATGGATGGCTTCATTACTACTGAGCGTATTCGACAAATGGGAGAGTGGGGGAAACACGTTCCCATTATTGCGTTGAGTGCCAATGTTATTAAAGAAGATCAACAACATTGCTTTGACGTCGGTATGAATGAGTTTGTCGCCAAACCTGTTACCAAAGATCGGTTGCATCAAATATTCGAGCAGTTTTTACCAAAAGCGCTGAAAATCAGTGCGGGTCCCAAATAGTTAACTTGAAATTGATCAAGTTAAGTGCGTTTCTATTCTGCAATTGTAACTCTGTATGCTATAGTGCGCGGCTAGTATTTAAAGTACCTTGAGGCTGTAAATGTCGTTCAATCTATCCCTATTGCCGCCTGATGAAAAAAACAAAATCGAACTGGATAAACAAGCGTCGTTTTTGGTTTGGAAGCTCAGAGAGGCCAAATCTGGTCCTGAAGCAATAGAAGAACAGTTGTCCAAGATTAACGATGCTGATGAAAAAGCGTTTTTTCAGCAATCGGTCGAAAAGTACAAACGAGTAATGGGTGTCGCTTAACGCGAATCGTGACAACGGTATAAAACTATGTGGCGAATGAGGTAACCTCCCCATTCCTTTGCTAAGCGAAATTGAAAAGGTTTCGCTTTTTGCTAAAATCCTTCGCATTAAATTTGAATTTAGAGAGACATCCCGATGGGAAGAAGTTTTGAAGTGCGCAAAGCCTCTATGGCGAAAACTGCAGGCGCGAAAATTAAAGTTTATTCCAAATACGGTAAAGAAATTTACATGTGCGCGAAAAACGGCGGTAGTGACCCAGACATGAACTTGTCTCTTCGCCACCTGATCGCGAAAGCGAAAAAAGATCAGGTACCAGCGCACGTTATCGACAAAGCACTAGACAAAGCGAGTGGCGGCGGTGGTGAAGATTACCAACCAGCGCGCTACGAAGGCTTCGGCCCTGGCGGTACTAGTGTTATCGTTGACTGTCTGACCGATAACGGCAACCGTACTTTCCAAGATGTACGCCAATGCTTTGTTAAAGTGGGTGCGAAAATTGGTGTTGAGGGCTCAGTTTCTCACATGTTTGATCACCAAGCGGTATTCCAGTTCAAAGGCGACGATGATGAAATCATCCTAGAAACGCTAATGATGGAAGATGTGGACGTAACTGACGTTGAGCTAGAAGACGGTGTGATCACTGTATTCGCTCCTCATACAGAGTTCTTCAAGACGAAGACAGCACTAAATGGTGCGTTCCCAGATCTAACGATCGATGTGGAAGAAATCACTTTCGTTCCTCAAACTCACACGCCAGTAGCGGGTGAAGATGCTGAGAAGTTCCAGAAATTCCTAGATCTTCTAGATGACTGTGACGACGTTCAGCAGGTTTACCACAACGCAGAGCTATAATTTTTTAGCTTCCACCGTTGTAAAAAGGCTTCCCGAGGGAAGCCTTTTTTGATCGCACTCTTTGCTAGCAGCATTATACGTTGCGATATTTGGAATAACACAGTGACATGATCACACCAAAGCAGATGCCTTGCGTCAGCATGGCCGTGCCGCCGTAACTAAAGAACGGCAAAGGGCTTCCCATTACTGGCAACAAGCCGCTCACCATGCCTGTATTGATAAAAGCATACAGGAAAAAGCTCATCGCTAATGCACCACTCACAAGCCGACTAAAAAAGTGGTCAGACTGACATGCAAGCAACATGACGCGCGCGGTAATAAACAAGTACAGTGCGAGCAAGACTAAACTACCAACAAAACCCCACTCCTCGGCATAAGTCGAAAAAATAAAGTCCGTATGACTTTCTGGAATAAAGCCAAGTGTTCCTTGCGTAGCATTCATCCAACCTTTGCCTTTCATTCCGCCGGAGCCTATCGCAATCAAAGATTGGATGATTTGGTAGCCCGAACCTAACGGATCCGACTCCGGGTGCAAGAACTGAGTAACGCGGCTTTTTTGATACGTCTCCATGACGAAGAACCACAAAATTGGCGCCAACGTTAATATACTCGCGACAAAGCCACCGATTATTTTCCAGCTCATGCCAGCTAAAAATAAAACGAATAAGGCGTAAATGACGGTAAAAACCGCACCGTCTAAATCCGGTTGTAGCGCGATTAATCCGGCAGGAATCATAGTGATGAGTAAGCAAAATGCAATTTTCCTACTATCTGGTCTGCCGCCTTCAATATGTAGCATCCACGCGATCATGATTGGAATCGAGAGTTTGATTAGCTCCGAGGGTTGAAAGCGAAAAAAGCCAATATCGAGCCAACGTTGAGAGCCATTAGTGCTATCGCCAAACAAAGCGACAGCAAGTAGCAGCGCAACCGCAATAATGTAGAGATATGGAGCTGAGCGTTGATAGCTAGCGGCGGGAATCGATGACATGACCAATATACAAACCAAGGTCAGTCCGCAGCGTGCTAAATGCTTGAAGAGCATGGCCTCATTAAAGCCACTGGCACTCCAAAGTGTTAGTGTACTCAATAGCATGATCGGAATGATCGCCATCAGCAGTGGCAAATCGACCCTGGGGAAAAAACGCTTATTCATTTTCTACGACCTAATAACGCACCCAGTTCGAGCGCGAAAACAACCAGAACTCGAGAGTTCGAACTATTCCGATGCTAAGAATCCTATTTGGAAATAACAGACACCATGCAAAGGTGTGTATGAGAGGAGCGTCGATGTCGTCTGTTATGGGTAAGCTGCTTGGAAAACTGTGGAATGGATAAATACACTAGACGCAGGTTTTAAGCCAGTATTTTTATTCCTATTGTGGTGAAAGACAGACGCTTACAAACAAGCTGGGATAAATGTTCTCTTTAAGGATGGAATGTCATTCATCGCAGCAAACACCCGTTCACTCCATATAAATGCCATTGGTCGCATGCAAAAGCAGCGTGCGATCTTCTCCATTAATCTGAAACCATCAAATCACGTTCAACTAAGGACAGTACATGATGGTTTCTCAATCTCGCTCAATCAAAGCTCTTAAACTGGCAAGTACGTTTATCGCCGCATTTGCACTTAGCAGCAATCTGGCTCTGGCTAACCCAAGCGAGCGCACACTCAGTCAATTCAACCAAGCGGCGCAAGGTGACTCTGGTTTGGTTGATACCGTTTACGGCGAACTATCCAAACAACTCGAAGAGCAGGGAGCAACGCCGGTGACCTTGGTGTATTTAGGCAGTGCTGAGACGTTGCAAGGTCGTGAGGCGTTTATGCCTTGGAACAAGATGAAGTTCACCGAGCGCGGTCTTGCCACAATCCAAAAGGGTTTGGATTTAATGGCGAATCAGCCAGTACCACTGCAAGAGCAACAACGTTTACAAGGCTTGCCGGAATACCAACTAGCCACCGCCATGGCAGCCACCACCTTTACTTCTCTACCTGACATGTTCAATCACTTTGAGCGTGGCTACGAGCTGTACCTTTCTCTGCTCGATGAACCGAGTTTTAGTCAGCAACCTTTTGCGGCAACGTCTTGGATTTATCGCTACGCCATTGAAGCGGCACTGCGCGCTGAAGACGTTCAACAAGCCAAAACATGGTTAGTGCAAATGGAGCAATTGGGCGACAGCAACCTAGAAACGCAAACCGCGAAAGCGCTGCTAGCCAAGTATTAGGGAGGCGTCATGATCGTTTTTAATCAACTTAGCCGCGAATACGCCCTTGGTAGCCAAACCGTACGTGCATTGCGAGACGTGTCTGGTGAAGTGTTTGCGGGAGAAATGGTGGCACTGTGTGGACCGTCTGGCTCAGGCAAAAGCACCTTACTTAACGTGCTTGGCATGCTGGATACTCAATACCAAGGTCAGGTGACATTTTCAGGCAGCCCATACCCAACCGGACAAATGCAAGCTGCGAAAATGCGCCGAGAAAAGCTTGGCTTTGTATTTCAAAAATTCAATCTTGTGCCCGTGATGACGGCGTTAGAGAACGTGGCGTATCCGCTGCACCTCAACGGCTTTTCAAAAGCAGAACAAACTGAGCTCGCTACACAAATGCTAGAACACGTTGGCTTGGGCGAGTTTATTCATCACATGCCCGATAACTTGTCGGGCGGTCAGCAACAACGTGTGGCAATTGCTCGTGCTTTAGTACACAAACCAGCATTGGTGATTGCTGATGAGCCCACCGCAAGTCTTGATAGCCAAACTGCCAATAAGGTCATCGACATTATGAAAGGGCTCGGACACGAGCTTGGCACCACTTTTATCGTCGCCACACACGACCCTCGTATGGCATCTCGCTGCGATCGAACCATTGAGTTGGTAGATGGCAAAATTACCCAAACGCACGCAAGTGTGGAGGAAGTTTCATGGGCAAGCTAATTCCAGTTTCGGTTCGCCTTGCTTGGTTGAACCTGCAACGCAATCGCCGCCGCAGTTTATTGTCGATGCTGTTCATCGCCATTGCCGTGTTTGCCTTAACCAGTGCGGGCGGTTTTGGTCTATACACCTATGACAGTTTGAAAGAATCGACAGCGCGTGACACGGGGCATCTGACGTTAACCACGCCAGGTTACTTCGCTAAAGAAGAAGAGATGCCACTGAGTAATGGGTTAACTCATGCGGACGACATCACCAAGCAATTGATTGGCTTGAATGAAGTGCGAGGCGTGCAGCCACGAGTTGAGTTCAGCGGTTTGATTTCCAACGGCAACAAGTCCTCGATCTTTATCGGCATTGGCGTCAACGAACGCGAATTCGATATGAAAGGACCGTTTTTGGATGTGCGCGAAGGGCAAACACTTTCCAACATTCATGCATCGCGTTATGACCCAGCAGAACCAGAAGTGATGCTTGGCGTTGATTTAGCGAACAACCTAAGCGTGCACGTTGGCGATTGGATCACTTTGCTGGCGACCACAACCGACGGCGCATTGAACGCTTATGACTTCAAAGTCCGTGGCATCTATTCAACCGGCGTACCTGAGCTTGATAAACGCCAACTTTACGTACACATCAACAGCGCGCAATCGCTGCTCGGTTCAGACAAAGTCAGTGCGTTATCGGTCTTCCTGTTCGATACCAGTTTAACTAGCCAAGTCGAGCAACAAGTGGCTTCGGTTCTGATTAAGCAAAAGCAGAACTTTGGTGATCAAGATATTGAAATTACGCCTTGGCAAGAACGCGCGTTCTTCTATCTCAAAGTGAAAGATTTGTACGACCGTATTTTCGGCATCATGGGGGCAGTGATGGCGCTGGTGGTCTTTGTTGCGCTGTTCAACACCATGACCATGTCGGTCACCGAGCGTACCCGTGAAATTGGCACCTTGTCAGCACTTGGTAGCTACCCTTGCGAAATCATTGCTGGGTTCTTGCGCGAGGCAGGGTTACTCGCGGTGATTGGCAGCTTAATCGGCGCTTTGTTTACGGCGCTAGTGACCGTCTTACTGATGATCGTGGATGTGCAAATGCCGCCACCGCCAGGACGCACCGAAGGTTACCCATTGACGATTTACTTCTCTTGGGAGCTGGTGGCTATAGCTGGATTTGCAGTATTGATGATTTGTTTGGTTGCGGCGTTTTTCTCGGCACGCAAAGGGGTGAACAAGCCAATTACGGAGGCACTGATTTATGTTTAATTTCAAATCACTATTACCAATTGCACTGCTGACGGTAAGCGGCATGGCAAGCATGAATGCCAGTGCGAATGAAACAGCGTTAGATGCACAGCAAGTCGCGCAATTGATTGAAAAAGCCGACAGCTACCGCTTACAAGATGATTCCTCCAAAGTGGTGTCATTGGTGCGCTTATATCAAGATCAAGAGTTAGATAAAACCCGTCTTTACCACGTGTACACGCGTCCAAATCGTGAATCGCTGGTGGTGTTCAAATCGGCAGTCGAAGCTGGGCAAAAGATGTTGATGATGGGCGACAACTACTGGCTACAAATGCCAAAGAGCCGCCGTCCGATTCGCATTACGCCGATGCAGAAGCTGCTTGGTGAAGCGTCTATCGGCGACATCTCAACCCTGACGTGGAGCCAAGATTATCAAGGTGAATGGAAAGCGACAGAAACTGTTTCGGTGAACGGAGAAAGTGTCGCGGCTTATCACCTTGCGTTAACCGCGAAAACCAAAGGGGCGAGCTATCAGAAGATCGACTTATGGTTGTCTGAGCAAGATGCGTTTCCAATCAAAGCTGATCTTTACTTGCGCTCTGGCAAACTCGCCAAGCAAGCGGAGTACGGACGTGCAAGCGACAACGGTGAAGACTACGTCAGTGAGATGACCTTGCTTGATAGCATTCAGCCGAGCAAAAAGACCGTTATCGAGTATCAAGAAATCGTGCCTTGGCAGCTGGATAACAAGTTCTACAACCCAAGCTATTTGCCTAAAGCCAATACGACTCAGCTTTAGTCTGAGCTTCGTAAATAGAACCATGAAAACGAGCAAGGAAGTCACATGAAATCGCGCCAGCCTAACCTTAACAAAAGCACCAGTTTGTTGATTGCTGCCTCATTGTGTGTGGGCGCGTCAGCCCCTGCTTTTGCCAATGACGAACTGAGTTTTGAGTGGGATTGGGCTGTCAGTTACGAAACTGCAAAGCAGCGTGACAGCGGATTTATGCAGGCGCAGGGCAGTTCTCGTGATTCACTTAATGCACTCTTGGATGTGCAGGTGAACTATCAAAACTTCAGTGGCTTGTTTGCTCTGTACAGCCAAGGTTTGTACCTCAATCAACAAGGAGAGAGTGATTGGTGGAGTGAAGCTGATAACCAATTGCTGATTCGAGAGCTGGCTTGGCTAGGGGAGTGGCAAGTCGGCGATACCACTCTTGATGTGAGCTTAGGTAAGTTGCGCGTGGATTGGGGCGTAGGTTATGGCTACCGACCTTTGGATCTGTTTAAGCCGTATCGACAAAACCCTGTTGGCTTAGTGGCAGAAGAGGGCGCGGGTGTGTTTTCACTTTCACACTACGATATGGCCGGCGAATGGACCGTCATTGCGACCGATTCAAGCTGGGGGCAACAAGACCAAAGTGCACTTGATCAAGCCGCAGAGCAGCAAGGTGTTGGTATTCGTCGTTATGCGCTGGTGGGTGACACCGAGTATCAACTTATTGGTTATTACGATGATGTGCGCCGAGGTTTACTTGGAGCCAGTGTAATTGCGGTGTGGGATGAATCCATCGCAATGCACGGTTCCATGCTGTGGCAAAAGCAAAGTGTCGGCTATCAGTTTCAGCAGGATGATCTTTACCGACCCATTTCGGTTGAGGAGCAGGGCAGCGCATTCCAAGCCTTAGCTGGGGTGAACTGGGCAAACCAAGCCGGACACAACGTGATTGCTGAATATTGGTACGACAGCCGTGCATGGTCGAAAAGCGAATGGCAACAAGCAATAGAGCGTGGCGAATTACTCTCTCAGATCCCTGATCCTAACAACTCTCTGTTGGCTAGCAGCGCTCTACTTGCGACAAGCTACGCCCAAGGGTTTCAGCATGCCAATATCGTTCAGCATAACGTAATGCTGCACTGGAGTTGGGATGTGGAAGCATGGTCTGCATGGAACGGCAAAGGGGATATGGGCTGGCTAAGTGATGTAACCCCTACGTTGGATGTGATGCTGTCGCCACAAGATGGTGGTGTGATTGTCACGCAGTGGCTTAACTACCAATGGATTGATACTGGCGTTCAAAGTGTAGAAGTGGAAGTTGCCGCACGCTTTTTAACCGGAGACGACCAATCTGCTTACGCACAAATCAATGATAAGCATATGATTGTATTTAACATCAAAGGGAAATTCTAAATGTATTCAGCTAAGTTAATGGTAGAAAGTGGATGGCTACGCAGTGTGGTTGTCACGACTTTATTCTGTTTGTTTATCTCGGTAATGACATTGTCTGTTTGGGGTGGTCCTTACTATGTACATGTATTGGTGAGCTTTGGTTTTGGTTACTCCGCCTTGTTCTTCTCTTGGTTAGTCGACAAGTTGTTTCCTAGCATCCCTCGTAGACTAGAAATTGCTTTGTCACTGACCGCCTGTTTGTTGTTTGGCGTCATTAATGCGCAGTTTTGGCTCGGTGAATACTTCGGCATTTCGGGCATGCTGCCAGTGTTGCTGATGGGCTTGTTATTCAGCGGCATGTGTTACTTTTATTTCCACTCACGAGAGAAAGAAGCGATTGCTCAGCGTGAATTAGAGAGTATCAAGCGTGAAAAGGCAGAGCAGGAACGTGCACTGTTGCTAAGTCAGCTTAAACAGATGCAAAGCCAGATTGAACCGCATTTCCTATTTAATACCTTGGCAAATATCAGCGCGTTGATGTCCCAGGACGTTGATAAGGCCAAGCAGATGTTGGATCAACTTACCGCACTATTACGTGCGACGCTAAAAAGCTCACGTGAAGAGCACACCACGATTGAGAATGAAATTGCCTTAATTGAAGCCTACTTGAGTATTCAGAAGATACGTCTGGATGGACGCCTAAGCTACAAAATTGAAGTAGAAGACGGTTTAGGAACAACAGAACTGCCACCGATGATGTTGCAACCTTTGGTGGAGAATGCCATTGTTCACGGTATTGAGCCAAAGCGAGAAGGCGGCGAAGTCAGTTTGCTCATTAAGCGCGAACAACAGAACTTGCAGATTGAAGTTAGAGACACAGGTGTTGGCTTGAATCATGTTAGTGGGCACATGGGCTCCGGCGTGGGTTTGAGTAATCTCAAGCAGCGAGTTGAAGCTTTGTTCGCAGGGCAAGGAGAGGTTTCTATCAGTGAGTCTGCTCAGGGTGGCGTATGTGTTCGCCTGAGCTGGCCAATGGAATCGTAATCAAGGAAGAAAGGAATGAATACAGGGTTTACTGTCATTATTGCTGATGATGAACCGCTATTGAGGCGTCATCTTGATAAAAGCCTAGCTGAAGTGTGGCCTGAGCTAGAGGTAATAGCCAAAGTCGCAGATGGTGAACAAGCGTTGCAAGCCATTGAGCAAAGCCAACCTGACATTGCGTTTCTCGATATTCGTATGCCAGTTTTGGATGGCATGACATTAGCACAAAAGCTCAATCAACTCGCCAATCCCCCTTTGATTGTGTTTGTCACCGCGTACGATGATTACGCCATCAAAGCTTTTGAGCAAAATGCCGCCGATTATTTGCTTAAGCCTATCTCGGATGAGCGCCTCCTGACGACGTGTGAAAGAGTGAAAGCACGCCTTGCTAAGCGAACACAAGAGAGCAGCAATGTGCAGATGAGCAGCCTGTTAGAGCAGTTGCAGCAATTATCCGCGCCACAAACGCCGCAGTATTTACAGTGGATTAAAGCGACGCAAGGGGAAGATATTCATCTGATCGCCACGTCTGATGTGTTGTATTTCAAAGCGGAAGAAAAATACGTTTCTGTGTATGCACAACAAGGACAAGGCAAAGTGCAGGAGTATTTGATTCGCACCTCGTTGAAAGAGTTGATAGGGCAGCTTAACCCAGAACAGTTCTGGCAAGTGCACCGCTCAAGTGTTGTGCAAGTGTGCAAAATTAGCAAGGTAAACAAAGACTTTACAGGCAGAATGTTTGTTCACGTTGGAGAAAACAAGCTCCCGGTGAGTCGTGCATCTCAAAGTTTGTTCAAAGGGATGTAATTGCTAGAACTGCTCACTCTTTACACTGTAAACTCGCTGCTCTTAACCCACATTATCAAGGAAGATAAATGAGTTATCGCGTAACCCTGTTAAATGCGACGGGAGAGTTGTCTCCAATCTCTGAGTATTTGCATCAGAAACTTGATGATCTGAGCTCACAACTTTCTAGTTACTTTGATTTAAGTAACAACGATTTAAGTAATGTTGACCTGACTGTTAGCCCGTTTGATCGCAATGACGTACCGCAGACGGGGATTGGTGGCTATTGCTTAAGCGCCTATCGTGTAGAGATTCTGCTTGATACTCAACGTGCTGATATTAAAAACGTTATTGAGAAAGAACTGGCTGCGGTGTTAGCGCATGAGTTGCATCACCTGTTCCGTATGCGAGCAGGTGAGAATGGCGTTGCACTTGGTGATGTGCTGATTATGGAAGGGTTAGCTTGTCATTTCGAACGCAAGGTGAATGGAGGCATCACACCGAGCTTGTTTGAGAAAATCAAAGATCAAGATTGGCGCCCTTTCTATGCTGAGATGAAAGACAAGTTGACCAGCTTAGATTACAACTTCGACGCTTACTTTCTTGGCAGTGATGAAAGCCGCTGGCCGAAGTACATGGGGTATTGGGTCGGGTACAACCTTGTCGCGGAATATCTGGCTGATTCTCAGGGCTCTGAACTGGATTTGGTTGGAGCAAAAGCCGAGCTTTTCTATCAATAACTCCGGCACAAGCCAAACTAATAGGCTGAGTCATAAAAACAAAAAGCGCCTAAGTCATCAGACATTAGGCGCATTCTTCGTTTTATAGCGACGATTTCTCCGAAGAGGCGAATGGGCTTATTCGCTGATTGTCACTTTCTCAATAATGATTGGATCGCATGGTACATCATCGTGACCAAGCTTAGAGGTCGTTTTCACTTTCGCGATGCGATTTACGACATCCATACCCGCAGTCACTTTGCCAAACACCGCGTAGCCCCAGCCCAAGTTGGTGGTTGCGGTGTGGTCTAGGAAATCGTTGTCTTCCAAGTTAATGAAGAACTGTGCCGTTGCAGAGTGCGGTGCATCGGTACGCGCCATTGAGATAGTGCCAACAAGGTTCTTTAGACCACGGTTTGCTTCGTTCGCAATCGGGGCGCGCGTTGGCTTTTCTGCCATGTCTTCGGTGTGACCGCCACCTTGGATCATAAAACCATCGATAATGCGGTGGAAAATGGTGCCGTTGTAGAAGCCATCTTCACAGTATTTTTTGAAGTTCTTTGAGCTAACTGGCGCTCGTTCTAGGTTCAGTTCAATCTCGATATCACCGAAATTGGTGGTCATAATTATCATTTTGTTTTGCCCCTGTGGGTGCGAAGTTGGCGGCATTATAACTAAGTCGTTTGAGGATAGCAGAAATAAAAACAGCGACGTTAAGGCGTCGCTGTTTCTACTATTAAGTATGGTTAAGGAAGTTAAACCGTGAAGCGCCCCACCAAGTCGTAAAGCTCGTTGGCTTTGTGATTGAGGTTTTGGCTGCCCGAGCGATTTTGATTGGCAAGGTGCGCCGATTGACTACTTTGCTGAGAAATGACTTCGATGCGTTGTGAAATCTCTTGTCCAACTTGGCTTTGCTCTTCGGTCGCGGTAGCGATCAGCGTGTTCATGTCCATGATATTCGCAATCGCTGCTTGAATATCTTGCAGCGCAACCGATGCAGCACGTGCTTCTTCTACTGTCGCTTCGCCACGTGCTTGGCTAGATTCCATCGCTTTTACTGCGGCATCCGATCCTGCTTTAAGTTGATCGATCATCTTGTGAATGTCACCTGTGCTGTCCTGAGTGCGGCTTGCAAGCTTACGCACTTCATCCGCGACAACTGCGAATCCGCGTCCTTGGTCGCCCGCTCGTGCCGCTTCAATGGCGGCATTTAGTGCAAGCAAGTTGGTTTGTTCAGCAATATCTTGGATGACTTCAAGTGAGGATGAGATGTTCTGCACGTCACTCTCTAGACGTGAAATTACAGTGCTTGCTTCAGAGACCTCATTCGCTAGGGCTTCAACGGAGTTAGCGGCGGAGTCCACGATGTGCTTCGCTTGTTGTGCGTTGTCATCGGCATTTTTAGCGGAATCGGCGGCTTGGTTTGCATTGCCAGAGATCTCGTGAGCGGTGGCCGTCATTTCTGTCATTGCTGTCGCGACTTGTTCCGTTTCCTCACGTTGACCTGAAGCCAATTCATCCACTTGTGAGGCGCGTTGAGACATGTTGTTAGTTTCTGATACTACCTCTTGTCCGACATGGCTGACGCTCTTAATAATTCCTTGCAAGCTCTCAACGAAGATATTGAAGTTATGCGCGAGCTGCTTAAATTCTGGCACGCTAGATTCTTCCATACGCGCGGTTAAGTCGGCGTCACCTTGCGCGAAAGATTGGATTGAGCTGTCAAACTGTTCGATAGGGCGCATAATGCTACGGTTGACGAGTACGGCAAAAATGGCCACGACAACGGCAATAGAGACACAAAACATAGCAATAGCGGCTAAGGTATTGTTTAGCTCATCGTTTGCTGTGTTTTCCATCTCTGTAATGATCGCATCGATGTCATCAGTATAAAAACCTGTGCCAATCATAATATCCCACTTGGGAATGAACATGGAGTAGCTGAGTTTTGGTAATGCTTCGGTTTGCCCTAACTTAGGGAAGTAGTAGGTTGTGAAGTCACCCGTTTTGGCGTTTTTCAACAGGTCTTGGATCAGGTAGTTGCCTTTTTTGTCTTGAAGGTTATAGAAGTTTTCTCCAACCCCTTTGTTGTTTTTTCCGACAACAACACGCACACCTTTTGAGTCGTACGCAAAAATATAACCTGATTGGCCGAACTCTAGCTCTTTGAGCACTGGAATGGCTTCTTGCAATGAGGCATTACGATCCAATAATGGTTTGAGTGCGGAATGAGCCATCTGCACATAGTTTTTCAGTTCCGCTTTCTTCATCGCCATCATCGTCGTGTGCGTATGATTGATTTGTTGTTGGTTGTAGGTACTGGTTTGGAGGTAGGTAAACCACATCATACCCAAAGCAATCGTTAACACGGGAATGATGGAAAGAATATAAAGTCGCTTTCTTATCGTTAGATTCATAGGTACTTCCTTACGTCTCGGCGCAGCGTTACAAACTGGTAAACTCCAATAGCTTTACCAAATAAAAGTGTTAATAATTATTTTTGTACTGATTGCAGATTAACCGAGTTGGCGGGTGAGAAGTACAGGAAGTTGGTGATCGTGGACGAGAGAGACTCACATTTTTAAGCAGGATCACAATTAGCGAGAGCATTGGCCCGAGTTGCAGCGGGAGCTACCAGTAAGCCAGTATGAGACACGATACCTATTGTTGGCAAAGCGCAGGTAAAGCCAGTCGGCAATTGGTTTGAATAATGGCCAACGTAGTGGTGCATATAGCCAACCTCGTCCGACCAACTGCCATGCTCGGTGAGTCACATCAAGACCAAGTATCAGTTCATTATTGTCATTCAGCGCATGCAAAATCGTATTGGCTTTTTGTGCGTCTATCTGTGGGTAATCAGAAAAGTCATCGCTGTAGATATCGACGATTTTTATCGCTTGTTTTACATCTCGTCGCTTAAGTGCGTGCATTTCTTTGGCGCACAGTGGGCAAGTTCCGTCATAAAATATGGTGAGTTTTGTCATTGCGATCGTCTTATTATTTGATTTGTCTTACTGAGTTCTACGTGGCGATTTTTCTTTTGGTTCATTATGTTGCAGGTAGTGGTTCCAATTCGCGCGTATGTTCTCGTAGTTGTATTGGCAAAAGTCTTTGCGATCACGTAGGTAGTCTTTTTCAACTTCATCGAGAAGCGACTTGTACTGTTCCGGATCACTGCCGTACACCAAACATAAGGTAGAGAAGTAGCGTTGCAAATCAAAACTGTGCTCATCAATGTACTCACCGAAGTCGTAGTAGTCCGGTCTGTCATCGGACTCAAATGCGAACATGTCGGCGGCGCTAATGGCCATCTCTGCGCCATCTTCTAGGAAGTCAATCATTAAGATCGTGGCAAAATTATCGACGGCATCTTCTTCTTTTCCGAGAATAGGGATGTTTTGATCTTCGATGTAAGCATGCCCGGCTTCATGAAGCAAGGTGTGTAATAACGTATCTAACGCCCTTGTTTTTGGGGATTTTCCAAGGCGTTCTTCATACTGGTTATTGGAGAAGTAATTGAGTGATTCCAAATAAAAAGTGTAGGGAATGTGTATCGTGTGCGTATCGGGATCGTACATTGGGCCATCTTCTCCGCCGTAAACCAGTGTGAGTGGTTTGCGAAATGGAAAGTGGATCTGAGATAGCTCAAGAAAAATTGGGTTTACATCGCTGTTTTGGATAGATTGCAGGGCGATTTTTTCATGGGTTGTTTCCACGGGAGAATATTCAATACGGATATTTTCCGCTGCAGTGGCAGATGAGATGGCACAGAGTAATAGCACAGGGAAAAGCAAATGAATTTTCATGTAGGGCTCTTGTTATTTTAATAACTTATATAAAAATTATACATGTTTTTGTGTGATGCATAATTGGGATTGTTTTTATCACCCAGAACCGGGTAGTTAGCCTCGAAAGACTACCATGACAACACCGTACATTTTGGTTGCTGGGCCCTCAAGAAAGCCGATCAAAACACATTTACTCAGGAGACGATAGATAAGTGATTGGCTTTTAAGGTTTATTTTTTGGTGAGGCCAAGTTGAATTGGCTTTGCTCTTTTGTCTGTAAAAATGCTATTCAGCAGTTAATCATTATGGAATGAAACCATGGGATTGGTGAATGTCACTGAATTGAAGAAAATTATCAGCAATATGTTATAATCCGGCTCCGTTGTGACGAAAACGTTTGTTGCAGCTTGAGAGTTTCCTTGGATTCGGCTCGTTTACACACCATGAGCCAGAGTTGAAAAACTACGACAGGAACAAGCAAACCCAATTGTTTTGAACGCGATCTCGGCGTTTAGAGGTTACAACGGGAAGGAACTTTGTTTGATAGTAATTGACACATTCTGTTTAAGTAAGGGAGCCCAACGTGGTTCAGAAAGTGTCACCCAGAATTTACTCACAACACTATACCCCAAGCAGTCACGCACAGGTATTGCGAGGGGGCATTTGAAGGAGCTATATCGGCTCCTTTCACATTTAAGGGCTGGCTAACAGCGGAAAACTCACACATCGCTAAAGGAGCGTCCCTTAAACTAGCCTAAGGCGCATCTACACCAACTTTTGAGTATTTTCGAAACAGTAAAGCGAGAACATTTGCTATTGAATGAAGGTTAAATTAACACTCGATCATTACGGAGGATGAAGAGAACAATAATAAGAGGCGATATGAATCATTTAATATCTGTAGGTGCACTGGAGTCCTTCTTGGTCGCAATCAGTGTGCTTTTCCTGGGGCATTTTATTAATGCTAAGCTACCGATTTTAAAGAAGTTCAACATACCTGAGCCGATTGTAGGTGGCCTTATTGTGGCCTGCATGATTACTGCTCTTCATTTCAACGGCATCGACTTGGAGTTCGATTTGCCGTTACAAAATACGTTTATGTTAATGTTTTTTGCGACGGTTGGTTTGGCCGCAAATTACACTCAGTTGATGAAAGGAGGTGCGAAGGTTTTTATCTTCTTAGCTGTCGCATCGTTTTACATCATCATACAAAACGGCGTTGGCGTTTCACTCGCGGCGGCGCTCGGTTTAGATCCTTTGATGGGGTTAATTGCTGGCTCGATTACTCTGTCTGGTGGCCATGGTACAGGTGCTGCGTGGTCACAAACCTTCCAAGACGTGTATGGATTGGATAACGTTTTGGAAATAGCGATGGCATCAGCCACTTTTGGTTTGATCATCGGCGGTATCATTGGTAGCCCAGTGGCACAGCGCCTCGTAGAAAAAAACAGCATTGAATCGGAGTATGGTCGTGGTGGTCGGGATGCCAAAACTCACGAAAAATTCCCTGAGTTGGTGACCTACAACGAATACGAAGAAGATAAAGTAACGGCGAAAAAAGTGGTGGAGAAACTCTTCTTCCTACTGATCTGTGTTACTGGGGCGAAGTATGTTGAGCAATGGGTCAGCACGTATGAAATCTCATGGTTGATGATTCCAGACTTTGTATATGCGCTGTTCATTGGTGTGATCATCACGAACTTCTTAGAGGTGACCAAGCTTCGTAAGTTAGATGCAGAAACCGTCGATATGCTCGGTACCGTTTCTTTGTCATTGTTCTTGGCGATGGCATTAATGAGCTTGAAGTTATGGAATATCTTTGACTTAGCGATTCCATTCTTGGTCATTTTGGCTGTGCAGTCTGTGGTCTTAGCTATCTTCACTTACTACGTTACGTTCAAAGTGATGGGACGCAATTACGACGCTGCGGTTATTGCGGGTGGTCACTGTGGTTTTGGCTTGGGGGCAACCCCAACAGCCGTGATGAACATGGGCTCTATCGTTAACCGATTTGGCCCGTCGCCGCAGGCATTTATGGTGGTGCCAATTGTGGGGGCTTTCTTTATCGACATCGTTAACTTAATCATTTTACAAGGTTACATTTCATTCCTTGGTTAAATTTAAGTTCATGATCTCCTAAGGTCGAAATAAAAACGGTCACAACACAGGTTGTGACCGTTTTTTTATGGCTCGATTTTGGCCGTTTATCGAACGACGGATTATTGAATGGTTCGGCTGAACTTGAGACTAGCTGTCCAACCAAGAACGCCGATGAAAGCGTAAATGCCAACGTTTAACCAGCCCGCCTGAGGAATTGCATTAAATGGGCTTGGTGCAACAATGGCGTGCAGTGGAAGGTAAAGCACTTCGGAGAAGAACTGATCTAGGCCGTAATAGCCAAATAGTGCGATTGGCATCCAGCGCAGCGCATAAATGGCGATAAACAAAATGACCAGTGGTGAGTTCACTTTCTGAGAAATAGCCATTGCGGTTAATGCCAGCGGTAACAGTAGAATACCGGCGAATAACATTCTGATTAAAAACTCTCCCCAATGCAGCAGCACGTAACCTAACGAGGCTTGGCGGTACAATAAAGCCAATTGGTGATCGGTAGAGATGTTCAGCAACCACAGCATCAAATCTGCTGCGAGCACAAGCGCCGAGCAAACGAGCGGAATCACCAATAAGCCAAACCCTAGCTTCACTAAGTGAGTTTTTATATCGCTGACCGGCATACTACGCCAAAACATAATACTGCCCTCCGCACGCTCTTTGCGTAGCGTTCTTGGGAAGTATTGAACGGCTAACAAGATAGACAGCAGTCCTGCTCCTCCGGTAATCAACATATTGACGTCATCACCAAGCTCTTTATGAATGTCACTGACATCGCCACCAAAGCTCATTTGGAAAAACATATTGTGTTGTAGAGTGTCGTTACTCATTAAACTGACAAAGAGAATAACTCCACACGCCAACACAAACAGTGGAATACGTAAAACAAGAGGGTTTTCTAACCACTCTTTTTGCAACATCGCGACAACTGAACGCATTACGCTGCCTCCTTCTGCAATGCTAAAAATAGATCCGCTAACTTCACCCCATGGATGGCCCCCATTGTTTCTGCTTGTTGGGCATACTGGGCAGTGAGTAACCATTTCGTTGAACCGAGCCCTTTTTGTGACGACAGTGGGTTCATCGCTTCAATTTGTGTGCGGTATTCGTCGCTGGCCTCAAGGATAAAGTAGTCTTCACTGATACTGTCCATCGAGGTTTGTAGTACAGGGCGGCCATGCTTGAGAATCAGCACATCAGTCAGTAAGTGCTCAATCTCTGATACTTCATGACTGGCGATGATCAACACGCGCTCGCCGTCGTGAAACCATTCCAATAAGTGACGATAAAACGTATCACGATACACGAGATCTAACCCGAGTGTCGGTTCATCCAATATGAGGATTTGGGTGTTAGTCGCGATTACAATCGCGAGGTGCAATTGCACCTTCATCCCTTTGGATAAAGATTTGATGCGTGCACGAGGTTTGATGTCCGTTTGACGAAGCAGCGTATCTGCTTGAGCGCGATTGAACCCTGGATGCACGCCTTCGGTATAGTTAAGCAGTTGAGCGACAGTCATCCAATCTGGCAGAACGTTCACATCCGAGATGTAGGACAAGCTCTGCATTATTTTGTCGCGTTGCATAATGGGTTCAAATCCGTTGATACGAACAGTGCCTTGATATTCATGTGCGCCGAGTAGGGCATTAATAAGCGTTGATTTACCTGCGCCATTATGGCCGAGTAAGCCTAGTACTTGTCCTGCATGTAGGTCGAAACTCACTTCATGCAGTGCTTCTCCTTGTTGCTGATATTGCTTGGAGACGTTTTTTACACTGACTAATGCGCTCATTGGTCACCTTTCAAGTGTGGTTTTAGTTGTTGAATGAATTCGTCGAGTGACATATCCAGACGCTGTATTGTGCCGGCTATCTGCGGAATTTGTTGTTGAAGAAAACGTGCCTTCTCGTCTGCAAGCAATTTGAGTTTTGCCCCTGAAGCGACAAACATACCTTGACCGCGTTTTTTCTCCACTAATCCCTCATCAACAAGCAATTGATAGCCTTTCATGACGGTGAGGTGGTTAATTTTCATATCCGCAGAGATGCTACGAACAGAGGGTAGAGCATCGCCTTCTTGCCAGATACCTTGCAGTATTTGTTGAGTGATCTGGTCAGCCAACTGTCGAAAAATCGGTTGGCGATCATGCCAATTGGTCATGAGTGAATCTCTTGGCTGAAATGGTGTTATATATAGGTATAACACCTAGTGTGCCGGAGAGAAAGTAATAATTTAAAATAAAGCGTATGTACTAGCCTTCGCTTTCCCTAACTATCTACCTATGTGATAGCTATTTTGAAGACTTTCTTATGAACATAAATTAAACACTTCTCATAAGTTGAGAAGTGTTATTTTTCTAATCCAATCAAGGCATTTACCACCAGCTTGGTATTGGTATTCTCATATAATGATAATCAGTGGGATTTTGGGTAAATCAATTTCTTACTTGATGAGAATTTGTGGCAAATACACCCTAGAAAACAAAAGGTTCGAGAGGCAATCTGATTGACTTAGGCACCTATCTCACGTTGAGCGCTTGCTCAATGAATGAGAAAGAGGAGAGTAAAGAGGTCTCATGAATCAGGTAATATCTATCGGCCCACAAGAGTCGTTTCTCGTCGCAATTTGCGTGTTATTTTTAGGGCAGTTCATTAACACCAAATTACCAACCTTAAAGAAATTCAATATCCCAGAGCCAATTGTTGGTGGTCTAGTGGTGGCTTGCGTGATCACGACCATGCACTTAAATGGTGTGGATGTATCATTTGATTTGCCACTGCAAAACACCTTTATGCTGATGTTTTTTGCGACGGTTGGCTTAGCCGCGAATTACACCCAACTGATTAAAGGCGGTGCGAAGGTTTTCATCTTCCTTGTTGTGGCATCGGTCTACATTCTTATCCAAAATGCGGTCGGCGTATCCTTAGCAACCGCATTGGGGTTAGATCCACTCATGGGGTTGATCGCCGGCTCTATTACGCTTTCTGGCGGACATGGAACTGGTGCGGCGTGGTCGCAAACTTTTCAAGAAATGTATGGTTTGCACAATGTCCTAGAAGTGGCGATGGCTTCTGCTACGTTTGGCTTGGTCATGGGCGGGATTATTGGCAGCCCTGTCGCGCAAAAGTTACTCAACAAGCACAACTTAGAATCGGAATACGGACGCACCAACCAAAGCCATCAGAGTTTCCCTGAATTGGTGACCTATAACGAACATGAAGAAGATCGTGTCACGGCGAAAAGAGTTGTAGAAAGCTTATCCATTATTTTGCTTTGCGTGACAGGCGCGAGCTATCTGGAGAGTTGGGTGAGCAGTTTTGGCATCAAGTGGTTGATGATCCCAGATTTTGTTTATGCGCTGTTTATTGGTGTTGTCATCACCAACATCATGGAAGTGACCAAGGTGCGCAAGGTTGATTTAGAAACCGTTGATATTCTTGGTACGGTTTCGCTATCGCTGTTCCTTGCCATGGCTCTGATGAGCTTGAAATTGTGGAATATCTTTGATCTTGCGATCCCATTCCTTATTATTCTTGCTATTCAGTCTGCCGTACTCGCGGTGTTCACTTATTACGTAACATTTCGCATGATGGGCGGTAATTACGATGCCGCGGTGATCGCCAGTGGACATTGTGGTTTCGGTTTAGGTGCCACACCGACTGCGGTCATGAATATGGGCTCTATCGTGAGTCGTTATGGTCCATCACCACAAGCATTTATGGTGGTACCAATTGTCGGTGCATTCTTCATCGACATTGTGAACTTAGTGATTTTGCAAGGCTGTATTGCTTTTATTAAATAGCCCCCGCTTCTTTCAACTTAACATAACAAAGCCAGTCCCTTGAGATTGGCTTTGTTATTTGTAACACGAAATCTTGTTTCTCTGACTTCAAGCCGTGAAATCAATACGTTACTATGATGACATAGTGTTCAGTTTTACAGCAGCATGAGGTACCCACATGTCTGAAAAAATATCGACGTCGGCATTAGCGAAAATGCGTAAGGTTGAAGCCAAGCTGTTGTTTGCCGATCTCAAACGTGCTGGCTACATTGTTCGCCAAGACGAAAAATGGATTCTGACGGAAGAAGGCGCCAAGTTTGGCGGCGAGTATGTGGATCACCCTAAATTTGGCCAGTTCATCGTCTGGCCGACCAATTTACATATTGAGCTGACTTCCAGCTCAGGGAAAACATTAAGCGCCACGCAGCTGGGTGAAAAGCTGAAACTGAATGCGAAGCGCATGAACCAACTGTTGAGTGAGTTGGGGTGGATCGCCAAATCTGAAGAAGGTTGGAGTGTCACTGAAGCTGGTATACGCGCTGGTGGCCAGCAAAGAACCGATAAAGAGACAAAAAATACCTTTGTCGTATGGCACGATGTGGTGCTGCGTAATAAGCGTCTTAAGCAGTCTGTCATTGAATTTTTAGGGCAAGATGCGGAGTCACACTCCACGGATAAATCGTACTCAAGCTTTCGCCAAAAGTTTGAAGCCAAACACCGAACATTAGATGGGCATTACGTGCGCTCTAAGGGAGAGTTGCTCATCGACAACTGGCTGTACTTGGCTGGTGTGGTGCACGCTTATGAACGTCAGCTGCCGATTGACCAAGATGTCACCAGTGATTTTTATTTGCCAGGCGGTAAAGTCTATTTACAGTTTTGGGGAAGTGATACTGGGGAGATGGCTGAGGCTGACCGTGAGACCATTCGTACTGTTTATGAGCAGCATCATTTTAACCTTATCGAAGTCGAACCGAGTGAACTAGACAAGTTAGATGAAGTGCTGCCTAAGCGTCTTCGTCAGTTTGGTATTAAAGCTTATTAACGACTTAAGCCCGCTGTTCAGATAAGAAAAAACCCGTGATTGATCACGGGTTTCGTATTTTAGTGTGCATCTAGGCTGTCATCCTATGGATTAAAAACCTTTGATGTTTTCCGCTTCTAGCTCCGAGAAGTACTTCACTGTCTTCACTTTCAGTTCTTGTTGAGCTGGCTCGTCACATACAATCACTGCTTTAGGGTGAAGTTGAAGTGCAGAAACCGTCCATAGGTGGTTTACACAACCCTCTACTGCTGCTTCAAGTGCTTGAGCTTTGTTATGACCTGTTACCAGAATCATCACTTCTTCTGCGTCTAGCAGTGTACCCACACCGATAGTCAGTGCGTATTTAGGCACTTGGTTGATATCGCCGTCAAAGAAGCGAGAGTTCGCAATGCGAGTGTCTTCAGTCAGTGTCTTGATGCGAGTACGAGAAGAAAGAGATGACGCTGGCTCGTTGAACGCGATGTGACCGTCGTTACCCACGCCGCCCATGAACAGGTTGATCTTGCCGTAAGACTTAATTTTGTCTTCGTAACGCTTACATTCTGCGTCGTGATCGTCAGTGTTACCGTTCAGTAGGTTGATGTTTTCTTCTTGGATATCAATGTGATTAAAGAAGTTGTTGTACATGAACGAGCGGTAAGACTCTGGGTGATCTGCAGGGATGCCAATGTACTCATCCATGTTGAAAGTCACGACGTTTTTGAAGCTCACTTCGCCGGCTTGGTAAAGCTCGATTAGGGCTTTGTAGGTTGCTAGAGGAGTGCCACCAGTTGGTAGACCCAGAACGAATGGACGCTCAGCAGTAGGTTTAAAGTCGTTGATACGCTTAGCGATATGCGCAGCTGCCCACTTACCTACTTGTGCTGCTCGAGTTAACGGGATAAGTCTCATTTTGTGCCCCTAGTTATTGGAATTTACGATGTACCGAAACATTAATTCGCATTATAAAATAAGTAATGACGAACTGCTATTGTTTTAGGTCAAAATTTTGCTTTTTCTTTAACCAGTGTTGATTTTATCGACTGTTTTTATATCTAAATGCTTTTATAAGCCGATTTTTTACAAAGAAATTGCATTATGAAACTGACGAATTGATAGATAAAATTTATGATCTAAATTAAGTTCTGTCTTCGCACTTAACCTTGTTTTTTAACAACCTACAGAGTGTGAAACCGCACACGAACTTCAAATATTATGGGATGGACATGGCACGACGCTCATTCCTTAACCATAATTGAAATGTGTAAACCAGTGAGGAATTCGGTATGAAAAATGAGTTAGATCCGAGCAAAGTACTACAGGCTTACGAATGTGTGATGAACAACGGTACACCAACCGAATTTGGCAAAATGTATGAAGGTGTAGAAGCGTTTTCCGATTACGACGGGTACAACGTTTTCTTACGAGGGAATGGTGTTGAGCTAAAGGTTGGCTTCCACAATACCTATCAATTGGAGTACGACCAAGAGCACTTGAAAGAGAGCTTTTTGAAAAAGATCGCGATGCTTGCAAAGTAGACTAGCACTAAATACTAAAAAAGCCCTTGGGAGAACGCGCCCTTGGGCTTTAGGAGAAGAAATGAGCTTGTTTTGCTCGCTCAGTCAAACCAAACGAGCTTTCGCCTACTGCCTACTGCTAGAAAAAGGCGAGAATTAGTTTATTTGGTTATTAATCGTCTTCGACCAAACTCTCTTCAATGTAATCTTCTGTCGCGTCAGGCTTATTACGACCATTTAGCGTGTGGAAGCGCTTGCGACCACGAGCAAGTTGGGTGTACTTTAGCCACGTACGCTCAAGTTTTGTTTTTGCTTTGCCTGGGTTTTCTAGCACCTTGATGAAGTGTTTCTCTTCGCTATTTTCAGGTGTTAATTCGCCTGACTCTAAGCCAAGCATAGTATCCCCATAAATTGTTAGGATTTCCTCTTCCGAGAGAGTAAAATCGCCAGACTTTGCAAAGCCGCGTGGGAATTTTACGTTGTCGTAAAAACGTTTTTTGCCATGACGGAATTCAGTGTCAGACATGTCAACAGCCTCTGTAACCGTTATTGATGAATGTAGTGAACTACGGCGAAAATTAGGCGTAAAGCTAACAAAAGAAAAACAAAACTTTTTTGTCGTCATGATTTTAATTAGTTGTTAATCTGGTTTTATATTAACCAGGAGATGGTTTATGGATGTAAAAGTCTTTCGAACATTTTTAGAGCTGGCAAGGGTTCGTCACTTCGGACGCGCCGCTGAGAATCTTTATATTACCCAAGCTGCAGTGAGCGCACGTATCAAACAATTGGAAAGTTACTTCGATACGCAATTGTTTATTCGTGATCGAAATAACATAAAGTTGACCTCTGCAGGTGAGCGCTTAATCAGTTATGCAGAGGTGATGGTCACCACATTGCAACAAGCGAAGCTAGAGTTATCGCTTGAAGATGGCAAAGCGCTGCAATTAACGTTAGGCGGTACGCCAAATATTTGGGACGCCTACTTGCAGAACTGTTTAAGTGTCGTCACAGATTCATTTGGTGGTTATGGTTTTATGGCAGAAGTGATGGGGCGGGAAATGCTCAGTCGCAGCTTGCTAGAGCGCACGTTAGATATGGCATTTGCGTTCGACCAAATCAAAGCTGATGAGCTTAACTGCAAAAAAGTGGCTGATGTTGTTCTCGTTCTGGTATCGACTGAGAAAGACTCTTTAGACACCGTTTTTGAAAACAAATACGTGTATGTGGATTGGGGAACGCGCTTCTCATCAGAACATTCTGAACGTCACCCTAAGATCCCGGCTCCGTATCTGCGCACGTCAACAGCGCGTATAGCATTGGACTTTATTTTAGAGAAGGGCGGTGCCGCTTACTTACCCATCTCTCTGGTAGAGCCCTTTATCGCCAATGGGCAGCTTCACAAGGTGTCTGGCGTAGAAGATTGGTGTCGCCCTATCTATTTGAGCTATCGTAAAGCTAGCTCGTCGGTAGACGCGATTAAGCAAGTGGAAGAAATTGTCAAAGAGATTGATCCACTGACGGCTTACAGTTTTCAGCAAATTGGTTCCGGAACTTCCGACGAATAGCGTTGAGTGAAAAGTCAGAGAAATTAAAAAGCCGCCTTGGAAAATCCAGGCGGCTTTCTTTTTATCTCGATGAATCGATAGTTATGGCAAGTCAAATAGCAGGGCGGTTGTGCTCTCGTTCGATGTATTGCGCAAAACAACCTTACTTTGCTGTTCGATCTTCGCGCCGTCGCCTGCCGTCAAGGTAGTATTGTCGATGCTAAGGCTCCCCGTTACTTGGTGAACGAATAGGCTTCTACCCGATTCTATCTCAAAGTTAAGTTCGCTATTTGGTTCAAGAATTAACTGATGTAATGTGGCATCTTGCTTAATAAGTAGCGTACCGTTTTCTCCTGTTGGAGTCGCGATAGTTGTTAATCCAGGCGTGCGACCAAAGTTTTTTTGCTGATAACCTGGTTTGGTTCCAAATGTATTTGGCTGAATCCAAATTTGTAGAAAGCGCAGCGTGTCGCGGTTCGACGCATTGTACTCACTGTGGTAAATCCCTTTCCCTGCCGACATGAGTTGGAATTCCCCAGCAGGTAATGTTTTCACGTTACCTTCGCTGTCTTTGTGCGCGATAACACCTTCCAGCACATAGCTGATGATCTCCATATCACGATGGCCATGTGTATCAAAACCTGCGCCAGGTTGGACTACATCGTCATTGATGACTCTCAGCTCAGAAAAGCCCATATGTTGTGGATCGTAATAGCTACCGAAAGAAAACGTATGTTTGCTATCAAGCCAGCCAAAGTTTGCTCGACCTCGGTCTGCTGCATGTCTTACCGTAATCATAAGGCCTCCCTAAGAGAGTTTTTTGTGCAAGAAGTTATCTAGCGCGGCCTTACCTGCGCCAGAAAACGCCAGTGAAACACTTGCTGCCAGTAAAGCTAAGCCAAACTCGTAACCGTTGTTTGCCATGAACAAACCGTTTTCAAAGTGGACGGAGAATATCGCTACCACCATCGTGAACGCTAAAGCAACGGCGGCTGGGCGAGTTAGCAGACCAAGTAAAATGAACAAGCCGCCAAAGAACTCTGCGCTGCCCGCAAGTAACGCCATGAGCACGCCAGGACCTAAACCGATAGATGCCATCCACTGACCAGTGCCTTCTAGCCCGTAGCCACCAAACCAGCCAAACAGCTTTTGTGCGCCGTGCGCCATAAAGATAATGCCGATTGGAACGCGAAGTGATAGTGCGCTGTAACCTGCGTTTGATGTGGTAATTTTCTGTAATAGTGCTTTCATGATTCTGTCCTCTGACTCTTTTCAATGAGTGGGAAGCGTGTGCTCCCGTGCTGTTGAGAACAGTTTAGGTGGCGGTGAGAATAAAAATAACGGGAGTATTTTGATAAACTCGTTCTAAAAAATTGAATAATGGATTTTTGTTATTTTTAATCAGTTGCTTGAGTGTTTTTTATGAGTTTTTTTATGCCAGTTTTGTCGTGTTTTAAATCAGGTTCCATCATTATTTTCGATAAACATTTTTGCTGTTAAACAAAAAAAAGAGCACAGGTTGCTGTGCTCTATTGCTTTCGCTATTAACAAGGGAGAAAGGTGTGTTAAAGAAAACCGTCAGAGGTTCATTAAGCTCTCTAGTGACTCCTCTACATTGTTGTAGTGATAGGTTCGAATATTACGCCCATCCGTGGCATTAATTTGAATTTCTGAGATCTCGTTATCTGAGTCTCGTTCGATAATTCCAATTGAATGATCTACGGATTTACTGGTAATAACCTTTTGGTTTCTTAGTACAATTACGCAAGTGTGTAAGTCCATGCCAATTCCCTTTAGCCGACGTTGTTGTGATGTTCTGAATCTAACTTTAGTGTACAAAAGCGCTAATGCCAATAAATCTCAATATTGAGTTCCGAAAATGGCTAATTGTAGACGCTTAAGCAAGCTACAATAACATTATATTGAACGATGCCTATGAACAATAAATGACAAAAGGCATGAGCAAGGAAAGCACTATGTTTATTCACCCCCATACCTCACTGACTTTCGAGCAGTGTCATAAGGCGCGAGTCGCGCGAGACAGCCGCTTTGATGGGCGATTTTATGTGGCTGTGAAAACAACGGGGATCTTTTGTCGCCCAATTTGTCCGGCTAATTTACCTAAAGAAGAAAATGTAGAGTACTTCACCGATAAAGCGCAAGCTCTCCAAGCGGGGTACCGTCCTTGTTTGCGTTGTCGACCTGATAGCGCGCCGGGTTCTTGGGCATGGAAAGGCGTAGAAACGACCTTTCAACGAGCGATTTCGTTAATTGATCGAGGGGAACTGCATCATCACTCGGTGTCTGAGCTAGCAGAGCGTGTTGGGATTTCGGATCGCTACTTACGTATGTTGTTTGAGCAGTATCTAGGCATGTCACCCAAGCAGTATGCGCAATATCAACAATTAATGTTCGCCAAACAGTTACTTCATTCCAGTTCTATGTCGGTCACGGAAGTAGGCTTCGCCGCCGGTTTTAATAGTACACGCCGCTTTAACGATGCTTTCCAAAAGTTTCTCAAACTGACGCCTTCTCAAGTCCGTCGCAAAGAGTTTGACGGTATGGGTAGCAATCGAATTGCCTTGCCTTATCGAGGTGAATTGAATTGGCAGCACATGTTGGACTTCTACCGTTTACGAGCGATTGAGGGGGTTGAGCTGGTGAGTGATGAGAGTTATCAGCGCAACGTTTGTCTGGATACCAGTAAAGCGTGGTTTAAAGCAACCAAAGGTGAAGGGTACCTAGAGCTAGCGTTTGAAATTGAAGACGTAACGAAGCTGCAAAACTTGGTGTCTGACATTCGTCGTATGTTCGATCTTGACGCCGATATTTGTACTGTTGAGCAGCATTTGGATTATGTTGCACCGGGGCTTGTGTCGAGTAAAGGTATTCGGATTCCTGGTGTATGGAATGCATGGGAGGCAGGGGTTAGAGCGATTTTAGGCCAGCAAGTGTCGGTTAAAGCGGCGATTGGTCAACTTAACTTATTGGTGACCACACTTAGTGGAGAGTCAGAAAAACGCTTTTTCCCGACACCAGATGCGATAGCGAATACTGACGTGAGCTTTTTGCGCATGCCGCAAAGCCGTAAAGAGACGCTAGTGCGCTTCGCCCAGTTCATGCAGGACAACTCAGAAGCCGCCCCCCAGCAGTGGCTAGCCTTGAAAGGCATTGGACCTTGGACAGTTAGTTATGCTCAACTGCGAGGGCAATCTCAACCCGATTGCTTTTTAGATAAAGACTTAGTGGTGAAAAAGGCGATGCAGCGTTACCCATCACTGAATACGCACACTGCGGCCCCTTGGGGAAGCTACGCGACGTTTCACTTATGGAATCAATCATGAAAACATTTTATACCGAAATGCCGAGCCTATTAGGAACGGTGACCATCCAATCTAACACTGAGGGCTTGCTTGGCATTTGGTTTGAAACATGCACCACTAAGCCGAGTGAACTGGGAGCGCGAGACGATCAACACCCAGTTTTGCGCCAAGCTGTTACCCAGTTGAATGAATACTTTTCTGGCCTACGTAATGAATTTGAGCTGCCTTTGGCGGCTACAGGCACGGATTTTCAAAATCAAGTTTGGCAGGCACTAACGACCATTCCATACGGCGAAACGTGGAGCTATCAAGATCTCGCCAACGCGATTGGCAACCCTAAAGCTGTGCGCGCTGTTGGGTTGGCAAACGGAAAAAATCCTATTTCTATCGTGGTGCCTTGTCATCGCGTTATTGGCAAAAGCGGTAAATTGACAGGGTATGCTGGTGGAGTAGAGCGCAAGCAACGTTTACTTGCGTTGGAGCAAGGTACACCGCTTTAAGTGAGGCGATTCTCATATTGTGACTAAGCGTGCTGCACAGGGGAAACGATAGTGTAGAGTTTCATATTCGTTATACGAATAGAAAAAGGATAATAAGGACATGCCTTTCAAAACGGATTTTGATGCATTCATGAGTGAGTGTTGGCAGCATCACGAAACACAGCCCGAACAAACTTATGCTCAATTGGAAACGGCTCTGAGTGAGGTGGAAAACGTTAGCCACATCGAGCGAATATTCGCATTGATGCTGCACACCGCGATTGGTCACCTCCAGTGCCCAGAACAGTTTCTTACCTGCTTAGAGCACTTTGATGAACGCAAGGTTGCCGAGAGTTCGGCATTGCAACGCAGTATTGCCGTTGCGCGCTTTTTCGTTGATGGCACTGACTGTGTGGGGTTGTTAGCAGAGCAAGACCAACGACGAGTTTACGCTTTGATTTCGAATGAACTTTCTGCGCTTGCTCAGCTTGAACTGGCGAGCCAATGGCTGGCGAAAGCCGCGCTAGGTATGACACCACAAGATGCTGAAGGGCCGCTAGCACGCTCTATTGCAATCACAGCAAACAACTTGGCGTGTCAGTATGAAGCGCTGGCTGAGCGCACGGATGTGGAAAAATCGAGGATGCTAGAAGCGGCCAAGCTCGCGTTGGATTACTGGAAAGTGGCGGGTGGTTGGATGCAAGAAGAACGTGCAGAGTATCGCTTAGCGATGAGTTTACTCAAAGCGGGTGAAGCCGGACAAGCCAAGCAGCATGCCGAGCGCTGCGAAGCCATTTGTCAGCAAAATGGTGGCGACGCGTTTGAGCTGTTCCATGCGCATGATTTGCTGATGCAAGTACACTTCCATCTTAGCCAGAAATATAAAGCTCAAGTGGATGTGGGGATGCAGCAATACTGCGCAACGAGTTCGTTGACATGATCTCAACGTTGAATAAAAAAGCCCCGAGCGAATGGCTCGGGGCTCATATTTTGTAAGTTCACTCATTACACGATGTTGATTAGGCTATTTGCGCTTTTGCCTGGTATCGTCCTGGTTTATGGTTCATCGCCAAAATCAAGTTTGTCGCCACGGCACCTAGGACGGATAGAGCGATAAGGTGCACATCCACAATGAACAGCGACATCACTACGATGGCACAATCGAGCGCCATCTGAACTTTACCAGCTCGAATCCCAAAACGTTCCTGAAGGTACAACGCTAAAATGTTAAAACCGCCTAAACTCATCTTGTGACGGAAAATCACCAACATACCTATTCCAATTAACCCACCACCTAGAAGTGCTGCATAGAAAGGTTCGATTCGTGAAATTTCAATCACATGGTGCAGATGATCGACCGCAAAAGAAACAATCGAGACCGCAATGAAAGTATTAATGGTGAAGCGCCATCCCATGCGCATTACAGACAAAATATAAAAAGGGAGGTTGAGAGCGAAAAATATCTGACCAAAGCTGAAGTCACTCACTTTGGTAAGGAAGATCGCCAAACCAGCCGTACCTCCGGTGAGCAATCCTACTTTGCTGAAAAATATTACCCCAAGCGACACTAACGCACTGCCGAGCGTCAGAGCCAAGAGGTTCTCTCTTAGGCTATGATCTTTATCCATAAAATTTTTTCCTTGGTTTAAAAACCGCGCCGGAGACAACACGTCCATCCAACGAGATAAACAGTTGCCAAAATAGCAACTAACAAATCGGCCAATAAAATGTCGCGAAAAGTGATGAATGTCGAGTTTTTGGACAAGATTGTGCTGATGCTAGCCTGTTTAACATAATGTACACAGGTAGAAAAACAACAAGGAAAAGTTATGATTAAGAAAGTCGGCACTACCCAAATCAACGCATTACATCGACTGAGTTGTCACTGCGGAAAAGTTGAGCTGGAACTTGCATTACCTAATGGTATTGAGAAGCCGAGACGATGTGATTGCTCCATGTGTCGACGTCGCGGCGCGATTGTGGCATCTGTGCCTCTGAATGGTATTCGTATCGTGCAAGGCGAAGACGTTTTGAAGCTGTATCAATTTAACACTCGCACAGCGAAGCACTTTTTCTGTGGCGAATGTGGTATTTATACGCACCATCAGCGTCGCTCTGACCCGAGTGAGTACGGCTATAATGTCGGCTGTTTAGAGGGCGTCAACCCATATGAATTGGGAACTATCGAAGTGATGGATGGCGTTAACCATCCATCCGACAGTTAGGTTATATCGCAAGTTAAGCGCCTGACTCACGGTGCTTTTAGGTAAATAAACCGCTATTCATCCACAAGTGTACCGCAATACTGGCGGCATAACCCAAGGCGATGACGGGAGCCCATTTTAGGTGGCCAAAGAAGGTATATTGACCACGCGCGGCTCCCATTAATGCGACACCTGCCGCAGAGCCAATTGAAAGCAAGCTGCCCCCCACACCCGCAGTCAATGTGACAAGTAACCAGTTCCCCATCGACATGCTTGGTTCCATAGTCAGTACAGCAAACATAACCGGAATGTTATCGACGATGGCAGATAGAACACCAACCATCACGTTGGCCCAGACAGGGTTCCATTGGTTGTACATGACGTTTGAAACCAGTTCGAGATAGCCAAGTAAGCTCAAACCGCCGACACACATCACTACGCCGTAGAAGAACAGCAAGGTGTCCCATTCTGCGCGAGATACACGGTGGAACACGTCAAACGGAACGACTGAACCTAAGCGTTTTAATGCGTGATCGTCGCCATTGGCAATTGCCATGGCCGCTTTTTTTGCCAAGGAATGTTTGAGTGTTTGGCGTAAGAAGTAGCCGAAAAATTGTAAGTAGGCCAAGCCCATCATCATGCCCATAACTGGTGGGAAGTGCAGCAAAGCGTGGAAAGAGACTGCGGTGGCAATCGTCAGAATGAATAGTGCGACAATACGTCTCGCGCCGCGTTTCAGTTCTACGTGTTGGTGAATCGTATTCGGTTTGGTGTTTGGAACAAAGAGTGACATCAAAAACGCAGGAACCAAATAGTTCACCAGTGACGGGACGAATAACGGGATGAATTCAGCAAAGCTGACATGCCCAGCTTGCCACACCATCAGGGTCGTAATGTCACCAAATGGGCTGAATGCACCGCCAGCGTTGGCAGCGATAACAATGTTGATACAGGCAAGATTCACGAATCTAGGATTATCACCGGAGACTTTCATCACCACAGCGCACATCAAGAGGGCTGTGGTTAAGTTATCGGCAATCGGTGAAATAATAAAGGCGAGAAACCCTGTCAGCCAAAACAGCTTTTTGAAGCCAAAGCCTTTGCCGACCATCCACGCCTGTAAGGCATCGAAGAGTTTGCGCTCTTCCATAGCATTGATGTAAGTCATCGCTACTAATAAAAACAGCAGCAGTTCCGCGTATTCCAACAAGTTGTGTTCTAGTGCGGATTTGGCGATTTCTGGCTGGTTGTGTTGAGCAAAGGTGTAGCCAATCAGAATCCAAATTAACCCTGCAGCGAGCAGCACAGGCTTGGATTTTCTCATTTTCAGATACTCTTCCAACATAACCAGTATGTAAGCAATCGAAAAGATAATGAGAGCCGCGTAACCAACACCAGAATTAACAAGGTTCAGTTCATTGGTGGGGGCAGCAAAGGTGGCGCTAGAGAACAACAAACAGCAGAAAGCTACAATTGGATAGATTGGCATAGACATTTCTCCTTTGTCTGGTTGGAGAAATATTAGCCACAAATTAATGAGTTAGTTGTGAGAGAGCTCGAATTAACAGTAGGAGTTAGGAAATGATAGTGTGCGCCACTATTTTCTGAGTGACGCAATGCTTGCTGCGCCAAATAAAACCACAGCGGCATACAAACCGTAAGTTAACCAATGGCTAATCTCTAAAAAAGGAACGAGTCCTTGACCTGCCCACATACAGCCTCCGTTTAATGAGCAATGTTGTAATAGTCGAGCCAATTTAAAGGAAATGAACAATGTTTTTTGTGAGTGACGGCAAATTCTGAAGGATTAGAAAGTCAAAAATTGGTCAGTGAGAGAGAAATCTCATTTTTAACTGGCTAGCTCTAACCCTTTTGAGCTAGAGCTAGCTATATCGAGCGCTGAATGGATTTAGCGCAGCAGCCATTTTCTCAACGGCGAAGCCTCAATTGCTTTCATAAGTATTATGGTTGCGACAATCGTTGCAGGATAAATAAATGCGTCTTTCGCGAGGTGTTGCAACCCGATAAATCCAGCGACATTCATCATTATAATTATCACAAGCAGATGGCTAACATAAATGCCTAACACGCTAGGAGATAGTTTGAATACCCAAGGCATATCGCCAAAATGTGGGTGGACTAAGAGCCACATAAAGACACCCAGGGCCCAGATAACAGTACCAAACAGGAAGTCGTGAGAATTAAAAGCGACCTCGTGTTGCATTAGCCAATAAGCTTCACCAAAGTGCAGCGCCATACCAAGAAGAATGCATCGAATCGTATTGTTTCGCGACCATCGCCACTGTTCTTCTCGTGCTAGATAACCCAGTGTTACCAGCAACGTACTGAAAAACGGCCCATTACGAGTAAAGAAAGGCGCTGGCAGGTCGGTAATGGTCGAATAACTGCCAGCAAACACGCCGTATATGTATAGCAATACGGCGGTTGGCAGTACCAATTGAGCCATATTGATATGCACGAGGAAGGCAATTAAGGCAACGGCAATAACCAGAGCTGGAATAAACCACAGGTGAACGAGCCCGCCTTCGACGAGTGAATTGAGCGGGGTCGACATTAAGTAGCCCCAGTAGCCCTGCCTTTCGGCGAGATACCCCGCCTCAGCGACAGTTTGCCACTGGAATGGCATCAATAAACTGATCACGCTCCAAATGAGCCAAACCTTCATCAGTGGTTTGGCGTAGTTTTTTAGTGTTTCGATAGGTGCGCGGCTTAGCTTGGGCTGGATAAGATAACCAGAAATGAGAAAAAACAGTGGCACAGCAAAACGAGCCAATTGGTTGAGTATATAGCCAACCCACGGTATTCCATCCCATTGCCAGTATGTCAGGGCCATCTGGCAGTGCAATCCTATAATTGCAAACATCGCAATAATACGCGCAAACTCTAAGCTGGCTATTTTTTGTTTCTTTGCCATTACATTACTTACCTAAATAAAAAAAACTTAGGTGAAAGTAGCAGGTTGTGGCTGAATTAATGCGTGAAAAAGTCAACAGACTCGCGCTTACACTGAAGCTGTGTTTAAATTTAAGACTTACTTCAAACTTCTTAATTATTAACCCATTAACCAACTCAATACGTGATTAGCGAGTCGAAAATGACACTAATGTATGGTTAGACCAGTTAACTCTAGATTGCAAAAAAGAACGATCGTGCTAAAAATAAGATTATGCAAAAAGGAAAAGTGACAAAAGAGTTTATTCTGCAACGGGCTTTTGAGATCGCCAGCGAAGACGGATTAGAAAGTCTTACGATTGGTGAGTTAGCCAAGCAATGCGGTATGTCGAAAAGTGGTCTGTTTGCCCACTTCAATTCGAAGTTGAATTTACAACTATCGGTATTGGAGCACGCCAATAAAGTGTTCGCCGCCCGAGTTATTGAGCCTGTTCGTGAAGCAGGGGATGGCAATATCGAACGTAAAATTCGAGGGTTGCTCGACTCTTGGATGACTTGGAACCACGCATTTCAAGGAAGTTGTATGTTTCTAGACGCTTGGAATGACACGGCAGATAAAGATTGCCCACTTCAGGCCGGACTGCGTAAATCCATAGACACTTGGCTGAGCTATTTGGAGATCCAAATAACGAAAGGCAAAGAGAAGCAAGAATTTGCAGCAGACTTAGATACACGCCAAGCAACGTTTGATTTATACGGTCTTTATTTGAGTGCGCATGTTTTTTACTCAATTAAAGGTGAGGAAGAAAGCTTGCGCCTGTTTTGGCAAGGGATCGACAACTTATTTTCTCGCTGGAAAGGCTGATACCAGTTATTCGCTTTCCAGATTTGTAGACATAAAATCATAAAGAGCGGCTGAGTTCGCTCTTTCTTATCAGCATAAAAAGCACGACCGTTCTATTTTTGTGCGTAGCTGATAGTTAAGGACATAATCATGAGTGAAAAAATTTACTTTAATACATCGCAACGTTTCAGTATTAAGCGCAGTTTGGTGAACATCAGTACGCGTTTACACCATACGCTGGCCCCTTCCCATGCAAAGAATACCGCGCGTAAGTTGCTCCTGACACCTGCTCGCACAGCACCTAAAAACACCGAACCTCAAGGACTTGCCAAAGGTGAAATTAAAGGGCATGCAGGCATTATCAAAACCTACACTTTGGGCTCTGGACCTATTTGGGTGTTAACTCATGGTTGGTCTGGCACCGCAAGTCAGTTTTATCCGTTGATGGAACATATTGCGTCGAAAGGTTTCACCGCTTTGGCATACGATCATCCAGCACATGGTGAGAGTGAAGGGCAGTATGGGCACATTCCGGGTTTTGTCAAAGGGTTAGAAGATGTGTTAGATACGGTAGACGATATTGTTGGTCTAGTTGGGCACAGCATGGGCACCGCTTCTGCTCTTGAGTGCCGACATAGCAAATTAGAAAACAAGCCTTTACTGCTTATTGCACCGGTATTGAATTACGTAGAGAACCTATTCGGTAGCATTGCGCGTTCAGGTTATTCGATGAAGCTTTTTAATGCCGTAGTTTCTGAAGTTGAAGATCAATTTGGTTACCCATTACAGTCAATTGATCCGCTGAAGCGTTTGGCTGAGCGCTCGTCTCCAGCCATCATTGTTCATGATGAGCAGGATAAGTTCACTAAGTACAGTATCTCTGCACAAGCCGCTGAAGAGATTGAAAATGTTGAGTTAGTGACAACGCAAGGTCAAGGCCATGGCCGAGTGATGAAGTGTGCACAAGTCTTCAGTAGTTTTGACCGTTTACTCGATCGTGCTTGGTAATCTTCATGCTTGCTAATTGGCTCGGTCCGTTTTGGGCTAATTCGATTTGAAAGCAATACCTCGGATTGTTTTTCGTCTATGGTATCGCCTTTCTCGTTATGAGATAAAAACAAAAAAGGACAGCCGAAGCTGTCCTTTGATCGTTAACTTTACAGAAAGTCTGCAAGGTTGGGCTTAGTTACAGTTAGCTACGCCAACTTCTTTCCAAACGCCCCATTCGCCAGATTGGCTAGGATCGTCACCCTGAGTCCACCATTTCGCTTCCCAAGTTTTACCTGCATGAGTGACTTGGTTGCCGCCTGTGTACACTGCGCTTGCATCCCATGCGTTGTCACAGGTGCCTGGGTTTGGATCGGTGGTATGCTGTGCAACAACAACAGTTGCGCTTGCCGTTGAAGACGCTTTGCCGTCGCTCACACTTACGGTAAAGCTTAGGCTAGTGTCTTGCGGGTATTCAGCAGCAGTGAAAGTTACTTTAGAACCTTCAACCGTTGCGTTCAAACCTTGAGGCAGCGTCCAGTTGAAAGTAAGAGTATCGTTGTCTGCATCGCTAGAGGCTGACGCATCTACAACCACAACGTCACCAGCGTTTGCTGTTGCTGGAGCAACAACTTGCGCTACTGGCGCATTGTTCGCTGGGTCAACCACACCTGCTGGCTTCACAGTTACTACAACAAGGTCAGATGCCGTTGCACCTTCGTTGTCAGTCACTGTCAGCTTGAAAGTTAATTGCTCCTCAACAGTAACCTCTGCTGCATCAAAGCTTGCTTTCGCTGTGTCTGCGCCTGCTAGTACCACTGCTGTACCAGATACTTGTTCCCACGCGTAACTCGCGATAGTACCGTCAGAGTCTTTCGATAGGCTACCATCTAGAACCACACTTGCTGGGCCAGTTACAGATTGATCTGCGCCAGCAGCTGCGGTTGGTTTACGGTTTGGTTGAGGAACTACACCGCCAGCCATACCTTCGTGCATTGCGTTGAGAATGTCGCCGTTATCCGCGTCGATTTCCCAAGAGAATAGACCCGCTAGACCTAGAGACTTAGCGTAGCTACCTTTTGCTAGCACTGAGCGATGGTCATCAAATGTGATCAACTCACCCGTTGTGCGGTTCCACACCCATGGTGCTTCTGCTTGTGCATCATAGCCGTACTCGAAGCCGTTAATGCCAGTGTTGTTTGCACCTAGCATGAATGACTTAATGCCTTTGTAGTCGATTACGCCATCTTCCCAAACACCTTGCGCTGTGCTGCCCTTCAGTTTACCTGTAGCAGTACCTGTCATTGGGTCGTTTGGATCAGTGAGCGTATCTGGAGTTACGCCTTCCCAGCCACGACCGTACATTGCTGTACCAAGTACTAGCTTGTTCGCAGGAACGCCTTGAGCAAGAAGAAGCTGGATGCCGTTATCTGCTGTGTAAGCAGGACCTTTGTACGGTTCGCCGTTCTCATCAACGCCACTACCGTCACACTGACCAGGGCGCATGAATGAACCACAGTAAAGCGCAGTTTGGTGACCAGGAACGTTGTTCCAACCGCCATAGAAGTCGTAAGTCATCGCGAAGATGTAGTCCATGTATTGAACCGCATCTGCATAGTCTACGTCTTCAATCTTGTCGTAACCGACACCGATAGCTGACGTTAGCTCGTAAGTACGGCCTGTCTCAGCTTCTAATTCATCAAGCATTACGCGCAATTCACGCATCAGTGCGATGTAAGCAGGGCCATCGTTTACAGGGTCGCCCTTATCCGCGGCTGCACCGCCGCCACCAGGGAATTCCCAGTCGATATCAACACCGTCGTAGAATTTCCAAGTTTTCAGGAACTTCTTAACCGATGCGACGAATGTGTCTCGGTTTTTCTTGTCTACGAAATCGAAGAATGGGTCAGACAGCGTCCAGCCACCGATAGATGGGATGATTTTTAGATCAGGGTTACGTTGTTTCAATGCCATTAGCATTGCGTAGTTACCCTTGATAGGTGTGCTGTATTCATGACCAGCTTGTGGGAAGCTCTTTTGATAAGCGGCCCAAGGGTCGTGGATCACGACTTCGTAGTCAGGCACGCCTGTACAAGCGGTTTGTAGTGCATTGAAGCTGTTGCCGCCAACAGACTTCACAGACTCATTTGGGCCACAAATTGGGATAAAACCGTAAAGGATGTGAGTCAAGTTGTCGACTGGCATGTTATCGACCGTGTAGTCACGACCATAGATGCCCCACTCAACAAAATACGTACCCATCACGACGCTTGGATCGGTATTGTACGTTTTGTTGTTTGGATCAACGTTCATCGTCAGTGGCTTCAAGTGAGAACCATCGGTATCTGCAATCGTGATTTCAGCTGGTGCGCTTTTCGCACAACCTGTCGCATCACACGCCTCGATTTCCATTTGGTATAGGCCGCCCTGACCATATTCAAATGTCGCTGTTGTTTGGCTACCAGTGATTGGGCCGGTTGCTACTTTTGCACCATCAAAATAGACGTTGTAAGTATCACCTGGCGTGCCACTCCACTGGTTAAACTTAACAGTGATCTTCGCTTGCTCATGGTATTTCACCATGTCGTAGTAGCCTGACGTGGTTTCCATCGCGAGTTCAATTTTAGAAAACTGAAGGTTGTTGGAACCGTACATATCGATACTTGGCGCGGTTGGAGCCGCAACTGCAGCACCTGATAGTGCTAAAGCAACGCCAGCTGCACATAGGTTAAATCGAATCATAACTTCTCTCTCAATCCTTGGATTCATGTTCTACCTAGAACATAGGCTGCTCTTGCACCAGATAAGATGATTGGATTTACTCCATGTGCAAAAGCATCACACTCAGCATTTCAGAGAGTTTTTTTTCGTCAAAAAAAATTAAGACGGTTTTCGAGGCACTTGAGAGAACTTAACTAAAACTCGCACTCTGTTACACAGAAAGTGTCAGACTGAGTCAATAATTTATAAAATCTCAGCAGAAACTAAAATTATTGTTTACTCAGTAGCGAGTGTGATAAATGCGATGAACACCTTATTTCATTGTTTATTAAGGTTTTGTTTCATCGAAGTAGAAAGAGAATTGAAAGGAGAAATAGCCGTGAAGACGTGCTAGTCACGGCTGAAATGTTCACTTAATGCAGCGCGACGTTTTGAAGCCGCTCCGGTTTCTGAGCCTTGAACGGTATGCTCAAATCCCTTACGGATGAATCGTTGATCTGGAATAAGAGGCTCAATACGGCGAATCTGAGGTGAAAGGTGAGAGCCCGAGATCTGGTACGCGGTTTTTCCTAATCCAGTGTTCAACGTGATGACCTTTCCATCGAATTCAAATTCTGTCGTGATGAGTCGATGGTTTCGATATACCCCATCCTCTGTGAAAGTCAGACGTTCTGTTTGGTAGGGTGGCGCGCCGATCTCAATCCACTCGCCGTAGACTTTTTCCGGGTCAATATGGTCTTGATAGGATAGGTGGATTTGATAGCTGAAAAACGTCAAAAGACCCACCCCAAAAACGGCAAATGTGCTTTTGAGGACTTTGGATTGGTGGCGAGCCCAAAATGAAAGTTTTGGTTCCTGTCTTGTTTTCCGCCTTCGGCGAGCTGAGTCCGTCATTGGTCTACTTTTCTTCCCTTTTTTAATATGGTGGAAACCTTCCTTCTCAAAAACAAACAATCCCGCCATTAAGACTAAGAAATTATGATCTAATGTCCACTTTTACATTCGGATACACTCTTATTGATGGTTTTATTGTTTGCTAGCGTTAACTAATTCACCGACTTTATCTCACTAATTACGTCGTCTGGTTAAGCCTAGAAAAAGGTGGCCTCGCTCAGTAGCAAAGGATGTGCTTTATAACGTTGAGCTTAATGGCTTTCAGAGCTTGAGTAACAGGAAGAAACAAGGTAAAAAAGAGCGGACTTTTGATAAGGAAACCAATAATGAGTATTAAGGAAAATAGCTATTTTGCAGGTAGTGTAAAATCACTAGGCTTTAACCAGAATGATCAGGACGTTAGCGTTGGTGTAATGCTTCCTGGTGAATACACGTTCGGCACTCAAGCGCCTGAGCGTATGACGGTTGTAAAAGGTGCACTTGTGGTCAAGCGTGTCGGCGAGAGTGATTGGACGACTTACCAAAGTGGTGAGTTTTTTGAAGTGGAAGGGAACTCCTCATTTGAACTTCAAGTGAAAGACGCGACTGCGTATTTATGTGAGTACTTCTAAAGCGTCCTTTTTGCCTGTAACAAAGCCACCTTCGGGTGGTTTTTTCGTCTATGTCCTTCACTTATAACGCATCTTTTGGTTATTTGGGTATATACTTAATAAAAATGTACCCATCGACCAGGGAGGAAGTGATGGCAGTACAACGCAAGCATTCTGATCTCCCTCCTCGTTACGAGGACAAAGATCTCACCAATGAGCAAAGACATCGTTTTACCGAGGTCGCCAATGCAGCCCATAAGAGACGTGAATTCTATCGACGTGCTCTAGGAAAAGGCTTAATGGGCAAAGTGAAGGACCGTGCGTTTAAAGGCCAATTCGGTCGCCAGCAAGATAAGCCGAGCAGAGTGCTGCAAGCTGTGTGGCTAATCGTATTTCTGGTGCTGGGGCTATGGGTGATGCATGTATTCGCTTAACCGTTAGCAAGCTTCTGACACAGCCGGCGTTTCAGAGGCTGACTTCTCTTCGGTATTGCAGTGTTCGTAATACGCGTATTGGTTTTTCCCTGTGTGTTTAGCCGCATACATTGCTTTATCTGCGCACCGAGTCAATTCAGATAAATCCTTCGCATCTTGTTTGTAGATAGCAGCGCCCACACTCATTGTTAACTCGTTAATCATATCGTAGCTTCGGTAGCCTTTTGGGAATAGATTCACAATACGCTTCAAAATGCTGTCGAGGTCATCTTTACTGTTTATGTCGTACAGCATGAGCACAAACTCGTCGCCCGCAAATCGAGCGATGGAGTAGTCGTGTTTGTCGGTTTTTCTGTCTTTATGGCGAACATTGTTTTTTAATCGAGTTGCAAAGGCTTGAAGCACTTGGTCACCAATATCGTGTCCGTAGGTGTCGTTAATATGTTTGAAGTTATCAATATCTAGGAAGACCAGAGCAGTGATGCTGTCATCAGATGAATGGTTGATCTCATCGAGCTTTGCTCGCGCCCAAGTTTCAAAGCTCCAGCGGTTGGCAAGCCCTGTGAGTTGGTCAAAATACGCCAACTCTTCAATCCCTTCACGATAAAGTGTTTGAATGTAGTTGAGGACTTTTGTGTAGTAATACGAGAATGTGTGACACACAAATGCAGTTGCTATCAGGGTCAGCATAAATCGTCGTTCTATGATGTCACTGGCTGTTGGTAGCCGATCTAAAAAAACGACGCCAAAAAAGATCAGTAAGATATAGGTGCCACTAAACAGCAGACCGACTTTAAACTCATTGATCAGCACCAGAGTGGCGACAATAGGGTATAGCCATAGTAGTTTGCCTGAGGGGGCATCGTTATACAGAAGTAGCAATAACCCTTCGAACATCAAAACTGCACTCAGCCATAGGTCGGCATATTGATGATGTCGTTGAACCTTTATCACATAACTGATACCTAAACAGGCTAAGGCACACAGAGCATGGAAAAAGCTTAATCCCCAATTATCCTCAAACAATTGAGCAATGGAGCCATAAGTTAAACATGCCGCGGCGATACTGGAGCATAAAAAGACAATTTTCTTTTTTCTTGTTGAGCGGATATCCGCCATTTCCTCTAAGCGTGCTCCAGCCAATGTCGACATTACGTATCCTTACTTAATTAACGTGTACGCTTATTCTAGGCGGTATTTTAGCGATAAATAGAACAACAAAGTTTCCAAATGTGATGTCAGTCATTTTTAGTATGGGCCTAGAAATGTGGTTTGGTGAGAGTGCTCAAAGCACAACACAAGCTTATAAATTTTTCCATGGCGGATCTTTATGGCTTCAGATAGTTCTATTTATAATTCAAAGTAATGCATTTCCACCGCCGTATTTGCAGGATCTATCCTGACTCAACTCTGTTGGGAGTAGCATGAACTGCGCCTTCTACCTATTGAGCTCATTGTTCGTCAATCGACGATCTCTAAGTTCCGGCAATGAGTTTTTCGTTGTGAAAAAGCATTAGAAATATTTTTCCGAAACAGAGCGAAATATTGTTGTCGTTGTGACCAATATGCGACTAGAATCCGCGCTAAATCACGACCTCATATCGAGCTTCGTTCGAGTCACTCTTTTTCCAAACTGCTTCACACATTTTGTGAGGCAGTTTTTAGTTGTAGGAAAGGTTACAAACATGCCTAAAAGCCAGAACATCAACCAGCGAATGTCTATTGTGGCGTTAGCTTGGCCGATTCTTGTCGAAATTTTGCTACGGACGGCTTTAGGAACCAGTGACGTGTTCATGCTGAGTGGCTACTCGGACAAAGCCGTATCCGCTGTTGGTGTGATCACGCAGATTACCTTTTTCTTAATCATCGTTTCGACGTTTGTCAGCAGCGGAACGGGGATTTTGATTGCCCAATACAATGGCGCAGGGCGCGAGCAAGAGTCTGTGAGCGTTGGTGTTGCGAGTATTGCGTTGTCTGTGCTCGTCGGTGTGCTATTGAGTGTGATTGCCGTGCTTGGTGCGATATTCCTGCTCCCGTATTACGGTTTGGAGGCGCAAGTCGAGCAATACGCACGTGAATATTTGCTGATCAGCGGAGCGATGACGTTCAACGTCACCATAGGCATAGTCTTTACGACCATTCTGCGTAGCCATGGCTATTCGCGCTCTCCAATGGTGGTGAACTTGATCTCGGGTGTGTTCAACATCATTGGTAACTATATTGCGCTTTACCAGCCATTCGGTTTACCTGTGTATGGTGTGCAAGGTGTAGCAATAGCAACCGTCGTCAGCCAAGTCATCGGTACGTTAATGTTATGGTTTATTCTCGCTCGCAGTAGCATTGAACTACCAATGTCGACTATGAAACAAGTACCGGCAGAGATTTACAAAAAAATCTTAAAAATCGGCGGTATGAACGCGGGTGAAGTGCTGTCTTACAATGTGGCGCAAATCTGCATTGTGTACTTTGTGGTGCAAATGGGGACGGCATCGTTAGCGGCTTTCACTTATGCGCAAAACATTGCCCGTTTCTCGTTTGCTTTCGCGCTGGCAATTGGTCAGGCTGCGCAAATTAAGACCGGTTACTACATCGGTAAAGGTTGGGTGAGTAGCATTTTAAAACGCGTACAAATCTACTTCTTAGTGGGATTTGTGGCATCAACGGCTGCAACCACACTGGTTTACCTGTTTAGAGAAGAGATTCTGCGCGTATTTACCGATCAACCGGAAATACTCGCATTGGCAAGCTCGTTAGTCATGGGCTCAATTTTGCTCGAAGCTGGACGTGTGTTTAACCTGATTTTTATCGCGGGGCTCAAAGGCGCGGGTGACATCAAGTTCCCAGTGCAAATGGGGATTTTGAGTATGTGGGGATTAGGCGTGCTTTTCTCTTACATCTTTGGCATCCACTTGGGTTATGGCGTTTTAGGGGCTTGGATGGCAATCGCACTCGATGAATGGGTACGTGGTATCATCATGGCAAGACGTTGGCGCTCTCAGGTGTGGACCAAGTTTAAGGTGAGCTAACGGTTTTCGGTATTGCGCATCACGCTTATTCTGTTGTTAGAAAACAAAAAAGGCACTGTTAGTCAGTGCCTTTTTGTTATTTAAAATCGGGAAGACGTTAGAATTCGCACTCAGCTTGGAACACCATACGCTCTTTGCTGTATGGATGATCCAGCTCTAGCATCTCAGCATGCAGGTGCAAGCGATTCGCTTTTTCGCCGTATAAACCATCACCAACCATTGGCATGTTTAATCCCATGTGATGAGCACTGTGTACACGTAGTTGGTGAGTTCGCCCGGTTTTCGGATACATGTATACCTTGCTGCGTCCATCTTTGACGTCAATCAGTTGCCAGTAGGTTTCTGCATGTTTCCCGTGTTCAAAACACACCAGTTGACGTGGGCGGTCGTCGGGGTCACCACGCATTGGCAGTGAGATTTCCCCTTCAGGCTCGTTTAATACGCCTTCGAGCAGTGCCATATAACGTTTTTGTACGTCGCGAGCCATAAACTGTTTTTGCAGACTTTTGTTCGCGCGCTTGGTTAAGGCAAACACCAAAATGCCAGAGGTCGCCATGTCGAGGCGATGAATCACAAACGGCCCTTCCACATCAGGGTACATCGCTTGTAGGCGCGTATAAGCAGAGTCCTTGATAGTTTTACCAGGCACTGAAAGTAAGCCCGAGGGCTTGTTGACGACGACCATAGCGTCGTCTTGGTAGATTATCTCCAGCTCTTTGTCTTCTGCCCAATTCTCCGCTAATGGGTTGGGTTCGACGTCCAGCCCTTGCATCATATGGCCTAAAATCGGCTGACATTTGCTGTTGCATGATGGGTAGAATTTTTTGTGTTGGCGAACTTCAGACTTTGGCGACACACCCCACCAAAATTCTGCCAACGCCAGCGGTTTGAATCCGTGTTTAAACGCGTATTGAAGCAGTTTTGGCGCAGCACATTCCCCCGCACCTGCTGGTGGGATTGGGTTTGTGGTGTCCGCAAAAATGTCCACCAAGTCGCGTGCTTCGCCATGGTTGTTTAGGAAGCGGTATTGTTTATGCAATTTGTGCTGCAAAGCGTTGGAGAGCGTTTTGCGCTGCTCTTTCAGATGAGCAAGTTGCTGCTCTAACTCGGCCAAGCGAGCTTCTTTGATTGCAAGCTTTTCATCCCACGCTTGCTTTAAGTATTTGAGAACGTTTTTCTCGGCGACACTTTGCTTACCCAACTCATCCAACAAGATTTTGAGGTCATCGGCATTGAGCGTTTGCTCGCCCTGTTGGCGCTGTTGTTTGCGTGCGGCGCGGCCGTCAATCATCACTTGGCGCTGTGTTTGCTCCTCTTGCTGATAAGCGGCTCGGTCGGCTTGGATTTGCGCTTTAAGCTCCGCCAATTCCGGATTCGCGGCACAGGTTTTGTACTCCGCATTGGCGGCGTTGATGGCATCCGTTTCTGCACGGAAGAAGCCTTCATCGGTCAGCATGTCGTACACAGGAGGGACAAATCCTGGAATCAAGTTTTGGTCAGCTATTTTGCCAGAAAACGCACTTAAAAAGCCGAGCTCGCCTTGAGAGCTTTCTACTAGTAATACGCCAAACATTTTGCCTCGTCCCGTTTCTTCATTAACCAAACCAAAATCGTGTTCGAAGTCGGTTTGCGCTAATAAGTGCTGTTGCAATTGCTTTGCAGCCATAACGCAAAGAGGATGCGGCGTGTAGTAGAACGGAAACGTAAACTGCGTTGGTAATTCATAGTCAGAAGTATCAGCAGTAAAACGAGTAAAACAATGTTCAGGCGAGTGCATGGTGGGTATCCGCGCGAGTAAAAAATCGAGCGAGGATTGTACCTGTTTGAGTCAGGATTGCCATGTCGGTGTTGGCACTCGCTCTTGGATTAAGAACAAGAGCGAGTGGGGAAGAGCTTATTGCAGTTTTTGTAATGCCAGCTTCCACTGTGCCGGTTTGTCGTAGTAGGCCGAGTGCGGCAAGGTCAGGTACTCGCCATTTACTTCTGCAATCAGGGTTGGATAACCACCAACGTGTAACTGGCGCATCAACTGTCGGCTAGAGCGAATTTTCTCATCTAGATCGGCTTCGCTTAACGTCATGTTTTGCTCCCACACATCGTTTGCTAAACCTAGCGATTCTGCAATGGCTTTGAGCGTCGATGCTTCATTCACTTTTAACCCGAGCTGATAATGCGCGGATTGGATGGCCTTTAGCATGTGCCATGGATTCCGCCCCATTTTCTCCGCACTCAAGATCGCTTGTGTTGGTAGATAAGAATCAAGAACAAACGCATCTTCGCTTTTCACGCGTTGTAAATAAGCCTCACCAAACGTTGCTCCCGTTTCGGTTGCGATACGAGTGTCACTGTTGATGATGTGCTGACGAAATTCAGGCTCAATCGCGCGTTTCTCGATCATGCCGCCGGGATGAAGCACTACCTTAAATTGAGAGTTGTCCATCAAGGCTTCGATGAGTGGTGATGCCCCGTAGCACCAACCACACATGGGATCGAAGAAGTAATGCACGGTTACCATGACATTTCACCAGTATGCACTTTTGCACCGATTTCTAGCGCGATTGGCAATTGAGCTTCTGGGTATTTCGCTGACATGGTGTCAATGAGTAGAGCGCTGTTATTGCTGTGTTTTTTCGCTTGCTGAAAATCCTGCAAGTATTGTTGCGAGTAGCGAATGGTGTCTGCGTTCAGCTTTGTGCCTGCTTTCATGTGACCAGGAATGACCACTTGAGGTTTAAGCGCAAGCATCTCGCTAAGCTGCTGCTCCCAAGCATTGATGGCGGTTTGGTCAGCGGCATCGGCCATCCATAAATGCACGTTTGAGTACACGGCTACGTTACCCAGAATCGCTTTGTTATCTGGAATCCATAGGTAAGGGCGGTGTGCTGATGTGCCATGGTTACCACGGATTTCAATCTTATGGCCTTCTAGCTCTAATGATGCTTTGTCGTACGCGACAGGGATCACTGGTTTTACCGGTGCGTTTGCGCCAAGTTTTGGTCCCCAGTACGCCAGCTTTCCAGCCAACTTCTCTTTAATAATTTTTTGAACCGCTGGCGTTGTGATGATCTGCGCATCAGGGAACTGTTGGTGTAAGGCCTCTGCGCCAAAGTAGTAATCTGGGTCGGCTTGGCTGATGAAAATGGTTTTAAGCGTTTTGCCTGAGTCCAACACTTTGGCGGCAATGCGCATCGCGTCAGCTTTGGTGAAGCCAGTGTCGATGACCATGGCATCAGTCTTACCGTATACCAAGGTTGAGTTAACGTGGAAGCTGTTACCGTCGGCGTTGTAAACCTCAAGAGTAAGGGGAGAGTGGTTTGCCGCTAGGACAGGGCTTGCCATTAAAATGGATGTAGCAATAAAAGTGAATTTTTTCATAATAAGCTCCTAAAGAATTTGGGGCCAAGCGACGATGGCTTGGGAACGGGAGCTATATTAGGAAATTGATACGCTCGGAAAAATACACAATAATGTGCATCACTATTTCTTATTTCGAGCAAATATATGGACAGAGTAACGGCAGCAAAAGTATTTGTGGATGTGGTGTATTCTGGCAGTTTTACCGCGACCGCCGAGCGGTTAGACATGTCTCGGCCAATGGTGACTCGTTATGTAGAGGCGATGGAGAACTGGCTACAAACTCGTTTGTTGCACCGCACCACGCGCAAGGTGTCCCTCACCACCGCAGGGGAACGCAGCTTGCCTCAGATTGAGCGCTGGTTAAAACAGGCCGATACGTTGACGTCAAACATTGCCGTTGATGGTGAGCTGTCCGGAAAAATCCGTCTCGCGTCTAGCACTTCATTTGGGTTCTCACAGTTGATCCCAGCAGTAAACAGTTTTATGCAAAAGCACCCCAAAGTGCATATCGACATTGATCTGCAAGATTCAGTGAGTGATCTAACCGAGCAACGCATCGATCTAGCGATCCGAATTGCGTCAGATCCCGATCCTTCTTTGATTGGTAAGCCGATTGCGGTGTGTGAATCGGTGTTGGTGGCATCACCGCAATACTTGCAAACTCATCGCGCGATCGCGCATCCGCGAGATTTATCTTCACACGACTGTTTGGGTTACAAAAACTTTGAGCGTCACGTGTGGCATTTGTCTCAGGGCGACCAGTTCGAATCGGTGGGAATTGAGTGTAGCCTAACCAGCAATGAGGCCACGGCGTTATTGCATGGCGCTTTGCAAGGCATGGGTATTTCGATGCTGCCAACCTATTTGAGCAATATCTATCTGCAATCGGGTCAGCTTGAGTCGGTGTTGCCGGATTGGAAGCCAAATGATCTCAACATTTACGCGCTGTATTCATCGCGTAAACACTTGTCTCCTGCGGTGAGAGCGTTCATCGATCACAGTGAAGATTACTTTAAACAGCACCCTTGGTAATCGCGAAAGGCCTCGTCATCCCGGCTTGAGATTCATACAAGATCCTGTACCTTACATGGATATATTTTTCGCAGCGTCATTTAGAGTTTTAGTTAATGTCACAAGTTCGCATAAAATTTATTGCTTCCGATATGGACGGCACTTTGCTTGACCAATACGGTCGTTTGGATCCAGAGTTTTTCGATCTGTTTTTGCAATTGGAAGAGCAAGGTATTTTGTTCTCCGCTGCGTCTGGTCGTCAGTATTACAGCCTGCGAGACACGTTCGCGCCAATCAAAGATCGAGTGTTGTATGTGGCCGAAAACGGCACCTTGGTGATGTACCAAGACAAAGAGCTCTACAGTTGCACCATTCCTAAAGCGGAAGTGGCGGAGATTGTGAAAGCGGCTCGTGAAATTGACGGGGCGAACATCGTATTATGTGGCAAGCGCTCGGCGTACATCGAAACGCATGATCAGCAATCACTGGAAGAGTTTCAAAAGTACTACCATCGCTGTGAAACGGTGACGGATTTGCTTGAGGTCGAAGACGAGTTCATCAAGGTAGCGATTTGTCACTTTGACGGTTCGGAAGAGCTCCTGTTCCCGACCATGAACGCGAAGTTTGGCGCAACGCATAAAGTTGTAGTGAGCGCAAAAATTTGGCTGGATGTTATGAATGCCGAGGCCTCTAAAGGCGCCGCCATTAAGCATCTTCAAGAGACGATGAATTTTACTCCGGCAGAAACCATGACGTTTGGTGATTACCTCAACGACCTCGAAATGCTGCAAGTCAGTGAGCATTCGTATGCGGTTGCTAACGCGCATGAAGAGATTAAGAAAATCGCTCGTTATTCTGCGCCAAGCAACCAAGAGGCTGGGGTACTCAAAGTGATTAAAGAGAAAGTGTTAGCGAAGTAACGCCCTCCTTTCGATGTTACTTTCTTCTTAACGTAAAAAGCCCCGCAGTACATGCGGGGCTTTGTTTTTTTTTGTGTGTGGTGGGATGGGGTAGTAATGTTCCCGTTTTTTAGCGTACGTACTTAGCGGTTGCGCTGACTAAAAAGTGCTGCAACTTTCCATCCGATTTTGGTACCCACAAATCGTTGTGGTATTGGTAGATACGGCCATTGACGGTCACAGACAAGGTATTATCACCCGTTTGTTCCATGCGAATAAACTGATCCGAAGTGACCAAAAACGGCTCTTGTTCTTCAATGCTCTGTCCCGTTGCCAATACGAAGTAGCCGAATCGGTTGCCAGCATCCGGATCGGTTGAGTAGATTCGATGCCCAACGAGGCTGTAGTCGTCGTTGAGTGCCTGCTCAAGCGTTTTTTGCCCGATGGTTTCGTGCGATGGGATAAATACCCAAGCCAACACACCTGCCGCAATGACTGCTAGTAGAAGCAGTACTTGCATGAACTTTCTCATCATAAATACCGTTTAACGTTGAAATTTCATTTTGTACATGCGCTTATCCGCTATGCTGATAAGAAAGTCAACATTGTTACTGTCTTTTGGGTATTGGGCTAAGCCCATGCTGGTTGATAGTGTTGCGACGTTGTCGGAATTTAGTATTGGCGCATCAAATACCGCATTGATATGCTCACGAACGCCTTCTTCATCAACATGCTCCCCTTCGAGGATGACGGCGAACTCATCGCCTCCCATGCGATAGACGGTAAAATCATTCAACGCCATAGATTTAAGCCGTCTAGCAATTTCACGTAGTACGGTGTCTCCCACTTGGTGACCGTGTGTATCGTTGACACTTTTAAAACCATTTAAATCTAAAATCCACAGAGAAAAAGGCCTTTTCTCTTGAGTGAGCTCATTCAGGTTGATAAATAGTGCATTGCGATTTCCAAGATGAGTCAGTGGGTCGCTGAGCGCCAGTTTTCTATGGAAATGGGATTCACGATAAAAGAAATAAGTCAGAGACAGGATCGACAAAACGAATGTAGCAAACAGCATATACTGCGCTTGCATTAACCGTTGCGTTTCTCCTTTCTGTGCCTCATAGACTTTGCTGCTTAGGCGAAAGTTCTGATTAACGAAATCGACCAAGCTTAAGTACAGTGTTTGAGTGGATCGATAAAATTGAGCCGCAGCTTGGCTATCGCCAGTTCTTGCTTCAACTAATTGCGCTTCCAGCCCCTGAAATTCCTCAAAAAGATCAATGAAATACTGATGCATATTATTTCGAGAGAAAAAAGTGTAGGCTTCATTACTACTAATTAATAAATCGAATCTACTCCAGGCCAATTCATATTGCAGCTCTGCACCTTCGATATTTAATACATTTTCATCGACTCGTCTCGCTTCTCCGACAAGTTCCGAAAGCTCTTTAGAGAGTTGGAATAAAAACCAGGTTGCTTGTTTTTGCTCATTATTAAAGTTTTGTGACAGTGCGCGTGTCTGCTGCAGAAGCAATACATTTGCGAGAAGCAAAGAAGTGGCAAACACCACAAGTAACATTTTACTAGTTGTAGAGTATTGTGGTGCTCTCTGCTTTTGATGGGTGGGTTCTGATAACTTCATTCTTATTATTTTGCTTTCATCTCATTTACTTGCCAGACCATTTGCGCGTGATATTTATTGTAGTTGAGCTCAGGATAGAGACTAAGAGAGTATATTACCCAAAATGGCCCCTTATTCCTGACTTTTATATAGTGTTGATCTTGTTGGTAAGCCAGTATTGGTTGGTATCTAAGAATGTCTTGTCGAGACAGTGTCGAGTGATAGTCATTCAAGCTACTGACATCAACTTGTTCTGGCACTTTGCCATAGACGTGGGTGAGGAGCGTGCTAAGTTTGACCCCAAGAAATTCAGAAGAAGCAGGGATCCAAGGCAGCGTGGTTGTGTAGCTGGTGGTTGGTAAAGATTGAATCTCTTCCAGTTTTAATGTGACACTAGGTTGTTGGCTACTGCTAAATACGATCGTACTTGCAGATAAGAATGGCGCAACAAAAAACAGACCTAGCGCGACTATCTTTTTCATCATATGCCCTTTGAGTTTTATTCTTTTTGCTGAGCTAGGACAAAGGTGCTAGCGGTACTTTATTTGTAATTGTAATAATAGAGCCAACCGGATGAGATTTTATAATATGTTATGTTTGAAAAGTAACTGTCGGTTTACTGTACGTCAAGGTTATTAAGTGACTTCTTAATTAAAAGGTCAGAAATATGCGTTATTATTTCGCTCTATAACGAATTCGTGTCAGTTCGCAGATTTTTAATGGAAATTAATCCTATTTTCAACCGATGAATTGTATTGTGAATGAGAATTAGAAGGGTTAATGATTGAGGTACAAGCAAATCCGATTTCATCCTTACATTGTTCTCTATCTTTATTCCAATGTTATTTAAGATTGGTATGTTAATACGCACCAAAAATAAAGCCACCTAGGTAGGTGACTTTATTTTTTAATTCATCAAGTTACTTCTATGAATTAGGCAAACAAATACTTCGCATGGAAGTTGAGATGATCGTCAATAAAGCTTGAAATGAAATAATAGCTATGGTCATAACCAGGTTGCATTCTTAAGTTCAGGTTTGAATCATGCACTTTTGCTGCAGCAACCAGCGCTTCTGGCCTAAGTTGCTCGTTGAGGAAGCCATCAGCATCACCTTGATCAACCAAAATAGGAAGTGGTGATGGTTTTTGCTTGAGAAGCTCACTTGCATCGTATTGCTTCCAGCTCTCAATATCTTTGCCCAAGTAAGCAGTAAAGGCTTTTTGTCCCCAAGGGCATTGGACTGGGTTACAGATAGGGCTAAACGCCGATATTGAGCGATATTGTTCTGCGTTTTTCAGACCAATGGTTAATGCTCCGTGACCTCCCATGCTGTGCCCAGAAATCGATTTTACTTCTGAGACAGGGAAATTGCTTTCAATGATCTCTGGTAACTCTTTAGTCACGTAATCGTACATGAAGTAATGCAGTGACCAAGGTGCTTGAGTCGCATTAAGGTAAAAGCCAGCTCCTTTACCCAGGTCATAGTTTTCATCGTCAGCGATACCTTCGCCTCTTGGACTCGTGTCCGGAGCAATGATCGCAATGCCAAGCTCGGCCGCCATACGAAATGCGCCCGCTTTCTGCATAAAGTTTTCATCGGTGCAGGTTAAACCAGATAGCCAATACAAAGCGGGTACGGGGTTCGATTTAGTGGCATTCGGTGGTAAGAAAATTGCGAAGCGCATCGTGCAGTTTAGGGCTTTGGATTCGTGTGTATATTGTTTGTGCCAACCGCCAAACACTTTGGCCTGGCTTACATTTTCAATGGTCATGAATAAACTCTCTAACAACAGAATGAATTCAGGCTCCCCTTACGGAGAGCCTGAGTCAGCATTACTTATCCATATGGATAACGGTACGGATGCTCTTACCTTCGTGCATCAGATCAAATGCTTTGTTTACGTCTTCCAAGCCCATCGTGTGAGTAATGAACTCTTGTAAGCCAAACTCACCCGCCATGTAGCGGTTTACGATTTCTGGAAGCTCAGAGCGACCTTTCACGCCACCGAACGCACTGCCGCGCCATACACGACCCGTAACCAGCTGGAATGGACGAGTTGAGATCTCTTGACCCGCACCCGCAACACCGATGATCACCGACTCACCCCAACCTTTGTGACAGCACTCAAGCGCTTGACGCATTACGTTGACGTTACCGATACATTCGAATGAGTAGTCCACACCGCCATCCGTCATTTCAACAATCACTTCTTGAATTGGCTTGTCGAATTTTTGTGGGTTGATGACGTCTGTAGCACCCAGTTGTTTCGCTAGGTCGAATTTGCTTTCGTTGATGTCGATACCGATGATGCGGCTTGCTCCTGCCATGCGCGCACCGATGATCGCTGAAAGACCGATGCCGCCCAGACCAAAGATCGCAACCGTGTCGCCTTTTTCAACTTTTGCAGTGTTCAGAACCGCGCCCATACCAGTCGTTACGCCACAACCTAGTAGACACACTTCTTCAAGAGGCGCTTGCTTGTTCACTTTGGCTAATGAAATTTCAGGCAGCACTGTGTACTCAGAGAACGTAGAACAACCCATGTAGTGGAAGATGGTTTCACCGTTGATAGAAAAACGGCTTGTACCATCTGGCATCAGACCTTTACCTTGTGTTTCACGAACGGCCTGACAAAGGTTGGTTTTGCCCGATTTACAGAACTTACACTCGCCACATTCTGCGGTGTAAAGAGGAATCACGTGGTCGCCAACCTCAACGCTGGTAACACCTTCGCCAACCATTTCAACAATACCGCCACCTTCGTGACCAAGAATCGAAGGGAAGATGCCTTCTGGATCGTCGCCTGACAGAGTGAACGCATCAGTATGACAAACACCTGTCGCGACGATGCGCACTAGCACTTCACCCGCTTTAGGAAGCTGTACATCCACTTCTTCCATTTTCAGTGGCTCGCCAGCCGCCCACGCAACCATTGCCTTGGATTTGATGTGAGTTTGACCAGGTTTGATTTCAAGAGTCATTGGATTTTCCTTTATATTCTCAGTATATGGAGTGACGTAATAAGCGTAGTTAAGGTTTGCTTCCTGCGCTGCGTCGTTTTGTTGGTGTCCATTCTAGGTGTTTCAATAAAAATGATAATCCGTCCATTTTGAAAATGATTTTTACATATACGTAATAATGTTAAGGTGAGTGGACAACAAGAGTGTGATGCCTCCTCAAAACAGAAGGGAAAACGGAAAAGGCGATTGACCTGAGGTTAGGTAGAGGGACTAGAGTAGAAAACAATCAACCCATCAGATAAGTAAGAGTGATTATGAATAAGACGGATCTGAACGCCTATTTAACCAAGCTCGGTTTGCCGAGTGAGTTACCCGCCGATTTGGAGTCATTGCACAAGATTCACGTAGCGCAGCACCGTTGCCTGCCGTTTGAGAACTTTGATATTTCGTTGCAGCGTGGCATCTCTGTTGAGATTGAAGACATCATTCAAAAAACCGTGTATCACTCCCGTGGTGGCTACTGCTTTGAACTGAATGGCTTAATGCTCGATGTGCTCAAGACCCTCGGGTTTGAAGCGCGCAGCTTACTTGGGCGTGTTCACGTGATGGGGACGCCGACAGGTCGCAGCCATCAAATCACGTTGGTGACGCTGGATGAACAAGCATGGATTGTCGATGTAGGCTTTGGCTCCAATACGCCGCGCGCGCCATTGCCGTTTATCCTCAACCAAGTGATTCAGACGGATTTACAAACCTTCCGCTTTGTTGAAGATGCCCAGTTTGGTTACTTCCTTCAAGTTTTGTCAACGGACGGAACGGACACATGGAACAACCTTTATAGCTTCGATTTAGAGTTTGTGTTTGCAGGTGACATCGCGTGTGGCAACTTTTTTACCTCCACTTCTCCCAACTCGCGTTTTACCAGCGCAAGAGTCGCGGCGAAAGCAACAGAAAGTGGGTTGGTGACATTGCTTAACTACACACTCAAATACACCAGCCAAGGTGAGCAGACAGAATTGGAGTTAGAGCCGGGCCAAGCCTATCTGGATGCATTGAAAGAATACTTCGGCATTGAGCTTGATGCACAGTACGGCGATCTTCGTCCGTTGCCTGACGCGTAAAATTCTCCCGTTTTCAAAGCGTAGCGCGACGAGAACATTTTCATCACTATTTGTCTAAAAGAGGTCGACAGGAATACAGCATGGCGAATTGGGAAGGGGTCAGCGAATTTGTTGCTGTGGCGGAAACCAACAGTTTTACCGGAGCAGCAGCTAAGCTGAAAACATCGGTGGCACAAATCAGTCGTCGGGTATCGGCACTTGAAGAACGACTTGCGGTGAAATTGCTGCATCGCACGACGCGAAAAGTCTCCCTGTCTGAAGCCGGACAACTCTATTACCAGCAGTGTAAACATTTGGTGGAAGGGTTAGAACTGGCCGAGCTTGCTGTCACGCAAATGCAGACCGAACCGCGCGGTTTGCTGCGCGTGACGGCTCCTGTGACGTATGGGGAAATGAATCTCGCGCCGCTTTTGCATCAGTTTTTGGAAAAGTACCCGCGTGTGGATCTTGATTTAGTGCTGACCAACCAAAAGCTGGATTTGATTGAGCAAGGTGTGGACGTGGCGATTCGTCTTGGCCGCTTGCAAGATTCCAGCATGATCGCCAAGCGTCTTTCCTCACGTCAAACCTACGTGTGTGCTAGTCCGATGTACTTGGAGCGTTTTGGTGAGCCACATACGTTGTCGGAATTGGGACGGCATCAGTGCTTGGTTGGCTCGGTCGACTATTGGCACTTTAAGGAAAATAAACGCGATAAATCTTTACGCGTGTCGGGACGGATTAAATGCAACAGCGGTTTTGCTTTGGTGGACGCAGCGAAACGCGGTCTTGGTTTAGTGCAGCTGCCGGATTACTACGTTCAAGAAGCGTTAGACAGTGGTGAGTTAGTCGAAGTGCTGACCGATTACCGCGACGATCGCGAAGGCATTTGGGCGCTGTATCCGCAAAGTCGCAATTTGTCGCCAAAAGTGCGGTTATTGATCGACTTTTTGGCGCAAGAGTTGGCGTGATCAGCGCATCAACTGACGCAACGTGACATCCGGAAGCGCGGTCAGTTTTTTACTTTGCACCAAGAACAATTCCGCGCACGCCAAGGCATCACTGGCGGCAGAGTGCGATAAGTACCCCGGCAGGTGATAATAGCGGCGCAAATCGTCCAACTGATAACTGCTGTGCGCGCCGCTTTTCCCTGCATAGCTAAACTGCTTTTCGATTTGCAGAGTGTCGATAAAATACGCGGGGAAATCCTCTACTTGGTAGCGAGAGGAAAAATAAGCGTGAATGAAGGCTTTTTCAATGCAGCATCCGTGGGCGAGCACCACTTTTCCTGTGATGCGTTCCAACAACCGATTCATGCCTTCATCCAATGGCAGTCCTTTGGCGAGATCTTGCGGAGTTAAGCCATTAATTTGCGCTGTTTCTGGTTTGATGAATTGTCCATGACAAATGTACCACTCTTTGGAGCTGGCGATATCAATACCGTCCAGCGTTAGGTCAACCACGCCAATCGATAAGATTTTATCACCTTGCGCGTCCACGCCTGTGGTTTCAAAGTCCAACGCAACAAAACTCAAATCCTTCAAGGTCGTTGAGTCATCCACCAAAGGCCGTTGAAGATAGTCTTTCAGCACCATTGGCCAATCGTCAACAACGTGAATGGCTTGGCGTTTTTGCTCAGGAGAGAGCGGCGTTTCCCACCGTTTAAACCAACGTTTAAGCATGGTTACGCCCCTTTCACAAACTTCAGTTTCGCGACATCTTGCAGCTCACTGATGATCTTAAATGCATCTTTTAAGTGCTTGCGCTCAAAGCTACTGAAATCATCGGGTGCGATGTGGTTGTCAGGTGTGGTGCCTGCCAGAATCGCATTGAGTTGATGACGGAAACGTACCTGAGTAATAAAGCGATACGCGCCAATGATGTTTTCAACACTGTCTTTCGACAATGTGCCGTGCTGGGCTGCGTAGCGAAAACGCTCTTCTGTGCCAGTTAACGAGCCGCCAGCGGCAAGACTGAAAATACGCGCCAGATCGATGATCAGATTCAATGCGTACTTTTTGATGTTTAACGTGTTGCTGTTTTCCCCACCTTTTTCCAACACCAAATTGTTGAAAATGCCAAGTGGCGGCTGAGTGTCAATCGCATCGCGCACCAAAGCCGGAATAAAGCTCGGGCTCTTTTGAATACAATCATGCAAGTGTTGCTGGATTTGATCGACAAACTCGCGGTTGCCGTGAATGGCACGCACTTCAAGGAATACGCTAATGCTCAATAGTTTGTTGTATTCTGGGCTGGCCACCCATTTCTGATAGTACTCTTTCCAACGACGAATTGGCTGACACCACTTTGGTGACGCTGCCATGTACTTGCCATCGCAAAGTGGATAGCCGCACGCCGCTAAACCATTACACACCCGCATGGCAAGGTGAGTGAAGTACAGTTTATGTTCTTCGGTGGCGTCATCGGAAAGCACAATCGCACTGTCTTGGTCCGACAGCATGTGCACTTCGTTCCGGGCGTGAGAGCCTGCAACCAACCACGCGTAATCACATGGCGGTGGGCCCAACAGTTCTTCATTGAGCTGGATGATGCGGCGCGTGAAAGCGTCCATGATCATCGACATCACTCGACCCTGAATTTCCGCACTTACACCGCTTTCCACCAACGCTTGGAAAATGGTTTGACGTTCTTCTTTCAACGCCGCCAGCGCGTTGAGTGAACTCGCGTATTTGATTTTCTCAATTAAGAACAAAGACTGCGTGCGGTGGTTATGCACTAAATGTGTTGTCGTTAGAAGTCCTTTCACTTGCTTGCCATGTACCACGGGCAAACAGCGAATGTTGTATTGCAGCATCAAGGAAATGGCTTGAATCACTTTAGCATCGTCTTCGATCAACACGGGGTTTGGCGTCATCACGTCGGCAATGGGCTGATTGGTATCCATGTCTTGCGCGACGACCGATTTCGTCATATCTCGGTCGGTGACTAAGCCAATAATTTCGCCTTCTTTCATCACAACGGCACAGGAGCTGCGTTGTTTGCCGCACATGGTTTGCGCCACACTGCGGATAGAGTCGTTCACATCGACAATCGCAATGTTTTCGCTGGCGATCTCGCCAACAGTACGAAAGAACAGCCCTTTTTCTTCTTTCCGACAAACGTACTTCACCGCAGAACTCAAGCGCACATTGGCTTGGGCGGCAAAATAGTCGGCAAATTCTGGGTGTTCTTCGCTGACCAGTTTTAGCTCAGAATGGGGGATCAAATAGAGCAATGAATCTTCAATCGCTTCCGCTTGGTAACCATCTTCGGCATTTTCGAGTGGGTCGAGGAAAGTAAAACCAAATTGATCATCTTGTCCAAGGCGTGCACGCAGTTCGCCGTTAGGCGTGCGCTGTTCAATGGCGCCGGTTCGGATGATGTAGAGGTAACGTTGATCGCACAAGGCGCTAAAACCAATGGTTTCGCCCCTCACAAGGTACTTGACCTTGACGGAGTTCGCGATGCTTTCAACCACAGGTTCTGGCAGTTTATCAAAGGGGTCAATTTTGATTAAAAAGTCGAAGATGTTTGGAGTGACGGATGTGCCCATGGTTTACCTCTAAAATGAACCGGTGTTTCAACATTGTTCTAAGTGGCAAAAAAAGCAGCCTCGCGGCTGCCTCTTGTTTCTGATTATGCCGGGTAATCGTGGTAACCCAATTGCTCAGAAATGTTTTTACCTGCTTGATGCAGTAAGCCGACGTAATATTCCATTCTCTCTTCATCGAAACGGATGGTTGGGAATGAGATAGACAAGCCAGCAATGATTTGACCAAAGCGGTCATAAATCGGCGCAGCGATACAACGAAGACCTGGTTCTTGCTCTTCGTTATCTTCTGCATAGTGGAAATCGCGCACTTTCGCCAATTCTTCTAGCACTTGATCGGTGTTTTCCAATGTTTTTTCTGTGTGCTTAATGAACTCGACATCGCTCAATACGTCACGAACGAAGCTTTCATCGCGCTCAGAAAGCAGCACTTTACCAATCGCAGTACTGTAGAGCGGATTGCGACGACCGATGCGCGATTGCATGCGTAGGTTGTAGCCAGAGTCGATTTTGTGGATGTAAATGATGGCATTTTCATCCAGCGCACCAAGGTGCAAGGCTTCGTTGGTTTGTTCTGAAATGTGGCGCATTTCTTTGTCGGCCAGTTCGATCAGATCGACGTACTCAAGCGATTTTGCGCCCAACTCGAACAGCTTAAGTGTTAGAGAGTACTTATCCGCTTCGCCTTCTTGAGACACGTAACCGAGCGATTTCATGGTTTGCAGAAAACGGTAAGTAGTCGCTTTCGACATCATTAGACGTTGTGAAAGCTCTGAAACGCCGATGGCTTTCTGTTCACCAAGTGCTTGAAGAATATGAAAAACCTTAAGTACTGACGAAACCGCTTCAGGCTGAGTCGACTTTTCCATTGTTGCCCCTTTCATTCTTAGTTTTCTGCATTATATCGCTGAAAAATTTAAGAACCAGTATTTTTAAAATGCCTTTTCAAAAATTTGAAACCGCGCAATTAAAGAATCCGGAAAAACAAGATCGCAATCAATATTTTTAAAACGCCTTTTCAAAAAAAATTGCAAACAGTTTCTTTTTGGGTCAGGATGAATGCATACAAAGTGACATGGCCAAGACGCCAAATCACGACATTACCTACTATTGAGGAAAACGACATGATTCTTGATTCATTTAACCTTGAGGGAAAAGTGGCCATTGTTACTGGTTGTGACACTGGTCTTGGTCAAGGTATGGCGCTTGGTCTAGCAAAAGCGGGCTGTGACATTGTTGGCGTAAATATCAGCGAACCAACAGAAACGATTGAGAAAGTAGAGGCTGAAGGCCGTAAGTTCGTCGATATCCGCGCTAACTTAATGAAACTAGACGACATCCCAACTATCGTTGACCGCGCAGTAACCGAACTTGGTCGCATTGATATCCTAGTGAACAACGCGGGCATCATTCGTCGTAACGACGCCATCGAGTTTTCTGAACAAGATTGGGATGACGTAATGAACATCAACGTGAAGTCTGTGTTCTTTATGTCTCAAGCGGTTGCAAAACAGTTCATCGCGCAAGGTGAAGGCGGCAAGATCATCAACATCGCATCCATGCTTTCTTTCCAAGGCGGTATTCGCGTGCCTTCTTACACTGCGTCTAAAAGTGGCGTAATGGGTGTGACTCGCCTAATGGCGAACGAATGGGCAAGCCACGGCATCAACGTAAACGCGATTGCTCCGGGTTACATGGCAACCAACAACACGGCGGCATTGCGTGCCGATGAACAGCGCAACAAAGAAATCGTAGACCGTATTCCTGCTGCTCGTTGGGGTACGCCAGAAGATCTAGCTGGCCCTTGTGTATTCCTAGCGTCTAAAGCTGCGGATTACATCAACGGTTACACCATCGCAGTAGATGGTGGTTGGCTAGCGCGCTAATCGAGTTGCGAGAAGGTGATGGTGGATACCACGATATTAGCGCAAGCTTTAGGGTTTATTAGTTTTGGTTTGGGATTCTCCGTCTTCTACCAGAAGAATGACAGGCACCTAAAAATCTTGATGCTGATTTTTAACCTCAATCATCTTCTCCACTTTTTATTGCTGGGTTCGATGGTCTCTGCGCTGAGCGCATTGCTGTCGGCGCTCAGAACGACCACGGCGATTTTTGTCTCGTCGAAACGAGTCGCTGCTGTCTTTATTGTGATCAGTTTAGTCAGTGGCTTTTGGGTAGCAGAGCAATGGCGTGATTTATGGCCGATTATCGGGACGGTGATTGGTACATACTCGGTGTTCTGCTTGTCAGGGATCAGGATGCGCATTGGCTTTTTGCTCGGCGCGTCTTGCTGGCTAACCAATAATATTCTGGTGGGTTCCATTGGTGGAACGCTGTTAGAAATGACCGTGATCGTGATGAATTTATTGACGATTTATCGCTTACATCGTCAGCAATCAGAATCCATGATTAATCAATCAAGTTATTAGGTGAACCATGTTCGTATTTAACCAAGACATTCCGATGGAAGATCTCGGCGAAGGGATTTCACGCAAAGTACTGGCACACAGCGACAACATGATGTCGGTAGAGGTGCACTTTGAAGAAGGTGCAATTGGTGCGATGCACTCACACCCGCACGAGCAGCTGACTTACGTGCTTTCTGGTGAGTTTGAATTCACCATCGGTGATGAGAAAAAAATCGTCAAAACGGGCGATACTATGTACAAAGAACCAAACATTGAGCATGGCTGCGTTTGTCTGAAAGCGGGTGTACTTATCGATACTTTCACCCCAATGCGCAAAGATTTTGTTTAAGAATTGAAATTTGAATGCGGAGTTTCCGCAGGAGTAACACATGAAAATTGCACTAATGATGGAAAACAGCCAAGCAGCGAAAAACGCAATGGTGGCTGGCGAGCTTAACTCTGTAGCAGGTGGCCTTGGTCACGATGTTTTCAACGTTGGTATGACGGATGAAAACGACCATCACTTAACTTACATTCACCTAGGTATCATGGCGAGCATTCTGCTGAACTCAAAAGCTGTGGACTTCGTGGTAACTGGTTGTGGTACTGGCCAAGGTGCATTGATGTCTTGCAACCTACACCCTGGCGTTGTTTGTGGCTACTGCCTAGAGCCATCAGACGCGTTCCTGTTCAACCAAATCAATAACGGCAATGCGATTTCTCTAGCATTTGCGAAAGGTTTTGGTTGGGCGGGTGAATTGAACGTTCGTTACATCTTCGAAAAAGCGTTCACAGGCAAACGCGGCGAAGGTTACCCAATTGAGCGAGCAGCACCTCAGCAAGCGAACGCGGCTATCCTAAACAACGTGAAATCAGCGGTAGCAAAAGACGTGGTTGAAGGTCTACGTGCTATCGACCAAGAGCTAGTGAAAACTGCAGTAGGCAGCACGCAATTCCAAGAGTGTTTCTTTGCGCACTGCCAAGTACCTGAAATTGCAGAATATGTGAAGTCGCTACTAGACTAAGCACTCATTTTATCGGGAAATAGGTTAAGGCCAGCCATTGTGCTGGCTTTTTTTGTTTTTAAGCCGGAGAGAATGCCATGCACGTTGCGCCGATTACTTCACTACAGACTTGGTTTCCTGAGCATCTCGTTTTGCCTTTGTGGTCTGAGCCTCAAATCCCCTCCCATCTGGTGCAAAGTTATCAAGAAAGAAATCCGAACGAGTTGTTACCAGATCGCGCAGTGTTTGAGATCACGCATCCCGAAATTGTCGTGTTTGAACCAGAGCAATCCAACGGGATTGGTATTTTATTGATGCCCGGTGGTGGTTATCAGCGAGTCTCGGTGGATAAAGAAGGGACGGACAGCGCACGCGTGTTGAACCAAGCAGGTTTTACAGTGTTTGTGATGACCTATCGCATGCCAAACGAAGGGCACGAATTTGGATCTTGGACGCCACTGGCGGACGCGCAGCGAGCAATGCGTTTGGTGCGTCGGTTGCCTTTGGCGTCTCACTTATCATCGATTGGTGTTTTAGGTTTCTCGGCTGGCGGACACGTTGCAGCGAGCTTAGCGACGAATCACGCATTGGATATTTATCCTCTTCAAGATGAGGCGGAGCGTGTATCTGCCAAGCCCGATTTTTGCGCTTTGATGTACCCGGTGATCAGTATGAACATCGATATTGCGCACATGGGCTCGCGTGCCGAGTTACTGGCTAATTTGGAACGTGAATCTGACCTTCTCCGATTTTCGCTAGAAAAACAGGTGACGTCAGACATGCCGCCTTGTTTTCTTTTACATGCCAGTGACGATACCGCCGTGAGTGCGGAAAACAGCCTCGTGTTTTGGCAAGCACTTCGCCAGCACGAAATCGCGACCGAAATGCACTTGTTTGAGCAAGGTAAACACGGTTTTGGTATTCGCGATGCGCAAGGTTTGCCTGTCGCGGCGTGGCCGCAATTGCTCTCTGCATGGCTACAAAATCTGACCGAGAAAGCACGCAGATAGATCAAGCTCACGAAATAAATGAACCGTTGTTTTATTTTTATTGTTAACTGGTTTTGTAATTGCAATAATGGCGACATCAAATACTGAGGAGACTTCCCATGAACCCAATCAGTCGTGTCGCCATCATCGGCGAATGTATGGTGGAGCTTAAAAAACATGACGGCGTGCTACAGCAAGGTTTTGGCGGTGATACGCTCAATACCGCGGTGTATCTTTCTCGTCTAACCAAACAACACGGGGTCGAAACTTCGTATGTGACGGGATTAGGACATGATCCGTTTAGTCGTGAAATGCTAACGGCATGGCGTGAAGAGGGGATCAATACGGACATGGTCTACCTTTCTGAAGATAAATTGCCAGGCATCTACGCGATTGAAACCGCCGAAGATGGTGAGCGTAGCTTCTTTTACTGGCGTAATGATGCGGCGGCAAAATACTGGTTGCGTGAGCGAGCATTGCTGTCGTTGGTGAAAGATCTTTGTCAGCATCAAATGATCTACCTGAGTGGCATTAGCTTGGCGATCATCTCGGACGATTGTCGTCAGATGTTGATTGAGCTGCTAACAATGTGCCGTAAAGAAGGTGTGAAAATCGCATTCGATAACAACTTCCGCCCTAAGCTCTGGCCTAACATCGAGCAAGCTCGTGATTTTTACTCAAAGATCCTCAGCGTCACCGACATGGCATTTTTGACCTTCGATGACGAGGTCATGCTGTGGGGAGATAAGCACGAAGATGAAGCGATCAGCCGTACGAAAAACTTTGGCGTGAAAGAGATCATCGTGAAACGTGGCGCGGACGACTGCTTTGTTGTAACACAAGATCAACAACACACCGTTGCGGCCTTGAAGGTTGATGCTGTGGTGGATACCACGGCGGCGGGTGATTCTTTTAGTGCGGGTTATCTTGCAAAACGAATTTTAGGCGGAGACGTTGCTGAGTCTGCGCTTGCTGGGCACAAAGTGGCTGGCACGGTTATTCAACATCGCGGCGCGATCATTCCAAGCCAAGCGATGCCAACTATTTAAGGAACGATGAAATGAAAGATCTGAACCAACAACTTTCAGAAATTAAAGTAGTCCCTGTTATCGCGATCAAAGACGCAGGCAAGGCAGTGAAACTGGCACAGGTGCTGATTGAAAATGGCCTGCCATGTGCTGAAGTGACGTTCCGTACTGAAGATGCCGCTTTAGCGATCAAAAACATGCGCGAAGCGTACCCAGAGATGTTGATTGGCGCGGGAACTGTGCTGACAAGCGCGCAAGTGGATGAAGCGATTGATGCGGGCGTGGACTTTATTGTGAGCCCAGGTTTCAACCCAACTACGGTGAAATACTGCCAACAGCGCAACGTGACCATCGTCCCTGGTGTCAACAATCCAAGCTTGGTTGAACAAGCAATGGAAATGGGTCTGCGTACGCTGAAGTTTTTCCCAGCAGAACCGTCAGGCGGCGTCGCGATGCTAAAAGCATTGTCTGCGGTTTACCCTGTAAAATTCATGCCAACCGGTGGCGTGAGCCCAAGCAATGTTAAAGATTACTTGTCTATTTCTTCAGTCTTAGCGTGTGGTGGTACTTGGATGGTACCCGGCGATTTGATTGACAACGAGCAATGGGATGAACTGGCGAAGCTGGTTCGTGAAGTTGCGGGAATTATCGAATAATTCCTCACCCCGGTTAGCACCGAGAACTATCGTAGATAGTCGAACGATCTTTTGAGCAATTTGCCAACGCCTGCGGCTCCACCGTAGGCGTTTTTTTATGTGCAGTTTTGGCGAGTTAAAAATCCAACTTTCCATTAGGCGCGACACAAAACAACGCGCCCAACACGGTTTACTTACTTAGTTTTTTGTTTCTGCCAAGCACGTTTAGAGTGCAGGGTAGGTTGTAGTAGGAACAAGCTAAACAGCAACACAATGCAGCCAATTGCGACAAAGATGGATTGAGAAGAGCCCGCTAACACGACGCCGGCAAGAATCAGTAACATGCCCGCCAACGCTGTGATGGAGCCGACATAAAGCCCTTGCTTATGATTGATAGGGGACTGCTCCTCGTCGCTGATCGGTGTGGCTAGTTGAATCGCAAGTGCAGTGCGACTTTGCTGGATTGATGGTGACTCTTTGGCATAAAAGACCCGAGCAGACAGGAAGAAGCCTCCCGTCACCAGTAAATGAACGGCAAGCGTTGCGACCACGGACAGGTCTTTGCTTTCTCTTGGCGTTAACGGTGAGGAAGAGAGCCACTGTACATCAAAGATAAAAATCATAAAGAGCGATACTGCGCATCCGACCATAACGGTGGCCCATCCCGACCAGTTTGGTGTTTTCAAGCTGACAAGCGCAAGCAGAGATGGGATGTTGATTGGCATCTGAATGAACGCCGCGAACACAATCATCATGTCGAACAAGCTGTACGACTCAACAGACGCCAGCAGCAAAGCTGTGACCGTGGCTAATACGCCAGATACTATCGTCGCAATTTTTCCAACCATCAACTGCTGACGACTGGTAGCATTTGGGTTGAACCACACTTGGTAGAGGCTTTTGACCACAATGCCAGCGTTGCGGTTGTGTGCTGATGAAAGCGGTGCAATGGTCGCGGCCACCAATGCCACCATCACCAATCCGAGTAAACCTTGAGGCATGTAATGTTGGATGTAGTAAAGATAAGCGGCGTTGTTCGCACTCTGCTCTAGTGCAGGATAAATCGCCAGTAAATCGATGTTTTGCGCTGCCACGAACCACGCTGGCATAAACCACAGTACAGGGGCAAAAACAAACAGCACACCAGCAACGAATGCGGCCTTGGTGGCGTCTTTATCGTTGGCGGTGGTCAGAAAGCGATAGCAGCTCAAGGTGTGGTTATTACTCATGGTTTGTTGCAGCAGCATGGCGATTGCCCACATCACAAACAGAGACGGCATCCTGATCTGTTCACCATAAATTGGCGTGGTGTACGCAAACACTTCGCTTGGTGAGTCAAAGTGTTGCAGTGCGGTATAGCCGATCACTAGAGTAATGGCGATCAGCAAAACTAATTGAATCACATTCGTCACAGACACCGTCCACGCGCCGCCACTCACGGCGATCAAAGTGACGATCACCCCCATAGCGAGAATGGTGGTCGACATCTCAATGGCAAAAACGGCAGAGAAAAAAGACGCCAATCCGTTCATCCAAATAGCACAGGCGATCAAAGTCAGCGGAAAGCTTAACCATGTGAATAGCTGTTCTGATGTGTGGCCAAACCGTACTCGAATCACTTCCATGGCGGTTTCTACGCGTAACCTTCGATAGCGACGCGCAAAAAACGCCGCCGCGACGAAAAATCCCAACGCATTTCCCCAAAAGATGAACATCACGCTGATGCCATCTTCATACGCTTTGGCAGCGGCACCCGTAAACGTCCACGCTGAAAATTGCGTCATGAATGCTGTCGCGCCAGCCATCCACCACATCATGGTTCCTCCACCTTGAAGGAAGCCGTTCGACGAGGTGGAAAAGCGGCGAAATAGCCACGCAGCGATCCCAATAAAGAGCAGATAGATCATTACGATCATCGAATCCAATAAAGTCATGTGTCATAGCTCACGAAAAAATTAAAACACCGTTTTAAAGATCACAAAAATACCGATAAGAACTTTATCAGTACGTAATAATGAATATATTAAAACAAGATTTATTATAAAATAAAATGGTGTTTCAAAATGAAAGTTAGATACCTTACTTCTGCACTCTTACTTGCAATGACTTCTGGTTTAGCGGCTGCCGCATCGGTGGATATTCGTCATGAATATGTGCCTGATCGTGATGGTGACGAACATCGAGATCGTATTTACGTTTCTCACCGTTTCGACAACCAAATCGGTTTTAGCGTGGAAGCAAAATGGAACTACAAAGATGGTCACATGGGCAATGCAGGCCATGAAACTGGCGTGAGCTACCGTTGGAAAGCGACCGACAATTTCTCTCTAACGCCGGGCATTAACATTGATGCCAGCCCATCGGGTGCGTCAGTGTTCAAGTACAACTTGACTGGCGCGTACAAAATCAATGACGAGTGGGATGTCGCTGCGCGTATTCGTCATGGGTACAAAAACACGGACGACTCGCGCTACAACCAGCTCAACCTTTACGCAAACCGTAAGTTTGAATGGGGCAAGCTTGGCGTAGAAGCGGAGTACAAAGATATTCATGGCGGTGAAGGTGGCTGGAAAGACAAAGGTCATGATCAGCTGATCGACTTTAAAGGCGAATACACCAAGTTAGAAAGTGGCGTGATTCCATTCTTCGCTATCGCGGCTATCACGCACAAGGGTGACGGCTCAGAGTTTAAAGATGAATATGTTCCTCGTTTCCGTGTCGGTTTGAAATACAACTTCTAACAAGGAAAAGTGACCATGAAAAAACACACTTTAGCCTTGTGTCTGGCGGCCATATTGGCCCCAGTCGCACACGCTGCTGAGATTAAGGTCGAAGACCTGACTTGGAAAGCGATCACTTTTGGTCAATCGACCGACATGAACTTTGGCTCAACCATTTTGCCGGAAAAAGTCGGCGTGAACCAAGTGACGGTCAATGGTGAGGCTGTCGCTGCTGGCAAGTTAGCGTCCACATTTACCATTGAAAGCCGCGGCGGCAAGTTAGCTAACTCGCATGAAGGACTCACCTTTTACTACACCGAGCTACCAACCGATGTGAACTTTACCCTCAGTGCCGATGTGGTGCTTGAACAGCTTGGCCCAGAAACGGGCGCGACACCCAACCGCCAAGAAGGCGCAGGTTTGATGGTGCGCGACATTCTAGGTGCCGAGCGTTTAGTGCCGCAACCTGAGGGCCATGAAGAGTTTCCGTCTGCATCGAACATGGTGATGAACCTAATGCGTTCTCACACCCGCACGAACGATGGCATGACCAACATCAACGCATCGTTTCGTGAAGGCGTTTATCAACCTTGGGGAACACCGGGTAACCGTTTAAGCCGTGTCGATTATGTGGAAGGGGTGCCTTACGGCACGGCTGAAACCTACCGCATGACGCTGACACGCACCAATGATGGTTTCAAAGTCAGCTACCGTAATGGCGAAAAATTCGTTGAGCAAGCGGTAAAAGGCGCGAATGCCAATATCGTTGAAATGCAAAACTCAGACTCGCAATACGTCGGCTTCTTTGCGTCACGCAATGCAAAAATGACGGTGAGCAATGTCGATTTGCAGCTTGCTGCGGCGGATACCGTGGACGCTCCAAAATACGCGGCCAAGCAGGGAGAATTGGTATTCCAAATCGCTTCTTCACCTCGATCTGCAACCAAGGAGTATCCGGTTCAAGCTCGTGCCAACTACTCGGGCGAATTTGAAGTTCTGCACAATGACAAAGTGGTTGCGAAGCAAACCGTGACGGCGGGCGAGTTGTTCAGCCAGTGGCTGACACTCGATAGCGGCGCGAATCAAATGGAAGTGAGATTCACCGCCATTGACGGCCCAAACAAAGAGACACAAGCGCATCGTTACAGCGTTGACGTTGTTTCTCTGCCAGACCCAATGACGCTGTATGTTGCACCAAACGGCAGCGACAAAGGCAACGGATCTCAAGCACAACCGCTTGATTTAGCTACCGCAGTAGAACTGCTTCCTGCTGGTGGCACCATCATTTTGAAAGATGGTGACTACCAAGGGATGGAAATCCCGCTGACGGCGAGTGGCAGTGTCGACAAGCTCAAGCACCTACGTGCGGAAAGAGACAATGTTCGCTTTGTTTCGGAACTTCGTCACGAGGCAAATTACTGGCATTACCAAGGTATTGAAGTTGCGGGTGCGCAGTTCATTGTTCATGGTAGCCACAACACCTTCGAAAAAATGGTGACACACGGCGCTCCAGATACTGGTTTCGTGATCACCTCTCCTGAAAACATTGGCCGCGCACTGTGGGCAAGTTACAACCAAGTGATTGAAAGCGAAAGCTACAACAACATGGATCCTTCGCAGATCAACGCAGACGGTTTTGCGGCCAAGATGCGTATCGGCGATGGCAACACCTTCATCCGTTGTTTGTCTCACCACAACATTGATGACGGTTGGGACTTGTTCAACAAAGTGGAAGATGGCGCAAACGGTGCGGTGACCATTTTGGATTCCATCTCTTTCAGCAACGGGCGCACACTCGATGTTGCCAACAAGGGTGGCACGATTGGTAACGGCTTCAAGCTAGGCGGCGAGGGGATTCCGGTTCCACATGTGGTGAAAAACAGCCTGTCTTTCAATAACAATATGGACGGATTTACGGACAACTTTAACCCTGGTGCACTGGTATTGAGCGACAACGTGTCGATTGATAACAAGCGCTTCAACTACTTGTTCCGTAAGAGCCCATATTCCGGCGAGATTGAGCAAGGCACGTTCACCAATAACCGTTCTTACCGATTCCACGTCAGCAGCAAATATGACGACGTGATCAACAGTGCGAAATCGACTGGCAATGCGTTGGTCGAAAATGGCACGACTTACACCAGTGATGGCAAAGCGGTCGACAGCAAAACGCTCGCGCCATTAAAGCAAGCGTCGGTGATTGATACCCAGCAAGCCATTCCGGGTAAGCAAGAGGCGATGCAGCTTAAGCAACTTATTCACTAACGAGTAACTACGGGCTCTCAGGAGCCCTTTTTTTCGTCAAAACTCACCTTACAACGGTCGCATTTTTACGCTTTTCGACTTGTCAGTGACAATCTCTTTTTGGTTCTAAGATTAACTAAGGGAATGCAGCAACGACGAGTATGGATCCGCAATTATTTACAAGACGCTCACTATTGATCTTCATCACGTTTGAACGCAAAAAATAAAAAATGAACCGTTGTTTTGATTTTTGTCTCAGTTAGTTTTGTTTTTTGAAAATATAATTTATCTAAATTAAAACAGCGTTTCGAGGTTTCTATTATGGAATACGATTACTTAGTAATAGCAGGCTACTTTGCCCTGATGGTGGCAATCAGCTTGCTGTTCAAAAAAATGGCAAGCAATAGTACCAGCGACTATTTCCGCGGGGGCGGTAAGATGCTTTGGTGGATGGTTGGTGCCACAGCATTTATGACTCAGTTCTCTGCATGGACGTTTACCGGTGCAGCGGGTAAAGCGTTTAACGATGGCTTCGCGGTATTGGCCGTGTTTGTTGGCAACATGGTGGCGTACGTTTTCGCTTACTTCTACTTTGCTCGCCGCTTCCGCCAAATGCGAGTCGATACACCAACTGAAGGGGTAAAACGCCGCTTTGGTAACACTAACGAGCAGTTTTTCACTTGGGTAATCATTCCGTTAAGTGTGATTAACGCGGGTGTTTGGCTAAACGGTTTGGGTGTGTTTGCTTCTGCGGTATTTAATGCCGACATCGTGACTACTATTTGGGTGACTGGCCTTGCGGTATTGGCTATCTCATTGCTGAGTGGTGCGTGGGGCGTAGTGGCGTCGGACTTTATTCAAACGCTGGTTGTTGCGGTTATCTCCATTGCTTGTGCGGCAGTTGCATTGTACGTCGTTGGTGGCCCTGGCGAGATCGTTGAGAACTTCCCTGGTGGCTTCATCATGGGCCCAGATATGAACTACCCACTACTGTTAGTTTGTACGTTCATCTTCTTCGTAGTGAAACAGCTGCAAAGTATCAACAACATGCAGGAGTCTTACCGTTTCCTTAACGCGAAAGATTCGAAAAACGCAAGCAAAGCTGCGCTGATGGCGCTTGTGATGATGCTATTTGGCGCGGTAATTTGGTTCATCCCACCTTGGGCTTCAGCAATCCTGTACCCAGATGCAGCAACGCAATACTCATCATTGGGTGCGAAAGCAAGCGATGCGGTTTACCTTGTCTTCGCTCGTGAAACAATGCCTCTAGGCACCGTTGGTCTGCTCATGGCAGGTCTGTTTGCGGCGACCATGTCTTCGATGGACTCAGCACTAAACCGTAACTCAGGTATTTTCGTTCGCAGCTTCTACTCAAACATCGTGCGTAAAGGCCAAGCTTCGGATAAAGAGCTACTGCGTGCTGGTCAAATCGCATGTTTGGTGAACGGCATCCTCGTTATCATGATGGCTCAGTTCTTCAACTCACTGAAACACCTAAGCTTGTTTGACCTAATGATGCAAGTGGCGACGCTACTTCAATCACCAATCCTAGTTCCATTGTTCCTTGGCATCATCATTCGCAGAACGCCGAAATGGGCACCATGGGCAACAGTTGTGGTTGGTATGTTTGTCTCTTGGTCAGTGGTGAAAATCTTCACTCCAGAATTTGTTGGTAGCTGGTTCGGTATGGATGAGCTAACACGCCGCGAAGCAGGTGAAATGCGCACAATGATCACCATTGCTGCTCACCTTGTCTTTACTGCTGGTTTCTTCTGCCTATCGACTCTGTTCTACAAAGAAGAAACAGACACGCACAAAGAGACAACGGCGGAATTCTTTAAAGATGTGGACACCGAGTGTGTTGCAGAAGAAGGCCAAGACATTGTTGACCGCATGCAACGCGCGAAATTGGGTACGCTGGTTATCTACATGGCCGCAGGTTTAACACTGATGGTGTTGATTCCAAACCCACTATGGGGCCGCTTATTGTTCCTTGCCTGTGCAGCGTCAGTCTTTGCTGTGGGCTACGGCTTGAAGAAGAGTGCCAAGCTAGACACGCAGCCCTCTAAAGTAGCCGCGACAACGACCCAATAATCTGAATTTTTGTTTTGGCTGCCCTCGCTTGGGCAGCCCTTTTGTGGAGATATATTATGGCTAAAGGTGATGTGATTACTCTCAACTTCGAAACGTTTGTTGATAGTGATACCCAAGTGAAAGTGACGCGATTAACGCCAACGGACGTGATTTGTCACCGTAACTACTTTTACCAGAAGTGCTTTACTCAGGATGGAAAAAAGCTGCTGTTTGCAGGTGATTTCGACGGAAATCGCAACTATTACCTGCTTAACCTTGAAACGCAACAAGCAGTCCAACTGACGGAAGGTAAAGGTGACAACACCTTTGGCGGTTTCATTTCGACGGATGAGCGTGCCTTTTTCTACGTGAAAAACGAACTGAATTTGATGAAAGTCGATTTAGAAACGCTGGAAGAACAAGTCATTTATACGGTCGATGAAGAGTGGAAAGGCTACGGTACTTGGGTGGCAAATTCTGACTGTACCAAGTTAGTCGGCATCGAGATTTTAAAACGTGATTGGCAACCGCTGACATCGTGGGAAAAGTTTGCCGAGTTCTACCACACCAATCCAACTTGCCGCCTAATTAAAGTGGATATCGAAACCGGTGAGCTGGAGGTGATCCATCAAGACACTGCGTGGCTAGGTCACCCGATTTACCGTCCGTTTGATGACTCAACGGTTGGTTTCTGTCATGAAGGTCCGCATGATTTGGTGGATGCGCGCATGTGGCTGGTCAATGAAGATGGCAGCAACGTTCGTAAGATCAAAGAGCACGCAGAAGGTGAATCGTGCACGCACGAGTTCTGGATTCCAGATGGCAGCGCAATGGCGTACGTTTCTTACTTCAAAGGTCAAACTGATCGCGTGATTTACAAAGCTAACCCAGAGACATTAGAGAATGAAGAAGTGATGGTGATGCCACCTTGTTCTCACCTCATGAGTAACTTCGATGGTTCTTTGATGGTCGGTGATGGTTGCGATGCGCCAGTTGATGTTGCAGATGCAGACAGCTACAACATCGAAAATGACCCGTTCTTGTATATATTGAACACAAAAGCGAAATCGGCGCAAAAACTGTGTAAGCACAGCACATCTTGGGATGTGTTGGATGGCGATCGCCAAATTACTCACCCGCATCCGTCATTCACACCGAACGATGATGGCGTGTTGTTTACCAGTGACTTTGAAGGCGTTCCTGCGATTTACATTGCGGACGTGCCGGAGTCTTACAAACACTGATTACGTCAAACATGATGATGAAAAACGCCCGGTGATGCCGGGCGTTTTTATTGGGATGAGAGCTGGAATCGAAAAGACATGAACCACTATTGGTTGGATTCCGCGTCTTCACGTTTAATCACTTTGTGCCCATCTTCAGACACGCCTTGCTTCCAATAGCTGCTGATGTAGATATTCTCGCGATCGACTTCTTTCTCATTGCGGAAATATTGGCGCAGCGCACGCATTGAATCGAACTCACACGCACACCATATCGAAGCGTTACCATCTAACCACTCGAGTTCGCGAACGCTATCAGCCAAGGTTTGCCCTTCGGTTAGCCAAATCAACTCCATGCCTGCTGGCGCGTGTAGGGGTTGGATGTCGGCTGGAGACATCACGCTGATCACTGCGTAGCCTTTGGCCTCTTCTGGCAACGTACGAATTTTCGCAGAAAGCGCTGGAAGTGCCGTCATATCGGCAGCCATGAAGAACCAATCCGCCTCAGTATTTAAGTTGGAGATGCTACCCGGCCCCACGATGCTGATCGTGTCGCCTTTTTGCGCGGCCATTGCCCAACGTGCGGCAAAGCCACACTGTAAATCTTGTGTGGTGTGGCGGACAAAGTCGACTTCGATGGTGTGTATTTCCGGATGGAAACGACGAATAGTATAGGTTCGCATTAATGGTCGGTCATCGTCGCTTAGCGTGCTCAAATCGGTACCGCCCATCTCATTGAACAATAGCTTGATGTAGCTACCTTCGCAGTCGCGTGGAAACTGGCTTAGCGCTTCACCTTGCAAAGTAATACGCTGCATATTTGGGGTAATTGTCTCTGTATCTGTGACAACAATCGTTTTAGGTTGAGGCTTCTTCTTCATCTTTGACTCTACTCGATAATTATTCTCTTTCTCATTTAAGGTTATCAAGATCTCTCATAAGAGGGTAGTGTCTTTATATAAATTTACACTGTGAATTGAGCTGGATTATTGGAGTATTGCAGTAGTACTGGGGACTGGGGCGAGCAAAATACGTAGAAAAAATAAGAAAGGGCACGCCAACATGCCCTCTCGAACTTAACGATGTAAAGGCTTACTGAGTCTGCTCAAGTAAATGTGTTTTTAGGAATCTATCCATCGCTTGGTAACCATCAAGACGGTTCTCTAAAGAGCGGAATCCGTGCCCCTCATTTTCCTTCACGATGTATTCGACCTCGACGCCTCGTTCACGCAGTGCATTAACGATTTGGTCTGACTCGCTCTTCACCACGCGTGGATCTTGTGCTCCCTGTAGAACCAATAAGGGTGCCTTAATTTGGTCGACATGGAACACTGGTGAGTAGGCTTTCATCATTTTCGCGTCTTCAGAATCATTCGGATTGCCTACTTGCTCGTGTAACATTGCAAGGAATGGTGCCCAATAAGGTGGAATGGAGTCCATAAAGGTAAATAAGTTAGATACGCCAACGTAGTCGATTCCGCACTTATACAAATCAGGAGTGAATGTCACCCCCGCCAGAGTTGCGTAGCCGCCATAAGAGGCACCATAAATACATACGTTGCCATCTTGTGCGTAACCTTGTTCGGTAGCCCATTTGACACCGTCGGTAATGTCATCCTGCATGGATTGTCCCCATTGCTTGAACGACTTCTCCCAAAACTCGCGACCATAACCAGTTGAGCCTCTGAAGTTCATTTGCAGCACGGCGATACCACGGTTAGCGAATAATTGTACCTCAGGCTGAAATCCCCAGTGATCACGAGCCCATGGACCACCGTGTGGGAGCACAAGCAAAGGCAGATCTTTGGCTTCTCGACCCTTCGGCAGCGTTAGGTACCCATGAATGGTTTCTCCATCGCGAGCGGTGTATTGGATAGGCGTCATCTTCGCCATATGTTCTGGCTTATGCCATGGAGCGTTTTCTGCCAATTTCTCCAATTTGTCTGCTTTACGATCGTAGAAGTAGTAATTTGGTCGATCGACATCGCTGTAGGTGACGACAATCATTTTACTTTCATCTCGCGTCGCACTGGTTACAGAAATTTCTACATTTGGCAGTTTCTCTGAGAGGCGCTCGAAGGTTTGTTGGTAGGAATCATCTAAGAAGTGATAGTGGTTTTTATCTGTCACGTAAGAGACTGAAACCAGCTTATTAAGCGCTTCAGAGTAGTGAGCGCTATTCACGTCAACTTCCGGGTGAGAGAAGATTTCTCGTATTTCTTTATTGGCTTTTACATCGTATTCAACGATGGCTGATTTATCACGCGTAATTCGTGATGCCACATATAAGTTTTTGTTGTCCGGCGTGAATGAAATGGGGCTAAAGCTCTCTTTGAAAGTGAGATTCTTTAGCGGCTTAAATTCATCTTCAACCGTATCGCGATATAAAACGGAGGTATTAACACCATCTGATGTGGTGATGACACGAATGTTGCCATCGTGATCGGTACCCCATGAGCGCACATTGCCCGGGTTTTGCGCGACGAGAGTATTTTCGCCTGTTTTTAGATTATGTCGATAGACATCAAAGACTTGCGGGTTACGCTCGTTACTCGAAATCAAAATGTCATCGGGTTGATTGTCTAGTGTGTCGATAACGTATGCCACAACACCGGATGTCGGTGTGATGGTTTTCTCTTCGCCTGTTTTGACATTAACCGTCACGAGATAAAAGTTCTCATCTCCTCCCGTATCACGAGAGTAAATTACGGTGTCTTCGCCAACCCAGTAGTAGTATGCAATGTCGCGCCCTGTTACGGATGTGACGCGTTTTATCTGATCGGGGTTATCTGTGGGATAAACAAAGACGTTCTTACGGTCTTGCCATGGCTTCATCATTGAGATGTAGTCACCAGCAGGAGAGATTTGATAGCTAGAAACTTCGCTGTTTTTAAAGAAATAATCCACTGGATACTCGGGTGGAATCATTTCAGCATCGGTTGTAGTGGATGTTTGACTGCAACCCGCCAATAATAATCCAAAAGTGGCAGCAAGAATAAGCTTGCGAGTGTGCATTGTGTAACGCTCCTTGTGTAAAGGACCTTAAGCTCATGAGCTTTTGGCCAGGGTGATAGATTCATCGCAGTTACTGCGAGCAAGCAACGAACATAAAAATAGCTGTGGCTTATGATTAGCGTGCTTTTAATAAATAGCGCATTGCTTCGCTACTATGACCCTGGCATTGTCCAAAAGTGGCGTTAGATTATGATTATTGATTCAGTATCTACCTGAACTTTGTATTAGATCACGGTTTTACGGATATTTTGTCTTCTATATCATTGGGATAGTCGACAGCAGTAAAAGCGCTGCCATCCCATAGTTAAACCCTTTTACACGCCTAGATGTGGTCAACCAGCGTTGAAGTTGCATGCCTGCCGCAGTCCAAAATGTTACCGATGGCAAGTTAGCTAAGCAGAAGATACCCGCGATAAAAGTCAGTTCAAGCCAAGAACCGCCACTGGTGTATACCGTAATGGCCGTCAACGCCATCGACCAACCCTTCGGGTTCACCCATTGGAATGCCACCGCCCCTAAAAAAGACATTGGGCGAAAATCGTGTTTTGCTTCGGTTTTGCCGCTCGTGGCGATTTTGTACGTCAAGTACAGCAAATAACTCAAGCTCAATACTTTCAAAATGGAGTGAGTAATCGGGTAAGCGTTGAAGAGACTCATCAAACCAATGCCTACTAAAATCAGCATGGCACCAAAACCGAAGGTAATGCCCAACATGTGTGGAATGGTGCGTTTAAATCCAACATTTGCCCCTGAGGTCATCAACATAATGTTATTGGGACCCGGCGTAAAAGTGGAGACAAAAGCGAACAACGCCAAAGCGCCCAGTTGATGATATTCCATAGATTGTTCCTTGAATCAGTTCTCGATAAGTTGAGAACAACTATAAGTAGAACTGAGGTCAATATTGTGCTTTTATTTGATGATTAGAAACTAAATAAGCAATGAAACATCATCATGGATAGATTTGACGAAAGAATATTGCAAGTGCTCAAACGAGATGGAAGAATCTCCAATGTGGAGCTGTCGGAACGCGTTGGTTTATCTCCGTCTGCAACCTTACGCCGAGTGCAAGATTTAGAGCGTAAAGGCGTGATCAAAGGCTACCGAGCAGTACTGGATAATCAGCAACTTGGCGTGGGTTTTGTCGCTTATGTGTCGATTGGTTTGGCCTCGCACTCTAAGCAAGCACAGCTTGGTTTTGAAGAACACGTGCGCTTTGTGGATGAAGTGGTGGAATGTCACAATATTACGGGAGCTAATGAATATTTAATACGCGTAGAAACGCAAAGTTTAGCCGCATATAAAGCGTTCCATGCCGATGTACTGGGTGAGTGTGAGCACGTCAAGTCGATCACAACCATGGTGGTAATGGACACACCGAAAGACGAACGTTAGTCGGTCAAGAGTGGCATGGTTTTGTGGCACATGAATTTGAAGTGACTCGAAAGAGTCAGTCGAGTATGAGATAAGTACACAACAAATGCTGGAAAGCAGATGGCACTCTTACAATTTCCACCTTTATTCTCACCTTCGAAATAATCTCATCCTGCTAGTTTTGCTTAAACCGCTTGTGTTCATGAGCGGCGAGTCAGCAAATTTAAGGATGAACGATGAAATCACATGTAACACTTCCTCTTTTGAGCTTAAGCGCTGTTGCCGCATTGAGCTCATTTAACGTCAACGCCCACGGCTGGGTAGAATTTCCAAGTGCTCGTCAGAATACGTGTTATTTAGACGGTGGTTTTTGGACTAATGAGATCCCCAACCAAGCGTGTAAAGCGGCTTTTGAAGAATCTGGTGCTTACCCGTTTGTGCAACGCAGTGAAATTGCAGCAAACGTACCAAATTACCGAGATATGGAGCATGTTAAAGCCGTAGTCCGTGACGGCGAACTGTGTTCTGCTGGAGATGCGGCTAAGAAAGGCTTGAACATTCCTTCTCCAAACTGGCAGCGCACCAATGTTACGCCAGATGCAAATAACCAGATTGAATTGGTGTTTTACGGCAAGGCGCCGCACAACCCATCATACTGGGAATTCTATCTCACCAAGCCGACCTATGATGATTCAAAGCCTCTTACTTGGAGTGATTTAGAGCTGATCGACACCGCAGGTGATGTGTATGTTGATGCGGAAAAACGCTACCGTATACAGGTGACTTTCCCAGCTGAGCGCTCGGGCGATGCAGTGCTTTATACTCGTTGGCAGCGCATTGATGTGGCTGGTGAAGGTTTCTACAACTGTAGTGACATTACGTTAAACGGAACAGGTACGACGCTGCCGACTGACCCCGTTGATCCAACCGAACCGGGTAATAATCTGACATCTCTGGGCTACTTTGTTCAGCAAGGTTTTGGACCAGTAGAAGCGGGTGACACCATCCGTTTCCGTACGTTTAATGCGACAGGCAATGAAATTGTTGATATTTCACTGCCAATCAGCGCAAACAATACGACGACTTGGGCGGCAGAAATTGCGGATCAATTTAACGCGCAGCAAACGGGCGATTGGTATGTGGGCATTTGGCATCAAGAGATGAACCACTACATGTTCGATGGTAAGAACGTGAATGCGAACCAAGTATTAGCGCCAAGCGCAGACTTCAGTTATGCGTTGTCACTGATCAAAGCGGATGTACCGCCACCAGTTGAACCAACCAACTTATGGGACAAGACGGCCGTTTACGACCAAGGTGATGTGGTGACGCACAACGGTAAAGAATGGACTGCCCAGTGGTGGACGTCTGGTGAGGAACCAGGCACAACGGGTCAATGGGGTGTATGGCGTTAAGCCATTTATTCGGGCCCTGATCAATAAAACCCTTCTCATGTGAGAAGGGTTTGTTTTTTCAGTCTAAAACGACCACTTTGGCGGAGTGGTTGTCTTGAAAATCAGAGCACATATCGTTATTCGCTTGCTCTCCACTCGATCCAGTTGAGCATCGCGTAGTCTGCCAGTTTGAGCATCGGAATGTCTTCGTGTGTATCACCGTAGGCATAAATAGACTCAAACTCGTCGAGCGAAAACGCCGCCTTAACGCGCGAGACTTTTCTTTCTAAACTGCAATCACCTTGCTGGTAAAAGCCACTCAGTTTTGGCTGTTCTGAGATCAGTTCACTGCACAGCAAGCGGTAACCGTTCGCTTCACACCAAGGCTTGAGATACGCATTGAGTGATGCCGACACCACCACAATGGTATCGCCTCTGTGTTGATGCCACGCCAACCTTTCCATCGCTTCTGGCCGTAAGTACAGCGGGATCACTTCATGGGCAAACTGAGCGCCAATCGCTTCAATTTGCTGCGTTTCTTTCCCTGAAAATGCAATAAAACTGCTGAGCGGACGCATAAGACGAGCGGGTAACACTCCGAGTTTGTACAGCGCATAAAATGGCATGATAGCGACCTTTCCTACTCGCTTGCGCAGGCCATAAGCAGAATAGTGGAGGAAAAGGCTAAACATATCCTCTCGGGTAATGGTGCCATCAAAATCAAACAGTGCCAGTGACGGCTTGGTAGTATCGAGCAAATTCAGCGCCTATTTTTCGATTTAAGATCGTTTTGTGTTTATTGATAAAACACTGCCAACCAAATGGTTTCTTGCGTTGGGTCAGTCCAGCTCACTTTGTGTTTAGTATGAGCTGGAATCGTAATGTGATCGCCTGCCTCAAGTCGTTTCACTGCACCTGATTCAAAAGTCAGCTCTCCAGTTCCTTTAAGAACCAATACCCATTCATGTTCTTCTTGATCGTACCAGCCACTTTTGGGCGAGGTTTGCCCTGTTGAGACAATGCGTTCTATACGCAGGTTTTTGTGGGTCAGCAGGTCTTCGAACACTTCCTCGTCGAGGTTATTCGGTAAGTCTTTAAACAGGTTCATGGCCTTTCCTTAGATAATGATCAGTCCAAAAGGCGCAAGCAATTGCTCTTGTTGCCAATCACAAATTTTAACACCAAACAGAGAAACGCGGCGAACATCCAGCCCGTCTAGTTCGACATGAGTCAGATCACATTGCTCAACGTTAAAGGCTCCCCATTGTTCTGGCGAGAATTCGCAGCGAGATAAATCCGAGCCTTTAAGAGTTGCCCCCGCGAGGTTCGCTCCGTTCCAACGGTTTTCAAAGAGGTCACATTTTTCTAGTAACACTCGCTCGAAGTTACAGTAGGTGAGGTTGCAGCCAGTAATAAAAGCAGAACAGAAAAACATGGTGTTACTGACGCGATTAGCAAAGTTCGCACCTTGGAAGTTTGCCCCTTTGAGATCGCACTTACGCAGCTCCAAGCCCATACAATTTGCGCCGTTAAACAGGCTCATCGCCAACATACAGTTTGTAAAGCTGGCATCTTTTAAGTTCGCGAAGCGAAAACTACACCCCTCTAGCGCTTTGGATTCGATAAAGCGACAGTCGATGAACTTAGCATCGCGCAGATCGGCATGGTCGAAACTGCACATATAAAAGTGGCAGTTTTTAAAGATGGCATTCTGAAAATCGTGATGAGAAAAGTTTTCTCGTTCAAAAATGAGATCGGTTTTTAACATATCTTCTCCTTAGCTGCGAGCAGACTAGCACTCCAAGTGACTGATTTTCCAGAAAAATAACTTCTTGTATTTCAGTGTTTTACAAACCCCTCAAATCGCGATTTTAAGGGGTCAAATGAGCGTTTTAAGTAGGTGGTTTTTTGAAAATAGAAGACGTAGAGGAAGAAAAAAGTTTTTGCTGTCTACGGACCTTAGCGAGAGGATTCGTGTTGTTGAGCATGTATAGCTTCTCACACGCACAGTTTGCATTACAGGATTGTATCCGATTTGCATAATTTGTTGATCGGTATGGCGTTTCTCTATACAAAAAACCTATATTTTTCACAAATTGATTTCCATCAAAATAGTAGGGTTTCTATGTGCTAGATTGCGCGCAGCTCAAAAAAATATAGATGCCCGTGTGCTTCAAGGCGATGAGTTTACTTGAAATCTAAGGCCAGTCAGCAGGCACACCTTTGGGTACGACATAACGAAGCCCTATAAAAGGAAATAAAAAATGAAAAAAACAATCTGCAGTCTAGCAGTGGTTGCTGCACTCGTGTCACCAAGTGTTTTCGCTCATAAACAAGGTGACTTCGTTCTTCGTGTTGGTGCGGCGTCTGTCGTTCCAAATGACAGCAGCGATAAGATTCTTGGTTCTCAAGAAGAATTGAAAGTGGATTCAAATACGCAGCTTGGTTTGACGTTTGGCTACATGTTCACAGATAACATCAGCCTAGAGCTTCTAGCAGCAACACCATTCAGCCACGATATCTCAACAGATTTGTTAGGTCTTGGTGATATCGCGGACACCAAACATCTTCCACCAACGCTAATGGTGCAGTACTACTTTGGCGAGCCACAAAGTAAGTTCCGTCCATATGTTGGTGCAGGTCTCAACTACACCATGTTCTTTGATGAGGGTTTCAATAGCACGGGTAAAGGCGCTGGCCTTTCAGATCTTAAGTTGGAGGACTCATTCGGTCTAGCAGCGAATATTGGTGTGGACTACATGATTAACGATCAATGGTTCCTCAACGCTGCTGCGTGGTACGCAAACATTGAAACAGAAGCAACTTACAAAGCAGGTGGAGCGAAGCAAAAAACCGACGTCAAAATTAACCCTTGGGTATTTATGATCAGCGGCGGTTACAAGTTCTAAGAAAAACCAGTAGTTACACGCACATTACTATTATTGGCATGACTTTGGGGGCGGTTACGGGGACTGCCCCTCTTTTTTATCCTCGTTTTGATTGCACATCATTTACTCCACTTAGCAACATGCAAAATTGGATCTTTACCTTGCAGATCATTTTATTGTCGGAAGATCGAAAAGTCCTACACTGATCACATAATTGAACAAGTGGACAATATAAATGAGCGGCGACATAGCGAAGCATTCTTCCTCCAGATCTAAGCTGGTAAAAACTCTTTTCTTTACTCTCTGTGTTATCGCATTTGGTGCGATGTATTGGTCTTGGCAGTATTCAGACAGTCATCCAAGCACGGAAGATGCCTACGTTAGGGCAAAAATTTTGTCGGTAGCGCCTCAAGTAAAAGGCCAAGTGGTTTCTGTGGATGTCAAAGATTTCCAATCTGTTAACAAAGGTGACCTACTGCTGAAGATAGATTCACGTCCATATTTGTTGGCAGTGAAGCAAGCAAAAGCGGCATACCAATTGGCGGTCCAGCAACATGACGTTGCCGATAAGCAGGTAACTGAAGCCGTTGCGGGCTTAGATGCGGCGCGCTCTAACCTGACAGAAGCGCAAGTAGAATACAAACGTACGGATTCCTTGGTGAAACGCAAACTGGCCTCGGACCAAGATTTAGATACGGCGAAAAACAAACTTGCCAATGCCCAAGCGAGTCTGGAGCAAGCGCGCGCGACGGTAGAAAAAGCCATTGCGAACCGTGGTGAAGAAGGCGCAGAGGCTGCGGTTGTTCAACAAGCGGCAGCACAGTTAGCGCAAGCGGAGCTGAACTTGAGCTACACCGACATTACGTCACCAGTGGATGGCATTGCCGGTGAGATCAATACGCACGTAGGCTCGGTCGTTAGCGTGGGTCAAACGCTGTTCCCTGTGATTTTAAAAGATAGCTATTGGGTACGCGCGAATTTTAAAGAAACCGATCTTACTCACATTAAACCTGGCATGCATGCGGATGTGGTGATTGATATGTACCCAGACGTGGTGTGGAAAGCAACGGTAGAACAGCTATCACCTGCGAGTGGTACGTCGTTCTCCTTGATGCCACCAGAAAACGCAACGGGTAACTGGGTTAAAATCAAACAGCGTTTCCCTGTACGTTTGGCATTAGAAGTACCGGCTCATGCGCCGCAACTTCGCGTGGGTGCGAGCTCAGAAGTCACCATTGATTTGCAAAGTAGCGTGCAATGAACCATCAAATTACGGCAGACAAACGGGGGATTGCCACCGTCGCCGTGATGCTTTCTGCCATCATGGTGTTAATCGATATGACCGTTGCGAACGTGTCGCTATCGCACATGATGGGCGCGTTGGGCGCAACAGCAGACCAAATTACGTGGGTGCTGACGGGTTACAGCATGGCGGAAGCGATCTTCATTCCGATGACCAGTTTCTGGGTGTCGCGCTTTGGTGAACGCAAAGTCATGCTGGTTGCTGTGATCGGTTTTGTGATTGCCAGTGCGCTTTGTGGGCAAGCACAGTCTCTTGAAGAGATGGTGCTATTTCGCATTATCCAAGGCGCTTTCGGCGCGTCGGTGATTCCATTGGCGCAGTCGACGTTAGTGCAGATCTATCCGTATGAGCAAAAAGGCAAAGCGATGGCGATTTTCTCCATCGGCATTTTGCTTGGTCCTATTTTGGGCCCAGTTGTAGGTGGTGTGATCACCGACAACATTAACTGGCGCTGGATTTTTTACATCAACTTGCCATTCGGTTTGATCTGTACCTCTTTGATTTATCGCTATATCCATATCGACAACAAATCCAAACCTAACTTTGACTGGTGGATCATCGGTTACATGGCGTTAGGTGTGGGCGCGTTGCAGTTTGTGTTGGATAAAGGTAACGAAGAAGACTGGCTCAACTCACGCATGATTCAGACGGCGATATTGCTCGCGGTCATGGGATTGGTCATGTGGATCCATCGCAGTTGGAAAACCAAAAGCCCAATAGCGCCATTATGGCTGCTTAAAGACCGAAATCTTATGGTCTCGTCGCTGATGATTGCTGTGGTGTCGATGGCGATGTTTGGTCTGACGACTCAACAACCGATGTTGTTGGAAAGCTTGCTGAATTATCCGGTCTCAACCACTGGCTTGTTAATGGCACCGCGTGGATTGGCGTCAGCGGCGATGTTGATTTTGGTGATTAAACTCAATCCGCAATTCGATCCCAGAATCAAAATAGTCTTTGGCTTGAGCTGCATCGGGATTGGTAGTTATTTGATGACGCAATACTCACTGCAGATCGATACATTTTGGATTGTGATGCCGAGTATGATTCAGGGCATGGGGCTTGGTTTAACCTTCTCGACGCTGTCCACCTTGGCGTATTTAACGATTCCGAAAGAGCAATCTGTCGCGGCGGCGAGCATTTACAATCTGTTCCGTACCATTGGTAGTTCGTTTGGTATTTCTATCGCCACCACGTTCCAATATCGAGATAGTCAGCAGCAATGGCATGCGCTGGGAGAGGGTATTAATCCTTATAACCCCAACTTGCATGACTGGGCGGCCAATCAGGGGCTTTCCATTACTGACCCGGTTGCGTTAGACCAATACCAACAGATGTTGCAGCAGCAATCGCAAATGGTCGCGTTTGTGCACACCTTCCAGCTTGTGGGAGTGATGTTCGTGATCATGATGCCGATGCTAGTTTTCATCCGGTCGCGTGAATAACAACAAGTTCAGGTGAACCGTGTAAGAGAACGCCTCTCAAGTTGTGTCAGCTTGAGAGGCGTTTTTTATTGGACGGCGTCAGTGAAAGAAGAACGTTTACTCAAACGTCACTTCGTCAAAATGCGGATTGGCTTTGAGCGCGCGCATTGCGACTAATTGTTCAGTCGGGAAAGCGGTGTGCTCACCATCCATATCTAAAAACAAGCACTCTTGTCGCTGCATGTCGTAGCCTGTGTCGAACGCGTTGCCCTGATGAGTTTCACCATTTTTTAGTGTGATCTCGATAGGGAGCTTAAACATACAGGCGATTTCAATAAAATCGTATTGGCTGCAAGTCACCATAGTTTTCTCCTTTCAAACCGACGCAGTATTCAGAAGGTTTGAGAACCGTATCCTTAAATAGAAGACGTTTGATTGAAACTGAATCTTCATCTTACACCTCATTTTGGTCACGAAATAGACATACACGCACGTTTTAATAAACCTACTGTTGAGCGTTCGCAAGCGAGACAAAACAACGATATGTCTGAGACGATACTTAAGCGCACATACCTAACGAGTGAACAAAAGACACAAAAGCCAAGTTCACTGATTCCGCCTCAAACCTACCATGCGCAGTTGGCGCACCGTGTTCACCACTCGCCTCAATTTGAAAACGGCCGCGTTAAAAACGAGATGCCAAATGTCCCTAGTCCGCAATCGTTCTGGCAGGTTTGTTGGAGTTATCTTGGTGGTAGAACACCGTTGAGTCCTAACGAACATCTGCCACATTCCCCAATTCAACCCACGCAGTTTGCGCAGCGAAGTGAATCGATGCGCCTTACTTGGCTGGGCCATTCCACTATGCTGGTGGAGGTCGATGGCATTCGAATTCTGACCGATCCGGTATTTGATTACGCTTCTCCGTTCATCGCAAAAGCGTGGTTTGAACGCAATATTCCCAATACTCACGCCAGAGATTGTTTGCCGATTCCTGAAATTATCGTGATTTCGCACGATCATTACGACCATTTAGAAGCGTCGACCATACGTTTCTACGCCGATAAACCCGTGACGTTTTATGTGCCCTTAGGGGTTGGCAAGCATCTGATAAAATGGGGCGTTTGCGCAGACAACATCGTGGAATTCGATTGGTGGGATAGCGTGCACTATGCTGGAATCGAACTGATTTGTACGCCCGCTAACCATAATTCGGGTCGTACTTATTTCGATAAAAACTCGACCTTGTGGGCTTCTTGGGTCATCAAAGGCAAAGAAGAGACGCTCTATTTTAGTGGCGATTCAGCTTACGATTCGCACTTTTCTGAGATCGCACAGCGATGTGGGCCAATCGACATTGCCTGTTTGGAAGTGGCTGCCGATGTGAAAGACCAAGGTTATCCGGTCGAAAACTGGGGGCACATGCAGGCTCATCATACCGTGCAAGCGTTTCGCGATTTAAATGCGAAAAAACTGTTGCCAGTACATTGGGCTACATACGAACTGTTTACTCACCGCTGGGACGAACCGATTTTAGATTTGCTTACCCATTGTCAAAAAGAACATATAACGCTGCTGACGCCAATGCCGGGGGAGAGTTTTTACGTTCATCAAGAACATATAAATAAACAATGGTGGCGAGAAAAAGAAATATGTGAGCCAGATATAATTTTTACTTAATAACATGATCTTACTTCAATAATTATTTTATAAATTAACCTTGTTATTTTCAGAATATAACAAGGTTTTTACTGGTCATTGAAATTCAAAATTTCCATAGGTTCACTTTCCAATTGTGATCTCACGCTTTTATAAATCGATTGGTGTCATTTTTTGATACTTTTCATATGAAAATTTGCGCTCTTATCAGAAAAGTTTTAGTAAAAATCTTTGCCATCTTAATTTTACTCTTCAAAACAATTATACTGACTATTATCTTGATAAGCCCATAGAGCAATGTCCATAACTTGTTCAGATTGGGTAAAATACATCCAGTTAAAGAAAAGTAAAAAATTTAATGGATAAGATATGTTTTACGCCAACAAGATAGAATATTGAGACCAAAATCACAAGAGTAGGACTCTCTTGAATTTATCATCATGGATGCTGAATAAATAAAATACAGGCATTGTTAGATGAATAATTCTGCAACGTATTTACTTGCTGCTTTACGAGAAAAAATAAAAGAAAAAGGCATTGGATATTCCGAGCTTTCTATTGGACTTGGAATCCCGCTTTCTACTATAAAAAGGCAGCTTCACAATACGTCTCTTGGTTTAGATAAAATCTTGTTGTACGCCACGCACCTTGATACGGATTTGGTTGAGTTATCCATGCGAGGTAAGCAGCTGCAGCAAGAGAGTGAACAGTTTATCACCGACACCAACAGTGAGATTTTCCATCAATATCCTCACTTATTTGATTTTCTTTATCTTTTGCGTCGACCTGAGTGGTCTTTAGAAGAGATCGCTCGGAGATACCAGCTGAGTGATACTTCCGTTGCGCTCTATTTACGTGCACTAGAAATGATGGATTACATTGAACTGAAAGGGGATAAACACTATCAATTTAAAGATACAGGCCGCTTTATTTTTGAAGAAGGTTCAAATTTAGACTCGCTATTTGCACAGCGCTTTCGTGAAGAAGTGTTTAGCCACGATATTCGACCTCCAATTTGTGTTGGACGTATTGCGATTACCGAAGAACAAGAAGAAAAACTGGCAAATGAAGTGTACAACAAATTAATTGAGTTTGATGTTCAAAATAAAACCAGTGAAAACAGTCAACGCCTAAAAAACGTTTTACTCACTTTTACACCTGGTAATCAGATATTTTTGGCTGACACAATTCCGAATATTAATGGCGATTTATTAAAATCCATCACTGTCGCTAAAGAAAAATAAAAGAATAATTATCGGAAGCTTGTGCTTATTTAGTGCGAGCCGGGCTTCTGCACACTAAAAACACTCATTTATATAAATGAGAATATAAAAATAACGTAAATAATAGGGAAAAAGTATGTTTAAAAAGAGCACACTTGCCATTCTGATCGGGGCTACTATTTCGCTTGTTGGATGTGGTTCCAATGATAAAACTGAAATCCGTTTACCACAGGCGCCAACGTCAGAATTTACTAACGTGATTGATCGCACTGGTAATCCAACTTACCTGCGTGATTACGACAGTTATTCGAACCTGAAGTACAATGCACTCACGGACAACGGCGCGTGGCATGGCCATTTGCTACCTGAAGATGCGGCGGGTTATGGCGCTTTCGGCGGTATTATGCAAGTGACGCAAGAGTACGCGCATTTTATGTCTGGCCAAACGTTCGACAAGCTCACGTTGACCGACAAAGTGAGTGGCCAAACTTACGATTTATCGAACGCAGAAGCGAAAGTCTATTCCATTCCAGGTGCGTTAGTGCAGGTGTTGGACTTGGACGATATTCACGTGCAAATGGTGCTGCGCTTCGTGACTGACCGCTCTTCGCTGGTGGAAACGCTCATCACTAACAAAACTGATCGTGATATGAACTTGGCGTTGGAGTGGGACGGCGAGTTGGTGAAATACGCGCTGTCGACGCGCAAAGACCAAACCGTGGCGCAGTACTACCCAGATTACAAGCGCCAGATTTCGACCATCGAAAACGGCATTAAAATTAACTTTAGCGAGATGAAAGACAACTGGGCGATCCGTAATGACCGCGATGCCGAGTTCCGCATTACTCGTTCTCTACCGACGAAGACGTTCACCAACGAAACCTCATTCAGTTCTACCGCGGAGATGAGCCTACCAGCTGAGCAAACATCGGCGGTTTATACGGCGTATTCTAACCTGCACAATGCGAAAGAAGTGCAGTTAGAATCGTTGAAATTGCAAGATGTATTGGCGAATCCAACTCAATACATGGAAGCGTCGAAAGCGCGTTGGGACGGCTATTTAGCGAATGGTCTTATCAACAAAGAAGCGACAGCAGACCAAGCTCGCGTAGCGGTAAAAGCGATGGAGACCCTAAACGGTAACTGGCGCTCTGCGGCGGGCGACATTGAACAAGCGACAGTCACGCCATCGGTCACTGCGCGTTGGTTCTCTGGTAACTTAACATGGCCGTGGGATTCGTGGAAACAAGCGTACGCGATGGCGCATTTCAACCCAGATGTTGCGATGGACAACATTCGCACGGTATTCCAAGAGCAAGTTCAAGCTGATGACAAGATTCGTCCGCAAGACAAAGGCTACTTGCTGGATGTATTGACGTACACCAAACCTGTTAGTCGTGGTGGTGCTGGCTCTGAAAACTGGAACGAACGCAATACGAAACCATCGTTGGCGGCATGGTCTGTGATGGAGGTGTATCACGCTCTCGTGAACCAGTTTGATCGCCCAGAAGACGCGCAAAAATTCATTGATGAAATGTATCCGAAGTTGGTGGCATACCACGATTGGTGGCTATCAAACCGCGACCACAACCAAAATGGTGTGCCTGAATACGGCGCGGCAGTGGACCCAGCACACAACACGGAAGAAGGCGTGATGTACGTTTGGGTAGAAACGCGCGATCCTAACTTCACGACCATTATTCCTGCAGAAGACATCATCGAGCAAAACGGCAATTCTTATAAAGTAAAAGGCATGGCGTCTTACAATAAGATTCTCGATAAAGTGGATTACATGACGATTCACGTTGGCGCACAAGAAGCGGCGGGCTGGGAATCGGGCATGGATAACGCGGCTCGTTTTGGCTTTATCTACAACATCCACAATATGAATTCGCAAGCTGAAGACATCAGCAATCCAGACAGAAATGTGGATCAACTTGGTCGCTACGCGGCAAGTGCGTACGGCTTTGATAACAGCATCAAGCTGGAAGGCGAAGAGTGGGTGTACAGCAACACGTCAGCGGAAAACTTAGCGAAACTCGATCTAGCGAAGAAAGATTGGGAAGTTCGTTTTGCAGAAAACCGCACCAACAATAACGCTGCGGACGGCGAGCTGCTTGGCTTCTCTATGCTGCAAGAATCGGTGGATCAAGCCTCTTACATGTACTCAGACAACAAATACTTAGCGGAAATGGCGAAGTTGGTGTCCGATGGCGTAGAAGGTAAAGATCGAGCGCAAGAATTCCTAAATGGCGCGGAAAAAATCAAGACGTACATTAACCAATGTATGTTTGATGAAAGTACAGGATTTTTCTACGACATTCACTTAAATGTGGCTGAAGATGGCACTACTCCTGCGCCTCTTGCAAATGGCTGTGCGGGTTTGCCGATTGTAGAGCGTGGACGTGGCCCTGAAGGTTGGTCGCCGCTGTTTAATGGTGCAGCAACGCAAGAGCATGCCGATAAAGTGATCGCGGTGATGCGTGATCAAGACGAGTTCAACACGCCAGATAAATTCCAAGGAACGGGAGTACCTTTGCCGACCGCATCGCAAACCAACCCTGCTTACGGTAAAGATGTGTACTGGCGTGGTCGCGTGTGGCTAGACCAAGTGTACTTTGGCTTCCGTGCAATGGAAAACTACGGCTACAAAGAAGAAGCGATTGCAATGGCGAATGAGTTGTTTAACAACGCAGAAGGTATGACGGGTGACATGCCAATCCGTGAAAACTACAACCCAGAGACGGGCGCGGTACAAGGTGCGTCGAACTTCTCTTGGTCTGCGGCGCATTTGTACATGATGTACAACGGATTCTTCAAAAACTAGATCGCACACATTAGGCGCTTTGGATGACCCCCCTAGCATTCGTAGCGCTTAACGAACGATAATTCAGTGATAAATAAGACAAACCGGACTGTATTGGCAGTCCGGTTTTTTTATGTCTCTTGTCACACAGATTTTAGTGCTGGGTCAGGGCGCGTTGCCAAATCGAAAGCATCTCTTCACTAAACAAGTAAAAGCGCATGTCGAGTGCCGCGTATTCCGGTCTTTGGCAAACGGCCATCGCGACTTCTGCTGCTTCTTGGGGCGGGTAACCATACACTCCGCAAGAAATCGCAGGCAGTGCCACACTTTGGCAATGCTTGTCGAGCGCGAGATCCAGCGAACGTTGATATGCAGATTCCAACACCGCTTTTGGATCGGCGAATTTATCGTAAATCGGGCCAACGGCATGAATGACGTAACGCGCGTTTAAATTGCCAGCCTCAGTAATGCGTGCGTCACCAAACGGGCATCGAATACCGTCGACATCATCAACGGCATAACACGCATTGATAAGCGCAGGCCCTGCTGCGCGATGAATGGCACCATCGACGCCACCTCCGCCGAGCATTCTCGGGTTTGCTGCATTCACGATGGCATCGACATGTGCGGTGGTGATGTCGCCTTGGACTAACGAGATCGCGTTCATTTTTTGAGCCTTCTACAATGATGAGAAACAAATGGTCAGGAACACAGTTAAGTGTAGCTTACTCATCAATCACTTGAGGTTTTAACTCGACGACATTTCCTTCCGGATCATGTATATAGAGTGATCTACCGAACCCTTGTGCGCCATACCGCTTCGCAAACTCTTCGGTTTCAATGCCGTTCGAACGCAGATATTCAAGTATTTCATTTTCGGAAAAAGGCGCTAGTTGCAGGCAAAAATGGTCAATATTACGACCATTTTGAACTGGTGGCTTTCCGCCAAGTTGCCCTAACTCGCTGTCCACCGTCACCACATCAATCAATGCGTTACCAGCCCTGAGCTGGGTTAAACCAAGCTCCATTACTTCGCGCTCGACAGGGCAGCCCAAAATATCTCGATAGAAATGCAACATGGCGTCGAGGTTGCACGTTCTTAGCACAACATGATCAAGTGCTTGGATTGCGATTGGGTTGTTGGTGGGCATGCTTCACTCCTTTTGTGCGGTTATGGAAAAGTATACGACCTGAACGTCCATATTGATCGTTAAGCCATTTTTAACATATGCGCATTTAGTCATAAAGAGTGCGTTTAAGAAGAGAGAAAGAGTTTTTGGCGAAACGCCTTGATGTGCGACCGAGTCAGGCGTTTAGGCCTGTAGCAAATTGGTCACGCGCCCAAGCTCGCAAACATTGATGGGAAGTGCTGGATTCATCTCGTTTATGGAAAATCAGTTTATAGCTGACTGGCTCGGAAAACATTGGAGTTTGAATGACTTGCAGATTCAAAGCCGATTGCCATTTCTGCGCCAAAGACAGGGGAAGCACGCCTAAGCAATCGTGTTTCGCTACATAGAGCATCATGCCAGAGAGCGATGTTGTCATCATTTCCACATCACGCTCTTGCAGCCCTGGCTGGTGAACTTCGGTGTCGCTAACTGGGAAGTCTTCGTCTCCGACAAACCGACAGTGCTTTTCAGAATAAAACTGTTCTTGTTCGATTTTTCCTACGATACGTGGGTGATCTTGACGACAAATCACCACCATTGGCTCTTCAAAAATTGATTCACTGATAAACGATGGGTCATGAATGGTCGTTGGGCTAATAATCAAATCGATCTGTTTAAGTCGTAGATCATTCAATAACGAAGGTAAATCCGTATCGGCGCAAATGCTGATCGTGTTGGTTGGTGTGATGCGGTGGAGCAGCGCTTCGTTACAGCTCAGGCGGAAAGTGCTTTGATCGGAAATGGCATCATTGATCATCGCAAACGCCTGATGAAATTTAGGTAGCAACTGATGCGCTACAGAAGTGAGTTTGATTTGTCGCCCATCCTTCACAAATAACGATTTGTTGGTTTCTTTTTCCAAACGCTTCATGGATGCGCTAATCGCTGGCTGAGTTAGCCCTAGGTGCTCTGCGGCGCGAGAGTAAGATTGATATTCAGCAACAATTAAAAAGGTTTGGATTAGATTAAAATCCATACGATACCTAAATAAAAATAATCACTAGATTCAGTGGGCGTCTCTTTGATTTTTGGGCTAGATGTTCGCCCTAGGCACCCACCTTGAAATAAGCCTCCTTAACGCACTTACGAGCTAAGGAGGCGACAGAGTAGTGGTTCGTTAAAACGAATTATTTAACTACTTTGATTTCAGGCATTTGATACTCACCACTTTGGATTGCATCGTCTGCGCCGTAAAAACGCATGATGGCGTAGAACGGTTTTTCAGGTACTGGCAAGAAGTTTGGATCGTCTGCTCGGTCTTTCTCGTTCGCACTCATGTAAATGGTGTAGTAACCGTCTTTGTCCGCTTTCATGGTTCGGTCGCCACGGCTGTGACGGTTTAGGTCGTTTTTCGCCATCAAACGGTTGTCGTTGCCGTAAATAGTAACAGACCAGAATTCGCTGACGTTCGGCGCTTTAAAGCGCATCACGTAATCATGCTTCGAACCATCCAGTTTTTGACCAGTGCTGTCGAAATCTGATTTACGGTAAGACGCTTCGATAGGTGGTAAACCCCACTGACCAAGGTAAGTACCTTCTGCAAAAATATCGCGTGGCGCATCACCCAAGGTATCGCGTGTACCAAGCAACGTACGAGCATCTGTCATTTTAGGTGCAAGTTCGACGAGGTGTTCCATGCCTTTCTTCTCACCAACTTTTGCCAGTTTTAGCTGCTCAGGTGTGAAGTCAGTTTTGCATGGTTCAACGCCGATAGATTGGTATTTGTCCAACCACTGTTTGTCTGCATTGCCCATCGAGCCATCACATAGCACGAAGTTCACGCGTTCAAGCCATGTTGAATTTTTTGGATCTGGATACGTTCTTTGTACTGGTTTTGGCCCGTTCTTACCTAAATATTCCGATAGGGTACGAATGTTCCATTGGTCCATGTAGTTAAGCGCGACTTTCGCATCTTCGTCATTCACTGCCATGATGCGACCCATCAGCTTCACAAGGTTGCTGTCTACGCGAACCACTTCGTCGACAGAAGCTGGCACTTCTCCTTGCCAATCTTGTGCTGCAAACATGAACTGGCCGCCTTTTGTGCCGCGAGTACGAGAACTGAACGCTGCGTTGGTGTAGTGGCCCATGTCCATTGTATGCAAGATCCAGTAACGGCCTTCATCCATATCAGGCACGCTCACAATGACAGGTTCTGCAGCAACATCTAACCAGCCCATAAGGTGAAGCGTATCGTTATTAATGGTTGGGTGAGCAGTGTAAGAGTCATCAGCTAGAGCACGAATATTCTGAAAGCGGTTGAGCGGATAGTTGTTTTCTACCGCCGTGTGATAGAAAAACTTATACGCTTCATCAATAGAGTAGCCGTAGATATAAGCATCTTCTGCAAGATCAACATTGGTGTTAGCCGCAAATACAGGGCTGGCACCTAGCGCTGATAATCCCAATAGAGTAACGAGTAATTTTTGTTTCATGGCTGGTTTCATCCATTTGGTTGTGAGGATATGTTTCCAGCTAAGCTTAGTCGTTAACCCGTTTATTACAGAAATGAATTGTGAGTATTTAGTCTATATCAAAAGTGATATACTTTGAGAAAAGCTAAAGAGATAATGTTGATGAACTTTGATTACAATTTGCTCAAGGTGCTTGCAGTGATTCTTGAAACACGTAACACCACAACGGCTGCGGAGCGTTTGTGCACCAGCCAGCCTGCTGTGAGCCGAAGCTTGCGTAAAATTCGGGATTTGTTTAACGACGACATTTTCGTGCGTAAGGGCACCAATATGGAGCTCACGCCGAAAGCCGAAGAGATCAAAGCGCAGCTTTCTGGGATCATCAACGACATCGACAAGCTGGTGAATGTTTCTCATAGTTTTGATCCTGCGACCGAAAGCAGTGTTCTGCGTGTTGCGATCAACTCGTCCATTGCACAATGGTTTTCTGCCGCGTTTACTCAGCTGCTAGCCAAAGAAGCGCCGTTTATGAACTTGGTGATCGAAGACTGGACGGAAACCACGCCAGACAAAATTGATGCGGGTAAAATCGCTTTTGGTATCAACTATTTCCCTATGGAGTTGCCGAAACATCTGGTTCAGAAAAAAGGTGGGCGGGACGACTTTGCTCTGGCCTGCCGCGCGACGCATCCGCATGGTGGCAAACGCATGCATTTGGATGACATTTCAGAGTACGCGTACGCGGTTCACATCATCCAACATTGGAATGAAAAAGAAGATCACATCTCGCGCTTATTACAGCCTTTTTCAGTTGTCCCAAGAATTCAACTGCGTACCACGCACATCAACACCATTTTGAATTTGGTTGCGGATAGCGATGTGCTGTTTCCTTGTTCGCGTCACTTGATCAATCAGTTAGATAAGCGTTTTTCTTTTATCGAATTTGATGACGCGCTGCCGAAATTAGAGGGTAACTTCGGTTACGTTTACAGCGTAAAGCGCCGTAATGATCCGTTGATATTGTGGGTTAACAATACCGTTGAATCGTTGATGAAGTCGTTAGGCATTGAGTCGTAACAATGGTTGGTGAAACGGTTTGAACAACCGGGTTCAATAACGCACTGATCCCGGTTGTATTACTTGATGTAATTACTCGTATTCAGAAGCGTAAGTTTCTTCATAAGTGTGCGAGTAAAGCTCGAACAGGTTGCCGAATGGGTCTTCTAGATAAACCATTTTCGCAGGCTTGTTATCGTCTTCTGGGTGGTAACGCATGATGTCCATACGAACTTTGCCACCCAACGCTTCAGTGCGCTTGATTGCACTTTCAAAGTCGTCTGTCTGCAAACAGAAATGGAAGATACCGATGCGAGAAAAATCCACTTCATGGCGCTCTTGACGCTCTTTCATTTCAAATAACTCAAGTCCGATGCCATCGCTTGTCACTAGATGCGCAATGTTGAAGCCTTTAAAGCCCTCACCAAAGACTGCAATACACATTCTGCCAATTGCGGTTTCGCGTTCTTCAATCACTTTCGTGTTGCCCATAACGACTTTTAGACCAAGCGCTTGCGTGTAAAACTCAACCGCTTTATCCATATCTCCGACCATAATACCGACATGATTCATTTTCATTTGTTTGCTCCCAACATGTGTGCTTAAACGTTGTTTTGTTTCGATGTGGGAGAGTATATGGCGCGGTTTTAATTACATGAAATTATCATAAATTATAAAAATAATAATTTTATGTAATCAACATGAGCCAAGTTCGAGTTAATTGGCTAATGCCTCAACTGCTTGCTGTACCGAGGTGAAGTGTATTTTGATGATGCACCTTTGTGCGAGACAAAACTCATGCGACTGGATGAGTGACGTAACTTCCTCGACGGACAGAGTGCGTTCTTCCGGTTGTAAAACGGTGGTGTTCGAATCGTTGTATTGCAACCCGAACGTGTTGCCATTTGAGTCAATTACGTAATCATCTGGCCCCAAAATGAGCGCTTCGCATTCGGAATCAAGATCGGCATGAGAACGCAAATAGATAAGTTCATCGTCGCCATCGAGTTTCAATAAACATGGCCATGTAACCATGGGGCCTCCAGTGTAGTGGCTAAAATTGTTTCAATGTCTGAAAGGGCAAGGTGAGCGCTGGCATTCAAGGTGTTGACCTTAAACCGCAGTCAAAAATTACGTGTGTTGAGCAATAATCGAAAACAGCTCGTCAACCGTTCTTGCCACGTAATCTGGTTGCACGCTCCAATGCTCTGGCATTGCGCCGCTGTACGCTGCTGCAACGGCAATCACTTTACTTTGGCCACCCAACTGCTGTTCGATGTTGCGTGCGAATTGCGTGTCGGCTTCATGGTCACCGATGTACATCAGCTGTCTATTTTCTGCGTGACCAAAAATCGACTCAACGCATTTGATGCCACTGTACGCATCGGGCTTTTGGTGTCCGTTCGAGACGTCATCATACCCGACGACGGATTTAAACGGCGCGCTGATGCCGTTGTCGGACAGCACTCGACGAATATTGCTTTGTGAGTTTTGAGAGCAAATGCCGTGAGGCAGCTGCGCAAACTCTTTAATAACGCCATCAATGCCTTCAAACAGGGTTACTGGTGTTTGGTTTTTCTCTTGATGCTCTGCCCATAAACCGCCAGCTTTTAGCATTTCATCATGGGACATGCCGTAGTAATCCACGTACAGCTCTTGCCAGTTTTTCGCCGCGTGGTTTGCGTAGTGATAGTTGGCTTCTGAATGGAGATATTTCGGTAAATTATTGCCAGTTAAATGCGGGGCAACGATGGATAAGATCGCTTTGGTGATGTCGATGTTTTTCGGTACAGAGTTTACGAGTGTCCCATCGTAATCCCACAATATGGCGTCTAATTTCATTCAACGTTCTCGTTGTTATTGATGGTTAAAAGCTGGAGCCGGGTTGCTGCAAAAATGCTAACTCTTCAGGAGTGCTTTCTCTACCCAAGATGGCGTTGCGATGTGGGTAACGTCCAAATTGGTCGATGATGGCTTTGTGTTTTAGCTCAAAATCGTAGTTATTTTCAAGCCCTGATGCGCGAAACAATTTCTCAGCTTCGACATGAATGAGGCGAGATTCACTGTGCATAAACGGCATGTACAAAAAGCTTAGCTGCTCAGGCGCTAATTCTTGATCGTGTCCTAACCGAATTGCTTCTTGAGCCAATGCTAATGCGAGCGGGTCTTGCGCAAACGCTTTTGGGGTGTTGCGATACACATTACGTGAAAACTGGTCGAGGACGATGATTTCGGCCAATCGTCCTTGTGCGCTGTCACGCCAATTAAACAGTTCACAACGAGCGGCTTGTTCTAGTACCGAGGCAAATCGTGACGCAATATGTTTGTCCAGTTCTGGGTTGCTTTCAAACCAGTTTTGAGGCGTTAGCTCCTCGAACCAGAACTTGATGATTTGTTGATGCATGGCGCTTCCTTTTGTTGTGCCTTAATAGTAAAAAGCCAGAAGCGTGGCTTCTGGCTCTTGGCGTGTTATCGACCGTAAGTCTCTATGATGTAACGTTCAAAATCGTCACACATTTGTTCGTCAGAGATGGCGTTGCTTGCCAGTTCTTTACTGCCGTCGACGACTTTAATCGTCGCGTTCAGTGAAGCGACTGGTGCTCGTTCTCGCGTTGCAAGTGAGTCGATTTTCTTCTGCTGTACTTCCCACGCTTGCTCTGGCGATAGATTACATACATCTGCCAAGTACTTAGCATTGAACCCCTCGCCAGTCAGGCTGAAAATGGTTTCGTTGTGCGATAAGTGATTGCCTGCGTGCCAGTAGTGTTTTGCCAACAGTGGGCCAATTTCTGGGTTATCCGTCAGGTAGCCAAACTTCTCAAGGAAGTATGCGCGGGTCTGATACACCGCCATGTGCGCGAGTAGATAACCTTGATACGCACAAGCCGCTTCGTCGGATAGCAAATGTGGAATCGCCATCAGTGGGCGAGGGCTGCATTCCAAACCAAGGATCTGTTTTTCACAATCGCGAGCCAGCTTAGTGATGCGCTCTGGTGTTAACTCATCATCGCTCAGTTGATATAACGCGCGCTCAAAGTAAGGTACAACCAAGATGCTACGTTCTTCATAAGCTTTGAATGGCTGACGACTGTTGATCATCGCTTGAATAATCTCATCAGGCACAGAATTCCCTTCATCATCCAGTGCGTACTGTTTTAGCCAATCGGCATCGGTTAACAGGCTGTCACAGAACATCGACTGAGTTTCTGCATAAGCCATTGACGTCGGCGCAAACTCCTGCGAGAAACAAGGCGCGTTCATTTTTACGTTCGCAAAGTGTGCTGCGTGGCCGCCTTCGTGGAACAGCGTGTTAATGCCATCGTAGCCGCTGCCCACTTGGTCTGGTTTGGCATTGCTGGTGAAGTTCACCTGCGCTGCGACCCATTCGCCTTGATTGTAGAAAGAAGGGATAGGGCCGTGGCAGAACCCGTTCGGGTACTTACCTTTGCGGTCTAATAAATCAAGCGTTAGCGTCGCGCCAGAGTAATCAATATTCAGACGACCAAACGATTCTACCCAGCGTCTCAGAGATTTAGAGAACGGCACGTATGGGTCAAGGTCACGCATGACGTCACCCGCGAACGAGTAAACAAAGTTGAAGCCAGTGAGTGCGCTTGCGCCTTTCTCTTTCGCCAAGTTTTCTAAGCTGTTTAGGTGCGCATCTCGCGTGCGTTGTTCGAAATCTTCCAAAATCTCGAATAGCTGCTCAGAGCTCATCTTTTCCGTTTTTTGCACGGAGTAATCAAAGAAGGTCGCATAACCCAGTGAGCGAGCGAACTGGTTGCGCAGTTTGATCAGTTCTATAAAGCCGTTTTGCAGTAGCCATTGTTCAAGGTTCAGCAACGCTTGATGAGCCGATTGGCGAACTTCTTCATGATTGCTGGTGCGAATGGTTGAGCTCAATACTGGCAGTGAACCTTCCACTTGCTTGCCGTTTTCATCGGTAAACGTTTGTACGTGGTTCTGTTTTTTCTCGAACAGCTCAGCTTCAAAGGCAATGAGCTGATTTTTCAACGCTTGTGCCTTTTCGCCCTCGATTGCGTGAGATTCAAACATCGCCAGCCAACCAGAAAGACCCGTAATGGTTTGCTGTTTCTCTTGTGGGTCGGTAATTGAGTCCGCGGCTTCAAGCTGTTGTTTGATGGCAGTAATTTGCTCGGCGTTGCTCAAAAAGCTTGTCCACGCCGTTTGTGCTTGCGTCGAGCCATCATGGTCATCGCTGATCCCCATGTAAGTTTCCCAAAAGAAATCTTCTTTGGTGCGGTGAATCGCGAGGTAACGTTGATTGAGGTCGTTGAGATAATCCGTTGCGGTCATTTTGATCCTTCAAATGGTTTCGTTATGTAGACAGTTGATTATTGCACGCTTGGCCGCGAGAAAGGAGCGACAATCTCATTTGTCGATTTTGCATCGCGTAAACGTGATTTTACTATTTGTTTACATTTTAAATGGTTAGTAGGTTATTTGTTGTGGCGCGCCTTACGTTTGGGCGCTGATGGTATACAATTTATAAAATTTCTTGTTGCAGTCGTACAAAGCGGAAACGAAATGATAAATAAAGCAAAAGTAACGTTGCTGACGCTAGGAGTGGTTTTAGCGGGATGTTCGTCAGTGACGGCTCCTAAAAAGGATGCCATTGAGAACATTCAACAAAAGTGCTCCGTAATTTTAAGCAGTGATGTTTCAGGTGAACAGCGCTGGCAGACATACAACGGCTTGCTTGTAGAATATGCTGTGCATGGCATTAAAACTCAGGCGCAGTTAGAACGCTTTGAAGCGTTTGTGCAGCGAGTACAAAATGATGAATCTGGACAGTTAGTTACCGAGCTGATTGAAGTCACCGATTGGGGATGCTCAAACGGCAATTACCTTGAAGATATGGGCTTGTTTATTCAAGAAGTTCAAAAGTAAAAAACCGAGCGTTAAGTCGCTCGGTTTTTCTGTTTATGGAGCGCTTTGTGCGCTGGCCCGTCAGGACGTTTACTCCTCTGGGTACTCGCCCATACCTTGCGTTTTACCTTCCGCTTTCCAATGCTCACCGGGGTCAAATGCTTCATCGCATAAATCTACGGTGTAGCCCATTTCTGTGATTTCCTTTAATGTGAGGTTATCTGCAATTTTTGCGACTTCACCCGATTTATTACGTAATTCCATGTTGTTTCCTCCTCTGTAGGTAGACGAGCGGTATCGATGCACAGTGACGAATGCATCGGTGACCTTTGTTTTAAGTATATAACTCTCAGCTCAAAATGAGGGTTTAATCCATTTTTATCGTGTGGTTAATTGAGTAATGCTTTGAGCTGCTTCAGTTATTTTTAACTGTATCGTCGCGACAGTTGGCTATTTGTGATTTATTGAATGATTAAATTGTCAATCTGGAAAATCGAAATGGTTATTCTCGACCACTCCCTAGCACAGCAAATTGTCGATCGAACCATGTCCATCATTGGTCACAACGTAAATGTGATGAACTCCGCAGGCATCATCATTGGCAGTGGCGATCCCAAACGCGTTGGGCAAGTGCATGATGGCGCGGTATTGGCGTTGAATCACGGCGATTCGCTAGAGCTGAATGAGCAGCAATGTTTGACGTTGCAGGGTGTCAAACCCGGAATCAATATGCTGTTGAAATTGCATGGAGACGTGGTCGGTATTGTTGGTGTCACAGGCGAGCCCGAGAAAATTCGAGATTTCGCCAAACTGGTTAAAATGACCGCTGAACTAACAATCGAGCAAGCTGCGCTGGTGGAAAAATTTCAGTGGGACAGACGTCATCGTGAAGAGTTTATTCTGGCTTGGATCAATGGCAAATTGACCGATGAAGAGCTGAAAGATTGGGCGATGCGTCTTTCTATCGATGTTACTCAACCACGGGTGGCAACGGTGATTGAAGTCTCGACGCCGTCCGCCTCTAAAAGCATGAAGAGTGTGCGCAATATTGTTGAGTTGCTTGAATACCCAGAGCGTAACAACCTAGTTGCGATTGTCTCAGTGAATGAAATTGTGGTGCTGAAACCGTGTCATTCCGCCAAGCAATGGGATAGCCAAATCGAAAGTGAACGCATTGATAAGTTGATGTCGCGTTTAAGCGATCACGATTCGCATACGTTTCACATTGCGCTAGGGCAGTTGTTTAATGAACCTAAAGATGTCGCGTTGTCATACCAAAGCGCAAAGCAGGTATTAGCCATTGGCAAGCAGTTCTACCCAGAGAAACGTAAGTACCTGTTCGATGAACTTCGTTTGCCTGTGCTGTTAGCGCCGTTGGCGGATATTTGGCAAGGTGAACAAATTATTGATGGCGTGAAACGGTTGAAAGAGAAAGACAAATCTGGGCAATTACTGAAAACCCTAGATGCGTTGTTTGAATGCAATGGCAATGTGACGGAATGCTCTAAAATGCTGTTTATTCACCGGAACACTCTGCGTTATCGGTTAGAAAAAATCACCGAGATAACAGGGCTGCCAACCACCAATTTTGTGGGGTTAGCGGAGCTTTATATTGCGACTCGGCTCTCAAAAATGGCGTGATATTGTGCATTTGCACAATACGCGTCATTTTTTGACCACATCATTTGTCACTCCGCCTAAAGGAATTCGAAAGCAAACGATTAATAATTCATGCGTCCCTACATGTTGAGTGAGCCAACACGGACTCGCTCAGCAAAATAAGAATAAATGGAGTTATCATGAACCTTATATTAATCCTGCTCGGGGTGATCGCATTTATTGTGCTCACGACCACCAAATTCAAATTACATCCCTTTTTAGCGCTGATCATCGCGGCGTTCCTTGCGGCATTTGCTTACGGCTTACCGGCAGATAGCATTGCCAAAACCATTGCTTCTGGCTTTGGCGGCATCCTTGGTTACATTGGCTTGGTTATCGTTTTAGGTACCATCATCGGTGTTATTTTGGAGAAAAGTGGTGCGGCGATCACCATGGCCGATACGGTTATTAAAGTGTTGGGTGAGCGTTTCCCAACATTGACTATGAGCATCATCGGTTACATCGTTTCTGTTCCGGTATTTTGTGATTCAGGCTTTGTCATTCTGAACTCGCTCAAAGAATCACTCGCGAAGCGTTTAAAAACCTCAAGCGTTGCGATGAGTGTAGCGTTGGCTACTGGCCTATACGCGACGCACACGTTTGTGCCGCCAACTCCTGGCCCGATTGCCGCTGCGGGTAACTTAGGCCTGGAATCTAACCTTGGTTTAGTGATTGGTGTGGGTGTGTTTGTTGCAGCGGTTGCGGCGTTAGCGGGTATGCTGTGGGCGAACCGATTCCAACATGTTGAACCAGATGGCATTGAAGCCGCAGATGAAATTCAGCAAGACTGGCAAGCACTCAAAGCGTCTTACGGCAAATTGCCAACGGCGAGCCAAGCATTCGCTCCTATTTTTGTTCCTATCTTATTGATCTGTTTTGGCTCTATCGCGAAATTCCCAAGCTTACCGTTGGGCGAAGGTTTTGTGTTTGATGTTCTGACTTTCTTAGGACAGCCACTAACGGCATTGGTGATTGGCCTGTTCCTTTCTGTTCGCTTACTCAAGTCAGACAACAAGATTGAAGAATTTGGCGAGCGAATCAGCCAAGGTATTACGGCTGCTGCGCCTATTCTTTTGATTACCGGTGCGGGTGGTGCATTTGGCGCGGTATTAAAAGCCACGCCGCTAGGTGAATACTTAGGTACGACGCTATCGGCGCTGGGCGTGGGTATTTTCATGCCATTTATCGTTGCGGCTGCGCTAAAATCGGCGCAAGGTTCATCAACGGTTGCATTGGTGACCACATCGGCTTTGGTTGCGCCTATGCTTACGCAATTGGGGCTCGATTCAGAAATGGGCCGCGTATTAACGGTGATGGCGATCGGTGCAGGTGCGATGACGGTTTCTCATGCAAACGACAGTTTCTTCTGGGTAGTTTCGCAGTTTAGTCGCATGTCGGTGGGCTTAGCGTACCGCGCGCAAACCATGGCTACGCTCGTTCAAGGTGTCACGGCAATGGCATTGGTGTACATTTTGAGCCTCGTTCTCTTATAAGTCTCTGGAAATACGTATGAAAGTGGTAATTGCACCTGATTCATTTAAAGAAAGCTTAACCGCCAAACAAGTGAGCGAGGCGATCAAAACGGGTCTTGCTCGCGTATGGCATGATGCTGAGCTTGTTACGGTTCCGGTCGCAGACGGTGGCGAAGGCACGGTTCAATCTTTGATTGATGCAACTCAAGGCGAACAAGTCTTCACAACGGTGACCGCGCCATTAGGGAATGATGTTGAAGCGTTTTATGGCATCCTCGGCGACGGCGAAACCGCGGTTATTGAAATGGCGGAGGCCAGTGGGCTGCACCTTGTGCCGAGTGACGCTCGCGACCCAAAACTGACCAGTAGCATTGGTACCGGACAGCTGATCAAACACGCGCTAGACCGCGGTATTCAACGCTTAATCATTGGTTTGGGCGGCAGCGCTACTAATGATGGTGGCGTGGGCATGTTGACCGCGTTAGGGGTAACGTTTCTTGATGAATCTGGTCATGCAATTACCCCAAATGGAGGCGGGTTAGCGGCGCTTGCCTCCATCGATATTTCTGGTCTTGACCCACGTTTAGCAACTTGTGAAGTGTTGGTAGCATGCGATGTTGACAACCCACTCTGTGGCGACAAAGGCGCGTCGGCTATCTTTGGCCCGCAAAAGGGAGCGACGACGTCAGACGTCGCTCTACTCGATAACGCATTGCGCAAGTTTGGCGAGTTGACGGAACAAGCGACGGGTAAGCACGTACTGACGCGTGAAGGCGCAGGTGCTGCTGGTGGTATGGGGGCGGCCTTGCTCGGGTACACGCCGGCACGTTTGCAACCGGGAATTGAGATTGTGCTTGAAACGGTCAAGCTTGCTCAGCATGTTGCGGATGCGGATATTGTATTCACAGGCGAGGGTCGAATCGATCATCAAACCGCACATGGCAAAACGCCGATGGGCGTTGCTCAGGTGGCTAAGCAGTGTAATTTACCAGTCATTGCATTAGCAGGCTGTGTGGGCGACAACTATCAGGCGGTTTATGAGTGCGGCATTGATGCGGTGTTTGCTTGTGTACCAAGGGCGATGAGCTTACCTGAGGCCATGAAAGAGGCCGACGTCAACGTTGCCAATTTAGCCGAAAACGTCGCGAGAATGTGGCAAATTAAGTCGCACTGAGGGCGATAACGATACGAGAAAACTCCACCTTTGCGTGGAGTTTTTTGTTGTTACCAGTCTACGTATGCGGGCATAAGTTCATTTATTAAGAGCGAGTTAACAGACATGCTTTGCTATCAACTTTGCCAGTGTTTGCATCGCGTGACTCCAATCGGTTTCACTACCAAAGTTTGCCACGCTGAGGCGCACGCAATGTCGATATTGCCCTTGAGTGCCAAATACGGTACCGGGAAGTAGGCTGATTCTGTGTTGATTACACGCTTGATACAACGCATAGCTGTCCGTTTCTTTGGGCAGGCGCAACCAAAGCAAGAACGAACCTTGCACGGCGTTGATCTGGTATCGATTTTTTAGAGATTCGTATTCATCCAAGTATTGATGAAGCATCTGGATAAATCGGCGCATGTTGTTTTGATAAACCCGACCCATTCGCGCAGTATGCGTTCGATACTTACCGGACGTTAGAAACGTTGCCACGGCTGATTGCATTAGGTTCAAACTGCCCATGTTTTCACACAGTAGATATTGCTCAATTTGATCTCGATATCGCCCCGCTAACATCCAACCAATTCTCAAACGCGAATCGAGCGTTTTGGATAACGAATTCACGTAAATTACGCGTTGCTTGTCATCGAGCAAGCTCAAGCTTGATAATGGTTTGTCATAACCTAACCCGCCAAACACATCGTCTTCGATAATAGGAATATTGCCAGATGCCAAGAGCAATTGCTGGCGCTTTTCTAGCGGCATCATGGCACCAGTTGGATTGGTGAAGTTTGGCGTTACGATGATCGCTTTTATGTCCCATGTCGCCATTGCTTTTGCTAAGGCTTCGGGGCACATACCGTCGCGTGGGCAACTCGGAATTTCCACCACTTTGAGGCCGAGTGATTCTAGCATCAATAAGTTGCCAAAATAGCAAGGGGACTCCACCGCGACGATATCGCCTTTTTGTGTCGTTGCGCGCAGCGCTAGGCTAATGGCTTGTTGCGCGCCGTGCGTCACCATGATCTCATCCAACTTGGCTGGCGTGCCCAAATCTTGTGTGATTTTCGCCAGTTGTTTGATTAAGAGGTGATCACCGGGTGGCAATTGGTAATGGCTCGGTACATGCGTTTGCTGGCGGCTGTGGCGGCCAATCTCGGCGTACAAGCTTTTGATCGCGGGGGAATCAATATTTGGGTGGGCAGAGCCAGCGGGCAAACGCTCTTGGTATTCAGGGTACGTGAGGATTTCTTTGCAGATCGAGAGCAAATCCACGCGAGTCGGATCCGGAATTGAGCGAGAAGTCGGCAAGGCGACTTTAACTCGATAACCCGATTTGGGAACCGAGTAAACCAAGTTTTGTGCTTCCAGCTCTTGATACGCACGAATCACGGTATTTTTACTGACGTTTAATTCTTGGCTCAACGAGCGAATGGAGGGCAGTCGATCATCCGCCTGATAAACGCCACCATTGATGGCTTGTTTAAGGTGCTTTTCCACCACGAGGTACTTATTCCCTTCACCGCTTTCCAATAAATCTGTACCCATAAAAACACTTCCATCTGTCACTTTTTGAAAACACTGTACCTAATTACATTAACAGTATCTCAAAACATAAAACAAGCGTGAGTGAGGCGATCATGTTAATCCGAGCCATCCCTTTTGTATTTGTCATCCTTTGGGCTTCTGGATTTGTTGGTGCGCGTTTTGGTTTGCAGTATGCCGAGCCAGCGACACTACTTTCTATCCGTATGGCATTCAATGTCTTACTGTTTTTGGTTCTTGTGGCGGTATTGCGTAGAAGGTTGCCGACAGGAAGCGATTTCTGGCACAGCTGTGTGGTGGGTGTGTTGATCCATGGCTTCTATTTAGGCGGCACTTATTTCGCTATTGATTTGGGTATGCCTGCCGGGCTGAGTTCGTTGTTGGTGGGCATTCAGCCGATTTTAACCGCGGCTTTGCTGGTGGTGTTTGTTCGTGAGGAATTTAAACCCTCGCAATGGTTGGGTTTGGCTCTAGGCTTTGTCGGCATCGCTATGGTGCTGATGGGAAACATGGAGTGGCAGTCTGAGCAACATAAGTTCTTAGCCATTGGAGTCTGTTTACTGTCTTTGGTTGGTATCACGTTAGGGACGCTGTATCAGAAAAAACATTGCCAACAGGTGGATATGGTTGGTGGTGCGATGGTGCAATATTTGGCCGCACTCATCATGTTTCTGCCTGTTGCGATGCAGTTTGAAACCATGCAAGTTCAGTGGGAACTGGAGTTTATTTTAACCGTCTTGTGGTTGGTCGTCGTGCTCTCTTGTGTGGCTATCCTACTGCTGCTGTACATGGTGAGAAATGGCGCGTCTTCGAGTGTGGCGTCTGTGTTTTACCTAGTGCCGCCAACAACCGCGATTCAAGCTTGGCTCGCGTTTGGTGAGTCGTTTGATTGGATGGGCATTTCTGGCTTTGCATTAGCGGCCACGGCGGTCTATCTAGTGGTTAAAAAGCCAGAGCTGACGATAAAAAAATCGGTTCAAACAGAATATACCTAAATTGGGTAGGGACATTCACGTGCCAGTGAGTACAATTCTGCTTCATCTTAATCCGTGGAGCAGAGTGATGACGTTAAAGCCAGATCGAATGACCGCGATGCGTAATATCATCGAGCAAGTAAAAGCTGAGCTACCGATTTACGAACCGGAAACTTTTGTGTGTGGGCCGGAAGGGCAGTGCATCGGTTGTCCAAAGAAATTATTAGAAATGGTCGATTCAGAGGTTACTTATTGGGAGTCGGCAATGGAGCGGGGTGTGATTCCGCAGTTTGATGAGATCCGTCGTTTCGGGAAGATGTGCACTAACGTACGTCGCGGACTTGTTCGTAATAACGTTCCACTACTCGGGTAATCTACTTCAGTAAATAAGTGATTGATAAATAAAGTCCTAAAATTGACACATAAATGTGTGCGTTTGCATATTAACTTGGCGAGCGGTCTCAACTTTGGCCCATGACTCTTGTTTGTCATCTACTAGGGCTTTAAACGTTTTAAATCAGCGATATATTGGCAAGGTCTCACATGGATGTGAGGCAAACGACCATTCATTCTGCTGAGATAAAAAAGTGAGATTAAAGGGATTTACGCTGATGGAAATCACCATAGTGCTCGCCACTTTGGCTTTCATCGCTTTGGCTGCGTTGCCAACACTACTCCACATTCATCGCCAAGCCTATGCGTCGATGTTACACAGTTCCAATTCGTCATTGGGTACCGCGCTTAAATTTTTTAACGCCCGAGTGGCGATAGACAATGCCGCCGAGCAAAACCAAGTCCACTATATTGATAGGAACGTAAAAACCTTAAGCGGTATGCCAGAAGCGAGCGCCAATAGCATTGGCGCGTTATTAGAAATCGATTTGCCGCAGAGTGGCGTGTCCAAAATTGATGTTCCCTGCAAAGGCAGTGACTTTTGTATTATTGGTCAGCAACACCCAAATAGTACCCACTTTGTGTCTATTCCCGATTATCAATTTGTCGACCAGTCAGGTCTTGATCGGGTGGTGTACATTTGGCCGCAAGGGTATACCTTGGCAGAAGAGGCATGCTATTTCTATTATGTAAATCAAGCATCCACAGAGTCTATCGTCCGAGGGCACGTTACTGAGGGTTGTTAGGCGCGCTTAACATCATCTTCTGACTCATCAACACTTCGCCATTGGGGAGAGTGACTTCTCCTAGTTCACCACGGTGCTCAAATCCAAATCGTTCATACAACGCTATCGCGGCAAGGTTGTCCTTATAAACATTAAGTACAATGGTGTCGTAACCATATTCCCAGGCACTTTTAAGTGCGACAGACAATAGCTGCTTACCTAGCCCTTTTCCTCTGAATGTTCTATCGATATGAATACCTAAAATGCCTGTGCTAGTGAGTTGACCGCCTTCATAACCGCACAGTTCGGCAGGAAAAATCTCTACACTACCAATCAGAACGTGATGGTCCAAAGCAACAAATTGAGGAATCGATTCAAGTTCTACGCGACGTAAAATATTGGTCAGGGTGTCTTTATCTGGAGCCGGACTGCGCAGGTATTTACCTTCGGCATAGACTCGGTTCCACAGTTCGGTAAAGCGCTCGATATCGCTTACCTGGATGGGTCTGATTTGCATTCATCTTCCTTGATTAGTGCAGGTTAGTGATGGTTAAGGTACGAGTTCAGATAAACAGCGAATTTGGTTCGGAATGGGATCGGCTGGCGCATTGGCTCCTGTTGGATTAAACCAAATCGTATTTACGCCAGCTTGCATTGCAGGGTAAATGTCTTTATGAGGCAAGTCGCCAATCATAGTTAACTCACTCACGTTAACCCCTAGCTGTTTTGCGATAGCAAGATAAAACTCAGGTTGGTTTTTAGCGATGCCGAGATTGGCAAAACAAAAGTAGCCATTTAAGTGCTGGTCTAAGTCGACGCGGACGAATGCACGCTGAACCTCTTCCATGTTGGAATCAGACGCACTGGTCGCGATGTAAATAGCATGATTTTGGGAAAGTGTTACCAGTGTTTCTTTGGCCAGAGGAATCGTTTCTACGTGTTCCCAATCGCACATTTTTCCTTGTGCGTGAGGGAAATCCACCATTAAGGTGTTCCCCCAATCGAAAAGATAAATCATGTTCGAATCTCCTTTATCCGCACATCATATCGTCTTTTCTAAAATCAGGGGATAAATTGCATCGATAAATGCGATTTAGGTGGCTTTAGTCGTGAAAAGCGCTTAATTGTTGTTATCGTTACAAATGTTTCAGCATAATGCGTGAGTTAGTTTTAAAACCTTGCTTGTCGTAAAACCGCTGTGCTGGTTGATTGAATTCCATCACTTCTAATCGAACTTGTGTAGCATTGGCATCGCGCGCCCATTGCTCACAAGCCTCAAGTAGTTGGCGACCGATGCCTTGTTGTTTTTGCTCCTCATCGACAACAATCGTTCCTACTCGACAAATAGGATCTTTTATCAGAAAGCTGACGGTTTCATTCTGAGTGATCATCGCGGTTAAAAAGCCGACTACCTCCTTTTCATGTTCTGCGACTAAAAACAAGCGTTCATCATTCTCGAGAGCCTGAGTGAGGAACGCTCGGTCGTCTTCCGAAGGTGCTACAAAAGCTTCAGGCGCATTGGCAAAATGCAGTGCGTTGATTTGTAGGTTTAATTCAAAAATTGCATCCAAATCGTCGGGACTTGCTTGTCGAATGTTGACTTCCATTTTACTTACCGCCTGAAAGATCGATAAAAGAGCCTGTAACATAAGAAGCTTCATCACTGAGTAGCCAAGCGATCGCATTCGCCACTTCTTCTACCGTACCGCCCCGTTTCAGTGGTATTTGAGGGCTGAGCCTATCCACTCGGTTTGGTTCTCCACCATCGGCGTGCATATCGGTGTAAATGAAACCAGGTCGAACGCCATTGACGCGAATATTTCGGTTTGCCAATTCAAGCGATAGCCCTTTGGTTAAGGTATCCATTGCGCCTTTTGATGTGGCGTAATCGACATATTCAAATGGCGCGCCTGAGCGTGATGCCCCAGAAGAAACATTCACAATTGCGCCACCAGTACTGAATCGCTTCGCCGCTTCTCTACAACAGAGAAAGCAGCTATTTACATTAGTGTTCATTACTTTCTGAAAGCGTTCCAAGCTGATTTCCGCCAACGGTGACTGAGTAAATAGAATGCCAACGTTGTTGACCAAGTGCGTCACTGCACCAAATTCACGTTCTGTTTCATCAAACAAGGAGAGCACTTGTTGCTCGTCAGATACATCTGCTTGAACGGCGATCGCTTTTCCGCCATTTGCTTGTATGTCTCTGACCACTTGGTGAGCTGCTTCACTTTGCGCACGGTAATTAACACACACGGCATAGCCTTGCTCGGCCAGTTTTTTCGCTGTTGCGGCTCCAATGCCTCGGCTTGCGCCAGTAACGATGACTACTTTATTCAAAATACATCCTTAATTTTGTAGCGAGTAGATTTTGTCGGCGTAACGCTTGTCGCCAATTTGGTATGCGTCAGGAATGACTTCAGATAGCTCGAATCCGCACTTCATGAGAACACGCTCTGAAGCAATATTCCCTTCAGTGACCGTAGCGGAAAAGCGGTCGATGTAATGTGTTGCTCTCGCCCAATTTAGAAGCGCTTGAAGGGTTTCTGTTCCAAACTGTCGGCCATGAAATTCAGGAAAAAGTAAGTAACCCACCTCTGCGTTACCTTCTTCAATGGCAAGGCCAGTGACGCCAATCGGTTGTTCAGATTGCTTATCGAGTATGACGAGGCAAAGCCAGTGCTGACTGTCTGGTGTCCATGGTAATAATCGCGAAGCAAATTTTTCTTTTATTTGTTTTTCGCTCGGGCGATCAAAACAGAGCTCAATGATCTCTGGTTCGGAATGTAATCGCTGAAATAGTTCCCAATCGCTGGCTTCGATAGGTCTTAATCGGCTTCGGTGAGTCTCAATATAAACTGACATGCGTGTCCTTACAGCATTTATGTAGAGAGCCAGTTTCTCATCCTCTTATCTCTTTAATCAAACGGTTGCACTTACAAAAGTGATTTGTGTGGTGAATGTCTAGTTGGGGAATGAATTCTTACTGAATATTCATTTGTGGGATGAAAATAACGAAATTTCATACTTGAGACACATAGAGCAACACGGAAATGATGTGGATCAAGAGAGAACTACCCATAAAGTAGTATTTTGCGATCTATAATTACATTTTATTTGGAAGTGTTGCTAATTATGTCAATAAAAAAACGATATGTTGCACTGCTGGTTGCTGCCGGCATTGGTGTGGGCTGGTTAACATTAGGTGGTACTGCAGCGGTAATGCATTACACCTCTGATACTGAGTTCTGTCTCTCGTGCCACTCTATGGAAATCCCTTACAAAGAGTACCAAGGCTCAGTGCACTTCAGTAATGCGAAAGGCATTCGTGCCGAGTGTTCTGATTGCCACATCCCACAAGAACCGATGGACTACCTGATCACGAAGATTCGTGCATCGAAAGACATCTACCATGAGTTCGTGACTGGCAAGATCGACACGCCAGAAAAATACGAAGCGCACCGCAAAGAGCTTGCGGAGATGGTGTGGGAGCAGTTCCGTGAAAACGACTCTGCAACGTGCCGTTCTTGCCACGACTTTGACGCGATGGAAGAATTTGAGCAATCTCGCGATGCAGCGAAAATGCACGAGTACGCAAAAGCGAACGATCAAACGTGTATCGATTGTCACAAAGGCGTTGCTCACTTTGCACCAGAAGCTGAGCTAGACAGCAAGGCATTTGAAACGTTGATGAGCTTCACCACAAAAACATCACCTGGTGCCAGAGTCGTTTATCCTGTGACTGAAATCGCAATGGGTGAGATGGGTAAAATTAACCCAACGACGAAGTTAGAAGTAATCAGCTCTGAAGGTGATGAGCGTACTGTTAAGTTGGACGCATTCCAAATGAAAGGCGCAGAGCAAGTGCTGTACATGGGTGAAGGTCAACGTGCCATCGTAGCAACGCTAACCGAGCAAGGTCAGCAAGCTCTTGAGGGCGGTGAGTTTAAGGCCGACGTTTACGGCAACGAATGGCGCGCAGTGTCACTAACAGGCACGATCGATTCTCCTGTTGTAGATACGCTTGACCCAGTTTGGTCATACGCAGAAGAGCTAGACAACGTTTATTGTGCAACTTGTCACGCGAAAATTCCTTCAAATCACTTCACGGTGAACGCATGGGGACCAGTGGCGAAGAGTATGGGTGATCGAACAGACATCACTGCCGAAAACCTAGAAATTCTTACTAAGTTCTTCCAGCACCACGCGAAAGATGTGGTTGGTCACTAACGATAAATAGAAGGATAAGATTATGACTAATTTAACCCGTCGTGGATTTCTAAAAGGCACAGGTCTGGCGGCTGGCGCCATGGCATTTACTTCTTTTGCGCCTATGTCTATTGCGTCTTCAAACCAGCGTGGTAAGGGCATTTTGACTGCGGGCCGCATGGGCCCAATGTTATGTGAAGTGAAAGATGGCAAGCTAGTATCGACCACTAATGCTCTGCCACAAACTGTACCAAATAGTCTACAAACTACTGGGCCTGACCAAGTGCATACCAAGGCGCGTGTGAAGTACCCAATGGTACGTAAAGGCTACTTGGCAAACCCATCGTCGCCAGAAGGTGTGCGCGGTAGTGATGAGTTTGTGCGTGTGTCTTGGGATGAGGCTTACAAGCTGATCCACGAACAGCACATGCGCATTCGTAAAGAATATGGCCCAGCTTCTGTGTTTGCTGGCTCTTACGGCTGGCGTTCAAGTGGCGTGCTGCACAAAGCACAGACCTTGCTGCAACGTTACATGAGCATGGCAGGCGGCTACTCAGGCCACTTGGGTGACTACTCAACGGGTGCTGCGCAGATCATCATGCCGCACGTTGTGGGCTCTATCGAAGTGTACGAGCAACAAACCACGTATCCAGTGGTGCTAGAGCACAGTGATGTGGTTGTGCTTTGGGGCTTAAACCCGATCAACACCCTAAAAATCGCGTGGAGTTCAACAGACTGCGCGGGGCTTGAGTTCTTCCATCAATTGAAAAAATCAGGCAAGACGGTTATTGCGATTGACCCTATTCGTTCTGAAACCATAGAGTTCTTTGGCGAGAATGCGGAGTGGATTGCTCCTCACCCAATGACCGACGTGGCAATGATGATGGGTATCGCACACACCTTGGTGAAACAAGGTAAGCACGATAAAGCCTTCCTCGATAAATACACCGCTGGTTACGACAAATTTGAAGCGTACCTGATGGGCGAAGAAGACGGCGTAGAAAAATCAGCGGAGTGGGCATCGCAAATCTGTGGCGTACCTGCGAAGCAACTTGAGCTACTGGCTGACATCTTTAGTAAAAACCGCACCATGCTGATGGCGGGTTGGGGCATGCAGCGCCAACAATACGGTGAACAGCGTCACTGGATGCTGGTTACACTGGCAACGATGTTGGGTCAAATCGGTTTACCGGGCGGTGGTTTTGGTTTCTCTTACCACTACTCAAACGGTGGTAACCCTGCTCGTGACGCTGGCGTGCTTCCTGCGATTTCAGCATCACTGGGTGGCGGCTCTTCTGCGGGTAACGACTGGGCGGTGTCTGGCGCGGTGCAAAGCTTCCCTGTGGCGCGTATTGTCGAGGCGTTGGAAAACCCAGGTCAATCCTACCATCACAACGGTCATGAACTGACGTTCCCAGATATCAAGATGATTTGGTGGGCAGGTGGTGCGAACTTTACTCACCACCAAGACACCAACCGCTTGATTAAAGCATGGCAAAAGCCTGAACTGATCGTGATTTCAGAACCTTACTGGACAGCGGCTGCGAAGCACGCGGACATTGTCCTACCAATCACCACATCGTTCGAGCGCAACGACTTAACGATGACGGGTGACTACAGTAACCAACACTTGGTGCCAATGAAGCAAGTGGTTGAGCCGCAAGGTGAAGCGCGTAATGACTTCGATGTATTCGCGGACATGGCGGAGATGCTAGCACCGGGTGGACGTGATGTGTACACCGAAGGCAAAACCGAAATGGAATGGCTGTACGGCTTCTACAAGGTGGCGCAACAAGGTGGCCGTGGCTCTCGCGTAGCAATGCCGAACTTCAGCAAGTTCTGGGAGGATAACCAACTGATCGAGATGAAGTGGAACGAGAAGAACGCACAGTTTGTTCGTTACGCGGATTTCCGTGAAGACCCGATCATGAACCCGCTAGGTACGCCAAGTGGTAAGATTGAAATCTTCTCGAAAACCATTGAAGGTTACCAGTTGGAAGACTGTCCTCCTCACCCTACGTGGATGGCACCAACCGAGTACACCGGCAATGCAAAAGATGGCGAGTTGCAGCTAATGACCGCGCACGCAGCGCATCGTCTACACAGCCAGTTTAACTACGCGAAGATTCGCGAAGAGTACGCAATTGCAAACCGTGAACCTATTTGGATTCACCCTGAAGATGCGAAAGCGCGTGGTATTAAAACGGGCGATCTAGTTCGTGCGTTTAACGACCGTGGTCAAGTATTGGTTGGCGCGGAAGTGACTGACCGAATCAAGCAAGGTTCAGTATGTATTCATGAAGGCGGTTGGCCGGATTTGGATCCGAAAACCGGCATTTGTAAGAACGGCGGTTGTAACGTGTTAACGTTGGATATTCCGACCTCTCGACTTGCAAACGGCTGTGCGGCGAACTCGGCACTGGTTCGTATTGAAAAATACACTGGCCCAGAATTAGAACTAACAGCGTTTGAACCACCAAAAAATGGCTAGAAAAAAGTAGCGCTTGAAAGCAAGAAGCCAGCGAATCGCTGGCTTCTTTTTTATCTAGTAATCGTTCACATTAGCGCGAAGCAAGAGAAACAAACGGCATCTGTTTCTTAATCTGAAATGTCGGGAGTAAAGTAAATACAATCGCGACAAACAAGACTGAGCCTATTAAATCTTCAGGGCGATGCATGCCCAGCCATAAGCGGCTATATGCTACGCTCATTCCCCACATCCATAATGACAGTGCAGAGATATAGCACTTGTTCTGTAAGAACAACCCACCAAAGAAAGCCAAACAAATCGAAACGAAAATCGTATGGCCGGATGGGAAAGAATAGTCTTTCTCGCCTTGCCAATGGCGCGTCCGCCAATCACTGACTCGTTCAGAAATCTGGTTAATTACGTTGGCTTGTTGTTTTGTATCTAACTGATAAAACGTTTCTGGTGTTTCAATCAATTGTTCTGCTGCGAGCAATTCCGTGTATGGGCGCGGGCTTTCTGTCATCAGTTTTAGCCCCGTTTTGCTGGCAAAGCCAATCACAAGTAACAGCCCTAACATTGAGAGTTTTTGCATCCACTCAGTGCGACTTGGTTTAAAGCGAAATAAAGAAAGCAGTAGCAGCGTTAAGGTAATTAAAAAGCCTTTGCTGCCAGCAGAATCTGTGAGCAAAGTAAAAGTAATACCCAGACTTTCAGGCACCTGTGAAGTGAGATTGTGATAAGAGCCAAACAGCGACATTGGGATGATGCCAAGAACAAACAAGGCGAGCATCATCAATCCATATTTTTTGGTTTTCATTGAGAGCGTTTTGTTTTTATTGAGGGTTATTCAACCACGTGAAATAAGGGGCTTATCTTACGTTATCTGGCGTGAAAAACTTATCAACGCTTTGTCAATTTGACGAGAGAATGAAGGCTGAGTGATGAATTGATGACATTTATCCGGAGGGTAAAGGCGCTCATCCTTAAGCGTTGGGGTCTTAATCCATCAGAGAACGTAAGTATTCTGCTGCTTTGGTTGGGTTTTCTGCATGACAAATGGCAGAAACCAAAGCCAAACCATGCACACCTGTCGCACTCAGGGCAGGAATGTTGGTTTCGTTGATGCCACCAATAGCGACGATTGGTAAAGACGTGGTGTTCAGCGCCATCTTCAAACCTTCAATACCCCAGTGTTTTTTGGTGTTGGTTTTGGTTGGTGTAGCGAAGATGGCACTCAAACCGATGTAATCAATGGGCAGAGAATCCGCCTCTGCCAACTGCTCTTCAGTCTCAATCGACAAGCCTAGAATCTTGTTTGGGCCAATCAATTGACGAGCGATCTCTGCTGGCATGTCTGACTGCCCGAGGTGAACACCATCGGCATCGACGGCAAGGGCAACATCAACACGATCATTGATGATTAACGGGACGTCAGTGCCTTCAAGGACCGTCTTTACGGCTTGAGCTCGTTCAATAAATGCACGAACGTCACCATGTTTTTCGCGTACCTGTACCATGGTTACCCCACCTTCTACCGCCTTTCTTACAACGTGTTTGAGAGTGGATAAATCTTGTTGGTCGTCGGTGACCAAATACAAACGATAGGCGTTCATTATGTTTCCTTTTGCCTCCCACTGTCTTTGGAGTGAGAGGCGTTTAAAGCATTGAGAAGTGATTTATCTCACTTGTAATTTAAGACGTGTTGCCAGTGTTTCTTCGTCCAGTTGGTAAAGCTCATCCAAAAGATGCATTTGCAAGCTACCAGGCCCTCGCGCTTGCTCAGCCGCAATTTCACCCACAACGCCAAGCACCGCTGCCGCAGCAAGGCCCGTTTCGTCGCCGATTGCTGCGAAAGCGCCAGTCAGTGCCGTCAGTGTGCAGCCCATGCCCGTTACGTATGGCATCATCTCGTGACCATTATTCAACTGGACGGTTTGCTCTTTTGTCACGATGTAGTCAGTTTCGCCGGAGATCACCACGCTCGCTCCATATTCTTCAATTAAGAAGTGAGCCGCCCCAAGGGCTGCATCACTACTGTCGAGTGCATCTACACCTTTGCTTTGCGCTTGCTCACCAGCGAGAGCAATGATTTCGGACGCATTACCACGAATGATTAACTTGTTTGCAAGGCGGGCGATTTCGCGCGAGGTTTCGGTACGTAGTGAACTTGCACCGCAACCGACAGGGTCGAGCACAACGATTTTACCGTTCGAGTTGGCTTGCTCGACGGCATAGCTCATGCGCGGCGTCCAAACGCTGTCTAGGGTGCCGATGTTGATCACCAAAGCGCCAGCAAACGACATCATTTCTGCCATTTCTTGCTTTGAATGCGCCATGATTGGCGAAGCACCGATAGCCAACAAAGCGTTCGCCGTGTTGTTCATCACCACGTAGTTGGTAATGTTCACGACTAAAGGCTTTTGCTGACGCACTGCGGTTAATGCTTGAGTGATTTGTTCTATTAACATGAGATTCTCCAATTAACCTTATTGCGCGTTTAGACCTTGTTGCCAAAACGCCACTTCCATACGCGTTGCGGTTTTGAAGACCTGAATTAGGTTTTGACCGCGCTGGCTGTGGATGTCTATTTCAGCCAGTAGCTGGTTAAAGTGTTCGGCCCCACTTGCCACGCCAGATTGGAACTCTTCACCGCCGTACAAGTTAATCCAACTTGCGTAAGGATTGCCTTCGAATACCGTGTTTTCATCTTCAATCAGCATTTTACCAATGACGGCGTAGCCGATGGAGCAAGGGGCGAGCGCGGCATACAAGTCAACTAAGTCGCCCGTCATTCCCGCATCCAATACGTAGCGCGTGTAAGCCACCGTGCCAAAATCTTCCGGCTCGTTTTCGAGATCAGATTCCGTCAATCCCCACTGACCGCAGTAGGTAACATGGTGGGCAATCTCTGAATCTAAAAGTGCATGTACACTTGGTAGTGCGCGGCGCATGTCGTCTAACGTACGTGCTTTGTAGATTGCCAGCGCATAAGCTCGCGCGTACTGTTTTAGGAATAAGAAATCTTGTTTCAAGTAATGCAGAAAACAAGGTTGAGCCAGTGTGCCTTTGGCCAATTGCTGCACGAAGGCATGCTCTGTGTATTCTTGCCAATCTTGGCGGCAAGCGTCGATCAAATCTTGGTATTTCATTATGGGTATCTCGTTATCAAAAGACCCTAGGCTGAGATCCTAAGGTCAGTAGAATTAGTCAAAGCTCGGTACGTAATCTTTCGCTTTTGGCAGTGTTTTGATGATTTTTTGTGAATACATGAACTCGGCGTAGTCGTCATAGCGTTTTAGATCGACTGCTGATGGGCGAAGCGCGAAACGAGTTAACGTGTCATTCCAAGCGCGTTGGTTGAGCTCGTTGTTTAGTGTGTCTGGCGAGTAAGCGACAAACTCTTTCCAAGACTCTTTAGGATGGTTGACGATGTAAGTGGTCGCTTGCTCCAGCGCTTTGTTGAACGCTTTGATAGCCGCTTTGTCATAGGTTTTTGCATTCGCCACAAACACCAGTTCGTCATACGCTGGTACGCCGTGTTCTTCTGGGAAGAAGGCTTTGGCTTTGTAGCCTTCTAGCGCAAGTTGGTTGGTTTCGAAGTTACGCAAGCCGCCCCAAATAGCGTCTACTTTACCGGATGCGAGAGAGGAAGAGAGAGCCCAACCGACGTTGATGATTTGCACGTCAGAAAACTTCACGTTCTCCTGCGTAAGCATGGTGCCGATTGTCGCCTCTTCGTTACCTGCGATAGCAATACCGATTTTCTTGCCTTTAAGGTCGCCAAGGTTATCGTTCTTACCGTTATCCAACACCATCAATGTGTTGAGGGGAGTAGCAATCAAGGTCGCAGAGCGAATTAATGGCAAGCCAGCCGCTACGTCGATGGTCAGGCTAGGTTGGTATGAAATCGCCATATCGACTTTGCCAGCCGCAACTAGTTTGGGTGGAGTGCTTGGGTCGGCGGGTTCTTGGATATTGACCTTCAAACCTTGCTGTTTAAAGTAGCCGCGCTCTTGTGCGATCACGATAGGGCCATGGTTCGGGTTAACGAACCAATCCAGCATTAAAGTAAGCTCCTTTTCGGCAGCAAGTACGTTAGTTGAAACGATTGAAGCGAGCAGAGCAGCAGCGCTCATAAGTTTGTTTTTATTCACGGGGTTCTTCCTTTTTCTTTCCCTATTTGTTTTCCCAGGGAATGGCTTTTTTCAGTAATTTGTCAGTAGTGAAATAGAGTGCGATAGACAGCGCGGCGAGGATAAACAGCGCCGCAAACATCTCATCAATGATCATGCGAGCGTTAGCTTGGAGCATCAGATAGCCCAAGCCTTCACTTGAGCCGACCCATTCACCTACCACGGCACCAATCGGCGCAATAACCACGGCAACGCGAATACCAGACGCTAACGTTGGTAGGGCGGCAGGTAGTTGAATATGGCGCAGTAATTGCCATTTCGATGCGCCCATGGTTTTGGCAAGATCGAGGTAACCAGTTGGTGTATTGCGTAAACCGTCGTAGCAACATGTCGTGACGGGGAAAAAGATGATGATCGCCGCCATTACTACTTTCGATGCGATGCCGTAACCGAGCCACAGCATCAACACGGGCGCGATAGCAAATACTGGAATGGCTTGGCTAGCGATAAGAATCGGCAATAGCCAGCGTTTGAGCGGCTCGAACATCAGCATTTGCAAAGCGAATAGCAAACCCATCGATAAGCCGAGTGCGAGGCCAAGTAGGATCTCTTGTGCCGTTACCCAAGTGTGTTTGAGTAGCACGTCGTATCGAGTGACTAATCTATCCAATACTTCAATTGGCGAAGGCAAGATGAAGCTTGGCATGTCAAACACCACTACAATGAGTTGCCACAAACCTAAGATCACGGCTGCGCTGATCAGCAGACGCAACGCCGGATGAGTTACGCGTTCCTTTTTACTAATACGCGCCGAAACGGAGTTGTACTGAGTCATATCACTCATAGTCTTTCTCCAACTGATCCAAAATCGCCTGCTGTAGCGCTGCGCACTCTCCATCGAGAGATCTTGGTGGCTTGGAGTCCGGAACAACCAAGTGCTGCGCTTGAGCAGGCGTGCCTTGCAACACATAGAGTTGGTGTGACAATCGCACCGCTTCTTGTGGGTCGTGCGTAATCAAGACAACGGTTTTGTCCTTTAGTAGCTCGGCTGAGAGAGTTTGCAATTTGTGGCGAGTCACGGCGTCCAATGCCGAGAAAGGTTCATCCATCAAAACCAAAGGTTTGTCTTGCATCAGAGTGCGAGCAAGGGCTACGCGTTGTCGCATACCTCCAGAGAGTTGAGCGGGTTTGGCGTTAGCATAATCAGCCAACCCAACGTGCTCTAATAAGTTGAGAGCACGTTGTTTATCATCCGCTGAATTTGAGTTGGCGTGAGAAAAGCGCGAGCTAAGGCAGACGTTATCCAGCACGTTAAGCCACGGTAGCAATAAATCCTGCTGAGCCATGTAAGCGATACGGTCATGCAGTGCGGCGCCATCGGTTGTGATGAGTTCGCCATGCCAGTCAACTTGGTTATCCAGTAGGCCAGCTAAGTAACGCAATATCGTGGTTTTTCCGCAGCCACTTCGCCCGAGTAATACCGTCCATTGACCGATAGGAATGACCATGTTCACTTTCGCTAAAGTCGGTGTTTGGCTGTCTTTGTATTGCAAACTGGCGTCGGAAAGCTGAATGCCAATCGCGTTAGCGAACATAAGTATGACCCGAAAAAAAGTGATTCACAGGGCCGTGACCTTTACCGACATCCAATTCATCAGCGTGTGCGATAGCTTGGCTGATGTACTGCTTACCAAGGTGCACTGCTTTGTGTAGGTTGTTGCCTTGGCTAAGGTAAGACGCAATGGCGGAAGACAGTGTACAGCCCGTACCGTGGGTGTTTTTGGTCGGAAAACGCTTGGCGCTGATTAACTCGGCACAGTCTTGCATGATCAGCAGATCGTTGCTGTTTTCATTTTCTTCAAGATGACCGCCTTTGAGCAGAATAGCTTTGGCACCAAGTGCACGAAGGTCGGTAATCATATCGTTCATTTCAGATTCTGATTGAGGCACTGGCTTACCCGTCAATGCTGCACCTTCTGGCAGGTTAGGAGTGATGATGTCTGCCAGTGGAATTAACTCTTCTTTTAATGTGCTGATTGCCGACTGTTCCAGTAATAGATCGCCGCTGGTGGCCACCATTACAGGGTCAATCACGAGGTGTTTTGGCTGGTATTGTTTAATTTTGTCTGCAACAACTTTGATGATGTTGGAGTCGGCTAGCATGCCCACTTTGACTGCAACGATGTTGAGGTCGGTAAATACTGCATCAAGTTGGCTCTCTACATGGTCGAGAGGAATGGGGAAAATCGCAGAAACGCCTTGGGTATTTTGCGAAGTAATCGCCGTGATTACCGAGCAAGCAAAACTGCCGGTTGCGGACATCGCTTTGATGTCGGCTTGAATACCTGCACCGCCACCACTGTCTGAGCCCGCGATGGTCAATACGATAGGGGTAGGCAAGGCTGGCGTGTGATGTGAATGAGGTTGTGATTGCTGCGTCATGGTCGCTCCTACTACAAGACGTATAGGAACTGACTTTGACCGTTGCAGATAGATCGATTTTTCGATCGCTATCGCTTACCTAAGAGGGGCGGCGAAAGGCAAAGTGCGCATAGTTCCCTACGTCAGTGCTAACTGAATCAGGTTCAACGGGTCTCGAATCTCGATCTCAGCCAACGCTTATCGCGTGGCCCCCCGACTATTTCGCTCGGATGATAGCAGGACCATTGCGGAAGGGATACGTTTTTTGAGAGTAATTATTATTGAGTATTCAATTATGCGAGGTGAGTGATAGGGTAAGCATCTAAATGGTTCGTCGTGTGGAATTTACTAGTGCAACGCTCTGGTGAAAGAGCTGAACCTGGAATATTTAATAAATAATCGTGGTCTCGCTAAGCAAGGATTAGCACAAAACAAGGTTAAAAAACTGTTAAAATTTAACGCGTTGCCAATTTAACTTTGTTGAACTTTTCGACAGTTAATTAGGAAGGCTAAGACGATCATCGAGCAAGGAGACTTCATGCTTAATTCTGCAACAGCGAAGTCAGTGATCGATCATGCTCTCTTTTTAGGGGCTGATTTCGCTGAACTATTCGTTGAACATCATCAAACTAACACCGTCCAGATCGCATCTGGTGAGGTGGACAAGATCAATTCGGGGATTGATTTTGGTATCGGTATTCGCCTCTTCTTCGGTCACAAAGTGCTTTATGGATACACCAATAGCACGGACGAAGCCGAGCTAAAACGCGTAACCTCATTGCTTGCGGCAAAAGACAAGCGTGAGCAAATCGCGTCAGCAGGTTCTTTAAATTTGAACCGCTACCCAATCCAACACGGTTGCCGCATGCCGTTAAGTCAGGATGCCAACTTAGATTCAAAAATCGCGTTTCTATTGAAAGTTGACCAAGCTGCGCGTGCAGAAAGTGAGTACATCAGCCAGTTCATTGGTAGTGTGCTTCAGCGCGAGCAGCAAGTGTCTATCTTCAACTCAGAAGGTTTGCATGTAGACGATACGCGTCACTACATTCGTGTGGCGGGTAACACCGTTGCTCAAAAAGGTAATGAGCAGTCTTCTGGTATGGAAGGTCCTGGCGCTCTTGCTGGTTGGGAGTTCAGCGAACAACTTGATTCGAAAGAGCTGGGTCAAACTATCGCGCAGCAAGCGTTAGTGAAACTTGGCGCGGATGCTTGTCCATCGGGTGAAATGCCAGTGGTAATTGGTAACGGCTTTGGCGGCGTTATCTTCCATGAAGCGTGTGGTCACTTACTCGAAACCACTTCGGTTGCGAAGAAAGCGTCCGTATTCCACGACAAAATGGGCGAAATGGTTGCTCACACTGCAGTGAATGCTGTCGATGATGGCACCATGACCAACGAATGGGGCTCGATTCATGTTGATGACGAAGGCATGAAGACTCAGCGAACTCAATTGATCAAAGACGGTAAGCTAACCAGCTTTATGGTCGATAAAATGGGTGGCATGAAGACAGGTTATGAGCCTACGGGTTCTGGTCGTCGTCAGAACTACAAGTTCGCACCAACCTCGCGGATGCGTAACACCTTTATCGAAGAAGGCGAGCATTCACTTGACGACATGCTGGCAGGTATCGAACGTGGTATCTATGCGAAGAAGATGGGCGGCGGCTCGGTTCAACCGGGAACGGGCGAGTTTAACTTTGCTGTTCGTGAAGCTTACCTCATTGAAAATGGCAAAATCACCAAACCTCTGAAAACAGCAACGCTGATCAGCACGGGTCCAAAAGTGTTGAAAGAAATCAGCATGGTCGGCAAAGACATGGCGCTTGCGCCGGGCATGTGTGGTTCAGTAAGTGGTTCAGTACCAACAACAGTCGGTCAGCCAACACTGAAAGTAGATAATATTCTGGTAGGAGGCGGTAACTAATGAGCCAAGAACAACAACTTCTTAATGCGGTTGATTACGTCCTATCAGAAGCAAAGCGTCAAGGTGCGGAAGCGGACGTGATTGTGAACCGTAACAGCAGCTTTTCGCTGAAAGCAAACCAAGGCAAGCTGGATGAGTACAAAGTAAGCTCAAGTCAAGTGCTGGGTGTTCGAGTTATTAAAGATGCTCGTGTCGCGACAAGTTATTCTGAATCACTAGAGCAACCAAGTTTAGATTTGATGCTCACAAACGCGCTGCAAAGTGCTCGCTTTTCCAAGCAAGATGAGCATCAAACCATCAGCTGCGTAAACAGCAAAATCACCACTGATATTGCAGAAATTGCGCAAGACGATACCACATCGGTCGATGAGAAAATTGAACTGTCCCTTGCGCTTGAGCAAGGTGTTGTGGCTCTGCCTCACGCTTCAAGCTCACCATACAATGGTTACAGTGACGGTGAAACTCAGCTCATCATCGCGAATACTCAAGGTACGTTATGTCAACATTTCGAGCGATCGTTCACTTGTTACGCGTATACCTTGTTTGAAAAAGACGGCAAACAGTCGATGGCGGGAAGAATGTCGCTAGGTCGCCGTTTTGATGAGTTGGATCCAGCTTATTGTATAGAAGGCGGTTACAACCTTGCTCGCGATCTTCTTGAAGGCGCTCCGGTTGCGACAGGTAACTATCCGGCCATTTTCCACATCAATGCTTTAAGCAGCCTGTTTGGTGCATTCGGCAGTGCGTTTTCTGGTGTGAGTGCGATGAAAGGCATCTCGCCACTGGGTGACAAGCTTGGTCAAAGCGTTGCAAGTGAACTGATCACCTTTACCGATGCGGCTTACATGCCAAATGGTATGGCAATCGCAAGTTTTGATAGTGAAGGCTTTGCTACTCAAAACAATGTGTTGATCGCCAATGGCCAACTGAATACGCTATTGCACAATAGCCAAACAGCGAGTTATTTGGGTGCAGTGTCGACGGCAAGTGCATCTCGCAGTGCAAAATCGAGCCTAGACGTATCGGCAAATCATAAAGTGATTGCGACAGGCAACAGCAGTGCGCCAGAAGTCAAAGCAGGTGAATACCTAGAATTAGTCGAACTGCAAGGGGTTCACTCTGGTGCAGATGCTGTCAGTGGTGATTTCTCATTTGGTGCGAGTGGCTTCTTGTGCCGTGATGGAGAGCGCGTTCAACCAGTTCGTGGGATCACGGTAGCCGGTAACTTCTATAAGATGCTGCAAGAAGTAGAAGCTGTGGGTGATACGCAGCTTATTAATGATAGCCGCACTTTCTTCGCGCCAGATGTGCGTTTTGCTCGATTGAGCATTGGCGGTAAGTAAGCGCGGCATAGAAAGTCAGAAACAAAAAAGAGGACTCGATCGAGTCCTCTTTCATCATCTAGCAACGTGTACGCGAATAACTATAATTCGCGGATATCCAGTTCGTTGTGGATCAATACCACACACTGAGAAGCGAAAAGCATCTTAGGACCTAAGCTGATCTTCTCAGTACCTAGGCGCTTCAAGCTGTTGAACGACTTCTTCGGCATCGGGATGTGATCGGTTAGCAAGAAACATGGGTTTTCACCAATTTCTGTGTCACGAACAAATTCGCCTTTCTTGTCCAACATATAAAGCTGGTGATCTTCGGCTAGTTCTTGAACCAAGCGTTCGAAGCTTACTGTACGAACCGTAATACCCGGTTCAACTTCGCGAAGCTGCTCTTTACCCATACCAACAGATGCGTCTAACGCACGGGCAACGGCAGCGATCAACGTTGACTCGTGAAAACCACCAATATTGGTAATGTCGTTTGAACGAATGGTAATCGTGCGCGAGTAATCCTTCGTGCTCTCTAATACCAAGTGGACAACCACATCTTCACGGTGAGATTGTGCCACGAACATGGTGTTCATCATGGTATGAGCAAGGATCTCGGTATGCGCCTCGTTACCAACACCTTCTAATAGTGCTTTGCTGGTGGTTGGCGCCGCGCGAGCTCGTAAAACAAAAGAGCGCATGAATTTAGCCTCTATATAGGAAGAGTGAATGCGCGGAAGTATATACCCAAGCAGGGAAGGGATGCGAGTTTAATAGTAAATGTGAACTTACTTACAAAGCTTCGATTGTCGTGCGGAGTGTGCTGGTTAGAATAGGAGGCAACCCTGTTAGGAGCGGTATATGGAAATCAAAAAGATAAATAAAGACATTTATAAAAAGAAAGTAAACCTGGTGATTGGCGGTTTTGTTGCGTTGCTCGCTATCTCATCTCTTGCCTTTAGTACCTTGCTTATTGTTTTGTTTGGCAACACTGAAGTCGTACCTGAACAATCAACGGGAAACTTTCATTGGAATTTGATTGGTGTCGTTCTCGCAGTCGCAACTTCCCTCTCTTTATTGAATCAAATTAAAACTCGACCATACATGGAAGAGGTGCTGTACGTTTGGAAGCTCAAGCAACTGCACAATAAAATATTTCGTAAACTAAAAAGCATTAAAGCAGCCGCGAGCAATGACGATGTAAAAGCGCTCACTACGCTTAAGTTCTATTACAAAACTCAACAACAAGTGTTTGAGTTAGACAACAACACATTGACGATGAATAGTGTAAATAAAGAATTAGAGGCAATTGAGCAAATCGAAGCGGCGCAATCACTGGATCTTGATATCACCAGCTTTAAAGAGAGCTGGGTAGACACATACTGATTGCCTATTTGCTACTTGAAGTTAACAACTGAGTGCTAAAAATAAGCGTTTGAGTGAGATTTAATCATTCGACGCTTTTTTTTAGTTTTTTTTCTAAAAAGGGGTTGCCAAGAAAAATCATCTCCCTATAATGCGCCTCCGTTGTCAGGGCAAAGCGTAAACGCAAAAGCGGTTGGCAACAAGGCGAAAGAAAAGCTTCTAAAAATTAATTTAAAAAAGTGTTTGACACTGAAAGTTAATTCCTTAAAATACGCCTCCACTTCGATAGCAAAGCTTACGAAGCAAGCTCTTTAACAATATAGACCTATCAATCTGTGTGGGCACTCGTTGATGATAATCCAATTAGAAGCTTCGGCTTCAAATTAGGTTTCAATGAAACGAAGTGACCATTCGAATTGGAAAGCAGCCTTGAGCTGTTTTATTTCACTTTTTAAAAGTGAAAACCAATAAGAGCACAGTCAATTCAAACATTACTTATGTAATGTTCAGTATTCATTGAGCCGAACAAAATCTTAAATTGAAGAGTTTGATCATGGCTCAGATTGAACGCTGGCGGC
>NZ_JBSRRK010000003.1:0-123045 GCF_053890955.1 Vibrio sp. JZG120
TATGCGTTGAATTTAGTGATTAAGGTGGTATGCGGCGACATCGGTATTGCGTTGCTCACCCCTTAGCAGGGCGTTAACTGGCGCAGAAAATACGAAAGCACATTGATACGGTTTCTAGGTCCAGAGGTCTAGCGTGTTCGGTTGGTTTCCTTAATTTAGCTAATGCGACTAATTTAAATTTGGTACTTAAGTTTACTGATGTGAAAGGCGGCACAAAGCCTTCTAATAATATAAGGCATTCGCGATTAGTTCGGCGAACTTACATCTCCGAAGTATGGTGTTGTGAGACACATTTCAAACTAAAGATAAACTGTAATCTTTTGGTTAAACACATATTTGAGTTAGCTTTACTAATCATTAATTAGTGAAACCAGCTTTGGCTACAGTGGCTGTAAGCTCGGCGAAAACTGAAGGGCGCTCAGTTAACAAACTGTTCAAGAGGGATTCGCAACGCGTGGCATTTTTACTATGCGTTGATTTTAGTGTTTAAGGTGGTTTGCGGCGGCTTCGGTATTGCGTTGCTCACCCCTTAACAGGGCGTTAGGTGTTTAAATAAGGTTCATTATGGAAGTTCAAGAAATTTCATTTTATTCAGATCCTAAAGTGTGGTCTGCGGCTATCGCATTTTTAGCTTTGGTGCTATCACAACTGCCCCCAATTCATAAGCTTCTGCGCAGAGGGAAACTTGAGTTAGATGTGTATGAGAAAGTAGGTGTAACGCATATGTTGGGAAACCCTAACTTGCAGTTGCATATTATCTTAAATAATACTGGTGGAAAGCCGGTAACGATTACGGGCTTGGATGTTTTCTTAAAACAAGGAAGTAAGGCAATTGGCAGTATTTCAGGTAAGAACTACATAAAAACGCCTGAGAAAAGCGGACAAGTTCTTTTAACAAAGTTTAAGTTAAAGTCAGGTGATGAATGGGCTCATCTGACAAATTTTTATAATGATTTTTCTCAACGTGACGAGAAAGAGTGTAAATCCCTTACTAAACGTGTACGTGATGATATCTCCGATAATTTAGAGAAAAGACCCAAAGAAACGACAGGGTTAGTCGAAATTTCGGATTCTTTACTCACTGAAGTACGTAGTTTTTCAAACTCGCACAACGTTTGGGAAACGGGAGAGTATCGTTTAGAACTTAATGTTATATGCTCTGATTCAAAATATAACATATCCAAATCATTTAGATTCACTTTGTATGAATCAGATTCAGATGAGCTGAAAGAGCAAATTGACAGTTATAAATATGGTGAAGGTATTGTCTATACACCAACAGACAAAAACTTGTGGCTTTTGGTTAGGTTAGATGAAATAAACACCTAACAAACAATTTAAGAGTGATTCCCCACGCTTGGCATTTTTGGTTTGGGTTAAGTTTAGTGTTTGCGGCGTCTAAGTTGAGTATAGTGGTAGCGTGGCTCACACCTTAATTGGGCGTTATGTGCTAGAGAGATAAACGTGAGAATCGAAGAAACTCAAGAATCTGACCTTAACCAAGTTGTTGATTTGGTTAAGCGCGTTGTCGACAAAAATATCCTTCCTCATTTCAGCAATGAAGGGCAGGCGTTGTTTTCTTCAAAAGTGCGGTCTGATGTTGAAACTACATTTGATAAATCAAAGTTTCAAAACCTTAAGCTGATAGAAAATAACAAAGTCATTGGTTTTGCTGCGTTGAGAGAAAATGATTGCATTACTCATCTGTTCATTGATACTAACTTTCAAAACAAAGGGTTAGGCAAACTATTGCTAGATAAATTGTTATCGCTTACTGAGTCCAGTGAAGTAAGATTGAGATCGTCTGTTAACGCGCAAAAGTTTTATGATTCTCAAGGTTTTGTTGCCACAGAAGGTGAGCAAAACGTTAATGGCGTAAGGTTTGTTCCAATGCGACTAGTTCGCACATAACAAACAATTTAAGAGTGATTCAGCACGCGTGGCATTTTTAGTATGCGTAATGCCCGAGGAAGATTGTTGGTATGAAGGACTTTTTGACAATGGTAGAGATGACTGCTGGTTCAATCAAACGAACAGAAAAACACTAATACGTGAAGGGCTTGCAAACATACAGCTGCCTAATAGCGATAAGAACCTTATTCTTTTCCATTCAGGGGGGGGGGGGGGAGATGGTTTCTATCCGGTAATTGGCGGCTACGACTCGAATAATAATTTAGTCGCAGTTCATACAGATTTCTTTGTTGTCGACATATCTGAAAATAAAGTTGAATCAGCGTCCATAACTTTGTTGAGATCTTGGTAAAAGTATTACCTAACAAAGCGTTTAAGAGGGACTTGGCACACGTGGCATTTTCAATTTGTTAGGGTGTTATGTGGTCACTTCTGTATCGTGTGCCAGCGTCCCTTAACGCGGCGTTAGCTGTCTACACTAAAGTTGGTGTAAAAAACTTAATGCTCAATTTCATTTAAGTTAGCGATGTCTCTATTAATGATGAAACGGATCTGTTGTAACAATACTCTTCTGTTAATTTCATTGATTTGATAGCTAGGATAAGAGCAATGAAAAAACTAGATGAAGTTAAACTAAATCTAAAGCGAACAAATCAAATGGGAGAGACAACTTTAGGTAAGTTGACGATTGAGGGAGTAAGTAAAAGTTGGTTTGTATTGGAGCCCGCAGGACCAGACTCGATAACTGAAGGATCCGATAAAAGGATCAAGGCAGGGGCTTACAAATTATTGCCTTATAGCTCACCGAAGTATCCTAATGTATATGAATTACAAAATGTTCCAGGGAGAACGTTTATTCTAATCCATGCCGGAAATTATCACAAAGACACTCTTGGGTGTTTGATGCCTGGTAAAACGTGGGGGAGTGTGGCTAAATCTCATTACTATGTAGGTAATAGTAAATCGGCTCTGAAAGAAATTTTTGCTGAAATCGCGAGCTACAAAAAAATTACCATAAATATATCTAATCAGTTGGAGCAGCAATGATGATAAGGAATATGGCAATCTTAATTGTGTCTGTTTTTTGTTCAGGACTACTGTATGCTAAGACGCCAGAAGTAAGTCTCTTACATAACTGGATGATAGAAAACTACAAATCTATTGAATCAAACCTTGAAAAAAAAGGCGGTTCGAAAATAGTTCCTACGCTTTTTTCTTTGGTAGAAATTTGGAAACGTAGAGACGGAGCTATTTCGGGAGAAGTTTCTCCCTTATTGTTGGTTGCACTAAAAGTTGAGCCTCAGAATACTTTACTTTTACTATCTGAAAACCCGGAGTCTTTTGACAAATGGTTAAGTGAGCTAGAAGGGATGGTGTTCACAGACCATACAGGCAATGAGGCGAATCGGTTAGAAAAGTTAAGAGTTGATGTATTAGCAACAATGAAATCCTACTCTATAAAACAGCCGGATAAGTTAAAGTTAATGGCTGACGCACTTGTTGAAAGGTTGGAGGTTATAAAGGTGAGCGTGATAGATTAAGCCAGTGCTAGTAGCCAGCTAACAAAGCATTTTAGAGTGACTCCCAACGCTTGGCATTTTCAGTTCAAGGTTGGGTTTCGTGTTTTAGGCACAATCGTTTAGTTTGGGTGGTAGCGTAGTTCATGCCTTAACTGCGCGTTATGCGCTTTACGAATTGAAACATGGAGAGTGTAATGGTTGTATATGGAGATTTGCAGTCAGGTAACTGCTTAAAAGTAAAATTACTATTGTCATTCCTTGGCATTGAGCACCAATGGAAACACGTTAATATCTTAGATAACGAGGCTAAAACAACAGAATTTTTAGTCCTCAATCCAAATGGTAAAATCCCGACAGTCGTTTTAGATGACGGTCGAGTACTCTGTGAGTCCAATGCAATATTGGGGTAATTCGCAAGTTGGACGGTTATGTAGGTATGTATTAACCACGCGCATAACATAGCGTTTAAGATAGATTCGCTATGCGTGGCATTTTAACTATGCGTTGAGCTCAGTGATTAAGGCGGTATGCGGGAGTTTCGGTATTGTGTTGATCACCCTTTAACAGGTCATTAGCCCTCAAAGGTCAAATATGGATATTTACCCAGAAATCGAGTTATCTAAAGCGCAGCATAATGCAATTGAGGCTCTGAGAAACAAGTCGTTTCCTGAACATCAGGTTGCTCGTTCTTACTATAAGCAACTCCCGCATATGAGAGTTCTGAAGTACGAAGGTGACCAGTTAGTTGGTTATATGGGATTAGACTACAGAGCTGTTCGCGTTGGTGATGAAATTTATAAAGTATTAGGTGTGAGTGACTTTTGTGTCGAGAGCACACTTCAAAGGCAAGGTATTGGCACAACAATGTTGTCTCAACTCAGCGAGTATGCGTCAACTAAAGATGTCGACTTCATCATTTTAGTCTCCGATTTGGATCGTTTTTATGTGGCTAATGGTTATGTGCGCCTTAACTCTCTAAGTTCTTGGTTGCGAGTTCATGAACATAAAAATTACGGTGTTGCTATAGAGCAAGTCGATGATTTATATGTTAAACCTATCAGCGGCAAAACTTGGGCTGTTGGTCATATAGATTGGTTAGGGTATATGTACTAGTCTGTAGTGGGCTACTAAATTGTTTGAAAAGAAACGCCACACGTGGCATTTTTAATTCGCGTAGCTTATACCTTACGAGAGCGCTTTTCCACAAGGAGTAATATGTGATTGTAGTAGCAAGGTTTTCTTTTCCTCATGAAGCTCATATTGCGAGAGCAAGCCTAGATAGTGTCGGAATAGAAAGCCACATTGCTGACGAGCACACGGTGAATACTCAGTGGCTTTATTCAAATGCAATGGGCGGCGTTCGTCTGATGGTGGCCGAAAGTGATGCAGAAGACGCGAAACAAATACTTAGCAGTGATTTCTCAGAATCATTAGAAAGTGAACTTGCCGTTGATGAAGGAAAAGATGTTTGCCCTAACTGTGGTAGTAAAGAGCTATTTGCATTTACAAAAGGTAAGCGTCCAGCTTTCTTAGTCTTTATTTTACTGGGTTTTCCATTGTTCTTTTACAAGCATGGTTACAAGTGTAAGCAGTGTGGGGAATTCAGTGAAAGGCTTTAATTTAAGTCGTTAGATAACAAAGCGTTGAAGAGATAATTTGCACGCGTAGCATTTTTACTTTGCGTTAGGTTGAGTGGCTATGCAGAAGTCAGAGTTATGCTTACTTCCAAGCAAAGCATTATACGATAGTGAAGGGACAACATTGAATGAGTGAAATTAAAACAATAGAGCAGTTAAAAGAAATTTACGCAGAGCCAAGTGCGAGAGCTAAAAATAAAGCGTTGCCTGCCCTAGATGTTCATGCGATTACATTAATTAATAATTGCCATTTTGCAGTTCTAAGTACCGCCGATACTCAAGGCTATATCGATCTCTCTCCGAAAGGAGGGGAGCCTGGCTTCGTAAAAGTTTTAGATGAATCAACATTGTTGCTCCCTGATAGCTCGGGGAATAATCGTATAGATAGTCTAAAAAATATCATTAGTAACCCCAAAGTTGGGTTGTTATTGATGGTAAATGGTATTGATGAAGTACTGCGTATTAAAGGAATTGCAAGTATTCACACAGACTCCAAATTGATATCTGCTTGCCCCGATGGAAGTAAAGATCCTAAGGTTGTTATCAAAATAGTCATCGAGAGTATGTACTTTCATTGTGCGAAAGCGGTGATGAGAGGGAAACTTTGGTCTGATTACTATAAAGTCAATCGCTCAATTCTCCCTTCATTAGCTCAAATCTTTAAAGATCAACAAAAGTTAGAAAATAAAGCGCTTAATCAAGAAGAGAGGTTGAAATATTACCAATCCAGTCTTTAGAGCGAGTGTAGTAAAGTGTTTAAAAGGGAGAAAAATGCTTGGCTCTTTAGGTTTGACCTGCTGTACGGCACTATGGATTAGTTTTGGTGGGGATGTTATTCAACCCATAACGTTAGTCCACAAATAAACAATTGTTAGTCCAAATTTTAAAATGAAAAATGTAGAAAACTTTACTCTAGAAAATTACGTTTTGGCTAGTCCGGGAATTAGGTGTGTTGGACAAATGATCGACTTTTTTGTCAGTTTTAGCATTTTTACACTCGTTTTGTGGGGCGGCTTAGAAATCGGTATTGAAAAGGAACTTGTTCGCGCTACAGCAGTAACAGCGGCTGTGTCGTATTACCTTTTTTCTGATAGTTTCCCAAATGGTCAAAGTGTGGGCAAAAAAACTTTTGGGCATTGCAGTTATAAGTGCAAGAACGGGTAAAAGGTGCAATATTTTTCAGTCACTTTTTAGAAATATTATTACTCCATTCTTCGGTTTTATTGACTCAATTTTCGTTCTTGGTAAAAAGAGGCAACGGCTCGGTGATAAGTTAGTGAGAACAGTGGTGGTAGTTCACTAGCTTGTTTAAAAATTGACAGCGCTGGGGGTTTGGGTTCAAGTCGGGCTTTGTTTTCAGGGTGGAACAGCTTCGCTTAGGTGGTGGCGTTGCTCACACCTCAATTCGGTGTTAGGCAATCAGAATCAGTACGTAATTATGAATAAAGCGCATTCCGAAGCTTTCATTTTGGAGATTGATAAGGTTTTAGCCCCGAGCGGTTTCAAGTTTATCAAATCTAGAGGAGTATGGGAGCGCAAGGTGGGTAGGGTCGATGTCGAATGGTTTCACTTAAACTTTGGGCTTACTGTTTTGAACCCTTCCTTCGGGGTTAAATACAAAGATATAGAAAAGGTCTTACCTAGAGAAATGCGTTGTATTGGTGGTGTTTCTCGCATGTTGAGCAGTATCACTGGTAATTCATATACCGACGCAATTAGTCCTATAGCTTTCGCTTATATGGTAAAACAGTTACTACCTATTGAGTTAGAAAAACTAAGAGATAGAAAGCGGGTTATCGAGAGTTTAAAAAGCGAAGATGTAAAAGTCTGGCCCGTGTTCAGTTATTCCACTCGTATACGACTGCTTCCTTTGCTTCTAAGTAAAACTTCGCCAAATGAAGCAATAAAGTATATGGCCTATTTTGAGTCCGAACTTAGGACTCGTGATCAACTCATTCCAAACTATGATGCGTTCAAAGGTTACTTGTTGAAGCACTTGAAGGCCTAAAAATTGCTTCAATTGAGAATCGTGACAAGTGGCGCTTTTACTATGCGTTGAGCTTATTAAAAAGTGTTATACGAGAGCATTTGTATTACGTATATCACACTTTAGTTGGTTTTTATTCACCAATAACAAATCAAAAGGCTGGCCAAAAAATGTTAGTAACTAAGATTGAAACGGAACGATTAATTCTAAGAGAGCTAGTTGAAGATAATGCAAGCGAATTGTTTGGCATATTCTCAGACCATGAGGTCATGAAATATTGGAACTCTGGCCCTTGGGGTTCAATTGATGAGGCTCTAACATTTATAACCAATAGTACACAGGCTATGAATAGCAATACAGAAATGACACTAGGCATCTTCCTAAAGAGTAATGGCCAACTTCTGGGTAAGATAATGCTGTTTAACTACGTGAAAGAGTCCAGGCGCGCAGAAATTGGCTTTGGCGTTAGTCGCAATTTCTGGGGTAAAGGCATTGTACTAGAGGCGGGAAACGCATTAATCGAACACGCATTTAAGACACTGAATCTACGTCGAATAGAGGCTGAGATAGATCCAGACAATGTTTCTTCAGGTAAAGTCTTGGAACGGTTAGGTTTTATAAAGGAAGGTTTCCTAAGGCAGCGCTGGGAAGTGAATGGAGTTGTATCAGATTCCGCAATTTATGGGTTGTTAGCTAACCCTCTGAACAGCGTTTAGTATCCGGCCTTAAAAGCATCTAATAGATATAGCCTGCCAGCGCTCTATACGTAGCCTTATACTTGACGTTGAGGTTTCTCGGATTGACTTGGTAGACACTGAATGTACTATCAAGGAGAGGACTTACTGCAAGGATAGCAGCATGAGCGAGAAATTATTCTGGGTTAATCCCTACCAAACAGAACTTAACTCAAGAGTGACCAATGTAGACGGAAATAAAGTTGAATTGGACCAGACTATCTTTTTTGCGGAGTCTGGAGGCCAAGAGAGTGATAAAGGAACGATTAATGGTATTCCGGTTTTGATTGCTCAAAAGTTAGGTGTTCGACTTATTTACACATTGGAATCCTCTCCAAATTTTACTCTTGGTAACACTGTAACTACGTGTATTGATTGGAAGCGTAGATACGCCTTAATGAAGCTACACTTTGCTGCCGAAGTGGTGCTCGAGATGTTTTATCAGCGTTGGGAAGGCATTGTTAAGATAGGCGCGCATATTTCTGAAAATAAGAGCCGCATAGATTTCGAGTGGTCAGAAAATATTGGTCCGTTATTGAAAGAAATTGAAACTGATGTGCAAGATTTGATTAACTCTGATTCAGTTATTATTAGTGACTTTTCCGATCAAGAGAGTGAAAGAAGGTATTGGAGAGTGGATGGGTTTGCGCAAGTACCTTGCGGTGGCACTCATTTAAAGCGCACATCAGAAGTCGGCCAAATTCAACTAAAACGCAAGAACATCGGTAAAGGCAAAGAAAGGGTTGAGATAACCTTATGCTCGTAAGTCGATACACGTGGCATATTAGTTCATGGTGAGATTCACATTTGCGATATGATGATTGAGATTGAGGGCGTGTTGGCTACTTCTTAACGAAACGCTACACGATAGGAGCGGGAGGATGATATGTCGAAGGTAGCATTGAAAGGCTTTATTTTAGTTCCGGAAAAGGATTTAGAATTAGTAAAGCATGAGTTAATAACTCACAAAAGGCTCACGCTAGAAGAGCCGGGCTGCCTTACTTTTCTTGTGACTCAAAGCCCGACTAATCCTTTTCGTTTTGATGTATATGAGGAGTTCGTCGACAAAGCCTCTTTTAAACAACATCAGGAAAGAGTTCAAGCATCACATTGGGGAAAAGTAACAGCCAATGTTAAACGGCAATACGAAATCTTTGAATGTGTGCATGACTAATCGAATCGGAGTGATTTAGAGCGTTTACGCTTTGTTTTTTTAGGTTGCTCTACGCTCTACTATGTTGCTTTATTCATCTATTCACCTGGCTTAGTGTTCTTGATACTTTGCCGTATTAAATTTAGAAATTTTAATGGAAGTGTTATGTTTAGAGTTGTGTACGAATGGCGTGTGCCAAGTGAAAAAATGGATGAGTTTCAAAATATATGGCGTTCGACGACAGATTCAATTCATCAGTCAGTAGATGGGGCGTTTGGTAGTTTTATGCTTCGTTCTTACGATGTACCGGAAAAGGTTTTAACTATTGCCAAGTGGCGAACACGTGAAGACTGGGAGCGGTTTTGGGAGACTAGTAACCCAGAAAAAATGAAGAAGATGAGTGAAATTGCAGAGCGTATTTCAGTCGAACCATTCGATGAAATTGAAGATAGAACTAAGTAGGGCAATAGAAACGTTAAAGTGATGCCTAATGCACAGTTTGGCGGATAATATGAAAGACAATCTTAACCAAGGAACAGGGTTATGCAGATTTTAATTGTTGGAGGTAGCAAGGGTCTAGGAAGGTTCTTGGCTACGAACTTACAGGGTACAGAAACTTATACTATTTCTAGATCAAAGCTAGTTGAGGATGGAGTAGTTTCTGTTCGTATTGATGTTAGTCCGGAGAAAAAACCAGATTACACGTGCTTCAAAGGTGTAAAGTTTGACATCATAGTTTATTTGGCGTCGATGTGGGGAGAGTCTTCAAAATTGACAACAAACGAACTGATTGAGTTTATGAATGTTGGCCCGATTGGGTATCTTAATTTAGTCAATGAACTTAACGCTTTAGGTTCACTTAACGATAAATGCAATATTGTATCTATTGGATCTACAGCAGAGCTTTCAGAAAATAGTGAGTACCCTGCATTCAGCCTCAGTAAAAGATTACTCAAAGATATTTCTAGCCAGCTTCAAAACGTTTATCGTGATTACCGCTTTACTCACTTTACAATAGGTGGGATCGGGCATGCAGAAGAGGAACGTATTGAGTATTCGAGCGTTTTGGAAATTATAAATACGCTAACTAAGCTAGATCCAAACACATACCTTTCAAATATGCATATAAAGTCCAAGCTAGGAATGTAGCTCTCAAGCTGTATTACGTACCTGCTTCTATGATTTGGCATCATGTGCATTCTTTTTATTGAGCTATGGTTATAACTCCAATGAAAGGAGTTTACTTATGTCATACATTGATGGGTTTGTCGCTGCAGTACCGACAGCGAATAAAGAAAAGTATATCGCACACGCAAAAATAGCAGCAGAAATGTTCAGGGAGTTTGGGGCCTTAAAGGTTATTGAGACGTGGGGAAGTGAAGTTCCAGATGGTGAGATCACATCGTTTCCCATGGCAGTTAAAGCTGAAAGCAACGAAACCGTTGTGTTTTCATGGGTAGTCTGGCCTTCAAAAGAAGTGCGAGACTCAGGGTGGCAGCGGATCATGGGTGATCCTCGAATGAGTCCTGAGAATAACCCAATGCCCTTTGATGGAAAGCGTCTCATTTATGGTGGATTTGATGTTATTTTGGAGCAGTAAAATATCAGAGAATCCCCAGCTTGATTCGTGACACTTGGTGCTTTAATCAGGATTACGCTTCTGATGTACATTCAATAAAGTATTCCGCGATAAGGGTTGATAAAACTTCATGTGGAGGCTTAGAGTAAAAATGGAAGGGATAAATTATTCACTGATTGTCGTATCAGCTATAGCTAGCCCCGGGCCTGCGATGGCAGGCACGTTAATGAACTACGGTCAACGCCTTGATAACCGACGGAAACCTAGACGTTGCATTACTTATAGTTCGATGAGATGTTATCCCGCAAGAAGTTAATCTGGAGAAAAGAATGGATTCAAACTCACTATTACTATTTGTTGTCGCTTGTCTCGCTATCAACATGATTCCTGGACCTGATGTAATTTATATTGTTTCTAATACAATGAAAGGTAAGTTCTCTGCTGGGCTGAAAGCGGCTTTGGGGCTTGGTGTTGGTTACTTTTTTCATACACTAGCGGCATGTTTAGGTTTGTCAGCAATAATTCTGAGTTCAGCTTTGGCTTTTAGCGTTGTTAAATGGTTAGGGGCTGCTTACCTAGTTTATTTAGGTGTTCAGTCGTTACTGTCCATGTGGCGTGGAGAAAGTAAAATCGTTGAAAACAAAAACGTTGATAATAATAAAAATGTGTTTGTTCAGGGTGTTATCGTCAGCGTCTTGAATCCAAAAGTAGCGCTATTCTTCCTCTCGTTTCTGCCTCAATTTATTGATACGTCTGCAAGCTCAACATCAATGCAATTATTAGTACTTGGCTTGCTGTTCAGCGTGCTTGCGACGACATGTAACGTTTTGTACGCATCTGTGGGTAATTGGGTATTTAGTCGTCCACACTCTCAACGATATTCAAGAACTCTTGAAGGTGTTTCGGGTATTCTGCTTATCAGTCTAGCGAGTAAAGTGGCATTTAGTGATCGCTAGTGGGTGGAAATATTTGTATAAGAGAAAACCTCAACGCTTGAAATGAGCAATTCAACGTTGGGTTGCGTTTTTATGGCCAACAGCTTTTACTTGGTGTTGTTATTGGTAATACATAAGCGTAAATCAGCAACAAGGATGTGTAATGAAAAGTAAGATGTGGATCTTCGCAATTATCTTACTCATTGGTGGGCCTTCACTATTGCCATTTAGTCTGGAAGTTATTTCTATCATCGAGTTATTTGGGCTGTTAGGGTTGTGGACGGTTTATTCATCCTATGCTGAGTATTTGATCAAGCATCCTCGGCTCAAAAGAGGCGCATCTTTAGCTACATGTTGGGATCTTCAACCTCAAATATTATTCTCATTTCGTGATATTAAAGTATTCCCACCGCTGATATTTCATATGTTTCCTGTTCAAAGTGTGTTGGTTTGGTCTTTAATTTTTACCTTTTCGGGCGGTGTTATTTGCCATTATGTAATTTGATCTAACCATTGTTCAAAGCATTTCCTTATTAAGTTTAATTACTTGTTTAAGCGGTTACGCGGGGATGAAACAGGTCATTAAATAACTTGGCGATCATCAAAATGAGCATGATGTTTACCAGCATGAGTAAAGGTGTTTCGATACGATACTCCGGGGTCAAGTTAAGTGCGCCTGAGGTCAATACCACTAATAAATTAACGCCTAAGACTCTATGAATCATCAGCTGTGGTGTAGAAAATACCTCCCAAATCAAAATAATATTGATGAAATAAAATAACCCTAGTTGCCAGAGCTCAGTCATCGTGGGCATCAAGAAGATGTATTGCAGCAGTATCACAGAACCTGTTCCCAAAACGCCAAAGAAGGCATCTTTAACAACGCTAGGAGGCATTGTAGGTACTATTGATGAAAAGACACCGGCCAACATAGGGAAGATAAACCCACCTGGTACAGGGAGATAAATCCAAACCAATAACGAGGTGATAAACATCGATAGGCCTTGCAAAACCTTTCTGCGGTCTTCTTTCAAGTGCTGTATGAAAGTCCGGTGTTCACGATGCCAAGATGCTTTCTGTTTCACTTGTTCTGTCAATAAGGTACGACCAATTAGATGCGTGGTTGGCTGAGCGATATCAAATAGCGTCAGGTTTTGAGCCACAGGTTTCCAGTCAATATCATCACAGTGAGGCTTTTCCACTTGTTCAAGTAATCGTTCTTGAATACGTTTCATCTCTTCGAGGCGCTGATGCCACAGTTTTCGATGTTCTTTGAGGTGGTAACTGCCCGTGAGCGGTAATCCCAGTAGTTGGCACATCTTCTCAATGTTTGTTGTGTTGGTTTCAAGGGCATCAATATCAATGTCATTTGGTTTGTCCATAGCTTTAAGCAACACCTCACGGCTGCTCTCAAAGCGTTGAATGAAATTCTCTTCAGTATTCTCTGGCCAAACCAAACGATAAACAACGGAGAAGGTAATGATGCCAAGAATAGTTTCCTGCATTCGAAGTACTGCGAAATGGAACGTCACTTGACTATCAAACCCTCCCATACAAGCGATGATAGAGCACACAGCAAAGCCTATGGAGAACACATAACCGTACTTTTCGTCGCTCGACATGAAAATGCATACACCTAAAAATAGGGTAAAAAAAGTCAGGAACAAGAAGCGATCTTGAGAAAATGCTGTGATGAGGAAAAAGGCATAGCCGATGCCCAGTAGGGTTCCCACTAGGCGATTATGACCTTTGTTTATCGAGTGAGCGAAGCTTTCATTTAATGCCATTACCGCGACGGCGATCGCTGCCCAATAGGGTTTCTCCCATTGAAACCATAAGGCGAGGCAGATTGCGATAACGATAGACAGTGCAGCTTTTATTGCTTCTTTGGTTGAGGCATTAAGCATACATTTCACCGCATTTATTGTTTGATGATTTTGATGGATGCCGTCATACCGACGCGTAGTTGAAAATCTTTTGGTAAGTTGTCTAATTTCACTTTAATTGGAATGCGTTGAGCTAAGCGTATCCACTGAAAGTTAGGGTTCACATTAGGCAGAAGGTCGTTACCTGTACTACCGTCTTGCTTCGCGATGCCGTAACCAATGCTCTTGATTTTGCCTTCTAGCACCATTTCGTCGTGCATCATTAAGGTTACGTATGCTTTATCTTGTGGATCAACACCAACTAAATCCGTTTCTTTGAAATAGCCTTCGATCCAAAAGCTGTCTTCATCAATTAATGCTACAACTGGTGAGTTTGCGACAACTTGGGAGCCGGTGCGCAGATTAAAATTGGTGATGTAACCATTTGTTGGAGCGTACACCTTGGTGTAATCAAGGTTCAGTTTTGCTTCTTCGACGTTTGCTTTCGCCAGCTCCACGTTTGCGATTGCTGTCTCTACGGCGTTGTTCAAATTGTTCAACGTCAGCACAGATACCGCGCCAGGTGTACGCTTTTCTAGTTCCAGTGCGCGTTGTTCTTCATTTTTGGCTTTCGCTAACAACGCAATGGCTTGCTTTTGAGCCGCCTGGGCTTTGTGGTAAGACGCTTTATAAATGCTTGGGTCAATCTCAAACAGTAAGTCGCCCGCATTAACTTGGGAGTTGTCTTCAACATACACCTTGATGACTTGCCCGGTTACACGGGGCGTTATAGACACAATGTACGCGCTGACATGACCATCTCTAGTCCAAGGATTGTTTGAGTATGATTGGTAGTAACTGAAAATTACAGTGCCAGCGGAACACAGTAATAAAAATGTGATTAGATAACGTTTTATCACGGAATTTGCCTCAAAAGATGGTTATGAATCGACCAATAACGCCAGTAAAAATCACAATTAGGCTCAGCTCTGCAAGTGCTGGAAACGCAACGTATTTGTGTACCCCTAATTTTGTCGCAACGGTTCCAACCAAAATGGTGAGCATGTAAGCCAATGCAATAACCAGCAGCAAGGGTGGGAAGTAAACTTCACCCCACACAAGCTCATGTGGCATTGAGTTCATGGTGCTTTTCTCTATTTATTTGATGAATGCAAAGATAAGAGAAATCCTACAAATGTAATAATCGCTTTTGTAGGATCAAATCCATCAATGTATTTTTTAGAGAGTTCGTAATGAGTTACGTCTGATGTCGAACGTGCTTTAAGGAGAGTGTGAGTGCGATAAGTTTTCGCATTTACGTGCGGAATAACTACGTATCTAGTGATGAGGATAAAAGCCTCGGGTTAACCGTCGCTCTTTCGAGCTAGCATTCTCAATAACTTGTGATAGTTTAGCCATGTAGCCCTAAGATATAAGAAAACCTATGAATTTTAGTCTTGAACAACTATTGGCATTCGTTGCTGTTTACGAGGAGCTTTCGTTTAGCAAGGCTGCTGTAAAATTGAATAAGCACAGAACAACCATCGGGCAGGTTATTACGAATTTAGAAGATTTACTTGCTGTGAGCTTGTTTAATCGGGTTGGCCGTTCCGTAGAACCCACTGAAGATGCTCGCCTTCTTTACCACTATGCAAAGCAAACAATTGAACAAGCCCGTACGTTTGACAAAGTCGCATTGAGCCTTGCTCATGGTGGCTTAGAGAGTGTCAGCATTGCCTATTCTAGTGCCATCCCACATCGTTTGCTGGTGTTACTTCGTGTTCAATTAGCGGCAGATTTTCCGATGATGCGAGTTAACTTTTTTGTTCGTAACCGTAACGAGATCAAAGAGGGTTTAGCGACCGGTGAGTATCAGTTCGGTATTGTAAATGTACATGATAGCCGTGCAATACACAGTCTAGACTCGACGTTTTTAGGTCACTTTGAATTTGTTCCCTTTGTCCAGAAAGGTGGTGAACTGGCTTCTATGGCACCCGACCGAGTGTTAACTGCGTTGAGGAATAGCAAGCAATTTGTGTTGCGATCTTTCATTGAAGAAGGAATGGGTGAAAAAGTTATCGTCAGTTCGAATCATGAAGAAGTCGATCAGTTGGCTCTTGTTGTAAAAATGGTTGAAGCAGGACTAGGGTGGGCGATTCTTCCTAGAACGCTGGCTCATTCCGAATTTTCTAATAATGATATAGAGCCCGTTGAAGTCTGTGAATTACTAGAAGGCTTTAAGTTTGGTTTTGGCCTTTGGTGTCAACCCTCTAAGCAAATAGGGGATGTAAAAGACTCTATCATGAGGGTTATTACGGCGTATCGGGAGAAGCTAATCCGCGATTTTAAAGCGACGCCATAACTGTATTCATCCAGACCACATTTATAAACAAGACTCAATTCGAGTCTTGTTTTTTTACTTGAAAAATTCTTCTCTTCTGATTGGACGTTAATGGTTATTGGGAGGGAGTAATCCTCTGTATGTGAGTATAAGATCGATGCTTTTTTTATTTATTCAAGCTTCGTTCAATGAGAAAGCTCATATCGCTCAGCCGCTGTTAGTTTAAGAAAGAGAGGCTGCAGTTATTTCACCTCTTGATCTGATCTAAATAAATTTAGAACCAGTACCCCTAGAACTATAGCGATAGAAATAGAGACGAATCGAGTCATTTGAGCAGAAAATGATTCGATGCCCGTATTGTTAATAATCTGGTAAGTCAGCACAGTGAAGTTAGTAAAAAGCAATTGATAGATGGTTAAGTGTGTCTGTCGACGTATTGCAAAACACGCTAGTTGCAGGCCACAAAAGATGGTAACGCCAAGTACAACGTAAGTAGGTGCACCTGTGGCTACTGCAAGCATGCATGGAATAGTAAACAAGATCCCTAGGCTTGTAGTGATAATTCGATACCGCCCAAAGGAATGGCTGTCTTGATTAACTGGGTGCTTAATCATGCTGCCAAATGTTATTGCGATCAATAGCGTTTGAGAGCTTCCAGATGATATTAGCGCGTACAAAACAACACACAATGCGGTTGCTTTAAAGACGATAAGCCCGATATGTTCGTTTGCACCATCAAGAGTGGTTTGGTCTGGTTGTATATCTTTTTCGTCCCCAGGGAATAACCAAAAGCTAATATATGTGGCAACCAACGCAACAATGAAGCTAGTAAATAAGACCCATGGCAACCCCTCAAGCGACAACCCCATTTGTTGGCTTGTGACCACGATAATCAATACAACAATCAAAGTGAGTGTCGAAACGATGTCTTTGGGATCGCGATGACTTCGGTAATAACTCCAACAGAGAAGTGACCAAGTAAACAGTAAGAAGCCACTAGGGGAGCTCATGAGCGCTCCTGCTAAAGTTACGATGCCAAAGCTGAGAAGTGAGAGTATTACCAGCAATTTCAACATCATGTTGAACGGGGGTTTAGATGGCATCAGAGTTAGAAAAATCACAACGAATATTGGCGCGATAAAGGGAGTAGGCGCACCTGAATACTGTAAGTAAAACAGTAAAAGAATCGGAGTGAAAACCAATCTAATGATTGGGTTTGCTGAACTATGAAACATAAGTCCAGATACTCAACACTCTCATCCAGAAAGAGGCCAGCCACTCTCCAAAGGAGCTTTGCTCAGTTAAAAAAGCGACCGTTGCTTTCGAACCATAACGTACGTTTTCGGGAATATCTCCGCCTTCAAAAACAATATTTACAGGATAGCGCTGTGCGTTTAAGGAATTATTGTCTGCAACCAAAAAGCCAGTTGTCGGATCGACGTCGTTACTGCCACCAGTACCCCAACCAATGCTTTCTACTCGCCCTTCAAACACTCTGCCAGGTAAAGCATCCAACACAATCTTTGTTTTTTGTCCCGCACGAACATGCTCGAGTGAGTTTTCGCGAACAAGCGCTGATACCCACACGCCTCTCGGATCAATGAAAGTGACAAGAGGTGAGCCAGTCGTCGCTTTTTGCCCAACAGTGAGTTGTAAGTTAGAAACGATCCCCTTTGATGGAGCAATCACTTTCGTTCGTTGTAAGTCGAGTTGCGCTTTTTCTAGATTTGCTATAGCTGCGAGAATCTGGGGATTATCTTGCCCTTCGGGACCAAGATTATGCTTGGCTTGAGCTAAGGACGCTTCTGCTGCCTCTAATGTGGCTTGAGCTCGTGCTTTAGCTTCGATGGCGTTGTCTAGCTCAGATTTACTCAATACCCCTTTGGCGGCGAGCTCGGTTACGCGAGCTGCTTGTTCTCTTGCGTTGTCACGAGCTGCGAGTGATTCAATGACCTTAGCTTGTGCCACTTCAACAGCCGCGGTGTTGGCTCCAATGTTTTGGCCAGCAATGGCTAAGTTTGCTTCGGCTGAACGCAGATTAATTTGATAATCTCTTGGATCAATTTCGAAAAGCACATCACCAGCATTGACGACTTGATTATTACGAACATGGATTTCAGTTAGGTTCCCCGAAACCTCTGGAGTAATACGGACAAGATAAGAATGAATCCGAGCGGTGCCAGTGATTGGTGTTACTCGATCAGCCCACAAGCTATATAGCCAAACCACAAAAACGAGGCCAATAATAATAAAGCTTAACTTTCTGGAAGATGATTCCGCTTTAGACATCCAATTCTCTCTTGTTACAATACGTTAGGTAAGCAATGTTACAACATGTGACATAAACAATGCTTCCAAAAAATCAACTATTTGTCGATAAGGTTATGGGATCGTTCCGAAGGTGCCATTTAGAGAGGCTGAAGCATGCTAAACGAACTTTCCAATCACGTTGGCTAACGTCGCCAATAAAAAAGGGGCGATACTTCGCCCCTCAGATCGTCCATCAGGTTTTTGATTTGTGATTATATCTTTGAGCTGTAGAGAGAAATCAACTTAGACTTTCTGTTACAACTGGCTTGTTATTGCGCTTAGCAATCCAGTACGCAACGCTACCCCAAAGCACGGTGAGTGCCCAAAGTGCCGTCCAATGTGGTGCGACTTGTTGCCAGGTTGCCCCCATTTGGTTTAGCGCTAAGAAAGCTTTGATCGCCCAAGTACTTGGGCTTAAATCAGCAATCCATAGTAGGGGAGCAGGAATAGCTTCAACTGGCCAAATAAAACCAGCCAAGAAAATGAGCGGCATAGAGCTCACGAGGACGACTAAGGTGACAAGTTCACGCCGAGGTAATAAGTAACCTAGCCAGAAGCCTAGTCCGCAACAACCTAAAAAGAACGGGAACAACATGGTAAGTAGTTCGCTCACATTGGCGATATGGTTTACGTTTAAACGTTCGAAGCTAAAACCAAAATAATAGGCGCCGAGTAAATAATAAATTGCCACAAATACTAACGTTCTCACAAGCAGCAGCGATCCCGTTGATACTTGAGACCAGTAGCCACGACCATGACGCTGTGTTCCCGTTTGTAATCCAACCGCCATGATCAACGTTTGTTGTAAAATCAGAACAAATACTGCTGGCACTACGTATTCGATGTAACCCATGGTTGGGTTGAACGTCGGTTTCATATTAAGCTTAATAGCAGAGTAATTATGGCTAGCCATACTCACGGGCACACCATCTATCACCATTTTACTGACTTTCACTTGGGCCCCTAATGTGCCTCCCGCTTGGGCCAATCCTTCTACCACGGTTCCGTACACGAGAAAATACGAGGCGTCCGCAGCGTAGGCCAGAGTCGGGCTTTTACCTATCATTAGGTCTTTGTAAAAGTGTTCTGGTATGACTAAAAAACCGGTGATCTCTCGTTGTAAAAATGCTTGCTTTGCATCGGCAATCGTGTGAAGTCGAGTAACTACGTTGACTTGTGGAGTGGCATCAACCATACGTTCCAGCTTTAAACTCGTCTGACTACCATCTAAATTAACAATCGCGATTGGTTGTTCACGAGGCGTTTGTTGTGCATAAGGCAAAGGGTATAAAAACGAGTAAAATACGACACCACCAAAAACGGTCAACGTAACGACTGGATTGGTTAGAACGGCCTTCAGTTCCGCTTTAATCAGTTGCCACAATGTCATACCGCCTCCTTCGCTTGGCGTGTTGATGAAGCTGTTCGATGTTTACCCATCAAGGCTGCGGTAATGAGCAGGGGCACAACGTAACCAATCATAGGCCATAGCGAGCTTAAAGATTGTGCGGTCGATGCTCCATAGCTTGCTTGACTCACTTGTACTTCAATGTAATGGGTAATCGGCAATAATGAACGCCATGCATAAGCGAGCGTGTTCATGTCAGAAACTGGGAATGTAATTCCCATGAACGCGAAACTTGGAGCCGTAAACGCGCCAGCAAAACTCATCGCACGTGCAGGATCCATCGACAAGAAGAAGAACAACGCTCCCATAATGATACAGGCGATAACCGTCACCAATTGTGCTAATAGCATAACCAAAAAACTGCCTTCCATTGGCCAATCAAGCACGGAATAAAACCAGTATAAGAACAACGCACCTTGCGCCATAAAGACCGGAATGTACTGACTTAATAGGGAAGTGAGCCTGGCGTATGGCTTTTCGCCCAAAAACGCAAAGCCATTCTTTCCACCATAAATGCGAAAGTGCGCGGTAAGAATCAAAATAGTGCTTACTACAATACATATTTGCCAAATAGCTGGCACGATAGCTGTTACCAAAAATTGTGCGTAGTTATTGTTACGGTTAAATAATGCGGTTATTTGTGTCGACACGGGTACAGCCTGCCCAGCCGCTGCTAACGTTGTGGTGTTACCCTTAGCCAAGTTGCTCATTACTTCAACCTGAGCGTCGAAATAGCTTTGTGCTTGCGCAACGGCAGAGTTGATCAATTTCGCTACCAAAATGTACTGACTGTTGTAAAAGACAGAAAGTTGAGGTTGGCGGTGTTGGAGAATATCCTGATCGAACTTAGATGGGATGACCGCGTAAGCGTAGATATCGCCTTCAATCATCGCATTTTTTGCTTCGCTTGCACTGGTGTAGTGATAGTTAACAGCCAGACTCGACGACGCATCCAAAGATTGAATGAGCTTTCGAGAAAGTTGGGAATGTTGTAGATCAACCACACCGATTGGCAGATCCCGGGCAATGCCCGCAGAGAACACTCCCCAAATCATCACCGCGAGCAAAATCGGTATCCAAGTAAGGCACGAAAGCAACCACTTATCTCGTCGTAAGATATGCCGCTGTGAAATCTTAATCGTCATAGCATTAACCTAGTGGTTGTGATTAAAGTTCAACGACAACACTCATTCCCATACGCAGTTCAGGTTCGGGTTGAGCTGGACGAGCTTCTACTTCAAAGGTACGAAGATCAAAACCTTGAGAAGAATCGGTTGCTCTCCACGTTGCAAAGTCACCCATAACGGCAACATGCGTTACTTTGAACTCAACATTTTTATTTAAGGCAGGCAAATAGGCATTAAAGGTTGCTCCTTTTTTAAAGTGTTGAAGGTAATCTTCACGCACATTAAGTGTCGCCCAGGCATCTTCTGTATCTATCACAGTAACAACCGGGAAGCCCTGAGGTGCTAATTCACCACTTTGAAGTAGAACTTGAGAGACTTCGCCGTCAAACCAGCTGTAGATCTGAGTATCTTTCGCATACGCTTCTACTTCCGCTACGGCACCTGATGCCATGCGCGCTTTTTCCGCCGCAGCTACTTTGGTTTCACTTCTCGCGCCTTCTTTTGCCATTTCGTACATTTGAAATGCGGCACTTTCTGTGTATTTCGCTGCTTGCCATTGAGTTAAAGCTTCATCGCGCTTTTGTTCTGCAACCACGCCATCGTTATAGAGGTTATTCACGCGATTGTAGGTTTTTTCCGTTAAATTCGCGGCGGCTTTAGCTTTCATCCACTGATCTTTTGCTGCTTGGATTTGTTGCTCACGTGCGCCTTTCTCTGCTTCTTGAGCTAAGGCGTCCGCCGCTTTTTCACCTGCTTTTGCTTGTTCTAACTTCGCTTCAATTTCAGGACTATGAAGGGTAAAAATAAGCTGGCCTTTCTCTACATCGTCGCCTTTACGGACCATGACCTCGTCAATACGGCCTGGAACTTTTGAGGAAATGCTGTACTGCTGGGCTTCAATCAATCCTTGTAAGCGGATCGGTTCTGGTTGATAGGCTTGGTAAAATTGGTAGCCAACCCAAGAGACAACACCCAAAGCACAAAGTGAGAGTAAAACGGGTTTTAGTGATTTAGCTGCCATGATTTATTTCACCTCTTTGGATGTTGAAGCAGGGATATAAGCGGTATTTTGATATTGTTCGAAGCTGTTCATTTCACTGCTCAATGCGAGTAGCTTGGTTAAAGATATTAAATAGCGGAAACGCGCCGCTGAACGTTGTGTTTCTATACTAGCGACATAAAGCTGTGCATCCACAACATCCAGAGAAGACGACAGACCCTGAGTAAATGCTTTTTCACGCAAGCGCAGATTTTCGTTAGCGAGTTCAATGCTAGATGCGAGCCCTTGTACTTCATCAATGGCTTGCTGAGCCTCCAAGTATGTCTTTTGGACTAACAGCGATAAGTCTTGTTTGGCTTGGGACTTTAATGAATCGACCTGCGAGACGACGCTTTGAGCGGCTTTGACTTTTTCGCTTCGCCCTGATGATTCAATCAGTGGAATGCTGACACCAACACCAACTAACCAGTCAGGCTTCATTTGGCTTGCGAGAGAGTCGTCTTCATACAAGCTGTAGTCGCCGTAAAGGTAAACTTCAGGATAGTATTTCCCTTTTTCTGCTTTGATTAAGCTAGAGGCTTGTTTGTGTTTAGCGCTCAGAAGGTCTAACCCCGGATAGGTAAGCAACGTTTGATCGACAAAAGCGGTAAGAGGAGGAAGACTGTCGTTGATAAACAAAGATTCAGCGGGCTCTACGGCGTCATCTTGTGCGAGTAATTTACCTAATGCGGCCTGAGCGATACTCAAATCGCTAGCGGCTTTACGTGTTTCTACAGATGCTTTATCTAAAGAAGCCTCGGCTTGCAGGCGCTCAACGTGTGCGATTTGTCCTTGCTCTTCAAGCTTAATGGCAAAATCTCTATGCTTTTTTAGTCCAGCTTCAACCGCTTGCCGCGTTGCGAGTACTTCCTTTGCCAGCACGACAGAAAAGTAGTACTTCGACAAATCTTCAAAGCGCGCTTGTTGTTCCATTAGAAGCTGGCTTTTAGCCTCATCTGTTTTGCCTTCTGCTGCTGATTGAGCAGCAGAAATACGACCACCAGTAAAAATTGGCCAAATGGCACGAATAGACGAAGAGAAAACATCGCGTTCGGTTATGGTCGAAGTGGTATTAGCTAAGGCACCAAAAATAGGTTGAAAAGCAGGAGGTACGTTAATGTGTGTTCCTGTGCTGTCTAGGATCTGTTTTCCCGACAGCGTGATATCGGTATCTAAACGCGTGTAATTCGCGCCAATGGTAACCTGAGGTAAGTTGAGATTGCTGGTGGCACTCTCTTGGTATTGGTAATTCTCGACGTTTGAGCGTTGAGCTTTAAGAGAATAGTTGTTTTCTAGCAATAGCTGCCATGCGGTATCAAAAGTGATCGGTGCCGCATGACAGGCAAGGGAAATCGAGCTGCTAAGTAAGCCCAGTATCCAAAACTTTCCTGTTTTTTTCATAATGGCTGCTTTGTCGTAGAGTATAAGCTCTAATATAAAGGATTCGTAACTTGGTGTTAAGTAGGAGGGGAAATTGGGTAGTAGTATGCGCCCAGTTATGTTTGTGCTGGGCGCGGGAGATGTTACAAGTTTACTTCGTATATGGACAGTGAAACTCTGCTCTCCACTCAAGCTGACGAGAACCTCGCATCGTATTCAATAGGTCTTTTCCACTCATTTGAGGGAACGATAACAGGACCTTGAGATCAGAAGTACCGCCTCCGTTTTTTTCATAAGCCCTGACGTGTGTAAACGTTGAATACATATTCTCTGACAGCATCGCCTTATTCAGGCATATTCCAAAGGTATCGCGTTCCATGTTTGGTGTTCCTTCTAACTATAAATGCACCTCTGTTTATAGTTTTCCAGTTTTCAGATGGTGTCTAAGTGTTTGTCATATAGTCAGTATTTGTGTTTTGTTTTATTTGTGTCCAAATCACTGACATCAATGTTGAGCTTTTAATAGACTTCCAGCTTCACTGCTTTCTAACCGAAACTCTCAATGGTTTCGTTGATTAAAAATTATACGTTGGAAAGTCTAAAAACGCCTCAAAAACCGCTAAAATCGATGTGATCACGATCATGTTTTAAAGGGCAATTTATGTATGGAATTGAGTATCAGAGAGGAATGCTAAATTTGGTGAATGGTTGTAATTTTATGTTTCAGCTCGTCGATTAATTAACCGTAAACTCTGCGGTTTGCTTGCCTTCCTCACAGATTTATCACCGCAACAAAGCCATGCTGTTAACTGAGTGTTAACGTAATCGCTTGGGAGTGAATCATAAGGATGTATCAATGAGTTGGAAAACGATTAGCTTTCGTAAGCGAATGCTCATTATTATGACGCTGTCGGGGTTGATAGAGCTTTTATTGCTTGTCGCTGCAGGATTCACTTATCTCAAAATCAATCAAGAGCAAGAAATGGGAGAAAAAGCACTGGGTGTTGCCCGCTTTTTAGCAGACTCCGCCGTTGTTCGCGAAATGGTCGCAACCCAAAATCCTCAGCCATACCAACTTCGTTTCCGAGAATTAACCGAAGCCATCGGTGCTGCATTCATCGTTATTGGCGACCATAAGGGAGTACGCTTAATCCACCCTGTTGATGAGCGGTTGGGCAAGCCAATGAGAGGTGGCGACAATCGTCGAGCGCTAGAGCAGGGATTGTCTTATGTTTCGACGGCACAGGGCTCGTTAGGTTATTCAGTTCGTGGTAAAGCTGCGATTTTTGACGAGCAAGGGAACATCATTGGTGTGGTTTCGGTTGGCTATTTGCTTGACCGGCTGCAAGACCGCATCGAGCCATTTTTGGCCTTTTTGATTTTAATGGTCATCGTAGTTGTTGTCGCTAATGCCATTGTATCCAATTATGCGTCGAGAAAGTTTCAGCGCGCCATTTTGGGGTTCGAGCCTGAAGAGATAGGGCGGTTGTACGGCGAATTAGAAGTGACGATGAGTACCATTAAAGAAGGCGTGTTAAGTATTGATGCCCAAGGGATACTTCGCTCGATCAATCGTAGCGCCTGTCAGATTCTCGGTATTGATAGAGAGGCAGCTCTTAATAAACCGTTGACTGAGACGTTACGCGATAGTGACTTATATACGGTGCTAGAAACCGGACAGGAAGATCATGATATTGAGATATTCCTTAATCATAAACGTCTGATCGCAAACCGTTCGCCAATTTATGTGGATGGAAAAATAGTGGGGGCAGTATCGAGTTTCCGTTTAAGGGATGAAATCAACGACCTAACCGAGCAGTTATCACAAACCAAAGAATATGCAGATTTATTACGTTCGCAAACCCATGAGCATCGAAATAAGCTAAACACCATTAGCGGGTTAGTTCAGATGGGTGAGCTGGATGCCGTACAAAAGTTAATTGGGCAAGAAACCGCACACTATCAAGCGATGATCGAATTTTTAAGAGACACCGTTAAAGACCCGTTAATTGCTGGTATGGTGCTTGGAAAAACAGAACGTGCTCGCGAGTTAGGCTTACAGCTGGTGGTTGAAGAAGGCAGTCGTTTGGAGCCTCTGCCTGAGTGGTTAAATTCGGAAGACCTTGTCACCATTCTGGGCAACTTAATTGATAACGCTTTCGACGCAACGTTAACCTCGATTCGTGATGAATCGAATGTCGCATCGGAGCGCAGAAATATCGATGTGTCAGTGAGTGATTACGGAAATGAAGTGATACTTGAGGTGATAGATCAAGGTTGTGGTTTACCAAGCGATATAGAGCCGCAGGTGCTATTTAAAAAAGGGGTGTCGACGAAATCTCGTCAAAATCGGGGGGTAGGATTGCATCTTGTCAACCAGTTGGCTACTCGATATCACGGCCATGTTGAGATGATGCCCAACACAAATTATGGAACAAGAATAACGGTGTATTTACCCAAGGAAGAACAATTATGAGTATGGCGACTCGCGTAATGATCATTGAAGATGATCTGGCTATTGCTGAGCTGCACCACAAATACTTAAGCCAATTGGCAGGTTTGGAAGTGGTCGGCATTGCGACCACGAGAATTGAAGCGGAAATGCAACTCGATATTCTTAAGCCAGACCTCTTGTTGATGGATGTATACCTTCCTGATGGAACAGGGCTTGAGATACTCAATACATTACGTGCGAACAACCAAACGTGTGATGTCATTTTGATTACCGCGGCAAGGGATGTCGATACGCTACAACAGGCAATGAGAGGGGGAGTCGTTGATTACCTACTCAAACCAGTGATGTTTCCACGCTTAGACGCCGCACTGAAAAAGTATGTGTCCCAACGCCAACAACTAGACATCGTAGAGAGTTTGGATCAGAACCTCGTTGATAAAATGCTGCAGTCTCACGCCAATCAAGACAACTTGCCGAACCGATTACCGAAAGGAATTGATGGTGTAACCTTAGATAAGATCAAAGAGTTGTTCCCAAGTGGTAGTGTGCTGACCGCTGATGAGGCAGGCGAAAAGATTGGTGCGAGCCGAACAACGGCAAGGCGCTATTTGGAGTATCTGATCAGTACTGGCGAACTAGAGGCTGATTTAAACTATGGGTCGGTAGGTAGGCCTGAAAGGTGCTATAAAAAAGTGACGCGGTAGCGTTTATATTGATACTCTATGCAAAATAAAAAGCGATGGCTTATTGTAGAAACCATCGCTTTACAAATTACTGTTGTTCCGCTCTAAGAGGTTAGAAGTTGTATTCTAACTTCGCTTCAATAGAGCTCTCAGCGCCAAACCAACAGTTATTTTTGTCGTAACAAGAATAGTATTCTTTATCGAATAGATTGCTTGCAGAAAGCGTGACGCTAGCCCCTTTCATTGATTCAGATACCGTTGAGAAATCGTAACTTGCTGCCAAATCAAACACGGTGTAGTCAGGCACTTTTTCGCTGTTTTGAGCATCAATTTGTGCTTCTCCGACATAGCGAACGCCAGCACTGGTACGAAGGCCTGAAAGATTTCCTTCAAAGAAGTAATTGGCCCAAAGAGAGGCAGTTTGCTCAGGCACCCAAACCGGCGTTTTACCTTCTTGGTTGTAATAACTGTCTTCGGTAATCTCCATATCGGTATACGTGTAGCCTAGAGTGAAATCAGCTTGTGCTGTGGCTTGCCACTTTGCCTCTAGTTCAACACCCTGTGATACCACTTCGCCCGCTTGATAGTTCGGTGCATAAGGATTATTCGGATCGGTCAAGATCGCGTTTTTCTTCGTAATATGGAAGAACGCTAAATTACCTGAGATATCACCAGATAATGGTGCGTATTTAAAACCGAGTTCCCACTGATGCCCGGTTGATGGTTCAAACGCTTTGCCTGTGGCATCTGCACCCGCAATCGGCTCAAAACTCTCGGAGTAAGTAAGGTATGGGGATAGGCCGAAGTCGAGTTCATACAAACCGCCGACTCGGAAAGATACGTTGGTGTCGTCTAACTCTTCCTTGCTGTTGGATATTGCTCCTAGGTAATCGCTCACGGCGTCTGTATTTGAATCGTATTTATCCCAACGAAGACCCGCAATCATTACAAGTTGGTCGTAACGAACTTGATCTTGCAAATAAACGCCAATTTGCTTCGTTTTGATATCTAAGTTTTGTTTGTATTGAAAATTCAGTGCATTACGATCAATGCTGTTGTGGTCAGGATTAAAGATGTCCTGAGTTAGCGAATACCCAAGCGTATCTTTGTATTTTACATCCGAATCTAGATACTGATAATCAAGCCCGAACAATAAGTTATGTTCAAAATTTCCTGTTTTAACGTAGCCAGATAGTTGGTTGTCAATCACAAAGGATTTGGACTTTTCATCGGTTAAATAGGCATTTCGACCAACGGTACGGTTATCCGCCTCAAGTGCGCCGTTATATGTGTTTTCCTGATAGGCATCGGCGGTCATGTAGCGGGCATTCTGTAGAAATTGCCAATTGTTGTTAAAGTCGTGTTGGACTTTGTAACCCATCATCAGAACTTCGCGTTCGTAAGTGTTCCAGTCCTCATCCCCCAAATAAGTGCTTGGTGACATCGAGCCAAGTGGGTTGTCAATCACTGAGCCAGACGCTGGCACGGTCGTGTAGATACCTGCTGATGGATCATTTTGATAGTAAACATTCACGTTGACTAAGGTGCTTTCTGTCGCTTGCCAATTGAAAGATGGAGCGAGGACATAACGTTCGTCTTCAGAAGTATCGGCTTGACCATCTCGCTGTTTTGCGAGGCCGATAATACGGTAATCAACATTAGAGTCACCAATTTGTCCTGTGGTGTCGAACGTCAGTTCTTTTAGGCTGTTAGTCCCAGTACTAATCGAGACAGAGTGCGAAGGTGTTGACTGAGGCGCCTTGGCGATAATATTGACCATACCTCCTGGTGGAATATTGCCGTAAAGAACAGACGTTGGCCCTTTAAAAACCTCGATTTGTTCAAGGGCAACGGAATCGACCTGAGGTTGAAGGTTCCAGCCGTTGTACAGCAAAGGAAGACCATCATAAAAGTTGGTGTAGTTAATAAAACCACGAATATTGAATAGGTCAAGTCGGGAAACGGCACCGCCACGCAGCTCTGTATTCACGCCAGGCGCGTAACGCAATGCTTCGCTCACCGAGTTTACGCCGCGTAGGTCCATGTCATCTTTAGTGATTACCGTGATCGCTTGCGGCGTTTCTTCCGGTTCTAAAACGGTTTTAGTTGCGGTGTTTCGGTATGTTTCGCCAAGTACTGTGATAGTTTCGTGCTGAGAAGTGCTCTCAGTGGCACTGGCGTGACCAGCAATAAGCGCGGATACCACGACTGCAACCGCAGAACGATGAAATCGATTCGGACTTTCCATATTTATTAATTCCACTACTTTTATTTGTTGATAATGATTGTTGTTTGCATTCTATAGCTAAAGAAATAGGAAAAGTTAACAATTTGGTGCAAAGCCAGAACCTAAGTGCTTAGGCTTTTATCTAATGGTCATGGCTTCGTTCGGTTTGACAGGTATCCAGTAATGCATTTGGGCATTCTCGCTCTCAACATCATAGTCTTCTGGATAAACTTCTAACTCGTAGCCATCAATACCGTGATAATTGGAATAGGGGAGCCAGTGCAAAATGAACCACTCAAGCGTCGCCGCTAGATTTGATGCTTTACCTATGTGCGTAATCACTGCGTAGGTTTGCTTAGGAACAACCAGAAGATCTGGTTCTTGCGTAGAGACTTTGGATATTGAAGTTTTTGACGCTGAGTTGTACTCATAACCTGCCCAATACTCGAGTTGCTGGTTGCTTGAATACGCTTTTGTTACGTCAATCACACCAAGATAGTTTCTTTCCAGATGAGTATGGTTTTCTGATGAATAGAGCTGTGACCACAGCGAGGGCACCTTGGATTGGAAGTTGGGCGTTGCGGAAAACAATCCATAAATAGGTTCATGATAACCAGCAAGCACAAAAGCAGGTTTTGTTTCTATTCGAACTTCGATAAAGCACTTATGTCTATTTTCGTCTTCTGGTGTATCGCGCAATGTTAAAGGTTGCCTCAAGCCCGTTAGTTGCTGAGCTTTACGATAATCCCGAGGACTCTTTGAAAACATATTTTTGAACGCTCGACTGAATGCATGTTCAGAAGCAAACCCCATTTCTATCGCAATATCTAACGAGCGATCTGATGTATGGATTAAGCGTTCAGCTGCAAGGCTTAGTTTAAGCTCTCTAATATAGTGAGCGACGGATACGCCAGTGTGTTGCTGGAAAACTCGTTGCAGTTGCCAACGTGACCAGCAGCTTGCTTTCGAGATTTCATCCACACTAAGTGCGATATCTAGATTGTTGTGAATGTAATCAAGCACAGTGTGTATTCGGTTTATCGGGTGCAGATTCTTTGTGCCTGGTTTCATGACATTCTACTTTCGCATTAATAGTATCCTCATTATCTTTAATTGAGTATCATTATCAATAGAGTGAGAGGATAAAATTCAGGCTACATAGATCACAATAAAATTGTAATGGATTGCAAGGGTGGGTAAGGATTGTCCATATTAGAGTTTTTGCTTAATTTTTGTCTTACGTTAGTGCAACTTTTTTTATCCATAAAATACAAATATTTATGATGTTTTGTGCAACTTATTTAAACGTTTGCACTGGCAAGTGTTGATGTAAATCAAATAGTCGTAGACAATACTGCACCGTGTCGGACTCTCCTCCAGCGAGTACAGTGTGTACTTTTGAGACATAAGTGACCTAAATGACCTTAATACGTCGTGTTTCCAACAGATTTGGGAGTGCTACTTCTTGAGGTTCTTTGGGCCTATAGACTTTACCTATCAACGTAATAGGTAAGACCAATTTTCTATTTTGAGGTGCCATTGATAGGGTTGGCTCATCCTTTAGCCGTATCCGGGCACACAATAAGTACCTCGTTTTTAAGGGAAAGATGATGGTAATACCAGAAAACAGCAGCATCGTTATTTTTGGTGCTTCAGGTGACCTTACATATCGTAAGCTCATTCCTGCTTTATACCACCTCTATGCGAACAAGCAGCTTCCAGAAAATTTTGCCATTCTGGGTGTAAGTCGCACTGAATACAGTGATGAGTCTTACCGCGCGAAGCTGAAAAAATCGCTTCAGGAAATGGAAAAGACTGAGCCAGAAACGCTTGATGCATTTATTAACCATCTGCACTACCAAGCTATCAATACTTCTGACACACAAGATTACAGTAAGCTATCTTCTCGTTTAGACCAACTTGCTGACGAATATCGTTTCGATCAGCGCAATACGCTTTTCTACTTAGCAACCCCACCAAGTTTATACAGTGTGATTCCTGCAAGTCTTGCAGCACACGGCCTAAACAAAGAAGAAGATGGTTGGAAACGCCTGATTATTGAGAAACCATTCGGTTATGACCTTGAATCAGCGCGTATTCTGGATAAAGAAATTCACGAGCACTTCCAAGAGCATCAAATCTACCGAATTGACCATTACTTAGGTAAAGAGACGGTACAAAACCTTCTTGTACTTCGTTTCTCAAACGCGATGTTTGAGCCGCTTTGGAACCGTAACTTCATTGATTATGTTGAAATCACGGGCGCAGAATTCCTCGGCGTAGAGGAGCGTGGTGGTTACTACGACAACTCGGGTGCCGTGCGCGATATGTTCCAAAACCACCTGCTACAAGTATTGGCGATGGTGGGTATGGAGCCACCTGCACAGATCAATGCAGATTCGATGCGTGATGAAGTCGTTAAAGTACTCCAGTGTCTAAAACCTTTGGACGAAAACGCTCTGCGTAACGATCTAGTATTAGGTCAATACACCGCTTCTGAAGTTCGTGGACAAAGTCTACGTGGCTACCGTGAAGAGCCGGGGGTTGCAGATGATTCTCGTACCGAAACTTACATCGGTTTGAAAGCATACATTAACAACTGGCGTTGGAATGGCGTGCCATTCTACGTGCGTACTGGTAAGCGTCTTCCAACACGCGTTACTGAAGTGGTTATCCACTTTAAACAAACACCGCACCCAGTGTTTGGTCAAAACGCACCAGAAAACAAGCTGATCATTCGCATTCAGCCAGACGAAGGCATTCAAATGAGCTTTGGCTTGAAAGAGCCAGGCGCAGGTTTTGAAGCGAAAGAAGTGAAAATGAACTTCCATTACGCTGACCTACAAGAAACGCAAATGCTAACTGCGTATGAGCGTCTTCTACTTGATGCTTTGAATGGTGATGCTACGCTATTTGCACGTAGTGATGCGGTGGAAGCGTGTTGGCAGTACGTACAGCCAATTTTAGATTTTAAACAAGATCCACAATCCCTCTTCGGGTACGCATGCGGCACATGGGGTCCTAAAGAGTCAGACGACCTGCTACAGCGTGATGGTCGCGCTTGGCGCTTCCCATGTAAAAACTTAACAGATACGGATTACTGTGAACTATGATCAACCATAAGATCTACCAAACAGCAGAGCAGGTAGTTGAAAGCCTAGCTAACGACATGAAAGCGTTCAGCGAAATGGGCCGACCTGTTCACATCTCTCTTTCTGGCGGCAGCACTCCTAAAATGCTGTTCAAACTGTTGGCTTCAGAGGCTTACGCAACCTCTATTCAGTGGCAAAATCTCCACTTCTGGTGGGGTGACGAACGTTGTGTCGCACCTGACGATGCGGAAAGCAACTACGGAGAAGCGAACGCGCTACTGTTTAGCCAAGTAAACATTCCAACAGAAAACATCCACCGTATACGCGGTGAAGATGACCCTAAAGTGGAAGCGGAACGCTTTGCGAAAGAGATGTCAGAGGTGATTCCGACTGAAAACGGAACCCCTGTGTTTGACTGGATCTTATTAGGTGTTGGTGCAGATGGTCACACCGCTTCTCTGTTCCCTGGCCAAACCAATTATGATGATGCGAATCTATCTCTTGTGGCGCCTCATCCTGAGTCAGGCCAGCTTCGTGTGTCAAAAACGGCACGCGTTTTAGAAGCAGCAAAACGCATCAGTTACTTAGTGCTGGGTGCAGGAAAAGCGGACATCGTTGAAGAGATCAACAGTTCACCTGCACACGCACTGCCATACCCAGCGGCTAAGATTCAAGCGAAATCTGGCCTGACGGAATGGTATTTAGATTTGGACGCAGCAGCAAAAATTGCTTAAACGCTGCTCGTCAATGAAACAAAATTGGAGAGAAACAATGAAAGGTGATATCGGTGTAATTGGCCTAGCGGTAATGGGTCAAAACCTTATCCTAAACATGAACGACCACGGTTTTAAAGTGGTAGCTCACAACCGTACTGCTGCCAAAGTAGACGAGTTTCTGGAAGGACCAGCGAAAGGCACGAACATCATCGGTGCATACTCTCTAGAAGAACTAGTAGAGAAGCTAGAAACGCCACGTAAAGTGATGCTAATGGTTCGCGCAGGTGACGTTGTCGATAAATTCATCGACGCTCTAGTCCCTCTACTAGACAAAGGCGACATCATCATCGACGGTGGTAACACGAACTACCCAGATACAAACCGTCGCGTTGCAGCACTACGCGAAAAAGGTATCCACTTCATCGGTACAGGTGTATCTGGTGGTGAAGAAGGTGCACGTTTTGGCCCATCTATCATGCCTGGCGGCGCTCCAGAAGCTTGGGAAGCGGTTAAGCCTATCTTCCAAGGTATTTCTGCGAAAACTGACGCTGGCGAGCCTTGTTGTGATTGGGTTGGTAACGATGGTGCAGGTCACTTCGTTAAGATGGTTCACAACGGCATCGAATACGGCGACATGCAGCTGATCACTGAAGCTTACCAGTTCATGAAAGACGGCCTTGGTATGTCTGCAGATGAAATGCAAGCGGTATTCGCTGAGTGGAACAACACTGAGCTAAATAGCTACCTAGTTGAAATCACGGCTGACATCCTTGGCTACAAAGACGAAGATGGTGAACCTCTAGTTGAAAAAATCCTAGACACTGCTGGCCAAAAAGGTACAGGTAAATGGACGGGTATCAACGCACTAGACCTAGGTATTCCACTAACGCTTATCTCTGAGTCAGTATTCTCTCGTTGCCTATCTGCACTAAAAGATCAACGTGTTGAAGCTGAGAAACTGTTCGGTAAGACAATCACGCCAGTAGAAGGTGACAAGCAAGAGTGGGTTGACGCACTACGTCAAGCGCTTCTAGCGTCTAAGATCATCTCTTACGCTCAAGGCTTTATGCTAATGCGCGAAGCATCAAACGAGAATGGCTGGGATCTAAACTACGGTAACGTTGCTCTTATGTGGCGTGGTGGTTGTATCATCCGTTCTGCGTTCCTAGGCAACATCCGTGATGCATACGAAGCAAACCCAGAACTAGCATTCCTAGGCTCTGATGATTACTTCAAAGGTATCCTACAAAGCAGCCTAGTAGCATGGCGTAAAGTTGCAGCTAAGTCTCTGGAAGCAGGCATCCCAATGCCATGTACGACTTCTGCACTAACGTTCCTAGACGGTTACACAACAGCTCGTCTACCTGCGAACCTACTGCAAGCTCAACGTGACTACTTCGGTGCTCACACTTACGAGCGTATCGACCGTGAGCGTGGTGAATTCTTCCACACTAACTGGACTGGTACAGGCGGCGACACAGCGTCTACAACTTACGACGTGTAATCCGCAGTCAGTAAACGGATAAAAGCAAAAGGGTGCCCAATTGGCATCCTTTTTTGTGTCCGTAAGATATTGAGATATTGGTAGATTTTAAAGTTACATCAAACCTTGACTCGTTACGCACTTCTCAGAAATGGGAAAGCATGCTTTTGCTAGCAGTTTAATATTTCTTTTCGAAGATGAAGCCAAGCCGCTCTCTTGCATCTCCTCAACTACAAGGTCAAGGTAATAGAAATGACACAACAGAAGCCCCCATTTTACACAGCTTTCGTGTTGCTTATTTTCATATTACTGATCATTTACTCCATTTATCGCCTTTATCATCATTTCGCTTTCGAATCTCTACCGCTTCAGCTCAGTAGTGGCTTTCAAGTGGTCTACATTGATGCGTCATATGTTTTAAGTATCGCAAGCTTACTCTTGTGTCCTACATTATTGGTTTATATTTTATTTGATCGAACGACACAGTTAGTCAAAGTGCCGATTAAAGTGATAACCATAACAGTTGTCTTGTCCCTTATCGTTGCTATTCCAGTTCAAATTTTGGAATTTGGGCGATTGAAGTATATTGCAGAAAATAATGGTTACTCAGCGTGCCCACCTTTCACAATCGCGTCCAGTGGGATGTCGATTGAAGCTATGGTGAAAGATGAGAGGCTTTGCTTGGATGCTGAGATTAATCGCATTGCGGTGTATGGCTATTTTCACGAACTCGAACGGATTGATAACTATATCAAGTCACAGGAAAATTACATTCAATAGAAAAGAGCGCCTAGGCGCTCTTTTCTGTGGTCGTTTTCTTGTTTTGATAAAACCTGTCTTTGAGGTAGAGAATTGCGCTGACCACAAGAGCCACTACAGAAACAGTAAATAGGGCATACATGCTAAGAATCCATGCGAATGTAGCTGTCAAAAACGCAATGAAGGAAAACATTCTGCTGAAAGACATCACATGGCCAAGTTTGTTACTTTTCATAAACGCCTCCCAAAGCTGAGTGGGGATAGACAAGTGTGGTCATATACCACGCTTTGATTGTCTGTTCTTTTTTGGCGTTTCACACAAAAAAGCGGCTAAAGATTTCTCAAAAAAGGTGAAATATTGAACTGGTAGACAAATCCATAAACGGATTTACAAATATATGAATGCATTTGTCTATCACTTCAAAGTTTTTGCTGTGCGGATTAAGGCCTTTTAACGCTATTATTGCAGCCTTCGAGTTTACTAGGCGTAATTTCAAGTCAATAATTCCGGGAAGCTCATCCTCATGATCAGTCACGATGAAAATCACTTTTCTTTGCTTAACAATACTTTATTGAATATATGTGATTGCATCAGATTTGAGAATGAAACTAAGGTTGCAAGAAAGGCGAAAAAGAGTGCTAGGTAAGCCTTTGAACTACGCCTATAATTAGCGCCCACATGGAGGATGTTTAATAAATGAACATCCTCTATTTTTTGAAACCAGCAACAAGGATCCAGTAAAACGTGTTTTTCTGGTGTTGTTTACGTTGACCAAGAAGGTGATTAACACAACAAATTGAGGTTCTAAGATGACTCTTAACAAGTACTTTGTTTTCATTCCGGCAGAATTGGATCAGGAAATACACAAGGACAACCAAGTGATCTCTGAGAAGGAAACTCAACGTCAGGCATTAGTAAAACAGGCTCAACAACAAGGCGGCCTGTAAGCTAGGTTTCAAATAAAAAGAGCACCGCAAAGGTGCTCTTTTTGTATCTGAGATTATGGATTAACCCAATATGCCGAGGTTTTTCAGCTTTCTATAAATCGTATTTCGACTGACGCCAAGCATACGAGATGTTTTGCTGATGTTCCCCTGATTGGCTTGATATGTTTTGAGCAGTTTGTCTTCGACGGTTGCACGCAGTTTTAATGTCGGCTCTGTAGCGGTTGTTACGTCTTGAGCTTGGCTGAGCTTCTTACTCAGGTGAGTCGGTACGTGAGCGAGCTCTAACGTTTCTTCACCTTGCGCCATTAACGCGGATACTTTGATTAAACTATCGAGTTCACGCAAGTTTCCTGGCCAAGAGTAAGAAAGCAGCAGAGAAAGTAGGTGAGGGCAAAGTTGTTGTTCAGATTCAGCATGACGTCGGTGGATATTTGCGATCAGTTGTTGCTTATCATCTCGCTCTTCGAAGCGAGGCAATTCGATGATCAAACCATTGAGGCGATAGTATAAGTCTTGACGGAACAATCCTTCGCTAACCAAGTTCTCGAGATCTTTATGTGTGGCCGCAATGATTTGCGTATCGACTTGAACATTTTGGTTTGAACCCACAGGAAGCACGGTTTTATCTTGCAATACATGCAGTAAACGGCTTTGAGCTTCCAAGGGTAAATCTGCGATTTCATCCAGAAACAAAATCCCTTTGTGTGCTTGGCGAATTTTTCCCTGATAGCCTTTGCTGTTTGCGCCAGTAAATGCACCAGCCACGTAGCCAAACAATTCGGACTCAACCAAATCTTTTGGTAGTGCGCCGCAGTTAACGGAAACCAACGGCCCCGTTTTTCTCTGGCTGTTTTTATGTAGCGCTTTCACAAACTCATTTTTACCAACCCCAGTTTCTCCGAGAATCAGTAAGCTGATGTCTTTATCGATAACGCGATTGGCTTGTTGCCAGCAATGTTCGACAGTAGAATCGCTGTAATGCAGATCATTGGAAGCGGTAACGGAACGAGACTTCACTTTTTTGTCGGTCAACGGCTTTGTTTTGAACACGAAAGGATGGTCGGCACTTTGGATAGAAAGAATGTCGTCGAGCGATTGCCCGATGACGTTTTGTTGCGCGAGGAGCTGAGAAGCAACTTGGTTGTGCGCGAGAATCTGTCCATCTTCATTAGCGATGATAATGCCTTGCCATCCACTGTTTAGTAAGCCTTTTTCACACGCCAAATCCACACGAATATGCCCTTGTGGAATCAAGTTAAGCAATTGATTTTCAACTTGCTGAACCATGTTTTGTACCAGAACTTGCGTTGAGAAATCATGTTTCTTTTGTTCGCTGGTGATATCTAGCACGCCAATCAAATGACCAAGATGATCGAAAATAGGATTGGCCGAGCAGCTAATAAAACGATGATGTTGGATGAAGTGTTGATCGCCGATGACTGAGACCGGTTTTGCTTCAACTATCGCAGTCCCAATCGCGTTGGTGCCTTTGACCTTTTCTTGCCAGCACGCACCAGAGCTTAGCGCAATTTCGGTCAACTTCTCGCGGAACTTAGGTTGTCCCCAACTGCCGATGATGACGCCGTCGGCATCCGTCAGAATTAAGCGGCTGTCACTATGAGCAAAAAGCTGATTGAACAGCGGGAGAGCAAACTGGGTGACGGTTTCCAATAAGAAGTTGAGTTGGTGACGCCTATCTTGAAGTGTCGCTGGTGTCACTCGAATATCTTCAGGGCGTCGACGCTGTTTTAAACCCGCCTGTTCACTTCGGATCCATGAAGTTGAAAGCCAATTGTTATCGCTAATGTGTTGAAGTTCCATGACTGTACCATTTTGTCACAGTGAGGGTGTGCCATTTTGGAACACTTGAACATTGGTGTTCACACCATACATCCGCTCAAACATCGCTCACTTGGTTTGTTATCGCTTGGTAATCATAGTTTTACATTTAATTAACAACAAGTGTGGTGTAGTTGGCGTGTGACTTGCGTAATGCTCTTTGTGAACAGTGCGATACGACACTGCAATAACACATTGAACGAGAAACAAAAGGAAGAGTTATGATCTATGCACAGCCAGGTAGTGAAAATGCCATCGTTAATTTCAAATCGCATTACGATAACTTTATCGGTGGAGAATGGGTAAAACCAACGGGCGGTGAGTACTTTGACAATATCTCACCAATCAACGGGCAAGCGTATTGTAAAGTTGCCCGTTCTGGCGAGGCAGATATCAACTTAGCCTTGGATGCAGCACACAACATCAAAGCAAAGTGGGCGAAAACCAGCGTGACCGAACGCTCGAACATTTTGCTGAAAATTGCAGACCGTATTGAACAGCATTTAGAAGAACTTGCGGTTGCAGAAACATGGGAAAACGGCAAACCAGTTCGTGAAACCTTGGCTGCGGATTTACCTTTGGTGGTGGATCATTTCCGTTACTTTGCTGGCTGTATTCGCGCGCAAGAAGGCAGTGCGGCGGAGCTGGATGAGCACACGGCAAGCTATCACTTCCCAGAGCCGATTGGCGTAGTTGGTCAAATCATCCCTTGGAACTTCCCTATGTTGATGGCGGCTTGGAAACTGGCACCGGCACTTGCGGCAGGTTGTTGCGTGGTATTGAAGCCAGCAGAACAAACTCCAACGTCGATTCTGGTTCTTATGGAAAAGATCGGTGATCTACTGCCTCCGGGCGTCATCAACGTTGTTAATGGTTTTGGTTCAGAAGCGGGCCAAGCGCTTGCAACCAGCAACCGCATTGCGAAGTTAGCGTTTACCGGTTCAACACAGGTTGGTAATCACATTCTAAAATGTGCAGCAGACAACTTGATCCCATCGACAGTGGAGCTAGGTGGTAAATCTCCAAACATCTACTTCTCAGATATTTTCGATTACGAAGATGAGTACCTCGACAAGTGTATCGAAGGTACGCTACTTGGTTTCTTCAACCAAGGCGAAGTTTGTACCTGTCCATCTCGCGTATTAGTTCATGAAGCGATTTACGATAAGTTTGTAGAGAAATTGACGGAACGTGCGCAGTTAATCAAGCAAGGTAACCCGCTCGATACCGATACTCAAGTTGGTGCTCAGGCTTCTCAAGAACAGTTTGATAAGATTTTAAGTTACCTCGAAATCGGCCGTGAAGAAGGCGCAAAAGTGGTCTTTGGTGGTGGCGTATCTGAACAGCCAGAGTCAATCAATCAGGGTTACTACATTCAGCCAACGATGTTGGAAGGCCACAATAAGATGCGTATTTTCCAAGAAGAAATCTTTGGCCCCGTCATTGCCATCACTAAGTTTAAAGATGAAGCGGAAGCTCTGGAAATCGCGAACGACACCGAATATGGCTTAGGCGCAGGCGTTTGGACTCGTGATGCGAACGTCGCATATCGTATGGGCCGTAATATCGAAGCTGGTCGAATTTGGATTAACTGCTACCACGCTTACCCTGCACACGCTGCGTTCGGTGGCTATAAAAAGTCAGGTATTGGACGTGAAACACATAAGATGATGCTGGATCACTACCAAAATACGAAAAACCTATTGATTAGCTACAGTGTTGATCCACTAGGCTTCTTCTAAATTGAAGTAGTTAACAAAGAAAAAGCAGTACTAACCAAAACCCCGAGCCTTCGGGGTTTTTTATTGCATGGGCTTGCGGGTGGGAGGGTGTATATACGTGAAATTTATATTTTGAACCCATTTATATTGCGTGATCAGGAACGTTGAATTACGGTCACTTTTCGTTCAAGTAGTTTTTCGACCGCGGTGTTTTGCTTTTCAAGACTAAACTGCTGATCAAAATCCAAGACGCGATTACAAGACTCAAGACTCGCAAACTGGTTTAAACATTCGCTAAGTTCTCTTTTAGAGCTCATTCGAGCCAAACTGCTTTCTGATGAAGAGAGTAGGGTCACTTTGCGGCCATGAAACGTTCCTTGTGGCAGAGCATCACTTTGCTGTGCTTGCTTTACTTCATGAACCGGTAAGTTAGTGTATTTAGATTGGATGTCGTTGGACATAGAGACACCTAAACTCTTAAGTCTAAAGTTTGTGGCATCGGAGCTACCTCAGCAGTGGCGACATGAGCAGACAATAACGACTCCCACGACTCACTTTGCGTCAACAATTCCGCCAAAGCAGTTTCAAAATACTCATAATCCAGTCGCTTAATGTTAATGAGTCGGTTTAAACAGAGTACATGTCGATGATTATCTAAACTAAAGAATAATTGATGCTCAGGCCAGTGATAATTAAAGGCTAGGAAAGAACGATAGAGATCGGAATTAACGATTTGAAGACCAACAATCTCAGCTTCGAGCTGGAGGGTTGTCGATTCAGGATGAAAGATGATATGCACTATTAGATTATCATCAAACGCTAAGCTTACTTCATTTTCCGTTAGATGCAGTGCAGGCAAGCCTATTTGATGAGCAAACTTTAGCAAAATCTCATCGATAGTTTGGCGTGCTGACATAGGAATAGTCCCTTTTGAAATTTTATCAAGGAAAATATTAGATGTATCTCTTCATGTTTATCAATATTGGTCGGTTGTTATTATATTTTGGTTTTTAATTTCGGTGAGCTAAATAGAACAGCGATAACAAATGTGCTCTGATGCATATTGTGGTGCTTCTTAGATATTTAAATATCTTTGTTCTCTAATATACCCGCCTAATTGAAAGTGTATTAAGGTGCAGTCACGATGAGTTAAATTAAATCTAATGTTAAATATGTGTTGTTGAAGAATGCGATTTATTGTCCACTTGTAGTATAAATATAAGTTGATCTTTTATATTTTTACATAAAGAATTGTGTGAAATTAAAATGAACTAAGTCTATAAAATAAGTTTATGGTGTCATAATGAACAATTCTATGTGGGCTGGTTTTGTCGGACTATTCCTACTAAGTGGGTGTAGTCAATCTGTGCCGATTGTAAGGGAAGGTAGCTTTGACACAAAGAGTCAGGCGACACTCTATGGTTGGGTTTCTGTCGATGGATACTTTCCACCTTCGATTACGTCTCTTGATGTGGAAATATGTAAAGTGATTGAAAATCAGTGTCTTAGATCTGCATTGCAGCACTACCAAGGCGTTCAATTACCCGTACAGTATTCATTTTTAATTGCACCGATTCAAGCTGGTGACGGAAACATGAAGATAATTGGAAAGCTATACTCGAATGGGGAACTTGTAGCGGAAAAAGAAAAGAACTATTTATTTTCAGTGGAGGGAAAACAGGAAAACTTGATACTCGTGCCAAAAAAATAACCAGATGAAAAGTAATCGGTTACATTTAATTAGACCTTACTAAATTATTAAAAATAAAGATTTGCTCTTTCCTGTTGTGAAAGTTTTGTTGTTTTTTACAAACATTAATCACATGGTTTAAGTCATCGGGTCAGTTGTTTTTTAGACTTATACTTGTTGCAAAAATAGCATTCTTTATGATTATATCTCGCTCCTTGAACACGTTGGCTTGGCGTTTTAGGCTATAAAACATACAATTTTAAGATTTTGGAAATTTCAGTTTGTTCGATAAACGATACCATAATCTATTTAATTTTATTCTAATGTATAACAAAAATCCTAAACTTTAATAACGAAATGATATTTAAGTTTTGGCTAATAATAAACGCTATCTGATAAAAATAATAAAGACGGACAGCAGAGTTTACTAAGATAAACTTTTACCTTTAGGTAAGGGTAATGCTTAGGATATTCGCTAATTATTCGGGGGGTATGGTAAGTGATATGAACTTCTATGCTCTTTTCTTTGCTTCTTTAATTGATATAGCAGTACTTAGAAATAACAACAATCAAAGTATTGCTTTGAAAGTTTCTCAACACTCGTACTGAGAAACTCAAAATAATGAAGGGTAGAAAATGGATGTGTCAGGCCAACTAAACACAGAAAAGGTCGGCTCGAGCTCGCGAAAAATTCGTAGTTTTTCCCGCTATGAAAAATCTGACGAAGTATTTCACTCAGACCAATCTCACATTGTTGTCGTTCACAATGGTCAGCTTCGAGTTCAAACAGGTGATTGCACAATCGATGTCGCGGCAGAAAACGGGGTGTTTCTATCCCAAGGGGATTACTTATTCGAGTATTTGCCCTTAGACGGGGCATACAAAGCGTCGATTATAACCTACGACAATGAACTCGTTAGCCAGCTATTACAGAAGCACAGTGATCTTTTGATGATGCTGCCCAAGGTAGATAAAGTTTGTTCTGGCTTGTTTACTTTTGGTTTGAACATACTCGTAGAGCAAGTGCTTTCCAGCATGCAGACGCTTGAGCAACAGGCGTATCCAGATGCGATCATGTGCCTAAAATATGAAGAGTTACTCATTCTTTTGCTGCACGGCAAAGGGGGAGAATCACTCTATGCGTTGCTGTCACAACAAACTAACCGAACATCGGAACGGTTACGTCGATTTATGGAACAACACTACCTCAAAGAGTGGAAGTTGACTGACTATGCGCAAGAGTTTGGTGCTAGCTTAACGACTTTTAAAGAGCTATTTAATGAGCACTATGGCATTTCTCCAAGAGCTTGGATCAGTGAGCGCCGATTGTTGCACGCTCATAAACTCCTGTTGACGAGCAAGATGAGCATCGTGGATGTGGCGATGGAGGCTGGGTTTTCTAGTCAGTCTTACTTTACGCAGAGTTACCGCCGTCGTTTTGGAACGACGCCAAGCCGTGTACGTTCGGGAGACGATCAAGTAGCTATCGCGAAATGAAATGACTTGGGACTAAAATTTTCTGACTAATTTTGAAAGTCACTCATCAGCGTAAATTCTATTATGCGTCATGTAACAACGAACGATTAAAAATTATTACACCTCTTTCTTTCTGGATCGTTCGAGAGGGGTGCGGAGACGAACATAAATGAAAAAGCAGCATTGGCGACGCCGTTCGCTTTTTCCAGACAGCATTGTGACACAACGGAAAGTGACTGTTTTGCAGAGAGGAGCTCGATATGAAAGTGCTTCTAGATCAACGCAGGATTTCAATGTTGTGCACGTCAATCACCGACAATTGTTGAGTGAAGGCGTCATTAATTATGAACAGTTATCTTTACTTCAGCGCTTGTTGGATAGAAGCGTCGTCGACAGCCTGTGCGCAAGCCAGTTGGTGAAAACGTATCAAAAGCTCGGTGCGTCGCTTGACCGATTCGCCATGCGTTTATTTTTGGAAATTGGGTCGCAGCTCAGTGATAGCCGCACACTCGTGACCTTTGAACAAAGACTGGAATACATCAACGCGCGTCTTGGTTTTCGCTTCAATTTAGCGGTACCAAAAACGTTGATGCTTTGTTTTCATTTATCGCTAAACGAGTGGATTAACCGTCAAGTTGATCAAAGCGCTTTGCATGCCTCCATTAAAGTGGAACAGCTTATCAATCAGCTCGATATTCAAAAGGAATATTGGTCGAAACTATTGGGAGAGGACACCAGTGCGGTGTTTGTGCAACAGCAGCTCGATTTAATTGAGCGCCAACAACACCAGTTGAAAGATCAACTCGGGACGTTGAGCGAACAACAGATGCAAGTGATTGAATGTCATCGTTCGTTAATTGAGAAGTGGCAACCGTCCCTAGACGAGCTTAAAGGGTTCGCAGAGTACACTTCTACGACTGCTCAGTTTATCTCTGAGTGGAAAAAGTGGTGTTCGGAAGTTCGACTTGAAGCTCCTGAGCTGAACGAAGTCTGGGATGCATGTGATGTGGTTTACAACGACCAAAATGCGGTTGCGAAAGTATGGCAGTGGTTCAAGAGCATGCAAATTGTTGGCGACATCGATCACTACTATTTTGACACTCAAAGCGGCCAGTGCGGCCAGGCTTGCAATCACCTCAGCCAGATTTAAATAGGGCGTTAAATGTTAGATAAGATGATGAAATCTTTAGCGGAAACGCTAAAGGTAGGGGATTTTATTGCCTCAGAAAATGGTTCTTACAACATCGAGGTTGATCAGTTGTCACTGACCATCAAACAACACGCATCATGGTTTTTATGGGAAGCGGCTTTACCCTTCCAGTTTAAAGAGCATCTAGATTATCAACAAGAACAAGCGCTACAACGTTGCATGCAGCTCTCATTAAAAACAATCCGTGAAGATGGCTGCGTACTAACAGCGAATGATGATCAGCAGCTGATTTTACAAAGCAAAGTGAGGATCGAGGACTGTTCGATTGAGCTGTTCTCTTCTTTGCTTTCCAAGCACGTTAATCTATGTGAGCGTTATATGGCATTATTGGAGCAAGAGCGCGTGAACCACACGATTAATCATAATGTGTGGTTGCCATGATGCGAAAAGTCTTTCCGAACATCAGACGTGCTGCCACTAAGATACTGTTGTGTGCTGTGAGCTTTGCTCCGTTGGGATTCGCACAAGCAACAGACTTACACTGGCCCGAACAACCATTCCGATACTATGCAGATAACGACTCATTAAAAGAGTTGTTGAATAACTTTGGCGCAAACTATCGCGTTTCGGTTTCGGTGAGTGACAAAGTTAATGATCGAGTGAGTGGACGTTTTACTCCTGATGATCCGGCTGAGTTCCTCGATTACTTATCGCAAGTCTATAACTTGATGTGGTATTTCGATGGTGCCGTCTTACATGTCTATAAGGCGACAGAAACGCGCTCACGTTTACTCCAATTAGAATTATTGACCGCCAGAGAGCTACGAAGCACGTTAATTTCCACTGGAGTGTGGGATTCGCGCTATGGGTGGAGAGCCGCTGAAAGTAAAGGGTTGGTTTATCTTGCAGGTCCTCCACGTTATGTCGACTTAGTTGTACAAACGGCCGAAGCATTAGAAACGCGCCTGCTGCAGAAATCGAATTCAACCGACGAGTTATTCGTTGAAATAATTCCTTTGAAGTACGCTTCTGCAACGGACAGAGAAATTGCATATCGAGATCAGACAATTACGGTTCCTGGTATCGCATCGGTTTTAAAGCGAGTCGTGTCTGGTGTTCAAACTCAAGTGACGAGTGCATCGAACAAAGAAGTTACCAGTTCAGATAAGCCTGTAAAAAGCAATAAAACCGCCTCAGTTCATGGCGGAGCAACGGTTGAAGCAGAGCCGGGCCTTAATGCGATTATTGTTCGTGATACTCAAGCGCGATTACCGCTCTATCGCAAACTGGTCGCTCAATTGGACCAACCGCAATCAAGAATTGAAGTTGCGTTATCGATTGTCGACATCAGTGCCAACGATTTAAGTCAGTTAGGCGTGGATTGGCGAGCGGGAGTGTCTGTCGGAAATAATCGAATTGTTGATATCAAAACAACAGGGGATGTGAGTTCGGGTGATGTGACTCTCGGCAGCGGACAAAATTTTAAGTCTTTGCTTGATTCAACCAATCTGAATTACCTGTTGGCTCAAATCCGATTATTGGAATCTCAAGGCAGTGCTCAAGTGGTTTCAAGACCAACACTGTTAACCCAAGAAAATGTCGAAGCGGTACTGAACAACAGCAGCACGTTTTACGTCAAGCTGGTTGGTAAAGAGACCGCAGCACTGGAAGAGGTCACGTATGGCACGTTACTGAGAATTGTCCCGCGTATCGTTGGTGACAGGTTTGCAGCCCGACCAGAAATTAACCTGAGCCTTCATCTCGAAGACGGGGCAAAGATTACCGATGGTGGTGTCGACGACCTTCCTTCCGTTCGAAAAACTGAAATCAGTACCTTGGCGACGGTGAAGCAAGGACAGAGCTTGCTCATCGGTGGTGTTTATCGAGATGAAGTGAGTCATCAGTTACGTAAAGTACCACTGTTGGGAGACATCCCATATTTAGGTGCGTTGTTTAGAAGTAATACCAACACTAAACGCCGCACGGTGCGCATGTTTATTCTAGAACCGCGAATCGTTGTGGATGGTATTGGCGATAGTGTGTTGATTGGTAATGAGTACGATCTGCGACCAAGCATTGGCAAGCTCAACAACATTTCCAACAACAGTGCTGAATTTAAATCGGTCGTCGAAGTGTATAGCTGCACATCAAAGACTCAAGCGGAGCGCTATCAGCAAGACTTATTGTCACAGCAACAGTCGTCTCAATTGACGCAGTGCCAATTGCCGACAGGGCAAAAGGGTTGGCGTGTAAAAGTATTGGAATGCGATGACTCACAAAGTGAGTGTGTGCGTCCATCAGAGGAGCCTTAACCGCGATGCAGCAATGGAAAATTCGTATTTTATCAGGCGTGCATTCCGGAGTTGAAGTCACCTTACCTGAGGGCGCTCTTGTGCTTGGCAGTGACGACTTTATCGCAGATCTCGTGCTGTCTGATGCTGGGGTCGAAGCTAACCATTTCACGTTGGTTTGCCAGCAAGACTCGGTCATTTTACGAGGCTGCAAAGAGGCAAATATTAACGGTGAAAACATCTCTGTTGAAGATGATGGGATCGAGTTGTCACGCCATGCCGTTGTCTCTGTAGGCGTTGTGAAGTTCGCACTGGGGTACGCAGAAGATGCGTTAATCGTGAGTAACGTCAGCGACGAATCTAGCGAACAGGATACACCTGTTGTTGCTGTACAACGCTCTAGCTGGAAAAAAACAACGCTCATCGCCTTGCTTTGTAGTTTTGTCCCGAGTGTCATTTTTGCTGGTATGTGGTACAGCCAAGCTAACGGAAACAATAATGAGACTGTCACAGAAGCAGAACCCATTGTTTTGGTGCGCAACATCTTAGGCGAGCTCAAACTTAGCGACGTTCGTGTGGAATGGAATGCCGCCGCACGCCAAGCGGTTTTGGAAGGCTATGTTGAAGATCGAACTCAGAAACTCGATCTGCTTGGTCGAATTGATGTACTAGGTATCAATTACAAAAGTGACTTAAGAACGATGGAAGAAATCCGTCGCGGGGTTCGATTTATTTTGCGAAACCTCGGCTATCACCAGGTGAAAGTCGAAAATGGGGATGAGACGGGCACACTGTTACTGACGGGTTATATCGATGATGCCAGCCGCTGGAACCAAGTTGAGCAAATTTTAGAGCGAGACGTACCGGGCCTCGTAGCGTGGAAGGTTGAACTGCAAAGAGCGGGTGCCTACATGGATACGCTAAAAGCCTTATTGACGGATGCGGAGCTACTGAAAAAAGTCCAGTTGGTTACCAGCGGTGATCGCATCGAAGTACGCGGGGAACTTGATGATATCGAAACGACTCGATTTTACGGTGTGACTCGAGACTTCCGAGAACAATATGGTGAAAAACCATATTTAGTTTTGAAATCCATACCTAAGGTGAGTAAAGGCACCAACATCGATTTCCCGTTTCGTAGCGTTAACTTTGGTCAGGTTCCATATGTGATTCTGACTGATAACGTTCGTTACATGGTTGGTGCAAGAACGCCTCAAGGCTACCGCATATCCAGTGTTACGCCAGCTGGCATTGAGTTGGTCAAAGGCGGGCGGGTGATAACAATAGAACTCGGATACGAGGGCGAGACGAACAATGACAAATCTTGAACAAATTTTAAATAACGACAAAAACGGTGCGGAAGTGCACAAGATTAAGAGCAAGCTCTTAGAAGCACAAGCGGTGGTGAAACGTCAGTTGGATTTAGGGTGCTCACCACAGCAGTACCAATTGCTACTCAAACAGTATGAAGCTTACACCGCCGCACATGCGGTCGTTGAATCATACGAAGCGAACTAAAAATACGAGGAAGTCTTATGTCATTTTACGATGCTAGTAACAGTGTAAACCTTGATGATGTTAAAACTAAGTTAGAAAAACAAGCGAAAGATGCCAACACAGAAGTGACGACTGCCATCAAGAACCTAGAAACAAACGCCGATGATCCATCTAAGCTGGCTGAACTTCAGCACGCGATCAACAAATGGTCTGTTGTTTACAACATCAATGCGACCACCACTCGTGCGATTAAAGATGTGATGCAGTCGATTCTCCAGAAGGTATAAAGCATGGAACGAGAAATGCGCCAATTGCTGGCTGAAATTGCGCTGATGGCAACCGGTATGCATCGTCATCAAGAAGCTAATACGATAGCGGACGGCCTTGAAGCAAGCTCTGGTTCTGAAGAGACCGTGGTGATGATTCGTGCAATGAGCCTTATGAATAAAGGCTTGTACGAAGAGGCTCATCAATTGCTAGAACCACTTTGCAACGCCTATCCTGATCTGATCAGTTTAGCGGCCCTTGCTTCCGCCAAAGCTGGTTTATTGAGCAAAGCGGAAAGTTGGGTAGAACTCGCATCACAGGGAAGCGAAGAAAGCCAAGCATTTGCAGCAAGCTTTTCTCAGGACATTAGGAACCTTGGATGATCGTTGATTCAAGCAATCTAACTCTTCAGCCTCAACCTCTGCGCCAATCGGAGTCGCGCCATTATGAGCGGAGCGATGAAGATAAGATGAGTGTGCTCATGGAGCGTAATGCTAAGCAAGCGGAAGCCTCACACGCCTCTCCAAAAGAGACGTTAGAGAAAACAGAAGCGAAACTGGCGGACATCAAAGCGTGGTATGAATCACTAAAAGACGCAGACGTTGTCAGTAAACAAAGCGTCTTATCGTCGTTGAATGAAGCGTTCTCCGATCCTCAAGTTAAACGAGAGGCAATGTGGTACGCCTTTTATGAGGCGAAGAGCGCAATGGGCACCGAATACCCGCAAGCCGATTTATTAAAGGTGTTGAAGCAGGAGTTGCTAGGGGATTTTTCGGGCCAGCTTATTGCCGAGCCACCTGTCGATAAAGCAGCACTTAAAGAAATGTTGGCGCAGCATTTTCCACTGGGTGCCCAGAAAGAACAAGCCTTGTGGCACAGCTGGGCTGAGTTGAAGTCGTTACCTGATATGGCATCAACACTGGACATGGTTCGTGATGAGCTTAGCTTCATGATTCAAAAAAATGCGATGGTGAAAAACATCGTGACTCATAGTCACAAGTTAGATTTGTCTTAGGAGTACATATGATAAACACGCAGTACACCGAGGTGATGCAAACCAACATTGATAAGTTGCAGGATGCACAAGTCGAGGACGGTTTAAGTGAACGTTTCGAGCAAGCCATGTCGGTTCCCGAGGCGAATAATGGCTTGGAGGGCGGTTTGCTCGAAAACATCAGCGAGTTAAAAAATACTATCGATAACGCGAAAAGTAACCTGCAAGACAACATGAAGATGGTGGGTGATGATCCGGCGCAATTACTGCAAATGCAGTGGGCACTGACGCGCATTACTTTTCAAGAAGAGCTGATCGCGAAAACCGTGGGTAAAACCACACAAAACGTAGAAACCTTATTGAAGGCACAATAGTGATGATGAATAAAATGAGAGCGGTTTTCATCATGCTTACGTTGTTTCTGGTGGGTTGTCAGACCGAGCTGTACACCAACGTAACTCAGAAAGAGGGGAATGAGATGTTGTCGATCTTATTATCCGAAGGTGTCGTTGCAACAAAAGAACCTGACAAAGACAACACCGTCAAGTTAATGGTAGACAGTTCTCAAATCGCCTTCGCGGTAGACGCGCTGAAGCGAAAAGGGTATCCAAGAGAGCAGTTTTCTACATTGAAAGAGGTGTTTCCCAAAGACGATTTGATCTCGTCGCCATTAGCAGAACGAGCACGTTTGGTGTACGCGAAATCTCAAGAACTTTCTTCAACCTTATCTCAGATTGATGGCGTGCTGGTGGCACGTGTTCATGTTGTTTTGGAAGATCAAGATCTACGTCCAGGAGAGCGTCCAACTCCTGCGTCTGCCTCTGTGTTTATTAAACACGCGGCGGATATTGCGCTTGATTCGTATGTTCCTCAGATCAAATTATTGGTGAACAACAGTATTGAGGGGTTGAATTACGATCGAATCAGCGTAGTGATGGTACCCTCATCAGAGGTACGAGTTGCTACTCAAAACAATCAATTTAAAAGCATTTTGTCGGTTCAGGTCACCAAAGAGACGGCGAATAATTTTGTCGCCATCCTGGTGTTCTTGGTAGCTGCGCTTATCGGTTCAAATATCGCTACTTTTACTTGGTGCCGCAGGAACACAAAGCGTGGTTAAACCAGAAACACCACTCGCGCAGGTACAACATCAATTTAACTACGCGCCTTGCCAATACATCCATAAAAGTTGGATAGAACAGAAACAGCCTTGGTTATTAAATATTGAAGGTTGGAGAGATAACCCCATGTTTAACCAATGGTGCATAAATGAGTGGGCGTTATCTCCGGTTCCAGAGACGGCTTTTAACAAACCTTGCCATAGCTTGGCGTTGCTCCCAGCGGATGCGTTGAACCAACTCGTATTGATGGTGGGCGGAGCTTTACATTGTGTGGCAATGCGAGGCGTTGTTTTAAAACATCCGAAACAGGTTCTGAACAACGTCTTTGGATTGGAAGGCGCTCGGTTCTTGATTCAAAACGGGCCGATGTTGTTATCCAGTTGGCCGCAAGGTTGGCAACATCCGTTGCCAGAATCATTGGATGAGCGGTCTGTTGAAGCAAAAATGCAAGCGCTTGGGTACTCCTGGATAAGGTTTGTTTTAGTTAACTCGCCAGAAGACATTGTCCTGCGTTGGCAATTCAAACTAGAACAGCAGCTCAGCGAGAGTACGGAAATGGCTAGCTGGTTGGCAAAAGATCAGCGAGATCTGGCGTATCGACTCACAAAAAAAATCGCAAAACAGGTTATTCCCCAATGGTTTCATTTGTTGAAATAAAAACAGACAACTTGCAGCTGGCACCTGGCTTAAAGGTGCTGAAAGCGAAAGATTATGCCAGTTATCTTGATTCGCAACACTTAGTTGAAGCCGCGAACTCCAAAGCTGAAAGCATAATTGCTAATGCCCAACAAGCCTACGAAACTGAAAAACAACGTGGTTATCAAGATGGTCTCGCACAAGCTAAGATTGAAAATGCGCAAACGATGGTTGAAACCTTAGCACGTTGTAATGACTACTATCAGCAAGTCGAAGAAAAAATGACAGGTGTGGTGTTAGAAGCGGTGCGTAAGATCATCGATACCTTTGATGATGTCGATACCACGGTGAGCGTCGTGCGAGAAGCGTTGCAATTGGTGAGCAACCAAAAGCAGGTCATTTTACATGTCCATCCAGAGCAGGTTGTTGATGTGAGGGAAAAGGTGGCTGGTGTATTGAGTGATTACCCTGAAGTCGGTTACGTTGACGTGGTAGCAGACGCTCGCTTGAAAAATGGAGGCTGCATTCTGGAAACTGAAGTTGGGATCATCGACGCCAGTATTGATGGACAGTTGCATGCATTAAAGCAAGCGATGGTGAAGCAGCTCAGTGAGCGTAAAATTACGATTCATGAATAAATCTTAAAAACTCAGTACTTGCTGAGTTTTTTCATTTTAATGCCTTTAAACAAAAAAAAACCGACCATTTCTAAAATATTCACTGCCATAAATCCTTAAGAATACACCTAAGAAAGCTGCTTAGTTGATAAGTGTTGCAACCAAGCAGCGCCTCTAAAACAACAAAAATAGGATTATTTAGTCGAATGGCTAATGGATTTATAACTTCTTTACTGACAGATTTTGCCAGCCGCTGCCAACTGGAGTCGCTGGTTTTTGATGAGGATGATTGTTGTCATCTACTCATTGACCAAAACACAGCAATCACAATTCGCGCACAAGAAGATCGCCTGACACTTATTGGGCTGATTTCAGGCGATAAGCCGAGTGATGATGTTTTGCGTCAACATATGAAAGATGCCTTAACGCAAGGCTCTCCAGCGGTATTCTGGGAGGCAGAAACGGGATACATCGGTTTCACACACCTGCACCAGCAACTGTTAACTGCTTCTTTTCTTGATGAATCATTAGCGAATTTCATCGAATGGCTAAAAAGTGCGAACACGCAAAAAGTAATCAATAAAACAACCGAAGTCCCGGTAACGAGTACTACTCATTTTTCCACATTAAGGGTTTAAAACATGATCAGTTTTGGAAGTGTTAGCGCATTGCAGGCTGCCATGCCGCAAGCTCGCAACGAGATACTAAACGAAGGCAAGCTGAGTATTGGTGGCAAAGAATACCAAATCAACGCAGCGACCCAAGAATTTACTCGTACCAATCCTACTAATGGTGCGGTAGCGCGATTTTTTGAAGCGACAGGAAAATTGTTTCGCGAAGGCAGCTCACAATCGGTTGCGAAAGCCCTTACAAAAGCCGTATTTGATAATGAGCAAGGCCAAGCTCAGCGTTTACGAGCTGCTTCTTCTGTTGAGCATGGACAAATGTTCTTCAAAGATGGAAACATAAAAACCGCATCAGATGTATTAAATGCATTCGCGAAATTGGATAGCAAAACGGTCCAATCGCACTCTGCTGAGCTAAACCAGTTAGCGGAGCGAGCAATGACAGAATCAATGCTAGAAACCGATTCTGGTAAAAACCTCACATCACTGATTGGCGAAAGTGCAGCGAAGTCGCTTGCTGGACGTGTAGTAAAAGACTGCGGCGGTGGTGTGTCTGCAGCGCAAAAAAATCCAGCAGGTAGCATCACTCAAATGCAAGCGGTGTTTGATATGGAGGTGATGCATCTTAAATCGGCGCAACGCCATATCGAAGGTCTAGCAAGCACCGATCTAAGCCAAGGTGTATACGCTGAAGGACTGGCAGAGGACGCGTTTAACAAAAGTGGCGTCACCGATAATGTCGAACGAGCTGCGGCGTGGATCATTAATGCTTCTAACTCTAAAGGAAACGATGCCGAAAACATTACGTCTTTACTTAAAGAGTACGCGTCTAATGGTAAAGACTTATTGAATATGGACAACTTAAAAGAGCTACACGCTCGATTGGTACCTGATGTTGAACGTGACTACCGAGGGCCAAATATTTCGGGTGGTACTTTGCCTTCAAGTATTGGCGGTGAGGGGATGCTAAAGCAGCACATTGAAGGATTTTTGAAAGAAAAACCAGTGGCGGATAAAGATCTGGGTAAACACTTGTTTGCAGGAGTCATTGGGTATCACGGGTTCACCGATGGAAACGGTCGCATGGGACGCATGCTATACGCGATAGCAGAACTTCGTAACGACTCATTCAATCCTTTGGCTATGAACGCAGAGAACAGCCTTCACGGCATCAAGTAATTTTTCTCTTCTATTCCAATTTTAGAGCGGCGATTGCCGCTCTTTTCTTATTTCTTTATCCAACTTACTCTTCATTTTTCTACCTCGCTAAAACGGCTAATAGCAATAAAATTGAGACGTTTAAATAAAGCTCTTGTGTCTATCACGCCATAAAATCGCTCTTATCCTTATGAGCTTATTTAAATAAGCCGTTATACCCAAGTCGTCTCGCTGCATCATATATTTCGAGGCTACTTAGGTATATTAAATTAGACAGGACACAACATGGATACAGGAAAGATTAATATGCTTCTCTCTGAACTGGGAGAAGTGCTGAACCTTGAGCGCGTGACAGCGTATGACGATCAAATGTGGTCACTGCATTTTGCTGAAAATAACAGTGTCGATGTTCTGCTTGTGGAGGAAAAAGGCGAGTTGTTGATTTCTAAAAACCTGCACATAGAACAAGAGGATATTACGTTAGACAAACTTCAAGTTTTACTTGAATACAACTTCTTATATCGAGAAACCGGCGGTGTGCAGTTTTGCGTTAATCCAACCACTAAAGATGTGGTTCTTCAGGTTGCCATCGCGGCCGAGAGTGAACTCACCAATATTGCTAACTTAATGATTCAACTGAATGAGCTAGTGGATACTTGGGCTCAGCTATTTCAGAACAATACGGTTGTAGATTTTAGCCAAACAGACGTACACGCATTTATTCAGGTTTAAGGCATCAAACATGGTCAATATTAATACATCACACATGCATTCGTTGAGTCAGTTAACGTCCCATTTGGCGACACAAAATCAAGCTGACGATAAAGAGGTTCGAGCGCATAATGGCAAAGATATTTTTGTTAAAGAAGGGGCGCCTAAAAACAAAAGCGTCAGCGCGCGTATTAGCCACCAGAATAAAGCGAAAGACATTGTGGTGAATCTGCTCACGAAGCAGGGCATTCCTAAAGACGTTGCGAAGCTGATGCTACAAAATGTGTTGAACGGTGAAAACAAGTTAACGCTCGGTAGTCTGAAAAATCTTGAGAGATTGTCGTCTGGTCCTAGCTCACATTGGCCAGCCGCACAAACGGCCTCTTCTTCTAAAGCGAATAAAACCTCATCGAGTGTAGCGCTGATCAACGAACATAAAACTAACCTTCAAAAGCTTGGTGATTTTGCCTGTACAGACTTAAATACATTTGGTGTAAAAGGTTCGCAGTTTTATGAAACCAAAGGAAAGCCTAGATTAGAAGCGCTTCACGCGAATCAAGCGCGAATCATGCAAGATCAACGAGCGACTATGTCTGCAAACGGAGTTCAAGCTGCAGCACAAAGAGGAACCGCACCGCAATTAAGCACTCTACAGAACATTGCTAAGGCAGTACAAAACGCGAAAGCCGGCTGCTGTACTACATTTGCCTTTGCTGCCGCTGCTGAGATGATTCAAGGCATGTCAGGCACACCTGAAGGTGAGCCTAAAGTCGAAGTGGTTGCGTTTAAAAAGGGTCATTCAGGTACACACCTTTATGTACTGGTTGGTCGACAAGAGGGGAGTGATATTAAAGATCCCTCAACATGGAGTAAGGATGTGAAAATTGTTGATCCTTGGGCAACATCCGCATTCGGTGCACCAATGTTTGGAGATGCGCAACGACCACCTGTTTCGAATATGTTCCCGCCAACAGAAGTCATTTTTGATAGCCATAAACTGGGTTAGTCACTCTGCAAAAGAAGTGAGCAAACACATAATACTAACCTTCTAACCTTTATTGAAAGAGCAGCCCTGAGCTGCTCTTTTTGATTACTCTGGCAACTCGTTTTTACAGCGAGATTTCTGCGGAAAACCTCACAATGAAGACGAGAAAGTGACAAAAATAAAGCCATTACCGACATCGTTCAATCTGCAATCGTTGTTCAATAGAGTTATTGAAACAAAAGGAAAAAGTTATGAACACGATTCAACAACTGCTCTTGGAGTTTTGCCAACTCAATGAGTTACCCGAACTGAGTTTTGAAGACAATGAACGCTGTCAGCTACTGGTCGACGACCGCTACATGCTGTATTTCATCGCGACAGATACGGATGACTTAATGTTGTCCGTGACGTTCGGAGGATTAGAAAAGTCGGGCGAACAAAGACTCAAAGGTTTAGAGCTTCTTGCTCATGCTAATTATCAGGGTATCGGTGGTGGCAGCCTTGCACTTGCTTTAGCCCCAAATGGTCGACAGCTTGTCTTAGCGGGACGTAAACCAGTTGAGCACCTAAACACGACGAATCTTACCGCTTGGTTTCATGAGGTTATTGAACAGACTGAATTGTGGCAAGCGCGTTTTGCAATGTTGGATCAAGCGATTCCAACCACCCCTAACCATGAACAAGCTCATGTTCAATCACTTCGTGTGTAGGAGAGAAAAATGGTCAATACAACGCAAAAAATCAGCCAAAGCCCAGTACCTGATCTAGAACAGTTTCGTGCAGTCGCTGCGCAAAAAGATGACCGAGTGATCAGTAAAAGAGGTGAGGTAAAAGAACCTTCAACGTTCCACAAAGGTCACAAGTTTGCTTCTATCCACGAAGGCGTGTTGAGAAGCAAATACACTAAGTTTTTCCAAGAAAACATCAAAACTCACCTTGATTTGAAACAGGCGCTACTTAAACAAGAAAAGCCTGAGGTTGCCTTGCTAGCTTACTCATTGGTTAGCCCTTCTGGTTATCGCGGTGAGCCGCTTACTGAGCGCAAAATCTTAGAAGTTGTCAGCTTGTTGGATGAAGTCAAGGTGAGCAGCGGTACGTACCAGCAGCTTAAAAATACGTTTGACGCGATCAGCAAAGATCCGCGTATGCAGGTGAGTTTAGAGGCTCAGTACCCGGGGAAAATGGATGGTTTTGGTGCCGAACTGTTACAGATGGGCAAAGAAAAACTGAAAGGTTCTGGCGTTAATGCTGTCATCAACCTAGCTTTGCCTGGCGTAGGGCTATTAATTTCAACAGGACGTGAGCTGCACAAAGCGGCAGTCAATGGCGATGCTGAAGCTTACCACCATCAGCTGGAGCAAATTTCGCAGCTTCCAGGGCGAGACCAACGTCTCTCTATGCCGATGCAACAAACATTGGCTCAAGGTCATGCAATGTTATCAGCTGAAGGTGCAGTTGGGGCAACATTGGGCATGGCGACAGGGAGCTTGGGTACTTTTGGTGTGAGCTCTGTAGCGACAGCGGGTGTTACGCCGATAGCAAAAGAAGCCATTGGTTCGGCTGCCACGACTGGCATCATCAGTGGTGGTGGTTTTGTTGCGAACCAAGCTGGAGCATACGGACTAAATACAGAAGTCAAAGAGCAACTCATGCAAGGTGAGATGTCTGGTGTTTTACCAAGGCTTGAAGTTTCTAATGCCAAAGGAGACTTTACCTTCAGCATGCAAGATCCAGCTTCTGTACGCGCATTGATGGCGTACCTTGGCCCTAAAGAGAACACGGCGATGACATCACCTCAAGCGCCTAAAGAAGCACAAGAGATGGAAGCTGCTCGCTTAACGTTGAAAAAGATGTTGGGCTCAGAGCCAAGTGAACACTTAGTCCCTGACGTTGATTCTATCTTGAAGCTAAGTCCAGAAGATGCGCCAAGCAAAACTGAGGCAACTGCTCATAGTGCGTTTAAAAAGCTGCTGGGCGAAGATTGGGATTGGCTCATGCCTGCGGTTCGAGCGATCGATAAAGGTGAGGCGAGTCAAATCAATGAAAAGTTGACTTACAAACTGCCACTTGATGCCGAAAATGGACGAGTATACCTTGATAAATGCCCAAACCTGAGTGACGCTCAGTTGGATGCATTAGATAAATTGGGCTCACCAAGTCAATTGCGACTGATGTACTTAGCGGAAGGTTGGGTTTAATTGAAAGTAAGGGAGCATCTGCTCCCTTACCGTATATGGTGTTTTGCCGGGTGTTTATCTAGGCGTTAAACTGGCCTACTGATTTCGCTTGAAAAAGCGCTCGGCATTAGCAAATAGAGATTCACAGTGCTTTTTCTGCTTGTCGTAGTCAGCCGAACCTTCTGGCATTGCGTCTAATACTTCTTTTGCGCTGTGGTATTCTTTTACCATCAACTCAAATTTGTCTTCATAATTGCTTTTTTTATTCTTTTTTTGAAAGCTATCTCGTTTTTTTCTCATTTTTATTCCTCTAGAGCGTGTTTATTAAAGGTTAATCTAATTAACCTCTACTTTTATAGGAATAACGAAGTCAAAATGGTTTAAATTAAGTCTAAATATTCCATTGTCATCGCGCTGATTAATATATTTCACCGCTAATGACTATTCCTAAATAGTGATGATATATACACGAAGTGGCTATGCAGCGTTATGTCTTATTTTGACGCTTAATGATTGTTTTTATAAGGTTAAATTCCTTATAAACCTATCGATGTAAAGACAGCGCGTTGTGATAACCATGCTAAGAGAGCTAACTCTCGTTCGTATTTAAATCAAAACTGAGGCTATTTAATGGAAGATAAAGAATAAGTTGCTACAGGAGTTGAGTAACGAAATGACTCGAAAGAAAACTAAGAAGAGACTCGAACTAAATATTTCATCAATAGCTCACGGTTAGGAGCTGAGCTCACTATACACCGATTATAAGAAATAGATAGGACTTTCTATTTTTCTTCAGACAAAACCGCCCATGAAGGAAGCTTGCGCGTTGCAAAGCAATACCTAAAGATACAAAGGCATGGGTACATGCCTTTTTGTGCCTAGCACACTTGGCGCTATGGTAGGTATGCGCCGCCACATACTGGATTGTATGTGCCCGTGATATGTCCGCTTTTTTCACTTGCCAAGTAGCTCACGGTGTTTGCTACGTCTTCAGGTGTGGCAATTTTCTGCGTTGGTGTGAACATTCGAATGGTTTCTTTAAACTCTTCAGGAGCACCTTTTGTTGCGTCTGTTTCTACAAGGCCCGGAGCAACGACATTAGACGTAATCCCGAAAGGACCAAGTTCTTGAGCGAGGTATTTACTAAAGCTATCAAGTGCACCTTTTGCACTACCATGAGCAATAAAGCTTGGTGCAGGGGCTTCTGATAAGGTGCTAGAGATAAAAATTAAGCGACCAAACTGGTTGGCTTTCATGTTTTCTACCGCCAACTTTGCCGTTTGATATGCAGCGTGCATTTCGTCATTGAGCTTTTGTGCAAACTCTTCCCACGACTGCTCAGTGAAAGGTTTAGCGGTAAAGCTCATGTTTGCGTTTGAGACAAGAACATCAACGCCACCATGTTCATTTGCGATGCTGTCGAACATTCCTTGTATTTGTGCGTCATCTCGAACGTCAGCTTTTAAAGTGTACGCCTCACCACCGGCGTTTTGAATTTCTTGAGCTAACGCTTCCGCGACCGCAGTACTATTTACGTAGTTGATAAAAACTCGGTAACCATCTGCAGCGAGTGCTTTTGCTGTTGCTGCACCAATTCCACGAGCGCCACCTGTAATTAAAGCATTGCGTTTTGTCATCGTATTTCTCCAAGGTTGAGCCTGACTGTTAAACCAGCTTCTGTCGCAACGTACGCTGATAAGTTAAATTTGTCCGTTAAGCTTGCGTAAGTTCGCTACCACGCTAGAAAGTTGCTGTTTGCTGTTGTCTAGGTCGGCATCAGCAAGATTCTGTTGGGCTTCTTGCAGTACTAGCGAAGCGATATTTGCACATGTATCAACGGTGTCTAAAGATTTTTCTGTTAGCACGACTAACTTGCTTCGACTATCCGTTGGCGAAGGTTTCCTCTCTGTCCAACCGCGCTTTTCAAGCCCATCAATTGAGCGACTGACGCTCGATTTTTCTAAGTACAACAGTTCACAAATCTGACTTTGAGAAAGAGCACCGTTGTTTCGCAACAGCAACACGACACCCCATTGTTCTGCTGTCATATCAATACCAGCATCTTTGAAACGGGTAGTGAGTAATCGGTTAAACAGACGACTAGCAAGCCCCGTAAGGTGACCGAGGGACTGATGATGGTTGTATTGGGACATGGAGAATTTCACCAAATAACATGAACGAACAATATGGTTGTATACACAACTATATTGGGCGATGTCAAATTCGTTTGAAGAAAATGCTACTAGCTTGTGCTTATCGTTGGGTTGATGTGTCAGATTGAGGTGCTAATGAAAATTGGTGAGGTAGCTTCGAAAACTTCGGCCAGTCAAATGTTTGCGACTGATGCGCCGAGTTGGGGAGCAAGCTTCAATAAAGGTAGGGGAGTTGCAGTCCTCTCTTTACTTATTCAGTTTAAATGTGTTTTTTGTTTACATTACAAATGGTTAGATTTTAATTCTTTTCATTCGAAACACTTTTCTCAAGAAGTTCATGATAAATCAATGAGATTGATCTTTTTGATTGGCAATGATCAAATGTGTCTTTACTAAAACTGTACGGTACAGTACAGTTTGTGAAAATCATAAAATGGGTTTCAAACATGAAGAAGAAAGTTATCGCCTTATCGCTTGTTGTTGGTTCGTTATTTGCTGCTGGCTGTGCCTTATACCAGCCGAATACTGTAATGACGGATAACGCATATGTTCATTCAGACGTTACGGCCATTTCACCTGAGGTTGGGGGGCAAGTAAGCGAAATCTTTGTCAAAGATAACCAGTGGGTAAGAGAAGGAACTCCTTTGTTTGTCATTGATGATGAAGACTTTATTGCCAACCAAGAAATTGCTCGAGCAGCACTAGATGTTGCGAAATCGGAGCTTACTGCAAATCAAATCAAAACGGATATGCAGTTAATGAAAATTGAGCAGGCGAAGCAAGGTATTCGCCGCGCGAGTGCAAATGCCGAACACCAAGCGGCGGAGTTTCAACGTCTTTCTCGTTTGGTACAAAAGCAATCTGTGAGCAAAAATCAGTTTGAAGCACAAAAAACGCGATCTATTGAAGCAAGCAGTAATCTTGAAACCGCTAAATTGGGCTTAGCTGCTGAGCAAAAACAGCTCGACACATTGATGACTGAGAAGTTGCAACTGACAGCACAGCGTAAAAAAGCAGAAGCAAACTTACGACTGGCTAATATTTCACTGGAAAGAACCACGGTGCGTGCACCATTCGATGGCTATGTGGCAGATAGACAAGTGCAAGTCGGCAAGTTTGTACAACCAGGAATGGGGCTCATCGTGATGGTGCCAGATTATGTTTGGATAGAGGCAAACTTTAAAGAAACACAACTTGAGAACGTTGTGCCTGGGCAAGAGGTTGAAGTGGTATTGGATATGTTTCCAAACCATCCATTGCATGGCCGTGTTTCTTCGATAACCCCGGCGACTGGTGCACAGTTTAGTTTATTGCCACCCCAAAATGCGACAGGCAATTTCGTAAAAGTAGTACAACGTGTGCCAGTACGTATTGAGCTAGAGATCCCTCAAGAGTTGAGTCAACGAGTCTATCCGGGGTTGTCTGCAGAAGTATCGATCGAGACCGCGGCACAAGGTTAACTGCAATGGAAAAACGTTCACCGCTGCTGATTTTGACGCTTTTTGCGATTGCTGCTTTTGGTATTAACTCCGTGATGTTTACCGAGTTATCGTATGAGATGGCGGCAACGTCAGGCTTATCTGTCGATGAAGTTGCTCTGGTTAAAGTCGGCTTTATGATTACCCAGGTATTAGGTTTTATATTCACACCAATATTGGTGCGTAGATTGGGTACGTTAATTCTCTTACATGCCATTTTATTGGTAGGCCTAGCGAGCAATCTTGTACTTTACTGGGGCGGACAGCAAGAACTGGTGTTCACTCTGACTTGGCTCTCGAGTGGCTTTTTTATGAGCATGTTAATGGTGGTATTAAACCTTTACCTGCTCCACTTTTTTGAACAGCGTTGGCTACCAGCCATTATTGCTTTAACGTTAGTATTCTCAACCTTGCTACCGATCGGCGCTTACCCTTGGGTAGTGGCCAATATTGTCGAAATATTTGATTGGTCACTGTTGTGTGTCGTGTCGGCTTGGCTGTATTTCTCTGCTTTGGTAATTGCATGCATATACAATCCTAAGTCGATTCAAATCGAGGCCGAACCCAAATCTGGCTGTTGGTTTTATTTAGTTTTTGCCCTGACAATAAGCCTCGTTGTATTTCTATTGATGAGAGGCAGTTATTACAACTGGTTTGACTCGGAATGGTTTGTTAAAGCCTCTTCGATTGCCGCGGCTCTGACTTTATTAGTGGTGTATTACTTTGTGAGAACCAGTCCTTTAAATACAGCATCAATACAGCTGCATAGTAAGTTGAAAACTAATGTTTTTATGTACAACGCTTTTTTGGCAGGTTTTGCTGTTATGGCGAGCAATGTGTTGTTTACTAGCTTTTTGAAAATGGCGTTGCAGTACAACAACCTTAATGCTGGATATGCCCAATTGCCGGCATTTTATGCCATGCTAGGTGGTATGCTAGTCAGTGTGCTGGTGTATTACTTCCGCCGTCCATTAGCGGATGCAGTCGTCCCGTTTGGTGTGGTGATGATTATACTTTCGGTACATAAGTTTAGTCAGTTACCTAGCTTTGCTGGTACGGAATCTTTGTCCGTTCCGATGATGTTGCGTGGGTTTGGTGTCGGCTTATTGAATGTGTCTGTGACCATTGCAGTCTTGATGTACTTCCAGGTCGGGCAGCGTTTAGAAGGCATCGCCAATTTCTACCTCTTTCGTACCATTGGTGGTGTGATCGCTGGTGCCGTGTTCTCACGGGTAATGCAAAGCCATAGTGCGCAAGCTGCTGGAGAGATTGGCCGAACGCTAGATGATGTGAATCATGCTTTTGGTGCTTATAAAAATGCGTTGAGCAGTACGATTCTGACTCATGGACACTTGCCAAATTCGGCATTAGGAATGAGCCAAATTAGTTTTATTGTCAAAGAGCAGGCGACCACTCTCGCACTGAGTAATTCATTATTGATGTTTATTATCTCGGTCTTTGCTCTCGCGCCAATCTTAATAATCGGTAAAAAACTGGCGGCGAAGCGAGAGATTCACTAAGCCATAGAAACAAGAAGGGAGCGATGATGCTCCCTTTTATATTTAGTGAGTTTATCTTTGGTATAGATTTAGGAAGGCGGTGACCGCTTTTTTCGTATGTGCATCTAACTCTTCATCTGTCGGAAAATCGAAGCCAATTAGTGCCATGTTCTGGTAATCAAGTTTAATTAACGCAAGTAGTTGCTCACAAGCGAGGTCGGCATTTTCAACATCGAGCTGTGAGCTGACAGTTTCACTCTTTAAAAAGTCGATGAGATATTGATGAATGCGATGCGGCCCTGTCTGCCAGAATTGATTTGGTACGGAATCATGTTTGTTGAAGTCAGCCGAAACGATCCGATAAAGTGATAGCATAGGATTGGAGCATACACCTTTTAGGTACTTCTTGGCGAAGTCATTCAATGTTTCTTGTAAAGGCTCCGATTGCTTGTCGGCAAGCTGGAAGACGGACTCTAAGCTGGTTTTGGTATTGTATGCTAAAACTTCAACAAATAACCCTTCTTTGTTCGAAAAATAGCGATATAACGTCTGCTTTGAGCCTCCACAAATCGCGACGATTTGATCGAGTGATGTGTCTTTGTAACCTTGTTTTATAAAAAGGTCAGTGGCAACTTTGATGATTCGAGTTCGTTTCTTTTCGGTAGATATGCGCATAAATAAATCAACCCAAGCAAAAATCCACCTTTGTTGTGGCTGGCGTGGTTTATTACCGAGCTTTAGGTGGTTTAGAGGTGAAAGTAAAACTGTCCAGTACAGTACCACTATTGACGTTAGTAAACACGACTTTTCATGAACCAAGTGCTTCATTGAAACAAGCAAAAGTAGGCAAATTCGATATGCTGAAACCTATAGCGAAGGATGACATATTTAAAATATCATTACGTATAGAAAAGTGATAACCGTTCTTCGTACGATAGCCTTTACTCTCTAAATCGTTTTAATTCAGCGTCTTATCGGACTCCAATGATGCCAGCCAACGAAGCACTTCGGCGGTTGCCTCAATAAGATCGCTTGGGATGTACTGGTCGACGTTGCCGTCCGCGTATAGTGCGCGAGCAAGAGGGACTTTTTGCATCACAGGAACACCTTCCTCTTTGGCGATTGCGATCATACGTTTGGCTACCGCATCGGTTTCCATCAAGGTAATGACGGGCAGGGGAGTTTCGCCTTTTTTGTAGTACAGACCAACCGCGATATGCGTTGGGTTTGTAACTAATACATTGGAGCGTTTAACGTTTTCGCGTTGATTGGAGGCTTGTAGCTCTTGGTGCAACTGACGACGTTTACTTTTGATTTCAGGGCTGCCTTCCATTTCTTTGTATTCGCGTTTCACTTCGTCCTTGCTCATTTTGAGTTTCTTCGTGTGGTCAAATTTTTGGTACGCAAAATCAGCTGCAGCGATGACGATGAAACCTACCGAAGAGATAATCATTAATTGTTTAATCATGACGCCAGTAATGGTCGGGACACATTCTAGCCCGCAAGTTGGAATTTGCATCAAAGCGTTGATGTTACCGCGTAAGGTCACCCAGATAATGCAGGAAAGAAGAGAGACTTTAAGGATCGACTTGATAAACTCAATCACACTCTTAAGCGAAAAAATGCGTTTGGCACCTTCGACGGGATTGATCTTTTTGATGTCGGGTTTAACGGATTCACCACTAAATAGAAAGCCGAACTGCCCCATATTGGAAAAGATGGCGACGAGTGCAGCAACCAGAATAATCGGGGCGAGTAGATAGGCAATTTCTTTTGCGATGGCAATAGCGACATCGACTAGCGCATCTTGGAAGCCCTGATAAGCAAGCTTACTTGGTAGGAGAATAAGCGCTGAGATGTGCGACATGTAATAATCGGCGAACGCAAACAGTACAATTATGAGCGCCAAAATTAATGCAGACGATACGATTTCTTGGCTTTTGGCTACCTGACCTTTCTGCCTGGCATCGCGTAACTTTTTTGCGGTGGGTTGCTCTGTTTTTTCTGCGCTCATAAAGAATCCTAAGCGTTATTGCCAAATGGTATTGAGTTGTTCTGCGAATCGGGTAATTCCGTAAAACTGTACTTCAAAGTGATCCATCATTAACCCGAGATACACGATCAGTAAAACACTCGCGATGGCACTTTTTATTGGCATGGCAAGGAAAAAAACATTCAATTGCGGTGCAAAACGACTGATAAGAGCCAGACCAAACTCAGCAAGAAACATTGCCAACACTAATGGGGCAGACATCAGCACACCAAGCCACATAAGCTGTTCAAATTGTGCGTAGAAGAAGCTCACCCATGCATCACTAACGGTTGGGAAAAAGTCCACGATCGGCCAAGATGTGTAGCTTTTGAATAACGCATAGATAAAAGTGACAAAGCCCCCGCCAGAGAAGAACAGGGTAATCAGCGTTTGGGTCAGCAACACTGCGGTTGGCGTCGATTGCGAGCCTAGCGTTGGATTAAACATACTTGCCATGGCAGCACCACGTTGGTTGTCGACCAGAAAGCCAGCCGCTTCTATTGCCCAAAAGGGGATAGAAGCAACAAACCCGATCAATAGCCCAATTAATACCTCTTTACCCAAAATAACTATCAGCCAAATGCCGTCGGTTTCTGCGGGCAAGCTTTGTTGATTAATCATCGGAAATATAAACAGTGCGAGTGAGCAAAGCACACCATTTCTCACCATGGTGCCGCCTAGCATTTGCTTGCTCAAAATAGGCAAAAAGATGAAGCATGCCATTAACCGAGGTAACGTCAGGCTATACAAAAATAAAGCCTGGTGTAAGTCGTGATAACTCATCGTATTTGAGGAATTTTATCCATGGCAAGCGAGGCGAAGGCGTGGAGCTCTGCCCCTAACCATTGTGTTGTGACGAACAGCGTAATAATTACTGCGATAAGCTTGACCACAAACCCCAACGTTTGTTCTTGGACCTGAGTTAACGCCTGAATCAGCGACACCAATGTGCCGACCAATGCTGCGACTAAAATCGGCGGTAACGACAAGTACAAAACTAGGGTTAATGCTTGAGTCGTGAAATGAATGATTTCAGCAGAATGCATACTTTCTCCGTGATTAACCGTAACTCAGCACTAAGCCGTGGGTGAGTTTCGTCCAGCCGTCAAGCAAGACAAAAAGCAACAATTTGAAAGGGAGAGAGATGGTCATTGGCGATACCATCATCATGCCCATAGCGAGCAAGATATTCGAAACAATTAAGTCGATAGCGATGAACGGCAAGTACAATAGAAAGCCAATCTCAAAAGCACGGGTAAGCTCACTGACCGTAAACGCTGGCAGCAACAGTAACAAGCTATCTGACTCTAAACGGTCCACGTACTTTTGAGGCCATAATGTGCGCGCAGCATCGGTAAAGAATATGGCTTCGGTTTCCCGAATATGCTTTTTCAAAAACTCTCGATAAGGCTGTAAACCGCTTTCAATGAGGCCTTCCACACTTGCAGAATCTTCAAGAGAAATATCATGCTGCTTCACGTAGTCATAGGTTTCAAACCCGACGGGAGCCATGATGAAAATAGACAAAATGATCGCCAATCCGTACAGCGCCATGTTCGGTGGAATTTGCTGAACACCGAGAGCGTTACGCAGCAGTGAGAATACAACGGCGAGTTTTACAAACGACGTCGCCATCATCGCGATAAATGGGATCAGTGCCAGCAGTGCTAAGCTGACAATGAGATTGAGCTCGTCAGGTAACTGGATCATGCTGGCTCCTGCGTGCCACCAAACAGTTCCAGTACGCGCACACCTAAATGCTCATTAACATTAACCAGTTCACACTCACCGACGATTTTGCCGTTGGCACGCAATGTTACCGGCTTAGATACAGGTTGGTTTAGCTCAAATACGTACCCAGGCTGAAGCTGGTTAAGCTGTTCTAGAGTGATGGTTTGATGGCCGATATCAAACGTGAGTTCCACAGGCAGTTGCTGGTGGTCGGTTAATATTTCTGAAGTGTTTACGTCATTCATATTGGTTTCTTTTTCAATAATGTGAAGAATTTGGTCATCCAGTTGGCAGCGCCAGAGATTCTGGTTAGATACTTGAAAAATGGCTTGTTGTTGGGCGATATAACAATCGTCAAAAAAGATCACATCTCCCAGTTCGAGCGAATTAAATTCGCTTAACAGTAAATGGGTCTTTCCAAGGCTTAACCACACAGGTAAAACGAGATGTCGCGCCTGAAGAGAAGCGCTGTTTGGTAGTGCATCCAACAGCACGTTTGCTCCTTCGCTAACCCACAAACAAAGAGAGCCGTTAGGTTTATTGAGGGTTAACATCAAGGTATGCTCTTGAACTTGGCTCGACTCTAACGGTTGTAACTGGCTAAGAATGGGCAACTGACCAAATAGTGCTTTAAATGCCTCACTATGCGGTTCAATCTGAGAACTCAAAAGTGCTAACTGGAGGGAGTTAGGCAGCGACTCAAACGCAGTAGCATTCAGAGTAGACTCAAGCCATTTCTGGAGTTGCGCACGACAAAAATCCACTTGGATCGTTTGCCCTCCAATCAACGTGGTTAAACGGAATCCTTCAAATGAAGGGATTTGAGAAACAGTAATCGATACGCTCTGACCATCAGCCCCTTGGAAATGGCATTGCTTTGCACAAAGTTGATTACTGAGCGCAATACTGTCTGAATCGACTTTGGGTATCGTTAACGGCGTCATAGGTCATTCTCCGCTTGCCATTCTTCATACACGCTACGTTTCTGGCGTGAGTGTTGTTGTTCATGTTGTTGTTGATCGAGCTGTTGAGTTTGTTCGCTGATCGCTAGACGAAGTGGCTGATCACCGCCAAATCGATTTAGGCGTTCGGCAAGATCTTGTCTAGCTTGTTGGCTAATAATGGAAAGGGCATGCTCTTGTCGAATCGTCACGCTATAACCTTGCGCGTCCAACTTGATGTGGATTTCGCCACCTTTTAATTGTCCTTCACTCAGAAACAGCCGAACCTCTTTGTTGTCCGATGCGGTTGGCAGCGAAACATAGATTTTGTCCACCAGTTGTTGGAGTAACGTGTTTACTTCTCGAGCTGGGGCCGGCTGAGCCTGTGAAGCGACACTCTTTAAAATGACATCGCCTTGTGTTGCCGCGCTCGCAAGGTGTTGAGGTTCTGCTTTTTCGTCATCCGCTTTAACGGCCACTAGTGCGCTTTTCGTCTCGACTTTCTCAAGCGATTTAGTTTCAGAACGACTATCGGTTTTATCTGTTAGTTTGCCTGTGTCTTGTAGTCGCTGCGTTGCACGCTTATTGTGTGTCGTTTCGGTTTGTTTCGTCGTGAAGTTGGCATTGTTAATTGCATCTTGAGTGAGCGATTTTCCTACGGCCTTTTTAGGGAGAGAACCGTCGAGAGAAGCTTGTGCTTGAGAATGGGGGCCAACGCGCTCAAGCGAGGATGAGCTTGGAGGCTGATCGCTCTCAAGTTTTTTATCTTTCTCATGCAATTTACTGTTTTCAATCAGGCGTTCTTCGCTATTTGTTGCGTCGTCTTGTGGTTTCTCTACGCCTTTCTTTGTGACGACGTCACTTTTGCCTTTTAATGTAGCGGTATTTCTATAAGTGCTGGCTTCTTGGTTAGAAAGTTTCGATTGTTTGTCTAGGGTTTGAGATGCTTCATGTCTTAACGGAAGGCTCTCGTCTCTGCTCTGAGTGTCTTTTTTGCTCGCAACGGTAGATTCTTCTTCCTTGCTAGGTTTCTCCGTCATTGCACGCTCGAACTGTGATTGAAGCTCAGCTTCTCGCTCCAAGGGCTTTTTTTCTGGCGTTGATTTGTACAGCGTATTCGGTGTTTCTTCTGTTGGAGTAATGCGCATAATGAACCTTTAAATAATATCGACAGTGCGAAACTCTTCTTGTTCGAGTTCTTCTTGGTATTGTCTTTCTCGCGACTGTTCCGCGAGTTCTTGTTGTTGCAACTGAACGAATTTTTCTTTGGTTTTATGGGCTTGCCGTGCCTCTTTTTGTTTTTCTTTAAGTACCGAGCGTTCGTACTCAAGCGCTTTTTTTGCTTCGGCAACGCGCTGTTTAAGCTCGGCTTCTCGCTCTCTCAACAACGCGATTTCTTGTCTCAATGTTTCCAACTCTTTGAGAACGAGTGTGTGTTGCTTTGCTTTGGCAAAACGTCGTTCTTCTTCTTCCTGACGCCAAACGTGATAGTCCGCTACGGAACGTTCGGCCTTTTGAACTTGTGCTGCCGAATTTGATACTCGGTATTCTTGGCGCTTAACGGCTTTATCCGCACGCTCAGCTCGAATTTGTTTGATTTCTAATAACCGTTCGATCATCGGCTCGCCATCCCTTTTAGTTGAGCGATAGCACCATCAAGATCACTTGGCTCATGCGTTCCTTGACGTAAAAAGGCGCGTATATCATCACTTTGTGCAATCGCCATATCCGCTCGGCTATCCGCCCCATGCTGGTACTCGCCAATTTTGAGCAGTAGCTCAACTTCTTCGTACTTGGCTAACATTTCGCGAAGGTGAGCAGCAGACGCCTGATGATCAGGTTCAACTATTTGATTCATCACGCGGCTTGCTGATCGGAGTACATCAATGGCGGGATAATGGTTCATTGCCGCAAGTTTGCGTGAGAGAATGATGTGCCCATCTAAAATGGAGCGAGTTTCATCGGCGACAGGTTCTGTCATGTCGTCGCCTTCAACCAACACGGTGTACAGCGCTGTAATTGACCCTTTGTCAGATTGACCGGCTCGTTCCATCAGCTTTGGCAAAGCGGCAAAAACGGAAGGCGGATAGCCGCGTCGTGTTGGTGGCTCGCCTGCGGCTAGTCCAATTTCTCTCTGCGCGCGGGCGAAACGCGTTACAGAATCCATCAGCAGTAAAACGCGTTTACCTTGGTCACGAAAATATTCAGCAATAGAAGTGGCAACAAAAGCGGCTTTGGCACGTTCCATGGCCGGGCGATCGGATGTCGCGACCACTAAAACCGATTTGGCCATTCCTTCTTCGCCCAGGTCATGCTCAATAAATTCGCGCACTTCGCGTCCGCGTTCACCAATCAAGGCGAGAACGGTCACGTCAACGTCTGCGGATCGAATCAGTTTTGCGAGGAGGGTACTTTTACCACCGCCCGCCGCTGCAAAAATGCCCATGCGCTGACCTTCACCACAGGTTAGTAGTCCATCAATGGATCGAACCCCAAGAGAGATTGGCTTTTCAATCAGTTTACGTTGCATTGGTGGCGGTGCATCGCGATAAACCGGATACCAAGCACTTGGTTCCTGACTTTGCGTACCATCGAAAGGACGCCCAAGCCCGTCAAGCGTTGTACCTAATAGGTGATCGCCAACGCCGACCTCATGCATTTTTCCCATTGGGCTAACTTCTGTATTTGAGGAAATCCCAAACATATTTCCTAACGGTGTGAGCAGAGCGTGATGCTGTTGAAAGCCAACGACTTCCGCTAATAAAGACAGAGTTTGATCAGGATTACGCAACTCACACAGCTCACCAACACGAACGCCGGGGACAACGGCCTTGATGATGGTGCCGGTTACTTGCGTAACGCGCCCGCGAATTTGGATCAGACGAGTTTGCCTGATCGCAGATTGTTGGATATCAGTGATGTATGAGAAATCGTTCAAGGTAAAAATATGCGCAATGATTGATGTTGGGAGGATAGAAAGGATGAGGGGGTATTTATAGTGAATATCAGTCGGGAGTTTTTAGAAAACTGAAAACGCACTAAAAAAACACGTCTGATTTTGACAGCTTCGAGAAAGCGCACTTCCTATAATTCGCCTGTATTGTACGGAAGGAGTGCAAGTGAATGAGTATTATCAACAATCATATCGCAACAAACCCAAAGTTTGATGCGTCTATCCAAAACGGGTTGGAATCGTCTCGTACCGACGCTTCACGAAAAGGCAATTACCGCGGTGAAACGGTCCGTGTTCACAATGCCACACAATCACTTTTTGATGCGATGGAAGAGCTCACTTCACTCGGTTCCGAAAAAGCAGAAAAAGATTTGACCAAGCGTAAAGTGAAAGACAGTGGCGTTCGAGTTAATGAAGCGCACGAACTCGTTTCTGACTATCTGCGAAAAGTCCCTGATCTTGAAAAGAACCAAAAGATCAAAGATTTGGCTGCAAAAATGGCGGGAGGAAATATCTCGACCATCGCTCAATTGCAAGCTTATTTGAATGGATTTTCAGAGGAGAAAAGCCATCAATACCTTGCGTTAAAAGCCGTTAAAAAGTTTTTGAGTGCGAGCCCAGAAAGTAAACATCTACTAGCGCTGATTGACCAAGCGATTCTGAGAATCGAGCAAAACCCAGATTCTTGGGCTCAAATTGATACGGAAATTCGCGTCTCAAACTTTGCTGATGAGTACAGCCAAGAGCAAGAGTTTAGCTCATTACACCAGCTGCGCGGTTTCTATCGCGATACCGTTCATAGTTATCAAGGGCTCGGAGCCGCTTATCAAGACGTAGTGGCGCGCTTTGGTGAGCAGGAGGTATCGACCGCTGTTGACTTTATGCTGCAAGGCATGAGTGCAGATCTTAGTGTTCAAGGCAGCAGTATCGACTCTGTTAAGTTGCAGTGGTTGATGTCCGATATGCAAAAACTCAAAACTCTAAATACGTTGCAAGATCGCGTGAGTCAGTTGTTCCAAATGTTAAAACCGGAAAGGACGAGTTATGGCTTATCAAGTTTCTAATTTGATGGCTGATGTGATTGCGTTGGTAGAGCAGCGATGGGTAAGCAGTGATGAGATTTGGAAAGTCGCCAACGCAATGGAATTGACGGCGGTACAACAAAAAATCGATTTTTTTCGAGAGTTCCACAAGTTAGTTCGCGCGATCCCTATTGATGTATTCGCCGATGAAGAACAACGACAGAATTTAATACAAGCGGTACAAAAGGCGCTAGACGAAGCCATTGATATAGAAGAAGAGGAAGCGTGGGAAGATGAGTTGGATTGATGCATCCGTCAATGAATTTTGCCGAGGAATGGGGCTTGATGCCGTCGATTTCTCATCAGCTGGACGGGTGCAGCTGGATTTTGAGCAAAGCGGTACACTACATATTGAGCGACACGGGGAGCAGCTATTCTTTATGTTGTCTCAAGCGTTATCTTGGCATCAAACCAGTGACATCATTCAAAGCGCACTCAGTTTGTGTCATGCCGATCAAGGCTGGCCTTTCGAAATTAAAACTGGTTTGTTAGATGAGCAAACTTTGGTTTTTTCCGCGCGGTTAAACGGAGAAGAGGTCACACTTCCGACTTTAGAACAAGCGTTTACGCTTTTGGTTCGTCTACATAACGATGTGGCAGGCTCATGACTCGAGTAAGTACTTTAAATGTAGGCATAGAAACCTTCACGCATGTTACTCATAGTGAGGTTAAGGCCGATTTCCCTGAGCGGTTTCAATTACTTCCTGATGGACAGGCGGTCGCTACGCATTTAGAGAAGCTCTATGACCTCAGGCCTTCAGACCAATACCTAATCGCGTTAACCAAGCCAAAATTGTTGCACTCAGAATTGTTGCGTCCAGAAAAGTACCGCCAACAGTTCGATGAAACGTTGGTTCAGTTGCAAGTTCTTGCACAGGATTCAGGCTCCGCTTCTTTTATCAAAGCATCCGAAACGTTACAAAGCACGCAACTGGATCAGCGCTACCTCACCATGGCGCTCAATCTCCTTATCCAGGTCTAACCAACATGTTGAGATCCAAAGACATTGAACTGTTGCTTGTTCACGCTGCACTACAAGTTCAATACCAAAAGCCAGAGTATGCCATCTCTATTCTCGACGCGGTTTTAGAGATAGACCCGCAACACAAAGAGGCGATGCAAACGCTCGCAGTGGCGTGTTTACAAAGTGGTCGATATGCCCGTGCTGTTGAAGTATGTGAGCACTTATTAAAATCCGACCTTAAACCTGATTCGGCAGGACTCTGGTTTTGCTTAAGCCAAGCTCGTTGGAAACAAAATGACGTCGATGGGGCACGCCAAGCGCACCGACGCTATCTGCAATCTTTAAATAGTGAACCACATGAATAAGTTGATCGATATTTTAAACAAGGTAGGGCAACGTAAAGACATTATGCTTGCCGTGATGTTGCTCGCGATCGTCTTTATGATGATATTGCCACTGCCTACCGCGCTGGTGGATGTGCTGATTGGCACCAACATGAGCATTGCGGTGGTTCTGCTTATGTTAGCGATTTACATCACCACGCCGCTTGAGTTCTCTGCATTTCCTGCGGTGCTACTGATCACGACATTGTTTCGTCTGTCTTTATCTATCACGACAACCCGTTTGATCTTGCTGCAAGGCGATGCTGGTCAAATCGTTTATACCTTCGGTAACTTCGTTGTGGGCGGTAACTTAGTGGTCGGTATCGTTGTGTTCCTGATCATTACCATTGTTCAGTTTATGGTGATCACCAAAGGCTCAGAGAGGGTAGCAGAAGTTAGTGCGCGATTCTCACTTGATGCCATGCCTGGTAAGCAGATGAGTATTGACGGTGACATGCGCGCTGGGGTGATTGACGTACACGAAGCACGGCACCGACGATCACTGATTGAAAAAGAAAGCCAAATGTATGGCTCGATGGATGGCGCGATGAAGTTCGTTAAAGGCGACTCCATTGCTGGTTTGGTCATCATTGTGGTCAACATCTTAGGTGGCGTCACTATCGGGGTAACGCAAAAAGGCATGAGTGCTTCTGAAGCACTTGAGTTGTTTGCGATTTTGACCGTTGGTGATGGTTTGGTATCGCAAATTCCGGCGCTGTTTATCGCGATTACGGCCGGTATTATCGTGACGCGTGTATCTCATGAAGATTCTTCTGATCTCGGCTCGGACATTGGTGGTCAGGTCATTGCTCAGCCGCGTGCACTCCTCATTGGCGGTGTGCTTTTGGTGCTGTTCGCACTGATTCCTGGTTTTCCAAAAATTACTTTTCTGGTCTTGGCCACAGTGGTTGGTGGTGGTGGTTTCTTCCTTTTCTATCAACAGAAAAAACAGGCTGAATCAGATACTACCGACTTATCAAGCTTTGTTTCGCAAGGGGCGGGTTCACCAGCAGCGAAGCCAAGCAAACCAACCCCATCTAGAAACAGTAAAGGTAAATTAGGTGAGCAAGAAGAGTTCGCCATGACGGTCCCGCTCTTAATTGATCTTGACGCGAGCCTTCAGGAAAGCTTGGAAGCGGTCGCATTGAATGAAGAGCTAGCAAGGGTGAGGCGCGCACTATATCTCGACCTCGGCGTGCCTTTCCCGGGTATCCACCTGCGTTTTAACGAGGGGATGCAAAATGGCGAATATTTAATTCAGTTACAAGAAGTTCCGGTTGCACGAGGACGAATTGTAAAAGACCAACTCTTGGTGACAGAAGGGAATGAGCAGATCGACTTATTAGGCGTGCCTTATGAGCAAGATGAAGATTTTCTACCCGGTATTTCTAGCATTTGGGTGGCACAAAGTTACGAGCAAAAACTCACGACTAGCCATGTCGGCTTTCTCACACCCGACAGAATTTTAACGTACCACTTGTCTCATGTTCTCAAGGAGTACGCACAAGACTTTATTGGTATTCAGGAGACGCGTTATCTATTGGAGCAGATGGAAGGCAGTTATTCGGAGCTTGTTAAAGAGGCTCAACGCATTGTCCCGTTACAAAAAATGACGGAAATCTTGCAACGCTTGGTTTCTGAAGACATTTCCATCCGAAACCTTCGCGTGATCTTGGAAGCCATGGTTGAGTGGGGCCAAAAAGAGAAAGATGTTGTACAGCTGACGGAGTACATTCGTTCCAGCTTAAAACGTTACATTTGCTACAAATACGCGAGTGGACAAAACATGTTGCCCGCTTACTTATTGGATCAAAGTCTCGAAGACACAATACGCAGCGGTATTCGTCAAACCTCTGCAGGAAGTTACTTGGCGTTAGACCCGTCAGTAACGCAACAATTTGTGAGTGATGTGAAACAGACCATTGGTGATTTAAGCCGCATGCCGAATAAGCCTGTGTTAGTTGTGTCTATGGATGTACGCCGATATGTGCGAAAGCTTATTGAATCGGAATACTACGATCTGCCCGTTTTGTCATTTCAAGAATTAACTCAGCAAATCAATATTCAGCCACTTGGAAGGGTGGGGATGTAATGAAAACAAAACTAATGCTCTCGCTTGCGCAAGCGGGGATCGAAGTGACGCCATACTTTTGGCAAAAAAGTGAAATTCAACTTGGTTATCGAATTGAAGTTGAGGGTTTAGAGCTCGTTTTTCGTGTGGAGGACGGTGAAATCATCATCGTTCTTTTGAAACGTGTGCATCCAAACCTAGGGTTGAGTAACCCTTTTGCAGGCTTATTTCTCTTAGCTGAGCATGCTGTTCAACTTTATCCCTCCGATTGGGTCATTCGCGGAAACGTCGATGTGTTACGTGGCAGCAATATGAGCAGTCAGCGATTAGCCCAGTTCTATCTAAAAGCATGCGGTGCAAGCCATGATGAGCTAGACGACTGGTACTGTTTACGCCTAGCAGATTATAGACCTTTGAAAAAGTTGAAAAAGTAAAAACTCACGACTGTTACTGACAGCACCGATGAGATGACCCGCTTTAAGATAGGAATCAAGATGAAGCAACCGTTTACCGATGCGATTGAGAACGCTGAGCTTGCCATTAGAAAAGCTGAAGACAGAACCGATATTTTTAACGAGCTATTGGAAGGCTTAGGTGTTGGTCCTGTTGCGGGTGATGTTTTACTTGGCGGCATAAAAGCGCCAGTAGATACCATGAAACGTGCAGAGCAAGAGCTAATAGACGAAGTCCAGCGCCGCCGGCAACAACAAAATCAGCTACAAGGTACGTCAGGTAAACGCAGAAAGCGTCCCACAGTGATGCGCGGCATGATGATTTAGAGGTTTGGAAATGACGAATATGAAAACGACTGGCTCTACGACAGGAGCAACAGACACAGCTGCGAGTAGTGCACCATTACCCACTTTCCAACAAAACTTGAAAGAGGCATTTACACCTGTACTGGGTGAAGCAGAGACTCAGCAACTTGCCTCTCTAATCTCTTCATTGCCAACTATCTCGGGACAAACGGAATCACAAAGCATTGCGCTTTATGTTGATACACTTGAAAACCTAAAAGCGAAAAATAACGCGTTTGCTAATATATCATTGACCGACACCGCATCTGTTTGGATAAAGTCGCTACAAAGTGCTAACTCAGATGGCGAATTAACCACAGCCGAGTTTAATGCTCAAACAAACCAAACGCTATCAAATCAGTTTCAGGCTTGGTTTAGTAAGTTACTGACGGAAAACGTAGATAGCTCGTTATCTACTGAGTTTGTTAGTCAATTTAATTTGGGGACTCAGAGTAACCAAGCGGAGCAGATCGCCAACCTATCCGAGACAAAACTGGCTAATGCCACCAAAGAAATTTCTCTTTTTGTTGCAGAGCTTGCTAATCAAATGGGCTCCCGTGAAGTGAGAGATGCTTCTATTTCTTTTCTTCGCAATGCCTTTAGTAGCTTAGGTTCCGTTAATCTCGCGCAACTGAAGAGCTCGGATTTCCTGTTGACTAAAGAGAGTTTCGCTCTTCAAGTCTCAGCTCAATTAAAAAGTAGTTTTCAAGGCATCGGTATTACTTTAAGCACCGATGACGCAAGTGCGCTAGCTAACAGAATTACCTGGACTCCTGGTATTTCTAAACAGCAGCTTAAAGAAGCGTTAGATGAAATGGCCGTTCAAGTGAAAGGCCAATATAGCGCAGCTTATGGGGATGCGGCTGGAACGAAAAATCTTAAAGCGGCACTTAACACTGTCATTGGTGGAACCGAACCTTTGACGCTTTCTGGCTTGTTCGCCAACTTCGCCGTGAGTTTAACAAAGATAGAAATCGACAACTTTTACCAAGATAGCGCGATAGCCGATGTCCAAAAGACACAAATAACGGCAGCTCAAGTTAATTTAATCAAAGAAAACACCGAACGAGACATCCGATTACAGTTTGAAAAAATAGTAAAAGGTGAATCTACCGGGGCTTCGTTTACCGAGCGGTATGAGGCATTGCGCAAGAACTTAGGGGCATTGAAAGAGCGTCTACTCAATATCACCGATAAAGAGAAAGCGGATCGCGAGGTGAGAGCAGAGCACTCTTTGACGGCTCGTGATTTGCTGGCTGTCGTTGAATCTAGTATTGGTGATCGCTTTGATGAGCGCGTGCTGTTTGCCTTAAACGAGCGTCGCGTAAATCGCTTAGAAAAACGTAACGAGCAAAAGGAAGCACTGCAAGATTTAACCGTGCAACTAAAAATCTTTGGTGTTGTTCAGTCGAAAATTCACTCTACGCAAAGTGTTGATGGAGTTTATAAACCGGGAGATCCAGAAAGTAACTTCAAAGCGAGTGACTTTAACTACAGTAATCAAACGGATTTTGAAGCTTCACCTGAGTACAAGTATTTGACGGATAATAAGATAACAAGCCATCGAGACTTTCTTCAAAAACAAGGTATTACTATCGGTGATGGTGCGTCGTACCAAGACGAAGAGAAGTCGAAAAAACTATCTAACTTTTCCAGTTCGGTCAGTGACAAATCCAAACTACTCAACGACGAAGTTCAAATCAAAACGACAGAGCTAAATGATACAAGCTCCCAATACAACTCGACCGTTGAAGCAATGAACAAGTTTGTTCAGAAGTACCACAGTATTTTACAAGAAATCCTACGAGCCATTTAAGGATAACCAACCATGACTAAAACAAACGCGACCGATCCATCCCAAATGCAAGCAGAAGAGCTGCTGTCTTTTCTGGAAGAGGGAGGCACGCTAAAAATGTTGCACGATGTGTCTCAGGACACCATCGAACATATTTATGCCGTAGGTTACAACTTTTTCCAATCGGGAAAGATTGAGCAAGCAGCGAAAGTATTTCAATTACTCAGCATGCTTGATCATTATCAGGCGCGATTTTTCATTGGCCTTGGCGCGGCTCGTCAGGAGTTGGGTGAGTATCTGCAGGCAATAGACGCCTACAGCTACGCAGCGCTAGTGGACGTAAATGATCCACGTCCACCTTTTCACTCTGCTGAATGTCACCTGAAACTGGAACAACTGACAGAAGCAGAGAGTGGGTTTTACAGCGCGAAGGAGATGTCTGCCGGAAAATCACAATATGCAGATTTGCATGAACGTGCAGGCATCATGTTAGAAGCGGTGAGAAATAAAAAGGAGTAATTAGACTATGAGTTCTATTGCACTTGACCGCATCCAGACACAGGTTTATAGCCCTGAATCTGGCCAAGCCACGTTAGATAACGTGCAGAAAACGGCGTCTACAGCGACGCCTTCTGTGACGGTAGAAAACGTGAAGAGTAAAGATGCAGATGTACTGAACACCGGAAAAGTAAAAGTTCAGTTAGATGCACCTAACGCAGCTGTTAGCGACAAAGTGAATGATGTGACGCTAAAAGCCATGGCACAGCTGCAAAAGATCGTCGATACCATTGCAAAATCTCTCCATGCAGTTGCAGATCAAACAGGTTCGATTGCAGTCAAAATCATCGCAGGTTCTGCTGATGATTTTGAAGTAGAGCTTGCTGCTATCACGGATAAACTGAAAAGTGCTCAAAACGAGCTGAAAATTCAGGAAGTGAAGGTCGCAAAAGCTAAGCACGAAAAAGAGATGGTGGAAAACCAAGACAAAATCAAAGAATCGGAAGCCGCTGCAAAAGAAGCCCAAAAATCAGGCTTAGCAGCGAAGATCTTTGGTTGGATCAGTGCGGTGGTTTCTATTGTTGTTGGTGCCGTAATGGTGGCAACGGGTGTTGGTGCAGCAGCTGGTGCTCTTATGATCGCTGGTGGCGTCATGGGAGCTGTGAGCATGGCGCTGCAAGAGCCAGCCGTTCAAGATGCGCTAAAAGAAGCGGGCGTAAATGTCGATGTGCTAAACAAAGTCGTAATGGCATTAGAAATCGCAGTCGCGGTTATCGGAGCTGTTGTGACGTTTGGTGGTGCAGCAGCTGGCGGTATCGCGAAACTTGCAGCAAAAGGTGCTGGCAAGATAGCTCAAAAGGTCACAGAAATCGCTACGAAAACAGCTGCAAATATGGCGAAAGTGGCGGACATGGGCTCAAAAGCCGCGACAACGACCGCAAAAGCGATTCGTTACGGAGCAGAAACTGTCGATATTGCCGTCAACGTAGGTAAAGGCGCTACGGACAGTGTTCATGCCGCTAACAATGCTCACGTAACTGAGATTCAGGCAGATATCACGGACCTTCGCGCCAAAATGACCTTAAGCCAGGCCGTCATCGACAAGCTTAAAGAAGAAATTGGCAAGTTGATGGAAGATTTCCAAGAGCTGATGAGCGTCATCATGCAAATGATCCAAGCGAAAAGTGAAACCATGCAAACGGTGTTAAGCCGTCCTGCAACGGTATAAGGAGTTTATTATGCTAGATAAAGTAGGCGGAACGGGACGCGGCGAACTGTATGGTTTAGGCGATACCATTAAAACCAACAAAGCAGAAAAAGCGCCGGAAACAAAGCTTGAAGCAGGCGCCGTTAAAAGCCAAAGTGAGTCAGGTGTTTCTGGTGCAGCACGCTACCAGTTAGAGACGCCTAAAGCTCCTACAGTGAGTAACCAAGCTCAAGTTGTTGCAAACCTAATGAGCGCTCTTGCACCGACGGTGAGCTCATTAATGAGCACAACGATGAAAGCGCTTAACGGTGAGGAGGTGATCAAGTCACCATCAGATGCGGTATCACAATCGTTGACGCTATTAACATTGTTGTATCAAGTATCAAAGCTGAGCCGTGAGCAGCAAGTGCTACAACGTGAAATTGCTGTTGAAGCAAACGTCGCGAGTTTAGAAAGCCAAGCGGCAGAACTAAACAACTCGGCAAGTGCGATGATCGCGATGGCAGTCGTTTCGGGTGTATTAGCGGGTGCTACCGCAATTATTGGTGCCCTTGGTTCTTTCAAAGCAGGGAAAGAAATCAAGAATGAAATGGCGAGCAATAATGTACTGAAAACGCAAAAAGCTGGCTTCGATCAAGCAGAAGAGTTATTGAATAACAATAGCTTGTCTAAAACTCAGCAAGATCAGGTTAAGCGTGCGCACTCACTAGCGAAAGACAATATCGCAGACACGACAGCGCAGCTGACAAGTGGTGGCCGTAAGTTCGATAAGTTGATGAGCTCAAACCAAGCGAAGAACGCTATTCTTCAAGCTTTGGGCCAGATGGCAAACTCAGCATCGAATGTAGAGCAAACCAAAGCGCAAGCGCGCAGCAAAGATGATGAAGTACAAGCGACTCGCGCACAAGCAGCCAAACAGAAAGCCGATGAAAACATTGGTTTCCAAGAAGGTTTATTGAAAGAGCTACGTGACTTGTTCCGTTCTATCTCAGATAGTCAGAACCAAGCGTGGCGAGCGTCAGTCCCAACGGTGTAACCGTCCATCTCATTAACTACAAAGCGTTGTTTATACAACGCTTTTTTTGTGCAATTCAAGTATAGATATTATTTATCAGTAGGTTACGTTGATGAAAAAGTACATATCTATAATTCAACCTTCAAAGATGAGAACTCAAACGTTATCAAATTGTTAACGGTTGCTATACTTAAACGGTCATCAACACAGGTAAAAAGGATGTTCAATGTTTAAGTTTAAGCAAATCGCACTTGCTGCTTCTTTAGCGGCACTCACAACAGGCTTTTCTGCGTCTGCGGAAGAAACGTTTGTCACGATTGGTACTGGTGGCGTAACAGGGGTTTATTATCCGACTGGTGGAGCAATTTGTCGCTTAGTCAATAAATCGCGAGAAGAGCACGGTATTCGTTGTTCGGTAGAAAGTACCGGGGGATCGATTTATAACATCAACACTATTCGTGCTGGTGAATTGGATCTCGGTATCGCTCAATCAGACTGGCAGTATCATGCTTACAAAGGAACCAGTAAGTTTAAGGAAAGCGGGCCTTTTAAAGAACTACGCGCCGTATTCTCCGTTCATCCAGAACCGTTCACTGTCGTTGCACGTAAAGACGCGAACATCAAAACTTTTGATGATTTGAAAGGTAAGCGCGTCAACATTGGTAACCCTGGCTCAGGTCAACGAGGCACCATGGAAGTGTTAATGAGCCAGTATGGCTGGAGTAACGATGACTTTAAGCTTGTGTCTGAGTTAAAAGCAGCAGAGCAATCAAAAGCACTTTGTGATAACAAAATTGATGCGATGATTTATACCGTTGGTCACCCAAGTGGAGCGATTAAAGAAGCCACTACGTCGTGTGATAGTAATATCGTAACGGTAGCTGGACCTAATGTAGAAAAATTGGTTGCAGACAATAGCTTCTACCGCGTCGCAAATGTACCGGGTGGTATGTATCGTGGCACAGATAGTGATGTTCAAACCTTTGGTGTGGGTGCGACGTTTGTTTCCTCTACTGCTGTACCAGAAGATGTGGTTTATAACGTGGTTAAAGCGGTATTTGAAAACTTCGATGATTTCCGCCGTCTCCACCCAGCGTTTGCGAACTTGAAGAAAGAGGAAATGGTAAAAGACGGTTTATCTGCGCCTCTTCACCCAGGTGCGCTCAAATACTACAAAGAAGTAGGGCTGATTAAGTAACCGTTACTTTCTCTTCTTATTGATGTAAAACGCCATCTTTCGCGACTAATGCCACTCGTTTAACAGCGAGTGGCATATTTATGTCTCTCGTCATCCTGTACAGCGACGGAGGAGCGTGATACAGGATCTTCTATCCGAGCCCTTTATGGTCAAAATTGTTTCATTAGCCGCTCAGCGTACTGCTATTAGATCCCTAGTCACGCCAAGGCTCGCTGTAATGACACAAAAACCTCGTTCAGCGATCAGCATTAATCATTCGCGATGGCGTTTTTTATAGGAGTGTTATCTACATGTGCAAGTTTTACTTAAGCATAAACATCAATGAAAAAGTAGATAGTGATCAGAATAGAAGAAAGAGCAACAAACCCTTTAACATGATTGGGATTAAGTTGACGAGATACACGAGCTGCAAGATAACCCCCCACCAACGTACCGACCAAAACAACGCTACCTGTGCGCCAGTCAATGGAACCATTCGCAACAAAAATCACGATAGCAATGAGTGAAACACACGTAGATACCAGCAATTTCAAACCGTTCATTAAATTAATGTCTTGGTGACCTGCTACTACCAGATAACTCAGAACAATAACCCCTAAACCTGCGTTGAAAAAACCACCGTAAGCAGAGACACCAACAAGTAATAGACCCAAAGCGATTGCTCCGAGTGTTCCTGCGTGTTTGTGCTCTTTCGCGACAGTTTTGATAAGCATTGTTAAACGAGAACCAGTCAGGAAAAGCACGGTGGCAAACAAGAGCAGCCAAGGAATGGCTTCCAAAAATAGCGATTCTGGTGTGTTGAGCAGCAGATATGCTCCGACAGCGCCACCTACTAAACTGAATGAGACTGTGAACAACAGTTCTTGCTTGTTCTTCATGATCTCTTCTCTGAAGCCAACGGCTCCGCTAATGTACCCCGCACATGAAGCATAAGTATTTGTTGCATTGGCCATAATTGGAGGCACACCAACCGCCAATAGGGCCGGAAAAGTAATAAAGCTTCCGCCTCCCGCAATGGAGTTAATGATCCCACCAACTACGCCGGCAACGAATAAAAGCGCCAGTTCTAAAAGCATAAACAATCCTTGTTATGTTCTTTTTCATTGTTAGAGCTTTAGATGTCCCATCTCACATGCTCTAGTGTTCTGATATGAAGTTTACTTTACCCGCTCTAAAACAAAATTGTTCAGTTCTGTGACGTTTTTGATGACATGAACGGTTTTACTTTGAGAGTACCCTTCGAGACGAGACATAAAGTCATCATTCCAGAATGCAGGGCATTGCTGAAGAACTTTGTAGCTTTGTAATGTCCCTTTCAATACCGAACTGCCATCAGGCCAACCTTCGGGTTTAATGAATAGTCCTTTAAGGAGACGTTTCGTCACAAACCAATAGCTTACGGAGTATGGTAGATCAATATAAACGAGAGTATCGGCTGCATCTAAACGAGCATTAAAGGAGCTGATAGGCCCCAGACCATCTATGATCCAACGATCTGAGTGAAGTATATTGCTATGTGCTTCATCAAAAACGTTACGCTCAACGGGCTCACCGTTTGGTTTATAGACTATGGAATCTAATTGATGAAGAGGGAGACCGGTAGCAGACGCGATTGCTTTACTTATTGTCGATTTTCCGCTGCCGGGCTTACCAAAAACCGCTACTTTTTGCATGTGAACGCCTCCAAGAGAAAATTCCCCATACGGCAGAGACAGAAAACCCACCGTTATGGGTGGGTTCGATAAATATTGAGCGCATCAAATCCCCCACCATTCCTATGGAATGATGATAATTCGTTGGTTAAGTTGCGCTAAGTGTGTATTCATGCAACTACTCTTATATATAGGTGATGAATTGTCAATATCATTGTTGCTTAATAAGTGAACGATTTGGAGGGGGAAGATAAAGCCATCACGATGGATGGCTTTATCTAGGTTGAAAGAGGTAGCTATTACTGCTCAACGCTAACTGGTTGTGCTTTAAACTTTTGAATCAGCTTTACGATTAGTGGACTTGCCAGTACCAATACGGCCAAAACAGTAAAGGTAAGGGTAATAGGGCGCTCCCATAGGAAACTCAATTCGCCGTCTGAAATCATTAATGCGCGGCGTAAGTTCTCTTCCATTAATCCCCCAAGGATGAAACCCAGCAATAAAGGCGCAAGTGGGAAGTTAGCGAGTCGAAGTGCAATGGCAGCCATAGCGACAATCAGCATCACGAACACATCCATGGTATTGAATGAGACCAAATAAACTCCGGTGATTGAGAAGAATAAAATCATCGGCAGAAGTACCGTTCTAGGCACCGCCAAAAGCTTTGAGATGTACGGAATCAACGGTAAGTTCAGGATCACGAGTACGATGTTGCCGAAGTACATGGAAATGATCACCGACCAGAACACGTCTGGGTGCTCAACAAACAGGCGAGGACCAGGTTGAATACCATAAGCGATCAGCGCGCCGAGCATTATTGCTGTTGTACCAGAACCTGGAATGCCAAGCGTTAGCAGTGGAACAAATGAACCACTAGACGCTGCGTTGTTCGCTGATTCTGGCGCGACTAAACCACGGATACTGCCTTTACCGAACTCTTCCTTTTTCTCTTTAGGTGCGAGGTTGCGCTCCATACCATAGCTTAAAAAAGCCGCAATGGTTGCTCCTGCGCCAGGAAGAACGCCAGTGAAGAAACCTAATATTGAAGAGCGAATTGAAACAGGCGCGACGTCTTTGATTTCTTCCTTCGTCACTTTCATTGAGCCAATGTTACTCAGCTTTTCCTGTTCTTCATCGCTGGTGTCTTTTGATGGTTTAAGAATGCCCATCAGCGTCTCACCCAGTGCGAATGTCGCCATTGCAAGCAACAAGAAGCTAAAGCCATCCATTAAATCCGTTAAACCGAAGGTAAAGCGTTCAACGCCTACGCCTTTATCGATTCCAACTGTAGATAGCATCAAACCAAGAATGGTCATCATCCACGCTTTGATTACCTGACCTTTCCCAGCAAAAGCTGCGACTGCTGATAACCCAAGTAGCATCAACGCAAAATAGTCCGACGATTGGAAGCTAAGTGAAACGCTAGCCAATGCCGGAGCTGCGACAAGCAACATAATGGCAGATAGCGTACCGCCAGTGAAAGAAGAATAAGCTGCCAAAGCTAATGCTTTACCTGCTTGGCCTTTTTGAGCCATTGGGTATCCGTCGAATGCTGTCACCACGGTTGAAGAACAACCCGGCGCGTTAATTAAAATCGACGACGTAGAACCACCAAATACCGCACCGTAATAAACACCCGCCATCAAAATAAGGCCAGAAGATGGCTCTAGGCCATAAGTAATTGGGATCATCAAAGCAATGGCTGAGATCGGCCCAAGCCCAGGTAACATGCCGATAAATGTACCGACGAAACAACCAACGATCACCATCATGATGTTCATTGGCATTACTGCAGTGGATAAACCTTGTAGAATTCCATCTAACATAATTCAGTCCTTTCTTTGTCTACCAGATGGTGAAAATCAAACCCGGTTCGAGATAGATGTCCAAACCTTGAGTGAGTAATAAATAGAACGCGATCACGAATGGAAACGACGCGCCGAACAGAACGGGTTTACGTCTTTCCCCCAGCAGATAAAAGCCAGCCAATAAAAAGAAGCCAGTAGCTATCACAAAGCCTAGGTAAGTCAGGCCCACGCCGTAAAGCGCCATCAAAACCAAGAAAGCGATCAGTAACTTCCAATTAAAGGTCAGCACCGCGCCACTTTGTTTATCTGGTTGTCCTGTTACCAGTAATAACAAAGAAAGGCCTGCACCAACGTAGGTCAGGATGGTTGGCAAAGTACGTGCGGTGAACGGTTCGTATTCATCACCAGGGAACAATGGAATTTGCGAGGTTTGATAACCATAGCAAAGACAGAAGAGTAGAAAGATCATTGCGCCGACACGGTCACGACAGAGCAAATATTCTTTGGTGAAAAAGTTGGTTGAACGAGACATATTCAACTCCTAACAAAAATAAAAAAGACCGCATATGGACGTTAATGAATAAACTAAACCATTAACAATTAAGCATTTCGCTGCTAGTCGAGCTGCTTTGGGTATATAAACAAAGGAGTGTGCATGCCGATTGTCGACAATATCCATATACGGTGAAACTTAGAGTGCAAATACAGTTGGGGAAATACCAACCCCACGTTATTGGGTGAGGTTGGTATCTGAGGGACCCAGTTCGACTGTTACTTTAGGAAGCCTAACTCGCGCATTAAGTCACCCATTTGCTGCTCTTGCTCTTCAAGGAACGCGAAGAACGCTTTGTCCGCCTTGTAGTTGTCTATCCAACCATTGCGGTCACGGACGACTTGCCATTCGTCAGTGTTGTACATTTTGGTAAATGCTGCATTCCATTCATCCAGCTTTTCTTGGCTAGTACCTGGTGCAGCAAAGAATCCACGCCAGTTAGCGAAGACAGTTTCGTTACCATATTCTGTTAGCGTAGGGATGTTTGGTGCGGCTTCTAGGCGTTTTGGTGCAGTTACCGCTAGCACTTTGACTTGACCAGATTTTGACATCTCCAATACTTCACCTAGGCCCGTAGAGAGCAGTTGAGTTTCGCCTGAAAGAAGGGCTGCCATGGCTTTACCGCCCGCATCGTAAGCGATGTAACGCACTTTACGCGCATCAAATCCTTCGCCTTTAAATGCGGCGGCAACGACGAGGTGGTCCATCGAGCCACGAGCAGAGCCACCCGCAATTTTCACTTTGCGAGGGTTAGATTCAAATGCTTTTACTACGTCTTCCCAAGAATTGTATGGCGAATCAACAGAGGCTACGATGGCACCGTAATCCGCAATGGTGGCTGCAACGGGAGTGAGATCTCTAAAGGATTGAGGGAAAATACCTGTTAGAGAGCGAACGACGATCGGTGTTGAATTCACCATCAGCGTATCTTCTTGGCGATCTGCCGTTTCAATCAAGTGCGCAATGGCTTTACCGCCGCCGCCACCAGAAAGGTTTTGAAAAGATACCGTCTCAACGATGTCTGATTTGAGTAGCACATCACCTGTACCTCGTGCGGTCATATCCCAGCCGCCACCGGCACCTCCAGGGATCAAGAAATGCATTTTTTCTACATCAGCAGCAAAAGCGTTAAATGAAAATGAAGCTGCGATGATCGATGCGGCGAGCGTCGGTTTGATTACCTTTAACATGTTCACGTTCCTTATGTTGGTGACTCTATTTTTTGATGAGTCTTATTTTTGTTTCAGCCTTTAACTCGAACTGGATACTGATGTATCAAAGGTTAATTAAGTGTTAAATCGATGTCTTTAAAACGTCGATAAAGAGAATATTGAGCATAATGGGTATTTTGTTCATAAAGTTCACGCTGAAAAATTGGTTGCACATCACGCGTGCGTGCTAACAATTGCGTCATAATGGAATGACATCAAACGAATAAGGAAACAGAGAATGAAAGGGACATGTTTGTGCGGCGCTATTGAAGTGATCGCAGATGCTAAGAATGAAGTGAGTCTATGCCACTGCTCGATGTGTCGAAAATGGTCGAGTGGAGCACTCCATGCTGTGCATTGTGGTCCTAACGTAACGTTTAAGGGGGCCGAGCCAAAGCGTTATCAATCGTCTGACTGGGCGGTGAGAGGTTTTTGTGGCGAATGCGGCACAAACCTTTTCTATCATTTGTTACCGACAGGCGAGTACATTCTCTCCGCTGGTTTGTTCGACAATCCAGATTTCAAACTCTCATTAGAGATCTTTACCGATGAAAAGCCCGCGTATTATGACCTCAATCCCACCTCACAAAAGATGACATCGCAGCAAGTTTTTGAGCAATTTTCATCTAAAGAATAGCCTTTTGTATCCTTAATTGTTCGACAGCTTAATTGTTTTTCTTTTATATCATAATGTTAAGAGGTGTTTTGCTGTCGACAATTTATTTTTTCCTTCGCAATTATCCCTCCATTAAGCCCGTAATAGACGATTTTCTTCGATTTAAATTACGACCTTAGTCTAAATTGTCGACAATTTACTTGATTGTCGACACTTTGATCGACTACTTTATATTCAGGTTAAGAAATTGTAGACATTTTGATGTCGGTAACGTGAGTATCTGAGTATGAACTCTGAGTTGAAAACTCGTTATAAAGTACTGGGTTCTGAGAAAGAACACACCAAGTCAGAAACACTGACAGAAACACTGATTGAAGTCATTGTGAATGGCGATGTTAAGCCTGGTCATAAAATCTCGGAGCCTGAACTGGCGAAGAAATATCAAGTCAGCCGGGGTCCTTTGCGTGAAGCATTAATGCGTTTAGAGGGGCTAGGGCTCATTGAACGTATTCCTCATGTCGGGGCTAGAGTGACCACTTTTTCTCCAGAAAAGCTGATAGAACTCTATGCGGTTCGCGAAGCGCTAGAAGGTATGGCGGCAAGGTTAGCAGCGCGACATATTACGCAAGAGGAGCTCTTGAGCTTGGAAATGCTATTGTCGACACATTCTAAGCACATTGATCAAGTGGAAGGAGCCTCTTACTTCCATCAGCATGGAGATTTTGATTTTCACTATCGCATCATCCAAGCAAGCCGAAACAGCAAGCTGATTTCTCTGCTGTGCGACGAGCTTTACCACTTGTTACGCATGTACCGCTATCAGTCACCGCGCGCGCAATCTCGTCCAAATGAAGCGCTGACTGAACACAAATTCATTCTGGAAGCCATTCGCAATCGCGATGAAGAGCTTGCAGAAATGCTGATGAGAAGACACATCTCAGGAAGTCGAAAGCTCATCCAATCGCAAATTATACATACAGAAAGTTTAGACAAAGACTAGAAGGAATTCGTCATGAGCTTAACACCGGGAGCGAAGTTCAGACTCGCCATTGAACAAAACAATCCGCTGCAAATTGTCGGCACCATTAACCCTTACTGCGCCATGATGGCGAAAAACTTGGGGCATCAAGCGATTTATTTGTCTGGCGGCGGTATTGCAAACGCGTCATACGGATTGCCGGATCTCGGTATTACAACATTGAACGACGTACTAGTCGATGTTGACCGCATCACTAACGCGTGTGATTTACCGCTATTGGTCGACATCGACACCGGTTTTGGAGGCGCATTTAATATTGCTCGCACGATCAAAGCAATGGAAAAGGCGGGTGCTGCTGCGGTTCATATGGAAGATCAAGTCGCACAGAAACGTTGTGGGCATCGTCCGAACAAAGCAATAGTCAGCCAGCAAGAGATGGTTGATCGCGTAAAAGCCGCGGTTGACGCACGCAATGATGAAAGCTTTGTGATTATGGCTCGTACTGACGCGCTAGCTGTTGAAGGTATGGACAGTGCAATTGAGCGTGCGATTGCCTGTGTGGAAGCAGGCGCAGATATGATCTTCCCAGAAGCAATGACCAAGCTGGATCAGTACCTTCAGTTCTCAAACGCACTTGAGCAAGCAACTGGAAAGCACGTTCCTATTCTGGCCAACATTACCGAGTTCGGCGCAACGCCACTGTACGGCTGCGATGAGCTTGCAAAAGCGAAAGTCGATATGGTGCTTTACCCATTAAGTGCGTTCCGTGCCATGAACAAAGCCGCTGAAACGGTTTATAAGCATTTGCTAGAAGTGGGCAATCAGGAAGCTTTGGTTGATTCAATGCAAACACGCAAAGAGTTGTATCAGCACCTGAACTACCACGATTACGAAGACAAACTTGACCAGCTATTCTCTGAAGGGAAATAGCGGGGAAAAGAAAAGATAGACGGAAGCCCAAGAAAAGATAATCGGAATTTATCTAATTCAATAACGTGAAATTCGTCTGGCTAAAAAACGCTCCAAAGAGGGCAAAGCCAGACAGAAAAGGAGTTCAAACAATGTCTCAAACTGCAGAAAAGAAAGCAGAGTTAGGTGGTGCAGGCCTACGCGGTCAAAGCGCCGGAAGCACAGCTTTATGTACTGTCGGAAAAACGGGGACCGGTCTGACTTATCGCGGTTACGATATTACTGACCTTGCCAATAATGCTCAATTTGAAGAAGTTGCACATCTTCTGTTACGCGGTCACTTACCAACTCAGAAAGAACTGGATGCGTACAAGACACATCTCTTAAACCTTCGCGGCTTACCAACTGAGCTTAAGCAAGCGTTAGAGCTTATTCCTGCTACTGCTCATCCAATGGATGTGATGCGCACTGGTTGTTCTGTGTTAGGAAACTTAGAGCAAGAAATGAGCTTCGATGAGCAATTGCATTCGACGGAACGTATGCTAGCGCTTTTCCCAGCTATCATCTGTTACTGGTATCGTTTTAGTCACGATGGCGTTCGTATCGATACAGAAGATCAAACCGAAGACTGCATCGGCGGTTACTTCTTGCGATTGCTTACAGATAAAAAGCCATCAGCGCTGCACAAGCAAGTGATGCACTGTTCCTTAATCCTTTACGCTGAGCATGAATTCAACGCATCAACTTTTGCAGCGCGTGTTTGTGCATCAACGTTATCAGACATTCATTCTTGTATCACGGCAGCAATCGGTACGCTTCGCGGGCCACTTCATGGCGGCGCAAACGAAGCGGCGATGGAAATGATTGAAGATTGGCAAACGCCAGACGAGGCTGAAGCGAACATCATGAAAATGCTGGCCAACAAAGACAAGATCATGGGCTTTGGCCATGCCATCTATCGCGAAAGTGATCCTCGCAACGCGTTGATTAAGCGATGGTCGAAAGAGCTGTCACAGCAAGTCGGTGATACACATCTATATGCTGTTTCTGAGCGTGTGGAATCAGTGATGAAGCGAGAGAAAGGTCTGTTCTGTAATGCGGACTTCTTCCATGCATCGGCTTACCACTTCATGGACATTCCAACCAAGCTGTTCACACCAATTTTTGTGATGAGTCGTTTAACGGGCTGGGCGGCACACGTTTATGAGCAACGTGCCAATAACCGCATCATTCGCCCAAGTGCTGATTACACAGGCCCAGATCATCAAGAATGGGTACCTATCGAGAATCGCTAGCGCGAAGGTCAATTAGGGCACATACGCTTTGATTGACCACCTCCTTCCTTTGTACCTCTCTCTGACAGAGGAAGGAGCCCCTCTCATCACGATGTTTCTGGAGCAATGGAAAACGTTGATGAAGGCAAGATGTACAGACTGAATGGAAGCAAACCATGAACACAAATATTAATACCCAATATCGTAAGCCGCTTCCGGGAACTCAACTGGATTACTTTGATGCACGCGAAGCCGTCAATGCCATTTCTCCTGGAGCCTATGAAAAACTCCCTTACACCTCCCGCGTGCTAGCTGAGCAACTGGTCCGTCGCTGTGATCCGAACACATTGACGGATAGCCTGAAACAGTTAATTGAACGTAAACGTGATCTTGATTTTCCTTGGTATCCAGCACGCGTTGTTTGTCATGACATTCTTGGTCAGACTGCTCTAGTCGATTTAGCGGGTCTGCGCGATGCTATTTCGGATCAGGGTGGCGATCCTGCAAAAGTGAACCCTGTGGTTGAGACTCAGCTGATCGTCGACCACTCTTTAGCGGTTGAGCATGCGGGCTTTGACCCTGACGCCTTCGACAAAAACCGCGCGATTGAAGAGCGCCGTAATGAAGACCGATTCCACTTTATCGAGTGGTGTAAAACAGCGTTTGAAAACGTCAGTGTGATTCCTGCGGGTAACGGCATCATGCACCAAATCAACTTGGAGAAAATGTCTCCTGTGGTGCAAGCGAAGCAGGGTATTGCCTACCCAGATACCTGTGTGGGTACAGACAGTCACACGCCTCACGTAGACGCCCTCGGTGTTATCGCGATCGGTGTTGGTGGTCTGGAAGCTGAAACCGTAATGCTTGGCCGACCATCAATGATGCGTCTACCTGATATTGTCGGTGTAAAACTAACGGGTAAACGTCAACCTGGCATTACCGCAACGGATATTGTTCTGGCGATTACTGAGTTCCTACGTAACGAGCGTGTGGTCTCTTCATATCTTGAATTCTTTGGTGAAGGTGCACGCGATCTAACGATTGGAGACCGTGCAACCATTTCCAACATGACACCAGAATACGGCGCGACAGCTGGCATGTTTTATATTGATGAGCAGACCATCAATTACTTGAAACTAACTGGCCGAGATGAAGAGCAAGTTGCTCTAGTAGAAAAATACGCAAAACAAACCGGTCTTTGGGCTGACGATCTTGATACAGCGGTTTACGAGCGTGTACTGGAATTCGATTTATCATCAGTAAGTCGTAACATGGCCGGCCCGTCAAACCCTCACCGCCGTTTACCAACATCTGAGTTGGCGCAGCGTGGCATTTCTGGTGCGTGGGAAGAGAAAGAAGGCGAGTTGCCAGATGGTGCAGTTATCATTGCAGCTATCACATCATGTACAAACACCAGTAACCCAAGAAACGTGGTTGCGGCTGGTCTTGTAGCGAAGAAAGCCAATGAGCTCGGCCTTGTACGCAAACCTTGGGTGAAATCGTCTTTTGCTCCGGGTTCTAAAGTTGCACGCTTGTACCTGGAAGAAGCGGGCCTATTACCAGAGTTAGAAAAGCTTGGCTTTGGTATCGTCGGTTACGCATGTACCACTTGTAACGGCATGAGTGGCGCGTTGGATCCAAAAATCCAGCAAGAGATCATTGATCGCGATTTATATGCGACAGCCGTTCTGTCTGGTAACCGCAACTTCGATGGCCGAATCCATCCTTACGCAAAACAAGCTTTCCTTGCATCACCACCATTGGTTGTCGCTTATGCGCTAGCGGGTACGATTCGTTTCGATATCGAACGCGATGCATTGGGCACGGACCAAAACGGCAAACCAATTTATCTCAATGATTTGTGGCCAAGCGATGAAGAGATCGATGCAGTTGTCGGTACTCATGTTAAACCTGAGCAGTTTAAGCAAGTTTACATTCAGATGTTTAAGCTGGATGACGCAGAGAAAAGCTCTAGTCCGCTTTACGACTGGCGTCCGATGAGTACCTACATTCGCCGTCCACCTTACTGGGAAGGTGCGCTGGCGGGTGAAAGAACACTGTCTGGCATGCGTCCATTAGCGATTCTGGGCGACAACATCACGACTGACCACCTGTCACCATCCAACGCTATCATGGCGAGCAGCGCGGCAGGTGAATACTTAGCGAAAATGGGCGTTCCGGAAGAGGACTTCAACTCTTATGCGACTCACCGTGGCGATCACTTAACGGCGCAACGTGCGACCTTTGCTAACCCGAAACTGTTTAACGAAATGGTGAAAGAGAACGGTGAAGTGGTTCAGGGTTCTCTAGCGCGAATCGAACCAGAAGGCCAGGTTGTACGCATGTGGGAAGCGATTGAAACCTACATGAATCGTAAACAACCATTGATTGTTGTCGCCGGCGCGGATTACGGTCAGGGTTCATCTCGTGACTGGGCAGCAAAAGGTGTTCGTTTGGCAGGCGTAGAAGCCATTGTTGCTGAAGGCTTTGAGCGTATTCACCGTACTAACTTGGTTGGCATGGGCGTACTGCCGTTGCAATTCAAACCAGGTGTAAACCGTAATACGTTAGAACTGGATGGTACGGAACTGTATGACGTGGTTGGTGAAATCAAGCCGGGTGCGGATCTGGCCTTGGTTATCACGCGTAGCAACGGCGATAAAGTTGACGTTCCTGTTACCTGCCGCCTAGACACCGCTGACGAAGTTCACGTGTACAACGCAGGTGGTGTTTTGCAGCGTTTCGCGCAAGATTTCTTGGCGCAATAAGGAGTGGGTATGGAAAGCAAAACTCCGAATCAAATGAGCCAAATCAAAGTGCCGGCGACGTACATGCGTGGCGGTACAAGTAAAGGGGTCTTTTTTAACCTCGACGATTTGCCACAAGAAGCACAAGTGGCAGGCGAAGCTCGTGACAAACTCTTGTTGCGTGTTATCGGCAGCCCAGATCCGTACGCAAAGCAAATTGATGGCATGGGTGGTGCGACGTCAAGCACCAGTAAAACAGTAATTGTTTCTCGCAGTAGCCGAGCCGATCACGATGTTGACTACTTGTTTGGACAAGTGTCGATCGACAAACCATTCGTCGATTGGAGTGGTAACTGCGGCAACTTGTCTGCCGCTGTCGGTCCTTTCGCCATTCATGCTGGGCTGATTCCACAAGATCGCATTCCAGAAAATGGCATTGTGACGGTGCGTGTTTGGCAGGTGAACATCAGCAAAACTATCTTGGTTCATGTGCCGATTGTGAACGGATTCGTCCAAGAAACCGGCGAGTTTGAGCTCGATGGCGTGACGTTTCCGGCCGCCGAGATTCAAGTCGATTTCGTTGATCCTTCTGATGGCGAAGGCAGCATGTTCCCAACAGGCAACTTAGTCGATGATTTAGTGGTACCGGACGTAGGTACGTTTAACGCCACCTTTATAAATGCGGGCATTCCAACCATTTTTATTGATGCTGAATCGATTGGTTATCAGGGCACTGAGCTACAAGACGATATCAACAACGATGATGCAGCATTGGCGATGTTCGAATCTATCCGTGCACATGGCGCATTAAAAATGGGTCTGATTTCTGGTTTAGAAGAAGCTCAAACACGCCAGCACACACCGAAAATTGCGTTTGTTTCTAAACCGAAAAGTTACCAGTCTTCAAGTGGCAAAGCGGTCAATGATACAGACATAGACGTGTTGGTTCGTGCGTTGTCGATGGGCAAACTTCACCATGCAATGATGGGAACCGCAGCTGTGGCGATTGCTTCAGCGGCGTGTGTGCCGGGGACGCTGGTGAACTTGGCTGCTGGTGGCGGTGAAAAAGAGTCAGTGACTTTTGGCCACCCCTCAGGAACGTTAAAAGTTGGAGCACAAGCGAAGCAAGCTGAACAGGGCTGGGTGGTACAAAAAGCCATCATGAGCCGAAGTGCGAGAATACTAATGGAGGGATTTGTGCGTGTACCCTCTGATGTCTTTGAGTGAAAAGAACGGTCTTTGAATAGAACGAGAGCAATGTCAGGACATACTGGAGGAAGCAATATGTCTTCATACGAAAAAGAATATTTATGGGCGAAGAATGAACCGGAGAGTTTTTGGCGCGCTCAAGCGGAGAATATCGATTGGTTCGAATCTCCTAAAACCATCTTGAAATCTGATGAGAACGGCATCGAACGTTGGTTCCCAGATGGAGTAATGAATACGTGCTGGTTAGCATTGGATTACCATTGCGAGCAAGGACGCGGTGATAATACGGCACTCATTTATGACTCGCCAGTAACCGGCAATAAAACCACGTATACCTATAGTAACCTGCGTGACCAAGTGGCAAAAATTGCCGGCATGCTGTCTGCCCAAGGCGTTGAAAAAGGCGACCGAGTCGTTATTTACATGCCGATGATTCCAGAAGCCGCAATGGCGATGCTAGCCTGCGCGCGTTTGGGGGCGATTCACTCCGTTGTATTCGGTGGTTTTGCACCTAATGAGCTTGCTGTACGAATTGAAGATGCAGAGCCGAAAGTCATCATGACGGCGTCGTGTGGGATTGAGATCAACAAAGTTATTCCATATAAGCCAATGGTAGACAAGGCCATTATGGACAGCCGATGGAAGCCTGAAAAAGTATTTATATTCCAGCGTCCTGAGTGCGAAGCCGATCTAAACCAAGAAAGAGATCTGGATTGGCAGCAAGAGTACAACCAAGCGTTGCCACACGGTTGTGTTCCGGTGTTGGCAACCGATCCACTCTACATTCTTTATACTTCTGGTACGACAGGTAAGCCAAAAGGCGTTGTGCGTGACAACGGTGGCCATGCCGTCGCGATGAAGTACTCTATGAGCGCAATCTACAACATTCCTCAAGATGGCGTATTTTGGGCGGCATCTGATGTTGGCTGGGTAGTAGGGCACTCTTACATTGTTTACGCGCCACTGATTCACGGTTGCACAACAATCCTATTCGAAGGCAAGCCCGTCCGAACACCTGATCCTGGCGCGTTCTGGCGAGTGTGTGACGAATACAAAGTAGATGCGTTGTTCTCTGCCCCGACAGCGTTCCGTGCGATCAAGAAAGAAGACCCAGAAGGTGAGTTTTTAAAACAGTATGATCTCTCTAAATTGAAAACCATCTTTATGGCAGGAGAACGCCTTGACCCTCCAACACTGGAATGGGTTCAGAGCAAAGCAGACAAACCCGTTATTGACCACTGGTGGCAAACGGAAACGGGTTGGGCTATCGCGGGCAACCCAACAGGTGTTGAAATGATGCCAGTTAAAGCGGGTTCTTCGACGAAGCCAATTCCGGGTTATCAGGTCGAGATTCTGAATGAGCTTGGTGAACCGGTGAAACCAAATCAACAAGGCTTTGTCGCGCTAAAACGTCCGTTACCACCAAGCTGTTTACCGACCGTTTGGCGTAACCATGACCGTTTTGATACCGGCTATCTTAGCCAGTTCCCGGGTTACTATGTCTCGGGTGACGGCGGCTATCTGGATGAAGATGGTTACCTGTTTATTATGGGTCGTATCGACGATGTGATTAACGTTGCGGGGCATCGTTTATCGACAGGCGAAATGGAAGAAATTGTCGGTGGACACCCAGCCATCGCAGAATGTGCGGTAGTTGGTATTCACGATGACCTGAAAGGACAGCTTCCACTGGGCTTTGTGGTACTTAAAGATGGTGTCAAAGTGGACGAGCTTGATCTTGAAGGTGAGCTTGTTGGCAAGGTACGTAGTGAGATCGGTGCAGTTGCCTGCTTTAAGCATGCATTGGTTGTAGATCGCCTACCGAAAACACGTTCGGGTAAAATTCTGCGCCGAACCATACGTCAAATAGCCGATGGTGAAAAATACACCGTTCCGTCAACGATTGATGACCCAAGTAGCTTGAACGAAATTGAACGAGTGTTAAGACGTTAATTAAAACTCAATTCTAACTAACCCCTGATCCTCGAACTCTGTAGGTTGGTTCTGCCTCTGTACGCTTATTAAGTGCAGGGGCTTTTTTGTTTGTAGATAACGTAAACGTCTCGTGCAGGCAATTTTGTGACTTGCCAATACGGCATTTTCCTCACAAACTACAGCCATTCAATTTTTAGTGACCCTTTGTATGACCACGTTTGTAATTAAATCTGCGTGTTTTAGCGACCTTGAGTCGCTCAACGACCTTATGTTTGAGCTGCATGATGAGCATCATCTTCAATCTCCTGAGCTGTTCAAAACTGCAGAGGAGATAGAGCAAGAAAAAAGTATTGCTCGATACATTGATGATCCTGAATGTCTTGTTTATGTAGCAAAACAAGGAGATGAAATTATTGGTTTTATCTCTGGTCATTTCTGTGAACTTGTTTCTACCGTCAGTCAGCCGGTTATGATGGGAAGTGTGGATGAGCTCTATGTGTTACCTGAGTTTCGGAAACAAGGCACGGCTCAGGCATTGATTAACAAAATTGAGTTAACGTTCTCTGATTACGGTGCAAAACAGATGTTTGTTGAAGTATGGCACTTTAACCAAGGTGCAGTCTCTTTGTATGAAAAACAAGGGTTTGCACACCATATTCACTATCTAAGAAAGCCGTTGAGCTAATGACCATGCTTAATTTTAATATTGTGATACACATTCTAGCGAATTGAAATCATTCAGTTCGTCAATAGACTTTTCTCTATAAGTTGCTCGCAATGTTAGTAAATTAATATGCGCCCACATTGGTATTGGCGTTTTTGTCTGCTTGTTTATTAGTAGCACGAGGATCGTGCTTACAAAAACAAGAGGACAATATTTTGAAACTAACAAAATCGTTACTTGCGTTGGCTGTTTTGCCAATGTTCGCAAGTGCTGATGATTTGTCACAGACACAAAATCACACTATACAACCCCAGATCGTAGGCGGCATCACTGCTGATCCTAGTGAGTGGAGATTCTACACCCAAATTGTCAGCCGTTATGGTAACCGATCATATTGTGGTGCCAGTTATATTGGGAATGGCTACGTCCTGACTGCGGCCCACTGTGTCGAGGGTGATTCACCGAATCAGATTGCGGTTAAAATCGGTGGCGTCGTTTACAATGGCACTGACGGTGTTCGAGCTAACGTCAGTGAAATCCACATGCACCCGGCATATCGCCGAGCAACGCTTTCTCATGATCTCGCAGTCTTAAAGTTAGACTCTGTACCTCAAGGTGTTGCTGCGGTTGAAATTGCCGATGGCAGTCTAACGCAATACGCCAGCATCGGAGATTGGCTTACAGTCGCAGGTTTAGGGAGAACCTCTGAAGGAGGAAGCTCTCCATCTCGGTTGCAAGAGGTTGACGTTCCGCTCGTGTCGGACTCGACTTGTCGTCAAGCCGGTGGTAATTACACAACCGTTGGAGAGGTGTCTTTCTGCGCGGGAATTCCTCAAGGCGGGATAGATTCCTGTCAGGGAGATAGCGGTGGTCCAATCGTTATTAATCGTGGTGGCGTAATTACTCAACTTGGTGTGGTCAGTTGGGGAATAGGTTGTGCTCGTCCGGGTATGTATGGTGTTTATAGCGATATCGCCGCCATGCGTAATTTTGTTAATGGTGTCATTGGCACGACTACACCTCCGAAAGAGAATGTTTCTGTTGGGTATACCACCGAACAGATATTGGCATCATTTAATGTTGGCGAGTTGCAGCAACATAGTTTTGTTATCAAAAATTCAGGTAACACGACGTTCACTGTAGAAAACGTTCGCGCGCTTGCTTCTGGCGTTGCTGATGCTGCCGTTATTGCTAATGATCAGTGTTCTCAGGCGACGTTAGCCATGAATGCAAGTTGTCGTGTCGATGTCGAATTTGGAGCAGCTCAGGCGGGAGAAGCAAGAGTTGCTTTGAACTTCAACGTTGATAAGACCAGCACACAATATCAGGCGCTAGTGTCGGCTCAAGCGAAAACAGTGACAACGCCTCCAACAGATAACTGCGCAGCAGAATGGCAAGCGAGTACGGTGTATCTCAAAGGGGATAACGTTACTTGGAATGGCAAAGTGTGGCAGGCGCAGTGGTGGACTAAAGGCGATAACCCAGCAGACTCTGGACCTTGGGGTGTTTGGCAAGAAGTTCGCGACGCACATTGCAAGTCTAACTAACCATCAAGCATTCAAAAGCTGATTCGTTGGTGACTTGAGGTAGAATTCATTCTTGGTTTCAACGAACAGCGCATAATTATCATAAGCAGGGTTTATTGTTTTCGAATAATAAGCCCTTTTTTATTGTTCCAACTTTGAGAACCCATAAAATGTGTATGACTTTATCCTGACGCTACCTTCATATAACTGGCAGAATTGCGATCAACATTTCATGTTTTGTCTGATTTTTGTCAGGTTTGCATTAAATTACTCTCCAATGAGCTTCAAGATCATGCTTTATTCGATCAACGTTGTTTGGCATAACTCGTTACTTAATTTTTATCGAAAAAGATAAGATTAACTGCCATTATTCATTGGCTATCATAATGTTTACTTAAGGTCATATTTTGTGTTGAGACAGCTGTTATTACTCATCCTTTGTTTTATTTTGTTACCTGTTTCACCAATCTCTACGGCTAAAGCTGCCGCGAGCGAAGTAAAAGGGGCGCTCTGCGTTGTTCGTGCTGACGACAAGTTAGTGCTAGTTCATGAAATATTGACGGATAAGATTTCTCTACCTGGTGGGACAATTATTGATGGAGAATCCCCCAAAGTTGCTGCTCAACGAGAAACGTGGGAAGAAACGGGTTTAGTGGTCACGGTTGGGGAGGAACTTGGCAGAACAGACACCGCGGTTTATTACGATTGCATATCAGACTCTGAGATTATTGCTTTTTCGATGAACAATTCCTTAGGTGGGAATGAGTTACCTATTTGGTTTGCTCCTCACTACGGAGTAGAAATCGCATCTGCAATGTTACTTGGACCATCCGAGCTGCCATCATTTTTGTACCGCTATCCCGCTCAATGGCCACAAGCCATTCAGTTTTTTGAACAAGCTACTCAGCAGTCCGCATCTTATGTGACTCAGCTGATCGAATCCGCGCCTTCATTTCGTCAGATTGAATTGAGGTGGATGAAAGACTTACAAAGCTGGGTAGGAGCTTTATCAGAAACGAGTTTCGAGGTAGCGAATCAGATCTCAAATCTTGTTATAGAACTGACAGAACCTACGATACTGCTTTTTCTATTTCCGTTAGTAATGATGCGTTTTGGCAGTCGATTTGTATTCCGACTCTTTTTCGCTATTAGCGCGACGTCCCTGATGGTACTTGTAGCTCAACAGGGCTTTGCGCTTCCTCGCCCGCATGTCTATATACCAATGATGGAGTTAACACACAGCTTTGGATTTAGTTTTCCAAGTTTGCCTATTGCCGTTTGGTTTTGTGTTTTAACCTTTTTATTTCAGAGAACACATTATTTCGGTTTGAATGGTACGACCGCTGTCATGATGCTCATCACGCTTACTATTATGTTATGTAAGTTTTTCCTTGGTAGCGCCTTTTTCTTAGATATGTTGTTTGGTGCGCTGTTAGGAAGCTTGGTGGCCTGGCATGTTCTGCGATTGGAAACAAATCAAGACGTGAATGTTGATCAAGTGCTGAGCTCAAAAGGCGTCTGGTTCATTATGACTGCGGTAACGGCGGTCATCTCTGTTATCTGGCCATTACCTGTGTTTGGTCGTTGGTTGGCTATTTTAATTACGGCATCAGCATTGGTTATGACGTTTAGAGAGTCAAAAGTGCATTTGGATTCTCGTCAGATGATTTTTGTAACGCTTGCGTTGGTATTCGTTGAGCAACTTTATTTATACTCAATCTCTGTTGTCTCGTTTAGTGGTTTGTGGTCATTGGTATTGTCGACGTTGCATTATCCATTGTTGATGTTGCTGTTTATCTTGCTTGCAAGAAAGCTGATTCATGAAAAACAACAGAGAGAAACAGTGCTAGATTGATGGTTGTATGCTTTCTTTCTCAGGCATACGAGTAAAAAAAAGCCTTGCTTTACAGCAAGGCTTTTTTGTACGTTGAGTAGCTCAACAATGTGGCTTTGCGTATCTCTGACGCCATTGCGGCGGAGGAATTAAGCGTTAAGGACGAATTTTTCAATCGCTTTAGCTACACCGTGTTCATCATTACTTGCCGTAATGTAATCAGCGATTTGTTTGGTCTCTTCCATTGCATTTGCCATCGCGATACCAAGGCCAGCGTACTTCAGCATGTGGTGGTCATTTTCAGCATCACCCATACAGATCACTTCTTCCGGTTGAATACCTAGATACTCAGCAATTGCAGCAACACCAATACCTTTGTTGCTCGCTGGGTTAAGAAATTCCAGGAAGAACGGAGCGCTTTGAACCACCGTAAACTCTTCACGCATTTCAGACGGCAGCGCAGCGATGACCTCAGTTAACTTACTTGGCTCGGCAACCATCATTGCTTTGATGATTGGATGATCATCTTCTAGCGATTCAAAATTAATCTCTGTTACATTTAAGCCATTAATGTTGGCTTCGATGTCAGTGTATGGGTTTTTCTCATTGGTGATCAAGCCATGTACTTGGCTGAATGCGTGCACATAAGCGCCTAATTCTTTCGCTTTACGAGCGACTAATTTTGCTGCCTTACCATCAATGATTTGCTGGTGGATGATTTCATTTGTTCCTACGTTCTTAACCATAGAGCCATTGTAGAAAAGGACAAAATCTTTATCGGAATGGATATTCAGTTCGTCGAGCTTGCCTTGCATTCCTTCTAATGGGCGACCAGAAGCGAGAACGACAGTAACGCCTGCTTCTCGAGCCTTTGCGATCGCTTGTTTGTTTTCTTCAGAGATTGCTTTATCACTATTAAGCAGTGTGCCATCCATATCTAATGCGATCAGTTTATACATCATTTCTTACCTTAAAGTTTTTGGGAACTGTAAGTGAATAAGGTTTGGTATAACGCTAACCAGAAACCTACGCTCACCGCGACTATGAAACTACAAAATGGTCTATTTTAACAATTAATTTTTGGTTTAAATTGACCTAGACACGTGTGTCCATTAAGGTCTTCGCCTCGAAGTATTATGAGTTGAGTGAGTTCTACGTTGTATAAGCTAAATGAGATGTTTGAAACCATCCAAGGGGAAGGGGTTTTCACTGGAGTACCTGCTGTTTTTGTTCGCCTTCAAGAGTGTCCGGTTGGTTGCTCATGGTGCGATACCAAACAAACTTGGTATGCAGATGAGAATGACCAACGTCAAATTGGTGATATTTTGGTGAAGACGGAAGATTCTCCGACATGGTGCGTCGCATCTGCCGAGAACATCGTAGAGCAATATCAACTGCAAGGCTTTAATGCTAAACATATCGTGATTACTGGTGGGGAGCCTTGTATTTATGATCTACGCCCTTTAACAAAGGCGTTTGAGGATATGGGTTGCCAATGCCAAATCGAAACCAGTGGCACATCAGAAGTCATCACGTCAGAAAATACATGGGTGACCGTGTCCCCAAAAGTGGCAATGAAGGGTAAACTGCCAGTTCTCAATAGCGCGTTAGAACGTGCGAATGAGATTAAGCACCCAGTTGGTACGCAAAAAGACATCGACCATCTTGATGAGCTATTGGCAAATGCGAATGTCACGGTTGAGACTGTCATTGCATTGCAGCCTATTAGCCAAAAGCCTCGTGCAACGCAATTGTGTATTGAAACGTGCATCGCTCGCAATTGGCGTTTGTCTGTTCAAACTCATAAATACCTAAGTATTGCTTAAGAGCGGAGAGAGAAATGAAAAAAGCCGTTGTTGTTTTTAGTGGTGGTCAGGATTCCACGACTTGTCTGGTTCAAGCACTTAAAGAGTTTGATGAAGTTCATGCCATTACTTTTGATTATGGTCAGCGCCACAGGTTAGAGATAGAAGTGGCACAAAAGATCGCAAAGGATCTTGGCGTCAAAGCGCATAAAGTGATGGATGTTGGCCTTTTAAACGAACTTGCGATTAGCTCTCTCACGCGTGATGACATCCCTGTCTCACACGAATTGCAAGAAAATGGCCTACCAAACTCTTTTGTTCCTGGCCGGAACATCCTATTTTTAACGCTCGCAGGAATCTACGCCTACCAAATTGGGGCTGAAACCGTAATTACTGGCGTGTGTGAAACTGACTTTAGTGGTTATCCAGATTGTCGTGACGATTTTGTGAAAGCAATGAACACGGCTTTGGTGCAAGGGATGGACCGTAATCTGACGATCAAAACACCGCTAATGTGGCTAAATAAAGCAGAAACGTGGGCGTTAGCTGATCAATATGACGCGTTGCAACTGGTTCGTGAAAATACGTTGACCTGCTACAACGGGGTCATTGGTGATGGTTGCGGTGATTGCCCATCGTGCGATTTGCGCAAAGCTGGCTTAGATGATTACCTAAACAATAAAGAGACCGTAATGCAGTCTCTTGTGAACAAGCAGGCTGCTGACGTTTAGTCGTGCCTTGTTTTACTGGCTAACATAGTCAGAACTTAGGCTAATTGGCTCATCGTATGCGTCTATAATGATGTTTTTTCCCTGCTTTTTAGCCTGGTATAAAGCTTGGTCTAGTATCGAATAAAGTTCATCAAAGTTGGTAAGCGGCATTGATGTTGATAGATAGGCCAAGCTAGCAGTTACACTCAGATCACTATTATTTACCGTGCGTACGCGCTTCTCTGAAATCGTTTTGTGTAGGCTTTGCACCCGGAAAGGAACGTCAATTTCATCGACGTTTTTCAATAATAAGATAAACTCTTCTCCACCCAAACGGCCGATATACTCTCCCTTATTGAGCTTAGCTTTAAGCACTTGGCAAACTTGCTGTAACACCAAGTCGCCAGTCGGATGACCGTATTGATCATTTATCGTCTTAAAGTCATCAAGGTCGATTAATGCTATAACATAGCGGAAGTCTTCGTCCGCTTTGGAGGTTTGGCCTTTGATGGTCTCTATAATTGCCGCTCTATTCAACGAACATGTTAGACTATCTATTTTAGCTTTTTGTCGTGTTTGTCGCTGAAGTATCAATGCCAGAATGAGCAAGACCAACAAACAGGAAACCACAAAATTATAAGTGCGCTTTTGATCGGTAAGCTTCTCAAATTGATGCTGATTTAAGCTTTTTTCATTATTCAACCGAGCGACTTGAAGATCATATTCGTACTCTTTCTTTGTGAGGTCTAATGCCTCTAATGCTTTAATATTGCTAGCGTCTCGGTTGGCCAATTCAATGTTTGAATAGGCTTCGTGGTGCTCTAATGCCAGTTTATAATCACCTTGGGCTTGGTACGCTTTGGAAAGGAGTAATTGAGCTTGTGCCTGTAATAATGGCCTAGAGTTATTGATCGCTAGTGTTAACGCGACTTTGCCATGTGCAATCGATTTTTCAGTAGCATGGTTTTTCAAATACGCGAACCCAGCAGCTAAATGCCCTTCCGTTTCGAGGTGCGTATTTTCATACGTTTCAGCAATGTCTAAAGCTTTTCTAATGTAATCTACTGCGGTATCCAGTTGCCCACTTTCGGCTAAAACCGCAGACAGCCCTAAGTAGCTTAACCCTTGACCATATGGGTATTGGAGCTGGTTGAGTATTGTTAATGCATTTTGATAATGATTGATGGCTTTATCGAATTCTTTGGATTTCTTATACATTGCCCCAAGGCTATGTTCGACCTGGGCGACTTTGAGTGGTGTCCCTTCATCTTGACGAGCGAGTAGGGCTTGGATGAGATATTGTTCTGATTGTTCAAACTGCCCAAGCTCTGCTAGCAAATTTCCGACGTCATTGTAAATGCCAGAAGGATCGCTTTGAGCAGACATGTTGGCCAGCAGCTTTCTATAAAGGCTCAGCGCTTTTTCATAGTCACCACGATAGTTATAGTTATTCGCTACCACACGTAACGCGAGATCAATAGGGAAGTTTTCTTGGTGTTGTTGACTTAGATGGCTTTCTAACGACGAGCAATAAAAGTTTGCTTTGTGATAACGACCTTGTTGATTCAACGTATAACAGAGCTGATAGTTCATCAAAGCTTTGCCTTCAGAATCTGAAGTCTGCTTCATTTTTTGTCGCAATGAAGAAAAGCTATTTACTGAGGCGTCATAACTACCATGCTTACGTTCATTTAAGGCAAGAATGTACTCTGACTCTAACTGAGCAAAGTTATTGTTGAGAACTTGGCTGCTTCCATAGTACGGCTGCTTTATGTTCGACATGTATTCATAAATCAGCCCGCTGACGTAGAGTTTTTCGCTGTGCGATTTCGCGGTGTGGTATCGATCTTGAAGCATGCTTAATGCTGAGTCAGGATTACTTCTCAATGTGGTTTGATAAACGGCGTGCCACTGCGTGATATTTTGTTCTGGCTCAATATCTTGAGTGTCACTAGCATATACCGGGGCGAGTAAGAGTGACGCAAGCAAAGGATAGAGCGTGCGCATATTTAAACGTGCCTTATGTTCTTTTGTTGCTTTGGAATTGGAGAATCATAGCGCTATTAATTGATCAGCGTTGTGATTGAGTTGGGTGTACGAAGAAAAAGAATAGGAAAACTATGCACTTGGTCGATATATCAAAAAAAGAGCATCAAAAGAAAGACCCCAACATAAAGTTGAGGTCTAGAAATCGTTATGCAATGTAAAGCTTTGCTAGATCTTGAGGCTCCATTTCTTTGCCTTCTAGCTGATCGTTCCAGTTAGTACCAACAAGAACACCATCTTCTGCAAGAGTTAAAAGCCAATCTTCAACAAAGATATCTAGTGGGATTTCTAGTACAGTGAAGTCAGCCCATTCTTCAACATTGTGCGCTTCTGCATCTTCTTTCGAAGACCAGAAAGGCATGACTTCACTGTTTTCGAATTCAGTTGAATCGCAAGATAGCCAACCTTCTTCATTGCGTAAACCCCAAACCAGTTGGTTTTCTTTCGTTTCTGCAACAAAAAGGTCAAGGTTTGCTTGGATATCTGATGTAAGTTTGCTCATTTCAAAACTCTCGTTGTTATGACGCCGCTAGGGTAACACTAAAGTGCCGATTCCTAAAGCATAATACGGTTATTGCAATGAGTAAAAATAAAGGAGCCGAAGCTCCTTTTCTTATGTCGTCCTAGATTTATTAATGCTTGTTTAAACAAACATTAATACAGACATTTTTACCTTTCAGGGAGGGTAGTGAATATTGTCCACTCTTTTTTAATCTCGCCTTTATAACCAACGACAGAAGCAGTTACTCGGCGGTTTAAAGCGTGGCTGACTTCATCGGTGCCTTGTTGCGCTAGGTGAGTATCACCAAAGCCAACAATACGAACTCTGCTCGGTTCGATGTTGTAGCTCAATAGCGCCTCACGGACATTGCGCGCTCGTCTCTCTGATAGATCTTGGTTGTGCTGAGAGCCACCAACTTTACTCGCGTAGCCGTGCAGTTCGATAGACGTAGTAGGGTATTCTTTTAAAAAATCGGACAGTTCACGTACTTGTCTTCTGAACACGGGATTGATTTCATCAGAATCATTGGCAAAAAGTATTCTCACTTGCATGTTATCTGATGCTTTAATGTATTCGCCGCAACCGTCATTGTCGACTTCTGAGCCTTCCGGTGTTCCAGGGCACATATCTCGAGCGTTGATGACGCCATCGTTATCTTCATCTTGAAGGTCAGCGATTTGCTCTGCACTTGGTACAGGTCGATAGTCATACTCGTCTTCAGCAACAACCTGTTGAGTAACGGCGAGAAGGCTTAATGCAAATAGAATTTTCATTGGTTTCATGATTAGTACTCCACCTTTTCATTCCATTCCGTAGGCACATCGACTCGCAAGGCATTTAACAATTGGCCGGTCGCATTCATTACACGGTATTTCGCGTATTGCTCTGAATATCGAGCATCCAAGTAGTTTTTTCTCGCTTCAAATAACTCGTTTTCAGTATTTAACAAATCCAAAAGGGTTCGTTTACCGATGCGATACTGTTTCTCGTAGGCGATAACAGTTTCAGATGCCGAATCTACGTGATCCGCCAGAAACTCTTTTTGCTGAAGCGTTAAATCTAACGCGCTCCATGATAGACGAAGCCCTTCTTCAACGCTGCGGTATGCGCGTTCTCGTAAATCTTTGGCTTTGTTTAGTTGATAGGCAAAGTTTTCAGCATTGGCGACATCACTACCACCATTAAAGAGGTTGTAACGCATACGCAGCATCGCTGTCGTTTCATCACTGCTTCCTTCGATACCGCTTGCATCATCACGCCACGTTTGAGCCGCTTCTACAGATATCGTTGGATAGTAAGTTCCCTTAGATTGCTTATATTGGAACTTAGCTGAGTCTACATCTGCCATCGAAATTTTGATTACTGGATGCGATTCAAATGCCAAGTCAATTGCTTCATCTATGGTGTAGGGAATAAAGTTCTGGTCCGCTCGCGGAAAAATCAATCCTTGTGGGGACTGTCCGACAAGGCGTGTAAACGTGGTGTGGCTGTCATATAAGTTGTTCTGAGCCGCCACCAAGTTACCGTGAGCTTTTGCTAAACGAGCTTCTACTTGAGTTAGGTCAGCGGTAGACCCAAGTCCTGAGTTAACTCGCTTTTTAATGTCTTCGTAGATCTTCTTATGAACCTTCAAGTTGTTTTCTGAAAGTGTAAGAATTTCATAAGCTTTTACTGAATCTAAGTAAACCTTTGCCACTTCGAGTGCCGTGTCTTGAGCATCAGCGAGCAGTTGATAACGAACTGATTCTGCGTCAGCTGCTGTTCGATCCATATCGTTAAGTGTCGCAGAACCGTCCCATATCAACTGGGTTAGTGTCACGGTCGCTTCTTTTCTTGTCAGATCCGTTGAATCTCGCCCTGCTTCTGCTGGGTTAATGCCTTCATAACCGATACCGGCGTCTAAATCTACGGATGGGAGGTAAGCACCGCCAGATGCTTCATTCACATACTGCTTGCTAACGAATTCATTGAACGCACTTTTGATGTCAGGATTGGTTTTTAATGTGTTTTCAACCGCTTGCTCTAGTGTTTGCCCAAAAGCATGACTAGCTGCGAACACACCAATGCAAAAGGCGTTGGCACGAGTCCACTTCACTGTGATTCTCCTAGATAATAATAAAATTTCTCGAGGTGAGAGGGCTTATAAGTGGGATACCTATAAGGGCGTCAATAATTTAGCGCACAATAACATTAATACACGAAGAAGTAACCTGTTGATTCATTGTTCATTTGTTTCATTCTTGATAAATCAATTCATTTGGTGGGTCTAAATTTTGAATAAGGATCCCGATTTTAAAGTGAAATTGATGTTTAACAAGAGTTGAGTGGCTTTTATTAAAACAAGATAAATATGCGCATAGATTCCTATTGATGTATGACACATAATTACTTAATTGAGCATCAAATTGCTGTTATTGCACTATATAATCAGGCAATATATAGCAAATTAGTATTGTTAGTCAAAAACTTGACAGTTATTTAGGGTTAAGATTTATATGGATCGTACAGCGTTAGTGTCACTCGGTAATCAAGTCGTCGTAATAGGTTTAGATGGGGAGCTGAGAGTCCTAACAGAAGGACAACAGCCCCTACCAGGTGAAGTGGTAGTGGCAACGACAGATGCTGCACCTCTAAATTTGAACATTCAACTAACTGAAGAGCAAGGCTCAAAAGATATTTCAGATGATGTGGCACGAATTATTGGTGCTATTGAGCAAGGTCAAGACCCTTCTATAGTTGATGAAGAACTCGCGCCAGCTGCGGGTGAAAACAGTGGTTCAAGTTTACAAAATAGTGCCACGATTGCACGGGATGGCACTGAAGTACTGGCCTCAACAAATTTTGAAACTATTGGCTTGGAATCCCTCGGTTTATCTGAAACACAAGCGTTGACCTTAAATGACTTTTTCGCAACAAATATAGAAACCAGTGGAGATGGCTCAAATAAACCACTTACTAATTCTCCAGTGACATTAAGCGCTATCGAAGAAGATAGCGATCGCATCACGATAACTACCGAAGAATTACTATCGAATGTCGATATTGACGATGCTGATACTCTTATCGTTACAAACGTCACTATTGAGAGTGGGAATGGCACTTTAATTGATAACAACGATGGATCTTGGACTTATATCCCAGAAGCTGATGATGATACTGAAGTGTCATTCTCCTATGACATCATTGATGACGATGGGGGTGTTATTAATGGCACTGCTAATTTAGATATTAAGCCTGTTAATGACGCGCCAATAGCGACTAACGATGCGATTCAAACTGACGAAGATTCCCAGGTTGTAATTGATGTGCTCGCTAACGACAGTGACATTGAAGGTGACGATTTATCCATTACTTCTGCTTCTGTATCAGAAAAGCAAGGTATCGTTGAGATTGTCGATGGTAAGCTTGTTTTCACTCCGGCTGAATACTTCAATGGTAATGCAACTATTAGCTACACCATCTCAGATGGTGAGCTAGAGGATGAAGCTCAAGTCTCGGTAACAGTAAACTCAGTTAACGATGCGCCTATTGCCCTTAATGACGCAACAATTACAGAGGAAGATACCTCAGTAACGATTGATGTGTTGCCAAACGACACTGACATCGATGGTGATACGTTAAGCATTGAATCGGCGTCTGTGCCGAGTGACCAAGGTACAGTCGAAATTATTGATGGCAAACTGGTGTTCACACCGGCAGAAAACTTTAATGGCGACGCTGAGATCACTTACACCGTCACCGATGGTTCGTTGACTGACGAAGCGACGGTCAAAGTCACGGTGAATGAGGTAAACGACACGCCTGTGATTGAAAGCAGCATCGCAGACCAAACCTTGGCAGAAGACTTCACGCCATACACCATCGATCTAAATACCGCTTTCAGCGATGTGGATAACGCCGATGGCGAGTTAACGTTTAGCGTCTCTGGCAACAGCAACATTCAAGTGGCGATCGTCAATGGCATTGCTACGTTCACTCCAACCGCGGACTGGAACGGTTCAGAAACCCTAACGTTTACTGCTACCGATCCAAGCGGCGAAAGCGTTAGCCAAACGGTGAACTTCACAGTATCGCCTGTGGCGGACATCGTGGCAGACAAAGCGACGGTTGTGGAAGACACGCCGACCATCATCAAGGTCTTAGGTAACGACACGTTCAAAGGCGACAACAAAGTGGTGTCGCTGGATACCAACAATGGTCCAGCTAACGGCACGGTCTCGGTCAACTCGGATGGCAGCGTAACCTACACGCCAAACGACAACTACCACGGTACAGACAGTTTCACCTACATCGTTACCTCCGGGGGCGTCAGTGAATCCACCACGGTGAACGTCGATGTGACGCCAGTCAACGATGCGCCAGTGGCAAAAGATGATACCGCTGTTACTGACGAAGATACTCCAGTGACGATTGATGTCCTGCCAAACGACACCGATGTGGATGGCGATACGCTGTCTATCCAATCAGCGTCTGTACCTGAAACACAAGGTACAGTCGAAATTATTGATGGAAAACTGGTGTTCACACCGGCAGAGAACTTCCATGGCGACGCTGAAATCACTTATACCGTTACTGATGGTTCTCTAGCTGACCAAGCGACTGTAAAAGTTACGGTGAATGCCGTGAACGACACGCCTGTAGTTGAAAGTAGCATCGCAGACCAAACCTTGGCGGAAGATTTCACGCCATACACCATCGATCTAAATACCGCTTTCAGCGATGTGGATGGCGATCTGACCTTCAGCGTCTCTGGTAATAGTAATGTAAATGTCTCAATAGAGAACGGTATTGCGACCATCAGCCCAACCGCGGACTGGAACGGCTCAGAAGAGTTAATGTTCACAGCCATCGACCCAAGCGGTGAGAGTGCTAGCCAAACGGTGAACTTCACGGTTGCACCTGTGGAGGACATCGTGGCAGACAAAGCGACGGTTGTGGAAGACACGGCGACCATCATCAAGGTCTTAGATAACGACACGTTCGAAGGCGACGATAAAGTGGTGTCGCTGGATACCAACAATGGTCCAGCTAACGGCACGGTCTCGGTCAACCCTGATGGCAGCGTAACCTACACGCCAAACGACAACTACCACGGTACAGACAGTTTCACCTACATCGTTACCTCCGGGGGCGTCAGTGAATCCACCACGGTGAACGTCGATGTGACGCCAGTCAACGATGCGCCAGTGGCAAAAGATGATACCGCTGTTACTGACGAAGACACGCCAGTGACGATTGATGTCCTGCCAAACGACACCGATGTGGATGGCGATACGCTGTCTATCCAATCAGCGTCTGTACCTGAAACACAAGGTACAGTCGAAATTATTGATGGAAAACTGGTGTTCACACCGGCAGAGAACTTCCATGGCGATGCTGAGATCACTTACACCATCACCGACGGTGTGCTGACTGACCAAGCGAAGGTGACCGTTACCGTTAACCCAGTAAACGATGCACCAACCATCAAGGTTGATGCCGTGGAAAGCATCACTGAAGACGCAGTGAGCACTGATACGGTAGTGGCAACCTTAACGGTTCGCGATACTGACACGCCGGAAGATGAGCTTACGGTGTTGCTAGAAAACAACTCAAACGGTTACTTCGTGTTGGTTGGCAATGAAGTCAAGCTAACTCAAGAGGGTGTTGACGCGGTTAACAACGATGAACTCGACCTTAGAGACCTGACTATCAGCGCGTCAGTGTCGGATGGTGTTAATCCAACGGCTAGCGACAGTGATAGCTTGGTTGTGAATCGTGTTAACGATGCGCCAACAGTTGATAATGTCATTACAGATCAAGTGTTATCGGAAGATTTCGATGCATACACGATCGACTTGAATGAAGTATTCAAAGATTCCGATTCCTCGCTAGAATTCTCAGTCTCTGGCAATAACAACATCCAAATTTCTATTGTGAATGGTGTTGCTACCATCACTCCGACTGCGGATTGGAATGGCAAAGAGACAATTACTTTCACAGCTAAAGACCCAAGCGGTGAAAGCATCAGTCAAACGGTGAACTTTACGGTAGCACCAGTAGCTGACATTGAGGCTGATAGTGCGGATGTAGTCGAAGACACACCAACCATCATTAACGTCTTAGGTAACGACACGTTCGAAGGCACTGATAAAGTGGTGTCTTTGGACGCCGATAATGGTCCTAAAAATGGCACCGTCATTGTGAATAACAACGGCACGGTGACCTACACACCAGATGACAACTACGTCGGCAAAGATACGTTCACTTATGTCGTGACATCAGGCGGTGTATCCGAATTCACTACCGTTGAAGTCAATGTGACGCCGGTCAACGACGCGCCAGTGGCGAAAGATGACATCGCTACGACACAAGAAGACACCGCAGTTACTATTGATGTTCTGCCAAACGACACTGATGTGGATGACGATAAGCTGAGTATTGAATCAGCCTCTGTACCTAAAGAGCAGGGTACGGTTGAAGTGGTGGATGGAAAACTCGTTTTCACTCCTGCAGAAAACTTCAATGGCGACGCTGAAATTACCTACATCGTAACGGATGGTCAATTGACCGACGAAGCGAAAGTGGTAGTTAGCGTTAATCCAGTAAACGATGCGCCAACTATCAAAGTTGATGCCGTAGAAAGCATCACTGAAGATGCAGTGAGCACTGATACGGTAGTCGCAACCTTAACGGTTCGTGATACTGATACGCCAGAAGACCAATTAACCGTTTCTTTAGAGAACAACTCAAACGGCTACTTCGTGTTGGTTGGCAATGAAGTCAAGCTAACTCAAGCGGGTGTTGACGCGGTTAACAACGATGAACTCAACCTTAAAGACCTGACTATCAGCGCGTCAGTGTCGGATGGTGTTAATCCAACGGCTAGCGACAGTGATAGCTTGGTTGTGAATCGTGTTAACGATGCGCCAACAGTTGATAATGCCATTACAGATCAAGTGTTATCGGAAGATTTCGCGACCTACACGATTGATTTAAACGACGCATTTAAAGACAGCGACTCCGTGCTTAGCTTCTCAGTGTCCGGCAACAGCAACGTGTTGGTTTCGATTGAAAATGGCATCGCGACCATCTCACCAACCGCAGACTGGAACGGCTCAGAAATCCTAACGTTTACTGCTACCGATCCAAGCGGCGAGAGCGTCAGTCAAACGGTGGACTTCACGGTAGCGCCTGTGGCGGACATCGTGGCAGACAAAGCGACGGTTGTTGAAGACACGCCAACTATCATCAAGGTCTTAGGTAACGACACGTTTGACGGCGACGACAAAGTAGTGTCGCTTGATACCAATAAAGGCCCAGCTAACGGCACGGTCTCGGTCAACCCGGACGGCAGCGTAACCTACACGCCAAACGACAACTACCACGGGGCAGACAGCTTTACCTACATCGTTACGTCCGGTGGGGTATCGGAATCCACCACGGTGAACGTCGATGTGACGCCAGTCAACGATGCGCCAGTGGCAAAAGATGACACGGCGATTACTGACGAAGACACACCAGTGACGATTGATGTCCTGCCAAACGACAGCGATGTGGATGGCGATAAGCTGAGTATTGAATCAGCCTCTGTACCTAAAGAGCAGGGTACGGTTGAAGTGGTGGATGGAAAACTCGTCTTCACTCCGGGAGAAAACTTCAATGGTGATGCTGAGATCACTTACACCATCACCGACGGTGTGCTGACTGATCAAGCGAAGGTGACCGTTACCGTTAATCCAGTAAACGATGCGCCAACCATCAAGGTCGATGCCGTGGAAAGCATTACTGAAGACGCAGTGAACACGGATACGGTAGTGGCGACGTTGGAAGTCGCTGATTCTGATACGCCAGAAGACCAATTAACCGTTTCTTTAGAAAACAATTCAAACGGTTACTTCGTGTTGGTTGGCAATGAAGTCAAACTAACTCAAGCGGGTGTTGATGCAGTTAACAACGATGAACTCAACCTTAAAGATCTGACTATAAGCGCGTCAGTATCGGATGGTGTTAATCCAACGGCTAACGACAGTGATAGTTTGATTGTGAATCGTGTTAACGATGCACCAACTGTTGAAAATGCGATTGCAGACCAAGTTTTATCGGAAGATTTCGATGCATACACGATCGACTTGAATGAAGTATTTAAAGATTCCGATTCCTCGCTAGAATTCTCCGTCTCTGGCAATAACAACATCCAAGTCTCTATTGTGAATGGCGTTGCCAATATCACTCCGACTGCAGACTGGAACGGCTCAGAAACCCTAACGTTTACTGCTACTGATCCAAGTGGTGAAAGCATCAGCCAAACGGTGAACTTCATGGTTGCACCTGTGGCGGATATTGAATCTGACCGCGCGACAGTCGTGGAAGACACGCCAACCATCATTAAAGTCTTAGGTAACGACACGTTTGACGGCGACGATAAAGTAGTGTCGCTTGATACCAATAAAGGCCCAGCTAACGGTACTGTCTCGGTCAACCCTGATGGCACCGTGACCTACACGCCGAACGACAACTACCACGGGGTAGACAGTTTCACCTATATCGTCACCTCCGGTGGTGTCAGTGAATCCACCATTGTTAAAGTTGATGTCACGCCAGTAAACGACAAACCTGACAGTGAAGACTTTACGCATGTGGCCGATGATCAGCTTACGCACGTTGTGTTTGATACCGATACGAACCCTCTGGGTAGCGGTGACTCTCAAGATCATATCGCGGATGTTGAAGACGACTTAAAAGGCAACGATCTACATGTCCGAATTACTGAACTGCCAACCTCAGGTACGTTGTTCTTTAAAGATAGTGATGGTGAGTTGCACGAAATTAAAGAAGTAAGCGATACGCTTTATGACAAAGACAGCCTTTACTATGAAGCTGATAATGTTGGCTTCTTATTAGGTATCAAAGATCGTCCAAATACGCCTAATGGCTCGGAATCTACAACAGATTTCAATAACTGGGGATTAAGTGAAGATGGTGGTCCATCACATTCCCGTACTGAGCATTTAGCAAATGGAGCCTCTATCACTATTTCTTCTGATAGCGGTGAGCTTGCGCAGTACAACCGCCAGGTGTCACACATCGGCAATGGTATCGCTGACAATGATGGGCAAGGTATTGAGAAGGGTGAAACGATTACGATCGATTTGTCTAACAACCCTGTGGGCAGCGTAAACCTTGGACTAGATGGACTAGGTGGATTGTTTGATTACGGTGATGACAACGCAGCGCTTATTACGGTTACATACTTAGATTCAAATAATGTCCAACAGACTCAAACGTTCGAGTTTTTGAAGCCTGAAGGCAACTTCATGCTATTCCAAGAAACAAGCGTTGGTTATGGGAAAGATCTAGCTCTTCCTGAAGGTTCGGTCATTACTCAGTTAGATTTTTCTACGAAAAATGAAGGTAACTGGGAGTTACGTTATGTAGAAGGTGTTCCTGCCGAAGACAGCTTTGGATATGCGGCCGTCGACTCTGAAAGTGGCGTTAGCGATCCATCTACAGTCAATATCGTTAATGAAATGCTAGATGGTAATGTTGCTGAAAATGGGCCAAGTCTGTCTGTGGTCGGTGATAGCGTGACTGAGGGTGACAATGTCACGTTTTCGGTTGTTCTAGATGAAGTCACCAGTACTGCTGTTAAGTACCAAGTTGATATGCTTGCTCAAGGTTCTTCAGTTGATAAGAATGACGTAAATCTATCAAATGCAACCTACACAAATGGTGTTGTTTTCTTAGGTGGTTACTTGATTGTTCCTGCAGGTATAAGTAGCTTCGAAATATCGATTCCGACTATTGATGATTTGGTTGTGGAAAGCAGTGAAACGATCGTTCTTGAGCTCGGCGGTGAAACGGGGACGGCAACAGTTCTTGATAATGATAGTACAGAACTTAGCGTAGTAGATGCCGGCGATGTCATTGAAGGAACTAACGCAATATTTACCGTTTTACTCTCTAACCCTGTTCAAGAGGCCGTTGTCGTCAATCTGAAGTCAACAACAAATGATAGCTATACTGCAGAAGATGTTGATCTAGGCACTATGGTAGTGACCTATGTGGATACTCATGGTCAAACTCAAGCATTAGATATAGCGCCTAATGGAGACGTTACTATACCTCCAGGTGTCGCTGAAATTAAAGTCGCAGTCCCGACCAAACTAGATAATGTCCATGAAGGTAATGAGAGCTTTGGTCTGACGGTTACGGAAATCGGTAGTGTCACCAGTAATGGTATTGCAACTGGTAACGCAAATATTGTGGATTCTGATCCTGCACCTTTAGTTAGTATTAGTGCCGATCAAAACAGCGTAAATGAAGGTGAAACGGCAGGCTTTACGCTGACACTTGATAAAGTTGCAGATGAGAGCGTTACGGTTCATGTCGAATATAGTGGCGTGGCCCAAGATGGAAAAGATTTTGTTGGCGTTCTGAGTGTTGAAGTTCCTGCGGGTCAATCTTCAGCTGCTCTTGACTTACTGACGCTCACCGATGGTATTTATGAGGGCACAGAATCTTTCACAGTAACCATTAAAGAGGTGGATGGCGCTGATGCGAGCATTGCTTCAAATAACAGCGCAAGTGTTGTGATCGTTGATGCCCAAAGTGCACCGAAAGTGACTATTAGCTCAGATCAATCCTCAGTTGATGAAGGTAGTGATGCAAAATTTATCGTCAACATTGACCAAAAAGCAGATGAAGATGTACTGGTAACATTCACAATCAGCGGGAATGTTGATGACAAAGATTATATTGCTCCAAGTACGTACACAGTCACGATTCCAGCGGGTAAAACGTCGGCGCCGATTGATATAAAAACTCTCGATGATGGTATTTACGAAGATCTTGAAAACCTAACTGTGACTCTAATTGGTACGGTTGGTGCAGATTCGACGCTTGCAAGTGACTCGAATGAAGCAACAGTCTCTATTATAGATGCTCAGCACGCTCCAGAGTTTATTTCTGGCGGCGATAGTGCTGGTGACAAACCAAATGATGATGTTTACGACTTCGGGTCAGTTAACGAAAACACGGTGAGTGGGTCCGTTATTGGTACGGTCGTTGCTGAAGATCACGATAATGACGTGCTTGTATACCGCTTTGCAGATGGCTCGACCACTAATGGTATTTTTGATATCGACCCGACAAGCGGAGAGATTTCATTGAACAAGACAATCGATGATGTTGACTTGGGCGATTATACGCTTCAGGTTGAGGTTATCGATGGAACTGGCGGGATTGATACTGCCGAGGTCAATGTTTCTCTGGTAAATGTGAATGATGCACCTGAATCTTCGCCTTCCGCGGTTGAGATGAGTGAAGATACCCAAGTGATGCTTGATTGGTCATCATTCGGTATTAGCGATGTGGACTCTAACGTATCAGAGCTCTCCGTCCAAATCACAACGCTTCCTAGCGATGGGTCATTAGAGTATAAAGATTCGGAGGGCGATTGGCAGTCTGTCCAAATCGATCAAGTGCTTGATAAATCGCTCTTTGATGAAAACAGTGTTCGTTTTGTACCTGAATTAAATGAGTCTGGCAGTGACAGTTTCGGCGGAAATCAAGTCGGAGATCAGGAGTCTAGTTACGCTCAAATTGGCTTTAAACCAACAGATGGACAGAGTACTGGTCAAGAGTCAACACTGACAATAGACGTAAACCCTATCGCTGATAAACCGAACTTAATCGCAGTGACGCACGAGAACTCATTACCCCAACAAGAGTTTAACGTTACGACATGGAGTAATGTTCAAGTTGGTTCTAGTGATGGTATGGGGGTCAATGGAGAGACTCTAATCTCAGCGATCAACGTTCTTGATGAAGCCGATGGTACTCGATTGAGTTGGGCAAATGTAGAAGATTTAGGTACTAATGCGACCTTAGCAAATGAGGCCGTTCTCGTTACATCTCTTGTTTATCTGGAAGCTGGTTCAAGTTACGACTTTGTTGGCCAAGCAGATGATAGCCTTGCTATCAAGTTGGGTGGTACGTTACTTGATCAAGCTCGTTGGGGTAGCGACAGTGGTGATATTAAGGGTGCTAGCTTTACCCCTTCGGTATCTGGCTTTTATCCAATTGAAATCTATCACCATAACCAAAGTGGTCCGGGTAACTTTAATGTGGATGTATCCATTAATGGACAAGCGCCTGTCAATCTGAGCAATAGTAGTCTTTACGTAGTTAGTGATGAAAGTGCACTAGAAGCAACTGATATCAGAACGTCTGAACTACGAGAAGTTAATGGTGTTGCGTTTTACGAAACATATCAGCTGAACGAAGGGTTACAAGATACAGCGATACCGCTCTCTGAAATTAAAGCAAGCTTAAATGATACAGATGGCTCTGAATCACTTAAAGTCACGCTAACTGGCTTACCTGTAGGTGCGATCCTTTCAGATGGAAACAGTTCTATTACTGTAGCAACCATTGATGAAGAACTGGACGTGACAAGTTGGGCATTAGATGCACTTACTGTGACTCCACCAGCGGGCTCCCATGATGACTTCACAATCAATTTGAAGGCAACGAGTACAGAACGCGCGAATGGTGATTCAGCAGAATCTAACTTGGCGATCAATGTTGTAGTACATGAGAACTTACCGACGGAAACGGAAAGTGATATTGAGAAGACCAACGAAGATAATTCGCTACAGGGTAACGTATTGCGTAATGACTCTGATGACGACAACCTTCTGATGGTTGATCACATTACTATTAATGACACTGACTATGCGGTAGGTGAAAACGTATCTTTGACTAGTGGCACTTTATTAGTAAACCAAGATGGTAGTTACGTATTTGAACCTACCGAGCACTGGTCAGGTGATGTTCCATTAATTAATTACACCACAAATACTGGCGCAACAAATACGCTTGATATCAACGTTGTCGCAGTTGCAGATGCCCCTGCGATCACGATTAATGTTGGAGAGTTAGTAAAGAGAGATGCTGTTGATCCTAATCACAACTTAGCCACTTCTGCGATAGATAAAACGCCTACAGAGAATGAACTCGTCGCTGCTGATCTTGGTTTGGATGATGTCGTGCAAAAAAATCACTCATACGCCGGAGTGATGCTAGGAGACAACAACGACAGAAGTGATACCGATAGTTTATTCGTTGGGACTGATTACAATGACACCTTCTACGGTGGTGGCGGTGATGACGTATTTATTGGCGGTGGTAATAACGACTCTTTCTATGGTGATGATGCGTCCACTATTACAGATTATGATGGCCGAGATACGGTTTACTTAACTGGAAACTTCAGTGACTACAAAATGACCTTCAAAGACGATCATGGAGGTCAAGTCCCATATTGGATTTTGCTAGATAATCGTTCTATCGATTCGGTAAACGACCACACAGGTAGTGATGATCGTGGTGATCACTTATATGAAATTGAACGAATTGTTTTTGCAGACAAAGTCGTTGAATTGAAGCCCGACGGCACCTATGAAGTGCTTCAAGAGCGTTGGATTCCCGTTGATATTAACGTTGATTTGGTTGATGTCGATGGAAGTGAAAGCTTGGCGCAAACTGTTTTTGTGGAAGGTTTGCCGGATGGTGTAGAGCTGTATATCGATGGACATGCCGTTAATCAGGACGCAAACGGTAATTATCTTGTCACCCTGGATGCTAACGGTAAGGTCTCTTTAGATATCAGAGTACCGTTTGATTATGAAGGTAGTCTAGAGTTCCCACTAAGCGTTACCGCGACGTCGGTTGAAGAAGCAAATAATGATGCCGCTTCAACAACAGAGTCTGTTGCGCTTACAGCTCGTGACTATGTTCTAGAGTCGGGTTCACATGGGAACGATCAGATAACGGGCAGTGACGATCACGATATTATTGTTGGCGATGTCCAAGGGTTGGAGATCATTGCCGGTCAGGACTACAACATCGCCTTTGTTTTGGATACTTCAGGGAGCATGGGTAACTGGGTAGGAACTGCGAAGCAAGAAGTGCTAGATGTGTTTGATGAACTGTTAAGCGCTGCAAATCAGGGTGAGAAGCCTGGAACAGTGAATATTCACCTCAGTGAGTTTGCTTCAAGTGCGTCAGCAGTTATTTCCGTTGACTTGAGTTCTCCAACAGCAAGAGATGAGTTTGTAAAAGAACTGAATAGTGCTATAGGTGATGAGGGTGACGGCGGCACAAACTATGAGGCGGGTTTACAGTCAGCTGTTGAATGGTTTAGCAGTCAACCTAACCCTAGTGGCCAAAATATCACGTACTTTGTTACTGATGGTCAACCAAATAGAGCAACGCATCTCTATCATTTAGCGCCGAATGAATTCTCGAAAGTGATTTTGGATGTCGATGATTCTGGCAAGCTTGTTACCCTGCAAGATATAGTTAGTAACAGTAGTTATTCATACGGACAGACGGTTACCTACAAAGGTGACGTCGTTATAGATAGTTACGGTCAGGTATATTCACCGCTAACAGGCAGAACCCTTGGTGATATCGACAGATATAATGGTTCTATCCGTTACTACGATGAAGGTGGTAGCTCAACACAAGCTCAACATATGTATCAAGTGTTAGCTGCATTGTCTTCAGTAGAGTCGATAGGTCTTGGTAGTGGTGTTGATGAACAAACACTTAAGCAGTATGACACTGATGGTGTGGTAGAGTCAGATATCGATGTTACTAAACTTGCTGAAACGATATTGGGTCAAGATGTGCCCCTAAAACAAGGCTCAGACACTATTCAGGGTGGAGAAGGTGACGATATCTTGCTGGGTGATTTAATTGAATTTGGCGGTAATGAGCAAGGTTTGAGTGCGATTCAATCACATGTGGCACAGCAAACGGGTCAAGATGTTTCTACCATTGATGGTGAAGGCATCCATGAATACGTTAAAAATAACTTAGAAGAATTCAACCAATCTCACCAAGGTGATAAGTCGGATAACTTATCTGGTGGTGCTGGCAACGATTTACTGTTTGGTCAGGGTGGTAACGACATACTCGTTGGCGGTGAAGGTGATGACATTCTGATTGGTGGTTTAGGTAATGATATCTTAACGGGAGATGAGGGCTCTGACATCTTTAAGTGGAGTGAAGTGACCAACGAGGTTGATACGGTTACTGATTTCAACAAAGATGAGGATACTTTAGACTTCTCCGATCTGTTTGATGACTTATCAAAAGATGAAGTTGGTGAGCTTCTTACTGATCTTCAGTCCGGTGATCATACTGGTGATGTCGGAGAGTATCACGTAGAAGTGGCACCAGATGGCGGCTCGGAAGCGAACTTGAGTATTACGAAAGGTGGCTCGACATTGGACATCCATTTTGATGGTGCAAGTGTCGATGATGTGACTCAAAGTCTGATTGCAAGTTTAGAAGCGCAATACAAAGACATGTAGCATGTCTAGCCACAGGTAAAATTGAAAATCAAAAAAGGTCTAGCATTTTGCTAGACCTTTTACTTTTAAACTCCGTTCATTGCGATGTTAGCTCTTAGGAAGTGTCGTGAAAACGGTCCACTCTTTCTTCACTTCACCTTTGTGGCCAATCACCGTTGCGGTGACTCGACGGTTCAACGCATGGCTCACTTGGTCGGTGCCTTGTGTTGCAAGTACCGTGTCTCCATAGCCGACAATGGTGACTCTATCTCCACTAATACCATTCATCATGAGTTCTTTTCTAACGTTCTCAGCGCGGCGTTTAGATAAGTCAAGATTGTGCTCTGCAGTACCAGTGCGACTGGCATAGCCCTGAATCTCTATCGATGTATTTGGATACTCCTTCAAGAAGTCGGATAGTTCTCGAATTTGCTCCGTAAAGATAGGATTGATCACATCGGAATCATTCGCGAACAGAACTCGAATTTGCATTTCTTGCGAGGAGTCGACATACGAACCGCAGCCATCGTTATCAATCTCGGCACCTAAAGGAGTACCCGGACATAAATCGCGCTCATTAATGACTCCATCAGAATCATCATCAAGATGATCTGCCCACTGATCGGCAATGGGCGTATCAATATAATCATATTCATCGCCTTTATCGGATGAACTGCATGCCGAAATCATCAATGAGAGTGCAATAAGAGTTATGTATTTCATAATTAATACTCCACTTCTTCTAGCCATTCTTTAGGCATTTCAACCCTTAATGCACTCAACAGTTGACCTGTTGCGTTCATCACTCGATATTTGGCGTACTGCTCTGCGTATTTAGAATCTAAGTAGTCTTTACGTGCCTCAAAGAGTTCGTTTTCAGTATTCAATAGATCAAGCAGCGTTCGCTTACCAATGCGATATTGTTTTTCATACGCAATAACGGTTTCAGATGCCGAGTCTACATGATCTGACAGGAACTCTTTTTGCTGTAGGGTCAAATCCAGCGCGCTCCATGAAAGCCTTAACCCTTCTTCAACATTGCGATAAGCACCTTCACGTAAGTCTTTCGCTTTATTTAACTGATAGGCGAAGTTTTCTGAGTTTGCAGCGTCACTGCCGCCATTAAATAGGTTGTAGCGTAGACGTAGCATGGCAAGTGTCTCATCACTGCGGCCTTTTAAGCCATCAGCGTCGTCACGCCATGTTTGTGAAGCTTCAATGGAAATGGTTGGGTAATTAACACCTTTAGATTGTTTGTATTGAAACTTAGCAGAGTCTACGTCTGCGAGCGCGACTTGAATGACAGGGTGTAGTTCAAATGCCAAACCTACCGCTTCATCAATGGTGTATGGAATGAAATTCTGATCCGCTCTTGGAAAGATCAACCCTTGCGGGGTTTGACCCACTAAACGAGTGAACATAGTGTGAGAGTCGTACAAATTATTTTGAGCAGCTGCCAAATTACCGTGCGCTTTTGCCAAACGTGCTTCTACCTGTGTTAAGTCAGCGGTAGAGCCGATACCTGAGTTGACTCGTTTTTTAATGTCTTCGTAAATATCTTTGTGAACCGCCAAGTTATTTTCAGAAAGCTTGAGTATTTCGTAAGCTTTTACTGCGTCTAAATACACTTTGGTGACTTCAAGCGCTTTATCTGATGCATCGGCCAAAAGTTGAAATCTAACTGACTCTGCATCGGCTGCGGTACGATCGATATCATTTAAGGTTGCACTGCCATCCCATATGAGCTGAGTTAGTGTTACCGAAGCTTCCTTTCGAGTGTAATCTGTATCCCCACGTCCCACCTCGTCAGAAGGGTCTAATCCCTCGTAACCAATGCCCGCATCTAAATCAATAGAAGGTAAGTAGGCGCCCGAAGAGGCTTCATTTACGTATTTTCGACTGGTGAACTCGTTAAATGCGCTCTTAATGTCAGGATTGTTTTTTAACGTCAATGCCACGGCTTGCTCTAAAGTTTGACCGAAAACGGGTAAAGACACTATTAAACTACAGCAGCAAGCAATATTTAGTCGGTTCCATTTCACGGTATTTCTCCTAAAAATTCGTGTTGCTTTTTGCTATTTCATCTCATAACTGAGACGAAACATCATAAATAACAGTGCTTGAGTAAGGGATTTATCAACCTACTGTTAAAACTAGGCTTTTGTTTAAAAATTCCAGAATTTCGCCTTTTTAAACCTTAGCACATATGGCAAATGTTGCTCAGCAACACAGCATGTTTAGGCCAGAGAAAAGCTTGAATTCTTAATATCATAGCGTTTCGCAGCTAGCGTAACTCTATACTTTTTGAATAACTCCGCCCCTTGAGTTATCAAGCATCCCACGAGCTGCGCATACAACGAAAAAATGATGATTTTGACTAAACTATAGACGTAAATGTAGGGGTGACAAACTTTTGACTTGGTTTGAAGTGGGGCGAGGTAGATATGGATCGAGTAACTTTGAGCTCATTGATGGGCAACATCGTGGTTATCGGGCTGGATGGGGAAATTAGGACCCTAGAAGAGGGACAACTACCTCAACCAGGAGAGTTAATAATTGATGAGGTATCAGATACTTCTGAGCTTGTGATCGAGCAGGTGACACCACAAGGAAGTTCGATAAACGTAACTGATGATATCACAGCGTTAATTGAAGCAATTGCTAGTGGGGAAGACCCGACTGAGCTGGGTGAAGAGTTTGATCCTGCTGCAGGTGAAGGAAACGGGTCTAGCCCACAAAATACGGGGGCTATAGATCGCACAGGTGCTGAATTACTCGCCAGTACCAATTTTGAGACAGTGGGAACTGACGGAACAGGATTTTCAAGTACTCAGGTAGAGACGCTACTCGATATTTTCCAAATACAACCACCAGAACCAACAGCAATATCAGTTCCTGCAACAGTAATTGTTCAAGAGATTTCTAGCCCAACTGTCAATGAGGGCGATCTGGTTTCCTTCGACGTCACACTTAACCAACCAACAGAAGACAATATCAATATCACTTTTTCTCTGTTCGATCAGACTGCGATTGGTGGATCTACTGACGAGAGGGGAAGTGACTACGTCAACGAGAGTGTTCTCATAACATTTTCCGATGGCACAACAGAAGAGATCTCAGTCGATGACAACGGTATTTTTACTGTGTCGGTCCCGTTAGGTGAAAATGGTTTTACGGTTTCTCTCGACTCTATAAATGACTCTATATTCGAAGGTCCAGAAACATTTACGCTTTCTGGAAACACAGAAGAACAAAGTACACCTGCAACTGGGATTGCAACCATTGTTGATGATGGTAGTGGGCCTGGTTTAAGTCCTGATGATGATCGTCCAACGGTAACGATGAGCGATGCAGGGACGATTAATGAAGGTGAGTTAGCCAGCTTTAAAGTGTCTTTATCGAATCCATCAGCTACAGATGTTGAGGTCGAATTAAGTCTCAACCTCGGTGATACAGAAGCCGGCGACTTAGGCTCCTTGGAATACAACAAGGGAAGTGGTTGGGTCACAGTGCCAAACGATGGCGTGGTAACGGTGCCAGCCGGACAGACCGAATTTGATGTGCGTATCGCTTCTATTGATGACGCCGTTTATGAAGGTCCTGAAGATTTCAGTGTTACGGTAACGGGCATTGGTGCGGTGCAAGGCAGCGATACGGGCACGGCAACGATTGTGGATGA
>NZ_JBSRRK010000004.1:0-684062 GCF_053890955.1 Vibrio sp. JZG120
AAGATTTCAGTGTTACGGTAACGGGCATTGGTGCGGTGCAAGGCAGCGATACGGGCACGGCAACGATTGTGGATGACGGCAGTGGCCCTGGAGCTGATCCCGATGATGACCGCCCAAGTGTGACTATTACCGATGCTGGCATTATTAATGAAGGTGATACGGCGAACTTCAAAGTGACGCTGTCGAATGCCTCCGAGTCCACTGTTCAAGTCGAGCTAGGCCTCAACTTGAGTAATACCGAAGTCGGTGACTTGGGCACCTTAGAATACAACACGGGAAGTGGTTGGGTTGCAGTGCCAAATGATGGCGTGGTGACGGTGCCTGCCGGGCAGAGTGAGTTTGATGTGCGTATCGCTTCCATTGATGATGCGGTGTACGAAGGTCCGGAAGATTTCAGTGTTACGGTAACGGGCATTGGCGCAGTACAAGGCAGTGATACGGGCACGGCGACGATTGTGGATGACGGCAGTGGTCCAGGTCCCGATCCAGATGATGACCGTCCGAATGTCTACATCGTTGAAGATAGCGTGGGTGTTAACGAAGGTACCGATGCTGTGTATACCGTTAGATTGTCGGCGGCGGCCGATATCGATGTGACCGTCAGGTTGAACACCTCAACCGACGGCAGCAACACGGCGGAAGCGGACGATATAGGTAGCTTTGTGGTGACCCTTGCTGATGGTGTGACAGTGGTGAATGCCAACAGTGACGGTACGTATACCATTCCCGCCGGTGAGAACGAGCTGAAAGTCACTGTGCCAACCACAGATGATGGCGTCTACGAAGGGGATGAAACCTTCACTGTGGCGGTACAAGGTGACACGGGCGTCCTAGGCAGTGACAGTGCGCTGGGCATTATTTACGACGGTGGTAACGGCCCTGGTCCCGATCCAGACGATGACCGTCCAAGTGTCTATATTGTCGAAGATAGCGTGGGTGTTAACGAAGGTACCGATGCTGTGTATACCGTTAGATTGTCGGCGGCAGCCGATATCGATGTGACCGTCAGGTTGAACACCTCAACCGACGGCAGCAACACGGCGGAAGCGGACGATATAGGTAGCTTTGTGGTGACCCTTGCTGATGGTGTGACAGTGGTGAATGCCAACAGTGACGGTACGTATACCATTCCCGCCGGTGAGAACGAGCTGAAAGTCACTGTGCCAACCACAGATGATGGCGTCTACGAAGGGGATGAAACCTTTACTGTGGCGGTACAAGGTGACACGGGCGTCCTAGGCAGTGACAGTGCGCTGGGCATTATTTACGACGGTGGTAACGGCCCTGGTCCTGACCCGGATGATGATCGCCCGACCGTATCTATCTCAGATGCGGGTATCGTAGATGAGGGTGATATCGCGACGTTTACCGTGTCATTGAGTAATGCTTCGGAAGGTACAGTCCAGGTGCAGTTGACCTTAAACCCAGACGAAACAGAAGTGGATGATCTTGGCTCGCTAGAATATAACACCGGAGCAGGTTGGGTTGCTGTGCCTGTCGATGGCATCGTAACAGTTCCAGCAATGCTTACCGAATTTGATGTGCGCATTGCGACCATTGATGATGAAGTTTATGAAGGTCCGGAAGACTTCAGCGTGACCGTGACGGGTTTGGGCGCAGTTCAGGGCACCGATACTGGTTTGGCGACCATTGTGGATGATGGCACTAAAACGGACGACGATCGACCAACGGTGTCTATCTCGGATGCGGGTACCATTGATGAAGGTAGTTTCGCTACATTTACCGTGTCATTGAGTAATGCCTCAGAAGCAGCGGTCGAGGTTCAATTAACGCTTAATCTGGATGAAACAGAAGTAGGTGACCTTGGCACTCTAGAGTACAACACCGGTTCAGGTTGGGTAAGTGTACCTGTAAGTGGCATTGTGACGGTGCCGGCAGGTATGACGGAATTTGATCTACGCATCGAATCAATTGATGACGGTGTGTACGAAGGCCCTGAAGATTTCAGCGTTACAGTAACTGGCTTGGGAGCAGTGCAAGGCAGCGATACTGGTCTGGCGACCATCGTGGATAACTCACCACCTACAGCCCGTGATTTCATCATTTCGCTCGATGTTCAAAATGGTATTTTCCCGGTTCAGGATGTTGAGTTTGATGGATTAACGACGTCTGGGGAACAGCGTGTTGAAGATCTCGAAGATGACGCAGTTACTGCAAATGATGATGATATTTTAATTCAGGTCGTTAGCCTTCCTGAACACGGTGAACTGTATTATGTGGATGGAAATGGACAGGAAGTCATTATAGACGAAACCACACAGTTCCCTGAAAACACAGAGGTTAAGTATCGTCTGACTGAAGATTTCTTTGAGGAGCAGAGCTTTGACTCAGCCGACCTTCTTGAAGAACAAGGGAAAGATATTTTGGTTGGTTCTTACACTCCTCCTAACTCGAACTTAACGTTCACTGGAGGCCAGATCATCACCATTGGCAACAGCATCATCTTTGATTCCGACGCTCAGATTTCAGTCGATTTTGCGAATCAACAGGTCGGATTGGTTGTCGTTTCGCCAAATGAAACGGGTCAGGGTGATGAAATCAGTACTGGTGAATATATTACGTTAGAACTGGATGAGGATTTATCAGCTAACGAAGCGAAACTGAACTTAGCCAGTCTGAATGACCGCTTCAACAGTGGTGGTGCATGGTTAACGGCATACATCTTCCTAAATGGTGCACTTGTTGATGTTCAGCAGTTTTACTCAACGGATATTACTTATACCAGCAACCACGAAGGTTCTATTACCGTTGCGTTAGCAAATGGTAGCTTTGATGAAATTCGACTTACTCCAGAAACCGATAGCGCGAGTGATAAAGCAGGCTTTACCTTGGTGGGAACTGAAATCACCAGTTTTACTGATGTGAACGATGACTTTACTTATCAGGCAATCGACACTGATGGTGCGGTAAGTAACGAAGCTACGGTAGCGGTTGATTTCGAGAACGTCACGGTAGAGGCTGTTACGGCGCTTGGTTATCAAACCATGGCCTTAAATTCGGATCTGAATCTGGTTATGGGGACAGATGGCGATGATATTCTGGTTGGTACTGAAGGCAATGACCTGATCATCGGTGGTTTAGGTAATGATATCTTGACTGGCGGTGAAGGTGATGACGTATTCAAATGGACAGAAATGCAATCCGCAACTGATACCGTGACAGATTTCAGTGACGGGGATCAGCTTGATTTTACCGATGTATTTGACGATATGAGTGGTACGGATATCTCCGCCTTGCTTGATGATCTTGGTTCGGGTGACTATCGCGGCAGTGTGGATGACATTTCCGTTGAAGTGACTGAAAGTGGAGGTAACTCGACGTTGACCATCAACAAAGATGGACAACAGCTAGAGGTTAACTTTGATGGTGCCTCTGCAGCCGATATTGCCAATAGTCTGATTTCTAATCTCGAGCAATTACGAGAATAGATGGCCAAAAATAAAAAACGGAGCGTTTTTTCGCTCCGTTTTTTATTTAATAATACGGTAAACTAACACTGTGATTACAGAACTTTACATGCAAAACCTTTCAGGTAGAAACCTTCCGGGTATGCTGTATCGGTTGGGTGGTCAGCAGCTTGTTCAAAGCGCTCCACAAACTTTACTTGGCGGTTAGCATCTAAGGCTGCGTCAGCAATGATTTTTTGGAACAAAACTTGATCCATTAAGCCAGAGCACGAATAGGTCAGTAGCGTACCGCCAGGTTTTAGGATTTGCATTGCTAGCATGTTGATGTCTTTGTAACCACGACATGCGCCGTTTAGTTGGGCTTTACTGTCTGCAAACTTAGGTGGATCCATGATAACTACATCGAACTGAGTTCCTTGGTCACGATACTCACGAAGCAGTTTAAACACGTCTGCGTTTAGGAACACGGCGCGCTTCTTCGAGATATCAAATTCATTCAGTTCTGCGTTGAACTTCGCAGTGTCTAGAGCAGGTTGTGATACGTCAGCGTTTATCACACGCTTTGCATCACCTTTCAGAGCGTAAAGTCCGAAGCCACCTGTGTAAGAGAAGCAGTTAAGAACTTCCTTGCCTTTCACATATTTCATCGCTTGCTGGCGACTATCACGTTGATCTAGGTAGAAACCTGTTTTATGACCGCCAACGATATCTACACTAATCTTTACGCCATTTTCTTCGATGACGACCGATTTAGGTGGCTCTTCGCCGTGCAAGACGCCCGTGGTTTCTTTCAAACCCTCTTTCTTACGTACCGCGACGTCAGAACGCTCGTACACATTACAATCAGGGAAGCACTCAACTAGAGCATCAACAATGGCCTGTTTATTGTGTTCTGCGCCAGCACTGAGAAGTTGACACACAAAGAAGTTTTGGTAACGGTCAATCGTAACGCCTGGCATGCCATCAGACTCTGCCGCGATAAGGCGGTAACCCGTAAGGCCATCACGTTCGATAATGTCTTCACGAAGAAGTTGTGCGTCTTTTAATCGTTTTACGAAAAACGCGGTGTCGATTTCTTCTTTATCAAAACTCCAAATACGAGCACGAATTTGTGAAGCTGGCGAATATGCCGCTTTAGCTAGCCATTTACCGTCGTGAGTGAATACATCAACCGTTTCGCCAAGAGCGGGTTCGCCCTCAACTTTGTTGATGCCTCGAGAGAAGATCCAAGGGTGCTTGCGCTTGACCGATTTCTCACGACCTTTTACCAAATAGATAGCAGCTGTCATTTCATTAGCTCTTGTTGAATTTTGAAAGGGGCGTATTGTCCGGGATGTGAATGGTAAAAGCAATATCCCTCGGCAATCCAGTACATTGTAGTGACTTTTAAATACAAAAAAGGGTCACTAAAGTAACCCTTTTATTTGAACTGGTCGTAACAGATTACGTTGCTACGCTTTAAGTCCAGTAAGGAGCGACTCCATGGTGTCGCTTTGCTTACGCAGTTGATCCACGTTTTGTGAAGTCGTGCTGATCATATTGCACACGTTATCTGCTTGAACTCGAATCTCTTCAACGCTTGAAGCGATATTGTCCGCGACTACACCTTGTTCTTCAGCCGCTGTTGCAATTTGAATGCTACTGTCGGAGATAGTTTGATTTTTATCTGCCAAAGAGCCGATTTCGTGATTCACTTCCGTCATGAGGTTTTGTCCCTCATTTGCATTGTTGACAGTCACTTCCATCAGTTTAGTAAGTGATTGACTGTTACGCTGTAATGATTCGATCATCGCTTGGATTTCAACGGTCGCTTGCTGAGTGCGTCCCGCAAGAGCGCGAACCTCATCCGCAACGACCGCAAATCCACGACCTTGCTCACCAGCACGTGCTGCTTCAATGGCTGCGTTCAATGCAAGTAGGTTAGTTTGCTCGGAAATCCCATTAATGGTTGTCACGACTTCATCAATTTGTGCGGCATTGGCATCTAACTCCGCTACTGCCTGAGACGCAGATTGAATCTCATTAGAGAGGTTCGAAATCGAGTGAAGCGTATTCTCTACTTTTACTTGTCCAGACTGAGCCACGCTGCGCGCATCATCGGTTTGCGCGCTTGAATCGTGAGCTAATGTCGCGACTTCTCGAATCGTTGATGCCATCTGTTCCGTTGCACTCGCAAGAGAGTTGAGGTGCTCTTGTTGCGTCGCAGAAATATCTGAACTGTGATGAATTGATTGATTCAGGTCTGAGCTAATTTGTTGCATTAACGCCACAGACTCTTGAATCGACAGCACCATTTGTTGCTCTCGTTCTGCAACTTTGTCTATAGTAATAGCAATTTCACTAAACTCGTCGCGAACTGGGAAGAAGTTCATTCTCGCGGTTAGGTCACCATCCGCTAGGGTGTTTAATGCTTTATTCATCGTGAACATTGCGCCGCCGATAAACGTCATGATGTAGTAAACGCCAAGCGCGAGAATAAACAAGCTCATACAGATGATGCTCACTTGAGTCGTTGATAGGGCAGTCCATAGAGAAAGTTCATGGTTTGCAACCAAGCTGTACGCACCATTTAGAACAGACACGGATTGCGGACCAGAGCCAAGAGAAACGGTTTCTGAACCAGCTATGAGGTTTGCTACTTGCGATTGAGAAAGGTTGCCTGCCTCTATCAGACCTTTCATAAGCATGAGCTCTTCTTGGTACATACTTGAGATCAACGTATTAGCCGCGCTATTAAGGACGAGAGTGAGAATGACTAAAGCAAGAAGAGGGAGAACGAAGAGCAAATAGAACTTTTCTTGAATCTTTAAGTGAATGAGATACTTATCAATCCAGCGGAATGGAATTTCTTTCATAATTATAATAACCGTGCAAAAACCCACTATCCTTAGTGGGGTGAATAGACGAAAAGAATATATCACTCAGTAAAAAGAAGCGGTACAAAGATGAACGTAAAGTGTGAGAGATTTATAGTAAAAGGTCACGTTCAAGGCGTCGGCTTTCGTTACCATACTTCCCATCAAGGATTGAAACTGGGTTTGACGGGTTACGCGAAGAACCTAAACGATGGTGATGTTGAAGTTATGGCGTGTGGAACAGATGCACAAATAGCTGCGTTTTCCGAGTGGTTGAAAGAAGGCCCGCGAACGGCAATAGTAGAGAGTGTGATACAGGAGTCTGCGTCATATAAGCCGTTGCGCGGTTTTAAGATTTTGTAAATTCTACAAGCATTTAGCTGGCTTTGGTAGGCCGGCTAATTTAGTCGCTTGTTTGGCTGGCCCCTTTTTAAACAGCTTGAATAGATACTTACTGTTACCTTTTTCTGGGCCGTGCGCTTTTTCCATTGCTTTGACAAGCATACGCACAGCAGGGGAAGTATTAAACTCTTCATAAAAATCTCGCACAAAGTGCACAACTTCCAAATGAGCATCCGTAAGCTCGATGTCTTCTTCTTTTGCTAAAAGCTCAATCATACCTTCTTCCCATTGAGTATGATCCAGTAAGTAGCCTTGAGCATCAGTTTCAATTTCTTTGCCGTTGTAAACGAACATAACGTTTCATCCGCTAAGTGAACATGGATGTTTATAGATTAGCGACAGGTGAGGATGTTCTCAACAAAAGAATCTCGAAGTAGTGCCGAGCGAAGCAAAAGCGTACAAAATGATGAGTGCTTTTTGACTGAGCCAGGTGCTTTGATACAAATGCTCTTTTATTCAAATATATAGGAAACTATTCAGTTTGTTAGAAATTTTTCGGGGTGAGTACTCGGGAGTTTGCATAGATATACACAAACGTCTCAATTTATGATTGGTTTGTCAGTTAAATTGGCCGTTTTAGATAGGTCAATCACAACGAGCGTAAACAAGGTTAAAATCAAGAGAATAAATTTTAAAGAATCGTTATGTTTTTGAGGGTTTAATAATGACTGGGAGCTATTAAACTGGATATGGAATGGTCGGATCTTTTAGTTTCAATTGGATGGGCGTTGTTGCAAGCCAGCTTTACGATATTCTCTTTTCTCTGTTTGATGGGAGCTGTACAACATAAACCTTTAAAAAAGAAATATGCTTGGCTGCGTTACTTTTACGGACCACTCCTTTTTGTGAGTTGGGGAGCCATGCTACTGACGCCAGCAATATCAGCATATAGGCTATTTAGTGTCGCTGAGGAATCACTCGTCTGGTTACCTGCGCTCAAGATGTTCAGTTACTGGTGGGTTGCGTTTGGAGTATTTTGCATTTTGTTATCAGTTGATGAGCGACTACGAGCTTAAGATCAGTATTCCTTAAATAAAACACCTAAATACAAAATTGCCAGTTGGGCTTACTAACTGGATATAAATGGCAGAGCAGTACGGTTTTATCGAAGAATTTGTTTGAATTAGATGTCTAATAAGTGCAATTTTATATGCGAGTGAATAGCTTACGACGTTGTGTTTGTTCTTATAGACCGATATTCTCTTGGTTGATAAGCAACCTACATTCTGGTTGTAAACAATAACGATGACAAGGAGTTAGTCATGTCGAAACAACGTTACATTGAAATAAATGACAACGTCAAATCCATTTGGTCTATTGAGCGTATTTGGGAGCTCGCGGAGTCCCTACCTGTAGAGGAAATTGCTATTGATGATATCAAAGGCCCTAATGAAGTGACCTGGTTTAGTGATGATGGACCACAGCCAACCTGTCGTGAGATCGCGAAGCATTGCCAACGCATCAACAATGCCGATTTGTCGTATCCCGTAATTTTAACCAATGATTACCGCGTTTTTGATGGTATGCATCGAATCGCCAAGCAAATCATGTTGGGTGAAGATACGATTAAAGTGAGACGTTTTAGAGAAAACCCTGAGGCTGATGAAGTTATCGAGTTAGCAGTCGAACAGGCGTAATATACGTAACCACTGACAAAGAAAAAGCCCGAAGGAATTACCTTCGGGCTTTTAGTATTCACCTTAGAGCGAACGATTAATCGTCGTTCATAATACCTAGAATGCTTAGTAGGCTAGTGAACAAGTTAAGGATGTTTAGGTACATCGAAATTGTCGCACTAATGTAGTTAGTTTCTTCGCCGCGAACGATACGGCTTGTATCAAACAAGATGAAACCAGAGAACACTAGTGCAGAGACGCTGCTTATTACTAGTTGGGCCATTGTTGAACCAACGAAAATGTTAATCAGCATCGCCACGATAACAATGATCAAACCTGCCATCAGGAAGTTACGCATGAAAGAGAAATCTTTCTTGCTCGAAATGGTGTAAGCCGATAGGCCTAGAAACACCATGCCAGTCAACCCTAGAGCTTGAGCAATGATCGTTGGACCGTTTGGAATCGATGCGTAGTAGTTAAGCATTGGACCTAAAGCACCACCCATTAGAGTTGTGAAAACAAATGTCCAAACGATACCAGATGATGAGTTGATTGCTTTTGGCATGACAAAGAACAAAATACCAATCGCTGCAATTTGCATCACGATCGCCATGATTGGTGAAATTTGCATTGCCATTGTTGCCACTGCTGCGATCGCACTGGTCATCAGTGTCATCGACAGTAGGAAGTAAGTGTTTTTCAGTACTTTGTTAGTTTCAAGTGTGTTGGGAACACTTGTTGAACGAGTAAACATTGGACTGTTCATAATTATCCTCAGTAAGGGAGTTTACTATTGGTACATTTATGGGATTGAAAGTTCAAAAAATCAAGCCCTAACCATGCATAACTTAGATAAAATAATAATAGAAATAAGATGTTATGTATTTGACAACTTGTAACACAATATTACTGCAGAGCAAAGTCATAGTGATTGTCACACAGAATTTTGAATTTAGTAACAAAAAGCACCGACTTCATTGAAATCAGTGCTTTTATTATGCCAGTTGGAAAAGATCTTAGTGATGTAAGATTTGCGCTAGGAAATTTTGAGTTCGATCTGATTGAGGGTTTTCAAAGAAATCAACAGGGTTGTTCTCTTCGATGATCTCTCCTGCGTCCATAAATATCACGCGATCGGCAACCTCTTTCGCAAACCCCATTTCATGTGTCACACAGAGCATGGTCATGCCTTCCTCTGCTAGTTCGACCATTACATCCAACACTTCGCGAACCATCTCCGGATCAAGTGCTGATGTTGGTTCATCAAAAAGCATGACTTTAGGGTTCATACACAAAGAGCGAGCAATCGCCACGCGTTGTTGCTGACCACCAGACAACTGGCCAGGATATTTCTCTGCTTGGTCCGGAATTTTAACGCGTTCCAGATATTTCATCGCGACCGCTTCTGCCTCATCTTTAGGCATCTTCTTCACCCAAATAGGCGCGAGCGTACAGTTTTCCAGTACGGTTAAATGAGGGAAGAGATTAAAGTGCTGAAAGCACATGCCCACTTCACGGCGCACAGCTTCAATATTTTTCAAATCTTCAGTTAATTCCGTACCGGAAACATAGATGCTACCAGCTTGGTGCTCTTCGAGGCGGTTAATACAGCGAATCATCGTTGATTTTCCTGACCCTGATGGGCCACAGATTACGATCTTTTCTCCGCGCTTAACATCGAGGTTAATATTCTTTAGTACGTGAAACTCACCATACCATTTATTCATGTCCTTCAATTGGATCATATAGTCTTGTTGTTGCGTCATAATACGTCCTTGAGCTTGATGAGTTATCGTTTGTGACCGGTATGAAGTTTGTTTTCAAGCCATATCGAATAACGCGACATGCCAAAACAAAATACCCAAAACACTAACGCGACAAATACATAACTTTCAGTAGCAAAGCCTAGCCAGTCAGGGTCGGTGTTTGCTGCTTGTCCTATACCTAGTACGTCAAACATACCAATGATAAGAACCAAACTGGTGTCTTTAAACAATCCGATAAACGTGTTCACGATAGAAGGGATCGTAATCTTCAGCGCTTGTGGCAAGATAATAAGCCCTGTTTTTTTCCAGTAACTTAACCCAAGTGCGTCGGCAGCCTCATATTGGCCTTTTGGAATCGCTTGCAAGCCGCCCCGTACCACTTCTGCCATATAAGCCGAGGCAAACATCACCACACCAATAAGCGCGCGAATAAGTTTGTCTGTCTCTGACCCTTCGGACATAAACAAAGGCAGCATAACGGAAGCCATGAACAGAACGGTAATCAGTGGCACACCACGCCAAACTTCAATATAGACGGTACAAATACTGCGAATGATGGGCATCTCTGAACGTCTACCGAGCGCGAGTACCACACCAATAGGTAATGAAACGACAATACCGACTAGCGCAATGATGAGCGTAACGAGTAATCCGCCCCATTTGTGTGTATCGACCACTTCTAGCCCAAATATCCCACCGTATAACAGCCCAGCGATAATGAATGGGTAGATGTTTACGAAGAAAAGCCAAATCCAAATCCGTTTCGGTGTCTTTTCATACGCTAGCAACACAGTAAATATAGCCAATGTGATGTAGAAAAGGCGAGGGCGCCACAGTTCAGACTCAGGATAGAAACCGTACATGAACTGCTCCCAGCGCACGCTGATAAATACCCAGCAAGCACCTTCTCGGCTGCAGTCGTCACGCGTCGAACCAATCCAGTCTGCGTTGATAAACGCCCAATCAACGATATGCCAAACTGCACTAAAGACAAGATAAGCAAGAATTACGGTAACAATGGAGTTGACAGGTCCATTAAATAGGTTTTTCCGCATCCAACCAACGAAGCCGACGGTATTGGCTGGTGGCGGGAGATCCGGTTGAAATTGATGAGTACTCATATTATCTCTCCACCAGCGCGACTTTACGGTTATACAAGTTCATTAATGCAGACGTAATCAAACTTAAGGTTAAGTACACGCCCATCGTCATCGCAATGATCTCAATCGCTTGCCCAGTTTGGTTCAGGGTAGTACCAGCAAAGACAGAGACAAGATCTGGGTAACCAATCGCCATCGCTAACGATGAGTTTTTGGTGAGGTTGAGATATTGACTGGTTAAAGGTGGAATAATAATTCGTAACGCTTGCGGAATGACAACAAGCTTTAAAGTTTTCGCGCGTGGTAAGCCCAGCGACATCGCCGCTTCCGTTTGACCATGGCTAACCGCATTAATACCAGAACGTACAATTTCGGCAATGAAGGAGGCGGTATAAACGCTCAGTGCCAAAAGTAGTGCAGCAAGTTCAGGAATAATGCTAATACCACCTTGGAAGTTAAACCCTTTCAGTTCAGGATAATTTAGTGAAATTGGCATACCAGCAAGGAAGTAGACAATCAGCGGAAGGCCAACGACTAAGCCTAAAGCTATTCTTCCCATTGGCGTTTGTTGCCCAGTTAGGCGTTGCTTGTTATTCGCCCATACATTGATCAGCAAGCTGGCGATCACCCCGAAGATTAATGCAGCAATAACAAAGCCACTGCCTGGCTCCATTTCTGGTGCTGGAAAATATAAACCACGAACATTCAAGAAGATGGCTTCGCCAAGGCTCAAGCTTTGACGAGGTGAGGGTAATGCTTGAAGAACAGCGAAATACCAGAAAAATATTTGTAGAAGAAGTGGGATATTTCGGAACGTTTCGATATAAACAGCAGCCAAGCGACTCACTAACCAGTTAGAAGAAAGGCGAGCGACCCCCATGGTAAAACCAATCACGGTAGCCAGAATAATACCTAATACGGAGACCAGCGCCGTATTTAGAAGGCCAATAATAAACGTTCTGCCGTAAGAGTACGTTTCATCGTATTCAATTAGCGTCAGCCCGATACCAAACCCGGCTTCTTGATTTAAAAAACCGAAACCCGTAGCGATCCCACGAGCATCTAAGTTGTTCAGTGCGTTATTTATAATCGTGTAAAAGAAAAATACCAGTGCAGCTATGGCAATGATCTGGAAAATAGCAGAACGAAAGGCGGGATTATAAATCAAGCTCTTGCTTCCGCTCGGTTTGGACATCGTACTTGGCGATGCATCTTTTGTCGGTTTCATACAGCGATAACCTCAAACCTTAGTTATAGATATCTGCCTGTATAAATAGTCACGTCCTTGCTGGTCGAAGCATGTTTTCACCAGAGCTAAACGGCGATATTCGAGTTGAAATAGCCTATCTAAGCGAATACTTCTTGCCATTCAATGAGCGGTCCTTACTCATACAGATGGATAAAATCAAGAAAAAGGGCGGCATGAACCGCCCTGATTAACTCGTTCTATCGGATTGGTGGCGCGTACATAAAGCCGCCTGCATTCCATAGCGCATTAACGCCACGAGAAATTTCTAACGGCGAACCAGTACCGACTGTGCGTTCGAAGCTTTCACCATAGTTACCGACTTGCTTGATAACTTGGTAGCCCCAATCATCACGAATACCCAAACCTTTGCCTTTCGGACCGTCAACACCAAGAATACGTTTGATGTTTGGATCTTTCGATTTCAGCATTTCATCCGCATTTTTCGAACTAATACCATACTCTTCGGCGTTAATCATTGCTGATAATGTCCACTTCGCAATGTTGAACCATTGGTCATCACCTTGACGAACGACGGGACCTAGTGGTTCTTTAGAAATGATTTCCGGAAGAACGGCTGCAGAAGAGGGATCTTTCAGGTTCAGGCGCAATGCATAAAGACCAGATTGGTCAGTCGTTAACACATCACAACGTCCTGCATCGAAACCTTTTGACGTTTGGGCTGCCGTATCAAATACGACCGGCTTGTATGACATACCGCTGTTACGGAAGTAGTCAGCAAGGTTCAGCTCAGTTGTTGTACCGGACTGTACGCAAACTGATGCACCATCAAGCTCTTTTGCGCTTGAGATGCCAAGATCTTTCTTCACCATGAAGCCTTGACCATCGTAGTAGTTTACCCCTACGAAGTTGAGGCCAAGTGCAGTATCACGATGCAGTGTCCAGGTGGTGTTACGAGAAAGCACATCAATCTCACCTGATTGAAGCGCAGTGAAACGTTCTTTCGCGGTTAGGGGTACATATTTAACTTTCGTTTTATCCCCAAGAACGGCTGCAGCCAGTGCTTGGCAATATTCTACGTCGATACCTTCCCATTCACCTTTTGAGTTAGGGTTAGAGAAACCAGGTAGACCGGTACTTACGCCACAAGTAAGAAAACCTTGTTTTGTGACTTTGTCCAGAGTAGTGTCTGCTGCTTGAGCTGATGTTGCCATCATCGCAGTAGAAGCCGCTACGACGGAAGCAAGAACTGTGAGTTTATTTGCCATTTGTATCCTTCCTGTATGATCCATGTTTAATCAGGAGTGACCTGAAATAACGTGTCCAATTCGTTAGAGTTATCGTCCTACGTGATTGATTTTCGAAGAAACGGTATTCGATAGATCAACCAGTTATAAGCGTAGGAAAGGATCTGTTAATTCTCAAATATATAATTTAAATGAAGTTTTGAGAGAACTTACAAAGCGCCTTGAGATTTAGAATGACGAAATGTTAATTGTTTGTAAATAGTGCAAATCATGGACAATTTGGTGCATCAGAACAATCAATAGAAGAGTGAACAATACAAGAGAATAAAAAGTTGTTATTAAAACTGTCATTAGCTGAGCTTGGTGAAGTTCAGTAAAAATTCGAACAAAAATTATTTGTGATACCGAAACAGGGTGATGAGCTTGCCCCATTTTTGGTAGCATGGTCTGCAACAGCTAATTAGAGTAATCATGGATTGAAATGCGATATTTTCCTCTGTTCTTAGATTTAATCAATAAACCCGTTCTTGTCGTGGGCGGCGGTGAAGTGGCAAGCAGAAAGGTGGAAGCTTTGCTAAAAGCAGGGGCGGATGTCACTATCGTTTCTCCAACGTTGGTCGATTTTCTGTCTAAGCTTGCTGCAGAGCATCAAGTGCGCTGGGTGCAACGTTTCTATTCAAGTGACATTGTCACTAAAAGCTTTGTTCAAGTGTGGGCCACGACAGATAATCCAGAGCTAAATCACCAAGTGTATAAAGATGCGAAAGAATTAGGCATCCTAGTGAACGTTGTGGATGATAAGCCTTATTGTGACTTCATTACGCCCTCTATGATCAATCGTGGCCGCATACAAATTGCTATTTCTAGTGGCGGTGCCTCACCAGTTTTAATTCGAAACATCCGTGAAAAGCTTGAATCGATACTGCCACAAAACATGGGGTTGATGGCGGACTTTGCTAACTCAAAGCGTAATTCGATTAAAGAAGCACTACCTAGCGTCGATTTACGTCGTAAGTTTTGGGAGCAATTCTTCTCGAATCCTGAGGTTGAAAACGCGCGGGATAATAGAGAGTTAGAAACGATTTACCAAGCGATCATGGCAACACCTTTGGATGAAAAAGGAAGTTGTACTTGGATACAGGTAGGGAAAGACGTTGAGATGTTGCCAATTAAGGCTGTGCGCTACATGCAACAAGCCGAGCTAGCACTTTACTCAACTCGATGCGAAGCGAACGTGTTAGAGCTAATACGAAGAGATGCAGAGCGAGAAGCTTTCTCCAGCGCAGCTGAACTCTCTGATATGTTGACCAAGGCTAAATCTGAAAAGCTTCGAGTTTGCGTGTTTATCCCTAAAGGGACGAGCGAGTTCTTATTGCTGCAAGGGCAGGGCTTAGTGATATAACCACGTTAAAAAGTGGGCACTTGGCTTCTCGATTAAAAGGCCAACAAAAACGCCAGCGAACTATGCGCTGGCGTTTTTAAACTAAGTTACTTCTCAGACTGATTAATCACGGAAGTTGTTAAACTGGAATGGTATGCCCATCTCTGCTTCACGAATCGCTGCCATTGTCGCTTGCAGGTCATCACGTTTCTTACCAGTAACACGTACCTTGTCGCCTTGAATAGAGGCTTGTACTTTTAACTTTGCGTCTTTGATAAGTTTCACTACTTTTTTGGCTGTTGGTGTATCGATACCTTGACGAAAAAGCAGAGTTTGGTGCCAGTTCTTACCAGTTACATCTGGGGCCTGTGCATCCATTGCGTTTGCATCAATATTACGCTTTGCCAAATGGCCACGTAAAATATCGCGCATTTGCTTAAGTTGGAAGTCACCTTCCGCAGACATTTTTACGTTTTCTTCTACTAGCTCAAAGCTCGCATTAACGTTGCGGAAATCGAAACGAGTAGACAATTCACGGTTAGCATTATCAACGGCGTTACGTAGTTCAACCGTATCGATTTCAGAAACAATATCAAACGATGGCATGAAGATTCCTTGATTATTTTGTTATAGGGACTTTCGGGATTTAACGGCGTTTGCCAGCATATCTAGCATTGTAGCAGTATCTTCCCAGCCTAGGCATGGGTCTGTAATAGATTGACCATACGTTAGGTTGTTGATGTCAGTCATTGGCTGATTGCCTTCAAGAATAAAGCTTTCAGCCATGATACCCGCAATACGAGTACTGCCTGACTTAATTTGATTACAAATGTCTTGAGCAACGTCGATTTGTTTTCTGTGCTGCTTCTGACAGTTTGCGTGGCTGAAATCCACAACCAAACGTTGTGGCAAGCCAAACTCGGCTAGAGCATCACACGCTTGTTTTACTGACGCTTCATCAAAGTTAGGGCCTTTCTCTCCGCCGCGTAAAATAATATGACCATATGGGTTACCACTTGTACGGTAAACCGTCATGCGGCCATTCTTATCTGGAGAGTAGAAGTAATGCGAGGCTTTCGATGCGCGAATTGCATCAATTGCAATTTTTACGTTGCCATTTGTGCCATTTTTGAAACCAACTGGGCAAGACAGCGCCGATGCCATTTCACGGTGAATTTGCGATTCTGTTGTACGAGCACCGATCGCGCCCCACGTGATCAAATCCGCGATGTATTGACCCGTAATCATATCAAGAAACTCAGTAGCAGTCGCAAGACCAAGCTTGTTGATATCCAGTAGTAGTTTACGTGCTTTATGGAGACCAGCTTCAAGCGCGTAAGAGCCATCTAGGTTAGGGTCGGTAATTAAACCTTTCCAACCAACTACTGTACGAGGCTTTTCAAAGTAAGTACGCATCACGATAAACAGTTCGTCTTTGTACTTGTCTTGGATTTCACTCAGGCGAGTGGCGTAATCAATGGCAGCTTCAGTGTCGTGAACAGAACACGGACCTACAATCGCAAGAAGGCGATCGTCTTCACCCGATAAAATGTTTTCAATCTGACGACGAGATTGAGCGATACGGTCTGCAACGTCATCCGTAATAGGATGTACACTACCTAGCTCTGCTGGGGTAGGCATTGGACCCAAAGGTTGGGTTCTCAATTCATCTGTTTTTATAGGCATGTTATAGCTTTATTCTCTATTGCGAAGGGGTAAAGATAACGGAATTACAGGCAGGAATAAACCGTTTCACGGGAATCTTCGCCAGGAAATACCGAATTGTATACAAAGGTGTAGGTATTCATTTAAATGACTTATGTATAAATGACAAAACTTGATCATTAAATCAATATATATACATTTGAATTTATAACCATTTCATCTATCTCACCGTTAGGCAATCAAGATAACTGCGGCAAACCTCATGTTTATCTGTGTGACAATGTCACTAAATTAGTGGCTAAATAACTCGTGAGATCGAGCTTTTGTTAACATTTCTTTGACATCTATTTCTTTCGTTGATTAACTGGTCTGACTAGATTGGTAAGGAGACCAAAATGTTATCAGCTGTACGTCGTGCAAATTTGTACCTAAATCTATTTGGCTTTTCTAAAGTGCCTCTGATTTGGCTTTGTCATCCTAAGATCATTGCGATAGATAGCGAGCACGTTGAGGTTCGAATCCCTTTGCGAAGAAGAACAAAGAACCATTTGAATAGCATGTATTTCGGCGCTTTAGCGGTTGGGGCGGATGTAGCTGGTGGTTTTCTTGCTATGAGCAAGGCGCAAGAAAAAGGAGAAGCGATCTCTTTAGCATTTAAAGGCGTCAAAGCCGAGTTTTTAAAACGTCCGGAAGCGGATGTACACTTTGTGTGTAACGATGGTCATGTCATTGATGAGATGCTCGATCATACGTTGGCAACGGGTGAACGAGTGAATCGCGATGTAAAAATCGTCGCGTTGTGTCCTAGCTTACATGGTGACGAACCTATGGCTGAATTCTCGTTGACTCTTTCGATAAAAAAAGCAGCCCAACAAAGAAAAGAGGCTGCTTAGTGGTTTGCTGTTTTTAAAGAATATCGCTTTAATTGAGTTCAATCTGCTCAATCGAGACGATTTTGGAGCGGTTTAAGACCACTTTCCAACGATAATAAACAGGCTCATCGGTGTGGTTGTCCTCTTTGACAATCACATTGAGCAAATGACGTTTCTCTACTGACTCTTTGGTCACTTGCCCTTCATTTAAACGATAAACTCGGTTTGAGCTTTTATCCATCAAGCGGATGATAGGGCGCAAACTGATGTTCAGTGTTTCTCTTGTTTGCTCATAACCACTCAAGAATAGAGAGGTCGCCATTTCGGTTTTCTCGTGATAATGAAGTATCTGCTCTTCGCGCTGCACGACGCGCTTCTTACGTATTCTTTGAATCTTATCTGGCAAGCTACTTAACGTACGATAATCGAGCCACTCTAATTTTCTGCCGACCACTTTTTTCGTTGTTGGATCAACATACTTCTTACGCCACTTTGGCTTGCCTTTACGGATCCATCGCCACATCGCGTCGCGCAAATCATCTTTAAAGATTTCTCGTAGAGCATAAATAAATGACATCGCGATAATGAAGGACGCGGAAATTTCCCCAAGATAATCGCGAGCGAGAATCACGGTTGAGGTCACGACAACCATCACCAAGCCAGTAGCAATACCTTTGATAGCACGCTTGATGTTGTTACCCATTGATATGGTTTCTTCACGAAGCACGATAGGGTGTTCAATCAAGCGTCTTAGCAAGCGCATTTTGTTAGATAGGCGAGTCACGTCTTCAACGACTCTTGGAGAGTTGTACTTGTTGAGTTTTCGATGGGCTTGCTCTTTTTCACAGAGCGTGATCAAGCGTTTCTTAATCGTGCCATAATCGCCTTCACGCGGGAGATGAGCCACTAGAGATAAAAACTTTTGCTCGGTATACCAAGACAGATAGTTATCGATGTTAATGTAGTACCGTTTTAAGTTCTCTTCATAAGGAATAGAACGTCGCAAGCGCTTTAAGATCTCAAGCGTGAGCTCGATAACTTCGTCAACTTCATCTTCCGTTACGGAGTTGTTCTGATGCTTGTTTAAACTTGCCACCGCTTTGTCTAGCGCGATAACGTATTGGTAAGCGAACAAGCTCAAACTTACTCGGTATTGCTGATTCGACAGGCGTCCACGCTTGGCAAGTCGACTGTGTACTAGCGGTAGAAGGATTTCAGTACTGTAATAAGAGCGTTGCTGTGTGATTGAAGTGTAATAAAATTCGGATTCACTGATGATATCGGCGTTTAAACCAAGCTCACCAGGTATAAAAAAGTAAATATCTAGGTCGACACTTTTGCTCTTTGCGAGTGCATGACTGATTTTTAATGTTATTGAGTCTTGTTTATCGACGGTGACCAAAGAAAGCTCCTGACTTTGTTAAAGCATTCTTAACTTATGCGTACTGTTGAGCAGGTAAGCATAAAAGTGCTAAAAGAGTGACTGGGGCATATAGCTGAACGACAACAGCATAACAGAGCACTATGCTTTTCTCTCTGATTTTCTTGTTAGTTTAGGTATAATTCCACGTAAATTTAAAAAGAGACAAAATCAATGATTAAAATTGGTCAAATTAACAGCTTAGAAGTCATTAAAAAGGCTGATTTTGGCGTATTTCTGGATGGTGATGATTACGGTTCTGTTCTACTGCCTAATAAGTATGTACCAGAGGGTACTGAAATTGGTGATCATGTAGACGTATTTTTGTACTTCGATTCAGAAAGCCAGCTTGCTGCGACCATTGAAAGACCTATTGCCCAAGTGGGTGAATGGGGCTTAATGAAGATTGAGGGCGTCAACGCGACAGGTGCTTTTGTAAATTGGGGCATCAAAGAAAAGGATCTACTTATTCCTTTTAGTGAGCAACGCACTCGCTTCTCTGCGGGACAAACTATTCTTGTCTATGTTTACACTGACAAAGCGTCAGGCCGCATTGTTGGTACGACTAAGTTCAACAAATGGTTAGACAAAACTCCTGCGAATTATGAAGTTAACGAACAAGTTGATTTGATCATCGCAGAGCGTAGTCAACTTGGTTATAAAGCTATCGTTAACGGTAAGCATTGGGGCATGATTTTCCCATCAGATGTGTTTGGTAAGCTTTACATCGGTAAGAAACTGAAAGGCTTTATTAAGCAAATTCGTGAAGATGGTAAAATCGATCTCGCGCTACAAAAAGTCGGCGTGGCAAAAATGGACGATCTTTCTAGCAAGATTCTTGATTTGTTAGAGAAGAAAGGAGGCTTTTTACCTTTGAACGATAAGTCTTCTCCTGAAGCGATTTTTGACGCTTTCCGTACAAGTAAAGGTACTTACAAAAAGACCATTGGTGGATTGTACAAGCAGGGCAAGATTGTTATCGAGAAAGACGGCATTCGTCTGGCGTAGCCCAAGCTCACGTATAGCGGATCTGCAGCCAAAAAAACGGCCCAAACTTTTCCTTTTTTTGGGCCTAGGGGAAACGGCTCCGCAGAGCCTGCGCTAAACTTTTCCAACAATAATTTTGTTGGTGAACATAGAGAGAAATGCCATATCAAAGCATTACTTTGATACAACTAGTTTAGTACAGCGTATCCGGATCGCTAGCGAGCCCAGTTGCTTTCATACTTACGAATTAAAAAGCCATCGCAAATACGATGGCTTTTCATTTATTTATGATTCGTTACTTCTTTAAAATAAGTTCTTATCTCGTACTAATTCGCGAGGAAGACCATTCTTTATTCTGTTGCTTACCCACTTTCCAAGGCCAATGACTGCGCCTTGATAGGTGACAAGTACTTCGCCTTTACCTGTTTTCATTCCCTCAGGAATCGTTTGTGGGCGAACATCACGCCCCATGTACCATTCGCGCGCTTCTTCAATGGTTAGCTCGATGGCGTTTGCCTCAGAGCCCGTCGCTAATGCCGTTGCCACCTGATGCTGCCAACGGTAGCCATTTTTATGGGCTTCCGCGATCTTTATACCCATCCGGGAGAAGCGTAATTCGCCGATCATTGGCTCTAAAGCATTAGGGAACAACCAGACATCTTTATCGCGAAGCCATACAGAACTGTCATTCGGAAGTTCAATACCTAACGCACTTTGCAGCTGTTGGGCAATTTCAACCGATTCTTTTTTCGATGCTTTGGTAAACGGGAACTTGCCCATGCGCTTTTTGACCTTTGGTGGTTCAACAGCTGCCAGTTTACGAATTCTTGCGACAAAGAATCCTTCGCAGTCGTAGACCTGTGGAAATATATGCAAAAAACCTTCTTCAGTTAGAGCAGCATTTGCGTTTTCAAACAAGGTCTCAAGGCTTTCAAACTCAACGGCATCACCAAAGGTTTCTTTCAAGTGATGACAAACTTGTTGGTTTTCTTCGGTACTGAGTGTGCACGTTGAGTAAACTATCACACCACCGGGCTTTAGTGCATGGAAGGCACTTTCAATAAGATCTTTCTGTGTGTCAGCTATGTCGAGCACGGAAGCTTGCGTCCAGTTTTTCATTGCATCTTCGTCTTTGCGAACGGTGCCTTCGCCGGAGCAGGGCGCGTCGAGCAGAACCGCATCAAATTGTTCTGGTAGCCAACCGCCAAAAACGCGCCCATCGAAGTTACTTAGTGCGGCGTTACGTACACCACAACGTTCCACGTTGGCATGCAGCACTTTTACACGACTTGCGGCGTATTCATTGGCCACGAGAACGCCTTCATTGTTCATTAAAGCCGCGATTTGAGTGGTCTTTGATCCTGGTGCAGCTGCTGTATCTAACACGGCATCGTAAGATTCGTCATTCATAAACAGCGCAGATACTGGCATCATTGAACTGGCTTCTTGAATGTAGAGTAAGCCTGACATGTGCTCTGCAGTGTTGCCTAATGGTACAACTGACTCGTCCGCTTCAATCCAAAACCCTGTGTCACACCAAGGCACAGGAGAAAGCTTCCAGCCTTTTGCGTCTGCACGTTCTAGAAACGCTTCAACACTGATCTTCAACGTATTAACACGAATACTTTTGCGCAGTGGCTTTTGGCACGATGCGATAAAGTCTTCCATGTTGAGGTGAGCAGGAAGGATAGTTTGGATTTTTTCCAGAAACGCGTCTGGGATGTAAACATTAGGATGCAATGTGGGATCTCGTTTGCAGAATTTGTGGCAAATAATATACGAAAGCGAAGCAGAAACGAATAGTGACAAGGGCCGAGCAATAAAAAAGAGCAGCGATTGCTGCTCTTTTAAGGTACTCAAACTTCAATTGTATGTGAATTGAGCTTTATTCTACGGCTTAGGAATCGCAGTACGCCATTGAGTCCAACCTTCTTCAGCTTGTGGATACAAAAAGAAAGATTGCCCACTTTTTGCTGCTGGTGGAATAGTCGATTGCTCTGGCGTTGAAAACGCAATTCCTCCGCGAACTAAACTATCAAATGTGCCCGCTTTGATGTTCGCACCAGTAATTCCGATGGAGACATCTACTCCTGAAACATTCCAAAATACACTGTTTTGACGAACGAGGTAAGCATATTCAGGCTGTATCTTGATGGTCGTGACGACGCGATCGGCAAATTCTCCTAGGCTCACGTCGGTTACTTGGCCGACTTCCATCTGGCGGTAAAGAATAGGCGTTCCGACTTGTACTGAGCCTCGTTGTTCACTTTGTAAAGTAAACATCATGCCCTGAACACGTTCTGAACCGTTTTCCAACTGAAAATCAAATTTAGCTTTACCTTTACCTGGCTCAACACTGATGGATTTCGACACCAATGCGCCAAGGTTTTTCACGCCCCCTAAGCCAATCTCTGGCTCAGTTAGCCAAAAATGTGAGCCTTCCACCGCAATATTTTCTACGTATTCAGGTAGAACTCTTGCGGTAATTTCAACCATATTGCGACGAAAATTCGGTACAACCAGTGTGACTTCACCAACTTTGACGCCTTGATACTCAATCGGCATTCCTTTAGCAATCTCTTGCGAACCGTCGGTTTCTAAAGCAATGACGCGTCCAAACTTGCGAGCGGTTTTTTGATCTGTATATAACTTCCAGTTGTCTCCAATTTTGTTTTCAACGCCAGGAACAGAGTCAAAAGCGATGCCACCTTCGATTAATGATTTTAAAGGGTGAGCTTTCACACTCACGCCAGCTAACGATGCATCTATCTCGATCCCTGAACGGTTCCAAAAGACGGTTTGCGGTGTTACGAGGTAAGCAAAGCGGTTTTCGATGGTTGCTTTAATTAACACACCGCCATCAACCAATTGGAAATCGGAGACGTTACCAACAGGAAGATTACGATAGAGTAGAGGGCTGCCTTTGGAAATCGGCGGCAATTCAGAAGCAAACAGTGTGAGTGCTCTAGAGCCACTTTGGTTGTACTGTGCTAGTTCTGCCAATGATTCGTTTTGGAATAGTTGATACTCTTTTTGAATATCTTGCTTGCCTTCGCTTACAAAGCTAATGGACCCAGTTAACAACTGTTTTGCCGGAGGAACGGTAACGCTGAGGCCCGATTCCGTTAACTCTGCAGAGGCACTTCCGGTTACATAAAAACGGTTGTTTGATTTGATCAGGTGTTTGTATTCATGATCAATCAATACGTCCATAAATACTGCATGTTGCGATTTTTTACCTTCTTCAACTAAGCCTACGTTGATAATTGAACCGACAACGATGCCTTTGTAAAGCACGTTGGCACCGCTATCTAGGCCAAACGAGTTGTCAGACACTAAACGAATAGCGATGGACTTTTCTTGCTGTTGGTTAAAAACGTTTTTACGAATGGCAGTAAAGCGGCGAGAGCGATCACCGGCACCTGGCACAATGGTTAAGAAGTTTCCTCTCACGAGATTGGCAATGTTTTCAACACCAGAGAGGGACACTTTTGCTTCTTCTAAGACGAATCGGGTACCTGTCGTCAGCATGTCACTGAAAGCTGGTTGAATTGCCGCTGACGCTAATATCACTTCTCGCCCTTCGGATAGGTTTAAGTCTGTAACTTGGCCAATCTCGATTCCGCGATACATAATGGGTGCGCCTTCGCCACTGATTTTACTGTCATCAGGGAGGACGATTTTAACAGCGATACCTCGACCTGCAGTTTTCAAATCTTTATACAGACGGAATTCAGTATTCTCTTCTACAGGCTCACCGTCATCCGGAGAATCGACGGCGATCGCGCCTCCGAGTAGAGCACTCATGCTTTCTAGCCTTACATCGACGCCTTCAAAACCTATGCTGGCACCGATTCCACTTACGTTCCAGAACCGACTGCGGTTGTTAATGATATGTCGGTATTGATCCTGGATGTTGGCTTGAATCGTTATAGATTTTGCGTCTTCATCCAGCTGGTAGCTGTAGACTTCACCGATTGGAATTTTCTTATAAACAATTTGAGATCCAATCGACACACCACCTAAATCGCGGCTTTTGAGTTTAATGTTCAAACCTTGTGAAACGCGCAAATCTGTTGGTGCAGAGTCTAACGCATGGAACGTTGTTTCAAACTCTTGACCATCTCCAGGTTGAATCGAAATGTAATTACCCGACACGAGCGCATCGAGCCCAGAAACTCCTGTTAGGCTTGCTGTTGGTTTTACCAGCCAAAAGCGAGTTTTATCGTTCAGCAATTTTGCCGCTTCAGGGTAGATATCGGCATCAACATAAATACTGCCGAGATCTTCAGTGAGGTTAATGTCTCTCACCATACCGACTTCTAGCCCTTGGTAACGGATAGTGGTTCGCCCGGCAACCAAGCCAGCAGCGTCAGAAAAATAGATTTGCACCCGTTGTCCTGCATCGTGTATCGACTTCACCACAAGCCAGCCAGCTAAGACCATGGTCAAAATTGGCAAAAGCCAAAGAGGAGATATGCCTTTGCTCCGCTTTACATCTGGTACGTATGACGTTTGAGAACTGTTCTGATCACTCATTCATTGACTCTTTTTCTGATTGTGTTGGGCCTGTTTGGTCCCAGATTAGCCTTGGATCAATACTTTCCGCTGCAAGCATGGTCAATACCACGACAACACCAAAGGCCACGGCGCCATATCCTGGTGTGAAATCAAGTATCTGACCACGATCGACTAAGGTCATCATGATAGAAATAACAAACAAGTCCATCACAGACCATTTGCCGATCCATTTAACAACAAAGTAAACCATCATTCGTTGTCTCTTAAACACCGAACGTTTGAATTGAATGCAAAGCATGATGTAGGCAAGACCAAGTATTTTTACAACTGGCACAACAATACTGGCCACAAAAATGATCACTGCGATGCCATACATACCGCTTTTTACCAACCCAGCTACGCCTGAGAAAATAGTATCTTCCAAACGTTTGCCATTGGTCAGCAAGATGGAAATAGGAATCAAGTTGGCTGGGAAAATTGCTATCGTTGCCGCAATGAGGTAAGCCCACGTCTTTTGAATGGAGTTGGGCTTGCGATGATATAACTCGTGGTGACAACGCCGACAATGGTCACCTTCAGGTTGAGACAGGTGGCACTCATGGCAATGCACGTCTTTGTGTTCAAAGGAATAAAGGCTTTCTGGTTTCCAGGCTTCCCAGTAACGACGCACACTGATTCGAGAAACTAACAAAACGGTAAATATCTGCAAAAGAACCAGACCAATTAGCCCTGGGCCTACAAAAATGTCGGAATAATCTTGGAGTTTGAAGCAGGAAATGGCGATGCTAACTAAGAACACATCCAGCATTACCCAATGTTTCAAATGTTGAATTAGCCACAGTGAAACACGAAGCCCTCGAAACCACCGTTGATGCAGCGAGATATGTGCCGTAACCACTGAAACACAAACCGTCAGCGGCGCTAGAGAGCTACAAAATAGAATAAGCAGTGAAAGAAGAACAAAGCCTTCTTCCATCAATGTGATCATCCCTGAAGGTAGGGTTGCCGGAATCATCACACCAAAGAGTCGGATACTAATAAAGTTAAAAAAGTGTGATGGAATAAATAGCAGGATACAGGTTATCGCGACGGCTAGATTACCTGAGAGGCTAGGGCTACCGCCTCGATACAACTGTGTGCCACAACGAGGACAGTGTGCATTTTTTCCATTGGGTAAGTCGACGATATCGACAGGCAATTCGCAACCTTGGCACAAGCGCACATTATTTGGCTGCATGGCGTGCTTAGACAGAGAGGTCATAACGACCTCTCTAACTTGAACGATTTAAGCGTGGGACTGTATGCCCCCATATAAGGTTTGATATAAGCCTTCTTGCTCAACTAACTCACCATGAGTACCTGTTTGCGTCACTTTTCCATCTTCAAGCACGTAGATCAAATCGGCTTGTTTTACGGCTGATAGACGGTGCGCAACGATTAATGTTGTTCTACCACGTAAGAATTCAGTCAATGCTTTGTGCAATGCCGCTTCAGTAGCGGTATCAAGCGCAGACGTGGCTTCATCTAAAATAACAAATTGAGGATCACTCAGCACCATTCTTGCGATGGCAAGGCGTTGTCGTTGACCACCTGACAAACGAATGCCGTTACGGCCAACTTGAGTATCCAAACCGTGGTTCAGTTGAGAAATAACATCTTGCAGCTGAGCAACTTCGAGTGCTCGCCAAAGTGACATTTCGTCAAAATTCCCACCGAGCGTTAGATTATGCCTCAAGGTGTCGTTAAATAGTATAGGTTGCTGTAATACCACGGCAATTTTGTCGCGAATTACTTCAAAACCAATATCTTCTGTTAATTCATCATTAAAGCGAATGCTACCGGAGTTTTGACGATAAACCCCAATAAGTAGTTGTATTAAGGTCGACTTACCGCCTCCGCTCGCACCAACTAGCGCCACTTTCTTTCCTGCCGGTATATGTAAAGAAAGGTTATCTAGAACTTTGTTTTCATTATTATAAGAGAAGTCTACGTTTTCTACTTTAACATCGACTTCTCTGTCTTCTTTGAAAGGATTTACCTTAGGTACTGGTCTTTGTTCTTCTTCTAATACTAATAAGTCGTTGATGCGTTTTAACGCAGCTTTCGCGCTGTACCAAGAAAACTGAATGCCGAGCAGCTCTTGAACAGGAGACAACATAAACCATAGGTAACCAAAAACAGCAAAGATTTGACCAATAGTGAGGTCACTAAACATGACCATCAGCATGGCGACGGCTCTGAATAACTCAAAACCGATTAAGAAGAGTAGGAAAGAGACGCGACCTGCCGCCTCTGATTGCCACGCATACTTGTCTGCATCCACACGAACTTGGTTCGCACTGTCTTTGAGTTGTTGGAGAAATTCTCGCTCTTTATTGGCTGCGCGCAGCTGGTAAATGCCATCTAATGTTTCAACTAAACGGTTTTGGAAAATTTCAAAAGAATGATTTTCCTTCCGTTTCAGATGTTTAACCATACTTCCTAGTTTACGTGAGAAGTAAATGACAATAGGGTTAACTAGCAGAATAAATAGACCAAGTCGCCAGTCGAGCCAAAGCAGAACGATGGCAGTACCAATGACCGTTAAAAAACTGATAACGAATTTTGCTAACGTAGAACCAATAAATTTATCGATGGTTTCAATGTCAGTGATAAGGTGGGCGTTGATGCCTCCGCTGCCTTTGGTTTCGTATTGGCGGATGCTGATACGACCAAGCTTGTCGATCATTTTACTGCGCATCTCAAACGTGATCGTTTTAGAAACAAGTGTAAATTGTCGGCTTTGAAGGATATTTAACCCCTGACTTGCAGCTCGCATCAGGACGACCAAGAAAAGAGTGAAAAATATATAACCCGTCGGAGTGTGCCACGCTTCAGGGAGAATGGCATTCATAGCAGCTAAGCCTTTTGCTGGTTGGTCCAATAAAACCTCATCAACCATCAACGGCATGAGAAGGGGGATTGGAACACTAATCAAGGTTGCAAGCACCGCTATCAAGTTCGCTATGATAAGCTTGGACTTGTGCTTTTTTACTTGTGTTATCAACCAAGAACGGCTAATAGTGTCATTTTTCAGAAGCATTGTAATTGAGAATAAGTCCTATTATAAAGTAGGGCTGCATTTTAGCGCCATACAGTGAGAATGGAAGCTTTTATAGTAAGTAGGAAGTTAATATGAACATAGAACAATACCATAGACTAACCAAACAAGCCGTTGCTCTAATTGAGTCTGAGCCAGACTTTATTGCTAACCTAGCAAACTTGAGCTCACTGCTTTTCATGGAATTGGACGATCTTAACTGGGCTGGCTTTTACCTAGCAAAAGGTGAAGAGCTCGTTCTTGGTCCGTTCCAAGGAAAACCAGCTTGTGTCCGCATTCCTATGGGTCGCGGTGTCTGTGGTACTGCTGCAAAAACTAACACCATACAAAGAGTATACGACGTTCATGAATTTGAGGGACATATAGCATGCGATGCAGCGAGCAATTCAGAAATTGTGATTCCATTTTCTATTAATGGAAAGGTGGTTGGTGTCCTTGATATTGACAGCCCAAGTATTGGTCGATTCAATGAAACAGACGAAGAAGGTCTCACTCATTTCATGGCTGAAGTAGAAAAGCTGCTTAATTCACACGCGAACGACGCATAAATTAGCCTTCGAGTGTGGTTTTTCCTTGGCATGTCACTATAATACGAGAATATTTTTTCTTAATGCTCGCGGAAATCCGCTCAAATCAGGACCCCTCATGACTGAAAAGTTAAAAAACAGCAAAGAAGTTATTGCATATATTGCTGAATGTTTCCCTAAGTGCTTTACTTTAGAAGGTGAAGCAAAACCTCTGAAAATTGGTATTTTTCAAGATCTTGCGGAACGTCTAAGTGAAGACGAAAAAGTAAGCAAAACACAGCTTCGTGCAGCGTTAAGACAGTACACTTCATCATGGCGTTACCTACATGGTGTAAAACCAGGTGCAGTACGTGTAGACCTAGACGGCAACCCTTGTGGTGAGCTAGAAGAAGAGCACGTTGAACACGCGAAAGCGACACTTGCAGAAAGCAAGGCAAAAGTTCAAGCTCGTCGTAAAGAACAAGCACAAAAAGCTCGTGAAGAGGGTAAGGCGAAAGCGAAACCAGCGGCTAAAAAGCCTCAACAGCCTCGTCGTACTAACAAACCAAAAGTACAAAAAACAACTAAGCCTGTAGAAACGCGCGCTCTAAATGCTGACGAAATCACAGTAGGTAACGCAGTTAACGTGAACATGGGCAAAGGAAACATGGCAGCGACCATTGTTGAGATCAATAAGGATGATGTACGTGTTCAACTTGCTAACGGCCTACAAATGGTTGTGAAAGCGGAGCACTTGCGCGCATAAAGGAGATACTCCTACGCATGAATTGCCGTTCAAAAGTGACACTGATTGCTGCTAGCTTATGGCTAGCAGCATCAGCTCAGGCTCTCGAAGCCAAACTACATAAAGATGACTTGCCGGTTCTCGCTCCTGAAGTTCAGCACGAAACAGCTAGCAAACGAGTCACCTCTCGATTTACCCGCTCTCATTATAAGCATTTCAGCCTCAATGATGATTTCTCCAAAGCGATCTTTGAACGCTATGTAGAATTGCTTGATTATAATAGAAATATTTTTACTCAAGCGGACATCGACTCTTTTAAAGACTGGTCAATTGAGCTTGATGATCAGCTAAAAGCTGGTAACAACCAAATTGCTTTTGATGTTTATAACCTCTCAATGCAAAAGCGTTTCGAGCGCTTTGCTTATGCGTTAACGCTACTCGACGAAGAGATCAAGTTTGATACTGATGACGAGATAGAGTTAGACCGTTCTGAAGCTGCATGGCCAAAAGACGAAGTGGAGCTCAACGAGTTATGGCGTAAGCGCGTGAAATATGACGCGTTAAATCTGAAACTGACTGGCAAAGAATGGCCAGAGATTAAAGAAGTTTTAGAGAAGCGTTATAACAACGCGATGAAGCGGATCACACAGACTAATAACGAAGATGCATTCCAGTTATATATGAATGCCTTCGCCCGACAAGTCGACCCTCATACTAGCTACCTTTCTCCACGTAATGCTGAGCAATTCCAATCGGAAATGAACCTATCTCTGGAAGGCATTGGTGCTGTTTTACAAATGACTGACGATTACACAGTAATTCGTTCACTTGTTGTTGGTGGCCCTGCGTCGAAGAGCAAGCAGCTTGGCGAAGGGGATCGAATCATCGGTGTTGGACAAGACGGTGAAGAGATTGTCGACGTGATCGGTTGGCGTCTGGATGATGTAGTTCAATTAATCAAAGGCCCAAAAGGCACAAAGGTTAATCTACAGATCTTGCCAGAAGGTAACGATGCGAAGAGTTACATTGTCACAATTGTTCGTGACAAAGTTCGCCTAGAAGATCGCGCAGTTAAGTCGGAGATCATCGAAAAAGATGGTAAGAAGATTGGTATTTTAGAAGTGCCAAGTTTCTACGTCGGTTTGTCGAAAGATACCGATAAACTGCTTGCTGAGTTAAAAACCAAAAACGTTGACGGCGTAATCGTTGATCTACGTAACAACGGTGGTGGTGCATTAACGGAAGCGACAGCATTAACAGGATTATTCATTAAAGAAGGTCCTGTTGTTCAAGTTCGTGACAGCTATGGTCGTATTAAGGTGAACGCCGATACTGACGGAAAAGTGAGCTACGATGGTCCACTGACGGTGTTGATTAACCGCTACAGTGCTTCGGCGTCTGAAATTTTCGCCGCAGCGATGCAAGATTATAATCGTGCCATTATTTTAGGTGAAAATTCTTTCGGCAAAGGTACGGTTCAACAGCATCGTTCACTGAATCATATCTACGATCTTTTCGATAAAGAGCTAGGCTACGTTCAGTACACGATTCAGAAGTTCTACCGTATTGACGGTGGAAGTACGCAAAATCGTGGTGTTGCACCCGATATTTCGTACCCAACACCAATTGAAGCTTCTGAAACGGGTGAAAGTGTAGAAGACAATGCACTACCTTGGGATCAGATTGATAAAGCAAAATATCAAACCTTCCCAAGCAACGAAGCACTAGTTGAAAAACTCACCGCTCTTCATAACAAGCGTATTTCTGATGAGATGGAATTCCGTTTCATCAATGAAGACATAGAGAAGTATCGTAAAGAAAAAGACGATAATATGTTGTCTTTGAACGAGAAAGTTCGTAAGGCTGAATCGGATAAAGCGGAAGCACTTCGTTTGCAACGCATCAATGAGCGTCAAGCTGCTTTAGGTAAGGAAGCATTCAAAACATTGGATGATATACCTAAAGATTATGAAGCGCCTGATGTTTATTTAGATGAGTCTGTCGCGATTATGGTTGATCTGCTCAAGCAGAAAAATCAGTCATAATAACTGGCAATTCAAAGTAAAAAGAGTGAGTCTTTCAGGCTCACTCTTTTTTTATGTCTTTTCATCTTTGTTTGTATTGAGTATCAAGTAAGATATTCGCTTATTTTTTCCCAATAATTTACGTGATCTACATCTAAAATTTCGCGAAAGTGAGGACTACTGCCTAAGCTAAAAGAAAACGATAAGGATGCCGATATGAAATGGTTCTTTATTTTACTTAGCTTTTGCTGCTTTAGTGTGTTTAGCGGAGAAAACACCAGAGAAGATGAATTAAGTCACTTTGACACGCCGTTTCTCATCGGAGACTGGTATTTAATGAACCCAAACCCCGAAGAGTCGGCTGAAAATTTTCGTGCGATAAAACTGTCACTGGGTTCCGACTACAGCTTTTCTATTGATATTCAAAAGAAAGATTATTCTGTCGATCATTGGGAAGGATTGTATAACGCCAATGAAGACACCATCGTTCTTGGCTTAAACACAGATGAGCCGCAAATTTATGCCTATCGCAATAATCACAATACACTTGATCTTAATGGTGTGACTTTTACTAAAGGGTTGTCTAACTCGCTAGCGGGCATATGGTCTAGCTCTTATGTATCCGGAGATGGCCTTGTGGCAAACAACATCAACCATATGGATTTGATACTTCAACCTGACTTCGTGTTTATGTTTCGGGTATCCAACGAAGAAGGGGATGAATCAATCAAGCAAGGTGTTTTCTACACAGAAGATGAATATTTAGTCTTGCTCTATGAAAATGGCGAGCACGGGACCACCTATAAGCTCAACAAAAATGAATTAACGATTGAAGATTCAAATGGCGATATGTACGCGGTACTTAATCGGGTAACGCCTTGATAGCTTATCTTGCTACGACAAATTACGCGAGCATACGGTAAATTGTCAATGTTGTTTAAATGTTAATCAAAAAACGGAGCTAGAGCACTAAAAGCTCCGTTTTTTGATGGAAAGACTTGTATTCTGATACCACAACCCCTACAAATAGCTTATATAGTGATACCAGAACTGCATTTTTGATCATGCAGTCTGGTATTTTTGTTGTTCGACATACAAGGATTTATGCTCATGTCCCAAGCTCCCCAGGCCAAATATCGTAAAGATTATCAAGAGCCATCTCACGCGATTACCGATATCGATCTTACGTTTGATCTTTATGACAATGACACCATCGTTACGGCGATATCAAAGGTTGTTCAAAAAGGCGATATAACAACGCTAGAACTCGATGGCGAAGGGCTTGAGCTACGCGCTGTAAAAGTAAATGGTGAGGATTGGGCTCATCACGAAGTGAAAGAATCATCGCTTGTACTGACCGATCTTCCATCCGAGTTTGAACTTGAAATCGTCACCAAAATTGATCCTGAAGCGAATACAGCACTCGAAGGTTTGTACAAATCAGGCGGCGCATTTTGTACTCAGTGTGAGGCCGAGGGCTTCCGTCGTATTACTTATTATTTAGATCGTCCTGATGTTCTGGCAAAGTACACGACAAAAGTGATCGCAGATAAAGCCGCTTATCCATATTTGCTGAGCAATGGTAACCGAATTGCAGAAGGCGATGCAGAGAACGGTCGTCATTGGGTTCAATGGCAGGACCCGCATCCAAAGCCAGCTTACTTGTTTGCTCTTGTCGCAGGGGACTTTGACGTACTGCGTGACAAATACATAACGATGTCAGGTCGCAGTGTTAATTTAGAAATCTTTGTTGATAAAGGTAACTTAGATCGTGCAGGCCATGCGATGACATCGCTGATCAACTCGATGAAGTGGGATGAAGAACGCTTTGGCCTTGAATATGATCTGGATATTTACATGATCGTTGCCGTTGATTTCTTCAATATGGGCGCAATGGAAAACAAAGGCCTAAACATCTTTAACTCAAAGTATGTTCTGGCGAATAACCAAACGGCGACGGATCGTGACTACTTAGGTATCGAAGCTGTAATCGGTCATGAGTACTTCCACAACTGGACTGGCAACCGTGTCACTTGCCGTGACTGGTTCCAACTAAGTCTAAAAGAAGGCTTAACCGTATTCCGTGACCAAGAATTCTCTTCTGACTTAGGCTCTCGCGCAGATAATCGCATCGATAACGTACGTATCATCCGTGGCCCTCAGTTTGCAGAAGATGCAAGCCCAATGTCTCACCCGATTCGTCCTGACAAAGTCATTGAGATGAATAACTTCTACACGCTAACAGTGTATGAAAAGGGCAGCGAAGTTATTCGCATGTACCATACACTCCTTGGCGAAGAGGGCTTCCAAAAAGGGATGAAACTTTACTTTGAGCGTCACGATGGTACTGCTGCCACATGTGAAGACTTTGTTTCTGCAATGGAAGATGCCACCGGTGTCGATTTAAAACAATTCCGTCTATGGTACAGCCAGTCTGGTACACCGACGCTGCGCGTAAATAGCGAATACAATGCCAATGCAAAAACTTACGCACTAACGGTAGAGCAATTTACGGAGCCAACGCAAGACCAGGCTGAGAAGCAAGCGCTGCACATTCCGTTTGATATCGAGCTGTACGATTCGAAAGGTCACGTTATCCCGTTGCTGATTAACGGTGAATCTGTTCATAACGTATTAGATATTAAACAAGATAAGCAAACGTTCGTATTCGAGAATGTTGAAGAACAACCAGTGCCATCTTTGTTGCGTGAATTTTCGGCACCAGTAAAACTAGAGTACGACTACAGTGATGATGAATTAGTCTTCTTGATGAAACACGCGACGAATGACTTTGCTCGTTGGGATGCAAGCCAAATGCTATTGGCTAAGTACATTCGTCAGAACGTGAAAAACGTTCAAGCCGGACAAGAAGTATCGCTTTCTGAAGGCGTGATAGATGCGTTTCGTGGTGTGCTATTGGATGAGACGCTTGAGCCAGCTTTCATTGCTCAAGTTTTCTCTTTGCCTTCAATTAATGAGATTACTGGCTGGTACCAGCAAATTGACATCGATGCCGTAGACAAAGTTCTAAACAGCATTACAGTGTCACTTTCTCAAGAGTTAGAAGATGAGCTAAGTGCAACTTATCATACACTGAAGCAAACAGAGTACACGATCGATCATGCTGCGATTGGCAAGCGTGCATTGCGAAACCGTTGTCTGCAATACCTAGCACATACGGAAAAAGGTAATGATATAGTGAAAGCACAATACGCATCTGCAAATAACATGACAGATACGATTGCAGCGATGAGTGCGGCAAATAGTGCACAGCTTGAGTGTCGTGAAGTTCTAATGGCAGATTATAGCGATAAATGGAAGCACGATGGTTTGGTTATGGACAAGTGGTTTGCACTTCAAGGTAGCAATCCTGCAGAGGATGCACTTGAAAAAGTGAAAGCTACCATGAACCACGAAGCATTTAGTTTGAAGAACCCGAACCGTACGCGCAGTTTGATTGGCTCGTTCTTAAGTGCTAACCCTGTGCGTTTCCATGATAAATCCGGTGCAGGTTACCAATTTGCAGGAGAAATCCTTCGCCAACTTAATGATTCGAACCCACAAGTCGCATCTAGAATGATTGATCCTTTGCTTAAGTTCCGTAAATACGATGAAGGTCGCCAAGCTTTGATCAAAGCAGAACTTGAAAAGCTTAAAGCAATGGATAATCTTGCTAAAGACTTATTCGAAAAAGTGACTAAAGCACTAGACGAATAGTAAACAACACAATAGGGTGGTCATTAAGGCCACCTTATTGTTTATGTCACTTAGTTTTTACTTCATGAACTATTACTACTTCAACCTCAACATTTCATATCAAACGTTTTTATCCCATTATTCTGGCGCGGCAAGTGTTGTTCAAGTCGTCACACATAACGGTTTACGTTTGCAGTTACCCGCCGCACGATTCAGACCATTTCTTAGTCAATTAGGCATTAAAGGCCAGTTTAGACTAACAACTGACCAAAATAATAAGTTTCTTAAGTTAGAAACTCTGTGATGCATTGTATTTGCAGAGAGTTAAATAGGAATCTTAGTCACAGAATCGGACATTTCACCTCTTACCACCACGATTAGTTGTTAAACATTTGTAATTATGCTTTTACAATGGGCACATGCATTACCTATGCTTAGTTTCTAAGGTAACAACCTAGCTACTAAGTCCCCCTACAAAACAACAATTCTAATGTGGAGTGTGAATATGACCGCGCGTGAAAATGTAGTGCCGGTTCTGCTTGAAAAAGTTTACCAACTGATTCAAGACAAACTCGAGCTTTCTCACCAAACGCTTGTAACTAAACTTGCTCAACACTTATTCAGTAACATTGCTGATGATGACCTGATTCAGCGAAACGAATCCGATCTTTATGGTGCTGTCGTCAGCCTTTGGCACCATATCAATGAAAAAAAACCAGAAGAGATTTCGGTACGAGTATTTAACCCGACCGTAAGTCGTCAAGGCTGGCAATCCACACACACAATCGTAGAAATTGTTGTTCCAGATAGTCCATTCTTAGTGGACTCAGTCAAAATGGCTTTAGCGCGTTTGGACCTTGTTTGCCACCTAATGTTAAACAACCCAACACAGATACAGCGTGATAAAAAAGGCCAAGTTACCGACGTAAACGGTGAGGGTGGTGTTCTTCAATCACTGTTCCATATCGAGGTAGACCGCCTTACTAGTAAAGAAGAGATGCAAGCGCTTAAAGAAGAGCTGTTAAAAATTCTATCTGACACTCGTTTAGTCGTTGATGACTGGAAGCAAATGGTTGATAAGCTTAAGCTTGTGACTGATGAACTTGAGAAAAATAAAGATCGTGTTTCTATCCAAACGGATCGTATGGACGAAACGATCGCATTTCTTCGTTGGCTAGAAGATCATAATTTTACCTTTATGGGTTACAAAGATTATGACTTAGAAGAAGTCAATGGTGATACCGAGCTTGTTCCTGCTAAAGAAAAAGGACTTGGTCTATTTGCTGATGACAAGCGTGTGCGTAGCGTCAAGCTATCTGAGCTTTCAGATTCAGCGCGGTTAGAAGCGAAAAAGCCATACGCTCTGATCATCACAAAAGGTAACAAAGCATCTCGTATTCACCGTCCAGCTTATACTGATTACATCGGTATTAAGAAGTTTGATGAAAACGGTAAAGTAATAGGTGAGCATCGCTTTACTGGTCTATATACCTCTGCCGTGTATAACCAAGCGGTACAAAGCATCCCTCTGATCCGTGAAAAAGTGGACCGTATCCTTGAAGCGAGCGGATATCGTCACGGATCGTATTCATACAAAGCATTGCACAATATCTTAGAAAACTACCCACGCGATGAACTACTTCAAGCAAATGAAGAAGAGCTGCTTGAGGTGGGTATGGGTGTTGTACAAATGCAAGATCGTGACCTACTGCGTTTATTTGTTCGTAAGGACCCATTTGGTCGTTTCTTTAGCTGCATGGTTTATGTCACTAAAGATCGTTACAACACAGAGTTACGTCGTCAAACTCAACGCATTCTTAAGCAGTACTTTGGTTGCGAGCAAGAGGTTGAATTTACAACGTTCTTCTCAGAAAGCCCACTAGCGAGAACACATTACATTGTTCGTGTAGACAATAACAACATTGACGTAGACGTGAAAAAGATCGAGCAAAACCTAATGGAAGTTTCTACCTCTTGGGATGACAGACTAAAAGAATCCATCATTGCTAACTTTGGTGAAAGCAAAGGCCTTCCTCTTTCAAAAGAATACATGAGTGCGTTCCCTCGCTCATATAAAGAGGACATGATGCCAGGTTCTGCGGTTGCAGATATTGAACGCTTAGAAGCGTTAAGTGATGATAATAAACTTGGCATGTTGTTCTACCGACCTCAAGAAGAGGGGGCGGATTCAAAAGCTGTTCGCTTGAAGTTATACCACCGCGATGAGCCAATCCATCTTTCTGACGTAATGCCAATGCTTGAAAACCTTGGCTTACGAGTGATCGGTGAATCACCGTATGAGATCGAGAAAAATAACGGACAGACATTCTGGATCCTTGATTTCTCTATGCTGCATAAGAGCGAGAAAACGGTTGATCTTCGTGAGGCTCGTGATCGTTTCCAACAAGCATTTGCCGCAATTTGGGCGGGCAACCTTGAAAGTGATGGTTTTAACCGATTGGTACTAGGTGCGTCGCTATCTGGGCGTGAGATTTCCATTCTTCGTGCTTATGCTCGATACATGCGCCAAGTCGGTTTCCCATTCAGTCAACAATACATCGAAGACACGCTAAGCCACTACCCAGACTTAGCAACAGGTCTAGTCAAGCTGTTCACCAAGCGATTCGATCCGAAACACAAAGGCAGTGAAAAAGGCCAAAACGATCTGATTAAAAAGCTAACAGAGCAGTTGGATCGTGTAGAGAGCTTGGATGATGATCGTATTATTCGTCGTTACATCGACATGATCATGGCGACACTTCGTACTAACTACTATCAATTAGACGAAAGCAAGCAACCTAAGCCTTGGTTATCTTTGAAAATGAAACCGAGCGATATTCCAGAGATTCCGCAGCCTGTACCCGCGTTCGAGATCTTTGTGTACGCACCAGATATTGAGGGTGTTCACCTTCGTGGCGGAAAAGTGGCTCGTGGTGGTTTACGTTGGTCAGATCGTCAAGAAGATTTCCGTACAGAGATTCTTGGTCTCGTAAAAGCTCAGCAAGTTAAGAACACCGTTATCGTACCTGTGGGTGCAAAAGGCGGCTTTGTTTGTAAACGCCAGCCATCTCTCACAACCCGTGATGAGATCTTTGCTGAAGGCCAACGTTGTTACAAACGATTTATTCGTGCGCTACTTGATGTTTCAGATAACATCATTGAAGGTGAAGTCGTGCCACCACAAAACGTTGTGCGCCATGACGAAGATGACCCATACCTAGTAGTGGCTGCAGATAAAGGCACAGCAACATTCTCAGATCTAGCGAACTCTGTTTCTGCAGAGTACAACTTCTGGTTAGGTGACGCATTTGCTTCAGGTGGTTCAAATGGTTACGACCACAAAGCGATGGGTATCACTGCAAAAGGTGGTTGGGAATCTGTTAAGCGTCACTTCCGTGAAATGGGCATCAACTGCCAGACCACTGACTTTACCGCAATCGGTGTAGGTGATATGGCAGGTGACGTGTTCGGTAACGGTATGCTGTTATCGAAGCACATTCGATTGCAAGCTGCCTTTAACCACATGCACATCTTTATTGATCCAAATCCAGATTCAGCCACCAGCTGGGAAGAGCGTAACCGCTTGTTTAATCTGCCAAGATCAAGCTGGGAAGATTACAATAAAGATTTGATCTCTCAAGGTGGTGGCATCTTCTCTCGTCGATCAAAATCGATCCAGTTGACACCAGAAATTCAGAAAATGTTAGGTACTAAGAAAGCATCTTTAGCGCCTAATGATCTGATTAAGATGATCTTGAAAATGAAAGTCGATCTGCTTTGGAATGGTGGTATCGGCACTTACGTTAAAGCCTCGACAGAAACTCATACGGATGTTGGTGACCGCGCTAACGACATGCTGCGCATTGACGGCCGTGACTTAAGAGCAAAAGTAGTTGGCGAAGGCGGTAACTTGGGTATGACTCAGCTTGGTCGTATTGAATACGCACTGACTGGCGGCCGAGTGAACACAGACTTCGTTGATAACGTGGGTGGCGTTGACTGTTCGGATAATGAAGTCAACATCAAGATCTTCCTTAATGGACTGGTTTCAAATGGCGATCTTACGGTTAAGCAACGTAACCAAATTCTAGAGTCTATGGAAGACGAAGTGGGTGAAATTGTATTAGATGATGCTTACCGTCAGTCGGAGTCGATCTCCGTGACTGAACAGCAAGGTGTTGGCATTGTTAAGGAACAAATTCGATTCATCCATACCATGGAAAAAGCAGGGTACTTGGATCGTGCTCTCGAATACATCCCTGATGATGAAACGCTAATCGAGCGTGAAAAACAGGGACTAGGTCTGACTCGCCCTGAGCTATCAGTGTTAGTTGCCTACGGTAAAATGGTACTTAAACAGCAACTTGTTACGGATGAAATCGCGAATGATGAATTCCATGCGAAACAGCTTGTTGAATATTTCCCAAGTGCGTTACGACGTAACTATAAAGATCAAATGGTTAATCACCCACTGCGAGCTGAAATTATCGCTACAGCATTGGCTAACCAGATGGTTAATGAAATGGGCTGTAATTTCGTCACTCGTTTGCAAGAAGAAACCGGTGCAAGTGTTGTCGATGTTGCTAACGCATACAGTGCGGCTCGTGAAATTTTCGATCTAGAAGCAATTCTTAAGCAGACTCGTGAACTCGATAATATCGCCACAGCTCAAGCTCAGTACGAAATCATGTTTTATGTTCGTCGAGCACTACGTCGAATTGCACGTTGGTTGCTTCGCAACCGCAGTGGTAAATGCACAGTTGGTGAGCTGATTGCTATCTACAAGCAAGATGTCAATGTTATCACTGAAACCTTAGACACTATGCTGGTTGAGTCTGAAGTAGAAGAACACAATGAACTTGCTCAAGGGTGGATTGAGAAAGGGGTAGAAGAGAAACTTGCACATCAAGTCGCTCGTTTATCCAGCTTACAATCTGCACTGGATATCTCATCAGTGGCGAGTGAAACAGGTAAAACGGTTGAGCAAGCATCGAAGCTCTACTTTAACTTAGGTGACCGTTTGTCGTTACACTGGTTCTTGAAGCAAATTAACAGCCAAGCCGTTGATAATAACTGGCAGGCACTGGCAAGAGCTGCATTCCGAGAAGATCTGGACTGGCAACAACGTCAACTTACGGCTCAGGTATTAAATTGCGGCTGTGCAACGGAAGAGCTAGACGTGATGAAAGCGTTAGAAGATTGGATGGAAACTAACGAGCAATCACTGCACCGTTGGGAAAGCATCTTGAATGAGTTCAAAGTTGGCTCTGTCCACGAATTTGCTAAGTTTTCTGTAGCACTTCGAGAATTAGTACTCTTGAATCTCAACTGTTCGTCGAAAGAGTAGATGAGTTAGTCAAATTGTAAGTAAAAGCCTCGTTATTTAGCGAGGCTTTTTTGTTGCTCATCTTTTCTATTATAGCGCCGAGTGAGTTACAGCGTAACGGAGCGGGGAAGTTAAAATAGGCTGAAATCGATTGCTTTAGGGTGGTTAGTTATAAATTTTATTGTTGAAATCTTACTCTAATTGTTTGTTTTATATTTGAAAATATTAGAAAGATATAGGTTTTTACTTAATACATTCATTTTCATTGAATTACGATGAAAAACAGTAAATAATATTGTCCCGTTTATACGGGGCTTTTTTCTTTCGGAGGCACAATGCTTTACCGTCTAGCCAGAACTGGCTTTTTCCAACTCGATGCCGAGAAGGCACACGATCTTGCAATCAAGAACTTCCAACGCTTTAACGGCACACCACTTGATCTCTTCTACCGCCAACAATTACCAACTCGTCCAGTTGAGTGTATGGGACTAACATTCCGTAACCCAGTAGGTCTTGCGGCTGGCTTAGATAAAAACGGTGAATGCATTGAAGCATTTGATGCCATGGGCTTTGGCTTTGTCGAAGTTGGCACAGTAACACCTCGTCCGCAACCAGGGAATGATAAACCACGCTTATTTCGCTTAGTCGAAGCTGAAGGTATCATCAATCGCATGGGCTTTAACAACCTAGGCGTTGATAATTTGGTCGAGAATGTAAAGCAAGCAAAGTTCAACTGTGTTCTCGGAATTAATATTGGTAAAAACAAAGACACACCAATTGAGAAAGGGGCAGAGGACTACCTGATTTGTATGGAGAAAGTGTATGAGTACGCAGGCTACATTGCGGTTAATATCTCATCACCAAACACTCCGGGTCTTCGTTCACTTCAATATGGTGAAGCGCTTGATGAACTACTTTCTGAATTAAAAGCGAAACAAGCGGAACTTTCAGAGAAATACAACAAATACGTCCCGCTAGCATTAAAAATTGCGCCTGATTTGAGTGACGAAGAAATCTGCCAAATCTGCGATTCTTTATTGAAAAACAATATAGATGGTGTGATCGCGACTAACACAACTCTGGATCGCACGATCGTAGAAGGAATGAAACACGCCAATGAGGCAGGTGGTTTAAGTGGTCGCCCTGTGCAATCACGCTCTACGGAAGTCGTACGTAAGCTTCATGAAGAGCTAGGAGACAAACTTCCAATTATCGGTGTTGGTGGTGTGGATTCCTATGTTGCAGCCAAAGAAAAGCTGATGGCAGGCGCTAAACTTGTTCAAGTCTACACCGGCTTTATTTACCACGGCCCAGGCCTAGTACGTGATATTGTTAAGAATCTTTAACATACACATCAAAAACCACTGAAAAATCAGTAGCTATTACATAAAAAAGAGGACTTTGTTTCCTCTTTTTTTTTATCCGTTCGTTTGTAAAATTTAAAAATCACGAGTAGGTAATTAAGCGTCTTACCTCTTTACCACTGATTTAACTAGTCAAGAGAGAACGGAATAATGCTTAAACCCAGCGACAAATGGAATTGGTATTTTGACGAGCAAAAAGCTTGCTTAATGCTGGATCTGGGGGAGGAAATGATTTTCCAAACCAATTTATCCCGAAAATTGTTGGTTAACTGTGCCTTCTCAAACAATGAATTTACCGTTGATGACGCCAGTGCATTCCAAACGTTTAATGAACGTATTCGATGCCTCGACATCAGTGAATACCGCCAAGCTGAGTTAACACTGTATTGTGTTGCGGCAAAGCGCTTTCATAAACCTGTACAGCCTAAAAGCTGGTTCTTTGACGCACAGTCCTCAGGTTACGAGCCTGAAGAAGGGGACATGGTCTTTCTAACAAACCAATATTCTGATGGCATGTTCATCGTGTTAGAACCAGGCGAGACGTCGAGCTTATGTGCTTATGTTAACCAAGAAGCGTTTGTGCTTGATGGCAATAAGGCGCTTCAGTTTGGGCAGCCGATTAAAGTAATGCATGACCGCATGGCTTGTGCAAATCACCTCTTTGCAATAACCCCTATGGCAATGGTGGGGTAAACCTGTTTAATTTTTTCTTTATTTCGTTCCTTTGTTTGCATTAGTCGACCTCGTTAGGTCGATTTTTTTTGTCCTTTCCTTTGATACTAGATCCCCATCAGCCATGAAACTGTATGTTTTCTATGCATGCAAACATGAAGCTGGTCACTTTTATTTTACTTATTTCAATCTGATGACTCCCTTAACTAGGCAACCTAGCGCTTAAAATGACCCCATTTATTCCCCTATAAGGCAAAAATGTAAGTAACTTACATCAATAATCATTGCCTGGTATATACCAAAGTTTATGTAAATAAGTATTCACTTCTTTCCAAGGGAACAAAATTTCGATCGTGAATAAAAAATACTCAAATTGAAGATGTTGAAAGTTTCAGATCATTTTGTTGGTGATGATTTGAACTAACAGGTGGGGAAATTCCTTTAAAAACGAGGCATTGATCGTAAAGTCAGGTATAATTGAAGCCATTTTTTATCAGCGAAAGAACACTATGAATCAATATCTCGCGGTAACTTCAAATGGCATGGAAAATTTGCTTGTTGAAGAACTGACTAAACTAGGCATTGAAAATGCGAAACCAGTACAGGCAGGCGTAAAATTTAAAGCGACAAACGAACAGGTTTATCGCTGTTGTTTGTGGAGCCGTTTAGCGTCTCGATTTGTACGTGTTTTATCTGAGTTCACGTGTAACAACGACATGGACTTGTATTTATCTACATCTGCTATTAACTGGGTTAACCAATTTCATAGCTCTAAACGTTTTGTTGTGGACTTTAACGGCACAAACCGTGAGATCAGAAATAGCCAATACGGTGCGATGAAAGTCAAAGATGGCATCGTAGATTGCTTTGAAAATAAAGGTTTGCCGCGTCCCAACATCAGTAAAGAACGCCCAGATGTTCGTATTCACGTTCGTTTGCATAAAGATAAAGCGTTGCTTGGGATCGATATGGTAGGCAGTGGTTTGCATCAACGTGGCTACCGACCAGAATCGGGTCGTGCCCCGTTACGTGAAACGCTTGCTTCTGCGATTATCATGCGTTGTGGCTGGGATGGGCATCAACCATTACTCGATCCAATGTGCGGTTCTGGTACTTTGCTTATTGAAGCTGCGATGATGGCTGCCAACATGGCTCCTGGCGTTAAGCGAAAGCAATGGGGTTTCGAAGTGTTGGAAGACTTTGAACCAGAGACTTGGGCAGAGATTAAATCAGAGGCTAATGTTCAAGCTAGACGAGGTGTCAAGAAAGTTGACGCTAAGTTTTTTGGCTTCGATAACGACCCTAAAGTATTAAAAGTTGCTCAAGAAAACGCGCGCAGAGCAGGCGTTGAAGAATTGATTGAGTTCGCACAAGGTGATGCTGCAACCATTACTCGTCCTGCAGGATTCGAACACGGTGTTATCGTTTCAAACCCACCTTACGGTGAACGTCTAGGAACTGAGCCGGGGCTAATTGCGCTCTACACCGCATTTGGTGGACAGCTAAAATCTGAGTTTGGTGGATGTAAAGCCTCTATCTTCTCGAGTTCAGACGAGCTGCTGAGCTGTCTTCGTATGCGTGCTGATAAACAATTTAAATTGAATAATGGTGCGTTACCTTGTCACCAAAAGAACTACAGTATTGCAGAGCGCAGTGCTGATGAAGTGAAGGGTGCTGATACTAATGTTCAAATCGCACCAGACTTTTCAAATCGTTTAAAGAAAAACATTGGCAAGATTGGCAAGTGGGCCCGTAAAGAGAAGCTTGATTGCTACCGAATCTATGACGCTGATCTTCCTGAATACAATGTGGCGATAGACGTATACGGCGATCAAATCGTAATTCAAGAGTATGCTGCGCCAAAAAACATTCCAGAAGAAAAAGCAAAACGTCGCCTAACGGATATCATTCGTGCAACGATTCAGGTGACAGGTGTAGAGGCGAACAAAGTAGTACTTAAAGTTCGTGAAAAGCAGAAGGGTCGCAGCCAATACCAAAAATTAGGTCAGGTATCAGAGACGCTTGAAGTAAACGAGTACGGTGTGAAGCTGATCGTAAACCTTCATGACTATCTAGACACTGGCTTGTTCTTGGATCATAAGATCACTCGTCGTCGCTTAGGTGAAATGGCGCAAGGTAAAGATTTCTTAAACTTGTTTGCATATACTGGGAGTGCGACGGTTCACGCAGCGGTTGGTGGCGCTCGTTCCACAACGACTATTGATATGTCAAATACCTACTTGAACTGGGCGAAAGACAATATGGAGCTTAACGGCTGTGTAGGACGTCAGCATCGCTATGAACAAGCAGACTGCTTGCAATGGCTAGAAAACGCGAAAGGTGAGTACGACTTGATCTTTATTGATCCACCTACGTTCTCTAACTCTAAGCGTATGGAAACATCATTCGATGTACAACGTGATCACATTAAACTGATGAAGAATCTTAAACGTTTACTAAGAAGTGAAGGCACTATCGTATTCTCGAATAACAAGCGCCACTTCAAGATGGATGAAGAGTCGCTGGCTGAACTTGGTTTGAAGGCTCAGAATATTTCTTCTCAAACGTTACCATTAGATTTTGCGCGTAATAAACAGATTCATAACTGTTGGCTAGTAACGCATGCGTAGTATAAACAAAAGGATTAATACGTGCTGATATTGTATAGCACGGAGGGATGCCATCTTTGTGAGATGGCATTTGCTCTAGTAGACCAAATTGGTTTGGCCGAGCAAACAGATATCATTGATATTGCGTTCGATGATGTACTGTTCTCTCGTTACGGCGTCACAATACCCGTATTAAAGTATCAAGATTCTGAGTTGAACTGGCCGTTTGACTTAGAACAACTCACACATTGGTTGGATAATAATGGCATTACTTACCATTCATAACGCACAACTTGCATTTGGTGACCACCCATTACTGGACAAAGCGGAGTTCGCTCTTCAAGAAAACGAACGCGTATGTTTAGTGGGTCGCAACGGAGCAGGTAAGTCCACGTTAATGAAAGTGCTTGCCGGCGACATTTTGTTGGACGACGGCAAGATTCAAATCACTCAAGACGTCGTTGTTTCTCGACTTGAACAAGATCCACCGCGTAATCAAGAGGGTACGGTTTACGAATACGTATCTGGCGGTTTGGCTGAAATCGGCGAACAACTGAAGATCTATCACGATCTTCTCGATCTTGTTGCTCAAGACCCGAGTGAGAAAAACATCCACCGTTTAGCCAAGGTTCAAGAGCAGCTTGACCATTCTAATGCTTGGCGTTTTGATGACCGTGTTAAGAACGTACTTGGTGCTTTAAAACTAAGTCGAGAAACTAAACTGACCGATTTATCCGGTGGTTGGCAACGTAAAGCCGCTTTAGCTCGCGCGCTGGTTTGTGACCCTGATGTATTACTTCTTGATGAGCCAACAAACCATCTTGATGTAACAACTATCGAATGGTTAGAGAACTTCTTAAAAGACTTCAAAGGCTCGATCATCTTTATTTCTCACGACCGTGCGTTCATCAAATCAATGGCAACACGCATTGTTGATTTAGATCGCGGGCAATTAGCTTCTTTCCCTGGTGATTACGACAACTACCTAGAAGAAAAAGAAGAGATGCTCCGCGTTGAAGAAATGCAGAATGCTGAATTCGACAAAAAACTTGCTCAAGAGGAAGTTTGGATTCGGCAGGGCATTAAAGCACGCCGAACTCGAAATGAAGGTCGTGTACGCGCATTGAAGAAACTGCGTGAAGAGCGTCGCGATCGCCGGGATGTCCAAGGCAAAGTTAACCTTAATATCGATGATGCTTCACGTTCAGGGAAAATTGTATTTGAAGCAGAAAACATATCTTTTGCTTACGAAGGCAAGACAATCGTCGACAACTTTAGCTTTAACATTATGCGCGGTGACCGTATTGCACTTATCGGACCAAATGGCTGCGGTAAGAGTACGGTACTTAAATTGCTATTAGGGCAATTGGAATCGCAGTCTGGTCGTTTACACTGCGGAACAAAATTAGAAGTCGCGTACTTTGATCAGTACCGAGAGATTTTGGATCCAGAAAAGACAGTGATCGATAACTTAGCGGATGGGAAACAAGAAGTAATGGTTGGGGGACGTCAGCGTCATGCGCTGAGTTATCTTCAAGACTTCTTATTTGCACCTAAGCGCGCAAGAACTCCGGTTAAGGCGCTCTCTGGTGGTGAGAAAAACCGATTACTGCTAGCTCGTATCTTGTTGAAACCAAACAACTTACTTATTCTTGATGAACCAACCAACGATTTGGATATCGAAACGTTGGAACTTTTAGAAGAAATGCTTGCCAACTATCAGGGCACGTTGCTTTTAGTTAGCCACGACCGAGAGTTTGTTGATAATACCGTTACCACAAGCTGGATCTTCGAAGGGAACGGAGTGATTGAAGAGTTTGTTGGTGGTTATCACGATGCAAGACAGCAGCGTGAACAGGTATTGGCGGTTCGTCAAGCGGTTGAAAAGCCAGCGAAAAGAGAAAAAGTGGTTGAAGAAACTCCCAAAACAACTCAACCTAAGAACAACTCGAAGAAGTTATCGTATAAGCTGCAAAGAGAATTAGAAGCTCTACCAGCTAAACTAGAACAATTAGAGTCGGATATCGAGGGCCTTCAGGAGCAAGTGAACGATCCAGAGTTCTTTGCTAAACCTGTAGAGCAAACTCAGCCGGTATTGGAACAGCTTGCTGCGCTAGAGCAGGAGTTGGAAAACGCATTCGAGAGATGGGAAGAACTCGAAGCAATGCAACAGGATAGTTAAGAATTCAATGAATTGTAGTAATAAATTCAAATTGACCGCCATTGCGATGATGGTTGGTACCACAATGAACGCACAGGCGGCATTGTATCAAGTGGTTGAGGTTTCACCTCAGGATCATGGTTCAAACGGTGACTACCAAACGGCTTACGGTGTTGCAATTCAGCAAGGTGATGCGGGTACAGATCCTTCAACAGGTTCCCCTTTCGCTTTGGGCTGTTTTGATGCGGCAGCAAACTGTACACCAGACCAATTTAAGCTTGCGATGGAAACTCGCACAACACCTATTTCAGCAACACAAGCCGTGGATGGAAATAGCTATCGTGAGGAAATTCCATTTGGATTGGACGCGGGCTTTTATTACATCCAAGAACTCAAAGATTTTGAACGTTACTGTTATAACCAGCTTCGCTATTCTACTTGTGACTCTTGGGCTTCTGTAAACTGGACCCCATGGAACAAAGAGCGTAGTAAAGACTTTACTTCTAATGCGTTAGCATTTGTAGAAGGCGATTCTGCTGCTTATAAAAATGAATATAACAATGTTATCAATCAGCTTACCGAAGATGGTGCCGCTGTCGGTAATCAAAGTAAAGTCAACAGTGAAAACAAGTCGACACTGGAAACAAGAAATACCGTCGTAGCACCTGTTGAACCAAATTTTGTTACAGGTGATAACGACGCAAGCGTTGTGCAAAGCCACGCTTGGAAAACCGATGGCACTTTTACCGTTGGTAGTGTATCTCGAACAGCAAGTAATACCAATGGCGCTCACCACACATCGAAAGCAGCTATTTGGGATCAAAGTGGAACCGTCAGTGAATTGGCTTGGCCAAGTGGCACATCTAAAGATGGAGAAAGACTGGCTCAAGGAAGCATGCGTGACCTTGTCACAGATGGAACAACGGTTTACGGCGTGGGTTACAACACATACAGTGATGATAACTATCTGAATGCTACTGTTTTTGTCGGAACACTAGAGGCAGAAGGTAGCGTTGAAAACGCAACTTGGAAAAACAAAGTTGTTGTAGGAGCTAGACAGCGTGAAGGTGATGATACGGTTCATACAAACTCACGATTAACCGATGTTAACTCAAATTTTGTTGCTATTGGTGAAGCAAAACGTTCCGGCGGATATCTAATGCCAACGGGCTCTGCTCCAAATCGTCTCTTTATCGTAAATGATGTTCGTAAGGATTCTATTAACGCTTTTTACCCAAGTACCGGAATTTTCTTCAGCGGTGCGGGCGGTAAGATGGGCGGGATCAACTCTTACAATGAAATTGTCGGACAACTTGATGCGGAAACGACTCGTGAAGACGATGGTAAGCCACGTCGTAAGCGCGGTTTTATCTACCCATATAGCCTAGGTGGCGAGACTAGTGAACGTGCTTCAACACTATTTAATGGAAAAGCTTGGTTCCTAGATAGTTTGACTAATGGCGGTGACTACTCTGAACAAAACAACCAGTTCCGTATCATTGACGCAACCGATATCAACGATGCAGGTGTGATTTCTGGTACCGCGATGAAATGTGCTGGCGGTTACAGTACAACAGCAAACAATGCGACATGTAGTTCTGATGAGCAAATCGTAGCAGTAAAATTGGTGCCTATTGCAGGTGCGACTGAGAAGGACATTGTGTCTCGAAGCGTTGACTCAACGACAACAGAGCGTCAAGGTGCAGGCCTTGGTTGGTTAGCTTTGACCATGCTTGGATTGTTTGGGTTCCGTAGAAAATAGTCAAAAATCGTCAGTAATTTTTAAATCAAGCAGAGGCTCACACATTTGAGCCTCTGCTTTTTTTATGCCTTGAGAAATCACTCAACTTGATCGATTCTTATAAGTGGAGTCATAAAAACTCCATCAAAGTTTCACAATAACAGCTGTACGTTAGTAAATGGACCTGTATGAGGAATTAACTATGAAGAGACAAAAGCGTGATCGCCTAGAACGAGCTCAATCTCAAGGCTATAAAGCTGGGTTGAATGGAAGGTCTCAAGAGGCTTGCCCATATCAACAAGTTGATGCTCGGTCGTATTGGTTAGGTGGTTGGCGTGATGCCAGAGATGAAAGACAATCTGGTCTCTACAAATAAACTCTCCACATACAAAAAGAAGGATTCGAAAGGGCTCTACGGAGCCTTTTCTACATTTATAGACTAGGCAAACAAAAAGGCCCCTAAATAGGAGCCTTTATAAATCGATTAAAGTCGTGATTAGAAGTTTGAAGTGTCTTGGAACAAACCAACTTTCAAATCTTTCGCAACGTAGATTTCTTTGCCATCTACGCATACACGACCGTCAGCCAAACCCATTACTAGTTTACGATTTACGACGCGTTTCATATGGATTTCGTAGGTTACTTTTTTCGCCGTCGGTAGGATTTGGCCTGTAAACTTCACTTCACCAACACCTAGAGCGCGACCTTTACCTTTACCGCCAACCCAGCCAAGGAAGAAGCCAACAAGTTGCCACATCGCGTCAAGGCCAAGGCAGCCAGGCATTACTGGATCACCAGGGAAGTGGCAATCAAAGAACCACAAATCTGGAGTAATATCCAATTCCGCCAAGATCAAACCTTTACCAAAATCGCCCTCTGTCTCAGACATTTTAGTAATACGATCCATCATTAGCATGTTTGGCGCAGGAAGCTGAGGGTAACCAGGCCCAAACAGTTCCCCTTGGCTAGAAGCAAGTAGATCGTCACGGTTATAAGAATCACGTTTGTTTTGCATTATCAATTACTCCAATTTTTGATAGCTGCATCTTAGTGAACACGTGTACGCTAAACAACTCCGATCAGTACTAGACAAACCAGTTTTTGATGCGCTGCACAATTCCTTCTGGATGCTCATGTCTTTCAAAGTTTTCAATACGTTCCGCTATTTTGCCAATAATGCTCTCGTCTTCGCCTCTAAAAGGTTTATTCATAACAATCGGAATAGCTTCATCTACCGTAGAGACGGACCAAATATGGAACTCACCATTTTTAATGCTTTCTATTACATCTTTATGTAATGCAAGGTGTTTAAGGTTTGATTTCGGCATGACAACGCCTTGATTTCCCGTAAAACCCTGATGTTTACAAACCTGATAAAAACCTTCAATTTTCTCGTTCAAGCCACCGACTGCTTGCACTCGACCAAACTGATCGACGGCTCCTGTAACCGCAATTTGTTGATTAATTGGAGATTCAGATAACGCACTCACCAAACAACAAAGTTCTGCGAGAGATGCGCTGTCACCGTCAACTTCACTATAAGACTGTTCAAATACAATCGAGGCAGAGTAAGGCAGAGGTTCATCCAGTTTTAGAGCAGAGCTTAAGAAAGCTTGCATAATCATCATGCCTTTCGCATGTAGATTGCCGCCAAGTTCAGCTTTGCGCTCAACATCGGAAACATCGCCATCACCAAAGTGAATTACACACGATATTCTAGCAGGCTCACCATAGCTGACAGGGTGTCCAGCCATATCGATGACGGTTAGGCCATTGATTTGACCAACTTGCTTCCCAGTTGTCTCAATGATGACTTGGCCATCTAAAATATCGTACACGGCACGCTGAGGAAGATAGGATTCGCGGTAATACTTGTCGTCAATCGCTTTATCTAATGACTCGTAATCTAATGTTTGGCCATCACTGAACTGGCTGGCAAGTGTTAGAAGTTGAGAATGCCACATTACACCTAACGGCAAATAATGTTGATCTTCAGTAAATCTCATACCAGCTAGCAATAGTCTTCTAAAGCCACATTCCGTTAAGTGAGGCAGCTGATATTGAGAACATATCCAGTTCACCAAACCAAAGTAATCTGTCAAATTCTGCTCTGACAAATGAATATCTTCTTCAACTTCGGTATACATGGCAAAGCCTGAACAAAAGTCCTCGTCGATATATTCTAGCTCTGCTAACTGACTTCTTTCCCCAGTTACAATCAGTTTTACATCATAAGCTTTAGATGACGGTACTGAAGTAGGTAAGCGAGTAGGGCTTAGGTTCAGTGGCTCGATAAGGTTTTGTTGAATTGCAGACTTTATATTTGGCCAAAGTCCCGGGTTAGCCAGAATGAGATTAGCAGGTACAATCAAATAACCGTCGTCAGCTTGTGAAATCAAGCCAGGTTGGAAGGCAATATCACCACTTACATCAACACTGTAACGGTCAAATAAACGTTTGGCATCAAGTGATTCCGACAAAACAATCGCAGCGTTAGAATGACTCTGAAGAGCTTTACTGATGAACTCTCTATAGACAGAATTATCGACGCAGTTAATGAGTAGCACGCGTGTCAATCCCGACATTTTGGAAAAGCGAGATATCGTTGCCGACATCCTCGGTTGAAGATCAGTAAAAGACTTCTTTGGTAACGAAGGTGCAGACTTTAAAAGTGCTTCGTACTGCTCAAGTGAAGGTGTTACGTCTTGCCAATTAAGTTGGTTCATTAAAATTCATCGTAATTCAATCTTGCCGACATTATAACGAAATGGACTATAACACCCTAGCACCAATTTGGTTCGCTCAAGGCATTCAACACTCAATGAACAATACTTAGACAAATGAGTGATCAACATCGATACTTCTAAGAGTTTTATTTGCCCAAGTAAATTATCTGGGTTACGCTGTCACTAGGTTATGTTTATGGGTCGGAATAAATGAAATATCAGCAGCTTGAGAATCTAGAGTGTGGGTGGAAATGGAAGTATCTCATCAAGAAATGGAAAGATGGTGAAGCGATTACCCGACATATTGATACAAGTGAAGCAGATGCCGCGGTTGCAGAGCTAAAACGGCTTGAACACGAACCTACGCTTGTATTAGCTTGGATAGAAAACCACATGTCAGAAGAGTTGGACAACAAACTCAAGCAGGCTATCCGAGCGAAAAGGAAGCGTCATTTCAATGCAGAGCAAGTCCATACAAAGAAAAAGTCCATTGATTTAGATTATCGAGTTTGGGAAAAGCTTTCTAGCAGAGCAAACGAGCTCGGTTGTACGTTATCTGACGCAATTGAATATCTACTTTCTGAAGCATCGAGAAGTGAAAAAGCGAGTCAAAAAGTTACCTCAATCAAAGAGGATTTGAGTAAATTGCTATCTAGCTAGGATAGGGAGTGCCAAATGTTATATGTAATCTTAATTGCTGCCATCGTGATCTTTTGGTTGATCGCAGTTGATAGACCAGTGCTAAAAGTAAAGTTTGATAACGGCCATATCAGTAACGTAAAAGGGCATCTACCACCTTCTTTCAAACATAACTTACAAGATATTAGTGAACACAATCCGTTTAGTGGTGAAATGAAGGTATATAGCCAACGAACCGGCATGCGTTTGAGCTTCTCCAAGGACGTTCCCAAAAAAATCCAACAGCGGATTCGCAACGTTTTTCCGCATCAAGGTTTCAAAGCGAGCAAAGGCAAGAAGCGAGCTTAATTACATATCAGTTACTTAATCGTGTTAAATGGGACGCAATATAGCGTCCCATTTTCGTATCTATAGAAAAATTATTTATCATTGATTAATCAATAAGATAAACGGACTTAAACTATGCGATACGTTGTAACTTTAATGATCTTTCTCTTTGTAAGTGCTTCAGCTTTGTCTGACGACTCGGAAACGAATCCATTGGCTAAAAAGATTAAAACTAAGATTCAAAGGAAAGCAGACAATAAATTTGATGACTACCAAGGTTATTGTGATGTCATGATAGAGATGGAACACAAAGGTAAAAAAGCAGTAATAAAAAGAGTAACCAGTAGTGGTGACAAAAAAGTTTGTCGGTATGTGAAATCCAACTTGAGGAAAGGAAAACGCTATCGTTATAAATATCCAGAAAAGTATATTCGGCTTCATATAGCCACAGGTTCGTGATTGCAATGTTGATTAGAAGCATCGGGCAGCAAGAGCGCAAAGCTTTCAGACCCGATGAACTAAATGAAAATGAAGTGGCTCTCGTGTAATTGGTTGGGAATGCAGGCTAGGTGAGATAAACCAATCAACTCGAAATGATAATCTGCAGATAAAAGCAGTATGGGAAGGAATTGCAAAAAAGTTTAATGGGCTTGGATTGTCAGGAATCTCAATGGCTTGCACTGGATTAGCCTTAGTGATTGCAAGTCCACAGGAACCCCTATATCAGTGCGCATTATATGTGTTATGTTAAATTGAATGTGCTCGTACGCCAAATGTTGCCAATGAGCACTCCTATTCCCCTGTGAATTTGAAATTTAAAGACTTTAATGTGAGTATTAAACATAATGGCTATTTACCATAAAATACTTAATATAGATCTTAATAATCTATCGATTGTTAAGATCTATATTAATGCTTTTTCTACTTACAGAAATGGCTGTATAGCTTCAAAGATATCTTGTCTTCGAACTGGTTTGGAAATGAATCCATCCATACCTGCGTCAAGGCATTTATCTCTATCACTTTCTAGCGCATGAGCGGTTAATGCGATGATTGGAGTCTTGAAGCCTTTATCTCGGAGAAGCCTTGTTGCAGTAATCCCATCCATCACTGGCATCGAGACATCCATAAGAATCAGGTCGATTAAATCCTCATTTTCCTCTAAGAACGTTAATGCTTCTGCTCCATGACTTGCGATATGAACATTATGACCAAGCTTATTTAAAATAAGCTTTATTACAAACTGATTCGACTCGGTATCTTCGACTACGAGAAGATCCATCGCTTTTATTGGTTGGTTGTTTTCTATTTTAACTGGACGATTTTGATTGCACCGAGTTAAAACGGGAATCTTAATAGTAAATGTTGAGCCGACATGCTCGTCACTTTTAACGATAATCTTGCCGCGCATCATTTCAACTAAATGCTTGGTTATTGCTAGCCCTAGTCCTGTACCACCAAAGCGTCTCGTGATGGAACGATCACCTTGATGAAATGCCGTAAATAGATGTTCTTGCTTGGCTTTAGATATACCAATTCCGGTGTCTGATATTGAAATTACAAGCTCGGAGTCTTGCTCAGATACTGAAACTTTTACTTCTCCTTCATCAGTAAACTTTATTGCATTCCCAATAAGATTAAACAGGATTTGAGATAATCGCGTAGAGTCAATCCAAAACTGTTTGTCGGTAGTTACCATGCAATTGAGTTTAAATTGAAGGCTCTTCTTCTTAGCTATTTGTTTTTGTTGAGAAATAACAAAAGTGACAGTGTCTCTTAAATTAACCCACTGCTCATTGAGTTGAAAGCGACCTGATTCAATTTTTGAGAGGTCAAGGATGTCGCTGATAATCGCGAGAAGCAACTCCGCTGAGCATTCCATTTGGCTCAGGGCATCGATTTGCTCTTCTGATAAGGTGGATTGTTTCAGAATATCGAGCATTCCAAGGACGGAATTTAGAGGGGTTCTAATTTCATGACTCATCATCGCTAAGAATTCTGACTTTGAGCGATTTGCAAGCTCTGCTTCTTCTCTTGCTTTAGCAAGCTGAGTTGTTCGCACTTCAACAATACGTTGTAACTTCTCTTTGGTCTCAATATCGATGACAGCCCTCTCAATTAAAGGCCGAAAGCGTCTTAAGGTTTCCTTATTTTCTATGCTAAAGTGCCCTTTCTTAGCACCAATAAGTAAGATGACCGTTTGTGTTACTTCTGAACGTATGCCCGTTAGGACTACCGAGTTTACATGGCTTTTTATAAAGCTGTTCAGGTTAATAAACTCCGCAAGCCTATCTGGTTCGAACAGCAGAATACATTCGCCATTCAGCGCCCTCTCAGATGCGTTACCGTGTAACCAAGATATGTTATCAAATACACTATTTGTCGATATCAACGTTTTGAAGGGGTACCTCTCATCATCACGAGTTAGAACGATAAAATCATCAAAGTTGATGTACTTCTTAAGGACATTATTTAATCCCGTAAATATCTCGTGCCGGTTTTTTGCTTCACTCATCGCGGATATCGCTGAAAGAATAGCTTTATTCTCATCGGCGAGCAGTCGCTCTCTTTGCCTAGCCTGTTTTAGTTCGACTAACGCTTCTTGCAGCGCTTCCTGTTGGTATATGTCTAAGTATTTATCTTTCATAAGGTTTATGGAATATCGCTGATGAAATCATCAGGTTTCCATGTCCATTCTCACCACCAATAAATCTACCTTGCTCACCAAAAGTAAAAGGGCAAATAAAAGGTAACTGTTCTAGTTCTTGGTTAATTTGTTCACAAACGCTATTCATGTCTTGCATTAAGTGCAACATAGGACCTGCGCAAAAGATGTTTATCACCCCAATTTTTCGAGATTCTTCTAATTTTTGATTAAAGGCTGCATTTACAACTTTAGCGGCGCGTGCAACGAGGTGTTCTCTGCTTCCTTTCATTAAAGTGAGTTCATCACCCTCTTCTATTCGTGTAAATAGCTCAATTCCTCCATCTCGCGTCTCACGAATTGGATGGGACAATTTGTAATATGGACGCTCATAGAGGTGGCCAGCGACACGCCCTAGTGGATAAGCACTCGAGTTTGTAAATAGCAGGTTGTTTTTACCTACTTGGTTATCTTGATGGTTTGTCCACTTTCTATAAACATTGAGGGCCGGTTCGTCATCAATTTCTAGCAAGCACCTATCGTTAGTTTTGGTTGCAACCCCTTTGATATTGGTTGGAGTGTGCCCAGCACTAAAAGCAATATCAACAGGCTGTGAGGAGTAAAATAGTGTCAGACTTAAACCTGCAGTTTGAGATCCTTGGGTGGTAATGACAGACCATTTTCCCGCGATATGATTATCAGCGGCTGAACCACCAATAATTGGGATCAGCGTACCAAACCTTTCATCTATAGATGCAATGATTGATTCCTCTTGCCCTGGAGTTGCATGAAGCAGTATTAAGTTTGGCACTTCTCCTACGCGGTTAGCGTTCTCAAGAGCCATATCTAAGGCTCTAGTTACACTGTCACCTGAATCATAGTTAGAAATACCAGTGCCATAAGCATGAGGGCCTGAGTCATAAATTGCGAGCGCCGCAATCACTGGGCCCGTATGAAACCCCTGGTCTGTCATTACTGCTTGGCATGAACTGGCGCCATGAAAAGGCACTCCAGGAAAATGTTCAAGAAAAGCTTCTCGAATTAACTCGAAGTCGTACTCTTCCGTGTAGTAGCACATCACGTAAGACAAGTTCTGTTGTGTCAGCTCGGACCTAAGCGTTTCTATCGCTGAGTCTTCATCTTTAATATGAGTAAAAACTGATTGGCAATGCATACGATTTTATAATTGGGTATCACTCTGCTGTTATACCATTCCAACCAATTTTCTCTAGGTAAGAAGGTGAAAATTTCATTAAGAAGTTGCGATTATCTCGTGACAGATCGTATTTATAATTGAACTACAACAATGTTTTCGCCTTTTTTAAAGGTAATTTTTCTTGATTCAGGCATGGTGTCCCATTCCATGTTCTTATGTTCCCGATCGAGATTGATAAATTCGCCAGATTGATTTAGATCAATTTTTAGAGTGCTACTTTTCATCGTTTCGAGCGAAATTCCCGCCGAGTCACGATTAATTGTGATTATTTCACCTTCAATTGTTACATCACATCGTTCTTTTTGTGAACAGTCAATGCTGGTAACGCTCTCGTGTGTAAAGGTACGCCAGAAAAATGCGCCTATTAACACACTGAGCATGATTAAGATTTGTGCAAGTCGCGCCTTTGTTAACTTTTGTGCAGGCATAATTACTAATATCCTTGTTACAAACTTCAAACTTTTTAAATAAAAAATGATTTCCAGGGGGCCAGTAAGGTTACTACCCTGTCATTGAATTGTTAATTCAAGTATAGTGTCACGCTGAAAATGCCACTTTTTATTAAAGTCAGCAATGGAAATAAGGTGATGATAACACTTGAATTCTAGAGTTTACTTGGGTGGTGTTACGACGCAAGTCGTGTTGGAAGTAAAAGTGTAGTTAATTAGAAATTGGAAGCATGCAAATGAGCCAAGTAAAGCAGCTTGAACAAAACTACAACTATACAGTCGTTCGCCAATTTACCCTTGTGACCATTTTATGGGGCATAGTTGGTATGGCTGTTGGTGTTTTGATTGCCGCTCAATTAGTTTGGCCACAGCTAAACTTTGATACGCCGTGGTTGACGTACAGTCGCTTACGTCCACTGCATACTAATGCGGTAATTTTTGCGTTTGGTACAAGTGCTCTGTTCGCAACGTCTTATTATGTTGTACAGCGCACATGTCAAACACGTCTTTTTGGTGGCCCACTCGTTGCCTTCACCTTTTGGGGTTGGCAAGCAATCATCCTGGCAGCAGCCATTACTTTGCCTCTCGGTTTAACATCGGGTAAAGAGTATGCTGAGCTAGAATGGCCTATTGATATCGCAATTGCGCTAGTATGGGTATCATATGCGGTGGTGTTCTTCGGCACACTGGTGAAGCGAAACACGTCACATATTTATGTGGCAAACTGGTTCTTCGGTGCCTTTATTATCACAGTAGCAGTACTTCACATCGTGAACAGCATGGCTATTCCTGTGTCACTTGGTAAATCTTACTCGATTTACTCAGGCGCAGTGGATGCGATGGTTCAGTGGTGGTATGGACACAATGCGGTAGGTTTCCTACTCACCGCTGGTTTCCTAGGCATGATGTACTACTTCGTTCCTAAACAAGCTGAACGTCCTGTTTATTCTTACCGTCTATCTATCGTTCACTTCTGGGCGCTTATTTCTCTATATATTTGGGCAGGCCCTCACCACCTTCACTATACAGCGCTACCGGACTGGACTCAGTCTCTAGGTATGGTGATGTCGCTGGTTCTATTTGCTCCTTCTTGGGGTGGTATGATCAACGGTATTATGACGTTATCTGGTGCATGGCATAAGCTTCGTTATGACCCTATCCTACGTTTCCTAATCGTTTCTTTGTCATTCTACGGTATGTCTACCTTTGAAGGTCCAATGATGTCGATTAAGACAGTTAACGCACTTTCTCACTACACAGACTGGACCATTGGTCACGTTCACTCTGGTGCGTTAGGTTGGGTTGCGATGGTTTCTATCGGCTCTGTATATCACTTAGTACCTCGCCTATTTGGCCAAGAGCGTATGTACTCGGTCGGTCTAGTGAATGTGCATTTCTGGCTAGCGACAATCGGTACCGTTCTTTACATCGTTGCGATGTGGATCTCTGGTGTAATGCAAGGTCTGATGTGGCGCGCGGTTAACTCTGACGGTACGCTAACCTACAGCTTTGTTGAGTCTGTAGAAGCGTCTTACCCGTTCTACTTTGTACGTTTCCTAGGTGGATTTATCTTCCTATCTGGTATGTTCCTAATGGCATACAACACGTACAAAACGGTAAGTGCACCAAAAGAAAGCCTAAAAGCTATCCCACATCCGGCATAAGGAGATTTAAGAATGAGTAATAATTCTAATAATCGCCACGAAATCTTAGAACGTAATGTCGGTTTGTTGGCTATTTTTATCGTGTTTGCTATCAGCTGGGGTGCTCTTGTAGAGATCACTCCTCTGATTTTCCAAAAGCAAACGACTGAACCTGTAGAGAATCTACGTGCTTACACTCCTCTGGAGATGGAAGGTCGTGACATCTACATCCGTGAAGGTTGTAACGTTTGTCACAGCCAGATGGTTCGTCCTTTCCGCTCAGAGACTGAACGTTACGGTCACTACTCTGTCGCCGGTGAGAGTGTTTGGGAACACCCATTCCTTTGGGGCTCTAAGCGTACGGGTCCGGATTTAGCTCGTGTTGGTGGTCGTTATTCTGATGAATGGCACCGCGTTCACCTACTAGATCCTCGTGAGCTTGTGCCTGAGTCAAACATGCCAGGTTTCCCGTGGTTAGCTGAAAACGTTTTAGACGGTAAGCTAACGCAGAAGAAACTTGAGCTATTTCGTGATCAGTTCGGTGTTCCATACACTGATGAAGAGATCGCGAATTCGGCTAAAGAAGTAGAAGGTAAAACAGAGATGGATGCAATCATCGCTTACCTTCAGTCTCTTGGTCATGCAATGAAGTAAGGGGATCATATGGATTTCGGTACAATTCATAGTATTTATACCGTTGTACTCTTCGCTAGTTTTATCGGCATCGTATGGTGGGCATTTAGTAAAAAGCGTAAAGCACGCTTTGAAGAAGATGCCAACTTGGTGTTTGCTGACGAAGAACAAACGACCCCAAATAACCAAGGAGTGAAGAAGTAATGACTACATTCTGGAGTCTCTGGATTATCGTGATTACTGTCGGTACGCTGGTAGGCTGTGCGATTCTCCTGACTTGGTGCGCTAAAGATAAAATGGGCGTCGAGGAAGGGGAAGACATGGGCCACGAGTACGATGGTATTCGCGAGCTAAACAACCCTCTACCAAAGTGGTGGACTTATCTGTTTGTAAGTACATTTGTGTTCGCAGCAGTTTACCTTGCCCTATTCCCAGGTCTAGGTAGCTTCAAGGGCTTTTTAAACTGGCAGAGTTCGGCTCAAACCGTTCGCTCACTAGAAGAGTCAAAAGAAGCCATCGCTGCAGCACAAGAGAACAAGCAACTAAACCAATATGCAAAAGAACTGGATGATGCCGACGCTTACTTCGGCGAAGCATTCCGTAAACTCGCGCACAATGACAGTGGTCTACGCCCAATTCCTGAAATTGCGCAAGATCCTGAAGCATTAAAAGTTGGCCAACGTTTGTTTTTGCAAAACTGTTCTCAATGTCACGGCTCTGATGCTCGTGGTCAGAAAGGTTTCCCTAACCTAACTGATGATGCATGGCTATACGGCGGTGAACCAGCTGCAATCGTAACAACCATCATGCATGGCCGTATTGGTCAAATGCCAGCATGGAAAGATGCGCTTGGTGAGCAAGGTGTGCAAGAAGTTGTAAGCTACACACTTAGCCTATCTGGTCGTAAAGTGAATGCTCGTGAAGCAGCGGCAGGTAAAGCACGTTTCGTCGTGTGTGCAGCTTGTCACGGTACTGATGGTAAGGGTAACCCTGCAGTCGGTGCACCTGATCTTACAGACCAAGATTGGCTATTTGGCGACTCTCGTGCAGCTGTAACCGAAACCGTAATGAACGGCCGCTCAGGTGTAATGCCCGCGTGGAAAGACATTTTGGGTGAAGATAAAGTTCAGCTCGTTGCCTCTTATGTCTGGAGCTTAAGTAACTCAGAGAGTAAGTAACTGAGATATTAAGTAACATTGCAATAACAGCCCCTTTCATAGGGGCTGTCTTTCCTTTAAATTTAACGCCTTACATTTTTTCATTTAGCTGTTGAGAACTTTTTTATGGTAAAGCCTTGGTATAAACAATTTTGGCCGTGGTTCCTAATCATCCTTCCTCTTACTGTCGTAGTTTGGACTGTGATTACTGTGGTCGTTTTCTCGAACAACTCTGTTTCTTTAGTCGCCGAGGATTACTATAAAAAAGGCAAAGGCATTAACATCGACATTAGTAAAATGAATGTCGCTCGTGACCTAGGTCTTAACGCAGAGATTTCTTCTGAAAATAACAATGTTGTGATTGTTTTCGCTAAAGGGAAGCTATCTCATTACCCTGCTCTAACGGCCACTTTCACTCATCGTACTCTTCCTGATCGTGACTTTACAAAGCTCGTAACGGCGGATGCATCTGGTAATTACCGCCTAACGGCAGAAGAATCTATTCAAGGTCCTTGGTTTATCGAACTACAACCACATGACCAACAATGGATGATCCAAGGTAAAGTTGAATTTCCTGCCTCGTCAACACCGTTAATGAAGTAAGCATATGTGTGAATCCTGTTATCACTGTGGTGAAGATGTACCAGCCAACACGGATTTTAAAGTTGATATACTCGGTGAATCCCGCAAGATGTGTTGTCCTGGCTGCGAGACGGTTGCTCAAACCATCGTAGACAGCGGCTTAGTATCCTACTATCAATATAGAACTGCGCCTGCGGAAAAAGCAGATTTAGTACCAGAGCAACTCCAAGCTTTAATTCATTATGATAATGAAGATGTACAATCAGAATTTGTGCGAAATCGTGAAAATGTCTCTGAAGTAACTCTTTCTTTAGAAGGCGTTTCATGTGCAGCTTGTGCGTGGTTAATCGAAAAGCAAGTCTCTAATACGGCTGGGTTAGTGTCTATCCGCGTGAATACAACCACTAACCGCGCATTACTAGCCTGGGACAAAACTCAGGTGCGATTAAGTGAGCTCCTATCTGTCATTCATAAATTGGGTTATAAAGCCGCACCATTTGAAGCTGATAAGCAAGAAGCCTCTTATCATAGAATGATGAAGCAATACTTATACAGATTAGGTATTGCTGGTTTAGCTACCATGCAAGTTATGATGCTAGCCGTCGCATTGTACCTAGAAGTTTTTGGTGACCTAGAACCGGAGTTTAAAAATTACTTTCGTTGGGTAAGTTTGATCTTTGCTACGCCAGTCCTACTCTACTCTGCTCTTCCGTTTTACTTAAATGCGTGGCGAAGCATCAAAGGCCGAACCCTCGGTATGGATGTGCCTGTCTCGATTGCACTTATTTTTGCCTATGTAGCCAGCTTAATAGCAACCGTTACAGAACAGGGCGAAGTCTTCTTCGAATCGATTTCAATGTTCACTTTCTTCCTATTGGTTGGACGATTTTTAGAGATGCGAGCGCGTCGCAAAGCCGCAGCGGCGAGTGGTAACCTATTAAAGTTGATCCCAGCGATCGCCACGACGCTGGATGGCGAGCAAATACCAGTGAAAACTCTAAAAGTTGGTGATCGTATTCGCGTCCTTCCTGGTGAACATATCCCAGCTGACGGCAAAGTTATTTCGGGTCGTATTCATATTGATGAATCCATGCTAACGGGTGAATCCGTACATGTTGTGAAACGAGAAGGCGATGCGGTTTATGCAGGAACACTAAACGGTGATGAGTCATTTGAGCTAGAGGTCATGAGTTCCAAAGCCGACTCAATGATTTCCAATATCGTGCGTTTACAAGATGAAGCTCAACACTCCAAACCTAAAATCGCAGAAATTGCAGACGTTGTTGCTCGTTACTTTGTTGGAGCAATTCTTATTATTTCTGCTGGTACTTGGTTTTACTGGCATCAAACAAAACCAGATGATGCGTTTTGGATCATGCTATCCGTATTGGTAGCCACCTGTCCATGTGCCCTATCTCTTGCGACTCCAACTGCTCTAACTTGTGCTACCTCTCGTATGGGAAACTTTGGCATTTTGCTTCGTAAAGGTCATGTGTTCGAGACGCTATGTAAGATCAACCACTTAGTTGTAGATAAAACAGGTACTCTGACGAAAGGCGATATTGAGATCTGTGATACAAAAGTGTTGAGTGATCTTCCAAAAGAAGATTGTCTCTCTCTAGCCGCAGCATTAGAAGCTCATGCAAACCATCCTATCGCTCGCTCTTTTGCAAGTTACGCCAATGACGACTTTGTTGTGTATGAAGTGCAAAACGTGATTGGTTCAGGGATTGAGGGGATCTGGAATGGCAAAATCGTTAAGATAGGCAGTGCGGTTTTTGTTCAAGGCAAGGAAAGCGATGAAAGCCATGCGGTCTATCTTTCAGTTGATGGCGAGCATGTCGCTAGCTTTTACTACCGCGACCCTATCCGAAAAGAAAGCAAAGCCTTTGTTCAACGTTTTGCTGACGCTGGAATTAAGACAACGCTGCTAACAGGTGACTCTCTCTCAAACGCTCGACCTGTAGCGAATGAAATTGGTATCGATCACGTCGTTGCGTCAGCAAAACCAGAAGACAAACTCGCGTACCTTAAGAGTCTTGATGAAGACAGTATCACAATGATGGTTGGCGATGGCATCAATGACGCACCTACTCTCGCCGGAGCTCATCTTTCTGTTGCAATGGGCGGTGGTACGGATGTCGCTAAAGCATCTGCAGATATGACGTTACTTGGGGATAATCTCGAAAAGCTACTAGAGGCACGTTTGCTTGCACTGCGTACAAGAAAGATTATTCGAGAAAACTTGGCTTGGTCTTTGAGTTACAACCTGTTAATTTTGCCTTTAGCTGTCGCTGGTTTAGTGGCTCCCTACATTGCAGTAGTTGGCATGTCTGCAAGCTCAATTATCGTTGTATCTAACTCTTTGCGCCTGCTCAAAGAGAAATAAGTAGAGAAAGCAAACATGGAAAGTCTTTATATATTGATTCCCATCGCTATCGTTCTCGTTTGTATTGCTGTTGCCGTTTTTCTTTGGGCAGTAAGAAGTGATCAGTTTGAAGATCTAGAACGACAAGGACATAACATTCTTCTTGATGAAGAAGACAAATCTAATAGTGATAAAAAATAGCAACCTTTATGACTCCTGACTTTATTGGTGCTTTGATGATCGGCCTCGTCGGGGCCGGTCATTGCATGGGAATGTGTGGTGGTATCGCGTCTCTGCTTACCATGGGCTCTTCTACAAGTAAAAGCTCCCCCCTTATTCCACTCTTCTACAACCTAGGGCGATTGAGCAGCTATGCCGTAATCGGTGCATTAGTAGGCGGAGCAATATCAGGTTTATCTGAGCTAAGTGGATTAACGCATTCTCTTGCTTGGTTAAGGCTGATTGCCGCACTGTTCATGATTCTGGTTGCGCTTTATATTGCTAGATGGTGGCAAGGTTTACTGTTAATAGAAAAGTTAGGACAGCACATTTGGCGCTTTATCTCACCTGCTGGTAAGCGTTTGTTGCCATTAAAGCACCCTCTTCATGCTTTACCATTTGGCTTCATTTGGGGCTGGTTACCATGCGGCTTGGTTTATTCTGCGCTAACTTGGTCGGCGGTTTCAGGCAGCGCAATAAACGGTGGTCTTATTATGCTCGCGTTTGGCCTCGGAACACTTCCGGCAATGCTGATTATTGGATATGGTGCCAACCATTTTCAGAAATTACAAAAATCGTTAATATTTAGAAATATTTCAGCATTAATCCTTATTGGGTATGGTTCGTACACTGCTGTAGGAGCCATGGAGTTACTCGGTTTCATATAACGTTAAACTCTATTGAGGTGACATTTTTGCTACCCTTTAGGATTAAGCGATGCTAAAATATTGATGTATATCAAATAGTGAAAGGTTGTTATGATTTCTGAAAAACCTGCAACAAAGCGTATCCAATCAGGCGGTTGCGCCATTCATTGCCAAGATTGTAGCATTAGTCAGCTGTGTATCCCGTTCACTCTGAATGAGGCAGAACTTGATCAGCTTGACCAAATCATCGAACGTAAGAAGCCTATCCAAAAAGGACAAGAGCTTTTTAAGGCTGGTGACGAGCTAAAATCTCTGTACGCTATCCGCTCTGGTACCATCAAGAGCTATACGATCACAGAGCAAGGTGATGAGCAAATCACAGCGTTTCACTTGGCCGGAGACCTAGTTGGTTTCGATGCCATTACAGGTGACTCCCACCCTAGCTTTGCTCAAGCGCTTGAAACGTCGATGGTATGTGAAATCCCATACGAAATTTTAGACGACCTATCAGGTAAAATGCCTAAGCTTCGCCAGCAAATTATGCGTTTGATGAGTAACGAAATTAAAGGTGATCAGGAAATGATTTTGCTTCTTTCTAAAAAGAATGCAGAAGAACGTCTAGCGGCTTTCCTATACAACCTATCAACTCGTTTTTCTCAACGTGGCTTCAGCCCTAGAGAGTTTCGTTTAACGATGACTCGTGGTGATATTGGTAACTATCTTGGTCTTACAGTGGAAACAATCAGTCGCTTGTTGGGTCGTTTCCAGAAATCCGAGATCCTAAGTGTAAAAGGTAAATATATCACTATCTTAGACCACGATGCATTGATGGAACTTGCTGGTGTAACTAAAGAATAATACACCCCAATTATTGATGTAGCTCGAAAATGAGCTACATCATGTTTCTCATAAATTCCTTTCGAAAGTCCTCAAAAAGTTACCCAAACTAAGCTACAGTAAAAATGTACGGTGAGTACTCCAAAATACTGATTTAATTTATATTCAGTATCTGGTTTTGCAATAGAAGTGGGCTTAGTTATGAGTATATACAGTAAGATCCTTGTTGTAGCTGACATCAATAATGATGAGCAGCCCGCACTTGCAAGAGCTGTTCAATTAGCTCAAAAAAGTGTATCTAGAAGCCGAATCACTTTCTTTTTATCCATTTACGATTTCTCTTATGACATGACGTCAATGCTATCAGTGGATGAAAGAGATGCTATGCGTCGAGGTGTTATCCATCAACGTGAGCAGTGGATGCGTAAAATTGCTCAACCTTATCTAAACGATGGCTTCGACTTTGATGTATGTGTCGTCTGGCACAACCGTCCTTACGAAGCAATTATCGCTGAGGTCTATGCAGGCAGCCATGACCTAGTCATTAAAGGCACACGTAAGCACGACGTGTTAGAATCTGTGATTTTCACTCCGACCGATTGGCACTTGTTACGTAAATGCCCTATCCCAGTACTTCTGATTAAAAATGCAGATTGGCCAGAACAAGCAAGCATTCTTGCCTCGGTGCACGTAGGCTCTGAAAATCCAACTCATATTGATCTCAACGATGCCATGGTCGAGCGACTAAAAGAAGTCACCACCCGACTGGATGCCAAACCATACCTTGTTAATGCGTATCCCGTTACACCGGCGAACATTACCATTGAACTTCCTGAGTTTGATCCAACGACTTATACCGATGCCGTTCGAGGTCATCACTTAACTGCGATGAAAGCATTACGCCAAAAACACGGCCTTGATGAAGAGCAAACGATTGTTGAGCAAGGCTTACCTGAAGATGTCATTCCAGCAGCAGCAGAGCGCTTGAATACTGCAATGGTTATTTTAGGCACCACAGGGCGAACCGGGCTTTCTGCTGTCTTTATTGGTAATACAGCTGAGCACGTGATCGATAAAATAAATTGCGATGTATTGGCTCTAAAACCAAAAGGCTACATTAGCCCTCTCGATCCAAATACAGCAACCTAATCTCTCTTTAGCATTGCTATATTGAGCGCTTTCAAACAGACGCTAATAAATCCCCCTAATAAAAGGGGGATTTTTGTTTGGGGACAGTTAAAGCGTTGAATACAAAAAAGGAGGTCTAGTTGACCTCCTTTTTTACGAGTTAGATGTTCGTAACATCGATGAACATTGATTCATCAATATTCGTCGAAGAAACGACAGCCTCATTAAATTCATATTCTTCGCGGTTACCTTCACGATCTAGCGGTAAGTTAACAAAGTCGAACAATTCGCGGTCTGCTAGTTGGCTTGGGCTTACGTTTTGAATTGATTTAAAAATCGCTTCCACACGCCCTGGCGTCTTCTTATCCCATTCAATCAACATTGCTTTTATAGATTGACGCTGAAGGTTCTCTTGAGAGCCACAAAGGTTACACGGAATAATTGGGAAATCCTTGTGCTCAGCGTATTTGATCAGATCTTTTTCACGACAGTAAGTTAATGGACGAATGACCACGTTACGACCATCATCAGAGCGTAGTTTTGGTGGCATCGCTTTAAGGCGAGAGCCGTGGAACATATTCAAGAACATTGTTTCGACGATGTCATCCATGTGATGACCTAGCGCAAGCTTAGTTGCACCAATCTTCTCTGCAAATGAATACAGCGTACCACGTCGCAGGCGCGAACACAGACCACAAGTGGTTTTGCCTTCTGGCACTTTCTCTTTTACGACTGAATACGTGTCCTTATCTACGATGTAGTAAGGGATATTCAGTGTTTCGAAATACTCAGGCAGAATATGCTCAGGGAAGCCCGGTTGTTTTTGGTCTAGGTTTACCGCAACCACTTCAAATTTGATTGGCGCAGCTTTTTGAAGATTCAGCAGGATATCAAGCATCGCGAATGAATCTTTACCACCGCTAATACATGCCATCACAACATCGCCTTCTTCGATCATGTTGTAATCAGTAATGGCATTTCCAACATGTCTTCTCAGGCGTTTCTGAAGCTTGTTGAATTCTAGGGTTTCTTTTCTTGTATCTATTTGGTTCATTGCGGGCTCTCACATCGCCGATAAATCGACTAGGACTTCCTAACATGGGTTTCTTTGGGGCGTGGATTATACGAGCTTTTTACGCAGGATTAAATGCTTGTCTTATTGAGACATTAAGAAAAGGACACGAAAGGTAGCTTAGTTACCGTCACAAATAAAAAAAGAGCCGCAATTGCAGCCCTTTCTAAACTCTCAGTGTTCACTTCTTTGCGTTAGGCAGATAAGGTAGCACTCGCATCGTCGGTTCTGGTAGTGTCATTGTGCCACCTTGCCCTATTTCACTTAGTGCGACTTGTATCTTGCCATTGACAATTGGCTTTTCGGTTCCGTTTGAGAAAATCACTTTATCATTCAGTTGATTTGCAAACTCCATGGTCACACCTTGAACTTCAGGTGTAAACCAACCCGCAAACATACCGCCTAAATCTTCCAGCATCGTCTGCATTTGAGGTAGAAGAGGCTTAAGTTGCTCGTAAGAAACGTTACCCTGTAATGGTTCTTTGGTCATCACGACAAGTGAGTAATCGCAACGAGTATCTTTTGGAGTATCGACAAAAACCAACGGATTCGCTGACTTTAAGTTTTTATCGACTGGCAGAGGGAACTCTTGTGAAGCAGGGATAACAAACTCTTCATAGTGCTCTTCTTTTTCCATCCAAGCTTTTTCTATTGTACAAATTTGCTTAGTTTTTGCGTCCACAAAGAAGACGCCAACTTTCACGTTGTCATGCCCTTCTTTATTGTTGTTTTTGAGTTGGGTGTATAACTTTGAGTACGTGAACATGTACTCTTGAGCTTGGGTTATTGGCGATACAAGAATTAGCGCCGCACTTCCCAATAGACTTAGGCTTAACTTTTTCATTTTATCCGTTATTTTATTGTGTCCAGTAGGCGTTATTATGACGAATCATAGCGCGAAGATCGTGTACATAAGCAATGCCACGTTCAGAATATGCTATCAATCCATGAGTTAACTCTGAAGCCGTTGCGACCGATAACAGGTCTTTGTTCTTTTCGGCTAGAGAAGCCCTGATTTCACGCAGTTCAGCATACGCTGGGTTTCGATTGACATTCATAAAGTAGCCATGAACCGACTGCTGTACAGAATCGAATTTTTCAACTTCATGAGCTTTGCCTGCGCCACGTTGCGCAGGAACAATTCCACAGCCCTTTTTATAACACCATTGGCCGAACAAGTTGTTCGCTTGAGTGGCAAAACGAGAAGTGCCCCACGCAGATTCATTTGCTGCTTGAGTTAGAACCAGCGCTTCTGGTAAGACATTCACTCGCACAAGCATTTCTCCCAACCACGTGTGATCGACTTTGTTGTCGCTCAAAGGCAAAGAATACAGAGCCGCTAGTCGCTGAGCGTACTCTTCTTGCTCTTGAGTGATTTGTCCCACCTTTAAAGAAGTAAGAAACGCTCGTTCATGACGAATTCGTTGATTCTCAAGTGCTATTTTAGGCCTTAAGAAATCAAAAAACGCCGCTTTTTTCTCTTTGGTGTCTTTTATTGCGTTGAAGTCAGGGATATCACCAATGTGTGGCAAATGAGACAAATCGACATGCTTAATTGTCCCGGACAGCACATCAGGATTCTCAACATATTTAAACTGTTGCTCGTAGTGTAAATACGGTCCAATGGAAATGAAAGTGGCGGCTATACAGGTAGCCGCCACTCGTAAACTTATTGATTTTAAAGAATTAGGCATCAAACACCTGTGAGTTACCATCGTGATCATTGTCGTTTTTCTGTGTTGCAACGATCTTGAGCTTAATTCCAAACATTTCGCGGTAGAGTATGCCTTTCAAATGGAAGAAGAATGGCAACACAAAAATCAAGCCAATACCGTAGAACATCGCTGCGACAATAAACATCAACATCACGCCTAAGTAAAGCCCTGCGACGACAAAAATCTTCTTGTTAATAGCGCGAAGTGATAACAATAGCGCCTGCATTGGTGGCACTCTTTTTTCACAAATCAACAAGATAGAGTGACTAAACGCTAAAGAAAGATACAGGGACAGTAGAGGGAAGATCATACCAACTACGCCTTGCAGCATTAGGCTCATCAGCGTTGCTAGGATCACGGGAATCGTAAACTGCAGCCCTTTGCCTACATGGCGCAACTTAGTCTTTAGGCCCGCGATATGGCTCATGGCCATCAAGCTGATCCCTGCATAAATTGGGGCGCTGATCACCTCATAACTAAAGTTCGCGACATAAATAGAAGACACAATATCGTTACTGAATGATTCTGGATTCTCAAATGCATCAAGAATAACGGTCAGATCACCCAACTGTAGTTGTAACGCGATATAGAAAATACCTAACTGGACAAAAAGCAATACAATAATAGCGGGAGAAAAGGATAAAAAGTGCTGGATGGTTGCTCGCCAAGCTTCATTGAAAACAGCCCCAGCTTTAAGCTCGTAGTTGCCAGACAAAGCTCGCTCTACACTCCCCCCAAGATTGAAATCTTTCTCAAAATCGTCGTTCATAGTTTATCCAAGATTAACTTGTAAAATTTTCACTGGAATTCCAGTCAATTAATGTGGCCGTTATTATAAAGAAATCTTTCCACATCTAACATCACAACTCACGTACTATCCTTGCAATCTCAACTGTATGGTTGATAATTAACCACTCTCAAAGTTATGAAATTGAAAACAATTATTGAACAGAGCTTAGTGCTATCAAACTGTGTTTAAATGCCAATTAATCTTATAAAAACAGTATGGTAAGGAATGATGACTTTTGCCTGCAAAATTTTTTCTGTTTCAAGATAAGAAAATGCTTTAATTTCACAATTTTGGTGATTATGATGCGCGCCTCAAAAGTGAATGGCTAGTGTCACATCAGCTGGGATTATCCCAGCTTGAACGTGGGGGAAATACAGACGTTGAACGCAAAACCGCAAGCAGGAAAGCCAGTTATTCGTTTATCTGGTATTAGTAAAAGTTTCGATGGTAAGGAAATCATCGGTAATTTAAATCTGGATGTTAATCATGGTGAGTTTCTGACGATTCTTGGGCCTTCTGGTTGTGGTAAAACGACAGTTTTACGAATGATCGCTGGTTTTGAAGCGGCGGATAACGGTCAAATCATTTTGGATGACCAAGATGTAACACAGGTTCCTGCTGAGCAGAGACACGTCAACACGGTATTTCAAAGTTACGCACTGTTTCCACACATGACCGTTTTTGACAATGTCGCTTTTGGTCTTCGTATGCAGAAAACGCCTGCAGCAGAGATTGAACCAAGAGTAATGGAAGCATTACGCATGGTTCGTCTAGAAAAAATGGCACAGCGTAAACCGCACCAACTTTCTGGTGGCCAGCAACAGCGTATCGCAATTGCTCGTGCAGTTGTTAATAAACCAAAAGTACTTCTGCTCGATGAATCGCTATCGGCGCTGGACTACAAGTTGCGTAAACAAATGCAGATCGAGTTGAAGCAGCTTCAGCGTCAACTTGGTATTACCTTTATCTTTGTAACACACGACCAGGAAGAAGCCCTATCGATGTCAGACCGCATTATCGTGATGCGTGATGGCGTTATCGAACAAGATGGCTCTCCGCGTGAGATTTACGAAGAGCCTAAGAACCTGTTTGTTGCTCGCTTTATTGGTGAGATCAACGTATTCAATGCAACCATGCTAGAGCGCATCGATGACAAACGCATCCGCGCAGAAATTGAAGGTGTTGAATCCGTCGTTTACTACGATAAGGAAGCACAGAAAGGCGACAAACTACAAGTACTACTTCGCCCTGAAGACTTACGTATCGAAGAAATCAAAGAGTCTGAAGAAAAAGGCATTGTAGGTCACGTCACTGAGCGTACTTATAAAGGTATGACGTTAGATTCTGTTATCCAATTGGATTCAGGTATGCGTGTAATGGTAAGCGAGTTCTTTAACGAAGATGATCCTGATGTGGACCACTCACTTGGCCAGAAAGTCGCTATCACTTGGGTTGAGAGCTGGGAGGTAGTACTCAATGATAAGCAAGAAGATTAATCTTCAGAACGCGATCATTGCCTTAATCGTAGGCTGGCTAACACTGTTTGTGTTGGTACCAAACGTGATGATTATTGGTACCAGTTTCTTAACGCGTGATGAAGCAAACTTAATCGAAATGACATTCACTTTCGACAACTACTTGCGTCTGCTGGACCCACTGTATGCGAAAGTGCTGATGCACTCGTTCTACATGGCAATTGTGGCAACGTTGTTGTGTTTAGTCATTGGATACCCGTTTGCTTATATCGTAGCGAAAATGCCTGAAAAATGGCGTCCGTTTATGCTGTTTTTGGTGATCGTACCATTTTGGACGAACTCTTTGATTCGAACTTACGGACTGAAGATTGTTCTCGGTACACAGGGCATTTTGAACAAGTCGCTGATGGCAATGGAAATCATCGACAAGCCGTTGCGTATTATGTATACCGAAACGGCTGTAATGATTGGTCTTGTATACATCCTACTTCCTTTCATGATTCTGCCGCTTTACTCGGCAATCGAGAAGTTGGACAACACTTACATCGAGGCAGCAAAAGACCTCGGTGCGAACAAGCTCCAAACCATTACTAAAGTAATTCTACCTCTGACAATGCCTGGCATTATCGGTGGCTGTTTGTTGGTTCTACTACCTGCGCTGGGTATGTTCTACATCTCAGATCTTCTAGGCGGTGCGAAGAACCTACTGATTGGTAACGTAATTAAGAGTCAGGTATTGAACGCTCGTGATTGGCCATTTGGTGCTGCGACCAGTATCGCCCTCACCTTCGCAATGGCGGTCATGCTTTACGCTTACTACCGAGCAGGAAAATTATTGAATAAGAAAGTGGAGCTAGACTAATGGGACGCACAGTTAGATTTAGCTTTATGGCGTTGGTTTATGCATTTTTGTATCTGCCAATCGTTGTACTAATCGTAAACTCATTTAACGCCAATAAATTTGGTATGAAATGGGGTGGTTTCACCACGAAATGGTATGAAACCCTAGTCAACAACGACAGCCTAATGCAGGCTGCATGGCACTCATTGAACGTGGCGGTATTTTCTGCAACAGCGGCTACTATTATTGGGAGCTTAACAGCTGTTGCCCTATTCCGTTACTCTTTCAAAGGCAAAGGTGCTGTAAACGGCATGCTGTTTGTCGTAATGATGTCTCCAGATATTGTCATGGCGATTTCATTACTTGCTCTGTTCCTAGTATTAGGCGCACAGCTGGGCTTCTTTACTCTATTGATTGCCCACATCACCTTCTGTTTGCCATTTGTGGTGGTAACCGTATACAGCCGCTTAAATGGCTTCGATGTGAAGATGTTGGAAGCAGCAAAAGATCTTGGCGCAAGTGAATGGGTTATCTTAAAGCAGATCATCCTTCCTCTTGCAAAACCAGCAGTTGCGGCAGGCTGGCTGCTTAGCTTTACCCTGTCTCTGGACGACGTAATTATTAGTTCGTTCGTAACAGGTCCAACGTATGAAATCCTACCATTGAAAATTTACTCGATGGTTAAGGTGGGTATTTCACCGGAAGTGAATGCTCTTGCAACGGTCATGTTGGTGGTTTCTTTAATTCTTGTCGTAATTTCTCAGTTGCTCGCAAGAGAAAAAGTAAAGTAAAATCCACAGCCGTTAACATCACGAAACAGAATGGTTACATGCCATTCTGTTTTTCTATCTACCGTCCAAAATGATTTGGACAACGTTTGGTTTGGAGCTAACGTCAATGAAAAAATGGGCTACTCTATTAGCTGGTAGTGCATGTGCGCTTTCTCTGTTCTCAGGTTCAGCGGCAGCGGACGATAAAGAATTGGTATTTATGAACTGGGGGCCTTACATCAACAGTAATATCCTAGAGAAATTTACCAAAGAAACTGGTATCAAAGTGATCTACTCGACTTACGAGTCGAATGAAACTTTGTACGCAAAGCTAAAAACTCATAACCAAGGTTATGACCTAGTGGTACCTTCAACGTACTTCGTAGCAAAAATGCGCGATGAAGGTATGCTACAAAAGATCGATAAGACTAAGCTGAAAAACTTCGGCAACCTAGATAAGAACTATCTAGACAAGCCTTACGATCCAAATAACGACTACTCTATTCCACACGTTGTTGCGATTACAGGTCTAGCGGTTAACGCAGATATGTACGATCCAAACGACTTCCAAAGCTGGGCAGATCTATGGAAGCCTGAGCTTGAAGGTCAAGTAATGCTGATGGACGACACTCGTGAAGTCTTCCACATCGCACTTCGTAAACTCGGCTATTCAGGTAACTCAAAAGACCCTAAACAAATCGATGAAGCGTACGCTGAGCTACAAAAGTTGATGCCAAACGTTCTAGTTTTCAACTCTGACAACCCAGGCGCACCTTACATGTCTGGTGAAGTGGGCGTTGGTATGCTTTGGAACGGCAGCGCTGCAGCTGCTCAAAATGAAGGCCTAAACCTTAAACTCGTATTTCCTAAAGAAGGCGGTATCGGTTGGGTTGACAACTTCGCTATCTCTTCCGGTGCGAAGAACGTAGAAGCAGCTCACAAGATGATCGACTTCCTACTACGTCCAGAAATCGCAGAGCAAATCTCACGTGATACTGGTTACTTAACAGCGGTAGAGGAATCGAACGCTAAGTTTAAAGATGTTGCACCGCTATTTCCTTCTCAAGAAGATCTTGATCGAGTGGAATGGCAAGATGCGGTTGGTGATCTAACCGTTAAGTACGAAGATTACTTCCTAAAGCTGAAAGCGGGACAGTAATCGAGCTTGTGTAACAAGTCATCGACTAAAAGAAAATAGGCAGCAATACGCTGCCTATTTTTGTAATTGACTGATATAATTATGCGTTGCTAGGTTTATCTGGCTCGATGTCTAGTTTTATCTTCTCGCAAAGCGGAGATACAGCCCTCGAGCTAAATAAACAGATTTGTGCTTACTGCGATTTGGCTCAACTTGATAACTCCAGCTAGTATTGACTTGTCCAATCGCGAAACAAAACGGAAAACAAATGAAAAGTAAATTCTACGCAAGCGCTCTATGTGCAGCGACGCTCATCGCTACCCCTGCAATGGCTGCTGATCAAGAACTGTATTTCTACAACTGGTCGGAATACATTCCAAACGAAGTTCTTGAAGACTTTACAAAAGAAACTGGAATCAAAGTTATTTACTCTACATATGAATCTAACGAGAGTATGTACGCAAAACTTAAAACCCAAGGTTCTGGTTACGACTTGGTAGTACCGTCTACCTATTTCGTCTCTAAAATGCGTAAAGAAAGCATGCTGCAACAGATCGACAAAGAGAAATTGTCTCATTTTGCCGATCTTGATACTAACTTCCTTAACAAACCGTTCGATCCGAACAACAATTACTCTATCCCTTACATTTGGGGTGCGACTGGTATTGGTATCAATGCTGACATGCTAGACAAATCGTCCGTTACTAAGTGGGATGATTTTTGGGATAGCAAGTGGGAAGGTCAACTAATGCTAATGGATGATTCTCGCGAAGTATTCCATATTGCATTGACTAAACTTGGTTACTCACCGAACACCACTAACCCGGATGAAATCAAAGCGGCTTATGAAGAGTTGAAGAAACTAATGCCAAACGTATTAGTATTTAACTCAGACTTTCCTGCAAACCCTTACCTAGCGGGTGAAGTTTCACTTGGTATGCTTTGGAATGGTTCTGCTTACATGGCTCGTCAAGAAGGCGCGAACATCGACATTATCTGGCCAGAAAAAGGAACGATCTTCTGGATGGACAGCCTGGCAATTCCAGCTGGCGCGAAGAACGTTGATGCGGCTCATAAGATGATTGACTTCTTACTGCGCCCAGAAAACGCAGCTAAGATCGCACTAGAGATTGGTTACCCTACTCCAGTGAAAACGGCACACGAACTGCTACCGAAAGAATTTGCTAACGATCCAAGCATCTTCCCACCACAAGAAGTGATGGACAGCGGTACTTGGCAAGATGAAGTTGGCGAAGCGAGCGTAATGTACGATGAGTACTTCCAAAAACTAAAAGTGAACAACTAATTCGCTAGTTTTAAAGATATGAAAAAGCGGCTCATGAGCCGCTTTTTTTGTTCTTAGTTACAAGGTGAGCGCTCTCGTGGATGGGGCTGTTACGCCCTCTCTTTTCCTTCTAGAGCCAGTATCTCGTCAACTAATTTTGGAACCTCGACGCTTGCTTTTCCGTAGCGTTTTTCCTCAAATTCACTTTCTACCGCACTAGGCTCGAGGTTAATTTCGATGGTGTGCGCGCCATGCATTTTTGCATCATGAACAAAACCTGCTGCGGGATATACGACGCCAGAAGTCCCGATAGAAATAAATAAATCTGCTTCTTCTAATGCTGCGTAGATATCCCCCATTCGTAGTGGCATTTCACCAAACCAAACAATATGTGGTCGCATTTGTGAAGGGATCTGACAGCAATGACAAAGCTCACCAGTCTTAATGTCTTCACTATGTTCTATAACTTGGTTTGATTCACTGCATCTCGCTTTTAAAAGCTCACCGTGCATATGGATGACGTTATGGCTGCCGCCTCTTTCGTGAAGGTTGTCTATATTTTGAGTGATGACCGTCACTTTACCTTCTAACTCGGTTTCTAGGCGGCCCAGTGCCTTATGCGCGGCATTCGGCTGTATCGCATTGTCTTGAAGTTTCTTGCGGCGTTGATTGTAAAAATCTTGAACAAGGTCCGGATCGCGAGCAAACCCTTCAGGTGTTGCTACATCTTCAATACGGTGATTCTCCCAAAGGCCATCTTGCGCACGAAATGTTTGAATACCAGATTCGGCCGAGATACCTGCACCAGTAAGTACTACAATATTTCTATAAGGGAAATTCATAACTCATCCTTGCTGTTTTTTCATTAGCTTAACACTGAAAGAATAGCAACAGTAGTAATATGGATTAGACCATGGTCGTAATGGTCACTATTAGAATTACAATTTAAGAGGAACAGCAATGAGACAAGTATCTCTAGCGCTTATATTACTTACGACTTTAGCAGGTTGCCAACTAACCAATGTTGAAGGCGAAGTGGACGACGTAAAAGTAAGAGTCAGCACCAATGACGATAACCATCGTGGTAATGGAGATTTCTGTCCCCCTGGCCAAGCAAAAAAAGGCAATTGCTAAAAGAGCGGCTTTACGCCGCTCCCACATTGGCCTCAATCCTCGTTGGTAGAAGATATTTTATGAATGGCTAGGTCAGCGCCATTGAATTCGTCTTCTTCCGAAAGCCTTAGTCCCATACTGACATTGATCGCGCCGTAGACTGCAAGCGCCCCAATCACTGCGATAGAAATGCCCAAAAGCGTTCCTAGAAGCTGAACGATAATGCTCACGCCACCTAGCCCACCCAACGCGCTTTGACCAAAGATCCCCGCAGCAATACCCCCCCAAGCGCCACATAAACCGTGTAAAGGCCAGACACCCAACACATCATCAATCTTGGTTTTGTTTTGTAGGTAGGTAAAAAGATAAACAAATAGCACGCCAGCAATCGCACCTGTCACTAAAGCACCGATAGGATGCATTAAGTCTGAGCCCGCACATACAGCAACCAAGCCAGCTAGTGGGCCGTTATGAATAAAGCCGGGGTCATTCTTACCAGCCAACAATGACGCGACAATGCCTCCGACCATTGCCATCAATGAGTTCATAGCCACCAAGCCACTTATGCCTGACACGGTTTGAGCTGACATGACGTTGAAGCCAAACCACCCCACACATAAGATCCAAGCTCCCAAAGCCAAAAACGGAATATTCGAAGGTGCAAAGTTGGTATGCTTTCCTGCTCGAACTCTGCCTTTTCTCATGCCCAAAAACACAACGGCAACCAACGCTATCCAGCCGCCAACACCATGTACAACGACTGAACCTGCAAAGTCGTGAAAGCCATAACCAAAGGTACTTTCAAACCAAGCTTGAACACCAAAGTTTCCGTTCCAGATCATTCCCTCAAATAACGGGTATACGATGCCGACAGTAAAAAATGTTGCGATTAGAATCGGATAAAAACGAGCTCGTTCTGCGATACCACCTGAAACAATAGCAGGAATCGCTGCAGCGAAGGTCAGCAAGAAAAAGAACTTCACCAACTCGTAACCATTGCCTTGAGATAATGTCTCTGCATCAGCAAAGAAGGTGCCGCCATAAGCGACCCAGTATCCAATGAAAAAATACGCAATGGCGGAAATACCGAAATCGGCCAAGATTTTAACTAAAGCATTAACTTGGTTCTTTTGGCGCACGGTTCCTACTTCAAGAAAAGCAAAACCAGCATGCATCAAAAAAACCATGATTGCGCCAAGTAGTAAGAAAAGTGTGTCGGAACTTTGCGTGAGAGTTTGTACAGCGCCGTGTACCTGATTGGCAGTTACACTCATTATGATTGTCTCCGTTGATCTGTAGCGCACTTATCCTGTGCATCAAAGTTAGGCTCATCACCAATTTGGTGAACTTAATTTATAGAGCGTCTAACAGAGCAATTCTCATTCCATAATTTATATTTCTAACACTTACGCTTTAATTTATTGTTTTGTATGAACTTTAATAAAATTACGTATTCTTGAAATGGTGTTTAACATGCTAATAAATGCACCAATATGGTTTTAGTGCACCAACACAATGCGCACTATATGGTTCAACAAACAGCAAACTCTCTACCATAAACCTAAAAGCCACCCCATGAGAGGTGGCTTATATACGGAATTGCTAACTAAAGGGGTTTATCGAGTGATCTTCCCTGCTTTTACATCTTCTAACCAACGTCCTTCGACAAGATAGGGAGGAAGCCAACCAGTTTCAACAGATAGACGGTTGCCTTTGTCGTACCATATTAACTTCTACTAAGCGTGCCTATTGTGCTCTTTAATCATTTCTGCGATTTCCTTGCGTCCCCACTCATAAGCAAACGCTATAGCGTCCATGTCTTTCATAGAGTTACCAGTATATTTAACCGTTGTATCTATACCAGCTTTTAGTAATAACTCCACAATATTTTTATGACCTGCATGGATCGCAGCAAACAATGGGTTGCGGTCTGGTTCAGATATATCCATCACTGCACTTCTTTCTAGAAAATAGATAAGTAAGTCTAAATTACCTTCATATGCAGCTGTATTTAAGGGAGTTACACCTGAAGGCCCCCCCTTGACATTTACATCAATACCTAGATTCACCAGAAGCTCTACAATTTTATCTTGCCCTTGCTCCGTTGCGATGTGCAACCACGAACCCAATGGCGTAATTAGATGAAGTAATTTGTCATCTCCTGAGAGAATTTTTTCAACCTCACTTACATCACCCGATTTAATCGCGGCCATTACATCTTTTGCGCTATGCTCACCTGCCATCTTTATCTCCTCACAGCTGCTGTTTTACCCAGTGATTTTAAAGCGTTGATCATCTCATCACGCGTACCAAACATTTCATCGGTCATTTTAAGAAAATCAATAACTTGTTGTAACGCCTTAATATCATGTTGACCTTCAATGCGATTTGGAGCCCACACTAAATTCTCAGGGCCAAATATTGGATCAATGCCATATTTCCTCAAAAGAATTTGGCCCTCAGTAACGAGAGCTTGTTGCTCTGCCCCCAAGCCCTTCTTAAAGAGTATGTGGTGAGCATGTGGATCAGGCATATCTTTAGGAGGAGGCCCCACGACAGACCTTAAATATGCTCCAAAATCAAAGGTTTCATCAGAGTTCTTCGTCTCCAATAACAATCCTTGTAAAATTCGCAAACTTCCACTTTTATCCAAAGATGTGTTCGCAATACCAGATCCTTCATTTCTGTCGATAACGTGTGCATTTACAAAATCTTCTATCTTGACAACGCAATGAACTTCATGTTTTCTGCCGTCAGAATAATTTATGTGGCGATAGAAGGTAATCTCGTTTTTCTGCGAATCAATGCGCTCTAAATCATATTCATAGCGAATATGGTTTTGGCCATCCGGTCTTCGGATTTTGACCTGTGAACGGACGCCATCTTCTCCGACGGATGACTCTTTTGCTGCCTCTAAAATCTGATCACAAACCTCTTGGGGAACGTTGTTTTGCGCCTGATACTCAGCCAGCATTTGTTGTAAGCGTTTTAGCCCTTCTTCACACAAGAAGCCTGTTGGGTCAATCCACTGGATAGGGTTAACTGCATATTGGTAATGATTAATACCACCAGCAATAGATATCGGATCTTGTTGGATGAAACGTCCTAGCTTAGGGTCGTAATACCGAGCGAGGTTGTAGTGTAAGTTGGTTTCTTGATCGAAATACTGTCCTTGAAAACGCAATGGATTTACTACTTTTTCAATATGTACATGAGCAAAGCCGTGAGCATCGTAACTGGCACTCCATACAACATTCCCCTCGCAATCGATCAGTCGCTCTGGTTTACCAACTTGATCGCACTGGTACCAATAAATAGCGTCATTTTCTAGCAGTGCCACTGGCGTGTAGGTTTCTGGTTGATATAGGTACCAACGGAAAGCACCTGAAGAGCGTTCACCAATTAAACGTTCACCTTCCCACAGGAACTCCGTAACGCCTTGTTGTGTAATTTTCTTCGTTCTGCGCCCTAATGCATCATATTCATATTGACTGATACCATCGTCGGTGTGAACTTCAATGAGCTGATTTAACGCATCAAATACGCGAGTCTGAACGTGTCCTTGCCCCTCACGTTTTGTCTGATTTCCTTGCGCGTCATATTTGAACCGGACATCATCGTGTACTTCAATACGATCCGCGAATACCTCTGAAGATGGCAAAGTAGGATTGCCAAAACTATCGTATTCAAATTTAGTCACTTCTCCGGAAGCATTGACTCGTTTCAGTTGCCCTAAGGCATCGTACTGATAGTGCGTTGCTCCTGCCGTATTATCAATGATTGATGAAATACGGTTTTGCGCATTGTAAACGTACTTTTTCTCTCTATCTGGCCAATGTTGTTCAACCAAACGACCAACACCATCATAAATGATGCGCTCATTAAAATGTGCCGTTTCAATTTGGGAAACTCGTCCCATTTCATCGTAATGAAATTTGATTTGAGGTAAATCTAGGTTTCCAAACCGAATCGCTGAAAAACGCCCATATCGATCGTAAGAGAAGTTCAGCTCCGTATTATCTGGCAGTACCTGAGATACGCGTTGGCCAACTCTGTTAAACTCCTGCGCTATCTCAAACTGACCTTGAATGCGCTTTGTTAAATGCCCGAATGAAGAGTATTGGTATTGCAATGTTTGATGGCGATTGGATGCGAAAGTAAGTCGCCCACCAAACGTATAATTGAAGTGGTTCTCTACAATACTGCTACCATTTCCTGCTTTGACGTGCTTGAGATAACCCGCAGCGTCATAGCGGTACAGCACGGTCCTATCGGCGACTTGCTTACGATGGATCCGCCCCATATCGTCATAATCAAATTGGCTTTGTAGGTTATCAAACCCAACTGTTCCTGATAGCTGGCCTTCATCGTCATACAGAAATTCGAATTTTAAGCCGTCACTCCGAACTAATTTAGTCAGGTTACGTTGTTGATCGTATTCATAAGATATATGACTGCCATCGGGGAAGATGACTGCTTCTTGTTGCGCGAGTGCTCCCCACTGATACGAGGTAATGCCTGCTGGCGTTCGAATCTGAGCAACACGGCTGTGCTCATCGTAAGAATATTCTTCGCTATAACCGACTTTGTCTTCGTCGTTAAAATAACGAACTGATGTACGCCTGCCAAATTGATCATAAGCGAGTTGAGCAATACACCCATCGGGATAAGCGACGCCATTCACTAGATCTTCTTCGTTATAGCTGTAACGAAGTAATGTACCGTCTATTTCATTCGCGATAAGTCTTTGTTGTTCATCCCACCACCACTGACTTTTCTTACCATCTTCAGACTCTTTTTTGACGACTTGACCGTGTTTATCGTAATCATATTCCGTGACACAGCCGAACTGATCGGTATCCCAAACTCTTTGACCGAGGCTATTGTAGTAAGCCTTCTCGATATCCCCGTCAGGTGAAACCGTTTTAACTAACTTACCTAAGCCGTCATAACCATATTGAATTTCTTTGCCAGAGGAATGAAACTTAGAAACTAATTGACCATGCTGATTATATTGATAATTGACCGTTGACTGATCAGGATAGATAGCTTGTGCTTTTCGTCCTAATTCATCATATTCCCATCGCCAAGTTTTACCTGTGGGGCTTATTTTCTCGAGTAAGTTACCCTGCTCGTCATGCAAGAAAGACCATTGATGATCTAACGAGTCAGAATAAGAAGAGTGATTTCCTTGATAATGGAAGCGATAGTCATAAATTCCTGCGTCCCCAACGTTCCTGATGCATTTTGCGTTAGCACTTTCGCCATCCCATTCAAAATAATGAGTAAAGCCAGTTGGTCGTACACGCTTAACAATTAAATGGCCGCGATACTGATACTGTTCCTTTAAGCCCAAATGATTAGTTGCACTGACCAAATCATCGTGCTCATCATAGGTATAAGTTGTCAGAACTTTTTGGGACTTTGCATTAAGCAGCTCTACAAGGCGTCCTTGCTTATCATATTGACATTCAAGAACCGGACGCTTGTTATATGCAATCTCGATCAATCGATGGTTTCGAGAATACTGCAGTTGAAACGTTGAAAACGTGCCATTTCTGACTTGTTTAACAAGCCAACGATCATCTTTCTGTTCAAATCGATATTGATGCCCATTAGCGAGCGTCACGATCCGAGTTGCTGAATTTAGGAAATAACAGCTCGCACCAGCGTATATCTGGTAACTTGTTGCTCCAGTATCTACTGGCTCAAATTCTGTGATATCTGCCTTATCGTCAACAAACTCCCAAGCGATAACGTTGTCTTTCTCGTCCGTCTTCTCGTGCAATTCAAACTGAAATGCATGTCTCCAACCAAAGCCCATTCCATGATTTACATCCGACTGCGAAGAGCGATAAGTACGCTGCCAAGTAGTACCTTGTTGTAGCGCGATATCATAGAGTTCGAGAATTTCTTCACCCGTCACAAGTGATACAGGATCACCGGCTTTCTCATGTTTTTCGCTACTTTGTTGTTGAGGCTTAGCAGATGCGGCACTTCTTCCACTCTTTTTATTCGACTTCCCCTTTCCCTTCGATGGCTTTGCATTGACGGTACTTTGAGTCGGTGGAGGCGTAACCGCAGAGGAGAGTGCGTAGTTTTCTCCGGTCGGCAAAATTCGAGCGACATGCAAGTCACCGTTCACCAAAGCATTGGCAAACGTTGAATTATAGTGTTGGGAAGTAAGCTCACCGTCAGGTATGTTTGGCTTGAATTGACCAATCGCATAGAACAAGTCCTCGACAGAGCGAAGGTCAAGCTCACCAAAGCTCTCAAGAAACTCTATTGCCTCTTGTTTGGTCACGAATGTTTTAGGTTCGCCGCTAGTAAGTAACTGACCTGAGAAGTGATAGCTTTCGCCAAAGCGATTCGTGATAGGAATGACGAATTGAGGGATCATAGCCGTAACGTGTTTGTCCTTTTCTTACCTTGCCGCATCATTTAGTGCTCGTTTCGCTCTTCTTATTTGTGAGAGCAAGATGCCTTAATCAAACATCCTCCGATAGAGATTCATCTGTATGCGTAGACTGAATGTATTGATGGCAATTTTCACGTATGCAACTCTTTGAATTTCTGAGCGCAGCGTACTTTAACGGGACGATGAATCCTGAGTAAATGAACAATAGCGTGAGTGAGACTAATGTCTCATCGCGACGCGATTTTTTTACATATTTCTTACTTAACTATGATTTCCTGCCCAGTTACGTAAATTCACTCAATAAGTTGCATCAAGTATCACCCCTGCGACTCAACGCTTCATATTTGAGACATGACAGCAACAAAAAAACCGCCTTAACAGGCGGTTTTGCTTAAAGAGTGCTGATTAAAGGTTTGGACCTGTCGATGGTCTATGTGGTTGGTTATTCCGCAGCTGCTGCATGCCTTGAAACATTCGCATAAACCACACCAAAATGGCTAACGCAGCAAACACCATCCCTATCCAAGGAATAAAGTAAGCGATGGTTTCAAGCAAAGTACTATGCAACCAATAATCACTCACGCCAACGAGTACACCGTTAGAAGTCGCGACGGTGACGATCAACACAACAAAAAACGTCAGGTAGAGGAAGAAGGTACGAATTAAACCGTAGTAATGAGAAATCACTACGTCGCTGTCTTCTCCCTTATCTAATCGATAACCCGCATAGATAATTGCGATAACGCCTGAGATCAGAAACGTAAACGGGGTCAAACAGCTCAGGATGTACGCAACCCAAATCCCGTTATGAGGTTTGTTCATTCGCTTTCGCTCCTTTTGATTCCGTTTGTGCCGTATCTGTTTCGCCCATTGCTTCTTTGGACTTCACTTCTTCATACCAAAGATCGTGGTGTTCTTTCGCCCATGTTTCATCGACTTCACCAGTTACCATGCCTTCTAACGCACCTTCCATACCGAATAGACCAATATAGATGTGGAAGATAAAGCCACAGATTAGAATCAGTGCCGAAATCGCGTGAACTAAGTTAGAAAGCTCCATGTCACGGCGAGTTTGGCCAAAGATAGGAAAATCTAGAACTAAGCCACTCACTGCCGCGATAGCACCAAAGAAGATCAATAACCAATAGATTGCCTTCTCGCCACCGTTTGAGAAACCAGCTGACGGATGTGTGCCTTTGTGTTTACCAACCATACCGCCCATTTTCATGAACCAACGAACATCAGTCATGTTTGGAATCGACTTGCGCCACCATTTAAAGAGCACGAGCATCAGCAAAATGAAGAACAATGGTCCCATGTAATTGTGGTACTGCTTCGCCAACATGACGATAAAGCCCCAGAACTCAGTAGGAACGTACGGTTTTAAGAAGTGCTTACCGTAAATCAGCATCAAACCACTGAATGCCAACGTTAAGAATGTAAACGCCATACTCCAGTGAAGCGCGCGGTCTAAACGAGACCAACGTTTCATCTTTCTGCCAGTACGCGGCTTGCTAAGCATTAAAGGGCCAACGAGTACGTAAGCCATGATTACCATTGCAATACTGCCGAAAATCGCGACAGCACCAGCGGGAGACATCCATTTCTCTTTTAGAATGTACCAAGTCTCACCAGGTTTACTGATCAATACGCCATGTTCTGGCGATTGAGACGTGGTGTAGCCTTCTTGCCCCTCTCTGACTTCGCGCCAATAGTCTGCCCCGGCGAGTTGCGTGATCTCCTGTTGAATAACTTTAGAAGATTGTTCCTCTGCTGAAGCAGGCATTGCGAAAGTCAGCAGCAATGCCGTCATCATTGACAGCATTGCTAGAGACGCACGTTTAAGCGTGTTTAACATGTGCCTCTCCTTACTTAGCTTTTCGTCGCATCGTAAGAAAGATCGTTTCCGTCTGTCCAACCTGCGTTTTTCGCGCCGCGTTCTACCACACGTTGACGGAAAATGTCAGAGACTTTCTCTGCGTCACCCGCAAGCAGCGCTTTTGTTGAACAAAGCGATGCACACATTGGTAACTTGCCTTCTGCGATACGGTTCGCACCGTATTTTTGGCGCTCTTCCTCAGAGCCAGGCTCTGTTTCTGGGCCGCCCGCACAGAAAGTACATTTATCCATTTTGCCACGTTCACCAAACGCTTCTTGTTTAGGGAACTGAGGTGCGCCAAACGGACAAGCAAACAAACAGTAACCACAACCGATACACAGATCTTTATTGTGAAGAACGATGCCGTCTTCGGTATGTTCAAAACAGTCTGCTGGACAAACTGCCATACAAGGCGCATCGGTACAGTGCATACAAGCAACAGAGATGGAGTTTTCACCAGCTTCACCGTCGTTCAGTGTTACCACGCGGCGACGTTGAATGCCCCATTCAAGAGCATCATCGTTTTCGTTCTTACATGCAGTAACACAGCCGTTACACTCGATACAGCGTTTGGTGTCACATAGAAATTTCATTCGTGCCATTGTCAGACTCCTTACGCTTTACGAATGTTACATAGGGTTACTTTGGTTTCCTGCATCAAGGTAACCGGGTCGTAACCGTAAGTGGTTGCCGTGTTAGCCGATTCGCCAACAACGTAAGGCTGTGTACCTTCTGGGTATTTAGGACGTAGGTCTTCACCTTCGAACTTACCGCCAAAGTGGAACGGAATGAACGCCAAACCAGGTTTCACACGACGTGTTACCATCGCTTTCACCTTGATTCGTCCCTTCTCTGCACCTTCAACCCAAACATCATCACCATCTCTGAAACCAAGGTCGTTCGCGTCTTTCGGATTTACTTCGACAAACATTTCTTGTTGAAGCTCGGCAAGCCATGGGTTTGAACGCGTCTCTTCACCACCACCTTCGTATTCAACCAGACGGCCCGAAGTCAGAACGATTGGGTACTCGCCCGATTTGTCTTGCTCTTGAATGGATTTATACAACGTAGGAACACGGAAGATCGCATCTTTGTCGTCCCAAGTTGGGTAATCCGTTACAAGGTCACGACGTGGTGTGTACAGTGGTTCACGATGCAGTGGTACGCGGTCTGGGAACGTCCAAACAATCGCACGCGCTTTCGCGTTACCAAATGGGATACAACCGTGCTTGATCGCGACACGCTGAATACCGCCAGAAAGGTCAGTCTTCCAGTTTTTACCCTCTGCTGCCGCTTTCTCTTCAGCAGTTAGATCGTCCCACCAACCAAGTTGTTTCAATAACTTGTCAGTGAACTCTGGGTAACCATCTTTGATTTCACAGCCTTTCGAGTAGCTGTCTTCTGCAAGAAGGCTCTTGCCTTCGAATTCCACACCAAAGCGCGTACGGAAGTTACCGCCGCCTTCTGCAACCGTCTTAGACGTATCGTACAGAATGTGTGTACCTGGGTGTTTCATTTCCGGTGTACCCCAACATGGCCAAGGTAGACCGTAGGTTTCACCGTTTACAGGGCCACCTTCCGCTTCCAATGTGGTTTTGTGGAACGTATGCCAGTTTTGTTGGTGCGCTTTCAAACGCTCTGGGCTTTGGCCTGTGTAACCAATCGTCCACATGCCTTTGTTGAATTCACGCGTTAGGTCTTCAATCACCGGCTGGTTGTTTTCAACACGGATGTTTTTGAACAGAAGATCGGAATAGCCCAGTTTCTTCGAAAGCAAGTACATGATTTCATGGTCTGGTTTTGATTCGAACAAAGGTTCAATCACCTGATCACGCCATTGTAGAGAGCGGTTAGAAGCGGTAACACTGCCGTATGTTTCAAACTGTGTTGTTGCAGGAAGCAGGTAAACGCCGTCGGTACGGTCGTTCATTACCGCAGCAACCGTTGGGTATGGGTCCACAATCACCATCATGTCCAACTTCTGCATCGCTTTTTTCATCTCAACACCACGTGTTTGAGAGTTCACTGCGTGTCCCCAGTAGAACATTGCACGGATGTTTTCGCGTTGACGAATGTTGTCTTTGTTTTCCAGTACACCATCGACCCAACGAGATACTGGGATACCTGCACTGTGCATTGGTTTCTGACCGCTATAAGCGTTGTCATCGAAACGACCTTTGATCCATTCGTAATCGATTTCCCACACTTTTGACCAGTGACGCCAAGCACCTTCAGAAAGGCCGTAGTAGCCCGGTAGCGTGTCAGAAAGTACGCCAAGGTCGGTTGCGCCTTGTACGTTATCGTGACCACGGAAGATGTTTGCGCCGCCGCCTGATTTACCAATGTTACCAAGCGCTAGCTCAAGCACACAGTAAGCACGTGTGTTGTTGTTACCGGTAGTATGCTGAGTACCACCCATACACCAAACGATACAGCCTGGGCGATTTTCAGAAAGCAGTTTTGCTGTTTGGTAAACGTCTTCTTCGCTTACGCCTGTTACACGCTCAACTTCTGCTGGCGTCCACTTCGCTACTTCAGCACGGATTTCATCCATACCGAATACACGTTGACGGATGAAATCTTTATCTTCCCATTGGTTTTCGAAGATGTGCCACAACACACCCCAAATGAATGCTACGTCAGAACCAGGACGAAGTGATACATAGTGATCAGATTTCGCCGCCGTACGAGTACGACGAGGATCCGCTACGACAATCTTACAGTTGTTCTTCTCTTTCGCGATCAGAATGTGCTGCATCGCTACTGGGTGAGCTTCAGCTGGGTTTGAACCAATGAACAACATCGACTTACAGTTGTGCATGTCATTGAAAGAGTTGGTCATCGCACCGTAACCCCAAGTGTTCGCTACACCCGCCACTGTTGTTGAGTGACAAATACGCGCTTGGTGGTCAACGTTGTTAGTGCCCCAAAGTGATGCCATTTTGCGGAACAAGTACGCTTGTTCGTTGCTGTGCTTTGCGCTTCCCAAGAAGTAAACCGAATCAGGGCCGGACTCTTTACGGATGTCCATCACCTTGTTACCGATTTCTTCGATCGCTTGATCCCAAGAAAGCTTTTTCCACTTACCGTTTTCAAGCTTCATTGGGTATTTAAGACGGCGCTCACCGTGGCCATGTTCACGTAGTGCTGCGCCTTTTGCACAGTGACCACCAGCGTTAAATGGGTGATCGAATGCAGGCTCTTGCCCCGTCCAAACACCATTTTGAACTTCTGCATAAATACCACAACCCACTGAACAGTGAGAACAGATAGTACGTTTCACTTCTGTTTTCGCTTCTGGATCGACTGATTTTGCTTGCGCTTTTTTCATCATTCCCGGTGCGAATAGACTAGCACCAACCACTGCGCCACCAGCGGCAAGCGAAGTGTTTTTCATGAATGCACGACGAGATACGCCAAGCTGGTTCGTTTCTTTGCTCACACTGTCGGAGCGTTTGACAAGTTTCATCCGTTATCTCCTAAAGTGTGTCGTAGTAATCGCGAATGTGTTGAGTTTCACGATACCCTTTCTTCTTCACGTCTTTTTCAGAAGGCTCAACCGTTTCTGAAGCAACGGCCACTTTCGTGGTTCCCGCAACAACAGCACCAGCAACGGCAGCGGTTGTGAAGCCTTTTAGGAGATCCCTACGGCTTGTGTTTATTTCTTTATTATCTTTCATCATTGCTTCCTTACCTTACGGTAGATCTTTGGAGACTCATGCCTCTCTATCGATATGACTAAGTACTGCTCGATTACTCGTAATCAGTGACGTTTTTCACATCAATTTTTAATTTGCTCTTACTGCTTTTGGTGTTCACGCTAAAGCGCACTTGCTCTAACGTTAAAAATGCATCGCAAAGCTGTGCAGCTGGCTTGTAGAAGTTCACGCTTTCTGCGTTCTCTAGTTGGCGCGTAAAAGATTGGAACCAAGGGGCGATGTGTTTGTTAAACACCGCTTGTTGAAGTTCTTCCTCTTCACCTGTCAGCATTGCCATCACTTCGCACAGTGCAGAAATATGGTCTTCAGGCTCTTTCACGTTCTCTTCTCGTTCGATGCCTAAAAGATCCAAATCGCGACGAATTTCCGCTAACGGTTTTTCCATCATCGAGCCAGTGCGATGCCAAGATCCGAATGGCACAACTTCACCACGTCCAATGCCAATAAACAGATCTTGATATTCTTCTTCTAACGCTTCTCGTTGCGCTTCGTTCGAGGCTTGTTGCAGTGCGAGCCAAGCTTTTTGCATCGCGCTCTCAGACGGTTCAATTTCTAGCGATTTCAGGAACGCCAGCATTTCCTCACTTGGCGCACTACGAAAAAGCGCGGATAGAACGAGATAAATGTCCGTTCTCAGTGTTTGTTCTTGTTGTGTATCCACTGCGAGCTCCTAGTATTTCAATTGATTCATTGGATCAGCAGCCATCGACTCAAACATGTCGATCACACGACAGTCTTCACACATGGCGATGCGATTAATGGCGGCTTCATCAGAGAAATGAGAATGACCACGAAGCTTGTTTTGCAGCATGTCGATCATCGATTGCGGAGCAAAAGGCTTGTGACAGCGAATGCACTCGGCTGCCTTTTCTTCATGAATCACAACCGCTTTCTGGCGTTCTTCTTTCACCCAGTTCATACGAGGAGTAAGCGTCAGCACTTTCTCTGGACACGCTTTCTCGCACAGCCCACATTGAATGCAGTCTTGCTCGACGAATTTAAGTGACGGAGATTGGCCGTCCGTATGCAATGCACGTGTTGGACACACCGCCACACAGCTCATGCACAACGTACAATCTTTACTTTCACAAGAGACTGTGCCGTAAGGTGCGTTCGCTGGCAGTTCAACAATGTTCTCAACTGGAATACGTGATGCTGACAACGCATCCAACGCCGTAAATAGACGCTGACGTTTGTTACCTTGCAAGTCTCCTAATGCCAAATCAAAAGACTCGGTACAAAGTGTCGGAGCACCTTCACGTAGTGATTCTAGATACAGAATGTCGATGGTTTCTTTGGCGATACCAAGCTGGTCGAGCAGCTCTTGAGCAATACCTACTTCGCTATTAAGCACACGAATAATGGTTTGAGGCATAAAACGCGAAGCCGCAAATAGCACCTGAGTGGCACCGTTCACAAGCGCGGCTAACCAAGTATCTATACCAACCGAAGGCAGTTCTTCCACCACAATTGGAATCACATTATCTGGCAGTGCTTTTAGTGCCATCACGTTGTAACTCTCGTGGCGAGAACTACAAATCAATACGATAGGATCTAAACCACCCGCTTGCTCATAGTTGGCTAGCGTACGTTCAATAAACTTTTGCGTATCTTCGGGGTTTGGCAATGCGTAATGAATAGCTTCTGTCGGACACGCTGTAGCACAAGTACCCACGCCTTGACATAGGTATGGGTTGATCTCGATGCGATGGCCCGTTTTGTCGCTGCCTTCACTCGATAGTGCCCCTGCCGGACAAGCATCCACACAACGTTCGCAACCTTTTACGCCACGAGAGCTGTGTGCACATAGATCGGTATCTAAACGGAAGAATTTCGGTTTATCGAACGTCCCCATCAAGGTTGGAATTTCTTCCAACGCTTCAGCCAGTTTCGGATAGCCACGACCAACTGGGTAGTAGCCCGGTACTGGTACTTCTTCCGACATGCAGCTGTTTAGGCAAAGATCGAGTACGATATCGAAACAATCGCTATTGATCGCGACCTTGGCAAGATTGTTGGTCGAACCATGATTTTCAATCAGAACTTCAAACGTACCTAAGAACCCTGAAACCTGAACCGAATTGGCGTAGTAAAGCTCGGGATTTGTTCCCTTTTCGCCATCGGTAGAAAGCAGCGTTAGGCTGTTCATTTGCGACAATTGCGCTGCCGCACTTTCGATGATTGCCGTTGGACCCACAATCAAAGTATTACCGCCGCTTTCATAGCTTACGGTTGGTGGAATAAGATTGGTCAACTCTACGGTATTTTCGAAAGCGTACAGCCTCGCTTTACCGTTATTGGAAGTTGCTTGTTCTAATAATTGTTTCAGCATTGCTCAATTCCATTTATGAACATGGATAGTCTTTTCCATCTCTTAGTGTAGTTAGCGCCGGAGATTCTGCTGATTAACTTATCAATGAGCATTCTTATTCCGCCATCTATAGGCGATGAATACTACGCAGTGCGTCCGTGCTAACTTCAACCAGATTGGTATTGAGCAACAAATAGCAAATGTCATGCCAATAAAATATCAATTAAAATTCAATCACTTAGATATTTTACCGACAAATAGTAGGGATAAAAAAACCGATTGAGACATTTTGTCCCAGCCGGTTCATTGAGTGTTTAGTCAAAATGTACCTATTCTTTGTGTGGTATATTTTGTCTCACCTCGTTAGGCGGTGATTCCTCAGCAAAAGTATCACTTTCACCAGGTACTGTATTTATATACAGTTCATTTTCATCTTGGGTAATTCCGGCACTTTTTTCGGCGTTTAGTTCTGAGTCTTCAACCACCTCAGATGCGATATCGTCAGCGTTAAGTTCAGATCCTTGCGCCGTTTCAGCGTCTGGTTCTTCTTCCACTTTTTCTTTAACCCAATCACGCAGCGTCTCTGCGACGTCTTTAGAAAGTGACTTTAAGTTACTGTAATCATCATCGTAATCGTCTAGGCCATCACGCACGTTAAATTCTTCGGACAAGAACATTTTGCGCAGCGCGGCTTTCTTAACGCTTTCTGAAGCTTCAGAAACCAGCAGTTGCGCCACAGACATTTCTTCGGGCTTTTCAGTCTCTACACTCGCGGTAATGTCTGGTGACTGACTAACCTCGTTGACGTTCAAAGCGTCTGAGCTTTCGTCAGCGTTTGAAAGCGCTGTGACACAATCTTCGGATTGCTCCGTCTCTGCTATCGGCGTGATCTCTTCATCCTGTTGGGAAGATTCTTCTAACTTACGTTTCGACCAACGGCTTAAAAAACTAGTTGCCATTTGCTCTGCCCGCTCCTTTGCGTCTCTTACGTCTTACTTCTAACAACTCACCGTGGCGACCAATAAAGGCTTCCATCCAAGCCTGAACGGCTAACGGCATATCGTTGGATAGTACAAGGTTGTCGCCATCCATATATTGCGCCGCGACAGATTGTGAAGCCGTTAGTAGCTGTATCGCTGGTTTTTCACCAGACTCGACGTTATCCATCACTAAAAAAAGTTTAGGTTGCTGAGAGCTTAAGTTAAAGCGGTAGTCTGTACGTTCGTCTTTGTGCAATTGCAACAGACAAACATCGGGAGTCTCTTCCGTCGGATTTAGCGCAAATCCCGTCAACTGCCATTGGGTTGTTACCCAAATCCCTGTACTGATCTCATGCTCAACAAGCTCTACGCCAATTGGCCATGCGTCTTCGGTCTTCTCGTAATTGTTCTCGAAATCTTTCTTATCCGACATAACTCACCCAGTTTTTCTATTTTGGTCTGAAAGCAATCAGGACACTTTGACCTTACTTTCGACCATTTTATTGACTTATAAGCAATAAACGAGCCACACTGATAAAGCTTAGCCTATTCATGTCCTCTGGCTATAAGTACCAAACTAGCCGAAACTCAAATGTACTGATGTGTCATTACTGCGAACTCGCAGTTTTAATGCATTGTTGACATAAAACCTCGCAATTTTTGTGGGAACCGCTATTTTGGAACGAGATTTGCTTTGCTAACCACTTAGCAAGCTAAATGCGTAGCAACCTAACGCTCTTAATCACTAGGACACGACTGTGCTGAAACCAAATATTATTAAAACCAGTGAAAATCCCCTGCAAACCATTGAAGTCGACGTGTACGACGAGTACGGCGAAAAACTGACAAAGCAAATCGCGTGCGAGCGCCCTCTTACGGTCATGCTGAACTGGAAAGAAGTAGTCACGCTCATGACGCTAGGTTCGCGTCCAGAAGCGTTAGTACTAGGTTATTTGAAAAACCAAAGCTTCCTGTCCGATCCAGCAGCGATTGAATCCGTCATTATTGACTGGGAAACGCATTCCGCAGCAGTGATTACTAAAGAAAATACCGAACATTTAGAAGGAGCTCTGAAAAAGAAAACCGTCACATCTGGCTGTGGTCAAGGCACCATGTATGGCAATGTGATGAAACAACTTGAGAACTACCAAGTGCCTCAAGTTCCGCTTAAACAATCAGAAATCTATTCCGCACTAGAAGCGTTGACTCATTACAACGACACCTACAAAAAAGCAGGTGCGGTGCATGGCTGTGCGGTTTGCAAAGGCAATGAGGTATTGTCATTTGTGGAAGATGTCGGTCGCCACAATGCTGTGGATACGCTTGCAGGTGAGATGTGGCTCAAAGAAGAAACAGGTGAAGATAAAATTTTCTACACAACTGGTCGCCTTACTTCAGAGATGGTGATTAAAGTGGCCCAAATGGGCATTCCTGTTCTGCTTTCTCGCTCTGGCGTTACTCAAATGGGGTTAGATCTTGCGAAACAATTTGGCATTACGACGATTGCGCGAGCAAAAGGTTTACGCTTCCAAGTATTTACCGGAGCCGACAAGATTGAGTTTGATGTGAAAGGCGAAAGTGCATCTCGTTAACGAGAAAATAATACAAAACCGTCGATTCGTGTAAACTTATAACAATTGGGATAAGTAAATCATCACGTTATGAAGGCTTAATTAAACGATATAAGTCAGAAATAGCAACATGTGTTGTAGCAATACAACGCTTGCTTTAATTGATGCTAACTACAGCTCATTCACAAAGGATGTGAACTATGGACAATGACCAACTGTGGAATTTTTTGCTCACGCCCAGTGGCATCATGCTCTCAATGATCATTACATTTGGTGTCGTCGGCATATATGCGTATATAACCGGTCAATTTAAGGATTAAGACCAATATAAAAAGCCTCGCTAAATAGCGAGGCTTTTGCTTTTTAAACGCTTCGCGAGTAATTACGCGTCAACGCCACGAGATTTTAGGAACTCAGAGTACGTGCCTTTGAAGTCCGTGATCTTGCCATCGCGGATTTCGATAATACGCGTTGCTAGCGAGTCTACGAATACACGGTCGTGAGATACGAAGAACAACGTGCCTTTGTATTGCTCAAGCGCGGTGTTCAAAGATTCAATCGATTCCATATCCATGTGGTTGGTAGGTTCGTCCATTAGCAGCATGTTTGGCTTGTGCATCATCAGCTTACCAAGCAGCATACGACCTTGCTCACCACCAGACAGTACTTTTACTGACTTTTTAATGTCGTCTTGACCAAACAGCATACGACCAAGGAAACCACGAACGACTTGCTCGTCATCACCTTCTTGACGCCATTGACCCATCCAATCCGTTAGGTTCATGTCTTCTGCAAAGTCATGCGCGTGGTCTTGCGCGTAGTAACCGATGTTTGAGTTTTCAGACCATTTGTACTCACCCGCACGCGGTTCAAGCACACCAGCAAGCGTGTTTAGAAGTGTTGTTTTACCCACACCGTTCTCACCGATGATCGCCACGCGCTCACCCACTTCAAAAATTGCATTGAAGTCTGAGAACAAGTCCTCTTCGAAACCTTGGCTTAGGTTTTCAACAATCAGAGCGTTACGGAACAGCTCTTTCGACTGTTCGAAACGAATGAATGGGTTTTGACGGCTAGACGCTTTAACTTCATCCAGTTTGATCTTGTCGATTTGCTTAGCACGAGATGTCGCTTGTTTTGCTTTCGATGCGTTTGCTGAGAAACGTGCAACGAACGTTTGTAGCTCAGCAATTTGTGCTTTCTTCTTCGCGTTGTCGTTTAATAGACGTTCACGAGCTTGAGAAGCTGCTGTCATGTACTCATCATAGTTACCTGGGTAAATGCGCAGTTCACCGTAATCCAAGTCCGCCATGTGCGTACATACTGAGTTTAGGAAGTGGCGGTCGTGCGAGATGATGATCATGGTGCAGTTACGCGCATTTAGCGTGTCTTCCAACCAACGGATCGTATCCATGTCCAAGTTGTTGGTAGGTTCGTCAAGCAGCATAACGTCTGGGTCTGCGAATAGAACTTGCGCTAGAAGCACACGAAGTTTCCAGCCCGGCGCCACTTCACTCATTAGGCCGAAGTGCTGCTCCATTGGAATACCCACCGCAAGAAGAAGCTCGCCCGCTTTGGCTTCTGCCATGTAGCCGTCCATTTCCGCAAACTGAACTTCTAGGTCAGCCACTTTCATGCCGTCTTCTTCACTCATTTCAGCAAGTGAGTAGATACGGTCACGCTCTTTCTTCACTTCCCATAGCTCTTTATGACCCATGATAACGGTATCGATTACCGTAAATTCTTCGTAAGCGAACTGGTCCTGGTTTAGTTTTGCAACGCGCTCGTTTGGATCGTAACTCACGTTACCGCTGGTTTGCTCAAGCTCGCCGCTGAGGATCTTCATAAAGGTTGATTTACCACAACCGTTAGCTCCAATTAAGCCGTAGCGATTACCTTCGCCGAACTTAACTGAAATGTTTTCGAATAGCGGCTTAGCGCCGAATTGTTGAGTAATATTCGCTGTGGAGATCAAAACCTTTACCTTAGCAATTGGGGTGTATTTAGAAAAACCGGGCAACGGTACTTGTTCATGCTACATACTGCAAGTGTTGTTTTTATTAATTCATCGCTAGTGAAACCATCGCAGTGCTTCTTCAAAGCAAAAAGCTCAAGCACAAATGCGTCATTGAATACAAAAAAGAGCCAGTATTATAACTGGCTCTTTCTTCCGTAATGCTTACAACAAGTGACTAAGCGATATTCGTCACCTCTAGGATCAGCTCGGCTTTTTTAGGTAAATAAATACTGAATTTACTGCCCTTTCCCCATTCCGACTCGGCTTTTAGCTCACCACCCGTTTGGCTGAGGATACTTTGAGAGACCGACAGTCCCAATCCAGTACCCTCTCGCTTCGTCGTGTAAAATGGTGAGAAGATTCGATTCAAGTTTTCTGGCTTAATACCGCAACCCTCGTCAATAACATGAATCGCGGCTCCTTTCACTTCGCCCTCGTCAATCCAGTCTTCACTGACTACGGTTAACGTGCCTTTGCCGTTCATTGCGTGAATGGCATTCATTTGCAAATTAACTAAGATTTGTAGCAAGTGGTGACGGTTTATCTCAACGGACGTTTGCGCTTGTAGATCAGTCACAAACTCGACGTCGCGTTTCTTGGTGCCCGTTTTAACCAAGGTGATGCTTTCATCAATGATAGGATTGACATGTTGCCAAGTGATTTCATCTTGAACACCACCTTGGCGACTGTATTGCAATAAACTGCGCGTGATATTGCGAATACGGTCGATTTGCGCGTGAATCGCATCAATCTCTTCTTGTACTCGACTTGCATCGTCACCCAACTCAAAGTGGATCAACTCCACGTTGCCAAGGATCACGGCGGTTGGGTTATTGATTTCGTGAGCAATCCCCGCGGTGAGTTCTCCCAGTGCTGCCAGTTTTTCATGAACAACGAGTTTGTCGCGGGTTTGGTTAAGCAATTGAATATGCAGCTCTAGATCTTGGGTTTTTTCTCTAAGGCTTGCCGTACGCTCTTGAACTTTGCATTCAAGTTGCGCTGCGGAGTTCTTCAGTTCAATTTTGCGCTCTTCTAGCGCGTCTAACATATCATCAAACTGTCTGGCTAACTGCGCAAGTTCATGATCGGCATCCAATCCCAACGGACCAATCCGTTTTTCTTTTCCTTGTTGGACCTGCTTCACCACTTTATGGATGCGTTCGATCGGTCGAAACAGATCATAAGAACCGCGATATACCATCACGCCGGAAACCAGCAATAACATAACCGTAATCAAGCTAATTTCTGCAATGTTGGTCATGTAGGCTTTAACGAATGGCCACATTAGGTAACCGGTATAAAGCATACCAATGACGTTGTCGTATTGGTCTTTGATCGGTTGATACGCCGTAATATACCAAGCGTCATACACATAGGCTCGGTCAACCCACTGCTCACCTTTTGAAAGTACTTGGTTATACACTTCTGCGCTCACGCGAGTGCCTATGGCGCGCCCTAACCTATGCTCGCTGTCTAGAGGAACGTTGGTGCTCACACGCAAATCATCAAGAAATACGGTCAATGTGCCAACCGGACGAAGGCGATCATTATCGCTGAGATAGATTAAGTCGCGAATTTGATCTACCAATACAGTGCTGTTATTGAGAAGCAAACCACCATCAAGAAAGCCGATCAAATCATTCGTTTGGCTATGCACAGGAATCACGGTTCGACTGACTAGCCCACGTGCTTCCATGCCCCCATCGGCAAGAATAGGCACTTCCGCTCGTTTAGCGAGTTCAGGATCGAGGCGTTCGAGTTCTTCTTTATTGAGTACATCAAAAAACGATTCTCGCTTAGTGAGATCCATAAAGCGGAATTTGTTTTCCATCGAGTTGACGCGTTGGAAAGAGAGAAAATCTAAAGCATATCTTTTCTTCTGCTCAGTGACCCACTTTTGCAGCTCATCTTGCGGTATCCCTTGATTGATGCGAATACGAAAATCGTATGAGTCAGCAAACGCACGTACGTAATTCGATTGCTTTTGCTGTAACAACGTTACGCTGTTATTCGCAACACCAAGACGTTCAGAGACATCCAGCAGTGCATTCTGCCACGTATAATGGATGGACCAATAAATGGTAATCCCGATCAGGGCTATCAAAGTGAGGAAGATAGGTGCGGAGGTTAAAAATAATAAGCGATAACGCACCATGGTTTTAAAACGGTGCGTCCATTTCGACAATCCTTTGTGCTGTGGGCCGTTAGTCGGCATATTCCTCATCCTCAGAATCCCATTCTTTATACTTACGTTCTAAGGTCTTACGCGCAACGCCTAAGTCACGAGCAGCGGCTGATTTGTTGCCTTCGTGCAAATTAACGACCTGTTTTATATGCGCTTTTTCGACTTCTTTCAGTGTCCAGTTGTTTGGATACCCCTCACCTGTGAACTCTCTACCTTCTTTAAACGTCGGTAGTTCAGCAGAATGAGAAACAGTAATCGACACATTAGGCAATGAGTGTCCACCATTTAGCTCCCGCCAATAATGCGCAGGCGGTTTGCCAAGCAAAATGCATCGCTCAATCAAGTTTTTCAGTTCACGAATATTGCCTGGCCAATCGTACTCGCTCATCGCTTCCATATCTTCGTGCGCCCATTTTGGCGCAGGCATACCAAGCTCCCGCGTCAGCATATTGCTGAAAAATGGCACGAGCTCAAACAAATCGGTTTTGCGCTCACGCAGCGGACACACTTCAATTTTCAGAACGTTTAAACGGTAATACAGGTCACTGCGGAAGTTGCCTTGGTTGACCTCTTCTTGCAGGTTTCGGTTGGTGGCGGCAACAATACGGACATCAATGCTGATTTCTCTTTCTGAACCAACAGGACGGATAGTACGCTGCTCTAACACACGCAATAATGATGCCTGCATTGCAAGTGGCATTTCCCCAATTTCATCGAGGAACAAGGTGCCGCCATTTGCTACGCGGAACAAACCTTCACGAGATTTTTTTGCACCGGTAAACGCGCCCGATGTATGACCAAATAACTCACTTTCAAGTAGCTCTGGCGCAATGGCGCCACAGTTGATTGGCACAAATGGGCCCGTTCGCCCACTCGCTTGGTGAATACCTCGCGCAACCAGCTCTTTACCCGTACCCGACTCACCTTCGACCAACACAGAAGCACGCGACGGTGCAAACTGGTTAATAAGCTGCTTAAGCTGACGCGTTTTCTCTGAACCACCGATGATCTCGGAGGTATTGTGACGTTGGTAATCGCGCTTCATGGCGTACTGCATGCGCTCGTTTAGACGTCGGTCCATGCAGCGACTGACCGCTTTTAGCATTTGTTCTAGGTTGAAGGGCTTGAGGATAAAGTCAGAAGCACCAAGTTGAAGTGCGCGAATAGCAATCTCTAAATCCGCATAGCCCGTCATGAAGATCACATCGGCACGTTTGTCGTCATCTTCAAACGCTTCTTCCCACTCAATCCCAGAGCGCCCCGGCAGATTAATATCCAGTAAAATCAGATCATAATGTCGAGAATTACGCAGTTGCTCTGCTTCTTCGATGCTGCCAGCAGTGTCGACATGTGAGAAAAGCTTCCCCAATGCCTTTTTCAAAATGGCTTGCATGCCCAATTCATCATCAACGACCAGTACGGAAAAGGCGTTATATTGTTGGTTTGTACTAATATGGGATTGAGTAGACATATTTACCCCAGATGGCTTCGGATGGGACAGAGTGTACCAAGTTTAAACAGAGATACCCTACAAAAAGTGCGACATTTTGTACCAACGCAAACTTTTGTGCAAATAACCCCATGATTTAGTGCATAAATCGAGCACTTTTCGCTTGTAAAAGGTTGGCATCTTGTTTGCTATAAGGTGGCTACAGGGCGTATTCAAGTGACCTCAGGATGTTGGTGTTTGTTATTCCAACACCCTAAGACAACTTGCACTTTGAACTAATCGCTCTCGCCCAAGAGGCCTCTCCCAATGCATCGGGAGAAAAGCCAAAGAATCATTGGAAAGGAACACATAAAAATGAAAAAAATTGCGCTAACTCTGGCTGCGACGTCAATCACGCTTGTAAGTTACTCTGCGTTTTCCGCTCAAGATGGCGAGCACGTTCGCCTAGCAACCACTACCAGTACTTACCATTCAGGGTTACTTGATTACCTGCTTCCACAATTTGAGAAAGACACGGGCTACAAAGTCGATGTTATCGCTGCGGGTACTGGCAAGGCCTTAAAAATGGGCGAAAACGGTGACGTAGATTTGGTGATGACACACGCACCAAAAGCCGAAGGCGCATTCGTTGAGAAAGGCTACGGCGTTCTACCTCGTAAACTGATGTATAACGACTTTGTAATTGTTGGCCCGAAAGCTGACCCAGCAAAAATCAAAAATGACGAAAGCGTGTTAGATGTATTCAAAGAGATCGCAAACAAAAACGCAACGTTCATCTCTCGCGGCGATGATTCTGGTACGCACAAAAAAGAAATGGGCTTCTGGGCTCAAACTAAAATCGAACCAAACTTTGGCGGTTACCGCAGCGTAGGTCAAGGTATGGGCCCAACTCTGAACATGGCGTCTGAAATGCAAGGCTACACCATGACAGACCGCGGCACATGGTTGGCTTATCAAAACAAATTGGATCTAGAAATTCTGTTCCAAGGCGATGAAAAACTGTTTAACCCGTACCAAGTTATTCTTGTTAATCCTGAGCGTTACCCAACAATCAACTACCAAGGCGCGAAAGCATTCAGTGATTGGTTGGTGAACCCTCGCGGACAGGAACTTATCAATGGTTTCCGCCTAAACGGTAAACAACTGTTTGTTGCGAATGCTGAGAGCAAATAACGCAATATGAATCTTGCTGATACAACACTGGAAGCGCTTCGCTTACTGGTGAATTTTGATGCAGACTTATGGGAGATCGTTGCGGTCTCCTTTAGTGTTTCTATCACGGCAATATCCTTAGTGGTATTGCCGGCTATTTTGATGTCATTTGTACTGGCGTATACCGACTTTCGCGGTAAATGGTTTTTGCTGTCGATCGTGAATACGCTGCAAGCGGTCCCTACCGTCGTGATTGGCCTGTTGCTGTACATGTTGCTATCACGCGCTGGCCCTTGGGGAGACTGGCAAATGCTGTTCACTCAGAAGGCGATGATCTTCGGCCAAATGGTGATCTGTTTCCCTGTTTTGGTATCGATGATGCATGGTGCATTGCAATCTAGCGACCGTCGTGCAGTGGAAACCGCCATCACCCTAGGCGTCTCCATTCCGCGCGTGGCCGCTACGATGATTTGGGAAACCCGCTTTCCTCTACTTGCAGCTATCATTGCAGGGTTCTCACGTATCGTAACCGAGGTGGGCTGCTCAATGATGGTAGGCGGAAACATTATGGGCGTAACGCGCAATATTCCGACCGCTATCGCAATGGAAAGCAGCAAAGGTGCTTTTGCGCAAGGAGTTGCATTAGGAATTGTATTACTATCTTTAGCGTTGGCACTAAACTTCTTCTTATCAAGCATGAGAGGCAAAGGCTACCTCAGAACATAGAACATGAAGCAAACAAACGACTCCCCATTAACCCCATGTAGAGGCGCATTATGACTATAAAAATCACCGCCGAGCAGTTATCCATGCGCTTTAAAGAGCGTGTGCTTTTCCACATCCCTGAGTTAGCCATCGGCCCAAATGATGCCATTTATCTCAAGGGTGACAATGGTGTGGGCAAAACTACCCTACTCAAAATCCTTGCTGGCTTGCTCAAACCCTCTACTGGCGACGTTGTTGCGCCAAAAGATACGTGGCTGAAAAGACTGACGCGTCGCAATGGTCGTGTCGATGTGATTTATCTCCATCAATCTCCTTACCTTTTTGACGGCACTGTTTATGAGAACGTAGTCTATGGCGTGAAATATCAACAAGACACACCAAAAGATAAGCGAGCTCAAGTTATTCACGCACTACGCATGGTAGGTTTGGAAACCTTAGCGGACGAACATATCTCCGTGTTGTCCGGCGGTGAAAAACAGCGTGTTGCCATGGCAAGAGCTTGGATCTTAAAACCGTCGATTTTATTGATGGATGAGCCAAGTGCGTCTTTAGACCAAGAGTCCATTGAACGATTAGTTGTGATGGCGAAAGATCTTTTGGATCGTGGTTCCAGCATTGTGGTGACAAGCCATCAAACCAACGCACTGACTGACTTATGTAAAAAACAGTGGTGGATTAAAGACAAGACTTTGATAGAGTCCCCTCTGTTGTATGTCATACCAAAAGAAATACCCCAAGAGAATGCATATGCTTCAACCAACACAAACTAGTTGGGTCATTTTGGCTGGTGGCCAAGCCAGCCGTATGGGTGGAAAAGATAAAGGTCTGATTGAATTAAATCAGAAGCCACTCATCGAACACGTTATTGAACGTTTATCTCCACAAACACCACGCATTTTAATTAATGCCAACCGAAACCAAGATGCGTACAGAAAATTTGGTTTCGTATTTAGTGATCAATTCAAAGATTTCCCTGGGCCTATGGGCGGTATTCACGCGGGTTTGATGCATGCTGAAACTGACTGGGTTGGATTTGTACCTTGCGATAGCCCACAAATTAACACCGACCTTGTCGAGCGTTTCTGCCAAGCAGTCAAAGAAGACAGCGATATTTTGGTCGCTCATGATGGTGACCATCAGCAACCTGTTTTCACGCTCTACCACAAACGCGTACTGCCAAAACTCACCGCATTTTTAGAACGTGGCGACCGCAAAATCATTCTGCTCTACAAAGAGTGCAACACCAGTTACGTTGACTTTAGCGACTCACCAAACTGTTTCGTCAACTTGAACACTCCGGAAGAACTGGCGCAATTTGGACAATTAGAATCATGAAACACACGCTAAACATCCCTATTCTTGGTTTTGCTGCCTACTCTGGCACGGGCAAAACTACGCTACTTGAAGCATTGCTACCAAAGTTGACCGAAGCAGGTTTACGCATCGGTATGCTAAAGCACGCACACCATAACTTCGATGTCGATAAGCCGGGTAAAGACAGCTACCGTTTACGCAAAGCTGGCGCGTCGCAAATGCTGATCGCGTCGCGTAACCGTTTTGCATTGATGACAGAAACGCCAGAAGCCGAAGCAGAGTTTGAATACCTATTAACCCGCTTTGATGAAGACAAGCTCGATGTGGTTTTAGTTGAAGGCTGCAAAAACATCGCGTTTCCTAAAATTGAATTGCATCGTGAAGAAGTGGGTAAACCTTGGCTTTATCCAAACGATGAAAACATCATTGCTATCGCTTCCGACAGTGCGGAGTTAGATTCTGAGCTCCCTCAAATGAACATCAATGATTTGGATGCCATCGCTCAATTTGTTCTTCAATACGTTCAAGATGCAAAAGCACCAAAATCTAAAGAGAAAGACGCCGCATGTTGCGACACACTTTCTCCGGCTTTCCTTTCTGTGGTTCAAGGTCAAGAAAAGATCCTTTCTTTGGTGAGCACGGTTTCAGAAATCGAACCATGCAAAATTGAAAACACCTACGGCCGCGTGCTTGCGGATCATATCGTCTCACCAGTGAACGTGCCGCAATACACCAACTCAGCGATGGACGGTTATGCCATCCGCAGTGATGATGTTGGACGCGATATCTACCAAATCGTCGCAGAGGTGATGGCTGGCTATGCCTATGACCAACCTTTGGAAGTCGGCCAAGCGGTGAAGATCATGACTGGGGCTCCAACACCACGTAACGGCGACACAGTTGTCATGCGTGAGCAAGCTACGCAAGAAGGTGACAAGGTAACCTTTAACGGTGCGAGCATCAAAGCAGGTCAAAACGTTCGCCAAGCCGGTGAAGACCTCGCTATCGGCAACGAGGTATTTACCGCAGGTACTCGCCTAGCCTCTCCAGAAATGGGCATGATCGCTTCGCTTGGTTTTGGTGAAGCGAATGTGTTCCGCAAATTGAAAGTTGCCGTGTTCTCCACCGGTGACGAAGTACAAGCGCCGGGAACAGAGCAAAAAGCGAATTCTATCTACGATTCCAACCGTTTTACCATCATGGGCATGCTTGAAAAGCTCGGCTGCGAGATCTTGGATTTCGGTATTCTGGAAGACAACGAACAATTAATGATTGAAGCGTTGGAAAACGCATCGGCGCAAGCGGACGTGGTTATGACTTCTGGTGGCGTATCCGTTGGTGATGCGGATTACATCAAACTTGCCTTGGATAAACTTGGTCAAATCGATTTTTGGCGAATCAACATGCGTCCGGGACGTCCACTAGCGTTTGGTCAAATCAACAACAAGCCGTTCTTTGGTCTGCCGGGCAACCCTGTTGCCGTGATGGTCTCTTTCATTAACTTTGTCGAGCCTGCACTGCGCAAGATGCAAGGCGAACAAGGCTGGAAGCCTCTGAAAGTGAATGCCATCGCGACTGAGAATCTTCGCTCTCGCCAAGGTCGTACCGAGTTTAGTCGAGGAATCTATGAACTGGATAACACTGGCCGTTTAACCGTTCGTACAACAGGCAAGCAAGGCTCTGGTATTTTGCGTTCAATGAGTGAGGCGAACTGTTTGATCGAAATCTCCCCAGCTATTGATACAGTAAAAGCGGGAGAAAGCGTGACAATTATCCCACTTCAAGGCAGAATCTAGCCCAAACTAGAAATTCAAAGGTCAGCGAGTCTGGCCTTTTTGTTTAATACAGAAACCTTTTCAGAGAGACAGCTATGGCTCGCACCATTCTTTACACTTACAAAGACCAAGACAAAGAACTGACGTTCTCATACCAGCAGCACCGCAACATTCAAGAAGCGGTTGCCGAAGCAGAAGGTATCGATATCACTGAGTTCCTAAAGATGGAGCAACAAATCGAAGCAGTGTCTGACACTAAAGCGGTGCGCAACTACCGCGATAACTACTTCAGAAAATTAGGCTTTAGCAAAATTACCCTAGCTCAAAAAGAAAACCTAGGCGTAGGCAAAAAGAACAAATAAGCTTAGCTGTAAACAGAAAACTCGCGATTCGTCGCGAGTTTTTTTATGCATGCTATTTTTGTTCGTGCTCTATACCCAAGCATATAGAAGTTACTTGGGGATATGAGTTACTTCTATATAAGTAAAAAGCCCCGTTTTTACCTTGATGGTCTAAACGGGGCGTAGATTTCTTCTTACTTTATATCGAGTAACGTTTCAGTCACTACTTGATGTTTAGGAACGCAGCACCGCGTACACCGCCTGAATCACCGTGTTTTGCTTTGATGATCTTAGGACACTTAGCCACAGACAATAAGTGTTTAGGGATGCGTTTTGGCATCTCTTCATAAATCAATTCGAAGTTTGAAAGACCACCACCCAGCACAACAACATGTGGGTCAGTCGCTGTAAAGATGTTTGCAAAACAGATAGCCAGCAACTCCATAAAACGCTCAACGTGCTCGACGGCTTTCGCCTCACCTTCTGCGTGCGCTTTGATGATGTCGATCGCTTTCTTCTCTTCACCGTAGTAATGGGCATAAAGAAGCTCGAAGCCTCGACCAGAAAGGTAACTGTCTAAACACCCCTTCTTGTCACAACCACACCCCAACAGAGGTGCATTTTCGCCGAAGTGGAACCAAGCATCGATAGGTAAACGAGTATGGCCCACCTCACCTGCTACGTGGTTACGGCCAGAGAAAACTTTACCATCGTAGATAAAACCGCCACCAAAGCCAGTACCTAGGATCAAACCAAGTACGGAAGGCTCATCTTGAAGCTCTTCGTCCCATGCTTCTGATAGCGCAAAACAGTTTGCATCGTTTTCAATTTTTACGCTGCGACCGATTTTAGCTTCCAGATCAGCACGAAGTGGTTTGCCTTTTGCCGCAGGAACGTTAACTGTTAGTACAGTTGCATCATCGGCGTCTTCCATACCTGGTAGGCCAAGACCAATCGTACCTTCGCAGCCAAACTCTGCATCGTATTTGTTAACCAATTCCGCAATGGTATCAACCAGCAGCTCGTAGTTGTCTGTTGGTGTAGGTACACGTTCCGTCGCTACACGCTCAAGCTTCTCGTTAAATGCACCAAATTCAATTTTAGTGCCACCGACATCAAAGCCGTAATACATGTATTTCTCTCCTAAAAAATGCTTAAACGACTCCAAAAATGGCTGGAGTCAAAAGTATAAACTAGTGGCATTATCCATATCTGTACGCCTGCAAACCGTGACCGAATGCAGATTTATCCCCTCACCGCAGCCAGTTGAACAACATGCCATCAACAAAAGTTCATTCCTTAGAGTCAGCTCTCGGTTTTCACCCACTCTTTGAAACGTTTTAAATGCGGTCGGTTGGGATCGTTTTTGACTCGGGTCTTGGTCAACATGTAGGTTTCTCTAAAGGCTTCAAACCACAACTGAAGGCATTCCGATGCTTTATTCTCACCGGCTTGTTTCAAAACTAAAGTCGCGACTTCGGCGGTTGAAAGATGCTGCTCATTCTCGGAGCGGCGCATAATGTATTCAGACAGAGATTCTGGCTCAATAGAAAGCACAGGCAAAGATTTAAGAAAGTCAGAGCGACGGAAAATTTTTCGTGCCTCACGCCAGCTACCATCAATAAAGATCAGCAACCATTTTTTGTTCTGAGCCTCTTCGTTTATTAATCGCGCAGGCTCCAGATCTTCAATTAAACGAGATGGGTCATCCACATAGTCTGCAGGAAATACAATCACTGGTTGGTAGTTGTCATCCTGTAATAGCTCCAGCATCTCCTCAGACGGTTCTGTTCGGTTCCATTGATACACGTAAGTCTCTTGAATCGTATCAGCTATTAGACGACCGGTATTACTTGGCTTAAATACTTCGTTTTCAGAAACAATCAACATACATGCAATATTAGCCTTGATGTTTGGCTGAAGATCGCACAAACAGTGTTGCTCAGAAACCTGGCAATATTGACAACGAACCACTTTACATCCACGCGCGTTGAAAGGCTTGGTTGAGATAGATTGTCGGTACTGATATAAACGGTGGAAAGCGTGAATTCTCATGGTAAGTAATGTCAAGTAAAAAGTAGAGCGCGATTCTACTGACATTATGGTTTCGCCTCAAGATAAGCCCTTCAACGCACCTTACTGTTTGTTGAAATAATTTCACCCTTATCTCGGTCATAGGTAAAGTAATAAATAAGGAAATGACAGTGACAGAAACGACGTTTCAAGATCCCTCGTGGATAAGATTAGGCTTTTTTCTCGGCGTATTATTACTTTGTGCCCTTTGGGAAAACAAACTACCGAGAAAAACACTTACCGCTTCACGTGGGTTTCGCTGGGTCAATAACTTATCACTGGTTGCTGTGAATAGCTTGATTGTTGCGTTAGTCATGCCTATCGCCGCCTTTCAAGCTGCAATTATCGCTCAGGAGCAACAATGGGGACTATTTAATTTGCTCTCCCTGCCCGCTTGGTTAAACGTGCTTCTAGCGGTTATTCTGCTTGATTTCGTCATTTACGTTCAGCATGTGGTCTTTCACTATGTAAAGCCACTGTGGAAGCTTCATCGAATGCACCATGCCGATCTCGACATTGATGTCACTACTGGCGCACGTTTTCATCCCATCGAAATCATCATCTCGATGGGTGTCAAAATTGCCACCGTATTTATCTTAGGCGTTTCTCCTATCGCTATCGTGGTATTCGAAATAGTGCTCAATGCCAGTGCGATGTTTAATCACAGCAATGCAAAACTGGCTTTATCAGCGGATCAGAAACTGCGAAACGTCATAGTGACGCCAGACATGCATCGCGTTCATCACTCCGTGATAGCAAAAGAAACCAACTCGAATTTCGGTTTCTTCCTTTCTGTTTGGGATCGACTTTTTGGGACATATCGAGCTCAGCCTGAGCTTGGCCATGATGATGTCGTAATTGGTATACCGGAAATTAGGAATGAAGCAGAACAACGATTAGACAAGCTGTTAACGCAACCTTTTCGCTATAACCGAAGAAAACGCAACAGTTGAAGAAAAGTTTTTGTGGATGAAGTGCGTAAACAAAGCGAATAGACTAAACCTAAACACCAACCAGTTAAACACCACTTCATCCTTACGATGCTAGCTAATGGATTCACTCTCCGTTAGTTGACGTTTTTTGTTTAACTGAGTAATACCAACAAATAAACCAACCACACCAAGCACCGTGCACACCAAAGCATTAGTATTCATTACTTGTTGTGCTTCTATTGAGCTGTATAGAAAAGCCAGACTGAAGAAAGTGGTACCAAAGCTTAAACCTGTCAGTACGCTGAAACCAGCGAAACTGGCCAGGTCTTTAAAATCGTTCATAACGAATCCCTGTTTACTATCCTTAATTGAGTGATGAAAAGTGAAAGTTAACGAAATATCTGGCGTGATTGTCGATGTTTACGCGCGTTCCATAACCAGATAGATACGCCGAATGAAAAACCTAAAAAGAGTGTTTTCATTTGAAGTGCGGCATTGTTGTCCAATATTTCTAATGCATAGTGAGCGTGCGAGCTAAAAATAACATTGGTCGTCAGAATCAATAGCATAATTACTAATCCGGAACGACGGTGCTTCACCAACAGATACACCGCTAGTAAGTCTAACAGCCCCAATGCGCTCCAATAAATATTCAACCAGCGTGGCGCAAAATCATAAGGCAAAAAACCGTTAGCAATGTTGTCATAAAGATGAACCACACCGCCAACTGTCATAAAAAGGCATAAGAGAAACACGACGAATTTATCCATTATCGTTTCCTTATCTGAATGAATGCGCAAAGCATATAGAAGTCAGTTAAACATTTGTAATCTCATAGCCATTTTTGAGATCGACAGTGCCTTTAAACCGTACACGAGGCGTGCGAAAGAAGAGTAACGGATGCTCTTCCTTATCTATTCGCTTCTGATAGAAGCATAGTGTTTGCTTTGGCACTTCGCTCAAATCCGCTAGTTTTCCCTCGAGATTAGGTGAGAAAGGTTGTCGGGCTCGCGATGATAAAGATATGTCACACTCAACACTCCTTCGCGATCTCAGACACAAAAACAAATTTTTTCGACGGCGGAAAGATACAATCTTCCGAACATCTAAAGCCTCGTAGCCAGAATCCGTCGTCGAGATCCCGTAGATACAAACCACGTGGATAAGCTTTGTCATTCGAAAGCGGGGAAGACACCACAGTAAGGTACTCTCCCTTCGCCAAGTCAATTTCTTGTAAACGGAGGTATGGCGCAACAACTAAAGGGCAAGGTGATAGATTTTGTGTCGACGCCGCTTCAATCATTTCTCCAAGGGTCGCGCCAAAATAAAGTCCGAAGTCAAACGGTGTTTTTATCGTTAAAAAGAACGATTGAATCTCATCTGAGCACTCGACTTTGTCATCATCGAATAGTTGTTGGGCGAAGGCATTCAATTGAACACCTTTTTTACTCAGGTGCTTTAACAAGTTCTTCTTTGTTAAACCTCCAACTTGCAACCTCACTTACACCACCCCTTGGTCTATCAGTTTTCGAACTTTTTCCAGCGCGTTCTGAAAAACGGTATGCGCTTGTGAGGAAATATCGCTCCCTATATCGTGCCAAAAGAACGCAAAATCATGTCCGCCATCGTCTTGCGTATGAAACGTCCATGAATCCGCTAGGTCAGCACACTCGCACGAAACAAAGTGCCATACTTGATTTTGAAAGCCACTGTCCCATGAGCATAAATATCGTGCGGAACGAACATGTGTGATACCAGACTCCTCAGCGAGCTCCCGCTTCGCGGCTGTGATGTAACTTTCATCAAACACTTCAACAGTACCCTTAACGAACTGAATACCCGCCAACGGATGTTTAAAAAGCAGGAGCTCTTGGTTTTGCTTACGCAGAACGACGGGACAAACTTTATCGATCACAAAACCACTCCTCGTTGTTTAAGCAGAAAGCTTTGGCTTGTTCTGGATATAAAGGAATCGCATGAAGTTGCTCTACACGCACCCACTTTAAATGGTACTGATTAACATCTGATTTTCTGATTTGCTCTGGCCCAGCCCCCAGTTTCACTTTTGAGTTCCCGACATAAGAGAGAAAATAGGTTTCTAAGCGCCCTTGATTTTCGAGTTCAAAAGCCTTCTCAACCCAATTGAGTTTCAATGAGGTTTCTTCCAGCGCTTCTCTTTTCGCGGCTTCAACAGGCTGCTCTCCTACCTCAACACTGCCACCGGGGAAACCCAATAGTGTCTATCGCTTTGAAAACGCTGAATAAGCAAAAGTTCTTGCTGATGATTAACCAGTATAAGGCTAGCTCTTTGTAATAATTGCATGATTCATTCCTTTGAATTCGGACAACATTCTAGTCATCTTGTTTCACCGAGATACCATTAACACCACGTAGTGATAACTCAGCCCTTAAGAAATGAGCAAGATGCGATATAACTCACTTTTGCGATTTGAATAGCAATCAGAGGGGGCGTAGAAGCAACAAAAAAGCAGAACCGAAGTTCTGCTTTTAGAAGATGAAAACATGTCACTTATGCGGACTGATGTAGCTCGTATTTATGCAACATCGCTTGTTGATGCCCTGCAATTTCCGCCACTTGCTCAGAACTCTCAACCATAGACTCAAGCTGCAGCTTTGTACGTTCGCCAAGGTCAGAAATATGGGTAATGGATTGAGATACATCTGCCGTCGCACGTTCTTGCTCTTCCGTGGCAACAGAGATCTGCTCAACACGCTCTTGAATGTGCTTAACCGCGAGGTTGATATCAGAGAATGTCGATTTCACTTCATTGCTGGACTGCAGTGCGTGGGCCATTTCTTCTCTTGAATCATTGACTGCTTGGCGCGAACGCTCTGCGGCAGTAATAAGCTCGCTCATCATTGCTCGGATGTTCGTTGTTTGTTGAGAAGTATCACTTGCTAGTTTGCGAACTTCATCCGCGACAACTGCAAACCCACGCCCTTGTTCACCAGCTCGAGCGGCTTCTATTGCTGCGTTGAGAGCAAGCAAGTTTGTGTTGTCAGCAATACCACTGATCATATCGACCATTTCACGAATCTGCTTAACACGCTGGTTTAGCTCTAACATAGATTGCTCATTCATGTCCAAAGAGCTTTCAAGTGATTCCAAACGTTCACGGTTTTGTTCCACAACTTGAACGCCTTTTTCAGTGTGCTTGGTAGCAAGCATCGAGTCCTGTGACGAGGCATTTGTCACTGTTGCTATTTCACGAATGGAGGCTTCAAGTTGCGTAATGGTCGTGATCATGCTCGCCAACGCTTCATTTTGTGTCGTCAACCCATCGCTCGTTTGTTCAGCTGCACTGTGGCTTACTTCGGCCGTCTGATAAAGCGTCTCACAGTTACGTGTAACTGTTTGGATAGAGTTGTTTGTTGAATCAATCACTTGGTTTAGTTTTCGTGCCACTTCTTTTAGTTCATAAGGACCAACCTCTTGTGCATTGTCACGGAAGTCATGCTCGGTAAGTGCTGAAAGACGCGTTAGTACATTTCTTAACCCTCGGTTTGTCCATGACTTCAGACTGAACCAAGTGATCAGAATAATGAAAGAAATCACACACGCAGCAAAAACGATCATAACACTCACTGACTCAATGGTCTCATTGACCACCCGCTCTTTTTCATCGATCAACTGACCAGCGGTTTGGGAGATTTGATCAAGTAACTGCATGGTTTCATCCGCAAGAATCGAAGCCTGTTTAAACTCTGAACGTTGCAGTTCCCCTTGTTCTAGTTTGGCGAGGATCAAACGCAGCACGCCCTTTTCACTAAAGCCTTGCTTCACCATCTCGTACGGTGCCGTTAGGCTTGCGTATTCGCTTACTTCTGGATGTAAAGACTGGAAATCTTCATAGGCGAGATTAATACCTGCAATACGGTTACGCATTTCTCGGTATTCTTTTTCGGCTTTGCTCAGCTCAGAATGCATCATCATTACTAAGAACGTGCTTTCCATTGAGCTCGCTGAGGCAATAAATCGGTTGGCGGCATCACTCGATTCAGGATTTTCGGCACTAAGAAACGAGCTGATTCGATTCATTTCCGGGCCGATAGAGCTGAGTCCATAGCGGAACCCACCAACTCCTGCATCAATATCCATTTGAATTTTTATCACTGAAGATTGCTTCAGTAAAATGGACTGCGTGATGTTATGTAAACGCGCTAAATTTGTATCTAACTCCTCAGAGAGTTGCTCAGCAACACCAGAAGCTTCTCCAACCAAACTTTTACTTTGAGTCGCAAGTGAATCGATTTGCTCTTTTATTAGAGGCAACTCTTTTGGCTCAGCAATTTGCATACCATGGTTGAGTAGCTTAACCATCTCCAATACATTCCTGGTTAACTTTGCGTTCGCCATCGCGATTGGTAACGCTTTTTGCGACAAGTCTTCAAATTGCTCTCCTACCTGTTCCATTCCTTTGAAACTTGAGACAGAAAGGGCTATAACAAGAGCTATGATAGTTAAAAATGTTGCACTAACAGCCTGAATCAGTGAAAGTGATGTGCGTGAGCGTTTTCGCTTTGCCATAATCAATTTTTATTCTTTCTTAAGGTTGAATCGGTTTTGCAGTGATTCCGTCACATTTGTGAGACAAAACCGTGATTTGCAGCCCATACTATGGATTGGTTATGACACTAATATTTCAGTTGTGAGTCGTAGAGATGACAGGTGGTGATTTGCGTCGAGTATATTTTCCTTTGATAATCAGTGTGCTACTAAGCGCCTGCTCTTCTGGGCCTGAACCTAGCGAGCAAGTGCAAGTGACAACACCTACAAATCAGTTATTGGACAATAACCCTGACTTGTTCCAGTTTTATACAGAATGGCATGGCACACCTTATCGCTTAGGCGGCACACAAAAATCTGGTATTGATTGCTCGGCATTTGTGCAAAAAGCCTTTGTTGAGGCTTATCAGCTATCGTTACCCAGGACAACGAGACAACAATCGAAACAAGGTGTGGAATTACATTGGACGGACGCCAAACAAGGAGATTTGGTGTTTTTTAAGACAAGACGGACGACCTATCATGTAGGGATTTACTTGGGTAACAAGCAGTTCATGCATGCGTCAACGTCTAAAGGTGTGATCATTTCAAGAATCGACAACCCATACTGGGCATCTAAGTTTTGGCAAGTAAGAAGAGTTACAATGTAACTCTTCTTGCTTTTAGAATTGGAGATGACTGGTATCAAACAATATCAATCGTAAGTAGCAACGGCAGTATCGAATAGGTTTTTAACCAAAGCGATGTATTCATCAAGGAACGTGATCTGTTCATTAGTCGCTTTTTTATGCCATACACCAGCCAATATCTCGCCAAGATCTTCAACAACCGCATCCGCCTCTTTTAGTAATTTGAAGCGTACGCTTGAGTGAAGCTCTGGGTTTTGCTCAAAGATCGCCATGATGTTTGAAGCCACCATATCGGTGACGACATCTTCGATGCTTTCGGATCCAGTGTCGCCAATTTCAGTCGTGAAAATATCTAGATTTAGCGACAAGTGCTCGATAAGAGCGAGATATCCATCGGTTTCTAAAACCACTGTTTTTCTCCGTTTATTGCAAGCCTTCGAAGCTGAAAGCGGAATAGTTTCAATAGTAAGACATGCCGAGAAAATTTCATTAACTTATTTCATATTAACAAACATTCACGAACCAACTGGATGTTTTTCAAACAATTGCGCTTTGCCTCACTGCGTTCGGATACAGGGTTTCTTCAAACCTTTTTGTATTTCAGTCATTTTCATGCAAACAAGTTTGGTTACGACCGTTTTCTTTTGCACGATACAACGCAGCATCGGCACTCTTTAACCATTGAGTGTGAGTTTCAAAATAAGGTTTATACTCGCAAACACCAATACTTATCGTGTAATTAATCAAAAAATCTTCCACTTTCACGATCTCTTGCTCAATTCTTTTACGTAAACGCTCCGCGAAATAGCAAGCTTGTTCTTGATTCGTATGAGGAAGCAATACCGTAAACTCTTCTCCACCAAAACGACCGCACACATCACTGCTTCTTGCTGTCTTTCTTAATAACGAAGAAGTACGACGAATGACTTCATCTCCCGTCGGGTGACCATAGGTATCATTCACTTTTTTAAAGTGGTCGATATCAAATATTACTAATGAGCATGGTCCGTCGATAACTTTTAGGTGAGCAAACTCTTCTTTCAGCGATTGCTCCCAATAAGCACGATTAAATAAACCTGTTAAACCATCTTTGCGACTGATTTCAGACAAATGTTGATTTGTTTCTTTCAAATGAATGCGATTTCTTGCCGTTTCAGAGACATCATTCACTTGAATAGCAATGTGGCTGACCTCTCCTGAGAGCCCGATTAACGGGGTGATTACGATGTCTTGATACATGAAATCACTGCTGTTTGAAACCGGAGAAAAATTGTTGAATTTAAAAAGGTACGGTCGGTTTTCCCAGCTAGAGAAGGAACGAGTTTCCAGATCGGCGGCGGTTTTTATCTTGGTTTCTAGCCAAGTTTTTGGCAATTCTTCAAAATGATCAAATAAACATTGGCCAAGGATTTCTTGTGACAGAACGCCACTGTATGACTGCATAAAACTGTTCCACACACAGACCTTATACTCTTGATCCAACACGATAAGCCCTGAATCCATCGTATCGAGAATTTGTGTGACCCAATGAAAGTCTGCTATGTCCAGCGTAATATCGGACATTAGATTAGCTCCATGATTTCATAAATAATTTCTACGGATGGTTTATCAATTAAAAACAGTACCTCACACTCAAAATCGAGCGCTTCTGCCATGTAGGTGTATTCGATAGTAAACAGCTCACCTAATTCACCCTGCTCTTCACAGTAAGGCGTTAACGTATCCACAATGCCTGGCTGACGAAGTGAGAATTGCTTGTCGAGCTGATCCCCTAACGATGTGAGAAATGAAGAAACCAGTAAGTTCGAGATATTCAAAATGATTTCATTATGAGGTGTAAACTCAAGCAGATAGCCTAACTTCTCACCAATTTGATTGATGTCTCTACCACGTAAACACACCAGAGCTTCACCATGAATACCGCCACCAACAAACCTCTGCGCAACCGCGACGGAGCCATCACGCCCAACAACGTCGACAAGCGTCATATGAAGTTCGCCATAGGATAACGGACCAACATGTGGAACAGGAAGTTGGATGAACTCGTGTAAGTGGTCTGCCATAATCGCAGCCCCTTTACCAAGGGCAATGTTTGCAATCTCGCGGAATTTGGCTAATGAGGAGAACTCCTCGCAAATCTGGATTTTAGGATCAATCGAATAGCTAGGCTTGAACGCATAGTGCAGCCCCAATTGTTCATAGAGCGGTATCACCTGCTCTTCTGTCAGAGGCTTAGCGATAAAAGCTTGAGCACCTAGCTCTATGCAGCGCTGTTTTGCCTCTTGTTGAACATCTCCAGAAATAATGACGATTTTAGTCTGGTAGTGACTAACAGGTAATGACTCGAGGACTTCAAAACCGTCCATGATCGGCATCGTTAAATCGAGAAACAAAATATCGATATTTTGCTCCGCAAGAATATTTAGCGCCTCATACCCATCTTGAGCTTCGATCAGGTGCAATGATGTATCTTGTACGATGGAGCGCGCAATGAGCTTTCTTGCAACCGCTGAGTCATCACATATCAGTATTTTCATGTCACCAATGGAACTAACGTCAAAAAAATAATAATACCTGTTGTATACGTTCATCTCCATATGCTATGCCGATAAATCAGAGGCTTATAAGCGATTTGATTCACATTTATACAAATTGACTACACTGAGAGGAAGGTTTCTTTACGAAGTATGCTCAACGTAGCGCCAACACCTTGCTTTTTATCCTAAACTGTTGGTGGTCAAATAGATTCGCGAGGTTTTGTATGTGGCAAGCAATATCGCAACAGCTTTCTGATACTTTATTATTCGAGTACCAGATCACGGAAAAAGTAAGACTGTCTGGTGGGGATATCAGTGAAAGCTACATGATCAATGACGGCGAACAGCGCTATTTCGTGAAAATTAACGATCGCGAGTTTTTGTCTAAGTTTGAAGTTGAGGCAGAAAGTCTGCATCTTTTGCGCGAGACATCTACCCTATTTGTTCCAGAGGTTGTATTGGTTGGTAAAACCAAAAACGCCTCATTCCTAATTCTTAACTACCTTCCAACAAAGCCATTAGAAGATGGCCCAAACAGCTTTAAATTAGGACAGCAATTAGCTCACCTTCATCAATGGGGCGAGCAAAAGGAATTTGGTTTTGATACGGATAACTATCTCGGATCCACTCTACAACCCAATAAGTGGCACAAGAAGTGGTGTGTCTTCTTTGCTGAACAACGCATAGGATGGCAATTACAACTTCTTAAAGAAAAAGGCGTCACTTTAGTTGATATCGACGACTTTATAGATGTCGTAAAACAACTGCTAGCAAACCATGCTCCAGAGCCTTCCTTGCTGCATGGCGATTTATGGAATGGGAATGCGGCTCTCACGGCATGTGGCCCTATCTGTTACGACCCCGCCTGCTACTGGGGTGACAGGGAGTGTGATATTGCGATGACTGAGCTTTTTGGTGGATTTCAACCGGAATTTTATCAAGGTTATGAATCTGTTATGCCACTTTCTGCTGGTTATCAAGAGCGTAAAGATATCTATAACCTTTACCATGTTCTCAACCATTGCAATTTATTTGGCGGCCATTACTTGGAGCAGGCTCAACAAGTTATTAATAAAATTATTTCTTATTAATTTGGAAGCCACTACATATTTCAAGATGTAAAACCTCGAGGCACATCACTACAGAAAATGCCCCTAAGCTCAAGGTTGAGTTTGGGGTCAAGTTTTATACTTATTTCGACTCAATTAGCAACAACTCCACCTAATATCAAAGGAGACTTAACTTTGGATTGTGCCTATTTTCCTTGTAGGCAAAGTAAGTGAAGGGCTGTACTTCCTTAAAGAATAGAGTGTTTAAAAGCCCTGCGATATTAGGAGTTGTTGTATGAAAAATTATACCGAAAGGCATGTCAAATGCCCCCATTGTGGACATTCAATCGGCATTACACTAGATGCAAGTAATGGTGACCAAGAGTTTTATGATGATTGCCCAGCTTGTTGCCATGCCATTCACTTAAATATGCGAGTAGATGAGCTGCAAGATAAAGTCGAACTGTTTATCGATGACAATTACGAATAACAACTCGAGCATGTAAGCGTTGGAAACACAAAGTCACTTGAATTAAAAAGGAGCGCTTGGCTCCTTTTTATCATTCTAAAGCTGTTTTGCTGCGAGAACTCGCTCAACAGTATCAACTATGGCTTGAGTCTGAGGGTCAAACTCAATATTAACGCGGTCCCCTACTTGTCTTACTCCAAAGAGTGTTCGTTGCAAGGTTTCTGGAATTAGGTGTACTGAAAAACGACACGCTTCAACCTCACCAATCGTCAAAGAACAACCATCCAAGCCGATATAACCTTTCGCTAATACATATTTCATTGATTCTTGCGGCAGTTGGAACCAAATCGTGCGGTTATTAGGCGTATCGATGATCTCGACAATATCAGCCATCAAACTAATATGGCCAGACATGCTGTGTCCGCCAATTTCATCACCAAACTTGGCAGCTCGCTCAATGTTTACGCTGTCACCTTCAACTAGCTCGCCTAAGTTGGTGAGAGCCAATGTCGCTTGCATTAAATCAAAGCTGATAAGGTTGCCATTTATATTGGTCACGGTCAGGCAGCAGCCATTGTGAGCGGCAGATGCCCCTATTTCTAATCCTTTACAAAGCTCATCGCTTAACTCGACAACATGCGTTTGAAAGCGTTCTTTTTTATCAATTTTAACGACCTTAGCCGTACCCTGAACTATTCCTGTAAACATTCTTTTTACCTATTGATTTCATACAAGCTGCAATCGATGACAGAGCCTGAAGCACAGCACTGTGTATCGAGATAAAACCTGTAGATTATAGAGCAACGACCTATTGAAAAATGGAGCCTTGTTCTCATACATGCTTCTTACATTAACATGATTTATTACAGCTCTCAGTATTAGCGTATCCTGAGCTTAGCGAGCATTAAGTTAGTGTTATCCACTATTCGCAACCTAACTATGGAATATAAACATACAATTGTTTATCATTTGCGCGGAGTTTCTCCGAGGCATTTTTTCACCTTATCGTGACTAAAATCAACCATCAGATCAGTTCACCACATCTTTTGTCCTCGAGCGCTCTCATTCTTTCAACTTATTGTTCCGCTCTGGAGTATTTTTCGTGCATCGCTATAAAGAAGAAGCATCAAGTCTCATCAAATTGGCGACCCCGGTATTGATCGCATCTGTTGCTCAAACTGGTATGGGGTTTGTTGATACCGTTATGGCCGGAGGCGTTAGTGCCACCGACATGGCTGCGGTTTCTGTCGCTTCAAGTATTTGGCTTCCATCCATTTTATTTGGTGTGGGTTTGTTAATGGCGTTAGTCCCTGTTGTCGCACAGTTAAATGGCTCTGGTCGTCGAGTAAAAATCCCGTTTGAAATTCAACAAGGCGTCGTTTTGGCATTGTTGATCAGTGTACCGATTATTGCAGTGCTGCTTCAAACCCAATTTATTCTCGGATTTATGGATGTTGAAACGCTGATGGCAGAAAAAACAGTGGGATACATTCATGCTGTTATCTTAGCAGTGCCTGCTTTCTTGCTTTTTCAAACGCTTAGAAGCTTTACGGATGGTATGTCATTGACGAAACCAGCAATGGTCATTGGCTTTATCGGTTTACTGCTCAACATTCCTCTAAACTGGATTTTCGTGTATGGCAAGTTTGGTGCACCTGAATTAGGCGGTGTTGGCTGTGGTGTTGCAACCACGATTGTTTACTGGGTCATGTTTGCCCTACTATTGCTTTATGTAATGACATCAGATCGACTTAAAAGCATCAACTTATTTGGTGAATGGCATCGACCACAATGGAAAGCGCAAGTTCGTCTGTTCAAGCTCGGCTTTCCTGTTGCAGCAGCGCTGTTCTTTGAAGTGACACTATTTGCTGTCGTTGCATTATTGGTATCACCATTAGGACCAATCATCGTTGCTGCGCATCAGGTTGCGATTAACTTCTCGTCGCTAGTATTTATGCTTCCAATGAGTATCGGTGCGGCAGTGAGTATTCGTGTTGGACACCGACTTGGCGAAGAAAACGTTGATGGCGCTCGCGTTGCTTCACGAGTGGGCATCATGGTTGGTCTAGGTTTATCTGTTCTTACAGCGATATTAACCGTATTGTCTCGTGAATGGATTGCCGAACTTTACACTAGCAACCCAGAAGTCATCACTCTAGCGATGCAACTGCTCGTATTTGCTGCTGTTTATCAATGTACGGACGCAGTTCAGGTAATCGCGGCAGGTGCACTGCGTGGCTATAAAGATATGCGAGCCATCTTCAATCGTACTTTTATCGCCTACTGGATTCTTGGTTTACCAATGGGTTACGTCCTTGGCCGCACAGACTGGATCGTCGAGCCAATGGGAGCGCAAGGTTTCTGGCTAGGCTTTATCATCGGCCTTTCTTCTGCCGCACTTATGTTAGGGGTAAGAATGCGCTGGATGCACCGCCAAGAACCAGAGGTGCAATTGAACTTTTCAGTTCAGTGATAATAAGAAAAAGCCAGCACACGCTGGCTTTTTTGATCGAATAATAATGCTGTTGAGTATACTTATAGCAAGCTTGTGAGTCAGTAGAGTCTGCTCTCTGGGTGACGAATACGAAGTTATGAAAAGGATATTTGTGCGGTCTATTTTATTGTTCTTAGTCTTGTTTCTTAACGGTTGCGATAGCTGGTTCAACCCAGAAAACGCCATGTTTGACAAGTATCACCAACGTGTCGCCAATGTGTTGGACGCTCCTACTCTTCCAATCGAATCGCAATCTACGGTGACCATACCTGCAAAACGTGACTTATTCGAGCCATTGCCAAGGCTATCGATTGGTTTACTAGAAAGCTACCAATTACGCCAGTGTGGATTATTCAATCTACTTGCCGAGAAAAACTCGCAACTTGGTAAGGTGCAGGATGCATTTCATGATTTTGATTATCAAACTGCCCTTTTAAGAGTCATGAATCGATGTCTATCCGAATTTCAGCTCAGCGATGAAGAACGTACTACATTAACAAAGCTTTATTCGACTAAGTGGCAGCATTTAGGTACTCATCTTGACAACTTGCTACTCGCGAGTGATGCAATGCAAAAGCAGCTAACGGCGTCGGATTGGCTACCTCAAGAAACACCAAATGATGTTGCACGTATTAACGACGTCTATCGCCTTTTCAGTGAAATGTACGGCTTACCTCATCGCGCCATTTCACGTCTGCCCGATATTGAGATTGTGCAGTATCAAGAAGAGCTAGAGAAATCTCGTTTAATCGGACGACTTTACTATTCGATGATAAACGCTTCTCACTGGCTCAAAGCTACGACTCAGTTACTTGAACAACATCAGAATAATGTGTTGTGCGGGCCAAACCGAGACGTGACCCAGTTCCGCTACCTAAGAAATGTCTTCCAATCTATTTACGTTGAAGAAGTGCAACCTTACTTAGCCTATTTAGACAGTACCTATCAGCAACTTCAAGACGGTGCCATCTTGATAGAAAAGCGTATGCAACTTCATGGTCATCAATATGGTATAAAAGAGGCACACAAAACCTTTAGACAAGAAACCCTAAACCACGTTCAGTTTTGGCAGGGTCTCTTCAAGCGGTGCGGCGTAACCGTTGGCAACGAGTAAGTGCAGAGCGTTCTATTCCTTCAGCCTCTCACGCAAGAATCGGGCAAAACGTGGCTTACCGGTATGAGTAAAACCGTTGTACCTGAACGTGACGGTTGAACCTATTTTCGGAGGCTGACGACGCACTTCATCGGTAAACCCACTACCAATGTAAAACTCTGTACCATCTGGTAAGCGAACTAACATCGCCCCCATCATACCCAATAAACGCCCCGTGCCTGGCTTATAGCCCACGACTAGCGCTTCATCATCCGCGTATCGTTTCAGTTTAAGTAAATCACTACCACGTCCAGCTTGATAACGGCTTGATACCTTACGTAGCATCACCCCTTCACCATCGGATATTGAAATCTTATCCAATTGCGCAAACAGGTGAGCTTCATTTTGGATCGCTCGGTGTTCGACATATTTGATATGAGGTTGGTCTACTTCGAGCACTAAGTCTTTGATGTTGTAATAACGCTTCCGGTAATCACCAGCAGAATACGGCATATCAAAGATCATAAAATCAATGTTTCGCCAAGCTGACTCCACAGGCGTTTTATCCAAAACCGTTTGTTGTACGAGATGAAAATTGCCTCGTCCCGCCCATAGCTCACCATCTAACGGATAGTCAGGTAGTGAATCGATAAACCAATCTGGAGCGTAGATTCGGTTACCATTTCTCGTCACAAGATGTTGTCCGGTCCAATAGGCGCGAATGCCGTCGAGTTTTTCGCTATACCAATATTCAGATACATCGATACCATCTTGATAGCTTTGCGCAAGAGAAACTGGAGGCGTGAGAGAAGTATCAGCTTGAAGCTGTGAAGACGCTGTCATAACAGCCAGCGCGATTAATGTCATTTTTAATGGCATAAGAAGACCTTGTACAAAAAAGCGCCTTTATTGAACCGTAACTCCTCTCGATGACCTATTTGTTACTAGTCATTCTTCGACTCAGAACAATCAACTTAAGTAATGATTTGCAAGGATAATCATAAACTTTAGACAGATTTTGCATTTAATATTTACACATTGTTCACAATAAGATGGGTGAATCTCAAATCAAGTCACAACCTAATCTCGGTGAGACTCTTGCTTTAGCGCTCGATATTAATTCGACATCTCTCCTGAACAAGCCGTTTGTCTATGCGTTTTTGATTCTCAAATTGAGAACCTATTCCTTCTCAATTTGAATGACACCACCAAAAAATCATAACCATCTGATTTTATACGCATTTAAATCTGGCACGTTACCTGCTCTATATCCAAGTAGAGAAAACAAACGGAGATAGAGTCATGGAATTACGCAAACTAGAAATTAATCAAGACAAATTAGCCATTGAGTTTTTTGGTGACTTAGACGCAAGTGGCTGTCGACAAGCACAACATCACATTGATGAAGTAATTCACGACAATCATCACAAAGAAGTCGAAATTAACCTACAGCACGTCCAATTTCTTGATTCTTCAGGGATTGGTGCCATTGTTTACTTATATAAGCGTCTAGTTGAACGTGAAAGAAGCATGAGTATTGAAAACGTATCAGGCCAACCTTTAGAAATCATGAGCTTGCTTCGTATTAACCATGCTATTCCCGTTAACTCAAAAGGACACTAAAAATACCGGTTTAAACGGAGGTTGGCATGGTAAATCTTATACGACGATATGTAGTAAGCGGTCTTGTTGTCGGCATGTTTGGTTGTTCGTCGTTTGACTACCCAGACCACGGAAAAGGTGGCTTGGCGGAAAACTATCAAGATATCTCAATTGAAAATTATCAGTTTTCCCCAGTCATGCCCGATGAGCCGTTAGGTCCAGAGCATGGGTTGAGGTTTGATTGGCAACTCACCAAGCTACACCTAGACGCGTTGATTCAAGAAGGCGCACGCTGGTGCTTTCCTGCAGCAGTAGTGCAAGCGCTTGAGAAGCAAAACAGAATCGCACGTGAGCTAGAAGGCGGACTTCTACTCGATGCTGCTAACGATCTGGTGATTCAACGTCGACGTTTAAACCAACTTGAACAGCAACTCGACTATGTATTAAGCCAAACCACTTGTACGCCACCCGATGATATTGAAGCATTGCGTAGCGATTTGAACGTCGTCGCTGAAATTTATGCACTCCTCAATATTGATAACCAATTTGCTGTCGATTCAGCAGAAATTAATCCAAAGTACATGGGACATTTGGCAGAAGCTGCCTACATTTTACGTGACCACCCTAACCTAACTCTTGTGGTGACTGGGCATGCCGATGTCACTGGCTCACCAGATTACAACCAGAAACTCGCTCAAGCGCGTGCAGAACAAGTGAAGCGTTACCTGACTGTATTTGGCATCATTTCAGAACGCGTAACCACCAAATCTGTGGGAGATAGCCTGCCGCTTTACGAGGGTGAAACACCTGCCGTGCGTTTAACCAATCGCCGCGTAAGCATCGAGGTTATTAGCCCTAATTCAGATAGCGATACCTCAGTAAATCGCAATCTATCTGTAGGAGGTGCGCTATGAACACGATGAAACCATTTATCACCTTAGTTCTTTTGTGCTTGGTCGCTTGGGTACCTACTTCGTCAGCTGATGAAAACAATACTGTTAAGGTCGGCGATTTAATTCAGATTAACCTACCTGGAGAAGCTTCTTTAAATAAAGGGTTTCAAGTCGATCGCCGTGGGCGTATTAACTTACCGGAAGTCGGCCCTGTATTTGTTGCTGGATATAATGAGCAACAGCTCCAAGACGTGATTATCGAAACGCTAAAAACAGTGTATCGTGACGTAAACAACGCTCGAGTCTTTATCAAACAACAACAGTTATTAGTGTCGGTCCAAGGCTACGTGGTCAAACCCGGGGAATATACCTTACCTTCAGGTTCCAACATTCAAATGTTTGTATACGAAGCTGGCGGCCTTCGCGCTGGTGCTCAGCTCGATAAAATGATCGTTAAACGCGGCGACAAAAACATCGAGTTTGACTACAAACGTTTCCTTGATACTGGTGATAATAGCCAACTCCCGAAATTAGAATCGCTGGACGTACTGTTTGTTCCAGCATCTCCACTCGTTGGGAATATTGAGCAAGAATTTGATGCAGCAAAACTCGCGAACTCAGGCGATAGCGCAGACTCCGCTCGTGCCATCAAAGTCTTTGGTGAAGTGAATGCTCCCGGCTCATTCTCTTACAAACCGAACACCACGCTCGTTGATGTCGTGATGAGAGCTGGCGGCGTAACACGATATGCCAGTGTTGAGCAAATTCGCGTGATCACAAATAACAACCCAACCATGTTTAATCTGAAAAAGTATCTAGATACGGGTGATCAAAGCTTACTACCAGAAATCCTACCGGGTGCCACCATCTTTGTTCCAAAACAGGAAGAAGAAATCAAAGCGGGTGCAAATGTGGTTTATGTCATGGGTGAAGTTGCCCACCCTGGCGCGTATGAAGGAAAGCAAGACGCTAGCTTCATGGATATTCTCGCCAATGCAGGCGGGCCTACTCGCTATGCAGAATCTCGCCAAATTCGTGTCATAAAAGCCGATGGTAAGGTCATCAAATTCGACCTAACCGCGCATACCGAGGGGCTGTCTTCGGTTAGACCGCCGAATGTCGGACCTGGAGACGCGATTTTCGTCCCTGAGAAAACCGATTTCAACGAGAAGTCATGGCTAAAAGTGGCGCCAAGTCGAGCGGTCGCTGTGATGGGAGAAGTCGTGCGCCCGGGACGTATTGAATGGTCAGACGAAATGGATTTAATTGATCTGCTTGCGCATGTTGGCGGCCCAACACGTAGAGCTGACACCACCAAAATTGAAGTCGCCAATAATGGTCAAATGACACAGTTCGATTTAGATCAATACATTTTAGATGGCTCACCAACATCGAATCTGCCCCGAGTTTCAGCTGGTACGGTAGTAAGAGTCCATGCATTACCTGACGATCCATCAGACAACAAATCGCAATGGGTAAGCCAGAGCTCTGATGCCTCGATATATGTTTTCGGTCAAATCAATGCCCCTGGCCGCTATCGCTTTACTGAAGAGATGCACTTTCTGGATATTTTATCTGCCGCCGATGGACCAACAATGGATGCCGATATTCACAATATTCGTGTGACGCACCGAGGCCTAGGCTATGCCAAAGTGAGTAAATTGAATTTGTCGATGTACTTTGAAACGGGCGATGAGTCTATTCTGCCCCACGTTCGTCCCGGCGATACCATTTACATTCCGGAAAAAAACAAAAACTGGTTGGATCGCTCCAAAGAATCCACCGTGCGTGTATTAGGTGAAGTAAGAGACCCTGGGCGCTATGTATTTAATGACAACATGACAGTACTTGACCTGCTGGCCGAAGCAGGAGGCCCGACTAACAATGCGTATCTTGAAAAAATCAGTGTGGTCAACATGTCTTGTTGCCAGGGCCAAGCTCGAACATTTGATTTGGTAAACTTTAGCAAAACCGCCAACATTTATGATTTACCAGTCATCCGTGCAGGCGACACTATTTACATTCCACATAAAGACGAAAGCTTTGCTGAAAAAGCGAGAGCCGGATTAAGAGATATTTTACAAATCACCACAACCATCGTGTTAATAGGAGCGTTGTAATGACTATTCCTGCCACTCACGCTGAGATTGAGCAAATTTATCTTCAGAGTGAACAGAAAGGCCACAAAACGATTTGTGTTGTGGGTTGTAAGTCTGAAGACGGCGTCACTTCCGTGGCTTCATCTCTAGCAGAGCGTCTGGTTTTAGCTGGGCACAATACTTTGTATGTGGATCTTAACCTGTTCAAGCCCGCTTATCGCACCATTCACGAGTTTGATGATGCCGAAAAAGTTGGCCACCTGATCACAAGAGAAAATACGCATCAAACCTTAGTCGGTCTCCCTGCTCCATCTCTCGCCAGCACTCAATTGGCGTACCGAGACCCGACAATGCTGAAGCACAATATTGCAGAGTGGTTAACGCAATACGAGCGCGTCGTGATAGACACATCTCCACTTCTGAGTGTCAACCGAAGTAATATTGCCCCTCAAGTGATTGCGGGCGTATGTGATGCCACCTTATTAGTCGCACATTATGGCTCTACGACGGCAACCCAACTCGAACAAGCCAAAAAACTACTTGATGCTAGCGATGCGAATTTGATTGGTTCCGTGCTGAATATGAAGCATACACCTAGCCTGAAAGATGAGTTGATCCGACAAGTTTCCAAGCTACGCTTTTTACCCAAAAAGTGGAAAGAAAAGATATCTCAACAAATTAAGAAAAGTGAACTGTTTATGTTATAGGGAGCGCCAATATGACTGCAAATAACACACCGACTATCGAACAGGAACTGGTGGATGAACACATTCTCCAGCAAATGATCAAAGATACGTGCGCCGAAATCATCCCTACGCTGATTGAACACTATATTGAAGAGTCACGAGAGCGCATGGAGAAAATAGAGCAAGCATTAAGCGCGAAAGACCTCCAAACATTAGAGTTCGAAGTTCATACACTCGGCAGCTCTGCCCTTGCTTTAGGTAACCGAACGCTTTCCAGACAAGCAAGAATGATTGAGAAATATTGTGTGGAAGGGAAAACACTAGAAGCATTGGCTCTCTGTGAGTCTCTTTCCCAGCTGGCAATTGAATCGTTTGACGCGCTAGAAAAGCGAAAAGATCAAGGGTTCGAGTAACCGTTTCAATAATAAATTATCTTATGAATCATCGCACTTATTAAAGTGCGATGCCGATATCATCTAAGACATTTACAATTTAACTTAATCAATTAAAAAGTATGGATTTTTCGCAAATTTCCCACCTTGTGCTAATACTTAGATAACGCTTTTCTCAAATTGAGAATATTCAGTACTAGAGAGCACTAAGTCATATAACTCGCTCATCACGCCAAATACAAATAATAGTGCTGACAAAAATCATAAAAGTGAAACGAACTACGTTGGGATAGGACTATGAGACCAAGGGTGTTACTGGTAGAAGACTCTACTTCACTAGCCATACTTTATAAGCAGTATGTCAAAGACGAACCTTATGACATTTTTCATGTCGAAACAGGTCGCGAAGCAATTCAATTTATTGAAAGAAGCAAACCTCAGCTCATCATTCTCGATTTGAAACTGCCCGATATGTCTGGTGAAGACGTGTTGGATTGGATCAACCAGAATGACATTCCTACCTCCGTTATTATTGCTACAGCGCATGGCAGCGTAGACTTAGCCGTTAACCTAATTCAAAAAGGCGCGGAAGATTTCTTAGAAAAACCTATTAACGCTGATCGCCTAAAAACTTCTGTTGCATTGCACCTCAAACGCGCCAAACTGGAAGATTTAGTAGAAAACATTCAGTCCAAGTTTGATCGCCATAACTATCACGGATTTATCGGTTCAAGTCTTCCAATGCAGGCGGTATATAAAACCATTGATGCCGTTGCTCCAACATCTGCCAGTGTCTTTATTGTGGGTGAAAGCGGCACAGGTAAAGAAGTTTGTGCTGAAGCCGTGCACCGTCAGAGCGATCGTAAAGACAAGCCTTTTATTGCTATTAACTGCGGGGCCATCCCCCGAGATTTAATGGAAAGTGAGATTTTTGGCCACGTTAAAGGCGCATTTACCGGAGCCACAACAGACCGAAAAGGTGCTGCGACGCTGGCTCACGGTGGAACGCTTTTTCTCGATGAACTGTGTGAAATGGAACTTGAGATGCAAAAGAAGTTGCTCCGTTTTCTTCAAACAGGAACCTACACACCGCTTGGTGGAACTCGAGAGATGAAGGTGGATGTCCGAATCATTTGTGCCACCAACCGAGATCCATTAACAGAAGTGGAAGAAGGTCGTTTTCGTGAAGATTTGTATTACCGCGTACACGTAATACCTATCGATATGCCCCCCCTACGTGAGCGAGGAAGTGACATCGTCACGTTAGCCAAGCACTTTTTGACCACTTATGCTAAACAGGACAAAAAGAAATTCTCAACAATCGACAGCGAAGCTCAACATATCATCAAGCACTACGAATGGCCGGGTAATGTAAGGCAATTGCAAAACATCATACGTAACATTGTGGTGCTTAATAATGACGAAAAAGTCACGCTGAATCACCTACCCGCTCAACTGACTAGAAAGTCTAAAACAGCGAGAACATCCACTCCCGCACATGTAACTCAAGAGCCAGCAAACCCTACAACAATAACATCCCAACCTGTGTATGTTGAGGAACAGTTGGCCCCCGCTAGAGAACCGTCAATACCGACACCGGAACCTAACATACAATCCTCAGCGGCTGCCTCGCCGTACTTTAACTCTGATGGAACCATTCGCCCTATGTGGCAAGTGGAACGCGAGGCGATTCAAAACGCAATCGCATACTGTGATGGCAACGTTCTCAATGCCGCCGTAATGCTGGAGCTAAGCCCATCTACGGTTTACCGAAAAAAACAAGCGTGGGAAGCGGATGAAATTAATCTCGAACAATCTTGAGAAACCTGACGTTGGTGAAATTTGGATTTTTCTTGATAGCCGCCTGTTTGGCGGTATCGAAAGTCACGTCATAGAGCTTGCTCGTGGATTAATGACATTTGGGCACAAAGCACGTGTTGTCTTAACGACTGAGTACTCGCCACCAGCACAGATTGTAGAGAAAGCAGAAGAATCCACCATCCCTGTGAGTTACTTGAACCATTTGTCTGGTGAGCCACATAAGGCATTAAAGATCAAACACCTAACAAGCGCGGTCGCCAATCACCAACCATCGGTCATTCACTCCCACGGTTACAAAGCGTCAATCTTAGCGCGCTGTGCCAAGCTACTCACGCGCACATTTCCTCGCTTGATTTCAACTTATCATGCAGGAGAATCATCCTCGGGCAAAATGTGGCTCTATGATTGGCTTGATAGAAGTTCAGGCTACCTCTCTAACCACTGCTTTTCCGTCAGCCCAAGCATTCAGCGCAAAGTCATTTTCCCTTCGGAACTGCTGAATAACTTTGTTTCGATTCCCGATCGTAATCTCAACTATCAAGAAATCGCTTTCGTCGGCCGATTGAGCCAAGAAAAAGGTGCCGACCAATTTATCGAAGTAGCTAAGCTCTGCCCAACACTGCATTTTAGTGTTTTCGGTGATGGACCAGAAAGAGAATCACTCGCCCAAATTGCCCCTTCAAATGTGACATTTTTCGGTCATCAAACTGAAATGGAGACCGTTTGGAAAAACATTGGCGTGCTGGTAATTTCTTCTCGCTATGAAGGCCTGCCTATGGCGGCGCTTGAAGCAATGGCTAGAGGAATAGTCGTGATGAGCCTACGCGTGGGTCGCTTGCCCGATATTATCCAAACTGGCGAAAATGGCTTTATTGTCGATGACGTCCCATCTCTCGCTCAATGCCTTAAACATTGGATGTCTCTTGATGAAGTGCAGCAATCTCACATTCGTCAAAACGCTCGGCAGACCATTATTGATGATTTCTCGGCGCAAAACGTTATTCCTGTATTGCTACGAAAATATCAAATTGAAACGGAGCAATAAGCCATATTGGTTCTCAATATGAGAATATTGCTTACCCCCTTAAGGCCAAGCACAAATATCTAATAATATTCAAACACATAAACTAATGGCATATTTTGGCATCTCTGTTGCAACTCAGCAGTTAACACAAGTTAATGATGAGACAGAGGTGACTTATGACTACTCCAAAACGCATTCTATATGTTCATTATGGTGATAACTGGATTCGCGGCAGTGAAGTGGTACTTCTGGATCTCATCTCAGGGATTGACCGTGATAAGTTTGAGCCATTCGTGTGGTCAAACTGCCAGCCACTAATCGATAAGTGTCAATCGCTCGGAATTGAAGCGGAACATTCTGTTTTCAATCTCGTTGGTGGCTGGAGTGCGCCTCGCTGGGATATTAGCGGATGGAATAGCCTTATCAAACAAGGCTCAGCACTGATCGAAAAACACAATATCGACTTGGTACACGTTAATAGCGGTGGCCCTTGTCAATGGATGTGTTTGGCTGCACGCATGAATCACATCCCACTTGTCACCCAACTTCATTGTCACTATACATTGCGAGATCGCTTCTCTCTTGGGCTACACCTCTCCCCAAAATTGATTTGCGTTAGTAAAGATGTCGGTCGTGAAATTATTCAGGACGGTTACCCAGAAGACCAGCTTTATGTTGTGCACAACGGTGTATCGCTTCAAGACTCTGATACGCCCATTGATATCAAGGCTCACCTCGGAATACCTCCACAAGCGTTTACCTTTCTCTCGGTAGGTTCGTTGATTAAAAGAAAAGGATTCGACCGCCTTATTCGCGCTATGCGCATGCACAATTACCATCACGATAATCCTCATCTTGTTATCGTTGGCGATGGCGAGGAAAGAGAAACATTGCAACAACTTGCTTCGGATCTCGGTATCCAAGACAGAGTCCACTTTGTCGGGGAAAAAAGCAATGCTGGTGCATGGATGTCTGGGAATGCAGACGCTTTTATTAGCGGCGCCTATGAAGAGGCGTTTGGTCTCGTGCTCGGGGAAGCGGCTTTAGCTCAGCTGCCTATCGTGGCTCCTAAAACAGGAGGCATCCCTGAGTTGTTCGAGCATAATCACTCTGCGCTACTGTACCAGAATCGCGGAATGGCAGGCTTATTAAACGCTATCCAACAAGTCATGCAAGATGTAGCTCTAAGAAACAAGCTAGCTGAAAACGCCTATCTTCATGCTAGCCAAAACCTCACGACTGCAGCATCTATAAGCGCCATTGAACGTATTTATGAAGGTGAGCTTGAGAACAACAGTATTACACCAATGCCAATGACTCACTGCATGAAGCCTCTTTCACGCTGGTTGAGTATCAATTGAGGAGCCCAGTCATGAAACGTGTATTAATGTTCGACGCCATCCCAATGCAAGGTGGTTCTAAGATTGCGAATGCAGAGCTCCTCAAACAGTGCGATAAACTGAACGTAATTGGTTATCTGCTGACCACGAATCCAGAACATTGGGAGTCACTGCTTAGTGATACGCCTCGTGTGCAGATTATCAAAATCAAACCATCACCACTGAGCTCCACTCATGGCATCACTTACTGGTTAATGAACGCGTATTACTTTATCCAACTGATTTTTTCGTGCATGAAACTACCAAAGATAGATAGCTTTTTAGGTCTATCTTGCCCGAGTAATGATATGCCTTTGTACTTACTGAGATTAATCAGCAAAAAGCCTGTGGTACAAATGGTTCATGGTCCAATTGGTCGTTCAAGATCTTCCGGCTACTGCTTGGTAAAAGCATCCGCAATTTATTACTTGGCAAACACCCGAGAATCGATGCTAGAGGCCTTACAGGTCTACCTCAAAACAGAGAAGCCAGCTACTGAACGCTATTGGTGTGGTTTGAATGCGTCTACGTTTGTTAACGGACTATCGAGAGACCGCTGGCCAAAACAAGCAAATCCGATTTCAAACCGCGTCTTCTGGGCGGCCAGCTTACTAAAATGGAAGAACATCGATCTTTTTCTTGATGCTTTAACACTTGATAAGACAAAAGAGATCAAATCTACCGTGTGTTACATCAAACCAAATGTGGCAGGTGTGGAATATTCAACACCAGACTTCACCACAAAAGGTGTTGAATGGCATGAATGCCCAGATAACCTCGATGACCTACGCTCTCAGTGTGGTGTGTTTGTTTCCACCAGTGTTAACGAACCTTTTGGATTATCCATTTTAGAAGCTCTCGCAGCAGGCATGTGCATCGTCATCCCACATGATGATAGCTACTGGGATCGCGTATTGACGCATGGCCGCAATTGCATCAAGTACACACCAAACAATGTGGCGTCGTTACATAACGCAATTCGCCTTTTGAATGAGTCTCCATGGATGAAAGTGACAATGGGTATCGAAGCACTCAACGTTTCTCAACTTTATACGGCCGAACGTTGTTATCTGCCAATCGCTCAGCACCTTGCAGCAGAATCCGCACCGAATGGCGATTGTAAACTCAAAACACCGCGATACATCAAAGGATATGACCATGTCTAAAGCAATGACCAATATGTCGCTGTTCGCTATCGCGTTAGTGATAAACAAAAGCATCAGCCTAATCATGCTGCCTGTATTGCCCCACTTTCTCTCACCAGAACAAATGGGCAAGCTTGAACTGCTTACCACCTTTGGCGTTGTCACAACCTTATTCGTCAGTTTCGCGTTGCATGAAGCGCTGTATCGATTCGTCGGGGTTGAAAAGGATCAAAATACGCGCACAAGCCTACTAAACCAGCTGTACTCACTTGCTTTATTCATCGCTGGCATCGTGGCTTTATGCCTACTCGCTATCATTATGCTCGCGCCTATTCCTGCACCTTTTACGAGAGTCGAGTTTGCTATTGTTATGTTTGCTATCGTTCTAGAAGGCAGTATCGCAATCGGCACAGCTTGGTTGAGAACACAGGACGACAAAGCAAGAACCCTACTTAACGTCATGGTGACTACCACTGTTTTTCAGGTCATTTTCATCATCACGGCACTGTCTGTTCACCCACATGTTATTTCTGTTTTATGGGGTGGCTTGTTGGCTGCTATTACTCAGTTTGTCTGGCTGCACATCATTAACCGCTACAGCATGACTCTGCCAAATCTGACAGTGGCGAAACAATATCTAAATTACTGTCTGCCAATGATGATGGCTGGATTGGTTGCGTTTTGTCTCAATGGCGCTGAACGCTGGTTCATCGGCGCGAACGCCTCCCTTGCGACATTAGGGATTTACGCGATAGCCGTAAAATTTGCGGTTGGCATGTGTATTTTAGTTCAGCCATTTGGCATGTGGTGGATGCCACGTCGATTTAATTACCTAGAAGCGCGTAAGAGTACAGAAGCTATGCGCATCACTCATCTAGGCATGATTTACATTACCGGTTTAAGTGTTGCAGTCGGCACATTAGCAATGGTGATGATCACTTACCTGTTACCAGAAACCTATCATGAGGCGGTACTGTTCAGCTTGTTCTTACTGCCTATCGCTATGCTAAAAGAGTGGAGCGAACTCATTAATATTTCCATTTTGTACAAGCGTCGTACTCGCTGGTTACTGGGTATTAATGTCGTCTCTGCATGCGTTGCAATTGCTTTGCTGTTTGGCCTATCGTCCCTGGGTATCTATGGAGTTTTCATTGCGCTTTATTACGCTCAACTGTGTAAGCTTGGCCTTACTTATGTGGTAGGCCAACAATGCATGTCGTTGCCTTTTCACCTAAGTCTGATGGTTTTATTGCAGATTATCTCCGGTGTGGCACTGTTCCTGCTTCACTCTTCACAATCAATAGGCATCGCCATCGCAATTTGCATTTTGACATGCACTTTGCTGGCAGGGATAGCCACTCGCTATATGAGTAAAGAGACGCTAAATGCGCTCACTCGATACATGGTGAAATGGCGTGGACAGGTGAAGAGATACTCGTTATGACTGAAACCAAGGTGAGAAGAAAGCAGTCCATCGCAGCGCTGACGATTACCGTCTGTATCGGCCTGCTTTGGATTGTTATGCCTCACCCTATTTTAATTGTCGCACTATGTTTCGCCCCGCTGGCTTTACTGTTCGTTCTCAACCAAACGTTTTGGCTCGTCACGCTGTTCGTTATTTTTTCATTCTTTCGTATTCATGAAGCGTTTCCCGTTATCTATAACTTTAAAATCCCATTGCTACTATCATTGGGGGCACTGGCCGCACTTGCTTTCCACCTTTTGATAAGTCGCCAGCTTACTGCTTTTTGGCACCCTTCATTAAAATGGCTGTGCATATTTTGGGGGTTGGTGATCATCGGCATCGTCTTTGCCTCCAGTCGTGACATTGCCATTACAGTTTTCAAAAATACCTATTGGAAAATCATCATTATGACATTGGCGATCACCTGGCTTATTACCAAGCCTGCTCAGTTGGCACAAATGTCGAAAGCAATAATTTTCGCCGGATTGTTGATTGGTTTAGTCGCATTACAAAACGCAGCGAATGGCATTGATTTAGTCGAAGGAACGCGCGTATCGATTGGACGCTCCATAGGTTCAGTACTCGGCGATCCGAACGACTTGGCGCTGGTATTAATGTTTCCCCTCGCCTTTACTGTTAGTCAGTTGATGGAGAAACGTTCACCTAAGCATCTCCGACTCTTCGCACTTGTTACCTGTTTGGTGTTGTTTTTTGCGATTATTGAGACACAAAGCCGCGGGGGCTTGTTAGGCTCTCTATCGGTATTTGCGTACTTTGCCTTTAAGCACATCAAAAGCAAAACGTTAGTCTTAGTACTAGGCGCCGTCGCAGCCATCGTACTCTACGCATTTGCTGGTATCTCAGGGCGAGAATCTGGTGGCGCAGCCGAGGATGGTATAGATGCCTCTGCGATGGGGCGACTTTACGCGTGGGAAGCCGCATTTAAAATGGCTCTCCACCATCCGTTAACTGGGGTTGGGCTTGATAATTTCTATTTCAATTACTATTTCTATAGCCCTCACTGGGATGGTATCAATCACGCCGTACACAGTACTTGGTTTGGCGTATTAGCAGAAACAGGGTTTGTTGGACTAGCTGTGTTCATTACATTGATTGTGTCATTGATTCGAACCTCTTTGCATTCTATTTCACTACTGACGCCAACATCGGATTACACCCTCTCTGTTGGAGCAAACGCAGTCTTAAGTGGGCTGATCGGGACCATCGTATCAGGCACTTTCCTCACTCAAGGTTTCACTTGGCCAATTTACATTCTGGCAGCATTAACGGTTGTCGTTAGCCGAATCGTTCAAAGTGATTGTCAAAATGAGAAACCCTAATTTCAAATACCAATAGAAAGTCTAATTACCTGTTTTATAACAAATAATTCCTTGGCACGTATTGTGATTACTCTCTTGATTAGTAATCAAATAACGAAGACTCAAGGAGAGCTACATGACAGACATCGTAGTATTTGGAGAAGATTTTGGCGGGCTACCCTCCTCCACTCAACACATTGTCAAACGACTAGCAACGAGCCACCGCATCCTTTGGGTTAACTCAATTGGTCTGCGTCAACCTAGGCTGACCGCTAAAGACATGCAACGTGCGTTAAACAAGCTCGCTCGTGTGTTTAATAACGCTGGATCGCATAAGCCAACGTTAGAGTCTGAAATAAACCCAAATATTCACACCATTAACCTACTCACTATTCCTGCTCCAAGTTCTGCGCTGGCAAGAAAAGTAGCGGCTAAGATGATGAAATACCAGCTCAATAAACAGTTACACGCTCTTGGTTTTGATAAGCCTATATTTTGGACATCGCTCCCGACGGCCGCAGATGTTTGTGCGGAAATGAATTCACGTGGGCTAATTTACTATTGTGGCGATGACTTTAGCGCTTTAGCTGGTGTTGACCACGACACGGTTGCCAAGCATGAACGTACACTGGTTAACGCGGCTGATGTGATTTTTACAGCAAGTGACAAACTCGCCACTCAATTTCCATCTGGTAAAACCGTCACTTTGCCTCACGGTGTCGACTTTAGTCTGTTTTCTGAGCCAGCACCTAAGGCTGAAGATTTTCCTAATGATGGTCGCAAAGTGCTGGGCTTTTATGGCAGTTTGTCTGAATGGTTAGACTACGACTTAATTGCCCAAGTCGCAGACCAAGCGCCTGACTGGGATCTCGTGTTCATCGGCCCTAACGAGTTCAGTGATAATCCGCTTCCACAAAGAAGCAACATATACTACCTGGACCCGAGAGCGCATCACACTCTGCCACGTTACTCCCAACACTGGGATGCCAGTTGGTTGCCCTTTGTTGATAACGCTCAAATCAAGGCATGTAATCCGCTTAAACTTCTTGAGTACTTGGCAACAGGAACCCCTGTTATCAGCACACCGTTTCCTGCATTAATGCCCTACAAACATATGCTTCATGTGGTTCAAGATGTCGAAGACGTGCGTGCCAGTCTCGATCACCTCCTACCGCCACCGACAGATTCAAAGTCATTTGTTCAACAGCAAAGCTGGGAAGCAAGAGCCAACCAAGTTGATAAATTAGTGAGGGCGCTATGAACGATTTAAGAGAAAACCTCAGCGTACTATTACATGGTGCTTGGAGACGTCGCTACATGATCGTTATTCCTATGCTTGTATTGCCTGTGCTGGGTTTCATCGTAAGTAAACTGGTTCCGACGACTTATGTCGCTCATACGAGTATGCTTATCCAAGAGACAGCGAAAATGAACCCATTCCTTCAAGACCTTGCCGTCTCAACCATGCTGAAAGATCGATTGAGCGCACTCAGTACCTTGCTAAAAAGCCGACATGTTTTGTACTCAGTTGCCAAAGAACAAGCGCTGATTAGTGACGAAATGAGTGCCAAAGAGCAAGAGTTCATCATTAAAGATCTCGCGTCGCGTTTGTCTGTTCAGCAGCTCGGTAAGGACTTCATTCAAATCCAACTACGAAGTGGTAAACCGAATGGCATGGAGTCGATGTTACTCTCCGTCAGCGAACATTTTGTCGAACAGCTTTTAGCTCCTGAACGATCTTCAATTAAAGATTCAAGTCACTTTTTAACCATCCATATTAATAAACGCAGAGAAGAGCTGGATAAAGCAGAGCAAGCGTTCGCGGAATACAAGAATACTTACTCTCACGCGACGCCTGAAATGCAAGCACAAAGCCTGACTCGTCTGGCAAGCCTTAAACAAACCTTGGCAGAAAAAGAAGCGGAGCTTGCTGGTGTTACCCGAAGCCTAGGTAGTTTGGACCAACAACTTTCTAAAACCAACCCGGTTATCGGTAAGCTTGAAGAACAAATCATCGACATTCGTAGTGAGCTCACTTTGCTTCGCGCCAAGTACACTGAGGCGCATAGCATGGTTCAAGGCAAGCTACGAGAGTTAAACCGCTTGGAGCAAGAGCGCTCAGTACTATTGAACTCTAAACAACCGGAATTAAACAGCGCCCAACTTTGGGATATCGCAAGCAATACCACCGTAAACAGTCTTGGAGAAGCTCAGCCTCTTCTGGTCTCTCAGCTTCACCAACTACAAATTATGCGCGGACGCTTTGAAGCCCTCACAGAAGAAACAAATAGCTTACGAACAATGATTCAAGAGTTAGAAAGTAATGCGCATCGATTTGGTAGCACCGCAACAGAAATCAACCGCCTAGCTCGTGATGTCGCGGTAAAAAGAGAAATGTATGATGACCTTGTAGAGCGTTATGAAATGGCTCAATTAACTGGTTCACTTGGCGTATTTGAAGAGAATAAACGCGTGAAAATCATTGATGAACCTTTCACACCAACCATTCCGTCTAACTTACCTAGTTTTGTGTTTGTCATTTTAGGGTTTATCGGTGGCGCGGGTTTGGGCATTGGATTAGCGACGATACTTGAGTTAGCAGATAACTCTATCCGCTCTAAAAGAGCATTAGAAAAGCACCTTGGCGTTCCTGTGATCACCACCCTACCTAAAGTGGTATACGGAAGCTAACAGCCGTTAACACTCCATTACAAGCACTCGTTCAGCGAGTGCTTTTCTTTTTGTGCTTATTCTAACTCCGTGTAAGGTTTCCACTAATATGAATCTCAAATTGAGAATAAACATCGCCCTTCATATGCTTTGCCATTAACCTGATGTTTTTAAACACTTAATTTATTGGCACGCAGTCTGCAATTCCTAAATAAACAAAGAACTCAACGAGGGTTTGAGAATGGAATTCAGACAAAAACAAAATAGCACTCAACGCAATAAAAAAGTGATATTACACGTCGTGCAGCACTTAGCTCCTGGCGGTTTGGAAACGCTCGTATTAGAGATGCTTCGTTTTGCGCAACCGAATCATTCCGTGTTTGTCGTAAGTTTAGAGGGAAGCAAAGCGCAAGCACTGCAATGCTGGTCAAAACTCTCGGCCTACCAAGGCCAACTGCACTTTCTCAATAAGAAACCTGGATTCAGCGGAACAACCATCAGTAAGCTGACTTCCATGCTCAAAGGACTCAAGCCTGATGTAGTCCACACTCACCACATCGGTCCACTCTTATATGGTGGGATTGCGGCACGCTTAGCGCAGGTGCCAGTAATTATCCATACTGAGCACGACGCCTGGCATCTGAATAACAGAAAGTCAGCTCGACTGCAGTCCCTACTGCTAAAAATGATTCGTCCACGTGTGGTTGCCGATGCGAACTTTGTCGCCGAACAAATCCAGACAAAACTGAATTACCGCAAAGTCTGCACCATTCACAATGGAATCGATTGCCAGAAATTTCAAAGCGGTAATCAAGCAACCAAGAGAAACTTGTTTGGGCTTCCAGCCAACAAAACCGTGATTGGAGTGGCTGGACGTTTAGAAGCAGTTAAAGGCCATAAAGTGCTTATCGAAGCCTTCTCTCATCTTACGCCAAACACACACCTAGCCATTGCTGGAGATGGTTCTCAGAGAGCTCAATTGGAAGCACAAGTTAGAACGTTAAAACTTGAGGATCGCGTTACCTTTTTAGGCTTGGTCGATGATATGCCCAGCTTTTACCAAAGCCTCGATTTATTTTGTTTACCGTCGCTTCAAGAGGGTTTCCCCCTCTCAACACTAGAAGCTCAAGCATGTGACATTCCTTGTGTCGCAACCGATGTTGGTGGCGTGAAAGAGACGCTCTGCCCGATTAACAGCACATTGGTTGAAGCCAACCGAGTATTCTCTTTGGCGGAAGCTTTGTCGCTGCAATTGAAATCAACCCATGGTTCTCCTCGAACTTTTATTCTCAAACATTTTGATATCAGAGACATGGTGAGTCGCTACTCACGTTTGGCCAAGGAGGCTAGCTATGAATGATTTACTTTGGATTACAGGTTTTGGTTTATCCGCATTTTTGATTGTCTATCATCATGTTGGTTATCCATTGCTACTTAAATGGCTTCCTTTAAAACAGCAAAAAACCACAGCACCATTTGTAGAGCGAGCTTACAAAGCCTCTCAAACAGACAGTCAGTTACCATCTATTACTGTCATCGTGCCCGCCTACAATGAAGAACAATGGATAGCAGAAAAGATCCGCAACCTTGCGAGCTTAGATTACCCAAGAGATAAATTGAAAGTGGTGATCGCATGTGATGGCTGCACAGATAACACAGCCGAGATTGCTCAAGCGACGATTCAAGAAGCAATCTGCTCCGATACACTGTTCATCATTAATGACCACCAAGTCAATCGCGGTAAAGTTGCCCTACTCAACGAAGAAATGCGTCATGTTAGCTCGGACATTACCGCACTGAGTGATACATCGGCATTGATTTCTTGCGATTCTCTGTTGCTAGCTAGTCAGCATTATCAAAATGAGAAGGTTGGAGTGGTTAATGCGACATATCAAATAATGAGTACCGATAACCAAGGTGAAGCAGCGTACTGGCAATACCAGTCTCGAGTGAAGCACCAAGAATCCTTGCTAGGTTCAACGATTGGTTCTCACGGTGCGTTTTATACATTCAGAACCCACCTATTTGAACCACTTGAAGTCAGCACCATCAATGACGATTTTATTCTCCCTATGAGAATCGTTTTGCGAGGCTATAACGCTATCTACGAACCTAACATGCTGGCTCTTGAACTCGAACAAAGCTCAGACGACGCAGACTTCAAGCGACGCCTAAGAATTTCAGCGGGTAACATGCAGCAGCTCATGCAATTAAAGAAATTACTGCTACCTCGCTATCGTGGCACTGCCTTTGCATTTCTATCGGGAAAGGTTCTGCGCTTAGCAACACCCTATTTGATGATTGTTTGCTTGGTTTGTTCACTGCTACTGGCACACAACCCGCTGTTTCAAATAATGCTGCTCGCTCAAGCCTGTGTTTATGGTATCGCACTTGTCACTTACTTGGTGCCTGCACTTAACACAGTCAAGCCTTTTAAACTGATTAGCTACATCGTCATTGGTCATCTCGCCAATTTCATCGGCGGTATGAAGTATTTGCTAGGAATGGAAAATGGACGTTGGAAACGCGTCAACCAATAAGGAAAGCATCATGAAAAACTCACGCTACGATTCAAATGTATGCCACGCGAAAAGAACGTTTGATGTACTGGTTGCAATGTTTATTTTGCTCTTCACTGCACCACTATTCCCATTTATCGCGCTAGCTATAAAAATCACATCGAAAGGTCCAGTGATCTATCGTCAACTGCGTGTTGGGCGCTGTACACCAGAAAAAATGGATCTTTTTCAAATCATGAAGTTTCGCACCATGTATATTGATGCGGAGCAACGCTCCGGTGCAGTTTGGGCAACCGAGAATGATCCTCGAATCACGCCAGTAGGACGTTTTTTACGTAAGACGCGTTTAGATGAGTTACCACAGCTGTTTAATGTGTTGAGAGGTGAAATGTCCATGATCGGGCCACGTCCAGAGCGCCCTGCTTTCTACCAAAAGTTGGAAGATGAAATCCCTTATTTTGTAGAACGCACATATGGCGTATTACCAGGAATTACAGGCCTAGCGCAAGTTAACCAAGGCTATGATGCTTGCATTGAAGATGTACGACGTAAAGTTGGTTTTGACCACAGTTACGCACTAAGCTTAGGTTCGTTCTACTCTTGGATTTCAATGGACCTTTCAATCATGAGTAAAACATTCGTTGTAATGATTGATGGACGAGGCCAGTAGTTTCTCGATTCTGGTAACGGTCACTCTTGCCACTGGCGTCGCATCTTTTCGATGGTCGCTGGTGGCACATCATGAATGCTTTGATACGCTCCGTGACACACTTTAACTTCCACCTCAATGCGCTTCTTCACGCAGTAGTCCAAGTAACGCTTCATCTCCCAGTGCCGAACAAACGTATTACTCACAATCACGACTTTCCCTTTGTTCAACCACTCTCGAGTTTGCTGAAAACACCATTCGTGCGCTTGGGGTAATTCAGTTGGGTTAAAGTGATAATCACCTTCATCATTTTCAAAATACATGTCAGCTTCAAAATGCTTAGCACCAAGCTCTATCGCCAGTTGCTTTGCTAAGGTTGTTTTACCTGAACCTGGAAGTCCACGAATAAGAATGAGTTTCGCCAGTGACATAATGCTGTTAAATGAGGTGGGAATAAGCCCAAACTGTAACGGAATTATTGAAAAAGAAAAGTAGAAATAAAAAATGCCGAACGCATTAGGCTCGGCATTTAAATTCAATAGTGGATAGTGTTTATTTGTAAGCTGACAGTTCGGTTCTTAACCCTTTAACCAAGCTTACACACATCAACAACAGAACAAAGGTAAACGGTAATCCCGTTGCAACCACACCGGACTGCAATGCTTGCAAGGCTTCTTTGCCACCAACCCAAAGCATAACGGCTGCAATTGCACCTTCAATACAAGCCCAGAAAATACGCTGTGGAATTGGTGCATCAATCTTACCACCCGCAGTGATACTATCGATAACCAGTGAGCCAGAGTCTGATGATGTAATAAAGAACACCAGAATCAGCACGATAGAAAGCATTGAAATCACTGAGCTATACGGTAGCGCATCGTAAACATGGAACAGAGTCAGTGAAATATCAGTTAGACCATTTGCACCTAGCTCACCGACTTTATTCACCACTTGATCAAGCGCGATACCACCGAATACAGACATCCAAATCAAGGTAACGACAGTAGGAATAACGATCACTGCGAACAGGAATTCTCGAACCGTACGACCTTTAGACACACGCGCGATAAACATACCAACAAACGGTGACCAAGATACCCACCAAGCCCAGTAGAATACCGTCCAGCCGTGCATCCAAGTTTCATCTTCACGACCGTGGGGGTTGCTCAACGGAATAATATTTTCAATGTAAGCCATTGTTGTGTCGCGTAGCGAACCCCACGCCGTATCAAACGTTATAAAGGTAATGAAAATAAGCAGGGCAAACGCAACCACCATATTGACGTTACTCAGTAGCTTAACACCACCATCAATACCACGAATTACTGATAGCACCGCGATAAAGGTAACAAAGGTGATCACAATCATTTGTGTACCAATGCCGCCTTCTAGACCAAAGACATGATTAATACCACTGGTCGCCTGCTGAGCACCGAGACCCAGCGACGTTGCAAGACCAAACAGCGTGGATAAAACGGCAAGAATGTCGATAACATGCCCTAACCAACCCCATGCTCGGTCACCAAAAATTGGATAAAACGCCGCGCGCAATGAAAGCGGTAAACCTTTGTTAAAAGCAAAAAACGCAAGTGCTAGTGCAACGAGTGCGTAAATACTCCAACCATGCACACCCCAGTGGAACATGGTGGCACCCATCGCGAGAGATTTCGCTTCTTCTGTGTATGGCACTGCGTTCAGTGGCATTCCCCACCAATCAGTGAAGTACGCGGTCGGCTCCGCCACACTCCAGAACAGAAGGCCAATACCCATACCAGCAGCAAAGAGCATCGACAACCAAGAAACGGTTGAGTGATCCGGCGTTGCTTCTTTGCCACCTAAGCGGATTTTACCCAACGGAGAAAAAAGAAGAGCAACAGCGAATAATAAGAAGAAGTTTGTCGACCACATAAAGAACGCATCAAACTGTTCGATAATTCCGTTTTTCAGACCGTTTAATACATCACGAGCAGTGGTTGGCTCAACAAGAAGAAGTGAAATTAGACAGAAAACAACGAGACCCGCACTGATGCCAAAAACGGGGTTATGTATGTCGAATCCCCACTTTTGAACGTTGTCCTGTCCAACCTGATAGTCTGTTGTGTCGATACTATATTTTTTAAATGCATTATCCATAAATACAAATTTAACGTGAATTTGAAACGCCCCTCAGGTGAGAAGAACTCCAATACCGCCCTCCATTAATTTGAACTCTAAAGTTTTAAAGCGGGGCGAATTTTAGCAGCAATCACATATTTTTGCAAAAAATCGCCATTTATTGCATTTTTGGCTCAGTTAATGGCAGATAAGAACAAAGTAATATCAACACAAAAATTATGAGGTCTAACGATTGATTTTATCGTAATTTGATCGTTGGAAAAGCACTGGAAATACTTGCGCTCTGTGGCTTTATCATTGATGGACGCGTAAATTGAGATAAGTAACACTGACTTGGTTTCAAAGCTAGCGATGAAACCAAGTCAGTAACGTTTTCATAGAGACTGAGTATTATAGGAAATGGAAGGTAATATTCCCTGTCACACTGCTCACGGTGTCACTATCGCTGTCAATATCCACGCCAAACGCTTGATAGCTTGCCCCAATAGAAACATTATCGAGCAAGAAGTATTCGGCACCGACACCATACATGTAGGAGACACCATCATCTTTATCTAGATTTCTCAGCCCGCCGTCATAATCAACATTGAATGCATTGATGCCACCTTTGGCATAGACATGAAGCGGCCCAAAGTCGATGCTTGGTTTCGCTGCTAAATAGAATGAATCAAAATCAGCACTACCCCTGCTGCCACTCAGTGATAAATCCACTTTGCCGTGATTAAAGTAACCTGCTTCAATGCCAATGAATGGCAAAATACCAGTACCTACATGAATACCGTAGGTTGTATCGTTTTCGCTATCGATATCAGATTGACCAATTTGACCGCCAGCGTAAATCCATGAGTCAGCCATTGCTGATGTTGAGCACAACGTTAGAGCGAATAACGAGAGTGTTTTTTTCATACTATCCCTTCCTGAGCGATTCCTAAGCGAAACATTACGCAAATATGCGCATTTAATCGCCACTATATATTGGAAAGCATGAGCATTTTAAGATCCAAAAGTGAATAATTTATGTTCAACTTTTGTTTTGTGACTTCCAGACAAAAAAACACCGACATAAAGTCGGTGTTTTTCATATGGGTGTTAGAAAGCTAGACGCTTATAGGAAATGCAGTGTTGCGTTAACAGAGAACGTGCCGATATCGTCTTTACCCGCCGTGTAGTTCATGTAGCTAGCACCAACAGACATCGGACCAAAAATGAAGTACTCAGCACCTACACCGTACATTAGATCCAAATCGTCATCGTCTTTGCCGCCTTTCACTTCTTTGTCCCACTGGTGGAAGCCACCTTTTGCATACACATGCAGTGGACCAAAATCGATGCTTGGCTTAAGTGCTGCGTAGTAAGACGTTAGCTTAGTGTCTTGACCATTTACGTTAAATTCACCGTGTTGCGTCACACCTGCTTCAATACCAATGATAGGTAGGATGCCTGTACCAACGTGAACAGAGTATGATGTATCCGTCTCACCTTTGTAGTCAGACTGACCTACTGTTGCACCACCGTAAATCCAAGAATCTGCCATTGCCGCAGAAGATGCGCCAAGTAGCGCCACTGCTAATAGAGTTTTTTTCATCATCTACCTTTACTCTTTATTATTCCCACGTCTGCATAACTCAGTCGTTGGTACTACAAATAAAGGGAGGCGAACCATTGCCTCCCAGAACTAAAAAATAACGCTTATTGAGTTACTAGCAATTAGTGTACCAGTAATCTCATACGCGAGAATTACAAATCTGACGCTATTTTACTGGTTGATTAGCAAGCATCAATCGCGTTTTTGACTCGTTTATCAGAAACAGGATAAGGAGTGCCTAATTGTTGAGCAAAGTAACTCACGCGAAGCTCTTCAATCATCCAACGCACTTCCTTTACGTTTTCAGGAATGGCCACACCTTTCGGGATCTTGTTCAGCAACTCTTTATAGTCTTGAGTCACAGATTCAATCTTCAGCATGTGTAAACGATCTTTGTTTGGATCGATTGGCAACTTCTCCATACGACGCTCTATCGCACGCATGTAGCGAAGAATATCCGGCAAGCGTTTCCAGCCGCATTCCGTCGCAAAGCCTTTGAAGATCAAGCCTTCAATTTGTGCTTTGATATCCGACAGAGCAAACGCCATAGTGAAGTCGATTTTGCCTTTTAGCTTCTTATTGATGCTGAACGCCGTTGTCAGAATAGTCTCAACCTGTTTCGCGATCTCTACAACGGTATCACCCAGTTCAGCACGAACGTGTTCTTTCAACGCCTCGAACTTCTCAGGCTCCCAAACTAAGCCCCCTTGCTCTTCGATAAGCTTATCGACACCACAGGCGATACAGTCATCAATCAGATCAAGCACTTTGCCGTAAGGGTTAAAATACAAACCCAACTTCGATTTGTTCGGTAAGTTAGCGTGCAAATATTTAATTGGAGACGGCACATTCAACAAAATCAAACGACGCTGACCAGCACGCATTGCCGTTATCTGCTCGTACTCCGTTTCGTAGAGTTTGATTTCAACGCTGTCTTTGCTATCAACAAGTGCTGGATACGCTTTTACATCGTAGCCACCACGTTTTTGTTGATACACTTTCGGCAATTCACCGAAGCTCCACGTATGCAGACCTTGCTGTTCAATATCGTCATCTGCCACTTTGGAAAGCGTTTCTTGAACTTTGTCTTTCAAGCTCTCTTTCAATTCGTGAAGGTCTTTATGTTCCTTCAGTTTACGATTTCGATGATCAACCGCTCGGAACGTGACTTTCAAGTGCTCAGGCACCTGTTCCAAGTTCCAGTCTTCACGCAATACTTCTACACCCGTCATACGGCGCAGTTCTTTTTTTAGCGAGTCTAGCAGCGGTGCTTCCATTGGTGTTACACGTGCTAAGAATGCATCGGCATAGTTCGGCGCAGGCACAAAGTTCTTACGAATCGTCTTCGGCAGCGATTTAATCAAACTAACAATAAGCTCATGACGCAAACCCGGGATCTGCCAGTCAAAGCCCGCTGGTTCAACTTGGTTTAAAATTGGCAACGGCAAATGCACTGTGACACCGTCACTATCATCGCCTGGTTCAAATTGGTAACTCAACTTGAGCTTCAAACCATTTTGATGCCAGAAGTTCGGGTAATCCAAGTCGGTGACATGACTAGCGTCGCCCTTGAACAGCATCTCTTTTTCAAAGTTCAGCAGCTCAGGATCTTCTTTCGATGCTTTTTTCCACCACGTATCGAAATGTTTACCAGACACCACTTCGGTACCAACACGTTGGTCATAGAAATCAAACAGCTCATCATCATCCACCAAGATGTCACGACGACGAGATTTGTGCTCAAGCTCTTCCACTTCTTGCAGAAGCTTACGGTTTTGCTTAAAGAACGCGTGTTTGGTTTCCCACTCACCTTCAACCAATGCACTACGAATAAAGATTTCGCGGCTAACGGTCGGATCGATACTGCCGTAGTTGACCAAACGCTTCGGTACGATTGGTACGCCGTAAAGCATGACTTTTTCGTGCGCCATCACCGCCGCGCGTTTCTTCGACCAATGCGGTTCACTGTAACTGCGCTTGATAAGATGTTTGGCTAATGGCTCAATCCACTCCGGCTGAATCTTGGCAATGATGCGACCCCAAAGTTTCGAGGTTTCCACCAACTCGGCTGACATTATCCACTTAGGTTGTTTCTTAAATAGACCCGATGCAGGGAAGATATGGAAACGAGCGTTGCGCGCGCCTTGATATTCATTCTTTTCTTGGTCTTTCATACCGATGTGCGACAACAAACCAACCAAGATCGCACTGTGTACACCATGGTAAGAAGCAGGCTCATCGTTAAGTTTGAATTCCATTTCACGCATCGATTGATGAATTTGGAAGTAAACGTCTTGCCACTCACGCACGCGCAAGTAGTTCAAATAGTCTTGCTTACATTGCTTGCGGAACTGGTTGCTAGACAAGGCTTTTTGCTGCTTTTGGATGTATTCCCACAAATTCACAAACGTCAGGAAGTCCGACTCTTCATGGAAGAAACGACGGTGCTTATCATCTGATGATTGTTGTTTGTCTGAAGGACGCTCGCGTGGATCTTGAATCGACAAGGCCGCTGCAATGATCATCACTTCTTTAAGCGCACCATATTTTGGCGCTTCCAAAACCATACGCGCCAAGCGTGGGTCGATTGGCAAACGAGCTAATTGGCGACCGATGGAAGTCAGGCGTTTTTTCGGGTCTTTTACCTCAGAATTAATCGCGCCAAGCTCTTCCAGCAAACGAACACCATCTTGGATGTTACGTTTGTCCGGCGCTTCCACAAATGGGAAGGCTTGAATGTCGCCCAAGCCAAGTGCGGTCATCTGTAAGATAACCGATGCTAGGTTGGTACGCAGGATCTCGGGATCGGTAAACTCTGGGCGCGACTCAAAATCTTCCTCTGAGTACAGACGGATACAGATACCCTCTTCCACACGACCACAACGACCTTTACGTTGGTTCGCACTCGCCTGAGAAACCGGCTCAATTGGAAGACGCTGCACCTTAGTTCGGTAACTGTAGCGGCTAATGCGCGCCGTGCCCGGGTCGATAACATACTTGATGCCCGGAACGGTTAGCGAGGTTTCTGCCACGTTGGTTGCCAGTACAATTCGGCGACCAGCATGAGGTTGGAAAATCTTGTTCTGCTCGCCCGCCGACAAACGCGCGTAAAGCGGCACAATTTCGGTGCTCTTCAGATTGCGTTTAGACAGTGCATCTGCGGTATCACGAATTTCACGCTCACCGTTCATGAAGATCAGGATGTCACCTAAACCTTCATCGCACAATTCGTCTACCGCTTCAAAGATGCCTTCAAGTTGGTCACGATCATTGTCGTCATCACCGCTTAATGGGCGGTAACGAGTTTCTACTGGGTAAGTACGACCTGACACTTCAATAATTGGTGCATTGTTGAAGTGTTTTGAGAAGCGCTCTGGGTCAATGGTTGCCGACGTGATGATCACTTTCAAATCAGGACGACGTGGTAGCAACTCCTTTAAGTAACCCAAGATGAAATCGATATTAAGGCTGCGCTCGTGCGCTTCATCAATAATGATGGTGTCGTATTGATTCAAGAAACGGTCGTGCTGAATCTCAGCCAGCAAGATACCATCTGTCATCAATTTGATTTGGGTATTTTCAGAGATCTGATCGTTGAATCGAACCTTGTAACCAACAAACTCACCAAGCTTGGTTTCCATCTCTTCAGCAATACGGTTCGCAACCGAGCGCGCCGCAAGACGACGAGGCTGAGTATGGCCAATCAAACCGAACTTACCGCGACCAAGTTCTGCACAGATCTTTGGCAACTGAGTGGTTTTACCCGAACCGGTTTCACCCGCGACGATAACCACTTGGTTTTCTTCAATCGCTTTAGCGATGTCGTCACGCTTTTGGCTGACGGGCAGAATTTCTGGGTATTCAATCGTTGGTTTGTAGTTGCTGCGTTGTTCCGCAACCATCATTGATTTGGCAATGTCGAGTGCAATTTCATCAAACACAGCATTACGTGCTGCGTCTTTCTTAATTTTGCTCGCACCAGAAATGCGTTTACTTAAACGGAAGCGGTCACGCATCATGCACTGGCTTAACGCTTTGCGTAGAGACGCCGCGCTATTCACTTGAGCCTGAGGTGCTTTATCTTGTTTCGCTGTCGCCTTTTGCACACCATTTGACGGTGTCGCTTGCTCTTCAGCGGGATTCTTTTTTGGGGGCTGTGACGAAGTCAAAGCGTTTCCTATTCTTTTCATTACAAAAACTGCGCGGATTGTATCACACAAGATCTGCAACAAGATAACCGAAACCACATTCAAATTTTTCGAACATGTTCAGCGAATCCCTATACTTTTTAACCAACGTGCCTCGCTTATAATGGCTCCCATAGTCAAAAGCACTTATTTAAGGAATAACCATTATGTCTCGTGTACTAGCTCTAAAATCAAGCATCCTTGGCGACTACTCTCAATCAAACAAACTGGTTGAAGACTTCATCAAAAATGTGGACCAAGACAAGCTAACTGTTCGTGATTTGGCTGCCAACCCATTACCAGTTTTGGACTTCGCCGTTGCCACTGCACTTCGCGCAACGGAAGATCTTTCACAAGAACAACAAGCGGTAGTCGAACTGTCGGATACGTTGATTGAAGAAGTAAAAAACGCTGATACTTTGGTTATCGCAGCGCCAATGTACAACTTTACGATTCCAACTCAGCTTAAAAACTGGATTGATTTGATTGCTCGTGCTGGCGTGACATTCAAATACACAGAAAACGGCGTTCAAGGCCTGATCGAAGGTAAGAAAGCGATTGTCATCACGACTCGCGGTGGTATCCATAAAGATTCACCAACAGACAACGTCACACCATACCTGCGTACCGTGCTAGGTTTCGTTGGTATCACTGATGTGGAATTTGTTTATGCGGAAGCGCTAAACATGGGTGAAAATTTCGCTGAGAAAGGCATTTCTGAAGCGCAGAGCCAACTTGCAGCGATAGCGTAAATTGGCCTAAGTTCAAGAACAAGTAGAATACAAATAACAAGGGATTGGTTCGCGCCAATCCCTTGTCGATCAAAATACCCTAATCGTGTTTAGAAGTTATCTTATTTCTCCCAGAGCGATTCACTTTCTCTAAGTTGTGTAGCGCTTCGTGATAGAGCTTTTCCAAAGACTGCTCAGCTTCGTTTATCATATTCTCAATCATCGCATCAAACGCGACATCACTCGGAATTTCGAGATCGTCTCCAACGTCAACCTCAAGAGAATTGACGTACAACACTAACCATTCATCGCCCTCTAAATGTCCTTCCCCGTGGACGACAAAAAAGCGTTTGGCAAATTCATCGTTGGTACAGTTTATCGCCTCAATTTGAATATTGAATGAGGAGTCGATACTCATGGTGCTCATGCCATCCGATTCATCAGATGCATCACAAACAGCCTTAACTTTGGCACGATACACGAAGGTTCGCGTTGAAAGCAGCATTGTATTATTCATCATTACTCATAATGGGCGATAAAGAAGTCAGTTGCAAATCCGACCTATATGCATCTTACGATGCTCTAAAACTCGAACTGGAAGTAAATGGTATTGTAGTTGCTCCCGCCTTTAATGCGCCCAAACTGGGACGCACTTTCGAAAATTGCTGAGCGGTGATGCAATGAATAACCCACCCACATATTTTCCCAGTTTTTTTGGTTGAATAAGTCACCTATATTTACATCAAACGAGAAGTCTAAGTAGTTCAGTAGCTTACTTGGTGTATAACCCTTGTCTTCCATTTCGGTTCCTTCGATGTAGGTAATGTTGTCGACGTATGACATACCTTCCGCAACACCAAATCGCCAAGTCGTTGGCCAATTAACTGTATAATAAGCCTTAATCGCCATCACGTATTCTGTGCTCGCGGACTGAACACTGGACGACCAGTGATGAACCAAACCTGGCGTTAAATAAATATCAAGAGGAAAGCCAAACAACTCGTCCGTTAGCGGGTGCCCATAAAATAATGAAGTAAGTTGATTGTCGTATGGGTCTTTTTCTCTCTCAAAGCTAAATATTTCACCAATATTTGAAGGCGTCGCCCAACCATGCGCGATACGTAGGTATGGTTTATTGCTCAGTGTTGATTTCGGAGCTTTGCCTTTATCGTTGAAAAAGCCAAAACCGACAAACACTTCACCTTGATATCGGTCCTCTACAAGCTGGCTGTTGTAGGCATTATCATCTAAGCGAGTGACACTCGTCTCCCCCAATAAATACAAGTTGGAAGTCACATGATAACGCGCTTTGATGCCGAGGTTGGCATCAAGTCCTGCTCCAATTCTTTCCCCAGTAACATCTTTAAACGCATAATATTCACTGTTGAAGTCAGCGTCTTTGTATCGAATCGTGATAGATGGCTCTAACTCCCAATCACCAAACGCATAATTAGCGGCAAGGCGATAATTAGAGTGAAACTGGAGCTCATCGTCCGTCATTAATTCTACTTCTGCGCGCCAGTTGTCGTTAATGGTATAACGAACTTGACCACCAAAGTCGACTCTGTCCCCTTCATTGGCATTTTGTAGCGACATGGGAATATCAACAAATCTCAATCGCATAATCGCACTCGCGCGCCAGTCAGAATCACTCTCGTCATACAGAAAAACGCCGCCTTCAATGCCATTGATATACAAATGCTCGTTTTCAAAGAACATCATTGGTACAAATGTACTCACCGTCGAGTCATTATCGGCGGTATAAAACGGGATCGATGCGGTGCGATACATCGCTGCAATTCCCCACGTTTGCTCTTCTACACCATACGCAGAAGAAGCCATCGCAGCTAAAGGCAAAGTGAGTGTTGTTAGAATTAATCTCTTCATGAGTTCGAAAAATGTTGGTTGAGAAGCAGGCAAACATCAATGATTTGCCATTTAAAGCTTATGTTCTTCTGATGATAGCCGTTACAATGACAAATGTTGTCATCCTCGTGACAGTTTGAGTCCCAAGATTATATTAATATTGCACGACTAGATGAGCTTATTTGTGAATATTTTTACTATCGTAACAAGCTCTTAAAACTCTAGCTTAGTTCTAAATCAAACATAATGAAGTAAAAAGTGAAAGCATCAGAACTCATCTCTACCTTGAATCATTTACCCGCAGACACGGACCCAGACATTGTGATGGGAGAAGCATGGCTGCCTGAAAGGTTGATAGGGACTCAACTTGATGGTGACATGTTATTTTTGCACTTTGATAATGCTCCAGAAGATGGTCAGGGAGACGAAGAGGGACGCGGCTTCGTCGAGCACGAAATAGATCTAATCAGAACGCGACTTCAGCAGATTTTGGATGAAGACAGTGATAACGCGTCAAAAGCCAATGCCATGCTAGGTTTATTCCTTATGGGACATGAACTTAGCAGTTCACAAGTTATCGAAATATTAGAAGAAGAAGCTGACACATAAGGAGCCGTTTTGCCAGCATTGATGAATACGACTGAAACATCTTCACTTCCTCTTATCGTTGCAGGTCCGATTTTGCGCAAAGTGACCGCAACTGAAATCAATATTTGGCTAGTCACCACCCAACGCTTGGAGGGTATGGTGCAAATTACGGATGAAAACGCCTCCGTCCTTCATCAAGCCCCCTTAAGTGAGCAAAAAGAACAGCTTCAAATCGGTCTCAATGCGTGGTGCTGTTTGTTGCAATTAAAGGGCGAGTTTCCGCCCCATCAAACGTTACGCTATCAAATACAAACGCAACACGGTTTAGTAACGGAACTGCTTCCTCATCTGACTTATGAACGAGATAACTGTCCAAATTTGGGCGTTGAGTTCCTAATCAGCGAAAAAGCAGATTATGTTCTGCATGGCTCGTGCCGGAATCCCCACCACTTCAGTAAAGATACATTGGTCGCTGCGGATCATAAAATCGCATCTCAAACCATCGAAGAAAGACCAGATATGCTCATCATGAGTGGTGACCAAATCTACGCAGACCATGTTGCAGGCCCTACTCTGGACGCCATCGAACAAGTCATTGCCCTACTCGGTTTACCGGGCGAAGAATTCGGGCAAGCGCCGATAAAAAATACCAATGCCCTCTACCAGCACTCAGCTTGTTATTATGGTCGGGACAAATTGTTGCCTCATTATGTGAATGATGGCAGTTTACTGAGTACGTTTTTCCCGCACAGAGGGACGCCAATATTCAGCGCCAAAGAGTGTGAAAACCATCTAATAAGCTTTGCCGAATGCTTTGCAATGTACTTATTGGTTTGGTCTCCAACCTTATGGAAGCTCATTCGGACAGATCGCTTATTAGAAAATGAGTTTACTGTCGGCGGAGCAACTCTCGATCCCAAATGGCAGCAGCAATGGCGCGAAGAAAAAGCTCAAATAGATAAATTCGTCTCAGGTCTGGATAAGGTTCAACGCCTACTTGCTCACATTCCAACCTACATGATCTTTGATGATCACGATGTCACCGACGATTGGAACCTTACCATAGGCTGGGAACAAGCCGCGTACAGCAACGCCTTTGCGAAACGTATTATCGGGAACAGCCTGATTGCCTACTGGCTCTGCCAAGGGTGGGGAAACGCGCCAGAAAAATTCAATGATGAGTTTATGAGTATCGCTCAACGCTTTTTCAACGAGCGTTCCTCACAAACTCAAGATGCATTTATTCAATATTTGTATCGCTTTGAGAATTGGCATTACACCATTCCGACGACGCCAAAAGTTGTCGTGCTAGATACACGAACCAGACGCTGGCGTTCTGAGTCTAAAATGAACAAGCCCTCTGGGTTAATGGACTGGGAAGCAATGATTGAGTTCCACCAAGAACTTGTTCATCAAGACAAAGTTATCATTGTTTCTGCCGCGCCAATGTTCGGGGTGAAGTTTATCGAAGCACTGCAGCGAGTAGTGACAATGCTTGGTAAACCGTTGATGGTCGACGCTGAAAACTGGATGGCGCACCCCGGAAGTGCGAATACGCTTATTAGTATTTTTACACATACTAAGACGCCGACCAATTTCGTTATTCTCTCTGGTGACGTGCACTACTCTTTTGCATACGATATTAAGCTCCGCTATCGAAAAAACAGCCCGAATATCTATCAAATCACCTGTAGCGGGATTAAAAATCAGTTCCCAACCCAATTGCTCAATATTTGTGATGGTCTAGATAGGCTTCTATATAGCCCTCGTTCGCCTTTAAACTGGTTTACAAAACGTAAGCGTCTAAAGATCTACAAACGCGCACCAAGTACGCACAATTTTTATCGCTTAGTTAACCACAGCGCCATTGGTGAGCTGCGTCTTGATGACGAAGGAAAGCCGAGCCAAATTAGCATTCTAACGAGCGATGGTGAAGAGGTACATTTTCCACCAACTCGTGCCGAAGGCTAACTCTCGCTCCCAAAATGACTTGCCCTTTATTGAAGGCAAATCATTTTGACTGAACTTAAAAGTACGAGGGATTTGGGTAGATGAGCAAAGCTCTTGACTGTCAACGGCGTGCTAAATTTGATACCACACCTTGAGATCTACCGTATTTATAACCATGTTAACCAAATAAACAATAGCTCGGTGTTCAATATGTTTAACTCTCTTACCTCATTATTTAAACAGCTCATTGAAGGCTCTGATTTAAGTCAAACCAACACACTCTCCCCTAATATGGCTATCGCGTGTTTGCTGTGTGAAGTATCTGGCGCAGACCATAACGTCGATGATAAAGAGCAAGAAACAAAGCGTTCATTATTGATGAAGCTTCTGTCATTAAATGAAGAAGAATCAAATGCTTTGTTAGAGCAAGCGCAACAGAAAATAAAAGACTCCGCGTCTCTGTACGATTTTACTTCTCAACTGAGAGAATTGACTCAAGAAACACGCTACAACTTAATCAAAAGCATGTGGGAAGTGGCGTATGCCGATGGCGAAATTGATCCACTAGAAGATGCAGTGATCCGCAAAACAGCAGAACTACTCTACGTTGATCACAGTGAGTTCATTCGAGCAAAGTTGCAATCTCAGTAAGGAAACAAGGTAAACATGTAAGTCGCGCAAGCTATTTCAAGTCTACCGTGAAATGATGGCGAAGATTGAATTCTATAGCCATAAAAAAACGCGCATTACGCGCGTTTTTTCGATAAGCCAACGACATTGTTATTAAAATACTGGTCAAGATATGAATATGTTTGACGAGCTCTACACTAAACAGATTCCATGACAAAACAACAATGGTTGAATGACGATTTGATTACAAGTTTGCCGATCTATATCGGACCATTAAAGCATAGTCAGAGCAAGCTTCGCTAAATTGTACGCATCCACATAACCAGAATGTTGGCGCCCTTCCCAATCAATGCCTTTTGCTTCTTGAGCTGCTCGGTGACCAATACGCTTATCCTTAAGACGATTTTGAATGCGATAAAGCGTCGCTAAGTTGATGAACTCCGTAAATGGCGCTTCAATACCTTTTTGCTTACACTCTTCAAGCAGGATGAGGTCATCTCGGCCCCATGATGCATAAATCTTGTTACGACCACCGAAGTTCTTAACCATGGATTTAAGCACTTCTTCTAATGGGCGTCCTTGTTTTTCAATTTTACGTGGCGTAATACCTGTTAGCTCGGCACAAAACAGCGAAACTTCATCATGTTCAGGTTTTACGTAGTATTGAGCTCGCTTGACTATCTCGCCTCTAGACAAATCTATTTCAGCCAACCCAACTTCGATAATTTCACCCGTGCTGCCGACACCATTTTCGTTCCAGCAACACATTTCTAAATCGAAGCATACAATACGGTTATGGTTCATAGTTTGTCTTGATTCCTAACATAAAATTTTAAAGCGTGCGATTCTACCGTAACACGGTGTAAAACTCGAATTTGCGCGCCCATTTAATCGCCAATCGACACATTATTACGACCGTTTTTTTTACTCAAATAAAGTTGATTATCCATTTTGTGATACAAGCTTTCAGGATCTTCATCTTTATGGACAGCCGCGCCAATACTTAACGTGCAAATGATTGAAGCATCGCCATAGTCAAAAGCCGTACTTGCCACGATGCTCCGCAACTTTTCCAGATAAGCTTCCAGTGCTTCTTTATCAATGACTTTAGAAATAATACAGAACTCATCACCACCAGCACGATAAAATCGGTCTCCAGGCTTTAGATTCGCACTGACTAGCTTAGTCACATGCTGCAATGCTTCATCTCCCCCTAAATGACCGTGCTTGTCATTGATAACTTTGAAGTGGTCGATATCAAAACCAACCAATGCGAAGCTAACACCTTTGTTTATCTGGCTAAGCAAATGATCATTAAACGCTCGGCGATTGAGTAACTGAGTTAGAGGGTCACGCTCAGCCATCCTTTTTAATTCGACGGTTTTAAGCTCTAACATGACCGCCAAGCGCTCTTTTTCTCGTGACTGTAAATTCACAATCCAACTAATCAAAAAGGCGATTACCAACCCGGCTAATGTCGTGCCCGCTAAAATAGAACGCTCCCAAGCAGAGACGGCATCAGAAAGTTTAAAATCAATCCGCCACTCTCGATTAGGCAGTTGAATGGTACGGCTTATAACCGTTCCTCGAATGTTGTCCCAGTTTGAACTTTGGAAGAGAACGGGATCATCTGCTGCGTCAAAGCCTAAATCTTCTACGCGCACCGACATATCTAGCTCGGTCGCGGTTTTCGTGATCAAATCCTCAAAGTAAACCGTACTTCGAATCACCCCTGTCACTACACCTAATAAATGTTTGTTCTCGAAGTCAAACACTGGATGAAACACTAGCAGCCCAGTTTTAGGAATGGACTTGTCATACCCATCTTGCAGTAAGCGAACTTTATCCGAGACATTCGCTCGCCCATTTGTGGATATATCATCCAAGATGAGATCGAAGCGTTTACGTGAAAAATAGAAACCTAATAGAGAAAGGTTTTCTGGTGTTCTTGGATAAATATCCGATGCGATAAAAATTGGCTCTTTGTGTTCAAAAATGTACCCGTAGGTTTTGGGGCCATCTTTAGGAACGGTAAACGGTTGGAAATCAGGAAATGTTTGACGGGTCTTTAAAATATGCTCATCAAGGTCTTCGAATTCGACCTTTTGCATCCATTGAAGTCCAATTAGACTTCGCGAGCTATTGATTACTTGTTCCGCATACATTGGGAACGAAGACCAATAGGTGCGTTCAATCGAATGAAAAAAGTTTGCACCTGCACCAATGAACTTTAAATCATTTTCGACGTTCGCTTTCAGTGATTCTGCTTGTCGGTCAGCTAAAGTATCAAACGTCGTCTGCGTATACCGTTGCTGCATCGTATAAGCAGCACCGACCACACCAGCAGTGACACACAACGTCGCTGCAAAAGCTAGAATAGAGTCTGAATGTCGTTTGATAACGCTCTTGTGAGCGGTGCTTTGTGTCATATCGTAGTTTTGATACTTCCGTAAGTTAAACTTCGGGATCTATTGAAATACTGCGTTAGCAACGCACAAACATCAAGCAACAACCTATGCTGGACAGTCCGATCGTCGATTTTTCACGCTGTTCGTACGGTATAGTCACGAATTATTACAGCCTTAAGCCTTGAATATGCTACCATCCGTCATCATTTTAATGTCTAAACTTGGTGCAAGATCGCAAAGACGATCGTTTTAGTGAACACATATGAGCCAATACTGAGCACCAATAATCAATAGAAAGAGAAAAAACGTCATGAACATTGATTTGAACCTAATTCCTCAAACGTTCGATATGCTTCACGCTAGCCTAACCGCATCGAGCGTTTTGCTTCTTTTAGTCGCGGTCTCTCGCAAATCAAAAGTGGTTGAGAAAGTCGTAGAAAAACCGGTCGAGAAAATCGTCGAAGTTGAGAAGCCAGTTGAGAAGATCGTCGAAGTAGAAAAAGTCGTTGAAGTTGAGAAAGTCGTTGAAAAAGTGGTTGAAGTTGAACCGAAACTTGCAACAGCATCAACAGACTCTGCAATGCAGCTGCTTTCTATCATGCAGCAAGAAGCTCGTCTGATCGACTTCCTACAAGAAGACCTAACGTCATTCTCTGATGAAGAAGTAGGCGCAGCAGCTCGCGTAATTCATACTGGTGGCCAGAAAGTATTGAACGATTACGTAACACTTGCGCACGTTCGCAACGAAGACGAAGAAACTCGTATTACGGTTGAAGAAGGCTTCAACCCACAAGAAATCCGCCTTACTGGCAACGTGACAGGTAGCGCGCCATTCCATGGCACGTTAGTGCACAAAGGCTGGAAGGCAACATCGATGAACCTTCCTAAGCTGGCTGAAAACTACGATGCATCTGTGATTGCTCCAGCCGAGGTTGAGCTGTAATGGAACACATGAACCAAGAAAACCACTCTCAAGAAGCGTCTGTTGAAACTCAACAGACGCCTAAATTCAGTGTTGGTATCGACTTAGGTACAACACACTGTGTCATGTCTTTTGTTGATACACACGACGAAGATGCTCGCGTAGAAGTAATGCCTATCCCGCAGCTGACTACGCCGGGTACAGTAGAGACTCGTAGCCAATTAGGCTCTTTCCTATACCAACCACACGAACACGAAATGAACCCGCAATCACGCGTTCTTCCGTGGTCGAGTGAGCCAAAAGCTCTGGTTGGTGCTATCGCGCGTAACCTAGGTTCAAAAACACCGATTCGCCTTGTTGCAAGTGCGAAATCTTGGCTTTGCCATGCAGGTGTGAATCGTCGTGATTCCTTCCTGCCAGCAGGTAGCCCTGAAGAAGTGGAAAAAGTATCCCCTCTTCGCGCGACAGAGCTTTACCTAGAGCACTTAAAAGATGCTTGGAATCACGCGAACCCAAATCACAACCTTGCCGATCAAGACGTAACTATTACGGTTCCTGCTTCTTTCGATCCTGCTGCTCGTGATCTAACAGCCGAAGCAGCACGCAACGTTGGTTTTGTGCACCTAACGCTTCTAGAAGAGCCTCAAGCTGCGCTTTACAACTGGATTGATAACAGCAACGACAAATGGCGCGACGAAGTTGAAGTTGGCGACATCGTGCTTGTGGTCGATATCGGTGGTGGTACAACTGACCTTTCTTTGGTTGAAGTAACTGAAGACGACGGCAACCTAACTTTGAACCGCATCGCGGTAGGTGAACACATCCTACTTGGCGGTGACAACATGGACCTTGCACTTGCGTACCGCTTGAAGATGAAGCTAGCGCAAGAAGGCAAAGAGCTACAGCCATGGCAAGTTCAGGCGATGACGCACGCATGTCGCGATGCGAAAGAAGCGCTATTGAACGACAGCGAGCTGCAGTCAGTGCCAATCGTGGTACCAAGCCGCGGTTCTAAACTGCTTGGCGCAACGTTGAAGACAGAACTGACTCAAGAAGAAGTACAACAAACATTGGTTGACGGCTTTTTCCCTCAAGTTTCGATTACGGACCACCCTGTTCAACGTAACCGTGGCGCACTAACGCAAATGGGTCTGCCTTACGCACAAGATGCGGGTATTACTCGTCACATTGCAGCGTTCTTGTCTAAGCAAGCACACGCGCAAAGCGGTGCTGAATCAGCGCAAGCTCAAGATTTCAACCCATTTGCAAACATGCCAGGTATGCCAGGGGCGGATGCAGCGCAATCGGCTGACTTCATCAAACCAACGGCAATCCTATTCAACGGTGGTGTGCTGAAATCAAAACTTCTAGCCACTCGTCTAGAAGACACGATCAACGAATGGCTAATTGAAGCAGACGCAGAAATGGCGAAACGCCTAACAGGTGTGGATCTAGACCTTGCAGTTGCTAGCGGTGCGGCTTACTACGGCTCTGTGCGTCGTGGTCAAGGCGTTCGTATCCGCGGCGGTATTGCTTCGGCGTACTACGTGGGTATCGAAAGTGCGATGCCTGCGATTCCGGGCATGGCGCCTCCAATGGAAGCACTGTGTGTAGCACCATTTGGTATGGAAGAAGGCTCAAGCGTTGACGTACCAAGCCAAGAGTTTGGTTTGATCATCGGCCAGCCAGTTAACTTCCAATTCTTCGGCTCAACCGTTCGTCGTGACGACCTAGCAGGTACTCACCTTGACTACTGGGCACCAGAAGAGCTTGAAGAGCTACCAGAAATCCAAGTAACGCTGCCTGTATCTGAAGGTCGTCGTGAAGGTGAAGTGGTTCCAGTTACCCTAGCTTCTCGCGTAACAGAGCTTGGTACGCTTTACTTAGAAGCCATTGCCGCTGATAACGGGCAAAAATGGCATGTTGAGTTCGATGTGCGCGAAGACGCGAAAAGTGACTCAAACGAAGAACAATAATTAGAAGTCAAACGGCATCCAATCGGGTGCCGTTTTTAAATACACGAAGGTTTGGTTTTGTATGGCATCTCCTCGTTTCCTTGTTGGTATTGACCTCGGCACCACAAACACTGTGGTGGCCTACTGTGAAATCACCGACAACCTTGAACAATCCGAAGTATCCCTATTTGACATCGACCAACTGATTGGTCCGGGCGAAGTCGTTCGTAAACCACTTCTGCCCTCTTTCCGCTATCATCCAGCTGTAGGTCAAATCTCCCCTTCTGACCTCACTCTTCCTTGGGACAACGAACCTGTTGCTGGCGACATTAACAATGTCATCGTTGGTGAATGGGCTCGTGAATTAGGCGCGAAGGTGGAAGGACGTCAGGTATCCAGTGCAAAAAGCTGGCTATCGCACCAAGCGGTAGATCGTAGCTCAGACATTCTCCCTTGGGCTGGCGCGCAAGGCGTAGATAAAGTCTCGCCCGTCATTGCCAGCGCAAGCTACCTTAACCACATTCGTCAAGCATGGAACTACCGTCATCCTAGTAACAAGCTAGAAGACCAAGATGTGGTTGTGACCGTTCCAGCATCGTTCGATGAAACCGCTCGTAAGCTCACGCTTGAAGCCGCAGAGTTGGCAGGTTTAAAGAAAATCGTCCTGCTCGAAGAGCCACAAGCCGTATGTTACGACTGGTACGCACGCCATCAGAAAACCGCAGCTGATGAGCTCAAAGAGTTACCGCTGATTCTGGTGTGCGATGTGGGCGGTGGTACCACCGACTTAAGTTTGATTGAAGCAAGTTTCTCTTCTCAAGATGAGCTAGCCCTTGATCGTATTGGCGTTGGCGAACACTTGATGCTGGGTGGTGATAACCTCGACTTAGCATTAGCACACCTTGCAGAAAGCCGCTTCAATCAAAGTAAGAAGCTCACTGCAGCAAGCCTAACAAAGCTAATTCAGCAAACACGTAAAGCGAAAGAGAACCTGCTCTCAGCGAGCGCACCTGACGAAGTGAAGATCACCATGTTAGGTAGCGGCTCTAAGCTACTTGGGGGCACAAAGAGTATTGCTCTAAGCAAACAAGAAGTGCACCAAATCGCATTAGATGGCTTCTTCCCGCTTTCTGATTTCAGTGACGTACCAGACAAACGTCGTAGCGCGGTTGTCGAGTTTGGCCTTCCATACGTTGCTGACCCAGCGGTGAGCAAGCACGTTGCCGAGTTCTTAACTCAGCACCAGCAAGTCGCTCGTGCCGCTCTTGGCATTGAAGACGATAAACAAAACGCGATTCCAGTTGGCGTGTTGTTGAACGGAGGCGTGTTTAACAGTGATCTGGTGACTGAACGTGTCACCGCCCTACTTTCTGACTGGCGCGGTGCACCAGTTACGGTATTAGATAACCCACATCCAGATTGGTCTGTTGCACTGGGTGCTGTTGCGTTTGGTAAAGCACGTCGTGGTGCGCAGCTTAAAATTGGTGGTGGTGCAGCGCGTTCTTACTTCTTGCATCTTCAAGAAAAAAACAAAATGGGTAAAGCCCTCTGTTTACTTGCAAAAGGAACAGAAGAAGGCCATGAGATCCGTTTAAGCGGTCGTCGTTTCTCGCTCACTCTTGGAGAGCCAGTCCGCTTTAACCTGCTGACTTCTACCCACGATACCTTAACCAATAACACCGCCATTCAAAATGGCGTGATGGTTGATGTTGACCCAGACTTGTTTGCTCCGCTACCGCCTTACATCACCACCCTTGAAGGTGAAGGTGCCGAACTGCAAGCCAACCAGAAAGAGCGCGTAGAAGTACAACTGGCGTGTCAGTTGACTGAAGTCGGCACACTTAAGATGGAATGTGTCAGCGCAGAAGACGACAACAAACGTTGGGAGCTGGAATTCGAAGTCCGTAACAAGCAAACCGACGACAGTGAACAAGTTAAGCTTCACCCTAAACTGAACGAATGTAAGGAGCTGATCGCTCGCCTTTACAGCGGTAATAAGAAAAGCGCAGAAGGCAAAGAGATCAAAACCTTAGCCAAAGATCTTGAGAAGAAGCTCGGCAAACGTGACGAATGGGACTTCACCACACTCCGTCAACTTTTCGATACTTTTGCACAAGGTCGTAAGCGTCGTCGTCGCTCTGAACAACATGAGAAAAACTGGCTTCGTTTGGCTGGCTTTGCACTGCGTCCGGGCTTTGGCGATCCAACAGACTCTTGGCGTATTGAGCAAGTTTGGGGACTGTATCAACAAAATATTCAGTTCAAAAACCATCAAGGCTGGACAGACTGGTGGGTATTCTGGCGACGTATCGCGGGCGGTCTAAGCCAAGAACAACAAGAAACCATTTTGGCAGACATCGCAAAATATCTGCATCCCGGGGCGATGAAAAACCCACAATCCGCCAAAGCGGCACAAGACATGGGTTACGAATCCATGGTGCGTCTTTCAGCCTCTCTAGAGCATCTAGAAGTGGAAGATAAAGTTCTTTTGGCAACGTGGTTCTTGAGTAAAGCGATCAACAAAAACCAGTTTGAACAAGCGCACTGGTGGGCGATGGGACGTTTGGCTTCTCGCACACCACTTTATGGCAGCCAGCACAACGTCATTCCTCGTGAACAAGCAGAACAGTGGTTGCCTAAGTTGTTAGAGCAGAACTGGCAGAAAGAGCCAATGATCGCTTTCGCAGCCGTAATGATTTGTCGTAAGACGGGGGACCGCCTGTTTGATATTTCTGACGATTACCGAGAGCAAGTTCTAACGAAGCTGAAACAAAGTAAAGTGCCCGAATCTTGGGTATCACTAGTTAAAGAAGTGAAAGAGCTTTCAGAAAGCGAATCAAAACGCGTCTTCGGTGATGCTTTACCAAGCGGTTTAACGCTGGTTCATCATTAAATCCACTCTACACAAGAAGACGAGTTAGACGTACAAAGCCCTTCCGACGAAGGGCTTTGTTGTATCGCATTCTTTTGGTTTTTATCGTGTACAACGCGCTAATTCATTTCTGTCGTAATCACTACATCGCGCGTTTCGTTATCCATATCGCTAATACCGACCACCGACACTTCTCTGTCCGATAGAGTTTCAATTAAGCTGTCTTCTAATCCGCCATCAGCCAGCCAAGTATAAAATTTATCCGCGATACGCTCCGAACCTTCCCCGACAAACGTTAATGTGACCTTCTTCATTTGTGACACTCCATCAATTTACGATTCAGCCACTTAAGCGTAGTATGTTTCGCAAATATCGACATAAACTAGGACTAACTTCTTTTATGAGTATCGAAAAATTTGACGCGATTTATCAACGTGCTGCTAAGCGAAAAGGCGGAAAAGATCAGCTTGAAGCGCTATTGTCTCACCCATTAAGTAAAGAGGAATTAGCAGCGATTCCCGATGACCGTTGGCTCGCCGCTTTTTCGATGAAGGTGTTCCAAAGTGGGATTTCGTGGAGCGTGGTTCGCAACAAGTGGCCGAACTTCGAAGAAGTGTTCTTCGGATTTAAGATTGAGCCGTTGTTGATGCTGTCAGACGAGCAATGGGAAACCAAAGCGACCGACAAACGCATCATTCGCCACCTCACTAAAGTCATGTCGATTCCGGCCAACGCTCGCATGATCCATGAAGCAAGAATCGAATATGGCTCGTTCAGTAACATGATTGCTGAATGGCCTCGGGAAAAGATCACGGAACTATGGGGCTACTTGAAGAAGCATGGTAGTCGTTTGGGTGGAAATACAGGCCCTTACACTTTACGCCAAATGGGCGTGGACACTTTTATTCTGTCTAACGATGTCGAAGCTTATTTACGCAACTGCAAGATCATTGAAGGCGGCAAAGACACGAAAAAGTCCTTGGACTCTGCTAATAAAGCCTTTATTCAGTGGCAGCAAGAAAGTGGAAGAAGCTTGACCGAAATCAGTCAAATTATCGCGTTTAGTACTGGTGACAACCGAATTTAAACAAGCACTTTGTAGTTCTGGGGGCGAAATTCCGGCCCCCCTATAACGCATGATATTTGCGCGAATCACTCTACTTTAGCTCTTACTGATATTACTACTTTCTCGATTCCTCCACAAAAAACCTCCTTAAAGTGGCAAAATCCCCCTTCAAATCACAAAAAGTTATCATATCGACAAATTATTTTTCTTGTTCAATATTTTTATTTATCAAACATTTAATTACAAGTGCACAGTTTTTAGGCACTAAATATTGATGACGCTCAATTGCATTGCGCTGACAAACTGACTAGGATACACGCCCTTCCTGAGTGAACTATCAGAAACTTGATCGAGGAATTTATTCAAATTTCTCAACACTTCGTGAGCACTCACAACAATTGCACTCACTTTATAGATTTAAGGATCAACAGATCCGTTAATACAAATTCGACAGCGCAATAGAGTGCTGACTAGAACAACCATGACGCGATGTCACATGAGTGACTATTTTCGTGGTTTTGTGCTGGAAGTTATTTATTACATCAAGGCTGGTTAAAAGGATGAGCCCCTTGAACGCATTTACTGGAGGACAAGAAATGCCAAAAGGTCTAATGCTGACTGACTTAGCCATCGCTGGCTTACTATTAATTGCAGCAAAAGTAATTCGTGTACATATGCCTTTACTACAACGCATGTACATTCCATCTGCTGTATTGGCTGGGTTATTTGGTCTTATTTTTGGCCCAGCTCTGCTTAACGTATTACCTTGGACAGATACCTTTACCGCAAACGCAAGCCTCTTAACTGCTGCACTTTTTTCTGCGTTGGGTTTAGCAACAGATGTCCCGTCACCAAAAGTGGTTGCTCAACGAGCAGGCTCATTGTGGGCGTTTAACCAAATTGCATCCGTGTCGCAATGGCTGTTTGCAGCAATGTTTGGTTTAGTACTTACCACCTTCTTTTGGCCTGACATTAATCCTGGATTTGGCGTGACCATGTCCGCTGGATTCATGGGCGGACATGGTTCAGCATCTGTAGTCGGTGAAATCTTCACAGGCCTTGGCTGGGAAGATGGTTTTACACTTGGTTTAACGTTCGCCACGGTTGGGATCTTTATTTCAATCTCGGTGGGCATGTTAATGCTTCAGTTTGCGTTGAAAATGGGCTGGATTCGTAGCTTTACGACATTCGACAGCATGGACGAACACGAGCGCAAAGGCTTAGTGAAACCTGACGATCAAGAACCTGTGATGAAAGATACGATGTCATCATTGTCAGTCGATTCTTTCGCGATTCACGCGGCGCTGGTTGTAGTGGTAACCGCTTTCTCTTATGTAGCAGCCAACTACTTATCTTCTTTCCACGATAAGGTACAAATTCCGACTTTCGTTACTGGCTTTCTGGGCGGTATGTTAGTTCGAATTATCGCTAAGCAAACCAAGGCATCTCATTACCTATGTGACGGCGCATTCAAACACGCAGCGGGTATTAGTACGGATTACCTGATCATCTTTGGTATCTCAGCGATTAAGATCACGGTTCTAGCGCAGTATTTAATGCCAATGGTAGTGCTCGCAATTGGTGGTATCGCGTTCACGCTATGGCTTATCTTTTGGGTTGCACCTCGCATCATGGGAGATGACTGGTTTGAGAAAGGCATTTTCTCTTGGGGATGGTTAACAGGTACAGTCGCTATGGGTATCGCGTTATTACGCATTGTCGACCCCAAAATGCGCAGTAAAGTGTTAGACGACTATGCTATCGCTTATGTTCCAGGCTCAATTACGGACATTTTCATCATCTCGCTTATGCCAATCGCAATGTATAACGGCATGCACTGGCAAGCTTTAGGTGTTGGTCTAACCTATATTGCCGTTGTCTTATTTATTTGGCGATTTGTGTTTAAGCGCAGCGGTCAAGCCGTCGCAAACGAGTCTTAATTGCTCATTTCGGGAGGTATTTTATCCTCCCGAATTTAACTCTCTCCCCTTATTCGATAGCCGCCTCCCACCAGCATGCAACAGATAAGCAACTTGTTTTATATTTAAGATCTGCAAGCTTGGTCACCCCTTCCCATCCTTTTTTAATACTTGACCTACGCATTTTTATATCAAAATAGCCGCCAAACTATTCATGACTCATGGAGAAAAGGCAGTGCATCGCTCTCAAGGATTTACCCTCATTGAACTCATTGTGTGCATCATTATCCTTGGTGTCGTTAGTGTTATTGCCTTTCCTAAATTTCTTGGTCTGCAAAAAGATGCCCGAGTGGCGGTTCTATATGGCGCGAGGGAAGCGCTCATGACTGCAAACAACTTTGTGTACACCAAAGCCGTTATTCAATCTCAAGAGACGGTAGATGGCGGCGAACAACATAACATTGATCTAGATAATGACGGCAATAACGACCTAATTGGTTACTTTGGATTTATTAAGAATGTCATTCCCGCAAAAGAGCTGGCAGGTTTCGACCCTCAACTCACTATCAATACTTGGTACGGGGTAGACAGCCCGGACGAACCCTATTTCCTTATCGGCTTTGCAAACAAACCTGTTGGTCCAGACCATATGTGTTATGTCGAAGTTTACTACCCAGAAACTCCAGGTGGCCAAGTCAGCTACAAAATACAAACTGACGACTGCTAGTTCCCCTAGTGAGTGAAAGTGACAGTTGCACTTTTGGTGCTTTCATCGCTTTTAGCAGAACACTGGCCCCAAAATCCATTATTAACAACTATTTCACATAATGTTGTTTCATAGTTAGCTTGCAGCGAGAAAACAAGTAATTCGCGACCGCACGCGCCCGTAATCGAAACAATCTATCGTTTTTCCGACCGCCAATAATTTGTGCTTGTAAACTCATCATTTCGCTCAATAATAGTTCTATAACAAATTCAATAATTTAAAGCGGGAGGCATGATGAGAATATTCTGGCAGTTACGTTGGTATTTCCAACAAAAGTGGAAGCATTATGTCGGATCGATTTTGCTTTTCGCTGTGATATCAACTCTACAACTTGTTCCTCCTAAAGCGGTCGGTATCATCGTTGATGGGGTCGTAGATAACACGTTAGATACAAATACGCTGATTCTGTGGCTCTTGGGACTCACTGCACTGATCTTTGCCATTTATGGATGCCGTATCTTATGGCGAATTTGGCTTTTCGGCGCAAGCTGGGAACTCGGAACCATTCTACGTAATCGTCTCTATAGGCACTTATCGACACAACCACCCCGATTTTTCGAACGTTATAAGACCGGTGATCTGATGGCGCGTGGTACTAATGATGTACGTAACATCGTAATGACAGCCGGCGAAGGGGTTTTAACGGCAGCCGATTCCTTGATCACGGGTATTGCAGTTTTAATCATCATGGTAACGCAAGTTAGCTGGAAGCTCACCGTTATGGCACTTCTTCCAATGCCGTTTCTTGCAATCATCATCTTTTTTATCGTCCGTATACTGCATCAACGTTTCCGCATTGCTCAGGAAGCCTTTTCTACCATGTCAGACATGACGCAAGAGTCACTTAACGGCGTGCGAATGTTGCGAGCTTTTGGGTTAGAGAATCAAGAACAACAGCGCTTTGACGATGTAGTCGATGATACCGGTCAGAAAAATATCGCCGTCGCTAGAGTCGACGCGAGATTTGATCCAGCTATCCAACTCACCATCGGCCTCTCTTTCCTTCTCAGTGTCGCTGCTGGTGCTTACCTTGTCGATAAGGGAGAGATCACGCTTGGTGATCTAACAGCCTTTACGATGTATTTAGGGTTAATGATATGGCCTATGCTGGCCTTCGCTTTCTTATTTAATATTTTAGAGCGAGGCTCCGCAGCATGGAATCGCCTACAAGAGATCTTTGATGAAACACCAGAGATTGTCAGTGGAAATAAACCATTAGAAGATAAACCACTGCCATTAAAAATTGATATCGATGCTTTCCACTGGTCCAGTGATTTACCACCAGCTTTAGCCGAAATAAAAATCGAACTTGAACCCGGTAAAATGTTGGGAGTAGCTGGCCCTGTCGGAAGCGGAAAATCAACCCTGCTAACGCTGCTTTTGCGTCAGCACGACCTAACAAACGGTTCAATTACATTCGGGGATGTTGAGATTAAAGATGCCCTACTTCCTCAGTGGCGCAACCGCTTTGCCGTGGTTAATCAAAGCCCGTTTCTATTCTCCAAATCTATCTTTGACAATATTGCCTTAGGAAACCCTAACGCGGGAAAGGAAGAAGTCTACAGAGCAGCAAAGTTAGCCTGTATTCATGATGATATAGAGAAGTTTCCTGAAGGCTATCAAACTGAAGTTGGCGAGAAAGGCATTACTCTCTCTGGAGGACAAAAACAACGAATTGCGATAGCACGCGCTATGCTGTTGAATGCCCAAGTGTTGGTTTTGGACGATGCACTTTCCGCTGTTGATGGACGGACCGAACATCAAATCCTTAAGAATTTGGAAACGCACTACCGTGATCAAGCCCTAATCGTTATTGCGCACCGCCTCACCGCATTGGAAGCAGCAGACGAGATCATTGTATTGAATCACGGACACATTACTGAACGTGGGCAACATAGCGCTTTATTAGCGCATAAAGGATGGTACGCCGAAATGTTCGAGTACCAAAAACTAGAACAGGCGATGGAGGAATAATGAATGAACCAGACCAGTACGTTTAAACGGTTGATGTCTTACCCATTATCTCAACCAAAGCCAATGATTAAAGGACTTGCTTTGCTGTTTATCGCAGCGTTAGCCAGCGCTGGCGGCCCTTGGTTGATTCAATATTTCATTGATGAGCACATCGCTAAAGGTGACTATTCACAGAATGTTCTGATTTCGCTAGCAGTAGGTTATATCGCTCTTCAGATTGTATCGGCAACATTCCAGTATTTTCAGTCATTGCAATTTAGCATTGTCGCGGCTAACACTATCAAAACGATTCGTAAGCAAGTATTTTCTGGCGTGATTAAGCAGCCGTTATCTGCGTTTGATTACACTCCTGCGGGGAAATTGGTATCGCGAATCACCAACGATACGGAATCTCTACAGCAATTTTATGAGCTCTTGATCGCGACCGTGGTGAAAAACGTGGTCATGATTGTGGTGATGCTTGGCGTTATGTTTTTCATGAGCTGGAAACTCACACTTGTTGTGCTTGTATTGCTACCGATCGTCATCGGCTTTATGTACTTGTTTAAGCAGCTAAGTACAGAAAGCTACCGAAAGATGCGTGACCTATTGACTGATATAAATGCGAATCTGAGTGAATCCATTCAAGGGATGAGTGTCATTCAATTAATGCAACAAGAAGAGCGTTTTAATAAACAGTTCAACGAGCTAACCGCAGAGCACTTGGTGGCATCTAAACGAGTGATTCGGCTAAACGGCTATCTGCTAAGACCATTAATGGATTTGCTCGCAGGTCTTGCGTTGCTTTGCTTGGTTGCGATCTTTGGTTTTAATGGTATTGAGTTGATTGGTGTGGGGGTACTGTATGCATTTATCAGTTATCTTGCGCGAGTTACTGAACCACTAATTGAGATGACTCAGCAACTTGCTCTACTTCAGCAAGCGTTAGTATCAAGCGAACGTGTTTTTGAATTGATTGATGCGAAAAAACAAACTTACGGGAACGATCATCAACCATTAAGGTCAGGTGCTATCGAACTTAAAGACCTCACATTTAGCTACGATGGTAAACAGGACGTCCTAAAAGACATTTCGTTGAGGGCCAACCACCAAGACTTTATCGCGCTTGTCGGGCATACAGGAAGCGGTAAAAGCACATTAGCGTCACTGTTAATGGGCTTTTATCCAACGCAATATGGTGAACTGCTCATCGATAGTCGTCCACTTAAAACACTAGGGAAAGACGTCCTTCGTAAAGATGTGGCAATGGTTCAGCAAGATCCGCACATTCTCCCTGCTTCAGTCAGAGAAAACATCTCTCTTAGTCGAGCGGTTGACGATACTCAAATATGGGATGCGTTAGACAAGGTAGGTTTGGCAGAGCAAATTCACCGTTATCCTAATGGGCTAGACACGCAGTTAGGTCAAGGTGAAACCAATCTATCTGCTGGACAAAAACAGCTCTTAGCGTTAGCACGTGTGCTTGTGGTAAAACCTAAAATATTGATATTAGATGAAGCAACGGCCAATATTGACTCAGGAACAGAAGCTTTAATACAAAAGAGCTTGGCAGTACTCAGACAAGACATGACACTAGTCGTTATCGCTCATCGACTTTCAACTATTTTGGATGCGGACCAAATAATTGTTCTTCATCATGGGGAGTTAGTAGAGAAAGGCACACACAAAGCACTGTTGAAACAAAATGGTCGTTATGCCCAAATGTATCAGTTACAGCAAGCAAACCGACATTTACAGCAGATTGAAGAAGAAACCAAGCAACTCGAAGAAGCGGTGTGATTTTTATACCCATGCCTTCTTTTTATTTGGTAGGCATGGGCATAATCGGCCCAACTTCAAAAGTTAGCCTGATTAGCTTCCAATTTCTTCATAATGTGAACTAATTTTCTATTTCTTACCTATTATTGACATAACCCCTCGCTATATCACGCAAGGTCGTTGTAAAATCGTACGGTACTTCAGTCTGGTGCCCTTTGCACTAGACTGTTTTTCACTTTCTAATAATGCATATTAATCTCATGACACAAGTCCATGGACAAAGATAAGTTTACTAACATCTATCGCTTGCCTGGTTCGATTCAAATTCGTATCGGTAAATGGCAAAAAACGTTCCGCGGTACCTCTGATTTGATTTTACATCAGGCGCTAATGGAGCGTAATAAGCAGTTTAAGAAGCCAGACTTTTTACCTAAAGGCTGGTGCGTCACTCCTATTGACGAAAAAGATATTACTGTCACGCACCACGGTAAATATATCCAAACCGTCATGCGCACAATGTTGGACAGAAAGGTCTCGTACAAGCGATTATTCCTATCTCGAATGAGTGCGGAAGAAGGTGAAAAAGTGCTCCACAATTACAAACTGGAGTGGGTAAGGAAACATAACCAGATCGCCAAAAAGTACAATCAAATTAAGAAGAAACAGTACATGAACTTTGCAAGAGAAGAAGAGGAAACCCTCTACCCTTCGATTCCAAAGGGTGAGTTTGACAAAACGTTATGGAACAAGCTCGTCGTATCATCGTTTGGTCCGCAGAAAAAGTACAAAAACCCACACTTTGTCCGCAAAGCCGATTTCTAAATAAACACCCCTACACTAGGGGTGTTTATTTATCCGTTAAATCACCAATCGTAAGTTAAACTGGCAATAATATTTTGTCGATCGCCATACCAACAAAAACCATCACATGTCGCTATGTACTCTTTATCAGTGATATTTTTGGCTGCGACTTGTAGCTTGTAATCTCCAATGCGATAGCTGACCGTCGCATCCATTAAAAAGTAACTTGGTACTTTTAGTCTCTCTTCATTATCTCCGTATGACTCACCTGTATAGCGCGCACCTAAGCCAACAGCAAAGCCATCAAGAGGTCCATCAAAGAAACGATAATGTGCCCAAGCTGATGATACGGTATTCGCGACTTGAGAAGGTGTTTTGCCAACCCATGTCTTATTGACGTCTTCTTTTATCTCTGCATCAACATAGGCTATGTTTCCGATTAATGTTAAAGAAGGTGCCACATTGGCTACAGCTTCAAACTCAACGCCGTTATTTTCTATTTTTCCTATTTGCGTCAATTCACTCAAGTAGATACGAGCCAAGTTTTCTTTTGTTGCCCGATACGTTGCGATATTGAAATAGCCATCGAATGAATCCGGTTGGTATTTTACACCGATTTCAATTTGATCACCGCTTTCCGGTTTCGCTGGCTTACCATTGCTATCTTTTTGAATTATTGGATCAAAGTACTGAGAGTAACTAAAGTATGGTGTGAAGCCAGAATCAGAAATATAAGCCGTTCCCACGCTAAACGTCCACTCTCCATTATCGACTTTCGTGCGAGCACCCGTGGTAACATTATGTACTTCATTACTTGTATCGTCGTAACGCGCACCCAATAACATTGCCCATTTATCGTTAATCAGCATATGATCTTGAAAATAGACACCGAGCTGTCGGTTCTCAACTTTCGTTCTTTGCTTATCGGTTTCGCTCAATGGCTGTAGCGTATTCGGATCGAGTAACGTTATATTATCCGAATAAGTGGGATTAAATACATTAAACCTAGGGTCAGGCAAAGCTCCCATTGGTGTGTTTAAGAGCGCATTACCATCAGCAACGATAGGATCATTCGCAAAGTCCTTACCATCGATACTGATCATTTGAAAATCTAAACCCAACATCAAGTTATGCTCAACGCTTCCCCAATTTACTTGGTGCATCAAACGATTATCAATATTAAAAGCATCGGATGATCCATCTTCTGCTGAAGCGCCCCGAAGTATGGTCTTGCGTTCATTTGATGGATCTAAAATCGGCCCCAACCCAGGTACATCAGCCGAGTAAACGTACGAATACATTTGTCTCAACTTAACATCCATTTCACTGTAACGAGCAGCTTGAACAAACGAAGTGGTATCATTAAACGCATGAGAAAACTCATAGCCTAAAGACACCTGCTCACGCTCAAAGGTCTCCCAGTTAGGATTGCCTATCGCTAAACTATCACTGATCTTTCCATTTTTGTTTGGCGTTAACGTTCCTTCAACTGGCAAAAATTGCAGATAAGGATCTGAGTCGTCTTTTTGATAGCTCGTTAGAAAGGTAATTTCAGACGTCTCATTAAATTTGTACGTCATTGATGGAGAGAGAAGAATGCGCTCTGCTTCTACCCCACTAATTCTCGTCCCATTTTTTCTCGCTAACCCCTGAAAGCGGAAAGCTAACTGCTCACTCACCTCAGAGTTTACGTCAAGAGAAAGTTGTTTACGGTCTTCAGAACCGTACTCCAAAGATACAAGCCCTGATCCCCCATCAAATTGAGGTCGCTTACTGACGACATTGATGACCCCACCAGGAGGGTTTTGCCCATAAAGAACAGACGCTGCACCACGTAAAACTTCAACCCTTTCCAAAGCAAACGGATCTATTTGCCAACTATAAAAACCAGAAGAATATAAACGGGTACCATCTTGATACAGCCCGCTGTTCGCCTGTTTAAAACCACGAATAATAAACCAATCTTGCTTGTTATCTTCGCCGAAATAATTAGTTTGAATACTTGGTGTGTATTGTAGTGCGTCAGAAATGCTAATAGAGGCCCGATCATCCATTTGTTCTCGCGTAACAACAGACACCGCTCTTGGGGTTTCATTGATGGCAATATCAGTTTTCGTCGCTGCCCGACTCTTCGCTCCAAGATAACTAAAATCAGGACCAACTGCACTGTCTTGCTGCTGTCCAATCACAACTATATTTTCATCTTCCTGAGCCAAGACATTTGGCGTTGATAACGCTAATACAACCGCCATTGACGTTGGTGTCAGCATAAACTGCCGAGTCATATTATTCTCCTTTTTTGTCGGCAGCCAAACCAACCCTTCATGACTTCAGCGATCGCTGAAAGAAAAGCGAGTTACGGCATCGCCAGTTGTTTCCATAAAAGACAAACCAGAGGTTTTGCATAAAGCACTCGCATAGGTTGCGAATGCCAATGCGAGTGCTTGTTTGTTGTATAAGTACTTTCTTGGTTGAGGCTTAGCTCGTATCTATAAACGGCGTAATCCCCACATCAGATACAAACCGCCAATGAGAGACGCCATCAGCCCTGTTGGTATTTCTTGTGGGTAAAGAACTTGTCGTCCCAACCAGTCGGCCAACAACATCACGCCGGAACCCAATATCGCGGCGCATAACATGTGTTGTGACGCTTTGTTAAAGCCAAATAAGCGAGCTAAATGCGGAGCCAGTAACCCAACAAAGCTAATAGGACCAACAACCAATGTCGCACTGACCGTGAGACAAGCAACTAAAAGCAGCAGTATCGCGCGCGAACGATCAACGCGAATCCCAAGTGCTTTAGAGGAAGCGGCGCCAACAGGAAGAATATCTAGCCATCTTACGCAGAGAAAACTCAACCCTATAAAGACAAGCGCAGATAAAGACAATGGGAGTAACGTTTCAACCGAAACATAGTAGGTAGACCCAGACAACCAAGCCAATGCTTGATAACTTCTTGGGTCACCAGTGGCTAGAATAAAGCTCTGTATTGCATTCATCAGTGCGGTAATAGCAATACCAGTCAACAAAATGCGCTCCGGCTGAAAACCTGATTTACGGTTTAGCAGCACAATGACCAATACCGTCGCTAATGCGCCTACGAGCCCGCCTAGAGAAAGAGTGAAAAGTGACGAACCTAACCCAGTAAACATCGCGATGATCAATCCCATCGCTGTCCCTGAACTGATGCCGATCACTTCTGGACTGGCCATTGGGTTTCCACTTAGGCGTTGAATCATGGTGCCAGCAATCGCTAACATTGCCCCCGCAATTGCTGCTGCAAATAATCTAGGTGCGCGCCATTCCAAAAAAATCCAATTTTGGCTAGCAAACAAGTTTGTCCACCCTTCATTTTGCACAGCAACCGTGGCAAAAAGAACAACGGAAATTAATGTGCCGATCAACGCCAATGAGATCGCTTTAGGGTTTAGCTTGTAAACATGTTGACGATGTCGAGTTAACACCGTTTGAGTATGACCCTGCGTCTTTTGTGATAAGCGAGGTAGCAGCCATAACAGTAGCGGAGCGCCCAGTGCAGCGGTTGCTGCTCCCGTTGGTATAAAACTCGCCATTAGCCCTGGCAGTTGCTGAATAACCAAATCGGTTAAAGTCAATAACATGGCACCAATCAGCATTGATACCCAAAGCTTATGCTGGATTTTATTGATACCTATCAATCGAGTAATCGCTGGCGCTGCTAACCCAATGAAACCGATGATTCCTACTGCAGAAACGACCCAAGAAGTGATTAGTACCGCAAGCCCAAGACAGACAAAGCGCAGTTTGGCTAGCGAGACACCTAAACTCTTGGCACCTTGCTCGGAGAGTTCTAACAGACTTAACGGCTTTGCAAACACAAATGCGATAACCGTAGCAAGTGCGATTCGAGGTGCAAGATACGAGAAATCACCCCATCCGCTCTGAACAAGCGAGCCCGCTCCCCATATCATTAATCCATTCAGCTTTTCGGTATTCATCATCAGAATAACCGTACTTAATGATGCAAAGTACAGGTTTATCACTAACCCAGAAACGACGACGACCGTTGGAGATAACGCTCGTCGCCATGACAACAGCATCACCAACCCCATCGATGTCACACCGCCGATGAGAGCAACCAAATTAGGTGCTATATCCAACATCCAAGGGGCAAATAGCGTAGCTAACATCAAAGCAAAACTTGAACCGCTCGCCACACCAAGTGTCGTGGGTGAAGCAAGAGGATTGCGCAGAACTTGCTGCATTAATACCCCAGCAACCGCTAATCCGGCGCCAGAAATAATCGTGGTGAAGACTCGAGGCCACCAGCTAAAGTGAAGTAAGACGGAATCGATAGATTGAAAGTTAGGTTTCCATAAACTGCTAAGAGCCAGTGAGAATGAACTTGCTTGATACAATTGGAAAGCACCAATAGAAAAGGTAAATGCCGAAAGTAACACCACAAGGCTTAAAGGCATGGCTTTCATTGTTCTAACTCCTCGACCTTACTCGCCGTAACTAACTCCGCGAACCGAAGCGCTGAAGGCATAGAACCAAAACTCCAAACAGGCGCGACTTGCATGACCTTCTCACCAGACTGTTGAACAACGTATTGCCAAAACGGATCTTGAGAGAGCTGCTTTTCGCCACCGTGAGGCAATGGCTCAACGATAACAATTTGGGCTCTTATACCTGCTAACTTATCGATGCCGAGTAAGCTGAAGCCCCAGCTATTTGTCTCTTCGTTCCACGCATTACTCAGCCCAATCTTTTCGATAGCCTGAGAGTAAAGACTATTCTGACCAAAAACACGAACGTGCTTCGTATCCATAAACTGAATCATTAAAAGCGGCGGCTGGTCTTTGTTTATGCGCTGTTTTAGTAAAGAGAAACGTTCTTCATATTGTTGGATAAGTGCCTCAGCCTCCGCTTCTCTTCCTAGCTCTTCACCAAACCTCCGAGTGAAACGAGTAAGTACCGACCAATCTGTAATCCCGCTTTCATATAAGTCAATCGTGGTAACGGGGGCGATATCGACTAAGCGATGCTTCATTGAGGAGAAGTACGGGGCAATAAAAATACGGTCAGGTCTGAGCTCGTAAATACGCTCTATATTGGGTTGAGTTCTTAACCCTACATCCTTAGTTTGAGGTGGTAACGGTGGCGATTTTACCCAAGCATCGTAATCTTGCCCTTGAGCGACACCTACGGGCACGACCCCTAACGCCAACATCGTTTCAGTTTGTGTCCAATCAACCGACATCACCCGAGGTGACGCCTCAGCTACTGCTTGAAAGGAACTGACCAAAAGCGCACTAAGTGAGAGAGCGAAAGAGAAATGCTTAAGTCGAGTGTTTGTACTGCTCATTATTCAACCTCTAGCTTGGCATCGCCACCGGATAACCCGCAGGGTGGTCAGAGATCTTCATCTCTATCCCGTATATGTCCCTCAGCTTAGGTTCAGTAAACACCTGTTCAACATTGCCTTGTGCAATCAAATCACCTTGATGTAATGCAACGATATGATCGCAAAAGCGCGCCGCTAAGTTGATGTCGTGCAATACGATAATAACGCCCAAACCCAACTCTTTACTGAGTTTAGAGATGAGCTTCAACATATCGACTTGATGGCTAATATCTAACGCAGACAAAGGCTCATCAAGAAGCAAATACTCGGTTTTTTGCGCTAATAGCATGGCTAGCCACACTCGTTGGCGCTCCCCTCCAGATAGCGTATCAACTAAGCGATCTGCGTATTTTAGTGTTCCTGTCATCGCCATTGATTCTTCAATAATGTCATGATCTTTCTTGCTCAAACGACCAAGTAAACCATGCCATGGGTAACGACCAAATCCGACTAAATCGCGACCTAAAATACTGTCGGTCACCGGAAGATGCTGAGGCAAGTAGGCAATGTGTTGGGCGAATTTTTTCGCTGAGAGATCGTTAATGCTCGTTCCATGTAGAACCACGTCACCAGCGGTGTATGGCTGTTGCTGTGCCAGCAACTTTAACAATGTAGATTTTCCTGAACCATTGTGCCCAACAAGAGCGTATGTTTTTCCGGGTTCAAATGTCACATCAAACGCTTTTAGCAATGACTTGCCTTCAATCTCAAACTGGAGTGCTTTAGCTTCCAACATCCCTACTTCACCTAATAGCCATTCACAAATGAAAGCTAATCAACCGCTTTCATTCGTTCATCACGTTTGCCGTTCTTATTCAACAGAACGATTAATAAGGGAGGTTTTATATAACAACAAAGATACAAATGCAAACCGTTGTCATTATCATTACATCAACAAGATCATTGAGAGAATTACTAAGCGTTAATGATTATTCGTTGCGGATGACTTCATTAGTGGATTGTCGGCAGGTCAACGAGAGCAGCGGTCTACCACTGCCCTCGCATAAATTTGAATGAATACTGCGGCGCATGAAGAAATGAGAAATGCCGCAGTGAATAAATTAATGACGAGCGTCAGCGCCAAACTCTACTTCTTTATAGATATCGGCCAGCGACTTTTTACCTTGTTTGTCTTTGGCTGAACGCTTTTTCTTCGTTTGATAATGGTATTCTTGCTCCTGAAGTGCTTGTTCGTGCTCTTTTGCTGACTCAACAAACTCAGGATTTGCAAGTGCTTGTTGGCGTAAGCGGTTTACTCTTTCAAGGGTTTCCCACAACATACTTCACCTCCAAACTTACTACTGTATATAAAAACAGTATTGTTTAAATATTCCTCCTCGTCAACATTTCAACTTCGTTACTGCTCTTCACATTAACCCCAAGCCTGTATAGTGCTCCGGATATTTGTGGATGATTTGCTTTATATAACCTTGATGCTCTCGCAGAGCATTAACACATTCTCGAGATAACCATCCCTGATATACCCATTTTTCAAGTTCTAACAATGCGTATGGGATGGACCACGCTTGTCTGTACGGATGGTGCGTCGTCATAAAATCAAAGGCATTCGCGACAGCCGTAATTTGCGCGGCTATTGGTATATCGCCACTGGTTAAACCATACGGATAACCAGTACCATTTAAGTTTTCGTATTGATAAGTAACCATCTGCAAAAACAAAGTCACACTCGGGTGAACCGGATTTCCGATACGAGCCACTATGTCATCGGCCGAGTCGATGCAACGCTCAATATGTTGAATCAATATCGCCTCTTGTTCTTGAGTATAATTTGTTCGGCGACTAGCAATTTCAACTGGCAGCTGAATATCACTGAGTGCATGGAATTGAGCAAAAATACCAATATCTTCGACCATTTCATCATTCAGGTGATAACGATCCGCTAACTGCGTTGCGATGACTTGGCTGTAGTACTTCATTCGTTTGGTATGCGCGTAAAACTCAGGGGAGTAGCCTGGCATCATACATTGCATTCGGTTCGCCAACGTTTCTATCGCGCTAACGACGTGGTCTTCTGATTCAACCGCAAATTGAATCATTTCGAAATAAGGTTTGAGACTATTCAACGCTTCTAAGCTAAACGCATTGGGCTGAGTGGAATTTAAAAACACAAAGCCTGTAAATGCTTTATTGTCGTAACAAGGAATCGCAACCGACGACTGGTATCCGTGTTTGAGTAAGGTTTGAACCCGAGGACAATGATTAATATCGTGAAGGTCTTCGACGATGCGAGGAATCGCGTTTTTGGAGGCAATATTGAGGTGGTGGAGTTTACGGAATGCTGACTCATGGTGGGCTAAACACCAAGTGTCGAACTCACTTTCTGCAAATGATTTGAGCACATCTTGGTCTGGGTGATATTTAGCAAATGACACCCTATCAATACACGGCAAGTGCGCCTGCATCCTGCCCTTTAGCGTTTGCAGTTGCTCATTAAGCGGTTTTGCAAACGGGTAAAAACTCCGGTGCGCCATACTTCACCTCCACACCCAAGCAGAGAAACAAGAGAAGCTCATTGTGTTGCAAATTCAATGGTATTTTGAGCGGTTTTCTCCACTTAAATTATCGATATACCACAACTTAAGTGTACGAAATAAAAGCACATTTCTACCAATTCTTTCACCGAATATCTTACGGTAATTTGATCCAGATTAAAAAAGCCAACGAGCGAAACTCGTTAGCTTAACAATACTGATTGATTACGATGAATTCAGTAACTAGAGGTTATTCAGAGACGTTCCAAACAACTAGCCCAAAGCAGGAAGCACACCCAAAGTAATTAACACCTGAGCTAATACGATACCTGTGCCAGCGATACCCGTTATCACTAATGCTCCTTGGCCACCAGCAACTCGGTACTCCCCCGTAAAATCATCCGATTTACGAACCTTGATCACCATAACCAGAGGCAAAAAGATGGCTAAAATCGCTAATGCAATCGCTGCATAACCCAAAGCCATAATAAAGCCTTGAGGGTAAAAAAGTGCGAAGCCCAGCGGTGGGGTAAACGTCACGAGTGCCGCAACCAAGCGATTAGGCTTATCGTTGCTCCCTTTGATGGTATCACCCAAAAATTCGAATAGACCCAAACTCACACCAAGAAATGACGTTAACAGTGCCAAATCAGCAAATACACCGACAATGTTGCCTAAGTTTGATTGGTGCACCGTCTGCGATAGTTGACCAATAAGCGCGCTCAACCCACCGTTTTCAATAAGCGTACTTTGGCTAACCACACCCAATGTCACGATCTGCCAAAAGATGTAAATCACGAGCGGGATCGTCGAGCCAATAATAACGGCTTTGCGCAAAGAAGAAGTATCGCCATCTAAGTAATTCACAATTGCCGGAATGCTTCCATGGAAACCAAACGAAGTAAAGATAACAGGAATCGCCGCTACAATAAGACCTTGCTCAATCGGCATACTCAATAAGTAAGATTCCGTAACGTTTGGAGCAAGAAAAGAAAGCACAGCAACCATCGCAACAAGTTTCATCGCGAACAACACGCGGTTAACTTTATCGACCGTACCTGTACCAACTGTCACAACTAAAGTCACAATCAAGGTAAAGATTATCGTTGATGTAGACCCTGAAATATCAAGGTCAAACCATTGTGCGAGGCGATCTCCGAACTGAGCACCACCGCCAGCGATGTATGCTGCACACAATGAATAGAAAAGAAACAGCATCGCAAAACTTGCCACCCACTTGCCTTTTTGGCCTAGGATCTGTTTCGCTAAAGTATGAAGAGTTGCACTACTTTCTGCATGCTGATGAAGCTCAAGCATGAGTAAGGCAGTGAAAGCCATCAGAGCCCATAAACTGAGCATGATGATGATTGAAGTTGAAAAACCAATGCCGGCAGAGGCAAGTGGAAGGGCTAGCATGCCAGCACCTATTGTAGTTCCCGCGATAATTAGAGTACTACCGAATACTTTAGAACGACTCATTGTATATTTATCTTTACACTTTATTAGGAATTATCGGTATTAGATCGGGCAACGGCGTACCGAAACCAATACCATATTTGTAATACTGTCGATATTGTAGGATCTTCAGCAGAAGATCAAGCAAAGTGTAAGGATAAAAAACCACAAGTGTAAATAAAAATTTACACACCACTAATGTCCAACAATATCTGAGTACATTCTTCCCTGCTCATGAACTTAGGGACAGGGTAATTCCAGTGCGCCTCTTTCATAATTAAATCTACAAGCGCATCAGCATCTTCGCGCTGAATGAGTGCACTTTTCTGCTTAATATCAATGCTTGCAAACAAAGACTCCACATGCGTCAAAAAGTGTTGAGCACTCGCCTCACCTGACTGCCCTTCGGCCGTCAACGCATCTAGTTTTCTTAGTTGAGGCTCTATCTCTGATAATGAAAAGCGCAGCACAGGTAACAAGGCTAATCCGTTTGCCATGCCATGAGGTATTCCATATTTCGCACCGAATGTGTGAGCAAACGCATGAACATAACCCAAACTCGCTTTCGTAAATGCTAAACCTGCGTAATAGGATGCCATGGCCATTTTATGTCGAGCTTCAACATCATCCCCTTGTGCTACGACCCGAGGAAGATGCTTAAAAATTAACTTAATGGCGGCAACAGAATAAGCCCTAGTTTCTTGAGTAGCATTTCTCGACACATACGCCTCAATAGCGTGAGTTAATGCATCAACGCCAGTATCAGCCGTGATCTTAGGAGGTAAACCAATCATTAAGTTCGCATCTAAAGCTGCCATTAGTGGCACCAACTTTGGATCCATCAAAGGGGTTTTAATGTGTGAGGAGGGATCTGATACGACCGCGGCGATGGTGACCTCACTTCCTGTTCCTGCGGTCGTTGGAATAGCAAACAGAGGCGCTGGCATTCGCCATACTTTCAATAGTCCAGCTAACTTTTTTATTGGCCGTTTATTGGTAACTTTCGCAGCAATGACCTTTGCGCAGTCCATTGCCGAGCCACCACCCAAAGCTAATATGCCCTCACAATGAAAACGATGGTAAGCCTCTAGACCGCTTTCTACCTGATCATAGGTAGGATCGGGCTGCACTTTCGAGAAAACATCTAACTGCAAATCGAGCTGTTCTGCCGCTTCGAGCACCTTATCGACAATACCGACTTGGACTAACCCTTCATCGGTAACTAATAAGACGCGTTTAAATCCCAGTTCGGTCATCGATTCTAATAGCTCATTCATCGAACCGGGGCCGGAAAACAAGGTTGGTCTCGGCATAGGAAGGATAAGAGCTGCTATTTTTAGCCCTGCGGTGTAAGTCCGATATAAGCGATGCTTCAACATACGAAATCCTTTTCATTTAGAGCTATCATTCTAGCTACTTTTATCACCTATGCTTACTTTGCAATCACACATTTTTAATTAAGTCATTTCATCAACACATAAATGCTGCTGAGGGAGCAATACCGTTATCTTGATCTCCCCACACCACGTGAGCTGTAGAGAAAATTATTTTTTATGATTTGCCATTAGCGTTACCTTAATGACTCCCCCCTCTTCGGCTTCGCCGATCATAAAGTGGTTATTCAAGATGCTTTATCATTCATACAAACTCAAAAATATGGATTCTGCTTAATCACATAACTGTACGGTATATCAGTAATCTAATCCGAACATCACTTATAAAAACACAAATAAGAATGCGTTACATCATGATTTATTGTCGTTTTCAAATAAGTCAATAAAAGCAACAATAATCTTTCAAAACTAATACTTAGTTCAAATAACTGACTCTTAATCATGAGCTTCAGGTGATATTGTTATGCAACTAGGATTATTATCCGCCCCATAATTAAAACTACGTCTAAACGCCCACCTTTTTGGGGTCTATTCGCTGTCGTACCCAATTTTCCTATCACCTTCTGATTTGGGTTTCGCGTGGGCTAATTAGCAATGTCGGTATAAACCATGAATCATTCTTGCCATTCCCATACGGACACGGGCTTTGAAGTCGATCTAAAACAAGCGCTTATCTGGGTTGCTCGAGCACTCGATTATGTCGGTGTTGACGATACTCACCACAGCCATCGTGTCGCTTATATCGCTTACCAATGTGCTCGCGTCATGGGTTGGGAGCCAGAAAAAGCGGAGTTTTGTTACTTCGCGGGTATGATCCACGACTGTGGAGTCTCCGAAACACAAGAACATAAAATGTTACTTGGAGAGCTGGTGCCACAAGACGTGAAAACACACTGCTTAAGAGGGTACCGAAGCCTCAAGCAGTGTCGTTTGTTGCGCCAATTTGCGACACCAGTTCTTTACCACCATACACATTGGAGCGAACTAAAAGAGCTCGATTTACCGCCTTTTGAAAAAGAGGTGGCCGCCCTGCTCTACTTATCGGATCGCCTTGATTTTATGCGCTCAAAATACGTCATGAACTGCCATTGTGACATTGTCACGCTTCATGAGGAATTGATTGCTGAGTGCATCATGGCAAACGTTGGAACCTTGTTTAATCCAAGTATGGCCGAAGCAATGGTTAAACTCGTCATGACCGACGCGTTTTGGTTCGCGATGGAGTCGGAAAATATTGAAACCATAGGCCTAAATTTTAAAAGCATTGATTGGCTTCAAAAACAATTAACCATCCAAGATATGAACAGTTTGGGAATGTTTATCGCTCAAATTGTCGATGCAAAGAGCCCGTTCACTTATCAACATTCACAAAAAGTAGCGGAATTATCTCGTTATCTAGCAATTAAGCTTGGGCTAAACGAGCACGACCAAGAAATGTTATATATTGCGGGGCTGGTGCATGATATTGGAAAGTTAAAAACACCAGATGAAATCCTTCACAAAGAAGGCTCTCTAAACAAACAAGAGTACACACGCATTAAACGCCATACCATTGATACTCAGCTCGCATTGCACAAGGTCTTTCCTAACGCGAAAATAGCGGAATGGGCTTCCAATCATCATGAACGTTTAGACGGGTCGGGCTATCCCTATCACAAAACAGGCGACGAGCTCGATGTTCCATCGCGTATCATTGCTGTCGCGGATGTCTTCCAAGCCCTGTCTCAAGATCGCCCCTATCGAGGACGAATGACTCAAACACAGATCGCCGACATTATGGGTGAGCAAATAGCCAAAGAGGAGCTTTGCTCTGACGTTTATGCGGTATTAGAACGACACATGACAGAGTGTTACGAACTCTCAACCGACGTTTAATCAAAACAGGGGCGAACACACGCCCCCTTTTTTAGGATGATAAAACTAGGCAGATAAATAGCTACCTAGCAATATCAAGTAAATTATCTCGCACACCATTGATTCTGAACCAACCAGCGATACTAAAACGCTCGGCATTAGTTGGTAACACCTCATGTGGGAACTGCTCTGATAAGAATACGAACAAACGCCCTGAGCGTGGGGGAATGGTTGCAATTTTAGTGTCATTCAAATCGTATACTACTAATTCACCCGCGTCTTCTTCCGTCCAGGATTCGTTCATATAAAAAACGGTCGTCAATCGACGGTTTTCGTTACCTTTGAAGCAATCTAAATGTTTTTGATAGAAGTCCCCTTTCTCGTACTTGGCAAAATGAGCTTCGTACTCAAAAAGTCCAAGAAACAAGTGACGGTTCACTTCTTGGCGGATCTCTTCCATTTTATCCAAGTAAGAAGTAACAGCATGCCCCATATTTGGCGATAACCATTGAATCTTGTCACTACGAATAGATTCAATACGAGTAACATCATCGTTACGACCAATACGTGCTTTTTTCCAATTGCTTGGAATGCAATCTCGCAGTTGAGCCACCTCTTGTTCAGAAAGAAAGTCATCCCAGATGTAGTAGCCATTGGTTGCTAACGCATCGATCATTTTATTCATTATTTTCGTTCACTCGTGTTAGTTGGGCGCTCTATATAAAAAATCTGCGACACAACAACAAATGCGATTTTTTATCGAGACGACAACGGAGCAAAACGAGAATTAAAATAGACGATACAAGATACAAAAATGCCGCTCATGTGAGCGGCAATGTCGTTTGTTATTGACGAGCTTCTAATCTCGTTGCTCTAATTCGCAACGGACGAAGACGCTTAATGCTAGGGCGCTGTTTGTTTTTTAGCTGGATATGACAAAGTTCCAGAATCAAACCAAATGCCATCGCAAAGTACACATAACCTTTATTGATATGAATTGCGAAGCCTTCTGCCATCAATAAGCCACCCAATAAAACGAGGAACAGCAATGCCAACGTTTTAAAGCCGGGATAGCGCGTCACCAGATTATTGATTTTTTCAGCAGTCATTACCATCACGATTGCAGACGAGACAATCGCCGCGACCATAAGCGGGACATCACTTGTCAAACCGACGGCGGTTATCACCGAGTCCATTGAGAATACCGCATCCACAGCAACAATCTGCAGCAGCACTACCGCTAATCCAGTACGAGCATGAGTCGAGTGGCCAGATTCATTGTGATTTAGCCAGCTCCACAACTCTTTCAGGCTTTTTGCCAATAAGAATGCACCACCCGCGATCATGATCACGTCTCTTCCGGTAAACGCTTGGTTTACGATGGAAAACAGTGGTTGAGTCAACTGCATAATCCAAGAGATAGAAAAAACCAATGCAATACGAGCAATAACGGCAAGGCCGATGCCAAGGTTTCTTGCCAGTTTACGTTGGTGCTGTGGCAATCTTTCACATAGGACGGAGATAAAAACGACGTTATCAACGCCTAAGACAACTTCAAGCGCAAACAAAGTGGCGAAAATCGCCCAAGCCTCTGGTTGCATGAAAAGTTCTAACATGAGTACGCCTCCAATGATGGGAAGACATACGGTGAAGGGTTCTGTCGACTAAAGGGGTCGTCCATTAATTATTTATACCTCTGTTACTTAAGGATCTTGAGTAAATCACCAAACAATTAACAACACAATGGCTATTTTTAAAGGCAATGACGGCTTTTCATTCGTACACAAACTATTCAGCCATCGCACTAGAAAGATAAATGAAATAGAAATTCTAAAATTGAGGAAAGGAAAATGCCAAAGACCTAATAAATCCAAGAGAATTCTTTAATCTTACAAAGGTCAAGTTATTTATTACGCAACACGTTAAATACATTGAGCTCAAAGCGAAAGATGCTCATTTACGAGATAAACAATAGTAAAAATTTGTTTCATCCTGATATACTGCCAAAAATCATAAGAAACCATGCTATTTATGGACTACATTGCTCTTTCACGCATTAGCCTAAAACACCTCACTGTATTGCATATGTTGTTAACCACTCACAGTGTTACGCTTGCCGCAGAGCGCCTGTGTGTAACACCTTCGAGCGTCAGTAAAACACTTGGACAATTACGTGAAACGCTGAAAGATGACCTCTTCTATCGCGATGGTACTCGCTTGGTACCAACGGCATTTGCGCTGCACATTGGCCCCTCGATCCATGGCATACTCTCTAGCATGAATGGATTATTACATCAAGGCTCATTTAATCCAGCTTACTATCAGGGCAGTTTCTCATTAGCTATGCGTGAAAGTTCGTTTGAGCTTTTTGCGCCAGTTCTACAGCATTTATCTCAGCAACTCGGTAATCACGCACATTTGAATGTGCATGCAAAAGAGGAAATGAGTTTCGATGCGTTGGTAAGAGGCCAAGTGGACTTTTTGCTGCTTCCACACGATCTTAGTCAGCCGCCCACGCAAAACAAAGACTTGGTATGGCAAACCATTCTGAAAGATGAAATGGTTTGTTTAATGGGACCATCAAATCCACTCTCTAATCAGCCTTTGTCTATTGAAAGCTACCTCTGTGCAAGACACATTGGGATTCATGATAAAGATCTCTCACAACCTTATTTCGAGCAGAACCTCACACAAAGGCACTCGAAGCGAAATATGGCTATGCGTGTAGCGGATTTTGGCTCAGCTGCGGTGATGTGTCAGCACTCAGATTACTTGTTCACCTGTTCCAAACTTTGGGCAAGGGCGGCCATGCAAGCAAAAGGCTTGGTTGAACAATCCCTTCCATTCGATTATGGACAGGTAGCCTACAGCCTCGTTTGGAACAAAGCGAGCTTGAACGATCCGGCTTTAAAATGGCTACAAAAACAATTGCTCGATGCCTGTGCCATGCTAGACGCGTGCGATGCGTGAGTAAGATAACGAATCAAAACTGCATTACGTGAGTACAGTCGGCACTGCGATGGAGTTACTCACGTAACGTAAAAGTTCTGATTTTAAGCGTTCGATATCATGGCGCGAGCAGACATCCCAAGTTAGCGCCTCCCCCATGACTCCGTGATGTTGAAATGCATTTAAACGGATAAGCACCGATTCAGGCAAAGTACTCAAATAGCGCCCAATCGCTACGATTTCTATATCTAAATCACTTTTCCCTGGAATATGCAGTAACCGAACTTCATACAATTTTTCATGCTTTGCAAGATACTGAAGCGTTTTGAATACACGATGATTATCACGCCCAGTTAGCCATTGATGCGTCTCTGTCTGCCACGATTTCAAATCGATCATCGCACCGTCCAGAAAAGGAAGCACACGCTGCCAACCTGTCACTGATAAAGAGCCATTGCTATCGATGAAACAAGAAAGGTGCTGTAGCTCAGGATCTTGCTTCATCCCTTTAAACAGCTCAATAATGAAAGGAAGTTGTAAGGTAGATTCCCCACCGGATACTGTAACACCACTGATAAAAAAGCGATGCTTGCGTATCAAATCGAGCATTGTTACCACAGAGTAGTCAGTAATTTTTGGATTAGATTGGTTCTGACATATCTCTATACAATGATCGCAGTGGGTGCACTCCTCTTTAAGCCAAACAACGTTGTTGTTTTCGTCGAACTTCAGTGCGTCTGCCGGGCACTCACTCACACAATCACCACAGTGATTACAATGGTTTATTGTATGAGGGTTATGACAGTTCAAACACTGATAGTTACAACCCTGTAGAAAGATGACTAGACGATTTCCTGGCCCATCAACACAAGAGAAAGGAAGGATACGAGTGACTTTTGCCAAAAGGCTTCCACTTCGTCTAGACATCTTGTTCTTTCCTAAACCGACCTTTACGCCTGCGTGTAGGTCGGTGTCATTTCATGACTCACCACACGTGGTGAGCGATCTAAAATCCCAGTATTTTTTGCCGCCTCTGCTCCCAGAAACGTCGTATTGGTTCTCGAACCTTCTTCATCATATTTTGCGATATCAGAAAGTTTGACCATGTATCCCGTAACGCGAATCAAATCATTTGAGGCCACATTCGCGGTAAACTCACGATAGCCTGCATTTAATGCCCCTTTGCACAAATTGAACATCGCTTCTGGGTTTGATTTCACCGTTTCATCAATCGTCAAAATATCGCTGATACCTGCACGATAATACTGGTGATGCTCAGCTGTTGCTTGTACATAAGTGACAGGGTCTGGCTCCGTGCCATAAGGAAGACGCACACCTGGCGTAACGCCAAGATCTAAGCTAATACCACCTTGAGCATGTAAGAGCGCTTTACCATCCAAACCATATTTCACTGGGGTTGACTCCACTAGTTTCGCCAGTGTGGCTGAAACATCATGAGCAAAAGCATTCGCACGTTCATCTTTTCCGTACTGCCCCATTTGGCCTTCTTTTTCGAACAGAAGGTTCACCGCTTCTGCCATACCATAAATGCCATACATTGGTGCGAAACGGGACTCTTCAATCAACCCTTCTTGCGTCAAAAATCCTTGAAAGAAATTGGACTTTTCATGCAAGTGCGTACTTCTAGCGTCTATCAACTCAACCATTAATTGATGGTATAGAGGTAAAACACTGTTTAAGAAGTCGTTACAATCCGATGCTCGTTCTGCAACTTCTTTTAGGTTCATTCGCACCAGCGTGTTTGAACCACCAGCCAGTGGCAGTGAATTGTAGCAACTTACAATACCAAAACGTGAACCGCTGTAGGCTTTCGAGTGCACAGGGTAATTGGCAATATGAGGCTTACTACACTCGCAAATATTCTGCGTCGCTTGACGAAGTAAATCATCAGGCGTGACCGACTCGTCGTACATGAAAGTAAGATTTGGCGCAATCTGCTTGAGCTCGGCGTCCACTTTTAAAATAGTGCGACAAATAATGTTGTCTGTCGGTCCGACATTCACGTGCATAAACGCATCTGGCAATGTGCGATCCAACATGATCCAAAAATGTTTTAACTTTTTGTAAATTTGATTCTCTGTCAGGTCGCCTATGTAAGGCAGTAAGACATCATCCAACTGACCTAAATACACCGGAATATTCGTTACCGATGGAACATGATGGTAAATGATGGTGAGCATATTCAGCGCATCATCGAAATCGGCAGCTGGAAGCAACTCTAGATACTCAGAGCCTTGCGATAGGAACTTAGCGTAATCAGGCAGCACATAGCGTGGTTTGAAAGGTGCATGGCCTTCAAACATATCACAGATGATTCCTTCATCCATTGCTTGTCTTAGCGATGGGGAAATCGACATGTAAGGAATACACGCTTCCGCCTCCAAGGCCAAAAAGTTCGACTTTTGTTTTGGAGAAAGACGAACATCAGTCGCAATGTCTAGAAAACGTTGTTGTAGTTCAGAAAGGCTTTTCATCTGAGATGTCCCTGAAAAAGTAACCACAAACCCACAAGATAAAACATGGATTCTACCCCTAAAGAGTAACGTGATTTTACTCCGGCTTACCTGTTGCCACTAATGAAAATAAACAAAACGTCTATTTCCATAATGGAAATAAGCTAACGCTAAATTAGGTTATTGCAACTTACGCTATTGAAATAACCCAACCATGCACCGAACACGTGCTTTCTTATCGGTTTGCCGTCGACAACATGACGCCCGCGCTAATAAATACTCCGCCAGTCAGGCGATTGAACAACTTGGCTCTTCCAGCGACAAACAGCCAGCCTGAAGCTTTTACACCTAATAATGCATAAAATGTTAGCCAACTTAGCTCAAACACCACAAATGTAGATGCAAAAATCGCGTATTGAGCCAGCAAAGGCGCAGAGGGATCAATGAACTGAGGAAACAAAGCGGTAAAAAAGACAATCGCTTTCGGGTTACTAGCGCCAACAATAAAACCACTGGTGAACGCGCTGATCGTATTCGAGGAGCTTTGGACGGCTGCCGTTTTGTCAAAATCCGTTTGAGAAGAGCGCAGCGCTTGAATGCCTAACCAGATTAAATAAGCGGCACCACACCATTTGATGATATTGAAGACCAGCTCAGATGAGGCAATCACAACCCCTAACCCGGTAAAAGAAAGCGTTAATATAATAGTGATCGCTGATAAACTGCCTAGCGCAGTCATGAGGGCAATACGAAACCCACTACTCACACCTTTACTTAAACACAGCAATGAGCTTGGCCCAGGCGATGCAGTGAGCACCAAAATGGCCAGGGTGTAAAAAATCCATGTATCAATTTGCATTGGCATCCCTTCCCGCAAAAAGTTGAGGGTTATATCTCAATCTTTATTGAGATATTCCTAGCTCAGTTTCCATCCATGAAACTCGATTCTTTAATAACCACCTAGTCCCTACATAATTTAGAAACCATTAATAGATAGTTATGCAATCAAAATACGCTCTGCATGCAAGGTTGTAAAGCATGTTTATTTTTCTTAATCATAAAAAGGCTTGGGATCGATTTCTAACGATGACGGAGCGACTGCTCTTTCTATTTTGTGTAGGCTATTTTTCAAATCGACCATCGCCACATCGATATAACGCTGATATTTGCGTGAGTAAAAACACTTCACTTCTGGCTTTAAAGCTTGAGAGTCATTTGAGGACCAAACAATACCAACACGCCCATCACTCAACTCAACAATAGAGCCCACTGGGTACATCCCAACGCAATTAATGAACTTGTAGACTAGGTCTGCATCTAAATGAAATGGCGTTAAACTCAACAAGATTTTAAACGCTTCTGCTGAGCTCATGCCTTTTTTGTAGCAGCGATCGGCCGTCAATGCATCGTAAATATCAACAATACAACTCATGCGGCCGTGAATCGGAATCTCATCGCCTTTCAAGCCTCTAGGGTAACCATTGCCATCTAACTTCTCATGATGCATCAAACAGACATCGCGACTCACATCACTAAGGCCCTTTACATGGAGAATAATCTCACCAGCGAACACTTGATGTAGCTTCATGTGTTCAAACTCTTCAGGTGTTAGCTTTGCTGGTTTATGCAAAATCTTGTCATCAACTTTAATTTTACCTACATCATGAATGATGCCACCAATAGCGAGCTGCTTTAGTGTCTGCTTATCTAACCCCAAGTACTTACCAAATGACACTAAAAGGCAAGCCACATTGACGGAGTGTTCCAACAAGTAGGAGTCTTTTTTTCGGAGTGCAGAAACACATTGCAACGCATCTGAGTCGATAAAAACGCTTTCAATGACATCATCGGCCCAAGCTTCTACCTCATCAACTTCAATGATTTTGCCTTCAAAAGTTTGATTCAATAGTTTCTGCGCCAGATCTTTTGCTTCCGCAATTAGCTTTTTGGCTCGTTTATGTTGAACATCTCTCGAGCGATAAGCGCGTTGAACCTTCGAAAAGTCAGAGGACTTGGGCTCTCGCTCCTCTTCTACGGCAACAATGGATTCATCCACAGGCTTAAAGACACATTTCTGAGAAGATAATGTTTGATCTACCCAAACATACTTCACGCCGCTCGCGGTAAGCTTCTTAATGCCCTCTGGGCTAGATATCCGCCCTGCATTGGCTAAATTTACGCGCTTGTTGTGCTCTATCGCGGTAACAAACATACCAACGCCGACATCAGCGAGCGCAATTTTGATTGAATTTTTTGGATCGTACTGCATAAAAAGAAAGCTTACTCGATATTAACGGCAGTATTATAAGAGATTTGATTAATTGGCGTGATAATAAATTAGAATTGATTACTATTAATGAGCATCCTGTCAATTAATAACCCATCGCGATCACTAAGCCCTTTTTGTTAATATGGTCTTTAGCCTAGCAAATATACGGATATGACACTCAAGAACAGAACCTCTAACCGACACGTCTTAAAATAACTTGAGGATAATTATTCATAAATATTTATAGATTGCGGACAGCATCAATAACTGTATTTTATAAATGATTTTTACTGTTGACTATTTTTTATAAATGTCGATGATTAGCCGCCTAATCTTAGTATGTTATTAACCTAGTAGCGCATAAAATGATAGCCAAACAATTTGAACTGATACTTTTGTGATTGTAATGTACGCCAACAGATCAACTCTATGTTATCAAACCCCCACACTCATCTCTGATGCTAACACGCTCGAGGAGGAAATATCTTGACCACCATATTTGACCAACAAGCCTCAGATAGTGACCGAGAGTTCCTGAAAATCGTTGAAGAACGATTCATTCATATCTTCGACGTATTTAACGAAGGCCTCTTCTACATGGATGAGTTTGGTACCATGGTATTTTACAACAAAGGCTTCTATGAACAGCTCGGTATTAACGCTGGCCGAATCAGTTTAGAGCAATGGTTAGAGCTTGTTCATCCTCTTGATCGAGAAAGGCTGTCCACAAGGGTCGATGCGCACATCACGACCAACAATAAGAGGGTTACAACCACTTACCGAGTGCGTAAACCCAATGGACAATACGTCTGGATAGAAGGCGTAGCCATGACCAAAGAAACAGAACATGGCCATTACATGGTTGGCAGCCATCGCGATATTTCTGAGCGTAAGCTGATGGAAAGTTACATCCATCAAGTTGCATTTCATGACAACGCGTCAGGCATGGCTAACCGCGCCCATCTCTTGCTGGATATCGAGGACAGTGTACGTACCACCGATTCTTGCGCGTCTATTTGTTATATTCAGATCGAAGACATCAAATCTTACTTGAATCAATATGGCAGCGAACTGGTCGATGGGTTAGTAGAGAAGTTGCTACAAACTCTCAGTCACTTGCCCTCTCCAAACAGCTCGGTGTATCGCGTACATGATGATGACTTTGCGATTTTGATTCACGATGAGTGCTCAATAGAAGCGCTACAGAGTTACGCCGAAAGTTTAAAACAAACCTACCATGAAGCGGTGATTGAAGAAGGCCAATACCTAGGTAGCAACATTAGCATTGGTTTGTATCCTTGTATTGACCCTAGTCACTCCGCAGAGGAAATTTTACGTAAAGCGGCAAGAACTTGTCAGTACGCGAGCGAACAAAATAAAGACCGCGTCGCGGTCTACAGTGAGAAGACGCAGCATGCCGTTGATCGCTACTTCTTTATTGAGCAAGGTCTTAAAAGTGCGCTAGAAAAACAGACATTAAGTGTTAAGTTCCAGCCAATTATTGACGCCAAAAGCTCAAAAGTGGTGAGCTTCGAATCACTAGTGCGCTGGCGTAGCAAAGAGTTTGGCGAAATTTATCCCGACGAGTTTATCCCTGTAGCAGAGAACAAAGGATTGATCGTCGAACTGGGATATCAAGTATTTGCCAAAGCGTGTGAATTCATCAAAAACTACCGTGAACGTTACCAAAACCAAGTTCGTGTTAACGTGAACGTTTCTGTACTTCAGTTGATGAACAGCGAATTCCCTACGCGAATTAAAGCCATGGCGGATGAAGCTGGCGTTGACCCCGAGTCTATTGTTTTGGAACTGACAGAAACGTTTATTTTGGATAATAACCAGACGGCCATTGCTCCCCTAAGCACGCTCAGGGAGTTAGGTTTTGCACTCTCGCTCGATGACTTTGGCTCTGGTTACAGTTCATTAAATAGCTTCTTCGACTTGCCGATGACACAAATCAAAATTGATAAGTCGATGGCATGGAAGACACTGACCAATCGCTCTTCTCAAGAGTATTTGAAGTTTCTTATCACTATGTGTCAGGAAAATAATATTGAAGTGGTGATAGAAGGCATCGAAGACGCAAAAATGTGTGACTTCTTTTCCGAGATGGGCGTCGATTATTTGCAAGGTTATTGGTTCTCTAAACCACTCTCTGTTGCCAGTGCCAGTCGCTATTCATTGAGCTAAACCGTTCTTCTGCGAAATAATCCCAGAATTAACGCTATTCCGCACGGCCACGTTAAGCATGCTGAACTACTCACAGTAAATTTCAGACACTAACTGGCCGTGACGAAAACAACCTTAGAGAGCCTTGATTAACGTAGGCGCTCAAAAACAACACTCTGATCTAAGTGTTCGTGATATTGAGTGTAATCTAAGCCCATATCAAAGATATATTGAGTCACCAAGTTTCTAACGCACTCAATCAATTGGCTCGCTTGCCATGGCTTCTCAAAGTAGCGATCAATACCTGCGGAGTTAATCGCATTAATGGTATCCGTGTGCGTCGCCTGCCCCGTCAGAAGCACTTTACGTGTGCGAACAAAACGACTGTCTTGTGATACCTCTGTCAGTAGTTCCACTCCTGTTTTACCTGGCATAACATGATCGGAAATTATTAATGCGATCATCTCGCCTTCTGCATCAAGCTCATCCATCAGTTCTAGAACCTCACCTGCGGATTCGCAGTCTTCGATATTCAACCACTGATGTAACGGCTCTAAGTCTTGTAGAACCGCGCTTAATACCTCTCGTTGGTCATCAACGCAAATTACATTAAGCTTCTCCATGTTCACCCTCTACTGGTAACTTGATTCTAAAAATTGTTTTTTCACTGTCGCTCTTTACCACAATAGAGCCGTTATATCCGGCGATAATGCGTTTCACAATCGACAGCCCTAATCCTAAACCAAACGATAACCCACCCTTTTTAGTGGTGAAGTTTGGCCGGAAAATTTTTCTGCGTGTCGCTTCATCGATTTCTGGTCCGTTGTTAGCAATCGTGACCAAAATTTTCCCCTTACTCTCTCTAGTATGTATTTCGATCCCCGGATCTTCGGTTTGACCAAGTGCATCACACGCATTCTTTAAAATATTGACCCAAACTTGGACGAGTTCGGTTTGAGAGCCAACAAAATCCGGCAACTCCGCTGGGCTAAAACGTACGCTCACGCGTCTTAAGTCACTTTGCAATAGGGCCAGCGCTCGATTGATTGAGTCATTAATATTAAACGCTTCATCCAAGTCGATATCCGTACGCCCCAATTGTTTCACTGAACGTACAATGCCAACAGTATGTTTAGAGGCAATACGCAAATCATGAAGGTCTCGCCCCATTTGCCAGAAACGTATCGCTTCTTCGGGTCTTTTTAACCAATGCTCCGACAGGAAATTATTTGGAACGGCACGAGCGAGATCACGCGCGAGATCCTTAGGTAAGCCGTAATATTTTTCGAAGTGACGCCCCCGCTTTCTCGCTTCGCTGGAAGAGACTTTCTGTCCTTGCATCAAACCAAAATCAAAAAACTGACTCGCTTCCGGATGAACTTCTTCAAGCAATTCCATGATGACCGACTCGAGTCGCTCAGATTTACTGCTTACCACACCAATAGCATTGTTCAACTCATGAGCAATACCCGCGGCAAGCTGCCCTAACGTTGTCATTTGCTCTGCGGTATGAAGCTTTTGCAACGCTTTTTCTTTAGCTAAGGCCTCTTGCATTGCACGCCGTTGACGCCGAGATAATTCGTTCACCATCACAGGCATAAATTGTGTCGTCAATGGTCCGTATGTCGCCTCTTCCACCGCGGGCGTATCACGCTGTATCCAAGCCAGTTCAACATCGGTTTGAGCAATCACTGTCGAAGAGGCTGTCCATGTACCAGAAAAGAAACTATGTACGCCAATAAACGCACCTTGAGACGCAGAAAATACCTGAATTGGCTTCTTGTCGTCTTCCGCATAATAGCCAGCCAACTCTCCTGAAAGCACGTAGTACAACCGATCGTTGTAGCCAGCTTGCTCGATCAGCACCGATCCGGATAAAACCGTTAATCGGCGTTCAAGATGGTTAAAATAGCGTTGTACTAACGCATCTAGTTTCGTTTCGTACATGGGTTACCAAATATGCCCAACGGTATGTAAAATCCAAACCATAACAAAACTAAGTAATACACCAATCACGCCCAGCACTGCACCGATACGAGCCATTTGGCTGCTTTCGACATGCCCAGTAGCATGAGCTAACGCGTTTGGTGGCGTACTGATTGGTAACGACATACCGAGTGAAGCGGCAAATGTCACGACTAAGATCAGCGTCACTTCTCCACCCAATGGCGTTAACGAAGTCATCGAGGTACCTAGCGCAGCCATAATCGGCATAAGTAAGTTTGCAGTAGCCGTATGCGACATAAAGTTTGCCATTAACAAGCACAAGAAAGCCGCACCAAACAAGACCACATATGGCGAGAACTGATCAAACGGAATACTGTGTACCACCAGCTTCGCAAGCCCTGTTTTATCCAGAGCAAGACCCAGAGCGATACCACCTGACACCAACCAAAGCACGTCCCAAGAAATTTTCTTCAAATCTTCCTTGTTGATAATGCCCGTCAATGAGAATACCGCGACCGGAATTAATGCCACTGTGTAAGAGTTCATTCCATGTGCTGAACCCATCAACCAAAGAATAATCGTACCTGCGAAGGTGACATAGACAATCATCGCTTTTGGTGTTTTCAAAAACTTGCTCTTAATATTCAGATCGATGGTGGTTTGCTCGGCTTTATACAAAAAGCCAATCAGAAACCACGCTAGTGCCATCATTACAATGACGAATGGCACGCCAAATACCATCCATTCACCAAAGGTAATTAAGTTGTCACCAACCAAATATTTCAGCGCGATAGCATTCGGGGGCGTGCCGATTGGTGTACCAATACCACCAATGTTGGCGGCAACAGGAATACACAAGGCAAACGCAATTCGACCGGGATCTTTAGGTCCAAATACCGCAATCACAGGGGTTAGAATCGACAACATCATCGCTGTTGTTGCGGTGTTTGACATAAACATGGAAAAGACAGCGGTGATCAACATCAAACCCAACATAACGAACTTTGGGTTTTGCCCAAATGGTTTTAGCAACACGCGTGCTAAGTTGACATCCAGCCTGTACTTTGTCGCCGCCATAGCTAAGAAGAACCCGCCGAGGAATAGCATAATAATCGGGCTAGCGAAAGTCGCCATTATCTCGTTATATTGCAACAGATCACCAAAATGTGGCTGCCCTTCTTGCAAACGAAAAAGTACGATGCTTTTATTCGAAACAAGCAATAGTTCGAGCACAATGATAACGACCGAAGTGGCGTAGATTGGAATGGGTTCAAACACCCAACAGAGTGCAGCAAGCAAGAAGATTGCGATCACTCTCTGCTGGACTATAGTAATGCCATCAAATGGGAATGCAGAGAGGGGCATTAACCAAATAAGCAATGGTATCAATGTTGGAATAATGTATTTGAGATAAGGGCGCATAGTACTACTTCTCTTCCTGAGATGGTTAGCCAGACACGTTTGGCGTTTGGAACGCCATTACCCACCGCAATACCGAAGCTTTTAGGCTCTGACTAAGCCTTCAGAGACGAAAAATGCAGTAATGGCTTGTTCCAGAGAAGATTATGCACACTGTTTTCAAACAAAACTTTGGTGCGAGATCAATGAACTTGTTTTAACATTGGAAAACATTTTATATCTGTGTTCAAGCTCACTAAATGCTCACGATTTCAGTGAAATATACTTTTCCATCATAAAGTTAGTTAAGGTTTCTCCCCTAACTTCAGCACGTTGCTGAACCTTAACTGTGAACCCCATTTTCTCGTAGAAAGGTCGGGCAGTGATACTCACTTCAGAGTACAGTCGCTCTATCCCCTTTACTTTCGCCTGTGAAAATAGAAAAGACATCAAATCACGACCAATACCTTGGCCTTGATATTCATGGTGACAAAAGAAATGGTCAATCAAGCCGTCACTTTGCAAATCACAATAGCCAACGATCTGCCCTTCTATTTCCGCGATATAGGGTTGAATAGCATCCATTGTGCGTTGCCATGAATTGAGATCAAAATCTGATGGGGCCCAAGCTGAAACTTGTGATTCGGTATAATCGCGACGATTAATGACTCGTACAGTGTGGTAAAAAAGTGTCCACAATATTGGAGCATCCTCTGTGCGATAGCGACGTATTGAGAGCATCGGTTCAACCATTCCTATTCGATAAATACCAAGTATTAACGCAAAGTAATACTGGTGAACTCATCATTTTCAATACCAACCACTAAAGGCTTTTCAAGCTGATCGCTGTTCATCAATACGGTGGTATTCAGCTCTCGACTTGATCTGCGTATTTTGCTTTTTCTGATGATATGTATATTAACAATGTAATCGGAATATTCCTTCGTGACTCCTCCAGAAAACTCCACATGCTCACTTTCATTATCTTGGACCACATGAAATTTTCGATTTGCTTGAATATCCGCACTGAGTGAAGAGTCACCGTAGTTCAGTACAACGGACGTTGGTTCACTATCTTGATTGGCAAAACAGCCAAATGCGAACATGCATAATGCAAGTATACTTTTTGATTTAAACATTGGTTATTCAATTTCTAGTTATTTTTCTGCCATTTGCATTACCAAATAGCACTCCTTCCGTAATCGCCCATTGTGCCACAGGTGTACGCAAGTCTCTAAATACAGTAAAAGGATGTACGATGAAATTCCGCTAAAAATGGGGAAATCACAATGCAGCTGAGGATAAATCAGCCTACTTAATCGCTCCCAATAACACCCAAGCAATTGTTTTTATTTAATTTTAAATTACTAAATAGTGTAAGCAATATACGTACAAGCTCTTACTTTTTCATACGCAACTAAGCGAGTTAATAGAGAAAGACAATATTTTCTATGCCACATGTTACAAATCTACTCATCTCATTATCACGTATGAACCGATATTGTAGCGCTAGCCTTTCCTTCTTTTTAACGAAAGGAAGATTTAACAATAAGGCTTGCACCTATTTTATAGCTAAAATCAATAAAGCATTTCCAACATCGGTTGGTCTAGGAGCGATCAATGAAAAACTCTCTCAGTTTTACTCATCTATTAAAAGTTGGCTTGATATCAATCGCAGCTTTGATGGGTGGATGCACTCAAGGAGATTGGCGTACCGCAAGCAGAGAACCTGCCGGTATCGCGCCTGACCCTTCCAATGTAAAACATGCCGTAATTGAGTTTTATGCCGCAGATGCATTTGGTTGGCGAGGCTGGTTTGCGGTGCACACTTGGTTTGCAGTAAAGCCTGAAAATGCGAACGAATATACCGTGTATGAAGTGGTTGGGTGGCGCGTGAATCGTGGACAACCCGCTCTGTATCAATACCAAACGGGCACACCAGATCGCTACTGGTATGGTGCGAAGCCAGAAAAAATACTCTCAATACAAGGTGAAAAAGCCGATAAACTTATCCCGAAAATACAAAGTGTTATCAACCAATACCCTTGGGCTGAAGAATACACGTTGTTTCCAGGACCAAATAGCAACACATTCCCGGCTTGGGTGGGCAAGCAAATTCCAGAGTTAGAACTCGACTTGCCATTTAGAGCAATTGGTAGCGGCTACGCCAACGAATAGAACAAAAGCTTGGTAACTGGCGCGTTTTACGTTCAGCGCATAGCACTATACCTATTGTGCGTCTTCACCCAACTCGGTTCTGTTTCTTCCGTTGCGCTTTGCTTTATACAGAGCGTTGTCAGCGTCTTTCATTACCGCTTCAATTGGCATATCGTTGCCTTTCCAGTGAGAAACACCAAGTGATACCGTTACCTTACCAACGACCAGGAAATCGTGTTTTTCTACGTTATGCCTAATCCGCTCAGCGACATCAACCGCGTGATGAACATCCGTCTCTTCAAGGAACATCATGAACTCTTCCCCACCGGAACGGCAAAGATGATCATTCGCTCGGGCCTGCTCTTTCATCAACTGAGCGAATTCTTTGAGTAGATTGTCACCCACATCATGACCATAGTTATCATTCACGCTCTTAAAGTGATCAATATCCAAAGCTAAAATAGAAAAAGCGGTGTTTTCTTGCTTAAACAAGCCTAGAACTTTGTCTAAGCCGCGCCGATTTAACAACCCAGTCATCGCGTCTGTTAGCGTATCCAGTTGCAGCTTATCAATGGTTTTTGAAACGATACCAAACGCTTTGAGGAAACTGAGCTTCAAATGTGAAGCCTCAAAATACCAAGACTTAACCAGCTTCAAATCATCGATGGATGAAGAGTGTTCTTCCACTCCTCGAACAGCGCCAGCCAGTTGCCATAATGGTCTTGAAATAAGTAGAGAGAAGAACCAGATCAACAGCAGAGTTAATAAACCAATTGGAATCGATTTGAAAAATACACTCCACATCTGCTCATCTAGCACCATTAACGTCATTGATTTCGGGCGCTGAGCGACAATTCCCCACCCTGATGATTCAACTGGTGCATACCCTGCTAGCATTTCAACACCGCGAGAGTTCACAATTTCTTTGTTACCACGCTGACCCATTGTCACGGCGTTAATTGCCATATTATCGTTGATCACTTCACCAACCCGCGATTTATCTGGGTGGTAGATCAGCGTATTGCTTTCGTCCACAACGTAAAGGAAAGAGCCATCTTTGTAAGCATGCTGGCTAAGTAATTCCGCAAGAATATTATCCTTCTCTAAGTAGATAGTACCGCCGATATAGCCTAAATATTCATTGGACTGAGAAAATATAGGGTATGAGATCGTTAACAGATAATTTCCTGCGGGTGAGATGAATGGCTCAGTGACAACGGGCGCTTGAGCATTTAAAGATTGACGTTTTCTTTCACCAACGAGCTTTACACCTTTCACCTGAAGTGTCTCTGGTGATACAGAAATAATGACGCCTTTCGCATTAACGACAACCACAGAGTTGAATGATTTGGTTTGCTTTCTCAGCCTCTCCGCCTCTTCGTCAAGAAACTGAGCATCGTGCATCTTATCTTTTAGCAAGTTCGCACTGTATTTTAACTGCGACATTGAGCTTTCTATGAAAGAGTCCGTCATTTCTGACATTTTTTGCGCATAAACGCGGTTGGACTCTAACGTGTTATTGATGATGAGATCTCGTTGCACTCGATAGATCGAATAAAACGCATTGATCAAAGTGACAAGCACGCTGAAAACACACAGGATTACAATAAGGTTTCTAAGATTAAGTTTTTCTCTTCTTCTAAAGGACATTTGCCAACTGCCAGCTTCGATGGCTTTTTGTATGAATGAGCGTATAGGTTATATGAAATTGATTTAATTTTCAGGTAGGAAGTTGGGAGCAGTGTTAAATATTTTCTCACATAATAGAACGCAAAATGAGCTAATAAGAGAATTCAGTGACACAAAATAAATGCCGTGCCACTGTAATATCGCACAACTTTAAGCAAGCTCTGTGCTGGTCATTACCATTGTCTTTAATACATCGACAACAAGCTGATGATCATCTAACTGCGGTAAACCCGATACCGTCACAACCCCAATTAAACCAGAACCCATGATTCGAATTGGGAACGCGCCACCATGAGCACAATACTCACGCGCATCGAGATGTGGCTGATTTTCAAAATCACGCTGCTTTTGCTTATTGTATAGCGAGAGGTAGTAAGAGCTGCGACCATATCTCAATACTGAGTTTCGCTTTCTACGAACCCAATCCAAATGGTCAGCGCACGTTCCTGTCATCGCGTATTGAAATAGCGTTTGTCCAAAACCGTAGACCTCAATAGCCACAGCCGCGTCACAGGCTTCCGCCGCTTCTTTTAAAGCTAAACCAATAGACCACGCAACTTGATGGTTAAACTCTTTCAATTGAAGCTCATGCTCTTGTTGAGCGACGAGCTCAAGCGTTAAGCTCATGATTTCACCTGAATCGTTTTACCCGTTTTACTGCTTTCCAATGCCATCTCAATCAGAGCGATATTCTGTACTGCTTGAACGGCAGGAACCGGGTTATCAGTACCCAAACGAATGGCATCTGCTACACCAACAAAATAAGCTTGATACGCACCTCTCTCCGTTTTGATGGTTTGCGCACCACCTTCGTCGTAGCGGACACCGTATAACGCCTCGTCCTCTTCTGACCAAGCATCGTTCTCCGGTAATCGGCCTTCTTTTAAGTAACTTTCTTGAGGATCTAATCCGTATTTTTCATATTTAGCCTCAGTACCCAATACTTTATAACGCAGGTTTGGTTCTGGGCTGTATAAGTTTGAATGTAAATGCACAATATGGTCTGTGTAATGAAGCACTAAGTTGTAGTAATCAATCGTCGTCGCGCCCGGACGCATCATTCGACACTGTGCATCTATCGCATCTGGCAAACCAAATAACACCAAGGCCTGATCGAGAAGATGGGGAGCAAGATCGAATAAAATACCACCGCCATCTTGAGCCTGCTCTCGCCAGCGTTGACGAACTTCAGGACGGTAGCGATCAAAGTGCGACTCAAACAGCCTCACATCACCTAACTTACCTTGTTCGATAAGCGATTTAACGGTGAGAAAGTCGCCGTCCCAACGCCTATTATGAAAAACGCTCAGAACCAATCCTTTTTCTTCTGCTAAGGAGATCAACTCATTCCCATCTTCTATGCGCGTTACAAACGGTTTTTCGACAATGACATGTTTCCCATTGTTCAACGCGCGCTTTGCGAGCTCGTAGTGCACGTCATTTGGCGCAGTGATGATCACAAGCTCAGCGTCACTGTCATCGAGTAAAGTATTGGCATCAGCAAACCACTGAGCATCTGGCCAATCATTTTGGACCGCTTCCTGTTGACGAGAACTTATTGCGCTCAACGTCAAGTTTGGCAGTGCTTTAATGAAGGGTAAGTGGAAAGTTTTTGCTGAATATCCGTAACCAATCACGGCAGTCTTTACGGGATCGTAAGCCATACTAAGATTCCTTATTTCGGTGAAACAACAATACATTCAATATCATTGTGGTCGAGAAGTTGTTGAAAATCTGATTGAGGAGCATGATCGGTAATAACGATGTCGATCTTTGACAAATCACATACATGGTGAAAATTGTCGCTTCCAATTTTGCGGGATTCACAAACGACAATGACTTGTTGAGCTTGCTCTATCATGGTTTGTTTCATGGTTGCTTCTAGCTCATTATTTGTCGTCAACCCTCGGGATGACAACGCGCACACACCAATAAACGCCTTATTCACATGATATTGCTTCATTTGCTGTTCTGCTTGTGCACCCAAGATCGCTCTGGCGTAGGGGTCAAAGTGTCCACCTAAGAAATGGACGTCCATTGATTCACTTTTTTCAGCAGCGAGCAGTACGTCAATACTGTTGGTGACCACGTTGAGCTTATCTTCTTCACAGCGTGCTTTTTCTACGTAAAGTGGGAGCAGAGATAAGATAGTACTGGTATCAATAACAAGGTAGTCACGCTCATCCACAAGCTTAGCGGCCGCTTGAGCGAGGCGATGTTTAGTGTCACTAATTGGTCGTTCAGAGTACGCCTCTGTAGAGGAAGATATCGGGGCAAGCATGACGCCACCTCGGATTCTTTGTAATCCCGGTAGTTGGCTCAACTTGACTAAGTCTCGACGCGCTGAATCTCGCGAGATGCCAAAATACTCGCAAACTTCCGATAACGTTATTTTGTTTTGTAGCTCTAGCTTGGCTCTGAGTTCTATCAATCGCTCTTCTTGCGTCATTACTTAAATTCACTTAAGTGGTTTTAAGCAATAATGCCACACAGCAATCAAATAACCAATACGGACGCACGCAATATTTGCTTATGCTGATACCAAACAGAATTGTTAAGTTGAGGAGATGAAGAGCGTTTTGCTCATCACCCCCTATCACAAAATGTTTGGTGTAATGTTTACGTTGGCTGGGTCGCTACTTTTTCATCGCTTCTTTAAAAACTTGATTCCAATCTTGTTTCATATCGACAAACAACCAACCTTGCTCTTCACCCACTTTAAATGATTTGTCTAATTTACCCACGTGAGAGTCTTTATCATACGCCCATTCACGCTTGTCATCCGTGTGATGGATAACCGCTGAAAATCGTGGGCCAGACCCCGCTTTAGTCCACTCTAACATTTGTAAGTCACCGTCAGAATTACCAAATGCCATCACCGGGCGCTTACCAATGAAGTTCTGGATCGTGACAGGCTTCACCGCTTTATCATTCACAAAATCAATTTCTGGCAAGCGTTGAATCGTTGGCTTTCCATCAACGACCTGATACTCCGCTTTTAATGTCGTCCCAACGATATTTTGCGTTGGGATCCCGTACACTTCTGGTGCCCAAACACGCATGAAATCAATGCCACCTCCAGAAATTATATAGGTCTGGTAGTCATTTGCTCTCAAATAGTCGAGTAACTCAAGCATCGGTTGATAAACCATTTCAGTGTATGGCTTTCCCGTCGTAGGATGAACGGCCGTTTTCATCCACTCCTTCACTTCTTGATGGAACTGATCAGTCGACATTCCAGAGTGAGTCGCCATAACAAGCTGCATCACACCTTCAAGGCCTTGCTTGCCAACCCCCTCCAAGTCACCTTTTATTGCCGAAGCAAAAGGTTCTGTTGTTTTCCAATCAGGATGCTCAGAGGCCATCTCTTTCACTTTATCGATCGCAAAAAACAGCTGTAGATAAACGGGTTTTTCTGCCCACAGCGTCCCGTCATTATCAAACGTAGCGATCCTTTGACTTTCAGGAACATAAGCGTCCGAGCCTTGAGTCGTCGTTTTAGTAACAAACGCCACAATAGCTTGCTTCGCACCGGTGTTGTTCCATGACGGCAGAGGATCTTGCACATCAGCAGCAATGCCATAGCTAGACAGAGCAAAACTTGTCGCAAGGACAATCACCTTTAACTTTATAGCCATTTTAATTCCTTATATTGAGGTACGGGATGCAAATCCAAATGAAAGTATAGTTCACGATTAACAAGCGCAATTCAGAGCAACATATGTAACGACACCAAAAAGTGACGCTGTAACTAGAAACACGCTTTAATTAAAGAAGCTTACTGATAAAGTGTTGAGTTAGCTGGCGTCAACCTGCTCTGAAGTACTTTGACGTCCCTTTTTCTTATTAAGCTCATCAATCACGTAATCCGGAGCCACTTTCTTAAGTTCCGCTAAACACTGTTCAGACTTGGGGTTATCGTACCGAATGTAGATATCACACACTGCATAAAGCTGCTCCGGCGCGCCAGAGATCAAATAAGCTTTTTCAAAAGCGTCCACAGATTTTTTAAGATCTAACTCTTCTTGCAGAACACCATTTAAGTACCAAAAATAACTGTTGTTCTTTGCCATGTTAGCGGCCTTTTCAATTTCGCTAGCGGCATCATGCTTCTCACTAAGTCTTACTAGCGCCAATGACTTCGAGTAATGCAAAGCCGCGTTATGAGGAAAAAGTGTGATTGCTTCATCAAGTACTTGGATAGCTTGTCGATCTTTTTGTTGCGCTCGAAAATTGTCCGCATAGCTTAACCAGACTTGCGGGTTACCTGGCATCAGCTTGGTTAGCTCTGGATAAATCAATGCCGCTTTGTCCCACTCTCGATGCCAACGATATACATCGGCAAGGAGTAATCTAGAAACGTTGTCAGTTTTCTGCGACAAGTAGGATGTTAAATCAGTCACCGCGCCTTCAAGTAACTGTTGCTGCTCCGAACTTAAACTGGCGTAATCTCGAACCAAGTTTATCGCTGCGGTAATTCGAACCATTGCATCGTCATCACTTAGCAACGGGGAAACCAGACGCCAGCGATGCTCTATCATATAGGGTTGAGCTCCTACAATTGCTGCTTCACGAATTCCAGCATCTGCATCTTTCAAACCACGAGCGACGGCAACCAAAGCGTTTTGGCTGGGGTAGTTGGCTAGTTCACGTAAAGCATCAATACGCTTTTCTGAAGACAACTTCTTGTTTTGTGCATCATAAGACAATTTTTCGACTTGCTGTGCTAGCGTCATTGGTTCTTCTTGAGATGCTATCTCAACGGGTGAAACTCTATCTGAATTGAGCGGAGGTTTATCTTGAGCCCAAGCGCCTTGGCTTAACGCTACACTCAGCGTGAAAGTTAAAAGTGACTTCGTAAAACGCGTTATCTTTTGCATTGATGAGACCTTACTTTTATAAAACTGGACCAGTTGAATCTTAGAACTTAGTGTCAAAAACAGGTCGATTAGACGCTTTCAGGTGTAAAACCTTATCGCTGTATTTACCGTGTACCACAGGGTTGCCCATCGCTCGTAAAATGTACGCCATTGATTTGTCGACATGCGCAAAAAACTTCTTCCAACCTGCACATAGATAGTTAAGGCCAGGCTCACCTTTTCTGGTGCGAATAAAGCGGTTTTTAGGGCATTCTCCAAAACATGCAAACTGATAATCGCAATGAACACACTGCTGAGGCAGTGTACGACTTTTAGCAAACCCGAATTTCTGCTGGTCAGGGCTATAAGCGAGAGTATCGAGTTTTTCGCGGTGAATATTTCCGACCTTGTATTCCGGGTAAACATAGTGGTCACACGCAAAGACATCACCGTTTGGTTCCATTGCTAAACCTTTGCCACAGATTTCACCTAGCGTGCATAGTGGGTTTTTGCTTCCCATCCATGTTTCCAAACTTGCTTCAAAATACTGTACAAAAACGTTACCAATATCATGCACGACCCACTCATTGAATATCGCGATAAGAAAGTTACCCCATGCTTCATCCGCCACACAAAATGGCTCGACAACCGAATCCTTGTGACCGGGAATCAGACGTTTATCACCTTGCATCAGTTGCTCATTGGGCTTCCAAGTTTGTGGCGCTGTTGTTCTGAAAGTTTTCTGCTCAACAATCGGAATAAACTGCATTTGAGGGGAACGTACTTCATCTCGTAAGAAGCGATACACTTCCAATGGGTTACGGCTGGTCAAGTTGTTCACACACGTGAGCGTTGCAAACTTCACTTCATGCTTATGTAATAGCTCAACGGCGTTCATCACTTGTTTAAATGTTCCTCTTCCTGCTCGATTTGTTCGGTAAGCGTTGTGCATCATCTCAGGGCCATCGATGCTTAAACCGACAAGAAAGTGGTTCGCTTTTAGAAACTCGCACCACTCATCATTAAGAAGCGTGCCATTAGTCTGAAGATCATTAGAGATCGTAATACCATGAGGGCGGTATTTATCTTGTAATTCAACAATTCTTTTGAAGTAATCCAACCCCAGCATAGTTGGCTCTCCACCTTGCCAAGAGAAGATAATTTCAGGTGTGTTCTGTCCTTCTATGTATTGGCGGATATAGCTCTCTAAGGTTTCGTCATCCATTATTGGCGAGCACCCTTGCTTATATTCCAACAAATCTTGTTTGCTTAAGTAATAACAATAAGTGCAATCGATGTTGCAGGCAGCACCAATGGGCTTTGCCATCACATGTAAACGCTTAGATGCTTTTCCGTTGAACTGCGGCCCTTGAGTTATGTGCATTCATCACCTTCTTAGTTGCTAACCTGTCCCCAATGATGTCAAACCTAATCATCGAGTTAATCGCCTAGGGTGATGATAATGTTCAATTATTCTCGGCGCTTGTTATAGTGTGTATAACCGTTTGTTATGGTTTTGCTTGCTAGACTTTTTGACCAAAGTCGTTGACGGAGTTGCCGAATGAAGCATCCCAAAAGTAAGATTATTTCCTTTGTCTCAGCCATATCGGTCACGCTGATAATTAGTGGGTGTGCAACAACCCCACCAAACTCTCTCGCTCAGAAAATCGATCAAGATATGGTTCTTGTCGAAGGTGGGCAGTTTACGATGGGCGCAGATAATCCATCAGCCAAAAAGTCAGAGCGCCCAGCTCGCACTGTTAAGGTTGATGGATTCTATTTGTCAAAATTCGAGGTAACTCAATCGGTCTTTGAAGCTGTCACTGGCTCCTCTCTGAGCTACTTTCGAGATCCAAATACACCCGTCAATAATATTAGTTGGCAACAAGCCAATTATTTCATTAAGAAATTGAATGAAAAAACGGGAGAGCATTACCGTCTACCAACAGAAGCTGAATGGGAGTTTGCCGCTAAAGGCGGAATTTTAAGCAAAGGCTTCACTTTTTCTGGATCAAACAATATTGACGATGTGGCTTGGTATGCGAATAACTCGCACAATAAGGCTCATAAGGTAGGTCAAAAGCAACCAAACGAGCTCGGGTTGTACGACATGACAGGTAACGTAGGCGAGTTTGTGATTGATGCTTTTGACGAAGGTTATTACAAAACAGCGCCCAGTGATAATCCGGTAAACGCAAAAGAGGAAAAAGAAAGCCTTGCACACAAGTCTGTACGTGGCGGCAGCTTTGCTTATGACGCAGACGAATCTGAAAACTATCGCCGCGATTTTGCCAGCCAATCCGTCATTATGTCTGACATGGGCCTTAGACTAGCGAAAGACGTAGACTAAACTAAGTAGAGAAAGTGGCGCGATAAAGGCTCCACTTTTTACTATTGGTGTTTAATCTCTACAGATTCGCAATAGATGCTTTCAGCTGATCAATAGCCTGCTTAGGAGCATAATTACTCAGCTCTTTTAGACACCTATCGAAAGCAAAAGCGACAGCACCTTTTTTATGATTTCTCGCTAGAACTTCGCATTGAGCATATAAATGTTGAGGGTTCCCACCGACTTTAAACGCAGTCTGCAATGCCTTACTGGCTTCCAGAACGTCACTTTTTTCCAAAGCCAGACCATAAACATACCAGTAGTGAGCGTTAGTCTTTCCTAGTTCTGCGGCATGTTTAAGTAGAGCTTTGGCCTCATCTTCCTTGCCTTGGCGTAACAAAGAAAGACCGGCACTGTAAGGTAATGAGCTGGATCTAGGCTGAGCTTTCATCCCTTGTTGTAACACCGAGAGCGCAGCTTTTTCTTTCCCAAGGCGTCTATACAGGTCCGATAAATTCACGTAACTATTTTCGAAATAAGGCTCGATACTTATCGCTTCTTGGTATAACGCAATTGCCTTATCGATTTCGCCTAAGCTGCGGTATACATTTGCCAAATTGGTTCTACCAAAACCACGATCGGCGTTAAACTTTTGAATGTCCATGTACTCTTCAAGCGGTGGTTGAATCCTATCTTTTTGTAACGGCGTCATTTGCGCATAGCTGGTCACTAATACCGAAGCCGCCTCCGCCCTCACTGAAAGTACGGGATCATCCAGCAGTGGTTCTAAAATTCGCCATCGATCATGAAACTCATAACCAGACGAGCCCGCGACTGCGCCGAGTCTAATCATTTCATTCTCATTTTTAACGGCCCTTGCGAGCGAAACTGTCGTATTTTGGTCAGTATTACCGCCCGTTCGCTCTAATGCAGAAGCTCGTATGATGTCTTTTAATGATGAATCCTGAGCAGAGTAAGCCAGAGCATTCGCCGCCCCTTTGTGCCCAATTGCATCGGCATAAAACGCGACAGCAAAGTGTTGTTGATTGCGGTATTGAGAGTGAGGAAACCATTCGGCTATCTGCGCATCCGCCCACTGGTTACTCTTATCCTCATGACAAGACGCACATACATTAGGCGTGTCGATGTGTTTACTCAAGTCAGGTCTAGGTACGTGCCAACTGTGGTCTCTACGAGGATCGACTTGCATATAAGTCGTTTCTGGCATGTGACAAGTCGTACATTGTGACGCTTTGGCTCCCGCTTCATGGAAGGTGTGGTTTTCTGGGGTATATTCTGACGCAATATGACATTGTGAACATACCGCCTCTTCTGGGATGTTTAGTTTTGCCGAATGAGGATCGTGGCAATTGGTGCATGTTACGCCTTTTTCAGCCATTTCAGACTGAAGAAATGAACCGTAAACATAGTCTTCATCGTAAATTTGGCCATCGTGGTAGTAGAGTTCTGGAGTGATCAAGCTTAACCGATATTTATCGAAAAATGAGCCTTGAATGTGATCACCAGTCTCATTTAACTGCGTTCGACGGCTGTGACATTGTGCGCACGTCTGAACTTGATTTGTTTCTGCGATTGCTTTTGGTTGTAACGTTCTGTGGCCCTTCTCAAATACCCACTCGGTTACCGCTTTAGATAAATTTCGGTCAAAACCATAGTGACTACCTGTATCGAAAGAGCCTCCTGTAGATGCGGACTTTTTCGCCAACTCGATGTGTCCACTTGCAGGGCCATGACACGCTTCACAACCAACATTGATCTCGGACCAAGACGTATTGTAGGTATTTTTGATTGCGTCATAGTTCTTCTTTAAATTGGTCGAATGACAGTCTGCACACATGAAATTCCAATTTTGCCCAGTGTTAGTCCAGTAAAACTCATCTGTCGTTGTTGTCTCTGGATAAAGGTGAAACCAGCGCTGACCACCTTCCGATTTCGTCCTTGAATCCCACGCAAAAGGAATGAGCTGTACACGACCGTCTTCAAACTCCACCATATATTGCTGTAACGGTTCCCAACCAAATGTGTAGCTAATTTTATAATCATGCCATTGACCATCAGGGCCTTGAATATTGACCCAATACTCCTCGCCTCGTCTAAAAAAACGGTTGGGTTGCCCATCATGCGTCACTGTGCGGTTATCAAAATCACCTTGAACAGATTCTGAGTTTGCATGTTTCATTGCCATATCGTGATGAGAGCCCTTCCAAGCCTCCACCTCTTGTTGGTGACATTCCGTGCACGTTTGCGTGCCAACATAGTCCAACCCAAGCTTCGTGGTATTTTGGGAACTCTCTATCACTGATGCCTGGGAAAAAAACGAACCACTCACCATGACGATACCCAGAAATAGACACCGAAACCGACCTGCCCACTGACTCATAACTATCCTTAGTATTTAGATGGTGCAACTTGAATCAATATAGTCGCTAACCCCTTGGTTATACAAATAATTAGAAGTGAAAGGCTTTCAAAATGAGTGCTCCATTCTTCGTCCCCCGATTAGGGAGTATCTCGGTGTTTTTGCTGAAACTTTATTCGTCTCACCAGCAATCGGCAATGGTGTTCATTAGTGACCCACCTCTATTTTTAAAACCTCCCCAAATCATCACAATGACAAGTATTTTTATTTAGAAACAAATAGTTAAACACCCTCAATAACTTATGGTTATAAAGAGTATAAGAGGATTTTTCTATACACATCATTAACTTATGCAGCACCTAAGCACAAGGTTTACTTGTGCTTCTCGTTACTCTCAACCACCTGGAGTTTTTTATGGCAAACCAATTGAGAAAAATCGCAGTAGGCGTCGGGCTGTTAGCAACGTCCAGCGCAGCGATGGCGGCAGACAAACCCAACATACTTGCAATTTTCGGTGACGATGTCGGTTACTGGAACATCAGCGCATATAACCAAGGTATGATGCGTTACAAAACCCCTAACATCGATCGTATCGCGAACGAAGGGGCTTTGTTTACAGACCATTACGGCCAACAATCTTGTACTGCGGGTCGAGCAGCATTCATTACTGGCGAAGAACCATTTCGCACTGGCTTGCTGACGATTGGTATGCCGGGTTCCGACCATGGGATTCCAGATTGGGCACCAACTATTGCTGACTTACTAAAAGACCAAGGTTATATGACAGCTCAGTTCGGTAAAAACCACTTGGGCGATCAAGATAAGCACCTACCTACCAATCATGGTTTTGATGAATTCTTTGGTAACTTGTACCACCTTAATGCAGAAGAAGAGCCCGAAACCTACTATTACCCTAAAGACCCAGAGTTCCGTAAAAGCTATGGTCCTCGTGGTGTAATTAAATCTTATGCCGACGGTAAGATTGAAGATACTGGCCCAATGACGCGTAAACGCATGGAACACGCGGACGAAGAGTTCCTCGAAAGCACTTTATCGTTTATGGAGAAAGCTGTTAAAGCAGATAAGCCTTTCTTCATCTGGCATAACTCTACGCGCATGCACGTTTGGACCCGATTACAAGAGAAGTACCGAGGCAAATCCGGTGTTAGCATTTACGCTGATGGCATGTTAGAGCATGACGATCAAGTCGGCGTATTGCTCGACAAACTCGATGAGTTAGGCGTTGCTGACAACACTATCGTTATTTATACAACTGATAACGGCGCAGAAACCATGACTTGGCCTGATGGGGGCGCGACCCCATTCCACGGTGAGAAAGGCACGACTTGGGAAGGCGGTATGCGTGTGCCTCAACTTGTGCGTTGGCCTGGTGTCATTAAGCCAGGAACGAAAATCAACGAAATGATGGCTCATCAAGACTGGTTGCCAACATTGTTGGCGGCAGCTGGCGTTCCTGACGTGAAAGAAAAGCTTGCTGAAGGTTACAAAGCAAATGGTAAAGACTGGCGTGTCCATATAGACGGCTACAACTTCATGCCATACTTCGAGGGCAAAGAAGACAAAGGACCACGTGAGTCTCTGCTCTACTTCACCTCAAATGGTGAACTAAACGCAGTACGCTGGAATGACTGGAAACTTCACTTTGCAACTCTAGAAGGAAACCTAAGTGACGCCGTACGATCTGTGCCAAACTGGCCTAAAATCATTCACTTACGCGCTGACCCATTTGAAAAAGGTCCTAGCGAGTCACAAATGTACCTACGTTGGATGGCAGACAACATGTGGTTGTTTGTACCAATTCAAGACGTTGTTGGCGACTTCTTTAAAACGTTACCTGAATACCCAATGCAACGCGGTACAACTATGAACCCTGCTTCTTTAAATTACGACTCTTTGCAGATGCAAGAAAAGATGCAGCAGTTAGAAATGCTTAAACAAGAAGTGAATAAAGTTAAGTAATTTAATTAATCACTCTAGATTGCGTTACTGAGCCAGCAGAGTTCTGCTGGCTTATCTGTATCTCTACGGACACACTTAGCTCGGTAGTTTACTCCATGCAAAGCGGGCCTATATTGAGAACACAGAAAAACAAAAAGGAGAGCAAACCTGCTCTCCTTTGTATTTTAACCGTGAATAAACTAAGCTACGTTAACCGATTTAGTTAAACTATTGCTCTGAAAGAATTCATCATGTAATGCGCAAATCGCACGCTGATATTCTTTATCACCCACTACGAACTGAACGTTTACATTTCTCATTGATGAGTGAAGTGCAACTGGCGTTACGCCATTGTTCATCAAAGAAAGTACACCTTTCGCTAGTGTCTTGTTAGTGTCAATTTGAGAACCGATGGCTGAAATCAGCGCGACCATACGGCCTTTAATCGACGCATTCGGATAGCGTTTTTCAGCTTTATACAATACTTTGTTCAAGCTATCAGTACTGCCACCTAGATAGTAAGTAATAGAGTTCGCGTTCATCTCTTTACCAACTAAACTTACGCGAGCATCAGAGATAATTTCCATTAATTCGTAGCTAACGTTATCGGCTTTTCCCACCATCGCTTGGTCAAACAAATGCAGTGCAAACACTTTTTCTTTACCTGCGATAATTTCGACTTTGTCTTCTTCTGGGCGGTAGCTTGAAGAGATCAAAGTGCCTTCGTGTTCAGGTTCAAATGTATTTTTGATCTGTAGCTCAATACCACTCTCGCGTAAACCTGCGGCTGCATTTGGGTGAATCGCTTCCATGCCAAGGTTAGCAAGTTGGTCTGCTACGTCATAGTTTGTACTACCAATTGGCAAAACTTTTTCAGGACCAACAACACGCGGGTCTGCAGAGCTCAAGTGATATTCTTTGTGAATTACCGCTAAATCCGCTTTTGTTATCGCTGCAATTCGGCTAAATGTCATCTCACTATAACCTCGGTCATAAGTGTGCATTAGGCCTTCCTTACAGTAAGCATAACCTGTAACAATTGGCAGTTCTTTTGACACATCGATATCAGCAAACGCATCACTGATCGATTCATCAAGGCTTCTTGGCGCTTGATTGTCCCAACCGGACAGGTCAACGAACTTAGCGTTAATACCCATATTTTTTAGTTTCAATGCCGTGTTGTAAGCACTGTGCGCCTCACCGATAGACGACAGAAACTCTCGAATTTGAGGCAAATACTGACGTAGCGAAAACTGACCGTACTGACAAGTTTCTAAAATGTTCGCAATACAGTTTTTCGCTTCAGCAATACGTGAGCGAATGAATTTATCTGCACGGATACGATTCATTGGGTCCGCGAAAATATTTTCATTTGTGAGCAGCATACGGCTTTCAACGTATGCTAACGCTTCTTCCCATTTGTCATCACGTTTCGCGATAAGCTGATAAACACCTGGCTTACTGGTTTTTTTACATTCGAGTAGCGCGTCGGTCATACCGCCATATGCAGAGACGACAAAGATACGATTGTATGGCGATTTAGGACGAAGAATAATGTTGTCGAGAACAGCATCAAATGCTGTCATTGATGTACCGCCGATTTTTTCTACGGTAAATGTCATGATAAGCCTTTTTTGATTGGTAACTTTAAAAGAAAAAAGAAGAGATAGTTGATCGTGGGGTGACAAGCACCCCACCTCTATCTTTTAGTCAACGAGAGGATAAACACCGTTTTCATCGTGCACTTCAGCGCCGGTAATTGGTGGGTTGAATACACACGCCATTACCATTTCTTTATTCTTATAAGCTCTCAAGTAGTGCTCATCGTGTTTATCAAGGATGTATAACGTACCCGGTTTAATCGGGTAAGTTTCTCCACCAACGACTTCAATTTCACCTTCACCGCTCATACAAAAAACCGATTCTAGGTGATTTTGATAGTGAATGTGTGTTTCAGTACCTTCATAAATCGTAGTAATGTGGAAAGAAAAACCCATGTTGTCATCTTTCAACAACATACGGACACTTTCCCAGTTATCTGAAACCACACGTCGCTCACTGTTGCGACACTCATCGAGTGTTCTGACGATCATAATTAATAATCCTTATTAAGATGCTTGTTTGAAATGTTTCGCAGCAATGGTTTCCACTGCACTTTCAAAGATGCTTAGTCCTTGGTCTAGTTCTGACTCGCTAATCGTAAGTGGGCAGAAGAACTTAACGACTTCGTCGTCAGGGCCAGCTGTCTCAATTACCATTCCGTTTTCGAAACAGTTTTTCGCGATTTCAGATGCCATATCACCGTTGATACACTCAATACCAACCATCATGCCGCGACCTTTTTTCTGTACAAACATTTGTGGGAAGCGACGAACGCAGCGATCAATAACAGCACTTACTTTGTCTGAACACTGCTTGATGTGTGTTTCAAAGTCATCATTTGCCCAATAAATTTCTAAAGCTTTCGCCGCGGTAATAAATGCATGGTTGTTACCACGGAACGTGCCGTTATGCTCACCTGGCTTCCACTGGTCTAACTCTGGTTTAAGTAGAACGACGGCCATTGGCAAACCGTAACCACCGATCGATTTCGATAGCGTCACGATATCTGGTTGAATATCTGAAGGCTCAAAGCTAAAGAAAGTACCTGTACGTCCGCAGCCAGCTTGAATGTCATCGACAATCACAAGAATGTCGTTGGCTTTACAGATTTTGCTCAAACGTTGTAACCACTCGTTTGAAGCAGCATTTAAACCACCCTCGCCCTGCACAGTTTCAAGAAGTACAGCGGCTGGTTTATCCATACCTGCAGAGTTGTCGTTTAGCATGGTTTCGAACAATGCTAGACCATCAACGCCAGCGTAACCTTCAAATGGAATACGAGTGACGTTACTTAAGCTAGAGCCGTTACCTTGTCTGTGATGCTGGTTACCCGTTGCAGCCAGTGCGCCAGCTGTACAACCGTGGAAACCGTTGGTAAATGCAACGACGCTGTCGCGACCTTTTACTTTTTTCGCTAACTTAAGTGCTGCCTCAACGGCGTTAGTACCAGTTGGGCCAGTAAACTGGACTTTGTAGTCCAAGTTTCTTGGTTTAAGGATGTAAGTATCCAACGCTTCAAGAAACGATGCTTTCGCTTCTGAGTGCATATCCAAACCGTGAGTAATACCGTCCATCTCAATGTACTCAAGCAGTGCTTGCTTAAGTACTGGGTTGTTATGGCCGTAATTTAGAGATCCCGCTCCAGCAAGGAAGTCTAAGTATCGTTCACCTTGTTCTGTTTCCAGCCAGCAGCCTTTCGCTTTACGAAAAACGACTGGGAAATTGTTTGAATATGAGCGTACGTTGGATTCCTGCTTTTTGAAAATATCCATGATGAGACCGTTTTTAATTCCTATTGTTTGAGGATTATTTGAGAGGAATGCGATACAAATATTCTGTATCGTGTTTGCCTTTAAAGTGGGCTTCTTCATCCAAAAATGTGCTTACTTGGCCAGAGTTGCCGTTCATCGCATCTAACTTTTTGAACAATGCCCAAGAGGCTTTATTATCTTCCGTGATGGTAGTTTCTACCGATTTAACACCGCCCAATTCCTCTCGGGTGAGAAGTTCTTTCAACATGCGGAATGCTAAACCGTGACCTCTAAAGCGAGGTGAGACTGCAACTTGCCAGACAAATAAAACGTCTTGCTCGTCTGGTTTCTGATAACCGGAAATGAAACCTGCGATTTCGCCTTTTTGCTCAACCAAAATACTGGTTTTGCTGAAATGCGTAGACTGTAGGAAATTGCAATAAGATGAGTTCATGTCCAATGGAGGACAGTCTGCAATTAAGCTGTAAATGTCGTCACCATCAGAGATTTTAGGCTCACGAAAAATCCATTTTTTACTTGAGTCTTCTCCAATCTCTGGATAAAGAACCCAAGGTGCTGATGTGATCATGTGGAAATACATATCCTTTGAGGTCTAATTAAATTTCCTTTTTATTATGGGCATCCCTCGCGACTAAAAATCAAATAATCCGCCTTTTTATCGATATTTTTGTGACAGATATCACAAAAATACGCCATTTAACCAAATCTTAAAATAGTTCGAGGTCTAATTTATTAAAAAATCACTTAAAGAATAAGTATAAAAAACGAACAGAAAAAACAGTCCTCCATGGTCTTCATTTCTCAGCAAAAAATTCAAAAATCAAAAAAAACGGCATGCTTTCGCATGCCGCTTTATTCAAATATTTAACTGCTGATGTTGGTTATTTCGATTTCTTCTTAGAAACCGCTTTTGGACGAGGTTCATCCATCAAGCCTTTTACTAGAGAAACCGTTGCAACAAGCAGAACAATCGTAAATGGTAGGCCTGTGGTCACGGCCATTGCTTGAGCTGCCGCTAGGCCACCACCAAGCATCAATGCAATCGCAACTAAGCCTTCAAACGTACACCAGAACACGCGTTGAGGCGTTGGCGCATCGACCTTACCGCCCGCAGCAATAGTATCAATAACCAGTGAACCAGAGTCTGAAGAGGTAATGAAGAATACCACCACCAAAATAATACCGACGAAAGATGTAATTTCAGCTAGAGGCATCACATCTAACATGGCAAATAGTTTTAACGGTAATTCCGCGTTGAACACGGCTTCATAACCATCGCTCACGTATTGGCTTATAGCGTTACCACCAAAAGCGGTCATCCATAACACACAAACAGAGGAAGGGATAAGGATAACGCAAATAATGAACTCACGAACGGAACGACCACGAGATACACGCGCAATGAACATACCGACAAATGGTGACCAAGAAATCCACCAAGCCCAGTAGAATGCTGTCCAACCTTGAGAATAGTTTACGTCTTCTCGTCCAAATGGCATTGATAGGGCAGGAATATTAGCCACATATGACACTATATTTTCGAAGAAACCCGTTAAAATCGCGATCGTCGGGCCGACAACAATAACGAAAAGCAGTAAAAGCGCAGCGAGACCCATATTGATCTCAGATAAGATTTTCACGCCTTTGTCTAGTCCCGCAACAACTGAGATTAAAGCGAGTGCGGTGATGCCAATAATCAATAGTACCTGCGTAGTATTCGTCATTGGAACATCAAATAGGAAGTTCAAACCCGTTGCGGCTTGAGACGCACCGTAACCTAGAGACGTTGCCAGACCAAAAACTGTCGCTACAACGGCAAGAATGTCGATAATGTGACCAGTCCAACCCCATACACGCTCACCAAACAGTGGGTAAAAAATGGATCGCATGGTAAGTGGCAAGCCTTTATTAAACGAGAAAATCGCCAAACCAAGAGCCAATAGCGCATAGATTGACCACGGATGAAGCGCCCAGTGGTAAATCGTCGCCGCCATGCCTAGTGCAGATGCAGCACTTGCATCGCCTTCTGCACCACCTAGAGGGGCCCAGTCAGTACGAACACCGTTCTCAACGTTCACGCCACCAATAGCAGAACTAAAATGAGACATAGGTTCTGATACACCAAAGAACACCAGACCGATACCCATACCTGCTGCAAAGAGCATTGCCAACCAACCCGCATAGGAATAATCTGGCGTCGCTTCTGTACCGCCGATTCGTACGCGACCTAGCGGTGTAAAAATCAACCCAACACAGACAATGACAAAAATATTACCAGATGCGAGAAAGAACCAATCCAAATGGTGTAACAAACCCGCTCTTAGATCTGCGAAAAACGGCTCTACCTGTTCTCGAAATAATAGTGTTACTACAACAAATAGGATGATTGCTAAACCAGAAATTGCAAAAACACGGTTATGAATATCAAGGCCAAACGGGCCTACTTTTAACGCGACGTTATCCTGACCAATTTGATAGTCAGTGTCTATCGCGTTTACCTTTCCATCGGGGCGTTGAATGCCACCGTTATTATCGGTGCTCACGGATAATCTCCTTAAAAATACGTGACCAAATTTAAATTACTTTCGTCGGAGTTTGAGTGATGAAACCTCCCATCACTACCAAGCACATGTTCAAAAAACATAGTTCTTATAAGCGGTTACTCAGTCCGCCATCATAATCGCAAAGCCCCCTACCTTTCATTGCATTTTATTGTCTTCATCATAAACAACGCTTATTGCCAAATCGAAGAGATTGGCATGCTTCGATTAAAATGATATTGCAACTGTGCTTGAAACAGTTCAGCAGTTGCCAGCGCATCGGTCAAAGCATGATGAGGTTGATAAGCAGGAAGGCGATACCTTTCACGAGCATGCCCCAGCCTGACAGAGCCTGGCTTCTTACCTTTTAACTTATTGAATAGGCCACTGCATTCACGGCGCTGTATCGCGTGTTCAATGTCTAGCGTATCGACAACGGGAAACTGTATCCCCTCCCCAATGCTATTTAGCAACGCGTTATTAAAAAACTGCCTTTCGATATTTTTATAATGAACAAGCACAACTTTGCCTGACAGCGCATCCAATATTTCCCCTAAAATGTGGGTTAATTGGGGCGCGTTTTTGACTTCAGAATCAGTGATGCCATGAATCACAACTGACTCTTCGTTTAACTCACGATTAGGGTTAACAACCCAATGCGCAGAGCCACTACATTGAACACGATCAATAGTAAACGGCACAAGTCCAATCGTGAGAATTGCATCCTCTTCCGCATTTAAACCTGTCGTTTCAAAATCTACCGAGACAAATGGCACTTCCTCAACTGGGGTTTCCCCATTAACCATCGGTGTCGAGTAATAACGTTTGAGTCTCTCGTCTCTTGCTTCGGTCGCGAGCTGTTTAAATAACGTTGACCACTCTGGCGTCCGAGACGTATCCAACAACGGCTGATCTTTTGCTGCCTTTTTTGAGAACCACATTATTTGCTACTTCTCTGGTATCGGAACTTGATGAAGTTCTGTGCATTACTAAGGATTTGGAAAGCAGCTTTTAAGTTTCGGCGCTCAAACTCTGACATGTTCTCTGGCTCAATGTTGTTATCTGGTTCATCTCCATTTTCGATATCGAGTGCTTGATGACGAATTCGAACCATGTAGATCAATTCCATTGCATCCCTCAAGTCCATTCCTCGACCTTTAGGTAAAATGCCCGCATCATTGATATCGTCTAAACGGTCAAACGAGTTTTGCGAACGGGAACCAATTGCCAATGAATGTACTCGAATCAAATCTGCCAATGGCGCAGTACCTCTTCTTTTCAAATTAATAGAATTGCGGTGACGACCATCTTTTTCCATAACAAAATCTTTGAAGAAGCCCAATGGCGGTGTACGACGTATCGCGTTGTAAGCCATACATGCAAGGAAGCGGTTGTTTCTTTTCGCGCGCCTAACAATAAAGCTGCTTAATTGTTCCGCCCACTTCACTCGCCCATGAACACCTAATAAATCAAAAAAGATATTACTGTTTAACAACCTTTCAGGAGTTGGGTTATCTATCCAGTTGCCAAAGCACTCCTCCCACTCCGCTCGGGTTTTTCGCCACTCTGGATTGGTTGCCATAATGTCGCCAGTACAGTAAGCATAGCCGCATGCTGCTAAACCATCACAAACAAATTTGGCAAACTTTTCAAAGTACTCCCCGTGCATCTCAACATCATAACTGTTGTCGAGAATAAGGGCGTTGTCTTGGTCCGTTACAATTAACTGCTCATCCCTGGCCATCGATCCCATAGCGACCAAACAATACGGAATTGGCGCAGGGCCAAGCTCTTGCTCTGCTAATTCAGCCAAACGCTGTTTAAAGCTACTACCAATGACCGACATGGCTCGACCAATCATATGAGCGTTGGCATCTTCATTCACCATTCGCACAAAACAGTCTTTCACTTGTTCAGAAACTTGCTTGAGATCTTCAACGCTGGTTTGTTGGAAGATAGAGCTAACGAGCAGCAAGCTGTTTTGAGATTCATAACGGACAATATCCGTCATGCCAATAATTCCTATCGGCTTTTTATCTTTTAAAATAGGGAGATGGTGCACGTTGTAGCGCAACATGGTTAACATGGCTTCAAAGACATAAGCGTTGTAATCCAGAGACACCACGTCATAACTCATGACCTCACTCACTGGGATATTGGTATCAATGCCCTGAGCTAATACGCGAATACATAGATCGCGATCAGTCAATATTCCAAGTAGTTGTTCATCGTCTTCTTCTGTGAGTTCTTCTGCTGGGCGAACAATAAGCAAAGAGGTGACATTTTCCTCCGCCATCAGTATCGCGGCTTCTTGAATCGATGCCGTCGCCTCCAACGTTACCGGATCTCTCGCTAAGATTTTACGTGCCTTGGCAGTGGTAAAGTCATTGCTTTCTGAGCGGCTGGATATTGCGCTTCGCAAACGCGCGCTGTCTTCCAGTTCCATGTAGTCAGCAAAGTTTTCAAACTCATCACAAAGCTCATTGAAAATATCCTCCGGAATACAGTAAACCAAGGTGTCTTCTATCGCTTTGGCCGGCATACGCACACGGTTGTTCATTAACAATCCCATCTGTCCAAACAGTCCACCAGCGTCAATCCTGTTATAGAGTTCGCCTTTACGTCGGTAGATCTCCACAGCGCCGCTTCTCACCATATATAAGTCGCGGATCGTGTCTCCAAAATTGAGTATCTCTGTGCCTTGCCGAAAATATGCAACCTCGGCCTTTAGAGCGATCTTTTTTAACTGCTCTTCGGGTAGATCATCGAAAGGTGGGTACTGGCTAATGAAGTTGAGCACTTCTAACTGTTCGGCTTCCATCTTTTATTCCATACGTTGCCTAAACTACAGCGATAAATATCACCAAGATTGAAATCAATCAATGAATAAATCTAAGAATAACAACACCTAACCTAGTTCGCAGAATAAAACTCCAACAAAAAATTAGAGCTCTAATGTTTTTAAATATAGACCTCTAATCTATTTCTCCTTATAGCTATGCAGGTGGGCTGAGTTGAAATGTACTAAAAACTTCAAAATAAATTCAAACCAATGTCATGGAAAAGTTAGGTAAAGACAAAATCAACAGTAAGCATCTATTTTTGTTAATAAAAACACTATTTAGCTACACCTACTTAATTGTTCATTGTATGCACATAAAACCCAGTTAACCGAACCCCATTCGTTGAAAGTTGAACTAAAATTAATTAGAGTACAAATCGTTAAACAGTTATAAACACACAAAAAAGGACAGATAACATGGATCCCATACTGGAAGTTAAGGGACTGTATAAAGTGTTTGGAGAAGACCCAGAAAGAGCCTTCTCGCTTATCGAAAAAGGTATCGATAAGGATGGTATTTTTGAACAGACAGGTTTAACAGTCGGCGTAAACGATGTATCTCTAACCATTAACGAAGGTGAAATTTTCGTGATCATGGGGCTTTCTGGTTCGGGAAAATCTACTCTCGTTCGACTCCTAAACCGACTCATTGAGCCAACGAAAGGCAGTGTTTATCTAAAAGGGAAAGATATTGCCCATATCTCTGAAGACGAACTTCGAGAAGTTCGTCGCAACAATATCTCAATGGTGTTTCAAAGTTTTGCACTTATGCCTCACATGACGGTGATCGAAAACGCTGCATTCGGTTTAGAACTTGCTGGCATTGATGTTAATGAACGTCAGAAAAGTGCCCTTTCCGCCTTGGAAAGAGTTGGCTTAGACCCTTATGCAGAATCTTTCCCTGACGAGTTATCCGGTGGTATGAAACAGCGCGTGGGTCTAGCAAGGGCATTGGCTTGTGACCCAGACATTCTATTAATGGACGAGGCGTTTTCCGCTTTAGACCCATTAATCCGTTCTGAGATGCAGGATGAGCTTATTCGTCTACAAAACGATGACAAACGCACAATTGTCTTCATATCTCATGATTTGGACGAAGCAATGCGTATTGGTGATCGTATCGCCATCATGCAAAACGGTGAGGTTGTTCAGGTTGGCACACCTGATGAAATATTGCACAGCCCAGCAAATGATTATGTCGAAGCGTTTTTCCGCGGCGTAAACATCGCAAGTGTCTTGACAGCAAAAGATATCGCTCGTAAGAAGCCAGCCGCCGTCTTTAAGAAATCGGAAAATGATGGCCCAGGCTCTGCGATGCAGATTCTGATGGATCATGACCGTGATTACGGCATTGTCGTGGATAAATCTAGCCGATATTCCGGCATCGTGTCTCTTGACTCACTACGTTTGGCTCACAAAGAAAACCGCTCTCTAGCCAGTGCTCAATTGACGGATGAAGTCACTCTTCAGCCAGAACAGTCAATCAATGACATTTTGGGGCTAGTTGCAGGCGTTCCTTATGCCGTACCTGTCGTTGATGAGCAAGGTACTTACTTTGGTGTCGTGACTAAATCACGTCTTCTACAAACACTAGATAAGGATTAACACGATGTCTTCAGAGCAAACTAACAATGATCCCTGGTCGAATACCGCTCCTGCACAAGATGATCCTTGGTCACAAGGTGCAGGTGCTGACGCTGCCCCAAGTAATGACTGGTTAAGCTCAGAAACTGTAGAGCAAGCGCCATTCGATATTATGAACCCATTCCAAGATGCGGTTCTACCACTTGATAGCTGGGTAGAATCGGGGTTGAACTGGTTGGTGGAACATGGTCGCCCTGTTTTCCAAGCAATTCGAGTTCCAATCGACTTTATTCTTACCTCGTTTGAAACTGCTTTGGTGTCCACACCTGCGCCCATCATGGTGCTCATTTTATTTTTGCTGGCGTGGCAGTTTTCCAATGTAAAACTCGGTTTTTCAACGCTTGTATCCCTTGTTTTTATCGGCCTAATTGGTGCGTGGTCACAGGCGATGACAACGCTCGCACTGGTTTTAACCGCCGTCTTCTTCTGTTTGCTTATCGGGCTACCGATGGGGATATGGTTGGCGAGAAGCCAAACCGCAGCCAAATTTGTTAGACCAATACTCGATGCAATGCAAACGACCCCCGCGTTCGTTTATCTAGTGCCAATCGTTATGCTATTTGGTATTGGTAACGTTCCTGGCGTTGTAGTAACCATCATTTTCGCACTGCCTCCCGTTGTGCGCCTGACTATTTTAGGGATTCAGCAAGTACCTGAAGAGCTGATCGAAGCGGGCCACTCTTTCGGAGCAAACAAAAAACAGATGCTTTACCGTATCCAATTGCCATTGGCGTTACCAACGATTATGGCAGGGGTAAACCAAACCTTGATGCTTTCACTTTCTATGGTCGTGATCGCTTCAATGATTGCGGTTGGCGGCTTGGGCCAAATGGTACTTCGTGGTATCGGCCGACTTGATATGGGTCTTGCTGCCGTCGGTGGCTTAGGCATCGTAATTCTTGCCATTTTATTAGACCGTATTACCCAAGTATTAGGGGTTAATGCGGGTAACACCAAGCTTCGCTGGTATCACACAGGTCCTGTTTCATACCTATTAAAACTGAAAACAAAGACGAACCAAGACGATCTAAAACTTAGGAGAAACATCAATGAATAATTCATGGAAGAAAGCGCTCTCTGTTGGAGCTCTAAGTACTATCGCATTTTCAACTTATGGTGTGGCAAGCGAACTACCGGGTGAAGGTGTGACTGTTCAGCCAGTTCAATCAACCGTTGCAGAGGAAACGTTTCAAACATTGATCGTAAACCGTGCACTTGAAGAGCTTGGTTACGATGTAAAACCAACTAAAGAAGTGGATTACAACGTAGGCTATACCTCTATTGCTAAAGGCGACGCTACTTTCTTAGCAGTAGGTTGGTTCCCTCTTCACGCCGATAAGTACACGATGTCTGGCGGTGATGATAAGTTTTTCCGCAAAGGTCAATATGTAAGTGGTGCTGCGCAAGGTTACTTGATCGATAAAAAAACCGCTGAAAAATATGGAATCACAAATATTGGTCAATTAAAAGATCCAAAACTTGCGAAGCTTTTCGATGCCAACGGTGACGGTAAAGCGGACTTAACAGGTTGTAACCCAGGTTGGGGTTGTGAAATGGTCGTTGAGCATCAGTTGGATGCGTTCAAGCTTCGTGACACAGTAACGCACAACCAAGGTAACTACGCTGCGATTATCGCTGACACGATTTCTCGTTACAAAAAAGGCGATCCGATTCTTTACTACACTTGGACACCTTACTGGGTAAGTGGCGTCTTAGTTCCGGGTAAAGATGTTGTGTGGTTAGAAGTGCCATTCTCTTCACTTCCTGGTGAGCGTAAGGACATCGACACCACACTAGAGAACGGTAAGAACTACGGCTTTGAGATGAACTCTATGCGCATCGTTGCGAACAAAGAGTTTACTGAAAAGAACCCAGCAGCAGCGAAGCTGTTTGAAATCATCAAGCTCAACATCAATGATGTTAGTGCGCAGAATATGATGATGAGCCAAGGTAAGAACAGCTCAGCAGACATCGAGTCTCATGTAAATGGCTGGATCAAAGCGAACCAGAAAAAGTTCGACGCATGGGTAGACGAAGCTAAAAAAGCAGCCATGTAATCGGCACAACCATTAAAATACGTGACACCTAACTTTAGAGCCAACCGATCACATCGGTTGGCTCTTATTTTATTCACCGTAGTAAAAAGGGTTGCAACAATATTGAGCCCTGCTCCTCAGTATTTTCTTAAAGTTTCTACTTAATTTCATTCCTTAAGAGTTTCTTAAGTTTCGCGTTTTATTTTGTTGATAACCAATCAAACAAAGGAAGCGCTCATGAAACACCATGCACAAATTTCTGTAGATGGCTTTACTTTAGACATTGTCTATCCAATGCATCCGCTTTGGAGCCAAGTTATCGAGCATGTTTCTCAGCGTTATCAAGAAGCATTCTTTGCCGAGCTGAAACAATTTATGCCGGCGTATTTAACCCTCATTGACGGCGGTCAAATTATTTCCGTATGCGGCTTTCGCATCGCCGAAAATGAGCCCTTGTTCCTTGAACAGTATTTGGAAGACGATGCCCAAAAGCTGGTTTCTAACGTATTTAACTGCGACGTAAAACGTTCGAACTTAGTGGAGTTTGGTCACTTGGCATCTTTCGCTAAGGGCATGTCATCTCTGCACTTCTACCTGATCGCAGAAATGCTGGTCAACCTCGGTTTTGAATGGTGCATCTTCACCGCGACAGACCCACTTCACGCCATGATAGCGCGCTTAGGATTGGAGCCTCATATCATCGCGCAGGCCGATCAAAATAAAGTCCCCGATGCCGAGTCCACTTGGGGGGCGTACTACGAACATCAACCGCGTGTGTTAGCAGGCAATTTGCAAAAAGGACTAGAGCGTCTTCGATTAGTCCAAGAAAGAAACCGCAAACACAACCAGAACAACTTGGTTAAACACCACGCCAGAATATAGGTGACGTATGAATATTCTCCTCGATGCCATTACAAAATGGGCAAAAACGACGCCAGACCGAGTAGCACTTGTCGGCTACGAAGCGAATCAAACCGTTGAACTGACTTACTCTGAATTGTTAAACAAGATCGAACTCGTTGCCGCCGAGCTTATTGCACAGAACATCAAAGCACTCGCGCTACGCGAAGAAAACAGCATCGATTGGGCCATTGTTGATTTGGCGGCGATGGCGGCAGACATAGTCGTCGTACCTATTCCGACTTTTTTCTCTGATGCACAGGTTGAACATACGTTAGAGCAATCAGGCGTCGATGCTTTAGTTGGCGATTGGCAAGCATGGTTGGCTTCTCATCCTAAGCAAAGCTTTAACCAGCAAGACCATCCGTTTTCCATTGCAAATTTGCCTTTGCTGCGGCGTAACCAGTTGGGAGATGAAGGTACACAGGTAGCTTATATACCAGAAACCGGAAAAATCACCTTTACCTCTGGCTCGACTGGTCAGCCTAAAGGTGTGTGTTTAAGCAATGATCATTTGTGTTTGGTGGCGAAATCGCTCGCCGACGCAGTAAACGGCACGGCGCACTCGCACTTAGTGCTGCTTCCGTTATCGACACTTCTCGAGAACATAACCGGCGTTTATGTTCCACTCATGTTGGGCGTGACGTCATATATTTTACCCGGAGCGCAAACCGGCCTACTCGGTTCAAGCCAATTCGAACCGGGTTTGTTTGCACAAGCATTAGCGACCATCAAACCAGAAAGCTTAGTGCTAACACCAGCATTATTGCTTGCGCTCATTCACATCGCGAAACAGCAGCCCTCTCTTGTGGATTCTCTAAAATTTGTCGCCGTTGGCGGCGCAAGAGTGTCGTCGCAACTGATTAACACCGCGCATGCGCTGAACATCCCTGCGTTTGAAGGTTATGGCTTGTCTGAATGTGGCTCCGTCGTTTGTTTGAATACACCAGCTACATTTAAAGCAGGAACGTGTGGCAAACCACTTCCGCACACTCAGATTCGTATCGCGGAAGATGGTGAACTGCTCGTCAAAGGCAACGTTGCTCTTGGTTATTTGAATGAGCCGTTTACTCAAGAATGGTTGGCAACTGGCGACTTAGCCCAAATTGACGCGCAAGGTTTTGTCACTCTCTCAGGACGCAAGAAGAACCTTATCGTCACCGCATATGGCAGAAATGTCTCACCGGAATGGATTGAATCAGAAGCGTTGGCGTTTTTTCCGATGACGCCACTGATCGTTACAGGCGAAAGCCAACAAACATTATGCGCTGTCATTGCCAATAGCGAAGACGTCGAAGCAAAGGTTCATGCATTAAACCGAACCCTACCCGATTACGCTCAAATCCGAACCTTATTGCTGCTGGACAACCCACGAGCCATCTCTGGTTGGTACACGGATAACGGCAAGCTCAAACGAAATCAAATCGAACATGATGTGGCTCAGTTATTAGCGAGCACAACGCCTGAATTAACGCTGCAAGCGCAAAAGATCCAACGCATCGATTTGCCCTTCCAGCAACACATTACGTCTTTCCAAACTGCATCTTAGTTAACGGCTTCTTAAGGAGAAGGTTATGACTTTATTTTTCGAACAACTCAAACAAAGCACTGCCGCTGCTCAACAAGCAATGTTAACTGCGCCAGTCATCGCAGAAGTTCAACAAGGCAACATTTCCAAAGATATGTATATCGCCTTTCTAACCCAAGCTTACCATCACGTTAAGCACACTGTTCCCTTGCTGATGGCGTGTGGAGGCCGACTATCTGGCGAATACGAATGGGTACGAGATGCCATTGCCGAGTACATCGAGGAAGAGAAAGGCCATCAAGAATGGATTTTAAATGACATCAAAGCGTGCGGCGGCGATGCCGAAGCAGTGCGCAATAACAAAGATGTAGGTCAAGTAGGTGCACCGATTGAACTGATGGTTTCCTACCTTTACCACAACATTGACCGCCACAACCCACTCGCGCTGTTTGGCATGGTGTGGGTATTAGAAGGCACCAGCGTCGGTATTGGTGGCCAAATGGCTGAAAAAATCCAGTCAACGCTAAGCCTACCGCCTTCGGCAATGACTTACCTAGTTTCACACAGCGTGTTAGACCAAGATCATCTGCAATTTTTTGAATCACTGATGAACAAAATCACCAAAGTGGAAGATCAACAAGTCATTATCGACTCCGCAAAAATGGTGTTCGCATTGTACGGACAAATGCTGCGTTCTTTGCCTTCTTTCTCAACCCAACAAGCGGCGTGAGGTGAAGCATGATCATTAACAACAGCACCATTCTCCTGACAGGCGCAACGGGCGGAATTGGGCAAGCCATCGCGCAAGAGTTAGCAAAACGCGGAGCCAGCCTCATTCTTGTTGGGCGAAACGAAGAGAGCTTGCAAACACTACAGCGTGAACTGTCGAATCCAGAACGCCATGACCTAGTCGTTGCAGACATCACCTCACCAGAAGGACTAACTGCGATTAAAGATCGAGCGCGTCAACATCAAAAAGTGGACGCACTGATTAACAATGCGGGCAGCAACGATTTCTCGTTGTTAAGCCACAAACGACCAACGCAGATTGCAGACGAAATCCAACTCAATCTCGTTGCGCCGATGCTGCTGTGCCAATCGGCGTTAACGTGGTTAAAACAGCCTGGGGTGATTCTCAATATTGGTTCCACACTCGGCTCAATTGGCTACCCAGGCTATACCTCCTATTGCGCGGCAAAAGCGGGGTTGCACCGTTTTACCGAATCGCTCGACAGAGAACTGTTCGCAACCGGAATCCGTGCGCTGTATTTGGCCCCAAGAGCGACAGAAACCTCACTCAATAGCGATGCCGTCAATGAAATGAATCGACAACTGGGTAACAAAACGGACTCGCCGCAAGTTGTAGCCGCTCACATTGTCATCATGTTGGAAAAAGAAATTTCCGCGAAATGGATTGGTTGGCCAGAAAAGCTTTTTGCACGCATCAATCAACTGCTTCCAAGCGTGGTTTCTTCTGCGATTCGTAAGCAACAAGAAACCATTCACCAATACGTAAACCGAGTCAGTCATTGAAGAGGACATGGACGATGAATACCAAACAACTACTTTGCGCTTTAACGGTTTGTTCAACGTTAGCTTCGACCGCTGCGTTGGCAAGTAATACTCCACTGCAACAGGTTCAAAAGAAATGGGCGGAATGTCAGTACAGCACGCCCGATGGAGACGAAAAGGAACAATGCTTCCATCGCGCGATTGCCAAAACCAGTATTTATCTCGACAGAGAACCGGGCAATCCCGAACTCACTGTTTGGCTGGCAATCAATAAAGCATCGCTGGCTGGTGCTCAAGGTGGCTTGGGTGCACTATCACTCGCCAAAGAAGCCAAATCTTTACTCGAAGGGGTAATCGCAACTTCACCGCAAGCGCTTGATGGATCTGCATACACCAGTTTAGGTTCTCTGTATTACAAAGTTCCGGGGTGGCCAATTGGCTTTGGTGATGACGATAAAGCCGAAGAAATGTTGAAAAAAGCGTTAGAGATCAATCCAAAAGGCATCGATCCGAACTATTTTTATGGAGACTTCCTTGCAGAAGAAGGTCGAGACAAGGAAGCGAAAGTGTATTTGACTCGCGCAATGCAGGCGTCACCTCGCCCTGACCGACCTTTGGCTGATAAAGGTCGAAAACTGGAAATTGAAGCGACTCTTGGGAGTTTGAAATAATCCATGCGCTTATTACTCGTAGAAGATGACAAACTACTCGGTCAATCCATGGTGACTTCATTAAGTCGCCATGGGTACACCGTGGATTGGGTGGAAAAAGGCTCTGGCGTGACTAGCGCACTCAAAACAGAAGCGTTCACCGCCGTAATATTGGATCTCACTCTCCCCGATATCGATGGATTGGAAGTTCTGCGTAATATTCGCAAAGGCGGATTTAAGCTCCCAGTGATGATACTTACCGCACGAGACGACATTCGCGATCGCGTTCAAGGCCTTGATGGCGGCGCAGATGATTACCTCGGAAAACCGTTTGCACTCGAAGAGTTGCTCGCTCGCTTGCGTGTGTTGATTCGCCGTCAATCCGGTAGTGCAGAAGAAATCATTCAAGTTGGGCAGTTATCTTTATCCTTATCGGAACAAAGCATTCGCTACGATGACGCGCCGCTTAAACTCACACGCAATGAATTTAAAATCCTCACCAGCTTGATGACGAACGCCGGACGCGTGCAAAGTAAGGAGCAATTGCAACAATCACTACACGGCTGGGATGAAGGTTCAAGCGACAACGCTATCGAAGTTCATATTCACAATTTGCGTAAAAAAGCGCCCAAAGTGGTCATTAAAAATATTCGCGGTGTGGGGTACATTCTTGAAAGATAAGAAGTCGTACTCGATCAAACGTCAGTTAACTCTATCAGTAGGCGTGTTGGTAAGTGTTCTCTTACTCATCTCACTTTATTTCAGTTTCCAATCTGCGAAGCACGAGGTCGAAGAAGTTTATGACGCTAGGCTTGGACAATCCGCAAAATTAATGTTGCTGACGCTCTCAATTTCAACGGAAGAGAGGGCTCTCGCTAACCATCGAGAATTATTTAATGAGTGGATGGAAAACATTGAGTCAATGTCAAAGTCTGACGATGACAATGTCACAACGTTCGGCCACCCTTATGAACAAAACTTGGTTTTTCAATTCTATCGAGACAACACACTAATCTGGAGCTCTGATCAAACCTTGCACGCACTCTCTACATCCTTTGATAATAACGGCTACGCTGATATCGTAAAAGACGGCACACAATGGCGTACATTTCAGATTTCACTGCCACAAACAAAACATGATAATGAATACGTCGTGGTTGCAGAAAAATACAAGATACGTAAAGAGATCATTCACGAAATTGCCCTATCCACATCAATAGAACAATTGCTGATACTACCAACTTTGTTGCTTTTGCTGTTTTGGTTGATCGATAAACATTTCCGACCGATTAACGACCTGCGCACCGCCATCACACAAAGAAACGTACACCGATTAGATCGCATTCATGTAAAAGACAACACCGTTGAACTCGCACCACTTGTCGATTCGCTCAACTCTCTCCTCTCTGAACTAGAGTTAGCCTGGCAAAGAGAGAAACGCTTTACACGTGCTGCAGCGCATGAACTAAAAACCCCACTAACAATCCTTCGTCTTAACGTAGAAAATGCACTTGAAAGTAATGATCCGGAGCAACTGAGAGGAGATTTACACAACATTCTGCAAGGCATTGAACGCACTGACCGCCTTATCCATCAGCTACTGACTTTAGCTAAAGTAGATAGCTTATCAGAACGTGTATTCGACACCGTTGAGCTAACCCCTTTGTTGCAAACCGTTGTTGCTGATTTGGCACCGTTAGCATTGAAGCATAAGCAAGACATCAGTTTATCATCTTCCAACATCGCTATATCCGGTGATCGAATGTTGTTAGAGGTGTTATTTCGTAACCTCGTCGATAATGCGATTCGTTACTCCGGCGAGCGCAGTGACATACAAGTCAGCGTCACAGAGAACAATAATACAATCAAAGTCTTAATTTCCGATACTGGTCCAGAAATCCCGAAAGAAACTCGTGAAAGAATCTTCGAACAGTTTTATCGGGGTCATTCCGAACATGGCGACGGTGCGGGTTTAGGGATGTCAATTTGCAAAGACATTACAGCACTACACCGTGCAACACTTGAGCTCATTCCCAGAGAAAATAGTAGGAATACGTTTGTCGTCACTTTCCCAAAGTGCTAACAAAAGCGATACAGACCATAACCTGTTTAATTTATGTTCCAGCCGAACATGAGCTTCATTCCACACTTACATAGACATACCAACACTTACACTACTCGACCATAAACCCACATTATAATTCACGTTTATTTCACGCTTGCTTTGTTAAAAACAACACAACATAACAATTAAACTATTCGAATAAATATGAAAAACTTATCTAAGGGCTCTGTGTGGGGGCCTTTGCAGCCAATTGCTGCTTTTTCTTTGTTTTCACTTATATTTTTGTCTATCTCACGCGTTTTGCTCGCCTTTTGGCAACTTGATCGAATTGACTCTTTCAACGACTTAATTTACATCCTAGGCCAAGGCCTACGCGTAGACATTGCAACACTGTGCTGGTTATTCATCCTCCCTGCACTGCTTTCAGCTCTAATGCCATTAAACGGCAAGATTGGGCAATACTGGAAATGGATATTGCGCATATGGATGGTTTTAGGGCTTTGGATTCTCGTGTACATGGAACTGGCAACGGCACCATTCATTCAAGAATATGACCTACGCCCAAACCGTCTGTTTGTGGAATACCTTATCTATCCGAAAGAGGTCATGGGCATGCTTTGGACTGGCTATAAGCTAGAGCTGTTTATTGGCGCGTTAGGCACGGCATTAACTCTAGTTTTGGGTTGGAAGTGGAGCAAAAAACTGACCGACAATGCACAGCAGATCAAATGGAAGTGGCGCCCACTATTAGCCATTTTTGTTGTACTTCTTGGTGTTGCAGGCGCACGCTCGTCTTTAGGCCACCGCCCACTAAACCCTGCCATGGTGGCATTTTCTAACGATCCACTGCTTAACGACTTAGCATTAAACTCATCTTACTCACTGCTGTTTGCTGTCAACAGCATGAAGTCAGAAAAAAGCGCAGAGCAGTTCTATGGCAAGATGGATAATAAAAAGATGCTGGAGCTAGTTCGCGCTTCGTCAAAAAAGTCCGACTTTGATCCTACATTGCTTCCAACCATGAACAGTAACCCTGCGACCTACCATGGTAAACGTAAGAACTTAGTGATCTTGCTACAAGAGAGCTTAGGAGCGCAATTTGTGGGTTCTTTGGGTGGTCTGCCTCTTACGCCAAACCTGGATGAACTCATGACTGAAGGTTGGCAGTTCACGCAAATGTACGCAACGGGTACTCGTTCTGTTCGTGGTATCGAAGCTGTAACCACGGGTTTTCCACCATCCCCTTCTCGCGCTGTGGTGAAACTAAGCAAAAGCCAAACAGGCTTCTTTACCATCGCAGACTTACTCAAAGCACAAGGCTACCACACGCAATTTATTTATGGCGGTGAAGCAAACTTCGATAACATGAAAACCTTCTTCTTCGGTAATGGTTTTGATCAAATCGTCGAAGAAGATGATTACAATAACCCAAGCTTTGTTGGCTCTTGGGGGGTCAGTGATGAAGATTTATACAACAAAGCAGACGAAGAGTTTGAACGTCTTTCAAAAAGCGACAAACCTTTTTTCAGCTTAGTTTTTACGTCAAGCAATCACAGCCCTTATGAGTATCCGAAAGGTAAAATTGAGCCATACGATTCCGAACACATGACGCGTAATAACGCGGTAAAATATTCAGATTACGCTTTGGGTACGTTCTTTGACAAAGCGAAAAACTCATCCTACTGGGATGATACTATTTTCATTGTCATTGCAGACCACGATGCCCGCGTGTCTGGCGCTAACTTGGTTCCAGTTAAGCACTTCCACATTCCTGCATTGATCATTGGTAAAGACATTCAACCACGTAAAGATGACCGTATCGCAAACAACATAGATATGCCGCCTACGCTGTTGTCTCTTATTGGCGTAGACGCCAAAACGCCGATGATTGGTCGTGACTTAACGAAACCACTGGCTCGCGAAGATGAACGCGCAATGATGCAATACGACAAAAACTTTGGTTATTTAACGCGTGACAACCTAGTTGTGCTTTCTCCTGGTGAAAAAGTATCGACCCTGGCGTACGACTTTGAAAGCCAAACCATGAAACCGCTAGAAGTCGATGAATCCGTTATTGAACGCGCAAAAGCAAACGCATTGTTTGCATCTAAGGCGTATCAAAACAACTGGTACGCTTCGAAACGTACCAACTAATATCCGCTGATTCAGTTAAAAGGGAGCCAACTGGCTCCTTTCTTTATTCTTACACTCTCCTTCGAATCTTCTACTGACAAAACCTGTCTTAGCCTTCCGTTAGATTCAACCTCATACTTCTAGTAAATTGAGAAACAGACCATGCTAACTATCAATTCATTCGTTCTCTATGTTGAGGACATCCAAGTAAGCCAAGCTTTTTACTCGAAACTGTTTGATTGTGAGGTCACGTTTTTGTCTCCAACATTTGCTTCTATGCCACTCGCAAATGGCTTAAAACTGACACTCAAGCAAAGTGATGTTCTTTCCCCTTCCAGCGACATCAAAGGTGGTGGCACCGAGTTATCATTTGCAGTGCGCAACCGCCATACGTTAGAGCACGTTTACAACAGTTGGAAAAACATGGGCGTTGAGTTTGCTCAACCACCAATGACTTCGGTGTATGGCTTAAATTTTGTGGCTACCGATCCGGATAAACATCGCATTCGCGTTTTCATTAGTGAATAAAAATGCGTTAAAAATGCTTTTTACCCATTCCCAATGTGACTTCAATAAATTAGACTCAGGGAAACATCAAAAGCTGCGTTGTATATAAGAAGGAATGCCCATGAGCTCAAGTATGATCCTTAGCGAATCTCTAATCGAGAGTGGAAGAGATATCCCCCTCAAAGAACTGCTTTACGCAAAGCGCGTGCTGGATAACTACATGGCGGTAGCAAAAGAGAGCAGCCCACTTGAACTGTTGACAGAGATGAAATCGGCAGCAAAGCAAGTGGAATACTTTACCACTACGAGTAACCCGTGTGAGGCTCGTAATGTCATCAGTCAGATGATTGATAAAATCGACACCGCGGAATCTTTTGAGTCGTTCAAGGCTTTAGCAGGCAAGCCCTCACTAGCTCTCAATGAGCTGATTGAAGATCGCGCCCAACTGATTAAACATGAGCGAGAATTGCTGCTTGCTTCAGGCTATGACGCCTCGCGTATCTAAGAATAAACGTTAGCTCCCGAGTTTAAAGCTAGCAACGAAAAAGGAGCTCTTAAAGAGCTCCTTTTACTTTCCAAAATCAGGTATAAAAGATCTAGAGGCCGATATCTTCAGTTATTGCTTTGATTTGCTTGAGATCCATTTTATAAACTTCAATCATTTGATCGACCTGACTTAGTCGTGAATTGGCTTCATCGTGTTTATCACACGCGTCCGATTTCACGTCCCAAGATTTACCTTCCAAAAATACATCACACTCTTTTTTGAGTTTCTCGATCTTAGGCAATAGTTTCGCCCTTTCTTTCTCTAGAGACTCCAATTCTTGCGAAATTTTCAGCTCTTTTTGAAACACCTCGCGCGATCGTTCAAAGATAGTCGCTTGCATATCCGCTTGACGACTCAGCTTCTCATTTTCTGATTTTGTCGTATTGATCTTATCTGCCTGTTGTTTCAATTGAGACTCTAGCGACAGGTTAACTTTCTCGACCTCAGTCAATTGCTTTTGTAACTTCTTAAGCGCTTTCTCGTGCGCTTCATCTTTCGCAGCGAGCAGTTCAGTGACTTTATCTTGTATTTCTTGGTCGAGCGCTTCTTCGCGCACTTTTACTTGAGACACCAACTGCGTTTTATCTTGCGTCAACGCTTGGTATTTTTCTTCTAGCACATGATAAGTCGATTCCCACTTGTTCGCAGTGACAATCGAACCAACAAGGCCACCAAATGCCAAGCCTAATACCGCAGCAATCGCGATATAGATATGAGTACGTTTGTCACGCTCTTCAATGACAACAACGTCGTCTTGTTCTTCCATCTTGTTCTGAGAACTCACCGTATACTACTCCAAGGACTCTTTTACTTTGCTAGCGGATCAATTCCGCAAACATAATCGATGCTGTATAAATCAGAAAGGCGCCAATTAATGTTATAACGGTCGCTTTTTGGACTTTTTCATTGGTTCGATAACGAAACAGCACAAATGCTACTGCAATCAACACCGCAATGGCTAATAATCTGGTCATACCGCCTCCTTGTCCACTTATGAAAAACTGCCTAGGTCCATAGACGGTTTCACAAAGATTTATTGTAACTCATTTATACGCCCCATAAGGTCAACTTAGCGTAGATTTTAAAATAAGTGCTTCGATTTTAATCAAATTTGTGTTCTCAATTGAATAACTTATGCCGTAATAATCGAAACACATTTATCGTTCTGAAGTGTGTTCTTGGTTCTATTCCCTAGCCCAATAAGTTTTGTTTTTGCAGTTACTCACACAAAAAACTTGGGTAAACATAGCTTCGTGAAAATTAAGTGGGGTTATTTCGTTGAAAATAAATTGACATAGGGTGTTGAAATGGACCAAAAACATGATAGAGTTCACACGTTAATGATGACCAGCATCATTAACTAACCTTTACTCATTTAATTGAGTAATTGTTCCGATGAAGACTGCAGGAGAGTGGTTATTAATCAAATTTTAACATTTGATTAGCATAACTCGCCGAAGAATTAACTATTTCAGGTGCTACCTAGGTAGCGGGGACTGTAGTTGGAGGAACCTCTGGAGAGAACCGTTAAATCGGTCGCCGAAGGAGCAAGTCTTGCACTCACGCAAGGTGAAACTCTCAGGCAAAAGGACAGAGGAGTGGAAAGTTACAACCTAACTATTTTGCTTGGCCTTCCCGCCTACAACCAATAGCTTAGTTCTTTTAGAGATCGTTGATCTCGTCCTTTCCCTCTTCTCCTTATTAGTTGTTTTATTAAGGGGAAATCATGAACGACCTACAATCTTTACTACAAACCATCGATAATTTTGTCTGGGGTCCACCACTGCTTATTTTGCTAGTGGGTACCGGTGTTTACTTCACTTTTAGCCTCGGCTTGATCCAGTTTAAACATCTCCCAACAGCGCTAGCGATGGTATTCAGTAAAGATAAGTCATCTGATAAACAAGGTGACGTTTCTAGCTTTGCAGCACTTTGTACTGCGCTCTCAGCAACGATTGGTACTGGTAACATTGTTGGTGTTGCCACCGCGATCAAACTTGGTGGACCAGGTGCCCTATTCTGGATGTGGCTCGCCGCCCTTTTCGGAATGGCGACTAAATACGCCGAATGTTTGTTAGCGGTTAAGTACCGAAGAGTCGATGATAAAGGCCAAATGATTGGTGGCCCGATGTACTATCTGCAATACGGTGTTGGCTCAAAAGCCCTCGCGATCATGTTTGCAGTGTTTGCTTTGGGTGTTGCTTGTTTTGGTATTGGTACGTTTCCACAAGTAAACGCGATTCTGGATGCAAGTGAGATATCTCTCGGTGTTGACCGTGAGCTCTCTGCCTTTGTACTGACTCTTTTGGTTGCTTTCGTAACTTTGGGTGGCATCAAATCCATTGCTAACGTTGCAGGAAAAGTGGTTCCTACCATGGCTGTATTTTACGTGTTGGCGTGTTTAAGCGTGATCATCATGAATGCAGACCAATTGGTCAACGCCGTTGAATTAGTGTTGGTCTCAGCATTTACATCAACAGCAGCGACCGGCGGTTTCTTAGGTGCAAGTATCATGCTGGCAATCCAATCAGGTATCGCTCGTGGCGTATTCTCAAACGAATCTGGTTTGGGTAGCGCGCCTATGGCAGCAGCGGCAGCGAAAACAGACTCTTGTGTGAAACAAGGCCTGATTTCAATGACAGGTACCTTCTTTGATACCATCATTATTTGTACCATGACGGGCCTAGCCTTGATCCTTACTGGCGCATGGCAAAGCGACTTTTCTGGTGCAGCAATGACGACTCATGCCTTTGCGGTAGGTTTGAATGCGGATACATTTGGCCCAATGCTGGTGTCAATTGGTTTGATGTTTTTTGCATTCACAACCATTCTTGGATGGAACTACTACGGTGAGCGTTGCGTTGTGTTCCTCTTTGGTACAAAAGCGGTGCTTCCTTATAAGCTGATTTTCGTTGCTTTGGTGGCATCAGGCGCGTTCCTCCATCTAGACATGATTTGGCTACTCGCCGATATCGTAAATGGTCTGATGGCGATTCCTAACCTAATCGGTTTGATCGCACTGCGTCACGTCGTACTGGCAGAAACCAAGCTGTTCTTTAGCTCAGCATCGCAATCTGATGAAATTGAAGCAGTAAAAGCTTAGTGACATGACAAGTGTTCAGTAATGAACCGTCAATCGCTGAAAGTAAAGTAAATTGGAAATGGTAAAAAACATAAAGCCCGCTGGTATTCAGCGGGCTTTATTTTATCTTAAGCTAAGCGGTTAATCTCTCAACCATTGATGCTCAACCTTTTCTCCACGTTCTTGAAAAAACTTCGCATTTTTTTGCTTGAATTGATCCGACTTCAGTTCTGATAGAGGCCAGTCTGAAAACGCCTCTGTTACGAACGAATCTCCAACCCCAACTTCAATCGATTCAAGATGCTTCCCGATGTAGCGATAAAAGTAGCTCTGCCCCAGTGCATCACAAACCATCGGCACATGTCTCATGCGTTGATGGTTGACGGATACTGAAGCCCAAGTTGTCGTTTTAGGTTCGCAGCTTTGCTCTTTTACAACATCGACTTCAAATTTATTGTCCATTGTTGTCGAGACAAAAACGACAATACCATCATTCATATACACACGTCGAAGTAATAGCTGTTTCGTATCTTGAGTTCGCGTCTGTTGTATTCCATTGGAAAATGGCTCGAAATAGCCCCAGTGCCAAGACCAGGTCATGCCACGTTGCGCAAACTGTACCTGTGGCCATGTCTGCCAAACAATGGCACCTACCACGCCAGTAATAAACACAACGAGCAATATCAAAAGGTGGTAAATATTGCGCATTACACGGGCTTTTCAATCAATAACTTTACGCCAAGTGCGACTAAGACAGCGCCCGTCGCCCCTTCCATCCACTTCATAAAGCTTGCATTCTTTAACAGGCTCTTAGCTGAGTTAAGTGCGCCAGCCAAACCACACTGCCAAACCATCGCAATAATAAAGTGCACGGATGCCATCATCATTGATTGAAGCAAAGGAGAACCTTCTGGATTCACAAACTGTGGCAAGAACGCCAAGTAAAAAACTGCCGTTTTTGGGTTCAAGACGTTAGAAAGAAAGCCCTCTCTAAAAGAGCGTTTGCCATTAAACACTTCATGAACCTGCTCAGTCACTGACAAACCATTCTTCGACGACATCAGGGCTTTTAAACTGCTCAGACCAAGCCAAATAAGATAAGCTGCACCAATCATTTTTACGATTTGGAACAACTCTGCAGATTGCGCCAGAATGGCCGAAATACCAACCGCTGAAAAGAAAGCATGCACAAATAAGCCAAAGCAAATCCCTAAACTGGTTGTACATCCGTCTTTTAAACCCGCGCGACTGGTATTACGGATAACAAGGGCCGTATCTAAACCCGGCGTTAGCGTTAAAATAGTGATGGCAATAATAAATGCCTCAAAATTCAAGATATCCATATTATCGTGATAATTAATTGTTAATCCGTCATCAATACCGTCAATCCACGAGATTCGCAAGCTTCTTTTTTAAGAGAGCTATACAACTGAGTGAATTTATGGACAATGAGTGACGATTAATTGTTAATTATTAGTAAATTAACGCAGGTTGTTTCGTGCAACTCGACGTAAAGGACCCGTTATCGGGTGTTTAGGGAAAGAACAAAAGAATAAGAGTAGTCACATGAAAGCATTTACAAAACTCATTGAACATTCCAAAAAAGTGGCAAATTTTGAGCACCTCTCTGCCATCATAGGTTGGGACCAAGCAGCGGTCATGCCATCTGGTGGCGCTGAAGCGCGCTCCAATGCTATGGCAGAGCTTGATGTACACATCCACTCATTGATGACTCAGCCACACTTGGGCGAACTTTTCGCTCAGGCAGAAGAAGAGACGCTATCTGCAAGTGAAAAGTCCATCCTACGAGAAATGAAACGTGAATGGCAACAAGCTAACTTGCTACCAGAATCATTAGTTCAAGCTCAATCTCTTGCTGGCTCCAAATGTGAACATGCATGGCGTACGCAACGCGGAGAAAATGACTGGTCTAGCTTTGAAAAGAACTGGGCAGAAGTCGTCAAGCTATCGCAAGAAGAAGCGCAAATTAGAGCCGAAGCAAACGGCACAACGCCTTACGATGCCATGCTTGATATTTATGAACCAGGCACAACGTCTGCATCGTTAGACACGCTTTTTGCTGACGTAAAAACGTGGCTACCTTCCTTGATAGACGAAGCGCTTGAAAAACAGCAATCAGACAACATCTTATTGCCAACTGCGCACTACCCTGCGGAAAAACAAAAAGCGCTGGGACTGGAAGTCATGAAGCTACTTCAATTCGATTTTGAATACGGTCGGCTTGATGAAAGTGTCCACCCATTTTGTGGCGGTGTGCCAACAGATGTGCGTATTACAACACGTTATGATGAAAGCGAGTTTGTCCAATCATTGATGGGGATCGTCCACGAAACTGGCCATGCCAGATACGAGCAAGGGCTACCAAAAGATTTAGCAGGAACCCCAGCTGGTCAAGCCCGCTCTATGGGAATTCATGAGTCACAGTCGCTCTTCTTTGAAATGCAAATAGGACGAAACAACGCATTTATCGACCACCTTGCTCACATAGCTTCCAAGCATTTTTCTGGGGATGAATTTGAAAAAGACAATCTAGCCAAAATCTACACTCGCGTAGAGAAAGGCTTTATTCGCGTAGATGCCGACGAATTAACATACCCTGCCCACGTTATTCTTCGATATGAAATTGAACGTGATCTTATTAACGGTGCCATCAAGCATACAGACGTACCAGAGCTCTGGAACGAAAAAATGAAAGCGTATTTGGGACTCTCAACGGAAGGAAATTTCAAAAACGGCTGTATGCAGGACATTCATTGGACAGATGGAAGTTTTGGATATTTCCCGTCTTACACTCTCGGTGCGATGTACGCAGCCCAGTTCATGGCCGCAATGAAGCAAACAGTAGATGTGGACGCGGTTATTCGCTCTGGCGATCTGACGCCGATATTCGATTGGCTGTCGAAGAACATCTGGAGTAAAGGCAGCTTATTAACAACAGATGATCTCGTAAGAGACGCAACGGGTGAAACACTAAATGCTAAGCACTTCCAAGCGCACCTAAAAGGCCGCTACCTGTAAATAGAAAAAGAATATAACGTAAAAGCCCAAGGTTCGTATGTTCCTTGGGCTTTTTTAGGCTCTTTCTATACTATGCCAAGCTAGGGATAAGCCTTGGCTTGTACAAACAATCCTCGCCTTCAGGTCTGGTTTTAAACCGACGGTGAAGCCACATATATTGACTCGGACTTGCCATGATTGACGTTTCAACTATCTTATTCACGAAAACTGCCGCACCTTGAGGATCTTCTTTCGGGAAACCGTCGACTGGCGCACTAATCGTCAAGGTATAGTGTCCGTCTTTTCCTCTTACCATCGTAAAAGGCACGATGGCACAATCTGTCGAATCAACCAGCAGACTTGTACCTGTCGTCGTGCAAGCATTTTTAACGGCAAATAATGGCGCAAACGTTGAGCGTCGGTTTCCATAATCATGATCCGGTGCATACCAGACCCGCTCACCCGTTCTAAGCGCTTCAAGCATGGCTTTAACGTTCTTGCGGTCAATAAGCGTACGATTAGAGCGAGAACGCCCCTTGTATTGAAAGTAATCAAAACACGGATTGTTGTTTGGGCGATAAACACCAGTGCCAGACTTTTTAATGCCAAAAGCACGAGCACCTAACTCTAAGTTCATCGAGTGTACGGCCAACATTAATGCCCCCTTGCCTGATTTTTCTAAAGCCTCGAGGTGCTCCATTCCTTTTATCGTAACGTGTTTGTTTACCCGTTTATCAGGCCAAAACCATGCCATCGCGGTCTCAAATAGCGCAATACCTGTATTGTCGATATTGTCTTTTAAAATTGCTTCGCGTTGGCATTCTTCCATCTGAGGAAAGCAAAGCTCAAGATTGCGTCTAATCGTAATTTGACGTTTTTTCATGATTCGCATGGCTAAACGGCCAATGCCACGTCCTAATGCTAACTGAACTTTGAAAGGAAGGAGACTGAGTAAGTACATCACGCTGATGATAATTAAGGTTCCCCAGTAACGAGGCAAAAGAAATTCAGCCTTGAATTCAGGCTTTTGGTATTTATTCATGTGAGTATTGTCAGATGTGCCCATCTATAAGTGATAAAAACAATGATAATGGACTGCACTTTTATCATTGATAGCGCTAATAACATAAATTAAAGCGCGCGGATTCTATGGTTCTTCGACACACTACACAATAAGAACTTTGCAGAAATATGTAGGGGGATGAAAAAGCAGCAAAGATGAATCACCACGTTAACATCGATTGGAGTGATTAATCTACCGCACTTTCATAAAGTTTGGACAAACATAACTTTGTGTTTTCAATGCGCTAGATAATGGTGTTTTTTTAACCCCATAATGCAGCTATCATGAAAATAACAATAAACATGATAACCATTACCCTGAACAAGTAAGACAACTTTCCGGTGCCACCTTTTGGCGCTTGGTTACAGCATCCCATTGTGTTTCTCCATCGTTTCATTTCGATATGGCGTTAATGTACTCCTTGACCTTAGGGGAAAGTCAAACCTTTACCTAAAGGTTCTAATTTATCGCTATAAGTGTTTATTTATCCGACATATCACTCGTTTATATCCCATGGAAATAAAGCTCATTGTTTTCAGCTCATTTTCGGATAAATACATACCGTTTTTCGCTATATACCCACTATTTATGAGGAATCTACAATACGCGAGTCTTACTTGTAGCACGCTACTTTTACAACCTAGAAGCTGTGCGCTCATCCATTAAAGGTATCGAATGAGCAATATCGTTAAATCCGCCGTTAAATTGAGTGTTTTCTCTATCATCATGATTACCGTAACTTCGGTCGACAGCATAAGGAACATTCCTGGGGCGGCTTTGTTTGGTAGCCATGCCATTTCTTTCTTCTTACTTGCTGGACTTTGTTTTTTTGTCCCTACAGCGCTAGTGTGTGCTGAGCTAAGTACCACTTATCCAGAGCAAGGTGGTGTATATCTTTGGGGCAAAGAAACACTAGGGCCAAACTTTGGCTTTGCCACCGTGTGGTATCAATACGCTGAAAATATTGTTTACTATCCACCTTTAATTTCATTCATTGTTGCAACGGGGGCCTACCCTTTTTTCCCAGATCTGGCGCAAAACAACATGTTTATGTTGTTGATGATTAATGTGATTTTTTGGGCGTTAACTTTAGTTAATATCTTTGGCTTGCGCCTCTCTTCCCTGATTACAAATGTATTCGGCACTCTAGGTTTGATATTTCCGATTCTATTGATTATCGGATTAGGCGGGTACTGGGCGTATACCCATCCTGGTGAGTCTCATATCTCGCTTCGCCACGTATCTGACTGGTTGCCGGACCTTTCTCAAGATGGGATCGGAGCTGGTTTTACTGCGGTAGTTCTGTCACTTACAGGCCTTGAAATCACGACCTCTTATGCAAGCGAAGTCGAAAATCCGCAAAAAGCCTATCCCAAAGCTCTGCTGATCTCCACAACCTTAATCTTGGTTTCTCTGACGGCGTGCTCACTGTCTATTTCTTCGGTCGTCTCAAGTGACCATTCTAGTTTGAGTGAAGGAGTGATACTTGCCTTCAAAACTTTTTTTGATGATCTGCACCTCTCATTCCTGCTGCCTGTCATTGCCCTTGCTATTGTTTTTGGCACGCTTGCAAGCCTGAATAACTGGATAATCGCCCCAACTAAAAGTCTGCATGTTGCCGCAAAAGATAGTTTCATGCCGATGTCGCTCGCCAAAGAAAACCGCAACCAAGCCCCCGTCTCATTGTTGCTCTTGCAAGGCGCGATTGTTAGCGTGCTCTCTTTGGTTTTCATTTTTGTTCCAAACGTCAATCAAGGCATGTGGCTATTGAATATCCTGATGACTCAGCTCTATATGGTGATGTACATCTGTATTTTTGTTAGCTTTTTGGTCTCACGCTACAAACACGCAGATATTGAGCGCCCATTTCGAATTGCGGGCGGAAAAATAGGAATGTGTTTAGTGGCAGGATTAGGCTTGATGAGTTGCTTGGTGACGATTGTTGTATCTTTTGACGTACCAGCAGGAATTAGCGCAAAAACTGGTGCATATGCACTGATATTAGGATTTATCACATTTAGCCTCCCAGCGTTCGCCGCCGTGATGTATCGCAATCGAAAACATCGTCAACAAAGCAAAATGCTTGAGGTACTAGTAAGTTAACTATTGGATTGACATTAAAAAGCCGCAGCAATTTCTCGCTACGGCTTTTTATTTGGCATCACAAGTAGTGTTGGTTATCCGTGTCCTACAGTCTTGGATAACAGATTCACGATCATCACACCAGTGAGGATAAACCCAATACCAACAATCGCAGGCAAATCTAGCCGCTGTCCATAAACAAAGTAGCCAACCGTAGCAACTAAAACAATACCCGCTCCACTCCATATGGCGTAAACAACCCCAACAGGCATCGTTTTTACCGTGACGGAAAGCAAGAAGAAAGCAATGCCGTAACCAATCAGAACGACTGTGCTAGGCATCATTTTCGTAAATTGCTCTGTTTTGGGAATATAGGAAGTGGCAATCACTTCACATACAATCGCGATCGACAGCGCCAACATTGGCGGCATAGAGACAAGCATTTTGAACATAAGGCATTAACGCTCAACAGAAATGTAACCGACAACACGTCCGGATAATTAGGCCGCGCATTATACCCAACTCATCTCTCGATGGAATACCTCTTACTCAAGCGGCTTCAAAATGCTGGATTCACAGCGTGATCACTTGAATATAGAGACATTCACACGCCATCGCTTTCACTCACTTCTTGATGAGTAAGCGACAGGCCTGCTTTTTGGTGCTGCCGAGCAATTTCAAAGTAGATGTGCATATCAATTGGCTCTGGTGTATTGAGCAGCATCTTGCCCACTTCTCGTTGAAAGTGACCATAATTACCTAACTCATCCGTCAGCCCTAGCTGCTCGTAAGAAGCTTCATTGGCAAACATTCCATAGGCATACTGATAATGACTTAGATCCTTGCTCTTATCATAACCAAACTCTTGAAGGGCTTGATCAATTTCTTTCGGCGTATAAGTGTCTTTATCGCCAAACAAGCGCAATAGTACGCTAGGAACCTCTTGAGCGATGCTCTGAATTTTTGTCTTTCTTTTAAAAATACCGAACATAATGTCCTCCACTGACGATGTTTCCAAATACACACTTTAATGCATATTGGTGAGCTGATTGTTTTTAGTATGGCTCATTAATCTGAGACTTCCTTACAACGAAGTCACTTTCGCATATTAACGTGATCACATAATTACCAGCAAATAGTACGAACAGCGTTGCAAACATATCTCATCAGAAACTCCGCTCTAGTCACAATTGTGTGACAGCTTCGAGCTCGGTTTACCATAATGTAAAGAGTAGATTGAAAAGTCATATTTCGTATCGACATCTAAACTTAATTAAGTTAGCTTTAGAAGTATAGACGTCTAGATTGACTATGCTTAGGGAGAGAAAGTCGTGCCAATTAGAATTCCAGATCAATTACCAGCCACCGATGTGCTAAGGACAGAGAACATCTTCGTAATGAGTGAAACGCGTGCTGCGAGTCAGGAAATACGTCCTTTACGAGTGCTGATCCTGAATCTGATGCCCAAAAAAATAGAAACTGAAACTCAGTTTTTGCGTCTACTCTCAAACAGCCCATTACAAGTCAATGTCGAGTTATTGCGCATTGATAACCGCCCAAGCAAAAATACGCCAACCGAACATTTGGATACTTTTTATCGTCAATTTGAAATGGTGAGAGATAAAAATTTCGATGGCATGATCATTACTGGTGCCCCACTAGGTTTGGTTCAATTTGAAGATGTCATTTATTGGGACCACCTAAAAACCATCATGGAATGGGCAAAAGATCATGTGACATCGACTCTTTATGTCTGCTGGGCAGCACAAGCAGGGCTGAAGTTGCTCTACGATCTACCTAAAAAAACGCGTAAAGAGAAACTTTCAGGCGTGTACCATCACCAGATTCATCATCAATTCCATCCTATGTTACGTGGGTTTGATGACACATTTTTAGCGCCTCATTCACGCTATGCCGACTTTTCACCTCACTTTTTAGAAGAACATACCGACTTAGACATCCTAGCCACATCGGATGTTGCAGGTGTTTATTTAGCTACAACAAAAGACAAGAGAAATGTGTTTGTTACTGGGCATCCTGAATACGATTCGCATACCTTACATAACGAATATATCCGCGATTTAAGCGAAGGCATGGAACCAGCCATTCCCGTCAACTACTATCCAAACAACAATCCTGATAATCCACCAATTGCCAGTTGGAGAAGTCATGGACATCTCCTCTTTTTAAACTGGCTGAACTACTGCGTTTACCAGCAAACACCTTATGATCTTGATCACTTCAGTGAAGACGCTTTTACTAAAGACGATTAACCTCAAAACACGCAAACAAAGCGCTTATGATGCCTAAATGTAATATGTGAACCAAGCCGCCATATGGCGGCTTTTTCATACCAGTTTGCAAACCTGATCGCATAGTGTTTTTTCCTCCATAGGCTTTTGCTACGTAATTCATATCATGCTGGGAGATTCAGGGATGTAGGGACAAAGAATGAAAACAACAAAGCTCGGTGCACTACTATTAATCTCTCAGTTTGCACTTGTGGGCTGCGTGACGGTGAAAGAAGATGGTAGTCCTGTCGTTAAAGCCGATCCTGTAGCAATGGCAGAATCACGTATCGCACTTGGCCTAGGTTATTTAGAAGGCGGCAATATGATTCGCGCGCATGATAACTTGCAACAAGCCTTAACCCACGCACCTCAATACTATCGTGCTCAGTTATCGATGGCTCACTACTATGAAACGGTTGGTGAAGATGCTAAAGCCGAGCAAATGTATAAACGTTCTCTACGCCAACACACCAAAAACGGTAACGTGCTCAATAACTACGGCACCTTTCTTTGCAAGCGGGGTGACTTCGAGAAAGCCGATCAAATGTTTAATCGAGCCATTGAGCAACCTTATTACTATCTCATTCCGGCCAGTTATGAAAACGCCGCATTTTGCGCGTTGAAGTCACAAGATAAAGACAAAGCGAAATACTACTTCGCCCGAGCTATTGATCATGACCCTCATAGGCCAAAATCTATTTTGCAGCTAGCCAAGCTAGAAATTGATAGCGGCAATTACACTGAAGCCAGAATTCGATTAATGAGATTTAATCAAATGTATGGCGTTAAGAAACCCTCTTTACAGCTCATGATTCAACTTGAACGTGCAGCAGGTAATGAAGCACTCGAGAAAAAATATCAAAAGCAATTGGAGAGGTTTTCTTAACACGACATCATGATAAAGAAGGTGTACTCGCTCACAGACACTACTGAACTTGACTAAGAATCCAGTGAATTAAAACCCACGGTGAAACATTCATCCTGTACATAAACTTCAAATTCGGTACTATTTGAACGGAATAAGTGACCAAGTCACGTTATAAAAGTGCGCTAGTAAAACGAAATTTGTACATCATACTGTTTCTACTATTGATTTGGGGCGCATTGATAAATGCTAAATATTACTGACATGCACCAGAAGGAAGTTGAAGCCGGATGAAACCTGCCTGCACTCTGTTATCACTCACTTTGCTGAGTTCGACTTTTGTCGTCAGTGCACAAGAAAATATTGAAAAAACATTCACGTTTGGCATTGTTTCCAATAAAGCTCAAAGCAAAATCAAAAAGTCGACGCCTTTCACGCAGTACGTGACCAATGGTTTGGCTGAATACGGATACACCAAGGGTGCTGTAAAAGTATTTAAAAATTATCGCCAGCTCGCGGTGGCACTTGAAAATGGCACCGTTCAAATTGCAACAGCCACCCCCTTCAATGCAATGACCCTTGAGGCAGAGTCTGGTAGCCAAGCCATTGCCATACGCTGGAAAAAAGGTTTACAAAAATATCATACGGTATTCTTTACCCACAAAGAGAGTGGTATCGAGTCGATTTCTGACCTGCGCGGAAAAACACTTGTTTTTGAAAAGCGTACATCCACCAGCAGCTATTACTTACCCGCTATTACACTGCTTAATCAAGGGGAGAAATTAGAATACCTCCCCTCCTCCGATGACAAACCAGCCAAAGACAGTATTGGATATTTATTCCTTGACGAGCACTTGGCTCAATCGAATGAAATCAACCTTTCAGTATGGGTGTATAAGCAGAGAGTCGCAGCAGGAGCGTTCAGCAATTTCAATTGGAGCAACCCTAAAGATCTTCCAGAAAGCATGAAAGACAAACTAACGATTTTCGCTCGCTCGGTAGAAATACCTAGAGACTTAATTCTCGCCTCTCCGACCTTAAGCCAAGATCAGCAACATAAAATCACGTCAATATTGCTCGGTATGGAGACATCTCAGCAAGGTGCTCTAGCACTTAAACAGTTCCAAAACACGAAAAAGATCACCGCTCTAACGCCAGAAATGTCCGCGTCCTTAAATACCGTTCGAACATCTATTCACTTGTTACCGAAGGTGGATTGATGTTCCACAAACTCTCACTCGAAACTAAATACATTTGCTCGACCATTTTTGTTGTCCTGTTTGTCGTAGTGATAAACCTCGCACTATATATGCATGGTTACGATACGTACTCAAATAACTTAACCCGCCAAATCACCGAGAACTCACAAGAAAAAACAGAGTCTTACGTCAAGCAAAAAGGATTGGTTTACGCAGAGTTATTATCAAAACAACTTTTTGACCCACTCTATACGGATAATATCAGCCAAGCGTACGAGCAAATTAAAGCGACATTAAGCCAACCAGATGTCTCGAAGATACACGTTGTTGATAATGAAGGACTAATCTTTCACGACGGTACGACTCAGCTAAGTATGTTTGCCCAGCGTCATTACCGTTCTCGCTTTATTTTGAAAGCAATAGAAGAGTCTAGAATTCTCATTTCTTTTTCTAAACATCAATTAGAAATTGCGGCACCGATTCAGCAATCGAATATCACACTGGGCGCGGTGTATCTTGAACTCAACCTAGCACATCTATTAGAAGAGAAAGAACAAAACATTGCTCAAGTACAAGCGCTTACCTCAAACGATAAGCAAAAGATGTTTAACTTGCTGCTCACGATCAGTGCGATATCCGTTCTGCTCGGAAGTGCCATCGCGTATGCTTTGGGTCGCTCATTAATAAAACCACTCAAACAACTTAAAGAACAATTTACAGAGTCAAATACTCAAGCACTGCCAATCACTGATATAAAAAGTAAAGATGAAGTGGGTGATCTTATTTCGGCGTATAACAAAATGTCGAACAAAGTGAACAGATACACAAGCCGGGTGGAGTTCATGGCGTATCACGACATTCTTACCTCCCTGCCTAACCGAGAAAAGTTGCTCATTGATATCCAAAAGCAAATAACGAACCGCAAATCACCCTCACTCGCGGTTGTTTTTATTGATCTGGATGACTTTAAACATATTAACGATAACTACGGGCATAGCATCGGGGATAAATTGCTAGGTCATCTCGCCTCAGAACTTCAAGGTCGTTTGCCGAGTTACTTCCAGCCTCTTTACCGTCTTTCAACCATCGTAAGCCGAGTCGGCGCTGACGAATTTGTGCTGGTCTTTCCATGCAAAGACAGTCTCGACGCTAGAGAAAAAGCGGACGATATTCATCGCCAACTGCTTTCTCCTTTTAACTTGGAAGAGAACGATATTCAAATTACGGCAAGCCTTGGAGTAGCGGTGTATCCGGAATTTGGCTCAAACGCAGAGTCTCTTTTACAACTCTCCTCACTGGCGGCGCAAGAATCTAAACGACGCGGCAAAGATATCATGACGATATACGATTCCGCGTTTGATGAGACAGTGAAGCAGCGCTTATACATAGAAAAAGAACTGCGCCGCTCAATACGTGATTTGTCTCAGTTCGAGCTTTGGTATCAACCCCAGTTCGACCTCAACACCTACCAGTTGATTGGTGTTGAAGCATTGGTTAGGTGGAATCATCCGGAGAAGGGTTATATTAGCCCAGAATTATTTATCCCGATTGCAGAACAAAGTGACTTAATTTTAGAGCTTGGTGAATACCTCATCGAGACAGCAATTAGCCAGCGAGCACAATGGGCGGATCATTTCGCTGCTGATTTTCATATCGCATTAAATTTGTCTCCTAGGCAGATCTACCGCCAAGATTTAAGTCAGCTCTTTTCGAAATATTTACAACAATATCAAGTCCCTCCTCAAACCATTCATGTTGAAGTGACAGAGTCTCTGTTTATTGATGATATTGAGAAAGCGCAGTACGTGCTCAAAAAACTAAAAGATAACGGCGTAGAAGTGTGGCTAGATGATTTTGGAACTGGGTACTCTGCCCTCGCCTACCTACAACAAATGTCGTTTGATGGGCTTAAAATTGACCGTTCATTTATCGCTCAAATCCAAAAAAATGAACAAGATGATTCATTAATCCGTGCGATTATATCCATGGCTCATAACCTAAGAATGAGAGTGGTAGCTGAAGGCATAGAAACCCAGACCCAACTAACAAGAATGGAATCACTTCACTGCGACGTTGTTCAAGGCTTTTTCTTGGGTAGACCGGTGCCGGCAGAAGAAATCATAGAGTTTGAGCAACAACGTCAAGCAATAGATGATTCAACCGCCAGCAACTACGCTTAACTGAATAATTTATCGCGTTCATTGAATTAAAGGGGATTCGTTCTGCAATATTGGTCACACTTCGCCATCTCACAAGTATGAATTTCCTCTTAAAATCTAACATTTGAGATAGGTAAACTACACTTTTCATATCAACTCTTTGGATATGGAAACGCGTGTGGTCGGGATATTTGCTTGGAACAACCTGTCTGTAAAGCAGAAACTTTTTGGATTGGTCCTACTACCAATCTTATTGTTATTGCTTCTTGCAGGTAAACATGTACAAAACCTCTCTATCCAAGCTCAAGAACTTCAAAAAGCACAACTCTTCTCCCAATATATAGATCGTGTTTCCTCACTGTATTATTTGACGAGCGATCCAAGGGTCGCGAATAACGCTCAAGAAACCCGCCAACTCGTTCAAACTTTACAAGATACAGCTTCACCTGTTTTTGGTGACAATGCCGATATATTAAATCAGCTCGCGAATTTCGAAGAAGCAACACTGTCAATGCTCTCGTCCAATAATACAGAAGATAAGTTAGATGCTGCTGAGTGGCGTGCCGACACATTCAAAGAGATTCTTTTGAGTTTGGATAGAGTCTACTTCAGCCATGTAAGTTATGAAACCAACACTCACCTCTCCTCATTGATGCAGCTTGAGTGGTTAATGTTTTGGTCAACAGAAGAACATAGACTCAGCAAATACTTAGTGGAATCCACAGAACAGGGGCAGATGTACGATCCAGCTATCCAAGCCAGTATCCAATCATTAATCCAGAACCAACAACTGCTGTTCGAACGTTTTGTCACACTTAATGCGAATAAGCAGCAAGTCAACCTCCTCATCGAAACCTTTACCGATAATGTGTTTGTTAAAAGCCAAGCATTTCGAACCAATTTGTTGCAGCCAACAAACCTTAGCGTGTTGACCCCCGCTCAAATAGATGACGGGTTGTCTGCGCTTTATAAACGCTTAAGTTTATTACGTAACGTTGATGACCAGATGGAACGACAACTTGTTGAGGATATAACCAAGACGATCAGTGAAACAACACAGCACCGCATTGGCTTCATTGCGCTAATGAGCCTCGTGACATTGCTGGTCGTGAGTTTAACCCTGAGGTTAGTGCGCAAGGTCACTGGCAACTTGAATTTAGTCCTCGAATTCCTAAGTCGAGACACTTACGAAGAGGACAACAATGAAAACTCACCACTGACAGAGTTGACCAAAGGGAAAGATGAACTCAGTAAGTTTGCTAAAGAGGTAAAAAAACTGAGTTACGAACGTGAGCAGTCAAGACAAAAGTTAACTCAAGCCAAAGAAGATGCTGAAAAGGCGAAAGATGATGCCATCGAGGCAAGCAAAGCCAAAAGTAGCTTTCTGGCGAATATGTCTCATGAGATTCGAACCCCGTTAAACGGCGTTATTGGCATTTCAGAAGTTTTGTCAGACACGCCGCTAACGGCGACACAACGTGATTATGTCGACACGATAGAAACCTCCTCGCAATTACTGTTGAGCTTAATAAATGACGTTCTGGACTTCTCTAAAATTGAATCTGGTATGTTGCTTATCAGCCCTCATTCAACCTGCGTTCGTGAATCCATCTACGATATTGCTTCTATTATTTCCCCGAAAGCGAAAGAAAAAGGCATTGATGTTCAAGTCAGCATCAGCCGCAATACGCCCTATCACGTTATGTTGGATGATCACCGTATACGCCAAATTATCATGAACTTCATGTCCAATGCCGTAAAGTTCACTGAACAAGGCTGCGTTGAACTCTCTGTCATCACTAGAGAAATCAAAAATGGTGAAGCGAGTATCGAGTTTTCAGTCAAAGACTCAGGGATCGGTATTGATGAGCAGCAACAAAAGAAGATATTTGCTCCTTTCGCCCAAGAAGATAACTCCACCACCCGACAGTTTGGAGGGACAGGGCTCGGGCTTGCAATTAGCACGCAGCTGGTAGAGTTGATGGGCGGTGAGATTCAGCTTGAATCCGAGAAAGGCAAAGGTAGCCGATTTTTCTTCGAACTTACGGCTCCAATTGTGACTCAAGAGTTCAATGGCTATCACTCCCTTAATCACAACGATATATGGATAGTTTGCAACAACCCTACTTTGGAGCAAAAGCTGCGTGACGAGTTGAGCTTTTTCCACATCAATGTTCAGCAATCAGTAAATACACTGGATGCTCTGCCAACGTGGATTGATAACGAGCGCATCATTGTTATCAACGTAGAAACTTCTCCAAATACCGCAGCCAAACATCTAGGTGAAATGAAAAGACTTTGCATGCAAAATGTTCGAGTTTGTCTTATTAAACACCTTCATAGTGCCCAACGTGATTTTGGTAACAGCATTAGTGCATTGGTCACTCACCCCCTCTTAGGACAGCGCTTAGTAAAAGCACTTGAAACTTGTGCTGCAAACTTCCCTCAAGCAAACCAGGAGAACACGACAACACCCAATGCTAAGACTCTCCCAAAAATCTTGGTGGTCGACGACAACACCGTTAATCAAAAAATCGCTGGATTACACGTCACAAAAGCGGGCTTCGACTTTGATATCGCCGTAAACGGAGAAGAAGCCGTAGATATGTTTCAACAGAATCAATACTGCTTAATCCTAATGGATTGCATGATGCCGGTGATGGATGGGTTTGAAGCAACCAAAATGATCCGTCAAATTGAAGCAAAAGAAAAACGGACGGTCAGAATCCCAATTATCGCGCTAACAGCAAGTGTAGTCGATGATGACATTCAAAAGTGTTTTGATGTTGGAATGGATGATTATGTGCCCAAACCTTTTAAAGCGGGTTTGTTGAAAGAGAAATTAGATAAAGCCATTGGACTACGCATTTCCAATATTGTTTCTGATGAAAAGCGACTGGTAACAAACACCACTCACACTCCTGAAAAAACCTCGCATGCTGAACAATCAGAAGCGACCGTGACGCCTATTCGCTCAGAACGGATTTTGCTCGTCGAAGATAACAGAGTAAATCAAAAAGTCGCTTCGCTGCTTTTATCCAAAGCTGGTTATCAATTTGAAGTGGCCGAAAACGGACAGGTTGCGGTCGAAATGTTCCAAAAAGATGGTGGGTTCGACATCATTTTGATGGACTGCATGATGCCGATCATGGATGGGTTCGAAGCCTCGCGACAAATACGCGCCTACGAAGCAAGTAAAGGTCTTCCGAAGACTCCCATCATCGCGCTAACGGCAAGTGTTGTGGATGATGACATTCAACGCTGCTTCGATTCAGGCATGGACGCTTATGTACCCAAGCCTGTTCGTAGAGAAAAGCTGTTATACCAGATTGAAAATGCGATATAGGTAGCGATGATGAGCGGCGACATATCTCTCCTCTGTTTTCTTTTGCGCTGCATAAAACGCTACCTATTCATTGTTGTTTTCCTTCTACCCATAGATAGTCAAGTACTTGCTGCAGAGAGCTACGCCGTTTTCTCGTTTAATAGTGAGTTCTCGCCCCTAACCATCAATAAAGCGCGAAAGTTGTACAGAGGAAAAACGCAACTCTTACAAGGGCAGAGAATTGAGCTATCTGACTGGCCAGCGACATCAGCGGAGAGAGCGGAGTTCTATCGCTACCTTCTCAATAAAAACTTGGCGCAAATGAACGCGCACTGGGCGAGCTTGTCTTTTTCAGGCAAAGCGAGACCACCCAAAGTGATTGCAAACTCTAGCATTGATGCGCTGATCACGTGGATGCAAGAAAAGCCGAATCGGATTGGTTATGCCCCTGCTTCGAGCGTGCCTGGAAATGCTCGTATTTTGTGTGTGGTGAGCTCGGAGGATTAATATGAAAAAATATTTGACCATGTTATCACTGAGTGTTATCGCCTTTCCGAGCTTAGCCACCATTGAGTTATCAGATCACCTGTCTTTGAGTGGTTTTGGTTCGACATCTTGGTCTAAGTCAGATAACTCCACAACGGTTCTCGTCAACCGCTTTATTCATGATGAAGCCTGCTACGATTGTGACACAACCTTCGGCCTGCAGCTTGATTACTTTTACAAGGCATTTCGAGCATCCGCACAGATAGTCAAGCGTCCGCAAGATCATTGGAGCTCGCCCCAATTAGAGTGGGCATATTTAGCTTATACCTATAAAAATGTAGAGATACGTGGGGGACGATTGAGGCTGCCGCTGTTTTTGATGTCTGAGTATAATTATGTCGGTCACGCTTTTACCCAAGCTCGACCACCAAATGAAGTGTATGACAGCATATTAGGCATCACCGCTTACAATGGTTTATCCATTCGCTGGAATCACGACCTCAATGAGCAAATCATGCTTACTGCAATGCCGTTTATAGGGTTTAAAGACAGCAGTGATGTCACCCTCAACGAAGATACTGAACTGAAGATCGAATCAGACAACACAGCCGGAATAAACTTAACACTCAGCGGAAATGCCTACCGTTTGAACTTTTCTTATCTACATGGCGATTATGACCAAACTACGGTTCTCTCCAATACCAAGCAATCCACACCTGAAGGGGGAGCCATGTTAATTGACCGCTTGGTTCTAAAAGAAAAAGGCAACACGATTGACCAGTTTTCTCTAGGAGTAAGGTATGAGCTTGATAACCTTGTGATAATGGCTGAAGGACAAACCAGCAACATTTCCTCCTCTTGGTACGCAACAACGGGTTACAACGTGAATAAATTGACGCCCTACGTAGTTTACGGCCAACAGTTTAATAACAATGATACAAAAAATGGGGACAGCTATCTGCTTGGGATGAGATACGACCTAGATTATAACGTGTCACTGAATGCTGAATGGCAAAAGTTTAACGCCCACAATAACGATACTGGCGCGTTTTCATCGATACCAGAAGATAACAGCGCCAATCTTTACACCCTGATGTTAAATTTCGTTTTTTAACTTTTCTATACTGACACCGTATAAACCGTGGGCATTTACCTTTGTTATCGTTGATACATGTTGTGCGTGATTTGACGCTCTTTGTAATAGAATTCTTTGTCATGTTCGCCTATCTCTCGCAATACACGACACGGGTTCCCTACCGCAACAACATTACTTGGTATATCTTTCGTTACCACGCTACCAGCACCAATTACGCTGTTTTCTCCAATCTTGACGCCAGGCAATACCACTGAGTTAGCGCCGATCCATACATTATCACCAATATGAATAGGGATATTGAATTGCGCAACTTCTCTTCTGAGCTCCGGTTCAACCGGATGGCCTGCCGTTGCTAGTGTCACATTGGGCCCAATCATGACACTATTGCCAATGTAGATATACGTATCATCGACTAGGGTTAAGTTAAAGTTTGTATACACGTTATCACCAACGTATGTATGCCTCCCCCAATTCGCCCGAAGCGGCGGCTCAAAATAGCAGTTGTCACCAACAGCGCCGAGCAAACGTCGTAATATTTCTGTACGCTTTTCAGATTCAGAAGGCCGAGTTTGGTTGTAATCGTAAAGAACTTCTAAACACTGTGTTTGCTGCTCGACTAACGCTTCATCATTACAAAAATATATTTGCTGACTATGAAGCATTGATTCACTATCCATAATATCCTCCGTTCTATCTCAGTAGCTTCAGGCTGCTGGAACACCTCGCAATACGAGTTCCTGTCAAGATTGGCTAACAGAGTGCATGATGTCGTTTTTTGCAATAAGTTTAATGACATGCTTGCGAGGCCTAACGCAAAATACCGAATAACTTGAAAGAAATATGTGAATCAGACGAGTAAATAACACAAAGCTCGATGCAGAGTTAGCTTTGTTTATCTCGTTTCATTTTCAAGCGCTTTTCTTTACGTCGTAACGCTCGGAAAAACTTCGACTCCTCGTGATACCAGCCGATAACACTAACCGGGAAGCCCACTAGCATCATGATAAAAAGATCCGCGGGCAGTTGCTCCAAAATATCACTCAGGGAGTGCAGCTCACCAAAAATGAATAAACCAATGACTTTACCAAGCAATAGTGCGCAACAAATCATAAAAAAAGACTTCATGATGTAATGCCATTTACCTTTTTTACGCTCTTCTCGCCAATAGGCATATTTATGTTGTCGGTCGTACATTCATCCCCCAAGTGACAATGTCACTAGCCACAAACATTCAGGCAAAGTAACAGGCTTTAGCTGCACTCTAATGATAGTGTGAATTAGAAGCGAATGCTTGTCATGGCAATGAGAAAGCGGCACATCATGCTGCGCATTTTACGACTTTATGGACGCTAGCATGATCGCGCAATACAGGGAGATATCAGCTTGTTAATTACGGAGTGAGTTAATGTTTTCGGAACACCCAAATTGGACCAATAAGAAGAAACTGCAAATCTTCGAAAAAAGACGGCTTCTTCCCTTCTATTTTGTGACCAATGAACTGCAAGATCCACAGTACACCGAATAGGAGCATCGAAATATGCAGTACGGGCAGCGCCAATACCTCCAAAGACCATATCAGGCCGATGCACGCTAATGTATACCCTAACATCATCATAAAGACGCTGAGAGACAAACGAAAATAGAAAACCCATACAGGTATGACAGCAATCCAGACCCAGTTAAACTCGAAACCCAAGATGGAGATTTGAGGAATTGACCAAATTAGACCGACCACAGATAGGTAAATACCCGGAACTGCGATTGTATGAATCTTTTGGTTGATGGGATTTTGATGGCTCTCCCCATATTCTTTTAGCCATTCAGATAATGCTCGCATATCATTCCTACTTTTCTGCCTACTTATTCTTATATAGCTTGAGGATGGAAAAGGTGCGAATTTTTCTGTAATAACTATTACTGACCAAGCAATGCTCGTTGCACTTTTGGTAGTTTGGCAACGACGAGAGTATAAGAGCGTTCACATAAATCCTGAATCAATCCATCTTCCACATCACCATTAAAATAAACCGTTATCCAGTGACGCTTATTTAAGTGATAACCAGGAGTGATGTCCGTAAACTGCGATGTTAAGACTTCTCCATCTTCTGGTTTTACTTTTACGCTGACATACTCCCGACCGTTTCTCTCTGCAATAATCGCAAACATTTTACCTTTGATTTTGTATACAAGCGCTTCTGGCCCAAATGGGAAATCACTCTCTGCACACATAAAGGTACTTAAATAACCTTCTAACTCTTTGCTTCTCATTCCGTCCCACCCTTCCTGTATCTTTTACTCAAACAAAGGCAATAGTAGTCTTAACGCCTGGTTAACCTGCGCTTTCTCATTACCTTCTAAACCATGTAGCAGCGATTGCTGAACGTCCACATGCTCTAAGATCAACTTGTCAATTAAGGTTAAGCCCTTTTCAGTTAACTCAACGGTGACACTGCGTCTATCTTCTTTACTGTGTGTTCTGGTAATAAAGCCTTTCTTCTCGAGTTTATCTAATCGGTTCGTCATCGCGCCCGAAGTGAGCATCATCGAATCAATTAGCGCCGAGGGAGTAAGGCAATATGGTGAACCTGCTCGTCGAAGTGTCGCCAACACATCAAATTCACCCATCTTAAGATCGTACTTCTTATGTAGGTCAGCGACCCGACACTCCATGTGCTTAGCAATTCGCATTAGCCGACCCATAATTGCCATCGGTTCAGTGTCGAGCTCTGGCTTCTCCTTAGCCCACTGCTCTACCACTCTATCAATTGCGTCCATAGTTTCTCTCCAAACGTCATTTAATTTTTATTTTAACATAAAGATACTTTACAAAAAGTAACCTTACCGATATCTTTACAATTAACTATCTCAACGTAAAGATATTTAACATGAACATTTTGCTTGCAATGATCCCGGCTTTTTTTTGGGGGACAACTTATGCTGTTACTCAGTTTACGCTTCCGGACTGGCCTCCCGTTTTACTTGGTGCGCTAAGAGCATTGCCCGCGGGTCTTTTGTTGCTCGCAATAAAGCCATCTTTCCCGAAAAAGAGTGAATGGAAAGTGCTGCTTGTTTTAGGAACTATCAACATCGCTTGCTTCTTTGGTCTCATTTTTGTCATGGCGTTGACGCTTCCTTCTGCGATCTCAGGTGTCGGTATGGTATCAGTGCCCGTTTTTGCGATGCTGTTTGGCTGGGCAGTCTATAAGCGCCAGCCAAGCGCAATACAGGCAATAAGTGGAGCGACTTTGATTGCTTTGGCTTGGTTCTTATTTGATCCTAGCTCTATTTCGCTCAACCCTATGGGTTTGCTGGCGATGATCTCCGCCATCATGTGTATTGTGATAGGCAGTAGCGTAACGAAGTCACTAGGAACGAAAATGCATTGGTGGACAGTATTAACATGGCAGCTCATTTTGGGTGGTGTGATTATGTCTGTCGCAACAAGCATGCTGGCAATAAACAATCCAGAGCCATACGTTACAGCCATTCAAAACTTATCAATGACGAACACCCTTGGGCTGCTGTGGGTGATCATTCTGAACACTGCATTAGGCTACGGCATGTATGTTTGGCTATTGCAGCGTATGTCGGTCGTTGACTTTACTTTTGGTGGCATTGCCAACCCCGTTGCGGGCATTGTGTCAGGTTTGCTGCTATTAGGTGAGACTTTCACCCCTCTCCAATACAGCTTGATGCTAGGGATGATTGTTATGTCATTGCTCCCTCAATTGATCGCTTCATTAAAAACTAAAAAAGCCGCCCTTTCTTCCTAAGTAAAATCCTAACGCCCGATGCTAAAATCGGGCGTTCATATTCTCTGTAAACTCTGTTTGAATTCTAAGACTTCAACAGGTTTTTTATGGAACAGTGAACCCAAAAAGGTTCAGCAATAAAAAAGGTGCCAAAAGACACCTTTAATAATGAATACGCCCCATTATGCCTTGTTTTAAGTCATCACAAGGTTGTTAATAGGCTCTGGTTTAGCGTAGACATACCCTTGAATAAGGTAAATAGAATGCTGAGCCAAATACGCGACTTGAGCCTCGCTCTCTACACCTTCTGCAATCATCTCACATTCCGCTTTCTTTGCTGCCGAGACAATAGAATCTAACACTTTCAATTTTTGGTCATCAGAGCCTATTGGATCGATGAACATCTTATCCACTTTTAAGCATCGGATACCCAGATCTTGCAAATAAGAAAAGCCGCCATACCCAGTCCCAAAATCGTCAATTTTGAACTTGTAGCCTTTATTCGCCAGATACAAAATCTCTTTTTTCGCTGCCTCTGTATCTTTTACAGGAATTCGCTCGGTCAACTCAAAATGCACTCTCTTCGGACATGGCCAATTCAGTTCTGACAGTAACTTAGTGAGTTCACCTGATTCTAAATGGGAAGAAACAATATTGATGCTGACCCACACATGCTCAGGTAATACACTAAGATCTTGTATGGTTTTACGAATAAGCTGATTCGTCATTGGGACAATCAGACCACTTTCTTCTGCAGCGCCAATGAACATGTTTGGCGACACCATACCCTCACGACGAGACCACCGAATCAGTGCTTCATACCCCACTGTCGCACCATCACGGCTATCGACAATCGCTTGGTAATAAGGGACAAATTCCGCATTATTAATCCCATTCTGGATCAAGCCTTTGATAGACTTTCTCAAGCTCTTACTGGACACATATACAAACGCAAAAGCCAGCCCCATAAGCACACTGACTAGGCCTCCCCATAGAAAGACTCTTTCCTGAGCATAGCTCTTCAGTTTCTCGCCACTGTGTATTTTGATGAGCATATTGGCTTGAGAATCAGCCGAGAAGAATAACTCCTTTGAAACTGCCGCTTCTTCTGCTGCAATGGCTGGTTTTCCTCGACTTATTGTTAAATCTCCAAATACAGGCTCATCATATATAAACTCGACGAACAAACAGTCTTCACAAGGCGTTTTGATCACTTCTTTAACCCAACTATTATCGAGAACCCAGATAACTTCGACATGTTCATTTTCATAAATGACCATCCACTCAACTTGATCTTGGTGTTCCGGTAAAATAAGTGATACAAAAAAGTTTTCGCCAAGCTGAAATCGTTGCGCATTGGATAAATGAGATACTTCGCGACCAATCGTGGAGCATGTTTTACCGTCATTCGTTTCCATCGCAATAAAACGGATGTAACGATTATAAAAACGTGGGTCGCGTAATGTTCTAACATCACTATTACTGCACGTGAAATCTAACTGCGAAACCTGCTTTACAATCGCCTCATCCAAATACATGGATCGTTGGTGTAAATAATCGACATAGGTGTCTATTTTAGTCTCTTTGATATAGCTGATGTAAAAATTGGCTATTGAATTAAAAGCCACAACAAAAACTGCAATGGGAACTAGGCCAAGCAAAATGGCATTTCTTGTTATCTTTGTAATCAAAGTTCCTCCTAACGTTCAGCCAAACAACTTAAATTAAAGAGTGACATGAACACTATCTCACGTTCACACACCAAAAAGTGAGGATCGAATCTCAATAAGAAGTATAGAAGCGCAAGGCTTGCCACAGAAAATGAGAGTACTGCTGCATATCCAAGATAGCAACTCTCTTGAGTGAGACTTACCGACGATAATCGCGAGAAAAGAGGGGCTTATGCTCAACATAACCAATGTATAAAACGACTTTTTTGCCATCCAATGACTCGCCACAGTCACTAACTTTCTAATTGACCTTTGAAGGCACTAGCAACACACTGCATGATAAAATAGGAAAAGCTACTTAGAGCTTTTTACCAGCATTACAGGCTTATCGACCAGGGAGGGTCATGAAATGAAATTAGCTCAATTAAATATTGCGCTTGCTAAATACCCTTTGGATGCACCAGAAATTAAAGAGTTCGTAGACAATTTGGACTTAATTAATGGTATAGCTGAAGAAAGTGAAGGCTTTATCTGGCGTCTAAAAGACGACTCCGGCGATGCAACAAGCATTAAATTATTTGATGACCCGAACATGATTGTAAACATGTCTATTTGGGAAAGTACTGACTCACTTAAAAACTTTATGTTTCGTACCGGTCATAGAGATTTCATGCGCCGAAAAAGCGAATGGTTTCATCGTTTAGCGGAGGATAGCTATGTTCTGTGGTGGGTAGAAGACGGTTATATACCAACACCACAAGAAGCCTTGTTACGCCTTCAGCATTTGCGCGAAAACGGAGATACGCCATTTGCTTTCACATTTAAAACAAACTTTACAGAAGCAGATCTTGTGTAAAGTACACGTATGCCAAAGAACCGGCGTTCAAATTTACACTGACTATAAGGTTAATTGGTGTGAATCACTGTCAGTTCTACCGACTTACTCGGAAAGAAATGCAAGTGAACGCATAAAATGCGTTCACTAGGTTTATCGTTCATAGGGTGTTCTATTTCAGAAATAAAGTTCATTCGTGCTAAATTTACGGTACCATGCACAATTGACCAAATTGTAGTTATTCATGATTATACCAACTAAGACTCCCTCTCCCCTGCCCTCTGATGTATCTTGCTCTAACTGTAAGGCTTGTTGTTGCCGTCTCGAGGTTATGATTATTTCAGATACTGGCGTACCTGAAGAGTTTATTGCGCGTGACCAATATGGAGGCGAAACAATGATGCGGCTAAATGATGGTTGGTGTGCAGCTTTAGACAGAGACACATTAATGTGTACGATTTACGAAAATAGGCCTTGGATTTGCCGCGAATTCGAAATGGGCTCCAATGAATGTTTAGATGAACGAGTTAAATTCTTGTAAAACCACTCAAATTTACACTGATGGCAATGCGGAGTATTTGTAGAAAGTGTGCAAAGGAAAAGTAAGGTGTTTAAATCTGAGTATCAACAAATTATGGATACAAAAAAGCCCACCGTTTGGTGGGCTTTTTCTAAAATTTGGTGGGTCCGGGCGAACTCGAATCGCCGACCCCTACCATGTCAAGGTAGTACTCTAACCAACTGAGCTACGGACCCAAATTTTGTGTTCCTAACCATTCAATTCAGAATGGTGCGTCCGAGTGGACTCGAACCACCGACCCCCGCCATGTCAAGGCGATACTCTAACCAGCTGAGCTACGGACGCATTTCTCTGGAACGACGAGGATATTAGCTATAAGCGAACGACGGTGCAAGCACAAATTTACCAACTTTGAACCGTTTGGCGAAAATGTAAACTCAACACGCGTTTTCAGATGATTTTATCGACAAGGACTGAGCCTGCAGGGTTTAAAAGTGTGATCTATATAACTTTTATTATCTCACTTAATTGTCGTAAGGCACTTCACTGAGCATCCAAATCTGTAAGGTTTGCGATACCTTAGGGCAAGTACCAAATAAAATCTGATATTTAGGTTTAAATGGTTCGCCGATATAGGTTGTACGGATCAACTCTCCTGTTTTGACATCCACTTGAGTGCTCACCCTGCCTTTGAAGTTTTGAAATATGACAAACTGCTCACTGTGGTAAACCATTTGCTCTCGGTAAAACAAGAAATGATCTTGGGGTGTCTCTGTTAACTCACACTCCAGTGGTTTCAAATTAGGTATCGCACTAACATTAGATGCGATGAACAACGCTGACAAAATCCATCCGTATCGCATATGGCTTCCCTATTCTGCACTCTTTTTCAAAGTATAGGTCTTGCCTTGGGGACTGATACAAAAAAGGCTTTGATCATATCGAATCAAAGCCTCATCCGTTTTGCTGTTCAACTGTCGTCTTTAGTCGTCCGACTCAAACACCACATTGTAATTCTCGGTGTAAGTACAATTTGGTTGGCGGCTGCAAGTAAAGAAGCGTCGACCTTTGAATTCACCTTGGCTTGCTGTTTTAATGATCATCGGACTGCCGCATTTTTTGCAAAAGCGCACTTCTTTATCAGGCTCAATCAAATCTATATGTGCCGCAAGCAAACGACGTAATCGCCCAACTTGATAACTGTGCTTTATCGAAGCGCCGATTAAAGGTAGGTTTGCCGTCTTACAAACATGGATCAGTAACTTTTGTCTTTCTACCTTGCCCTTGCTTAACTCTTGCCCGTTATCCAATTCAACGATCACACGCGGCTCTAGCGTCCTAGGATCACAAATAACGTAATCAAAATAACTTCGAGATATGCGATTGTTCGCGACAAAAAACTGCTTCTTATTTTTGATTTCTTTTGGCGTAACCAAACTGGACATGTTTACTTTCGCGAATACTACGGCATGCTCCCCTACCGCCGCTCTTAACGCATTATAGAACGCACCCTCTTGACCTCTGAGCAGAGGACCTTTCGAGCGATAAGGATAATCACGCGTGTCGTCGTGCTTAATCACGTACTTTTGAATAACAAAGAAGAATAAAACCAGAAGAACAACAATGATAAAAATGTTGGTCATAAATAAAGTGCATCCAAAACAACTCGTTGCTCAAAGCGTAAATGGAAATGCTATGCAGAGCAACAAAACCTCGCAATTTTGAGGAGCCACTACGATAGCGTGATACAGAAAATTTGACTCCCCAATAAAAACGAGCCAATCACACACTTGGATTGGCTCGTTTAAATTTTTTGTTAATACATTATGATGCTAAGAATCAACTATTAGCGTCTGGCTGATTCTCTGGCATCGCATCAATAAAAGCAGGCAGTTGATTGCATGACTGCACAACCGCGTTAATGGTTGGATAAAGAGAAGTATCTACACCAAAACGTTGTGCGTTATAAAATTGTGGTACCAGACAAATATCGACAATAGATGGCGAGCTTGTCAGGCTAAACTTACAATCACCATTTAGTTTACGATGTTTCTGAAGTTTCTCTTCTAATGCTGTAAAACCTTTGTGAATCCAGTGATGAATCCAAGCGACTTTGCGCTCTGGCTCGCAAGCTAACTCCCCCTCTAAATACTGCAGAACTCTTAAGTTATTCAGGGGATGAATCTCCATTGCAATATCCTGAGCCAAAGCCAGTGCTTGATATCGAAGCGGCGTTTGCTCGGGGATCACAGTGACATCCGGATAGTGTTCTTCTAAGTATTGAATGATGGCCAGTGACTGGGTTAACTGAACCTCCCCATCCACCAGCACAGGAACCAGTTCAGAAGCGTTTAACTCATGGTACTCGTCACTGTGTTGTTCGCCACCATTGCGCACCAAGTGTACCGATTTTGAATCATACGATAACTCTTTAAGGTTCAAACAAATACGCACACGATACGCCGCTGAAGACCGCCAATATCCGTACAAAACCATGCTATCACTCATATCGTCTCCCAACTGGCGCTCTTAATGCTTGAGATATTGGCTAACTTGTTGGTCAATCGAGCCAAAGATGTTGTTGCCATCCGCATCGAACATTTCCAATCTGATTGAATCTCCAAACGACATGAAGTTAGTCGACGGTTTACCATTACGAATGGTTTCAATCATGCGAACTTCCGCGATACATGAATAGCCAACGCCACCCTCCTCAATCGAAGTGCCATGTTCGGTGCCTTGCTTATTAGATACCGTGCCAGAACCAATAATCGCCCCAGCAGATAGCGGGCGCGTTTTAGTCGCATGAACAATTAAGTCTGCAAAATCAAACGTCATATCGATACCCGCATTTGGGCGACCAAACGGCTTGTGGTTGTATGTCGAGACCAATGGTAAATGCACTTTGTTCTCGTACCACGCATCGCCTAGTTCGTCAGGTGTTACTGCCACAGGAGAAAACGCAGAGGAAGGTTTAGATTGGAAAAAACCAAACCCTTTAGCTAATTCTGCGGGAATTAGTCCACGCAGCGACACATCATTCACCAGCATGATCAAACGAATCGACTCCTGAGCCTCTGCAACACTCGCGCCCATTGGTACGTCACCAGTTACCACAGCAACTTCACCTTCGAAATCAATACCCCATTCATCACTCGCAAACTCGATGTTGTCACAAGGTCCAATAAAGGCATCAGAGCCTCCTTGGTACATCAACGGATCCGTCCAAAAACTTTCAGGCATTTCAGCGCCGCGAGCTTTTCGAACCAACTCAACGTGGTTTACGTAAGCACTGCCATCAGCCCACTGATAAGCGCGAGGAAGCGGCGACTCACAGTAGTGCGCTTCAAACTCTTCATACCCTGCGACCGTACCGTTGTTCAGTGCGACGTACAGCTCTTCCAGCTGCGGTGCTAGCGCATCCCAGTTATCAAGCGCCACCTGCATCGTCGGTGCCAAATTCATTGGGTGGAAAATTTCTGTCGCAGGTACGCAGCGCGTTAAGTCTTTGCTCACGACCATCAACAAACCGTCACGAGTGCCATTTTTCTTGGTTGCTAATTTCATCCTTGCCTCTTACTTCTCTTGCCAGCTATAGACGTATTCTTTGTTTTCTACTTTTTCCAGCTCATCCGAAAACTGAAGTGCGTGACGCGTATCAATCATGACCGCGACTTCGTCGGTAAAAGTTTTCTTATGCTCTCGCCCTGCTTTGAAAGCTTTCGGGTGAGGGCCATGTGTAAATCCTGCTGGATGGAATGTCACCATACCCGCTTCAATGTTGTCACGACTAAAGAAGTCACCTGCATGGTAGAACAAGACTTCGTCATAGTCGTCATTGTTGTGGTAGAACGGTACTTTGAGCGCTCCAGGATCACTTTCAATTGGACGAGGAACAAAGGTACACACCACAAATCCTGCTCCTACAAATGTAGTATGTGCAGAAGGTGGTAAGTGGTAACGATGTGACATGAGTGGACGAATATCACGCCAATTCACTTTTACCACCGCCAAATCACCATGCCAACCAATCGCATCCAACGGGTTGAATGGGTAAGTGATAACACTGACTTTATCGTGGCGTTTCACCTGAACCTGTGTTTGATTCTCAGAATATTGAGCACGGAACTGATCGTTGATCGACGGCGTTTCCAAAACCGCTGGATCAAACACCGCGTGGTTTCCAACCATGCCTTTTTCGGGCAATGTATAGGCCGCATCGGTGTTTTCGATCATCAAAATGAACATCGGCTCGCTAGGCTCTAAACGCCAGCTCGTTGAGCGTGGGATCATGACATAATCCCCTTCGCTCACTTTCAAATGACCATAATCACAATACAGATCTGCCGTACCTTGGTGGATGAATAGCAGTTCGTCGCCATCAGCGTTTCTCACCAAGAAGTCCATTTTTTCATCCATACGCCAGACACGAACTTTACAATTCGCGTTGTGTAATAGATGCGGGACTGCCCAAGGGGTAATATGGCTGGCTTTCTCGACTAAATTAAAATCGAACGCTCGTGGACGTAGCTCGCCCTCCCACTCAGACCATCCCGTTGGGGCATGTTGATGATGAAAATGTGTTGCGGGGCCAAAAAAACCACTTCGACCTGCCTCACGTTCATAAATTGCCTCTTCCGGGAAGTCAGCATGCGCTTGTTTAGAGCACACTCCCTCCCGGTGAGGGAATGTGATCCATTTATGCATCGCTCAATACTCCTCGGCGAATTTGGTCTTCTTCTATCGATTCAAACAACGCTTTGAAGTTACCCTCGCCAAAGCCTTCATTGCCTTTACGTTGGATGATTTCGAAGAACACAGGGCCGATAACGGTTTGAGTAAAGATTTGTAGCAAGATGCCATCTTTCGTTGGCGCACCATCAATAAGAATCTGCAAATCACGAAGCTTGCTTACATCTTCACCGTGGCCTTCAACACGCTGATCGACTTTCTCGTAATAAGTATCTGGCGTTGGCATAAAGTCCATGCCTCGCTCACGCAAAGTTTTGACCGTTTCGTAGATGTCGTCTGTGGTCAATGCGATGTGTTGAATACCTTCGCCATTGTATTCACGGATAAACTCTTCAATCTGTGATTTATCATCTGACGACTCATTGATAGGAATTCGGATTTTGCCGCAAGGTGCGGTCATCGCGCGGCTGACAAGACCAGTCAGCTTACCTTCGATATCGAAATAACGAATTTCGCGGAAGTTACCAATGCGCTCATAGAAACCAGACCAGACATCCATGTTGCCTTGTTTAACGTTGTGCGTTAAGTGGTCGATTTCGTAAAGACCAACATTCGCTTTTGATAAACGCTCATCAGCATCATCATAAAAACGAAAATCGACATCATAGATGCTCTGCTTTCCATAACGATCGACAAAATAAAGCAAGCTTTCACCGATGCCATAAATAGCAGGAATGCTTAGCTCCATCGGCCCAATTTCCGTTTTATATTCTTTACCGCCATTCTCTAACGCATGCGCCAGAGCAACGGTGGCGTCTTTCACACGAAATGCCATGCCACAAACCGACGGTCCGTGAACTTTGGCGAATCCCTCAGCTTGGCTATGCGGCTGCGCATTCACAATAAAGCTAATGTCACCTTGTCGATATAACCACGCTTCTTTTGAGCGATGCTTTGCGATTTCCGCAAAACCTAACGATATAAACAGATCTTTAAGCTGTTGAATGCCTTTGTTGTCTGCAGCGGTATATTCAACAAACTCAAATCCGTCTGTTCCTAGTGGGTTATATGCATCAACCATGACTTTCTCCTTGTCTCAGTAGCTTTTGTTTGGACTTATTTTTCTAACTTGGCGCAGGTCTTGAGAAATTGGAATACGCTGGGAGAAATCTTTACCTTGGCGATTTTTACGTATAATTGTAAAAAATATGTTACACACAGAAGGCGCGTCGAATCCACTTTCGTAAACATCAAATAAACCGCTTATTTTCAATACATTAGATTGATATTTTCGGCTTTACGCCAACATGTAAAATGTAAATAAGTTGTTACTTTGGCATTTTATCTTGGCAACGTAGCTCAAAAAGTAAAAGGGGATGGAAAATCTATTGCACCCTATCTCTATCCGATTTATTCATTTGCTCCTGCAAAACATCAAAAGTAATGTTTCGTGACGCTTCATACAGTTCGAAAGGCTCATCGGTCAGAATCGTGTCATGGATACTCCTTTATTGATTCACCTCAGTTTTATTCAAAAGTAACTGTGCCATAAGTGGTGCTCTGTTCCCTATCGAGCCATAGCCACAGTGCTTCACGCTCGATCAGAAAAAGAGACATCTAATGACACTCATCAATCAAGAACGCCTAGTTGAACACTTTTGCCAACTAGTACGTATCGACAGCGAATCAAAAAACGAAAAACAAATTGCAGAAACACTGGCAGAACAGCTAGGCGAGCTAGGCTTTACCGTGCACAAGCTTCCAGTGCCTGAGCATATTTCTAACGGTTTTAACGTGTACGCCCGTTTAGACGGCAAAAAAGACGGCTCTATCCTAATGAGCTGTCATATGGATACGGTCACTCCAGGTATTGGCATTGAGCCAATCATCGAAGACGGCGTTATCCGTTCAGAAGGCAATACGATTCTTGGTGGCGATGATAAATCTGGTATTGCTGCCATCATGGAAGCCGTTCGTTGTATTCAAGCGGACAACCTTGAGCACAAAACGTTAGAGCTTGCTTTTACCGTGTATGAAGAAGGCGGTTTATTCGGTTCACAATACTTCGATATGTCACACGTCACTTCAACGGAAGCAATCGTGTTAGATACGGGTGGTCCTATTGGCACTATTGTGACCGCAGCCCCAGGCCAGCAAAAAATCGTGGCAACAATCAAAGGTCGACCAGCACATGCAGGGCTTGCGCCAGAAGAAGGCATCAGTGCGATCATGGTGGCGGCAGATGCTATCAACCAAATGAAGCTGCTTCGCATCGACGAAGAAACGACAGCCAACATCGGTATAGTGAATGGCGGTCAGGCCACAAACATTGTCATGCCTGAATTAAAAATCGTGGCAGAAGCACGCTCACTGAATGGCGATAAACTAGATGCTCAGGTCAATCATATGATCTCAACATTAGAGTCTGTCTGTGAAAAACACAGTGCAGAAGTCGACATTGAATCTAGCCGAGCCTACGATGCATTTGTTATTGAAGAAAACCACCCACACGTTAGCGCTATAAAAGCGGCGTTTGCAGAGTTGGGAATTGAGGCTTTCACAAAAGGCACTGGCGGCGGTAGCGATGCTAACAACTTTAACAAGAAAGGTCTCACAACGGTCAATCTTTCAACTGGCATGGCAAAAGTACACACGACAGAAGAGTTTATCGCGGTAAGTGATATGGTCAAAATCACTGAGTTCGTAAAACATTTCCTAGTCAGTTAACGTCGTACCTTTTGAAGAGCAGACGAACTACCCTCCCCTTTTAGCGCGCGCTTGAAGGGGATTTTTTATTTGCGCGAAACAAAGCCTACCCCGTAATGCAGACTTAGCACCAGCTCCATATCAATCCCCCCCAGCTCACTTTTTGATACCAAATAGCCCAACATTTGGCACCCTGTTACAACATTGTTAAAACTCGATTGTGTGGACAATTTATACAATATACATTTCTAGCATCTTTCAGGATGAAAAGAGTGAGACAAGGATGAAATTACCTAAGTTGCTTTTATTAGCGTCGATGATGAGTCCAATACTGGCAACATCAAGCTATGCCGCGCCGTATCCCGCAGGTGTGACCCTCGATGAGACACAAGAAATTACGCTAAACAATGGGGCTGAAGTTACTTCTATTGACCCAGCCAAGCAAGCCGCAGAGCCCGCTTTTAATCTCGGTCGAGACCTATTTGAAGGTCTGGTCATTCAAGATAAGCAAGGTAAAACCATTCCTGGTGTTGCTGAGTCTTGGTCAGTCAATGACAACAATACGGTTTATACCTTCCACTTACGTGATGCAAAATGGTCAAATGGCGAAACGGTCACTGCGCAAGATTTTGTCTACAGCTGGCAACGCTTACTGAATCCGAGCACTGCTTCACCGTACGCTTGGTTTGCGGCCATTCCAAATATCGCAAACTCACAAGCCATTATGAAGGGCGAAGCAGAACCCGAGTCTTTGGGCGTGAAGGCGCTGGATGAAACAACGTTCCAGGTAACACTCGAAGAGCCGATTCCCTTCTTTACGAAACTATTAAGTCATCCAGTGCTTGCACCCGTTCATAAAGCGACCGTTGAAAAACATGGCAACCGTTGGACCCAGCCTGAGCATATCGTTACAAATGGGGCGTTTACTGTCTCTGAATGGAAAGTTAACGAAAAACTAGTGATGGTTAAAAACCCACATTATTGGGACGCAAGCAATGTAGTGCTGGAAAAAGTCACCTGGCTACCAATTGGTGATGCAAATGTAGTGCTAAACCGCTACCTAGCCGGTGAGATAGACCAAGCGGTTTCCATTCCTGCCGCTCAGAAGAAAAAGCTAATTCAACAGCGCCCACAAGAAGTGGCAAACACCAGTGCGTCTCTTGGTTCCACATTCTATTACCTCAACACTCAACAAGGACCAACAAAAGACGTGCGGGTCCGTAAAGCCCTTTCATATGCCATTGACCGTCAACTGTTAACGAGTGCTATCTTGAGAAACGGTGGGGTTCCAATGTATACCCTTGTGCCGCCTCAAACAGATGGTTTTAAATCTCACACTCCTGAGTTCGCAACTTGGAACCGTCATAAACGTATCGAAAAAGCGCAGCAATTACTGTCAGAAGCTGGATACGATAAAAGCAATCCGCTTAAGTTAACGTTTACCGTACCAACTTTCTCGATGGACGTAAAAATGGCAACAACCATGGCAGGCATGTGGAAAAGCCGACTGGGTGCGCAAGTCACGATAAAACAGCTAGAACCGAAAGTGTTCTACGCACTTAAAGAGCCGACCGACATTACTCGCGGCGGCTGGACGGCCGACTACAATGAAGCCTCTACGTGGTTAGATATCTTTGTTTCTAATGGCGAGTACAACGATTCTCGTTATAACAACCCGCAATACGACGAGTTAATGGCTCGCTCAAAGACCATGAGCAACCCATCAGAACTGTATTTACAAGCAGAAAGCATGCTGATTGAAGACATGGCCATTATTCCTATTTATCGTCCGGGTAACGATCAATACCTCATCAAGCCTTACGTGGGCGGCTACGAACTGACAAACCCTGAGTCGTCGTACTACCGCAAGAATGTCTATGTAAAAGCCCACTAAAAGCATGTTTTCGGTCTGAGTCGGCAAGTTCAATGTTTACTTGCCGTTCCTCATATCTCTCGGTGGAGAAGGCAACCTGAGCTCAGACCATTTTTTATTCATAACCGTTCGAAGTGATTTCGGATGACCAAAGGATGATGGATCATGATTTGGTACATTGTTAAGCGATTAGCTATCGCTATCCCCACGCTTCTATTCATCGCACTCGTATCATTTTGGCTGATGCACATTGCACCAGGGGGGCCATTTGATATGGAACGGCCTATGCCAGAGGTGGTACGTGCGAATATCGAAGCAAAATTCCATTTGGACCAGCCCTTCCTTACTCAGTTTTGGATTTACATTGGTAATTTCATACAAGGAGATCTCGGTCCGAGCTTCGTTTATCAAGACTTCAGTGTTACACAGCTCGTCGCACAATCATGGCCAGTTTCAGCAGTATTAGGCGTACTCTCTTTTTGTATCTCCGTTCCACTTGGCATGTTACTTGGCACCATTGCGGCATTGAACCGAAATAGCCGCCTAGATTACGGCCTGATGACACTTTCGATGACTGGAGTTGTGGTTCCAGCTTTCGTGCTTGCTCCGGTTTTAGTCATGATTTTCGCTATTCAGCTCGGCTGGTTCCCTGCTGGTGGTTGGGAAGGAGGAAAGCTGGCTTTTCTTGTTCTTCCCGTGCTCAGCCTGGCGATTGGCTCCATTGCGAGTATTGCACGCGTCATGCGTGGCGCAATGATTGAAACGCTCAACCAACCATACATTCGAACGGCAAAAGCCAAAGGTTTGTCCACAACCTACATTTTATTCCATCACGCTTTGCGACCATCCTTGATTCCCGTCGTTGCGATGCTCGGCCCTGCGTTTGTGTCTGTCGTGACAGGCTCGGTGATTATCGACATTTTCTTTGGTACAGGTGGCATGGGACAACACTTTGTGTCTGGGGCTCTCAACCGCGACTACGGCCTAGTAATGGGCATTACTCTGATTGTCGCTTCACTCACTATCTTCTTTAACCTTGTGGTCGACTTGCTATATACGATTATCGACCCTCGTATACGCGTTTAGGAGTCCGGCATGTTAACGATCAAAAAACTGGATACACAAGCTCTTCAAGATCAAGTCGTCGACAATATTGAAGCCGTCGAAGGTCGCAGTCTTTGGCAGGATGCATGGACTCGATTTCGTAAAAACAGAGCCGCGATGACATCAGTGTATGTTTTGGCGTTCATTACCTTATGCATCACCTTCGGCCCCTCTCTTGCCGCTTTTGGCCATGATGAAATTGACTGGGAAGTGCTCATCGATCCATACGAGCTAGGGAGACCTTCACTGAGCAGTGGCCATTACTTTGGTACTGATGACCTCGGGCAAGATGTCTTTGCTCGCACGATGCAAGGCGGCAGGCTCTCTATTTTGGTGGGTTTTGTTGGGGCCTTAGTCGCCGTTGTTATTGGTACGATTTGGGGAAGTATTTCCGGCTATCTTGGTGGCGTTGTCGACAGCGTAATGATGCGCATTATTGAGGTGCTCGATTCGGTACCATTTATGTTTATGGTTATCCTGTTCGTTACCCTTTTTGGCAATAACATCTATCTGATTTTTATCGTGATCGGAATGGTATCTTGGTTGGGCATTGCTCGTGTTGTACGTGGTGTCACCTTCGGTCTCAAAAAGCGAGAGTTCATCGAAGCCGCGCACTCTATTGGGGTTTCTAAATTGACAATTGTCCGACGCCATGTTCTGCCTAATGTGCTTGGGATCGTGATGGTTTATTCCTCCTTAATGGTACCAGGATTCATTATGTTCGAATCGTTTTTAAGCTTCTTAGGGCTTGGTGTTCAACCACCCGACACGAGCTGGGGAATCCTAATTTCCGAAGGCGCAAAAACGATTGACGTTGCATTGTGGATGCTGCTTTTTCCATCTCTGTTTTTAGTTGCCACCCTCTTTTGTTTTAACTTCATCGGCGATGGCTTACGTGATGCTCTTGACCCGAAAGACCGATAAGGACAAACCCATGCTATCTATTGAAAACATGAACGTGCGCTTCGATACGCCAGATGGGCAAGTGCAAGCGGTCAGTAATCTCTCCTACTCGATTAAAGCGGGCGAAACTCTTGGGATTGTTGGGGAATCAGGTTCGGGAAAAAGCCAGTCTGTTTTCGCATTAATGGGGTTAACCGCGGACAACGGCGCCGTGTCTGGCAGCGCGATGTTCCACGGTGATGATTTACTCGCGATGTCTAAAAAGCAGCTCAACCGCATCCGTGCAGAGAAAATCGGAATGATCTTTCAAGATCCGATGACGTCACTCAATCCATTCATGAAAATTGGCAAACAGCTTTGTGAAGTTCTCATGATTCATAAAGGAATGAGCCGAAAACAAGCAAAAGTTGAATCGATTCACATGTTGGATGCGGTGCGTATTCCCTCTCCCGAAACTCGGATGAATCAATACCCTCACGAGCTATCTGGCGGAATGCGTCAGCGAATCATGATAGCGATGGCGTTGTTGTGTAAGCCCGAGCTGTTAATTGCAGACGAACCAACCACCGCGTTAGATGTAACCGTTCAGGCTCAAATTTTGACGCTATTACGAGACTTACAACAAGAGTTCAACACGGCTATTTTACTGATCACTCACGATATGGGCGTCGTCGCCGAGATGTGTGATCGCGTATTGGTCATGTATGGTGGTCAAAAAATGGAGCAATCAGATACCGAGACATTGTTCGCTCAACCTGCGCACCCCTATACTCAAGGCCTGCTAAAGGCTATTCCTTCTATCACTGAAGATATGCCACGTTTACCAACCATCCCAGGTAACCCACCAAGTGCGTTGATTAACCATCAAGGGTGTCCGTTTAGAGAGCGGTGCGAGCATCGAGAGACGCGTTGCCAATACGAAACCCCACGGTTATCTCCATTAAACACGAGCCAGTCCATTGCCTGTCACGTTAACGCACCCAGTGTTATCACTCCTATTCAAATAAAAGCTTAAGGAGGCATTATGAATAAAAAAGAAGTCCTCATGTCTGCTCGTGATTTAAACGTCCACTTTCCTGTGTCGCGTCACCTTATTCCAAGTCGACGTAAAATCGTGAAAGCGGTCAATGGTATCGACTTAGATGTTTATCGAGGCGAAACACTTGGCATTGTGGGGGAATCAGGCTGCGGAAAATCAACGCTTGCACGCGCCTTACTTCGCTTAATTGAACCTACACATGGCGAGTTGACTTGGAAAGGTCAAGACATGCGCGGGTTTAGTAAAAAAGAGCTTTCCTCTCGACGCAGAGAATTTCAGATGGTGTTTCAAGACCCATCCGCTTGTTTGAATCCGAGATTAACCATCTCAGAATGCATCGCCGAACCACTGCTCACCCACGAGCCACAACTTAAACGGGCAGAGGTAGAAAAGCGTGTCATCGCTATGATGGATAAAGTGGGTCTCTTGGCGAGCCAGCGAAACCGCTATCCACATGAATTTTCCGGAGGTCAATGCCAGCGTGTGGGCATTGCCAGAGCGTTAATTCTCAATCCAGATTTGGTCGTGTGTGATGAACCTGTTAGTGCGCTAGATGTCTCCATACAAGCTCAGGTCATCAATCTTCTAGACGATCTTAAACAAGAAATGGGGTTAACACTGGTGATGATTGCGCACGACTTAAGCGTGGTGCGCCACATCAGCGACCGCGTTATGGTGATGTATCTTGGTAAACCTATGGAAGTAGGACGTTACGATCAAGTATTTGATGATGCTCAACACCCCTACACCAAAGCACTGTTATCCGCCGTCCCGATAGCTAATCCGCAATTAGCACGTGACCGTGAAATACAACTACTGCCCGGCGACCTCCCTTCTCCACTTAACCCACCGAGCGGTTGCGTTTTTCGTACTCGATGTCCAGAAGCCACAGAAGTATGCGGGCAACAGAACCCAATAAAAACAGGCTCGGAGCAGCATCATATCTATTGCTCAAATATGACTTTAGGAACCATTTAATGAACGATACTAACTCAGTAAACCAACGCCTTACGTTATTGCGTGAGGCAATGTCCTTTCACAACGTGTCTGCATATATCGTGACCAACAATGACCCGCATAACAGCGAATACTCAGCGGATCATTGGTTAGCGCGAAGCTGGATTTCAGGTTTTACCGGCTCAGCAGGCGATGTCGTCATTACCCAACAAGGTGGTGGCCTGTGGACTGATGGTCGTTACTATATTCAAGCTGAAGAACAGTTACACGGCACAGGGCTGGAACTGTTTAAAGCCAAACAACCAGAAACGCCGACAATTACCAAATGGCTGGCTACCACGCTCCCAGAAAACAGTATTGTCGCGGTTGACGGGCGCGCCATCAGTTTCGCTTTTTATCAAGGCCTCAAACAAGCCTTTGAAGCGAAAAACATTAAGATCATTCTCGACCTAGATTTGCTCACACCGATTTGGCTTGAAAGACCACCTCGCCCAAGTGCCCCCGTATTCGAGCACCCCACCGCTTTTGCTGGCGTTGACACAGAAAATAAGTTAGCGAGAATCCGTTCTTGGTTAACCGAGAACCAAGTAGATAGCTTATTAGTGTCAACGCTAGATGATGTCATGTGGACAATGAATATTCGAGGTGGTGATACGAATTACTGCCCAGTTTCTGAAGCCTATCTAATCGTAGAGCAATCACTTGCGACACTGTTTATTGATAAGGCCAAACTGCCTCAAGACGTTGAAAGAGCGCTGACCGAGCAGAGTGTACACATTCGCCATTACAACTACGTAAGTCAGTATTTGAATCAGCAATGTGAGGGATTATCGCTCGCTTTTAACCCGACCCACACAGACAGCTTATTGGTGAGTTCGATTGAACGGAATGTGAATCTAAAGCCAATGGCTTGCCCTGTAACGGCAATGAAGGCCATAAAAAATGCGACCGAGCTAACTAGCCTAGAACAGGCATTAACAGATGATGGTGTGGCAATCGTAAGGTTTATGAACTGGCTAGAAGAGCAAGTTCCAAGCGGATTCGTTACAGAATTGTCTGCTGAGGCACAACTGAATCACTATCGCCGTCAAACCCGACATTATGTGAGCGACAGTTTCCGCACTATCGCAGGCTTCGCAGCTCACGGGGCAAAAATGCATTATGCCGCCGATGAAGAAAGCAATGCAGTAGTCAATGAAAGCAACTTCTTTCTCGTCGATTCTGGTGGCCAATACCTTGGCGGGACAACAGACATCACCCGTACTTTCCACTTCGGGTCACCGACCATTAAGCAGCGCAAAGATTATACCTTGGTGCTCAAAGCGGTCATCCGACTGACTCAGACTCGATTCATGAAAGGCTCTACGGGTGCCAATCTTGATATCATGGCGCGTGGCGTCTTATGGCAACATGGTATTGATTACAAGTGCGGCACTGGACACGGCGTGGGCATTTGCTTGAATGTTCACGAAGGCCCACAAAATTTCTCGCAAAGCCACCACGAGGTTGAACTAAAACCGGGTATGGTCATTACTAATGAACCAGGCGTTTATCGCGAAGGTGAGTACGGGGTAAGAATAGAGAACATTCTTAAAATTGTAGAAGTAGAACAAAATGAGTTCGGCACGTTTTACGGTTTTGAGACCATCACTCTTGCTCCCATTGCGACCAACGCCCTTGACTTATCAATGCTAGATCAAGCAGAGCTAGACTGGCTCAATCATTACCATTCACGTGTCTATCAGGCGCTTAGCCCTTTTCTTGATACGCAAAATAAAAACTGGCTTCAAAGCACAACCCAACTTATTGAGAAATAGGATATCAGCAAGTTTTATAACGTTTTCATTTTCATCTCAAACTCCTTGTTTGCCAGCCTTCGGGCTGGTTTTTTTATAGAGATAACGGCGTAAAAACAAAAACGCCCCGCGATGTTAGCGAGGCGATCAATTAAATTAAAATGATGCAGTTAAACTGCCCTACTGACGACACTTCTGAACATCAAAATCAACGACGATGGCGGCATTCTCAAAGTCACCAGAGACTTTAACGTAGCCCCAGTAGTTACTCTGACTTGACAACGTAATACACTCTCCATTACCAATATTATCTGACCATCCGTGAAGATTAGTATCATCCGGCCAACCGGAGTTACTGTATTCAAGCTTTAGGTTGCCCGTACCATTCCCCGTCGTTATCGCCAGATTTGAGCTCTCATTCACCGCTGGTACGCTCAGCCAAATGGTTTGTTGATTTGCCAAGCAAACTGGTTCTCCTGCTGTTAAGCGCCCACCGCTTACTTTACTTTGCACCGCGCAGTCTTGTGGCAATGTGTCATTACCGCCCAACGCTGAGATAACAACAGTATGAGTGGCGGTTGCCGTCAAGCCTTCACTGTCTGTCACACTTAAGCTGACCGAATACTCCCCTTCACTCCCATATTGGTGCGTCGGCTTGGTTTGTGCACTTGTCGAGCCATCACCGAAGTCCCATAAGACGCTGACGATCTTCCCGTTTGGGTCTGTACTGTTTTCACTGCTAAATGTAATGCTTTCACCGACTTTCCCCTTGTTGTTTGCGGTTATGACTGCATTAGGTGCACCATTTGAGACAAGAGCTTGCTGCCACTGCTCAAACTCACTTTGATATAAATTCGCCCATTGGGTGATCGTTGCCTTGTAATTGCTCCAATTCCCTTGGCGTGTTTCCACCAGCATTTGGTTTACGTCATCTTTATGATTTTCAAACATAAAACGTACAGCTAAGTACCCCCAACGATAAATTCGATCGACATCAAACCCATCATAAGTAGTCTCGAAAATCTCACTTAAGGTATACGTCGAGCCGTCTAAAATCGTCTCAAGTGCTGCTTGGTTGTCATTTTCTTGAGCGACATATTCTGCAATGCCTTCACTCCACCACACTATTTTTTCAGTTGGATGACTAAACCCTCCATAGAGATCAAATCGACCATCTAAGTAATGCACGTATTCGTGCTCTAGGTTCCAGACAAAGTGATCCGCGTTCGCATAAGAGGCTTCATAAGCAATAAAGTTGGGAATATTCCCCGGCTGGGAAGGGTCGCCCTCCAAGTACATACCGCCATTGTCAGTACTAATATCGAAAATTGGCCCTGCGTACTTACCATAATCAGGGCTTGAATCGAAGATATTGACTTGGAGCTGAGTGTTGTGGTCATCTTTTACTGGCTGTTCACCAGTTTCTAATGACTGATGAAAGTAACCCTCTTCGTAGCCCATTTTAGAACATGCGGCCGCGTGTTGCTCTTGCGTCATATTCTGAGACAAAATTCGGATTGTCGGACTACAAGTATAAGTTTGCGATAGCACCAAGCCTTTTAGCTCGGTTTCGAAATTACAAATTCCGAACTCACTACAATCTGCGTAATATGAGGCGGTGTCTGCCGCCGCAAGCCAAACCGCGTCACCCCGACCATACATTTCATACTGTTCAAAGATTCGACTTAGCTGACTCTTCACCACAGAACTCGCGTTCCCCGTATACTTGGTCAGACGCCCGAGCTCTCGCCCCGCATTCGCGGCCATAAACTCATCTTCAGCACCGATTGATGACGCCCTTAGAGCAAAATCGCCTAAAGCTTTGGCAAGGTCCGTTTGGTTGCCAATTATTTGCACAAATTGCTCGTTCCACTGCCCACCAAACAAAATAGTGAAAACACCATTAACCGCATTGCGCATATACCAGTGCTGGGCGTATTGATCATTCCAACGAGTAAGCCACTGGGTCACTTGTGGTAAGTACACGTGCTGCAAGCCCGCACTATCCATAGTGATGATGACCTCACTAAGCACTTTGCCGTGACGGTCGCTGTTCTCGTAGAAGTTTGCGTTGTTAACAAACGCATCCACTGATTCTTTCACCGCTGGGGTGACCCATTCAATAAATGAGATGTTGTCATTGTAAAACTCGGCGTAATAACCCGCGCGTAAGTATAAGAACAACGTTTCTAGTTCATCGCTCCCGCCACCTGTATACCCCTTCGCCAATGTCGTAGTGTGCTTAGCGATGTTGTACATATGATCGGAGCTAAATACCGACTCTTGAATCCGACTTTCAGCAGAGAATAACTGGTTCACACACGTCGCGCCCTGACTTAAAATTTCGCTGATCAATTGGTTACTACTTTCGGTAATCAATGCCTCCAAATCACAAGCAGTGCTCGACTCATCAAGGCTTTCAAGTGACTGTACTCGAGTTGCCTTAGAGGGCTGAATTGGGAGAGTTGCGGTTGGTTGGTATTCAACTCGATTGGATTCAACACCGTGTGTATGAGCCGAATGTGCATGTTGCTCTGTAACTTGAGAAACTGGCTCGCTTAACGCAAATACGCCAGTGCTGGTTAATGTTGTCGCAATCGCGACACTCAAAATCTTCAGTTCCATCTAATTTCTTCTATATTGAGTTTTCCTTTGATGCATTACGTCTTTTGCATCGCCACTGCCCTTATTACTGCAAGAGCATCTCCATATAATCTACTCGCAAGACAAGAAGAAACATTTTGTTAACAACTGGGGGTGGCGGTATCAGTTTTTGGTACCAGAAGGAACACGGAGTGAGCTTTAAAAATTCGTATTTGTTAAAAAATAGAGATGAGCTAGAGAAGAAACGTGTAGTTAAACGGGTATACCCAGCACGTTAAATGGCTAGGTATACTCCAAAGCGGGTCGGTAAAAATTCGCGAATCAAAGCCCCTAAAGAAGGAATCGGACAATGGGCTAATACTCTGTAGGTTCTAGGCTGCTTTGTGGTCGAAGAGTGCGGTAATTTGTTCTTTTAACGCGTGCAAAAATTCGGTATTTGGTGTGTTTTCAAGGTACATTTCATACTCTTTAGAATTATAAAAGTACTCATGCGCTGATGCGTTAAGGATCTTACTAAAAGACAGTGTTTCCAATTCATCTTCAAGAGCACGGCAACTCAATTCACCATAACCTGAGTCGCTATCTTTAGCGAATTGGGTTTCAATGTTGCTGATATATAAAACACAATCCTTGATAAAGAGCTCAACGTTACTTATGCGCTGTTCGATATCTTTAAGCTGACCGCTGTTCCACTTAGACTTTTCTTGCTCGAGCTTATCAATAAGTCCACTTTCACGTAGTCTGGTATTGTTATCTTTAATTCTTAGTAACTCATCGAGCACTTTATTAAACTCAGACTCAGCCCTAAGTCTTAAGATTTCCAACTCCTTGGAGAACAGCTTTGCTTTTAACTCACTTGCTTGATACAAGCCAGATATAGCAGCATTTCTTTTAACTCCAAACATAAAAATCCACCCAAAAGATACTTACTAAAAAGTAGCACACAAAAAGCAAGATAGAAGACGCGAGGTTTTCGTCAGCACGCTACACATTACTACCTAATCTCGATTGTAACGTAATAAACAGAATTTTCATCACTTAGAACCACCAACTATTTGAATGAAAATCACACAGTTACTTTGATAAAAGTATTTATTTTAGAAAAGGCAATCCCAAGTATGTAACGGTATAAAATTGACACTATAAAAACAAAAACGCTCACACTATACTACCAAAGTCAAATATCAATGTCAGAGATTGGACAAAACACTCACTATTTACAGTAATGAAAAGCCACTATTTCATTGAGAACCAAAATTTCAACATACTACATCGGACTATGCTGATCATAGACGGGGTTACTGATGAAACGTTAGAATGCCACTACTCTGGTAACCTAGCATAATATTTATGACCGACGCTGATATCGAGCTACAACACCTTTGGTTAGAAGTCCAAGCCGAACGCTGGCAAAACCTGCCACGCTTTTTATTCAGTTACTACTGCTACAAGCACAACCTTGTCAGTAAAACCAACAAAGTTTGCTGGGAGACGGCACGTGCAAGACTGCCCGCTTCAACATCAATAAAAGAGCGAAAAAACGCGGTGGTTGAACCGTTAGTCCCTGAGGAAGCCGTCGTTGGATTATTGAAAACCATCAGCAAAGATGGGGAAATGACGTTTGACGTGATGGGAACCACACTTGATGCGTTTTTACACTATGTTGTGATTAGCAAGGAAGAAAAAGCCCGACTTAAACCAAACATGCCAGCTAGTTGGTATCAGCAATCGAACAAGTCGCCTTTGGCACGTTTCGAGCAGGCTGGCATTAAGCTACAAGAGTGACATGTCAGTCATCGCTGACGATAAACACAAAAGACAAGCGCCTACAATGAGGCGCATTTGGTCAAAAATTGAGGAGCCCCTAAACAAAAGTGCATAGCGAGCAACAAAGAAAAAGTTTGGTTATTCTTGAATGCCTCGAATGCGTACATTACGCCTACGTAGAACTTCTAAAGTCACGAGCAAACACACCGACATAAAAATCAGCAACGTAGCGACCGCCAATATGGTCGGACTAATTTGCTCTCGAATTCCTGACCACATCTGCCTCGGAACGGTTTTTTGTTCTGCCCCAGTCAGGAATAACGCCACCACAACCTCGTCGAACGATGTGCCAAAGGCAAACAAGCCGCCAGAAATCATCCCCGGACGAATCAGCGGAAAGGTAATGTGTCTGAAAGTATAAACAGGGTTTGCTCCTAAGCTAGCCGCCGCTTTTACCAGGCTATGATCAAAGCCGCTTAAGGTCGCAGTAACGGTAATGACAACAAAAGGCGTACCTAACGCGGCGTGTGCCAAAATGACGCCTAGATAAGTTTGTGATAAGCCAAGGCGTGTGTAGAAAAAGTACATCGCAGCAGCAGAGATAATGACTGGTACGATCATAGGTGAGATCAACAGCGCCATAATCGTATTGCGAAAAGGCAAATTACTACTGGCTAAACCCAACGCCGCCAGAGTTCCTAGCCCTGTTGCAACGAGTGTCGCCATAAAAGCAATGAACGTGCTGTTTTTCAGCGCCAACAGCCACTGATCACTAGTAAACATTTCTTGATACCAGCGAGTAGAATACGCTGCCGAATCAAGGTTTAGCATCCCCTCGGTAAAAGTAAAGTAAGGCGTTGCATTAAACGATAACGGGATGATGGTCAGAATTGGAGCGATTAAAAAGAACAGCACCAACCCACAAAAAACTAAGTAACCTGCGTAAGCGACTCGCTCTACTTTTGATGCATAGTTTGGTAATGCCATGGTTATCCCCCTACCTTAAGGTTGTTAATGCCAACCACACGGTTGAACATATAAAACAGAACCAGTACAACGAACAAAAGCAGTCCACCCAATGCGCCAGCCATCCCCCAGTTCAGTGATGTCTGCATATGATAGGCAATCATATTGGATATCATCTGTCCGCTTCTTCCACCAACCAAAGCGGGCGTAATGTAGAAACCAATAGAAAGAATGAAAGTGAGCAAGGCCCCCGCACCTATCCCTGGTAACGTAAGCGGCATATAAACTTTGATGAACGCAATGAAAGGCGTCGCGCCTAGAGAACGAGCTGCACGGAAATAAGTTGGGCTAATTCCTTTCATTACGCTATACAGAGGCAGGATCATAAACGGCAACAGAATGTGAACCATAGACACCACCGTTCCGAAGGTATTGTGAATCATCTGAATTCGCTCGGAAGTAAAACCCGACCAAATAAGGAGATCATTAATGACCCCTTGGTTTTGCAGCAGAACAATCCAAGACGTGGTTCTGACTAACAATGATGTCCAAAATGGCAGCAGCACAATAATTAAAAGTAAGTTCGCGCGCTTATCAGGTAAATTGGCAAGCAGGTAAGCAACGGGGTACGCCATCACCAAACAAATTAAGGTGATTGAAATAGACATCCAAAAAGTTTTAAAGAAAAGGTCGACGTATATTTGGCGTTTTTCTGGTTGGGGCTCAATGTCTCCAAACTCATTCACTTGCAAGTCTAGAGCAGCAAGATAATGACTGAATGTTAATGCGCCACTAAGATTCTTAAACGCCGCCCAATATTTAGGATTAGCCCATCGCTTATCCAGCTTAGCCAGCTGTGTCACCGAGCTCGGCAGCGACGCCAAACGAGACAACTTTCTACCTGTTTTCATCAATAAGCTGCGCATACCAGACACTTCAATATTCATTCGGCTGGCTATTTTCGGTAGCTCTTTGCTTTGATAAAGCGCAAGTACTTCAACAGAGAATGCCTCAATGACTTCTTGATGAGGCTGACCTTGATAATCCCAACTTTCTAAGGCTTGAATAGTTTGTGGGAGTGACTGGGATATTTCTCGGTTATCCACGCTTCGATAAAGCATGTCGAGGATAGGAAAAGCAAACGTAAGCAGAATAAAACACACCAATGGCGTTGTGAGCATAATGGAGCGAAGCTTTTTTCGGCGCTCTGCCTTTTGCAACTGCGCTTTCAGATTGGTTTCTTGTTGATGAACTTGACGTTCGATTTCCAATACAGAATCTAATGCGGTTAGCTCTCGACTCATGCTGCTACCTCGCTACTTTGAGTTTGTGTCCCATCAAGAGCATGGCAATCGTCACTTTGCCAACCAATACGACAAATGGAGCCAGGCGTTAACTGCAAGTGTTTACGATTATCGTTAGGTACTTTAACGATGAAGTGACCAACGCTCTCTACTTCGACGACCAGACGATAATGATCACCGTGATAAATCAATTCTCGTAGGACGCCTGAGACTTGGTTCTCACAAGACGCTTTCTCTGGTTGAATAACAATCTTTTCTGGTCGAATGGAAAGTGTTGTCCTCTGCCCTTGCTCAGATACTCTGACAGGTTCCGCAGTAAATAACGCTTTCCCAACGAGCACTTGGCAATACTTTCCGTTCCACTCTTTGACTAAACCTGAGAGTTGGTTGTTTTCTCCGATAAACTGCGCCACAAACGTATTACTCGGAGATTCATAAAGCTCGGTTGGTGTCGCGAGTTGTTGCACTTCGCCGTGATTAAAAACCGCAATACGGTCGGACATAGTGAGAGCTTCGTCTTGATCGTGCGTCACATACAAAATGGTGATACCAAGCTTTTCATGCAAATGTTTAATCTCCATCTGCATTTGCTCACGCAGCTGCTTATCTAATGCGCCTAGCGGCTCATCCATCAACACGAGTTTAGGTTCAAACACTAATGCTCGCGCTAGCGCAACACGCTGTTGTTGACCACCTGATAACTGCTTTGGGTATCGAGTCGCAACATGCTCAAGCTCGACCATTTCTAATACACTCTGAACTTTGCTTTGAATCGTGTCACTGTCGAGTTTTCGCACCTTTAAAGGAAACGCAAGATTCTCAGCAATGGTCATATGTGGAAACAACGCATAGTTTTGAAACACCATACCAATATCGCGCTTGTGCGGCGCGAGATGATTAACAGGAACGCCATCAATATAAATGTCTCCACCGGTCGCGGTTTCAAAGCCAGCTAGCATCATCAAGCAAGTGGTCTTGCCCGATCCTGACGGCCCCAACATAGTAACAAACTCTCCAGGAGCAATATCTAAGTTGAAGTCTTTCACCACCAAATTCGTGCCATCGTAGGTTTTCTTAACGTGTTGAAAGCTGACATAGTCCTTGTTTTCCGTGCTCATGACTTCCCTCTTCTCATTTTTTGAATATTACGAATGAGTAGAGCGTCAGTTAACGCTCTACTAAACAGCACAATTACAGATTGTATTTGGATAGGTCTAAGCGGGTTTCTAACGCATGTTCAACCATTTGAATGACTTGTTGACGCTCTTCACCTTGTAAAAGTTGGCGTGGCGCACGAACTTGTTCAGATCCACGTCCGCAGACTTGCTCGGCCAGTTTAATGCATTGAACCAGCGTAGGAATGGTGTCTAAACGCAGTAGCGGTAAGAACCAACGGTAGATTTCTAACGCTTCAGCATAACGACCTTGGCTTGCCAGTTTATAAATCGCGACGGATTCTTCTGGGAATGCGTTGGTTAAACCAGAAATCCAGCCGGTCGCGCCTAGCATCAATGATTCAAGAGCAATGTCATCAACACCACTGAACACGGTAAAGCGGTCATCAAATTTATTGTAAAGCTCAGTGATACGACGAGTATCAGTGGTCGACTCTTTAATAGCTACAATGCTTTCAAACTCAGCCAGTTTCGCCATGATATCGAGGTTTACATCGACACCATAAGCAACCGGGTTGTTGTAAATCATGATTGGCATTTCTGGCGTTGCTTTTGCTAGCGTGCGGTAATATTCGAACGTTTCGCTCTCAGACGTGCGGTAAACCATGGCAGGCATCACCATACAACCATCGATACCAATTTTGTACGCATCCTGCATGTAATCAACAACTGCTGTGGTAATAGACTCTGCTGTACCAGCAATCAAAGGCACACGGCCATTTACGACTTCTTTTGCCGCTTGCAAGACCTGGCGTTTCTCCTCCGGGTACAACGCGCAGTTCTCACCGACGGTACCCAAGCAGATAATGCCATTCACACCATCTTTAATTTGGTTATCTATAACGGTTTGCGTTGCGTCTAAGTCGATTGACTGATCTTGACGAAATTGCGTACTGACCGCCGGATAAACACCTTTCCAATCAATTTTCATGAACTACTTTCCTTATATGTATATTGTATGCAATTTAAATAAACGAGCAAAAATGCTCAGGCATGGCTATCTATGCCATTTTCTAACAACACCGCCTTTACAGCGGCCAAATCAGCCAAAGCACTGCCAACTGATTTGTATAAAGTAATGACCTCATCGTTTTGACGTCCTGAGATTTGTTGGGCGCAAAGCTGCGGTAATTCCCCTTTGATATCGTCTGACGTGAACACGCCCTCTTGCATTGGGATGAGAAGATCGCCCGCTTCGGCTAATACGTTAATGCGGCTATCGACATACACCTGCGCTCGTTGCACTGCTTTAGAGTCGCATTCACGCTTGTCCAAGTCATGATTACCGACCAAATCAATATGGGTGCCCGGCTGCACGTCTGCGCCATTAAACAAAGGCTCTGCTGATGCAGTAATACAGCTGATGATGTCAACGTGTTTGATAACGTGGTCCACTTTTTCTACGACTGAAACGCGAAACCGACGCTCATCAGGAAGCGACTGATACTCTGAAGATGACACAATGGCATCTACCGTCGCCTCGACTTTATCTGAGTTACGCCCCCAAATATAAACCTGCTTAAGTGGGCGAACCGCAGCGTATGCCCACGCAAAATAAGGCGCAAGATTGCCCGTTCCGCAGATCAACAGACGATCGGCATCAGGACGCGCTAAATAGTCCGCTGCCAACGCAGAAGCTGCGGCGGTGCGCCAAAACGTTAAAACTTTACCGTCCACGAGTGCGAGCGGCTCACCATCGTTTCGTCTAAAAACAAGCAGCTTAGATGCAAGCGTATCTTTGCCTTGCTCAGGGTTATGCGGGAAATACGTAAAGGCTTTCACCGCAATCAACTCCTGGTTCCAAGCTGGAAGTAGCGCAAACGCCTCGTATTCTCCCTCTTCTAAGGGCATAACTCGGCGTTGAGGTATTGTCGCTGGCCGCGAGTACATTTCACGCATCGTTTCAATAAGAGACTTCATTGTTAAACATTGCGCGACTTGCTGTGCTTCGATGACTTTCATCATTTCTCCGAAAACATAAATACAGTTGAGGAAAAGTACGGAACCTCGCTTATGGATGAAAACTCGGCCCCACACACAAATTAACGCCTAGTTAAGCAGCCAAGTATTAAACTCTTCATTTAGTTCATCCGCGTAGTCTGACCACCATTCATCGTTAATCAGGAAGGCGGTTTGGAAGTTTTGAGGTGCGGTAGGAAGGTTCGCTAAAATGTCTGGGTTCACTTCCGCCGAAGACGACTTACGCGCAGGCCCATAGGCAACGTACTTAGCTTGATCAGCTAATGGTTTTGTTCCTGAAGAAAAAGCGATGAAATCCAATGCAAGCTTTGTGTTCTCACTACCTTTAGGTATCGCCCATCCATTCATGTAACCCATTTGACGGTCCCATATAATCCGAAATGGTTGACCCTCATCTTTACGGGCATTGTGAATTCGGCCGTTAAAAGCCGAGGCGATCACCACTTCTTTGTCAGCAAGCATTTGAGGTGGCTGGGCACCTGTTGTCCACCACAGCACTTCTGATTTGATCGTATCCAACTTAGCAAACGCACGCTCACGCCCCGCTTCGGTTTCGAGCAGGCTGTAGACCTCTTCTGGTTTTACACCATCAGCCAATAGTGCCCACTCAAGATTACCCTGAGGTTGTTTTTGCAATGCACGTCGACCTGGAAAAGTTTTTAGGTCAAAAAGATCGGTCAACTTGCTAGGCAAAACCTTACCTTTAAACGCGTCTTCGTTCACCGCTAATACTGTGGACACAACGATGGTATTGATTGCGCACTCGTGAATCGCACCATCAATGAAATCCTCTTGTGCTGGTGTTCCATCTGCGCCCGGAGGCAAAATACTTGGGTTCACTGGTTCTAATAACCCTTCGGCACAACCACGAACAATGTCCGGCTTGTCGAGAGACACCAAATCCCAGCGCACGTTGTTCGCTTCCACCTGCGCTTTAATTTCGGCTAATCCGCCGCTGAAATCCTCGGATACGATCTCAACACCTGTTTTTTTAATGAAAGGCTTGTGATATGCCTCCACTTGGCTCTTTGTGAATGCACCACCCCAAGATACGACCGTCAATTTGTCTTCAGCATAAGCAGAGGTCCCCAACAGCATTCCTGAAATCAACAGCGCCAATGGTGCTTTGGTCATTCGTGACATGTTTTACTCCTTTTGGTTGTTCTTCTGGAGGCATCCGAGTACGGCTGTTGGATACCAGCTTTGTTAAAATTAAGTTAACATTAGCATTTAATATATTTTATACAATATTTAATATTAAATTTTTCAGGTAAATCGTTGTAGTGAAAAAGGTGAAAGATCAATCGATGTCGGCTTTCCTTCGATAAGCTCTAAAAGGAGATCTGCTGTAATCGCCGCTTGAGTTAATCCAAGATGTTGGTGGCCAAATGCCAGTAATACATTTCCATCCCAAATGCTATCAATAACCGGTAACGAGTCGACTGTTGAAGGCCGATTCCCCATCCACTTTTCTCCTTGCTTGAGTGGATCTAACCCAGATTCAAACATCTCATCACCTAACTGAAAAAGCATTTCTGAACGTTTCATATTGGGTGGTGACTCTACATCGGCATACTCAACAGTGCCTGCCAAGCGTAGCCCACCAGACATCGGAGTCATGATGAATTTTCTATCGGCAGAGCTAATAGGAAAAGGCAATACATTACGCCTGTCGTCCACCATTAGGTGATAACCGCGCTCGGCTTGAATCGGCACTTTGACTCCGGTTAGCTGCCGTATCAAAGGCTTAGAATGTACACCAGCGGCAACAATGATTCGGTCAAATGAATGTGTTTGAGACTCAACCAGCACATCGCCATTTTTCGCCAACGCAGATACACCTTTTTGTAAAACCTTACCGCCAAGCTCTTCAAAGGCTTCACTTAGCTCAGCACAGAGCTGATAAGGGTCTAGCGTATGACCGGTTTCGGGAAAAAAGACTCCGATACGAACCTTATGGCTGAGATCAGGTATCCGCTCTCGAATCTCCTCTTGTGTCCAAACTTGATGCGTCACACCGTTTTTAGCCATTGAGTTAAGCGTGCTTTGATAATTCTGAAACAGTTTCTCGTTTTCAAAAGTGAGCAATGAACCATTCATTTTTATTAGATGTGCTTTTCCGATTGAATCAAGCACGCCACGCCAACTTGCCACTGACCGCTCGTTAAGACTCTTAATCGCGTTTTTTGCCCGCTCCGCGGCTGATGGCTTTGTTTGTAATAGAAAACGAATCATCCACCCGATTGTGTTTGGAATATCTTGCCAACGGATCGAAACCGGACTTTTGGGATCTAGCAGCATTTTAGGTAATTGTAGAAGCAGCGCTGGCGTTGCAAGAGGGAAGATTTGCTCAGTCGCGATATGGCCTGCATTTCCCTTAGAGCATCCATTCCCCACGCCATTGGGATCAAAAATCGTGACTTGATAACCTTGCTGCTGCAATTTCAATCCAATTGATAAGCCAATAATCCCCGCACCTATCACGGCGATCCTTTCCTTTTTGGTTTCATCCTTGACCAACATAAATATGCTCCGAGTCACACTTGAAAACGTAGATTGTATACAATATATTTTACATTACGTTAACATCACTATTGTTTAATTCAACCATTTTTTCAGCAAGGAGCGAAAAATGAGACAAGGAACTTTTTTCTGTATTGATGCCCACACCTGCGGCAACCCAGTTAGGCTGGTCGCAGGCGGTGTGCCTCCACTCGAAGGCAATACCATGAGCGAAAAGCGCCAATACTTTCTTGAGCATTATGATTGGATTCGTCAGGCACTCATGTTTGAGCCTCGCGGACACTCAATGATGTCGGGGTCAGTTGTCTTGCCTCCTTGCAGCGATAACGCAGACGCTTCAATTCTGTTTATTGAAACCAGTGGCTGCTTACCAATGTGTGGCCACGGCACCATTGGAACCGTCACCACCGCTATCGAGAATCGCCTTATCACTCCCAAAAAAGAAGGTCGTTTGATACTTGATGTCCCAGCAGGACAAATCGAAGTGCACTACCAAACAAAATGTGACAAGGTCACGTCGGTAAAGATATTTAACGTACCAGCTTACCTTGCCCACCAAGACGTAACCGTGGACATAGAGGGCTTAGGTGAGCTCACTGTCGATGTTGCTTATGGCGGAAACTATTACGTAATCGTCGATCCTCAAGAAAACTACGCCGGACTTGAACACTACTCTCCAGATGAAATTTTGATGCTTTCACCAAAAGTTCGCGAAGCGGTATCTCGAGCGGTTGAATGCGTACATCCAGAAGATCCAACAGTGTGCGGTGTTTCGCACGTGCTATGGACCGGAGAGCCTACTCAAGAAAACGCCACCGCTCGAAATGCTGTGTTTTACGGCGACAAAGCGTTGGATCGCTCGCCATGTGGTACGGGAACAAGTGCACGCATGGCGCAATGGCATGCAAGAGGCAAACTCAATCAAGAAGAAGACTTTGTTCACGAAAGTATCATCGGCAGCCTATTTCAAGGACGTATAGAAGGCATCACCGAAGTAAATGGCAAAGCCGCTATTTTGCCAAGTATTGAAGGATGGGCACAAGTATATGGTCACAACACGATATGGGTAGACGATGAAGACCCATATGCGTACGGATTTGAAGTAAAGTAATAAGGATAGTAAGGAAGAATGATGAACCCACAAGAACCAACCACTTTTTACGCAGTCAACGCCTTTACTGGTGAGCCTCTACCCACAGAGTTTCCGGTGCATGGGGAGCAAGAAGTTAATCAAGCAGCCTCAACCGCCCAAAGCGTTGCGCGTGAGTTTCGCCAACTAAGCAATGCAAAGCGAGCGAGCTTACTTTGCTCTATCGCCTCTGAATTGGAAGTGAAGAGTGAAGAAATCGTTGCTCGTGGTCATTTAGAAACTGCCCTTCCCGAAGCACGTTTAAGCGGTGAAATAGGACGTACCGCCAACCAATTACGACTATTTGCCGAGGTTGTGAGCTCGGGTAATCACCATCAAGCAATTTTCGATACGCCAAACCCAGACCGTCAACCACTGCCGAAACCAGATATTCGTCGTCAGCAAATCGCAATTGGCCCTGTCGCCGTGTTTGGTGCGTCTAATTTTCCGCTCGCATTTTCTACGGCAGGTGGTGATACGGCTTCGGCACTGGCAGCTGGCTGTCCTGTGATTGTAAAAGGCCATACCGCCCACCCTGGCACCAGTCAACTTGTTGCTGAGTGTATTGAGGCTGCACTTGAGAAAGAGTGCTTACCGCAAGCCATCTTCACGCTATTGCAAGGCAACAAACGCGCACTTGGCCAAGCACTCGTTACCCATCCAAAAATTAAAGGGGTTGGTTTTACAGGCTCAGTCGGTGGTGGCCGTGCGCTGTTTAACCTAGCTCAGCAAAGACCAGAGCCAATCCCCTTCTATGGCGAACTAGGGGCGATTAACCCAACATTTATTCTCCCTTCAGCCATACGAGCAAACGCATCATTGGCTGAAGAGTTTGTGGCTTCTATGACTTTGGGCTGTGGACAATTTTGTACAAAACCCGGCGTTGTATTTGTCTTGAATAGCCCAGAAACGCAAGCCTTTATCGAAACTGCTCAAGGGTTAATTCGACAACAATCAACGGCCACTTTGCTAACGCAAGGAATCCGAGAAACGTATGAATCAGAAGTTAACAAGCGAGCTTCCGAAACAGGCATTAACGTCGCTCGTTCTGAACAAGCAGAATCGACCAATGTCTCACCAGCACTGTTCGTGACGGACAGTAAAAACTGGCGTGAAAACCCGCAATGGGAGGAAGAAATATTCGGCCCTCAATCGTTAATCGTAACCTGTGAAGATTTCGAAGACATGTTGAAACTGAGTGATTCACTGACTGGCTCGCTCACCGCAACCCTTCACACTACCGCTGAAGACGAAGAACAAGCGAAGCAACTGCTTCCAAGTTTGGAAGAAATCGCGGGACGCATTGTATTCAACGGTTGGCCAACTGGCGTCGAGGTTGGTTACGCTATGGTTCATGGTGGACCATATCCTGCTTCAACCAATTCTGCCTCAACATCTGTCGGAGCGGAGGCTATTCATCGTTGGTTGCGTCCCGTCGCTTATCAAGCTTTACCAGAATCTTTATTGCCGGATTCATTAAAAGCGTCAAACCCACTGGGTATTCAACGCGCCATAGACGGCAGAGTGTCCCAATAAGCTCACCAAATGGCTCAAAAAGGCATCAACTGATGCCTTTTATTTCACTCTACTTCTCAAAACCTTCTTTCCTAGTTGGTTTGTGCCAGAAAAACAATAAACTACTAAAGTAAAATGGATTGGATACAATATTAATTTAACGGGAGACTTCAATGTCACAGAAACCTGTTTTTAAAACGCGCACTCAGCTCGTTGAGGAAGCAATTCGAACTCAGATCTTGAAGGGCGAGTTAAAAACTGGTCAACCTTTACGTCAAGATGCGTTAGCAAAAGAGTTTAATGTTAGCCGAATTCCTGTGCGTGAAGCGTTAGTTCAATTGGAAGCACAAGGACTCGTTAGCTTTGAACCTCACAAAGGTGCGACGGTCACTGAGCTATCTCCAGAGAAAATCAATGAGCTATTTGAACTGCGCGCTGTCGTGGAATGCCACATTTTAGAGCGTGCGATTCAAAATATGACAGACGCTGACCTTGAACGCGCGCGAGAAGTTCGCGAACGTTTCGAGTCAGTAGTGAACAGTGGCGACGAAGTAGAAGAATGGAGCAACTACAACTACGAGTTCCACAAAGCCCTATATGCGCCAGCCAACATGCCTGAAACTATGGACGTCATTTACAACTTGAACACAAAGTGTGACCGATACATACGTATGCAGCTATTGTTCACAACAGGCATTAAAAAGGCAGAAGAAGAGCACTTAAGCTTGTTTGACATGTGCAAAAATCGCGATATAGAAGGCGCCAAGTATCTGCTGAAAAAACACATTCTAGAAGCAGGCACAGCGATTCGAAACCTGCTGCTTGAAAGGCAAAATATCAGCCAGTAAACGGAATAACGAATAAGGTGATATTCAAGGATGAATGTTGGACCAAAGTTTTTACTCGCAGCGCTACGACAAAAGATTAAAGAAGAAGGGCTTTGCTACAATTCCTTGTCAGAGAAAAGTGGCATCCCTCTATCTAGTATTAAACGCCACCTACATAATCCGGCTTTAGGTTTGGATAAAGTACTTATTTATCTGAACTACCTGAATACCGATCTCATCGAACTCGCAACCTTAGCCAACGAGCTTCAGCACCAAAACGAGCAAATGCTAACAGATGAAGAGAGCGCCCTTTTCGTTGAGCATCCTTATTTACTTGATTTTATTTATATGCTGACTTCTCGTGATATTAAACCGCAAGAGATAGCCCATACTTACGGACTTTCTGATACAAGCTTGCGATTCTATTTGCGTATCGCGGAAATTCTAGGGTATGTGGAGAACTTCGGAGACGGCTTATTTTACCGTTCTGGTCGTCGATTTATTATGGAAGAAGGTACCGCATTGGACACCTTATTCAAAGAGCGATTTCAACAAGAGTCGCTTTCTCATAACATCAACCCAGGTGTATGTATAGGTCGCATTAGGCTCACCGAAGAGCAAAAAGTGCAAATAGAGGACGAGCTTTGTAATAAATTAGCGAAACTTAACGCAGTTAACACTTCCAACAACGAAGGTGAACTAACAAATATATTAATGCGCTGCACTCCTGGCGCTCAGATATTTTTCGCAGATGACTTACCGGATATTGATGGAAGCCTGTTAAAGCACGTCGCCCAACTCACTAAATTAAGTTAAAGCATCAGATAAATAAATCAAACAAATCCCAGATAACATCATATATCCCTACCAAACTATTGATTCAAAGCGTTTCCTGAATCTAATTCTGATTTTTTATTTAGCGAGCATCGCTTCGTCAACTAAGAGCTTGTCTTAATTTCACACTTACTAATGGTCTTGTTAGCTATTTTGAAATAGACAGAAAACTTAAGTAATGACTAATTTAGCTTAAGTATAAAAGACAACTTTTTTACGTTATTTACCTCACACTATTTAACTATAAATTTGCAGACGAACAAATTAAATTAATACATTCATCTAGCTAATAAAAAAGCAAAACAGATAATTATAATTCTATTATTTATAAGGACATAGAAAAGTGAAATTTAAGTATTCTTTAACAACGGCAGTCACTCTCGCATTATTACAAGGTTGTGGCGGTGGCGGCGGTGATGGTTCATCTACTCCGTCAACTAGCAGCGCAACCGGACCAACATGGAAAGCCGGTGATTTTAGCCAACCATCAAGCTCGTTTGTCAACCAATGTGAAACCCCACGAGTGGGTCGAGACCCATATAACAATTATGCCGCCTATCCAGATAAATTAGGTTCTGCTTTACACGAAAAACTCTTTTTAAGAGCTTTTACTAACGAAACTTACCTTTGGTATGACGAAGTTCCTGATAATAATCCAGCAAACTACAAAACCGTGACGGATTACTTCAACACACTGGTCACCTCTGCTACTACCACGACTGGTAAACCGAAAGATCGCTTCCACTTTACCGTCCCTTATGAAGATGAGATGAAATCATCGCAATCTGGTTTAGTCGCTGGGTTTGGTTTTAACTGGGCATTCCTACGTGGCGTACAACCTAGAGACGTTCGTATCTCCTATACTGAAGAAGCCTCTCCAGCTGATAGAAGCGGCATTGCTCGTGGTGATAAGCTTCTGAAAATCAATAATATTGATGTGGTTAACACCGGTAGTCAGTCCGACATTGATTTTATTAATAGAACGCTGTTTAACCCTGACATCAATCAAGATTACACCTTCACATTTGAGAGTGTTGACGGCCTAGAGAAAACCGTGACGCTTACCGCCTCTGATGTCATGACTTCTCCAGTTAAAAATGCCAAAGTGATCGCACACAATGGTATGCAAATTGGCTATCTACAATACAACTCATTTGAACCAAGCGCTCAAGCCCCGCTTATTGAGGCGTTCAGTACGCTCTCGGCAGAGAATGTTGACGAGATCGTCGTTGATTTACGTTACAACGGCGGTGGCTTAGTACTTCAGTCCTCGCAAGTAGGCTACATGCTAAGCGGTGCTGGTCAGAACCGAGTCTTCAGTGAGTTGATTCACAACGACAAAGTGATGCGTACCATTAAAGATGGGGATAACATCTATCGCTTTACGAATCTAGCAATAGACTGGGCAGCACAAAAGTATTCGGACCAAATGCTGCCGACACTGAACAAAAAGCGGGTATATGTGCTGACTTCAGGAGGCACGGCTTCCTCAAGTGAACTGTTGATCAACGCTTTGCGCGGCATTGATGTTGAGGTTATCCAAATAGGCTCAACAACCACAGGTAAACCGTATGGGTTCTCAGCAGAACAAAACTGCGGCACTATGTACTACACTATTCAGTTCAAGTCAGCGAACGAGAAAAAATTTGGCGACTTCTCTGATGGTTTTATTCCTACTCCAAAGAGCCAAATCAATACCGAGCTAGGCTTAAACAATAGAGTGGAAGGTTGCTGGGTCAATGACGACCTAACAAAACCATTAGGCGATCCGTCTGAAGGTATGCTTTCTGCGGCACTAAACTACATGGAAACGGGAACCTGTCCGCCAGTCTCCCCTTCAAGTTTCAACGCCATGCCGCGTAACATTTCATCTCCGGAGTTAAGCGATCTTCGCTCTCCGCTACGAACAGAGGCAATTCATGTTGAGATCAACTAACTTTTTACGAATGCTGATTCGGGTTGCGCTTTTCTTAGGTACTTCAATTTCTTTGATAGGATGCCAAGCTATGTCACAAGAACCCGTTGAAGCATTGAGTAAAAAGAACTCTCCGGAAACAGTCATAGAGATTCAAAACGCGATCGCAGAAATCCAAGGGACACCAGCACCTAGAATCGCAAATAACGTATTTGAATCCTCACCGCATTTGTTGATTGAAAAAGGACGAGTAAAAGGGAACAACAATCAACTGTTGGATGGCAGCTATACGGATCTTCCAGACCAATATACGTTGCAGATAAGAGGTGAAACCTGTGGCTTATACTATGCCAAAACAGATACTTTTGTCTCTCTCAGTTCACTAGATTGTGAGCCCATCATTAAGTTTTAGATCTCCCAAAATAGAAGCCCGCTGATATCAGCGGGCTTTCTACTTTATTGCTCAGCGTGAAACGGTCAATGTTACTTTAATTCAATCCATGCTTTACGCTGTTGTTTATCCATGTATGACCAAGCTACAAAGCGGCTCACTTTCTGTCCTTGACTCATTTCAACCACACGAATGGCTTTCACACCCAATTTTTCAAGCTGCTTGCGCATCGGGCGAACGTTGTCTTTTTTGGATATAAGTGTTGTAAACCACAAGACCTGCGCAGCAAAAGCTTGGCTTTCATTCGCCATTTTTCGGATAAACGCCGCTTCTCCGCCTTCACACCACAATTCAGCGTTTTGACCGCCAAAATTCAACGCAGGCTTACTTGTCTTTACTTGTGCGGTTTGAGGTTTTAGCCCTTTCTTACGCTGGTTTGCTTTTAGATTATCGATTTTACGCTGGCTGCCCATAGCGGCATCTTCCGCCGAACGGTGGAATGGCGGATTACATGTCGTCACATCATAACGATCATTCGGTTGAATGATACCTCGATAAATATTGGCATCATTGTGTTGCTGTATTAGTGCAATTTTTCCCGTCAAAACACGATTGTGCTCTACGATCGTTTGAGCCGATTGGATGGATTTTGGATCGACATCGCTGCCCGTATAGTGCCAACCGTATTTTGTTACACCAACAATCGGATAAATACAGTTTGCTCCCACGCCAATGTCCAACGCTTTCACTTTTTGGTGCGTGTACTGACCTTTTACTTCACCATCAAGTAGCTCTGCCACTCGGTGAATGTAATCAGCGCGGCCCGGAATCGGTGGGCAAAGGTAGGTGTCGGGAATGTCCCAGAACTCGATACCATAATACGCAGCAAGCAATGCTTTATTGAGCATTTTAACAGCGTTAGGATCAGAGAAGTTTATGGAGTCTTCCCCTTTCGGATTTTTGATAACGAATGGCTTTAACTGTGGTTCACTTTCCACAAGTTTTTTAAAATCGTAACGACCTTGATGAACATTACGCTCATGCAAGCCATTCTTCGCTATTTTAATAAACTCGACTTCGCTCTTTCCTGCAGGCTGCGGAGATTTGCGCGCAACTTTGTCTTTAACACGCTTCGGCTTGGCTTTATTCGCGTCTGTATTCTGAGCCGCCTTTGAAGCCTTTGGCTTTGCTTGCTTCGCGTTGTGATTATTGTTCTTCATTCAAATTCGCTTTTAAATCGAGGTAAATCATAAACAAACGAGCATCAAATTCGAGTTGGTGATACTCAGGCTCCATATAGCAACATAGCTGATAGAACGCCTTGTCGTGGCTTTTCTCACGAGTATGCGCCAACTCATGTACCACCAGCATTCTTAATAGTGGCTCGGGCGCATCCTTAAATACATTGGCAATGCGAATCTCGTTTTTCGACTTCAGCTTACCGCCATGGTTTCTACTGATTACACTGTGCAAACCAAGCGCGTTGTTTACCGCGTGAATTTTCTTATCGTAGACAACTTTACTGATTGGCGCGGCTTTCTTCATGTAGCAGTTTTTGATTGCCATGGCGTACTCATAGAGCGCCCTTTCGCTTTTGATTTGGTGCCTATCGGGATAACGCTTTTCGAACCAAGGAACAAACTTGCCACTCGCTATCAATGAGCTCACCTGCTCTACGATGTTTTGTGGGTAGCCTTGAATGTATCGAAGTGACGGATGCATAGAATTAACGTCTGTTATGACAAAATAAAGGCGCTCAATATACCTGAGATAAAGGACAGTTTCACCTTAGCTTTCGCCTTTCATTTATGGTGAAAGGCCGTTAAACTTCGCCTCCCAATGATAATGGAGAGAAACTCAATGAAACGTGTCGTCCTTTACGTCAAAGACAAATGCCCTCACTGCAAAGATGCTCAACGTTATCTGGATTCGAAAAATATTAACTATCGTTTGTGCAATGCTAAGATGCAACGCGGTCGCAAAGAACTTGATGCGCTTGGTGCTCGTTCAGTGCCAGTTTTAAAAATTGGTGATCGGGTAATGATTGGCTGGAACCCAAAGAACTTCGAGAAGATGTACAAAGGCGACTAGTGCTCGAACGATGAATCTGCGCTGCGTTTAAACGTAGCGCTTGATAAAGTCGATAAACGTTCGATCTGCTATTGATAAATACCCCTGCTTGCGCCAAGCAAGTGCCAGATCCAGCGTAACGGGTGGTTCAAACGGTAGGCCAACAACGCCCGACTCATGTTGGGTCACCAATTCCAGTAACGCGGTAATCGCAAACTCTTGTTTCACAATACTCAAAATCAAAGGCAGTAAGTTGGTTTCGAATGATGACTTCATGGTAAACCCATGCTCCTCACTCACCTGATCCAAAAATTCACGGTGAAAATAGCCATGCTGAAACATAACCAAATCGTGTTCAAAGAACTCATCAAAAGTAAGAGATTCTCGCTGGGCTAACTCATGCTCAGGTGAAACAACTGCGACCATTTGGCTAGTAAACAAATGGTCAGTTTCTAGGTCATCAGGCACGTTATCACAACTGATCACACCGATATCGAGTTGACCATTGAGCAGCATACGACGAATCGATTGAGTCCCAGCTTCGACCAAGGTCAATTTTAACTCCGGAAACTGGCTTTTAAACGCCATCACAATTCGTGGAAAGAAATAACTGCCCATCATTGATGGCGTCCCGAGTCGTACTTCGCCTTTCGCTAAACCTTTCAACTCATCAATCGCGAGCTGCGCGTCGTGCAACTGTTGAATCACCCGCTTAGCATGTACAAGTAGCGTTTCGCCCTCTTTCGTTAAGCTGATTTTTTTATCATCACGGCGAAATAGGGTAACGCCCAAAGACTGCTCAAACTTTTTGATAGAAATGCTTAATGCGGGCTGGGCAATATGCAGGGCTTTCGCCGCATGGGTAATGTTTCCATGTTCAGCGACCGCCAGAAAATGTTTAAGTTGTTTCGATTCCATTAGATCAAAAATATATGGTGTCTATATTTTTAATATATTTTTTTAATTTACAACGAACTGATAGATTGATCACAGTCTCTCCATTTGCTCACATTAGGCAGGATTCATGGTCAGTTTTGGCACACCGGAATACAAACGCATTACGCTCTCGCTAGCGCTTGGTTCCTTCTTGGTTTTTTCAAATTTATACCTACTACAGCCAATGCTGCCCACTTTTGCCCAAATTTTCACGATCTCAGAAACGCAAGTGAACTGGTTATTTGCGGCCTCAACACTCGCTCTCTCTTTTAGCCTCGTTCCAATGGCTGTGTTGTCAGAATCAGTGGGACGAAAGCCAGTCATGATGGCCGGCCTGTTTTCGATTCCTACCCTTTCTGCTTTGATGCTGTTTGGTGACTCATTCCTGTTTTTGGTGGTATGTCGAGCACTGATCGGCGTCGCGCTCGCGGCTTTTGCTGCGGTCGCCGTGGCTTACATGGCAGAAGAGCTCGACAAGCACGCCTTCTCGATGGCAATTGGAACGTACATTGCGGCTAACTCATTAGGCGGTATCGCAGGACGTATTAGCGGCGGCTTATTGGCGGACAATTTCAATGTTGATGTCGCCATTGAAGTTATGATGGTGTTCACTCTTCTTGGTGTCATTGGTGTTCACTATTTATTGCCAACACAGCGCAACTTCACCCCGTCATCAAGCAGTTTGCGCCATCAAAATCGTGCGCTTATTGGTCATTTTAAAAACCAACGCGTGTGGTTCGCGATGCTGATAGGAGGACTCAACTTTGCTTTGTTCGTAAACCTTTACTCCGTCATGGGTTTCCGTCTGGTGAGTGAACCTCACAATGTGCCCGTCGGGTTGGCCTCACTGATCTTTATTTGTTACTTGGGAGGGACTTTCTCCTCTCGTTGTGCAGGCCACTGGAGTAAACGTTATTCCTCAATCCTCGGTATGTTCTTGGGCGCGATAGTGAGCATGACGGGGATGTGGATTGCGGCGGTTGAAAGCTTGACTGCAATGCTATTTGGGTTGTTGCTGATAAGTTTTGGTGCCTTCTTTACTCATACCCTCGCCTACGGTTGGGTCGGTCAGAACGCCACTCGCGCCAAAGCCACCGCGACAGCGCTCTACTTAGTACACTACTACGTAGGCGGTAGCTTAGGAGGATTCTTACTTCTTTATTGTTGGCAGCATGGTGGTTGGTCGAGTGTTCTTATGGGGGGAAGCGCCGTCTACCTAGCGATGTTTGCTGCGATTGCGTATTTGAAACACATTGCCGAAAGAAAGCATACTGACCAAACACCTGACGCAGCGAGTTTAAAGAGTAGCTAAGGTACGCTCATTTGCGTAATACCTCTCTGATTACTTGGATAACCAACTCTGCTATGCTTGCGCTACTTTAATAAAAACCAGAAAGTCGTATGTCAACGCATTCAACACAAAACACAGATATCGAAGCGATCACTCAACAGGTCGATCAATGGCTCAACGATGTGGTAATCGGACTCAACCTTTGTCCGTTTGCTGCCAAACCGCAACGTAATAAACAAATCAAAATCTTTGTTAGTGAAGCGACTCAAGAAGAAGCGCTTCTTGAAGATATTTTATTGCAGCTGATTGAGCTGAGTAACACAGAACCCGAACAACTTGAGACCACGTTGGTTGTGGTTCCCAACATGCTACAAGATTTCTGGGACTACAACTTTTGTATCGATTGGGTTGAAGGATTAATTAAGCAGCAAAACTGGGAAGGTGTTTTCCAAGTAGCGACTTTCCATCCTGATTACTGTTTTGGCGGCGCAAGGCCTGAAGACGACGAAAACCTGACCAATCGTTCTCCTTACCCAATCTTCCATTTGATTCGCGAAGAGAGTATGGAAAAGGTACTAAAACACTATCCTGATCCTGAATCCATTCCCGATACGAACATCGCTCGTGTTTCCGCCCTTTCAGAGGACGAACGTAAAAAGCTGTTTCCTTACCTATTTCATTAAGCTCCACCATTACCCAAAGGCAGATTTATCACCAGTTGGATTCAATGCCCTTGGGGTTCAAAGTGCGGTTTGGTATCATTGCCGCTTCAATCGATTCAATGGAAATTAGAATGCAACTGTCAAAGCTAACCCAAGAGATTTTTGATCACTTATACCGTGATATCACCGAGTTCCGTAGTACGTTCGACTTACCAGTCGCAGACGCTGCAAGCCTTGATGCGCAAGCAGACACACTACACACCTCTTTGGCGATCGAAGAGCTAACAGAGCTAGCAGAAGCAGATTGTAAAACTGAGCAAGCAGATGCCATCGTAGACAGCGTGTATGTATTAATGGGCCGTCTCGTTCATCTTGGCCACAGCAAAGTAGAAGACAACCTAGCGATCAGCTACTTAATTGATCTTCTATTAAACGTTGCAGTAAACCGTGGTATTGAATTTATTCCTTGCTGGGATGAAGTGCACTCAAGCAACATGAGCAAAGTATGCCGTAACGAGCAAGAGTACTCAGAAACAGAGGCATTCTACGCGGAACAAGGCATCAAGTTGATGGCGGTGCAGAAAGGTGAATATATTATCGCGAAATGCGCCGAAGATTTCGTATCGGAAGGTAAAACCATTCGTAAAGGCAAAGTACTCAAATCTGTTTACTACCGCCCAGCAGATCTAAAACCGTTAACTCAATAAGCGTTGAGTTTGGCTATCTCGATTAAAAAAAACGACCTCAAGTAGGTCGTTTTTTGTTGTCCCTAAATACTAATCAAAGATTAAATAAGGTTGCTCATCTACGATGACCTTTTTGACTTGAGTATTGAACACTTCCCCGAGAGCTTCTTCCGTTAGCACAGTATCGGCATTTCCTGATGAGTGCAGCACACCGTTGTTAAGCAGCAATACTTTATCTGCGTGCTTTAATGTGCGATTGAGATCGTGATTAGCAACTAATACTCCAATTCCCTGCGCCGCCATAGCGTTAATCAATTGATAGAGCAGACCCTCTTGCGCAATATCTAACGGTGCTGCTGGCTCATCCAAAATTAAAAACTGCGAAAAAGGATTAATGGTACGCCACACCTGCAAACATACACCTGCTAATCGGACACGCTGCCACTCACCACCGGATAATGTTTGAATACTGCGATGAAGCTTATCTTGCAGTTGTACCAGCTCCACCACCATATTGACGGCATCACGCACTTTAATATCCGCAATCTCAGCACCACTAGGCAGAGATAAAGCGAGATACTGAAACACATCAACATTAAACGCTGGGCGCGATTGCTGACACAAATAACCTCGCACATGAGCTTGCTCTGACAACGGTAAAGTAAGCAAGTTTTTCTCGCCAACGTACACTTCACCACTCATACCCTCTCGGCGGCTTAACGTACCAGAAATCGCAGCCAATAAAGTGCTCTTACCGGAACCATTAGGCCCAACGACATGTACGATTTCGCCTGCTTTGCATTCAAAAGAAAGAGGCAATAATCGACTACCAACCGACATATGTTTAACGTGCATCATGACTCTTCACCAGCATCCAGATGAAAATAGGTGCGCCAATCGATGTTGTCATGACACCTAAAGGTAGCTCTGCGGCGTCCAATAACAGCCTTGCGCCGATGTCAGCAAATACAAGCAACGCAGCACCAGATATTGCAGAAAGTGGCAATAAATAACGGTTTTCCGTACCAAAAGCCAAACGCAACAAGTGCGGGACCACCAAACCAACAAAACTGATGATGCCACCCAAAGCGACTGAACTACCCACCAAAACAGAAATGGCGAGGATCAGTTTCCAACGCATTTGATGCACATCGACACCCAATTGGGTCGCATGAATCTCACCCAGCATCAATTTATCAAGCGACTTGCCTTTACAACATAACCAGATAAGCACCGGTAACATCACTAAAGTAACGGTATGTTGATACCAACTTGCACCGCCAATACTGCCCATTAACCAATACATCAGTTGGCGTAGGCTAAGATCATCACTAAAGTAAAATGCCCACGTCACAATCGCGCTCGATAAAATACCCAATGCGACCCCAACCAAAAGCAATCGAGCCGTCGTCAGGTGCATTGCCCTTGCTATCGCCACCAAAACAAACGTGAATAACATCGAGCCTGCAATCGCTGCCAACATAAAAACAATCGGGGTAGGAAGAACAGGTGACGCGAACATGATTAAGACCATTGCTAAGCTTGCACCACCAGATATACCAAGCACGCCGGGTTCAGCCAAAACGTTCCCAAGCAACACTTGTAACGTCGCGCCGGATACCGCTAACGCAGCACCAATAATTGCCGCAGACACCAACCTCGGTAAACGCAAGTCCACCAGTAGCTTATGTTCAAATGCAGATAAAGATTGAAAAGGAGAAAGGAAAATTTCTCCGACCATCAAGTGGATGGCAGAGAGTACAGCGAGCACGATCGACATAACCATCAGGTTACGTTGCCAGCGTCGTTCCTTGTTCAGGATAAGTTGTTGAAAATCCATAGCGGCCGATAAAAACAAACGAGGCTTAACCTTACAGTTAAGCCTCGGTAAATTGCAATTAACTTCTCAAAGCAATGTTGGATTAATCGTAAACCAACTCGCCCTCTTCAAAACGGGTTTTCACTTCACAAACCATCAGAGCTGCACGTTGACCTATTGCGACATGGCGGTTCGGGAAGACAATCGCTTCGTTTTCGTTCTTCGCCATTAATGGTTTGTCGCCATCATGACCAAACACTTCGCCGTGAACAAATGAAGTGAAGTTTTCAACATTGTCGTCGAACATAAAGTCAAAGTCTTCGTTCAGGCGAACGATTGTGCGACTTACGCGATATTTAATGCATGGTTTTGGTAGGTGTTCTGGCTTCGTTTCCGCAATCAAATTACGTAAAGACAAATCAAACGCAGTCAATTTATCGAGGTCATTTTCACCAATACGAGCCACACGACCAAGCTCCATTGTGAGAGCTTGCACACCAAAGTTCTCGGCACTGTACCAGCTAAACGTACTCGATGGTGAGTTTGATAAGAGCACAGCTTCAATGTGTGCACTGTCCAAGAAATCGATTAATGCCTTGCTTCGCACAGGATGACGAGTCTTAGGACTTACTGCAAACGTATAGTGCTTCGAACCTCTAATCGCGCAGTGTAAATCAAGGTGCCAGCGTGTTGTCGGGTCGGTATCCTGATAAAAATCTCGAACAAGCAGCTTAAGCGTATCAGCGATGACAAGCTCTTTTGTCTGTTTGTGTTCTTTTTCGTCAAACAGACGGTTGAGGTTTTCTTCAAGGAATCGCGTGTGCGCCAGAGTGGATTCTGGATGAGCGATAATGAACAGACAACGGGTATCGACCGTCTGGAACCCAGATTCTATGTCTTGAATAATGGAATCCACCAGCTCCATCGGTGCCGTTTCATCTCCGTGAACCCCACAAGAGATGATGATGTTCTTCGTATCCTGAGTATAATTCGCAGGGATTACTTCTAATACACCACGCTGATAGAGTTTAAGTTTTACACCGTTAGAAAGCACCTGCTCCGCTGGTGCAACATCGATATGAACATCTAACGTGTCAGTTAAAAACGATTGGCGAAAGAGAGACTTCGTCATGCGTTACTCCTTAATAGCACGGCGGGTATGTTAATAAATTGTACAAAGGATTTTTGTTGCTGCGATCTCACTTATGAGTAGAAATCACTATTTCCCTCGAAAATCCGATACCTTTTCGCGCCAGGCACTCAAATCAAGCATTGAGGCGTTTAATTTTTAAACAATTACAAAGTGTTAGGGCTGTGAACTTTACCACAGCCCTGATTAAGATCATTATGATTTGATCAAATTTTTGTAGCTATAAAGCAGATTATGCATCAACACTGCGAAAAACTTAGCCGCGCTGTGCGAGCAAACGCTCAAACTCATCGACTTTTTCACGCACTAGCTCAACGCTCTGCTGCCAAAACGTTGGTTGAGTTAAATCCATCGATAGATGCTTTTCGACAACATCTTCCGCCATCATGCAGCCGGTGTCGCGCAGCAAATTGATGTAATCGGTGTAAAACGCTTCGCCTTTGGTTTCTCGCTGTGCATAAATACCCTTGCTGAATAAGAAACCAAACAGGTATGGGTAGTTATAAAAACTCACACTATCGATAGAAAAGTGCAGCTTGCTTGCCCAGAAGTACGGATCCGGCTCGCTCATTACGTCGCCATACCATTCTTTCCAAGTTTCAGACATCAACTCACAGAATTCATCTGCGGTAAACTCTCCATCCTGGCGGCGTTCATAGAACGATTTCTCAAACTCATAGCGGACCGGAATGTTGATCATTAAAGCTAGCGCAGATGACAACTCTTCCCACAACATCTCTAGCTTTTCATCGACGCTCTCCGCTTTCGAAATCAAATGATCACGAACGATGTTTTCTGCAAAAATAGAGGCGGTTTCTGCTAACGTCATTGGGTAGTAAGTTTGGCAAAGTGGCAAATCACGAATAACCCAGTTATGGAACGCATGGCCAAGTTCATGCGCGAGAGTCATCAGGTCTGAACGACTGCCACTCCAAGTCATAAACACAAGTGGTGTTCGCGTTGCTGGCAGTTTGGTGCAGTATGCACCAAGGCGCTTGCTGGCATTTGGCGCGGCATCAATCCATCCGTTTTGTACCATCAAACGGACAAACTCCGACATCTCAGGGTTTACTGTTTCAAATGCTTCACAAATAACATCAATCGCTTCATCAAAGTCGTAGACCTTCGCTTCACCGCTCAAAGCAGGCATAGCCGCCAGATGATTCCAAGGTTTCATCTCATCCAGACCATGTACTTTCGCCATCAATAAACCCGCTTTCTGACCAATAGCTCGACTGTCTTTAGCTACTGTCATCATCGCATTTAAAGTTTCAGCTTGGATTCGACTACCATGCAAACTCGGCTCTAGGAAGTGAACTTCACGCTTCGTCGAACGCTTTTTGTTTTCAGTTAAACGCCATCCTGCTAACGCATTTAAAATCGCAGCGAATGATTCTTGGTGCGTTTGCATTGCATCTTGTACGCCTCGCCACGCGGCTTCTTGACGATCAAATTCAGAACCATAAAGAATGCTTGCCGCTTGAGAAAACCCAAGCTCTTCACTCTTACCATCTGCGTACTCAAGCTTCACTTTCAATGAGCCAGTCAGGTTATCGTATAGGTTACCCCAAGCCGATTTACCATCCACACTCATCGCAGCCAGTAACTGTTCTTCTGCGTTGCTAAGACGAGTATCCGCCAACTTTCTAGAATTCAAGATAGAAAAAGCTTGCCCACTGATATCTGGATTCTCATGGTCTAACACACGCAAGATAAACTCTTCGTCGGCATGCGTTAATGTCAAATCAAAGGGACTGAACGCTTGGGAAAGCTCCGAAAAGATGCGGGTCATTTTACCAAGTAACGATTTCGCTTCGGCGTTTGTTGCATCAACAGAAGCATAACAACTCGCAAAATTTGCAACTGTGCCCGCTAAACGACTCGCGGCTTCATTGGTCAAAATCGCATTTTGCATGATCTCTACGTTGCCGCAATCTGCTGATTGTTTATTCAAAAGATCAATACATTGTTCCACAAGAGCAATATCGTCTTGAATTCGTGGGTCAGAAAGGTCGTTATAAACGATGGACAAATCCCAACTCGGCGTTGTCATTTCTATATTTCCTTTTTATGTAACTGAGTCAATTTTCGCTTCCTGCACCTAGCAGATGGGCTTCCACTGACATCTTCCGTGACTATGCCCATAAGCAGTATCGCTTTGGGCATTTTAATATTTATAAATTAACGAGTTAAAAGAGGTACGCCAATCGAACGCACCGAGGCGTAAATTTGCTCATCTATGGTAATTGTTATATGCGTGACAGAAGCGTTTCCTATCGACAACGTCGAATACCACTTGGGGTTACGCCAATCTAACTCCAATACATGAGCAAGAATCATACGAATGACGCCACCATGCGTGACGATAAGTAGATTGTCATTGATATCGTTGATGATTTGAGACCAAACGCGACATATGCGCTCAGAAAATGTGCTTAAGCTCTCAGCGTTCGGCAACGTATGTTGTGCTGGCGATTGCCAAAAAGCATCTAGCTTTTTCCACTGCTCGGTGAGCATATCAAAAGGCATACCATCAAAATCACCAAATGCCATCTCTTGTAAAGATTCATCCGTCATTACTGGTAATAATTGCTGTTCAGCAATTATATTTGCCAGTTCTTGACAACGTGAAAGCGGAGAACAAACCACTCCACCCACACCTCGTCCACTCTCGATCCAAGCCCGAGCAATGCTTTCTTGGTCAGCAGGCGTAACTTTTACATCTGTTTGGCCATGGAGTCCTGGTGGAGCATCTACTTTTCCATGACGCACAAGATAGATATTGAGTGTTTTCATTTTGTTCCATCCTACTCTTTAAGAACCAACGGCAAACCAGCAGCAACAAAGGTAACACGATGGCAAACACTGGCTAGTTTTTGATTCATCCGTCCTGCATTATCCACAAAGTAACGACTAACCGCCCCCAAAGGCACAATACCCATTCCAACCTCGTTAGAGACGAATATTAACGTCGCATCTGAGCCACGTACCACCTGTATAAGCTTTTCAATTTCTGCTTCTAGCTTCTCATTGGAACATTCATCACCTAACTCAAATATCCAATTATTGAGCCACAAGGTTAAACAATCGACCAGTACAACATCGGTGTTAGCGAAATTTGTCAGTAACTCAGATAAATGAAGGGGGCATTCATGCTCTTGCCACTCGCCCCCTCGTTGCTTTTGATGATGCGCTATTCGCTCTCGCATTTCTTGGTCAAATGGCTGCGCGGTTGCAACATAATGTAATGAGTGTTGAGAAGTGGTCGATAATTGCTTGGCTGTTTTTTCCGCCAAATGCGACTTCCCAGAGCGCGCGCCACCGAGTATCAATTGCTTCATGAGATGTGATAAAACCCAATCATAGTGAGATAAACAAGCAGTTCCGATAGCTGCTGCGCTGCGCCAAGACAATCCCCCGTAAAGCCGCCAATTCGCTTGGTTAACCAACGTTTGAACATCAAACGAAATACCACGAGAACAAGCGATATAAAGATCGCCTGCGTGATACCAAGCACAAGCAATGTTATGCCACCAGTAAACAACAAAATGGAGACTTCTAAAGAAGACTGGCTATTTGCCAGCGGTTTACTTTTCGACGTATCACTGTCACTGACATAAGGCATGTCATAAATAAGCGTCGCGGCTAGTGCTCGGCTTGCGGTATAAGCGACGACAATGACCAACCAAAACTGCGGCAAGTTAGCCAGTTCACTCCAAAAAACATACTTAGCCAATAACGCCATAATGAGAGTGGCTGCACCATAAGTGCCAATGCGGCTGTCCTTCATAATAGAGAGGCGTCGCTCGACAGTCATGCCACCGCCAATGCCATCCGCCATATCAGTCAAGCCGTCTTCGTGAAATGCCCCTGTTAACAATAAGCTAAACACCATCGTTAATACTATGGCAACCGATTCTGGGAAAAGAATTGAGGTGAGCGAAAATACCAGAGCACAAAGCGCTCCAAGCACGAGACCAACTAACGCGAAGTAACGACCGGCCTGATTCATGCGTTCTTCACTGTATGGCAAGGCTTGGGGGACGGGTAAGCGACTAAAAAAACTGATAGCTAATAGAAACAACTCCCACTGGTATCTTAACGGTGACGGCGTGACGTTCTCAGAATTATCAGGGACTGACACTATACTGTAACTCCTGCACTCTCAAAACTCGCCATCTTGTTGTAAAACTGGGCAGCAGCTTTTAACAAGGGTAAGGCAAGAGCGGCTCCGGTTCCCTCCCCTAATCGTAAACCAAGATCGAGTAGAGGTTCTGCTTTTAGGTACTCTAATACAAACTTATGTCCATTTTCTTCGGAGCGGTGGGCAAACAACATGTATTCGCGTGCTTCTTCGTCTAGCAACGTTGCTATATACGCAGCAACCGATACGATAAATCCATCCACTAAAACTGGGGTTTTAAGCCGCTTGGCTTCTAAAAAAGCGCCCACCATTTGTACGATTTCAAACCCTCCAACCTGTGCGAGAATCGCTTTGGTATCCAGAGTTCGACATCGGTTCACGCCCTGTGCCACTAGTTTATATTTACGGCTCAACTGCTGTTGATTGATTCCGGTGCCAACGCCAACACAATACTCAATATCTAATGAACTCAGCGCCGATAACAGTGCGGAAGCCGAACTGGTGTTACCAATGCCCATCTCACCGAACATCAATAGATTTGAGCCAGACAAAATGGTTTGCTCAGCAATCTTCGCACCATACTCTAAACCTAGCGCCACTTGTTCTGGGGACATCGCTGATTGTTTAGAAAAATTAGCCGTACCGTTACCCAATCGTTGTTCAACCAAGTTTGGATGAGACTTAAATTCTGGAACCAGCACATCAATAGGTGCCAACATGCCGCAATCTATTACTTTGAGTTGGATGCCATTGATGTCGCAAAAACAGTTGATGGCTGCGCCGCCGGCGAGAAAGTTAGCCACCATTTGCTGAGTGACTTCGCTTGGCGCAATGCTTACGCCTTCCTCTGCAACGCCGTGATCTCCAGCAAATACCAGCATGCTCGGTTTACAGATAGCGATGGAATCAACTGGCTGAGGTTTATCCTGACTTTGAATAAGAGCTAGCTGTAGTGCCACCTTTTCCAATAAGCCTAAAGAACCGACGGGTTTGGTTTTGTTATCTATGCGCGCTTGTATCTCCGCTGCAAAAGAGTCATCCATTTTTTACGTTCCTTTGATGTTGTCTGGGTGAGAGGTGTTCCATTGATTAAGAAATCTTGCTCAGCCCCAGTTTTGAGCGTCCACTATTGTATACCCTTGCATCCGCTTGGGGCAGCGCTAATCAGATTTCTGTTAGGAAAGTCTACTGAGTTCGCAGAGCGTCTCACCTTTCGAGCATTCGATTATAAGTAACTCCTTGAAATCCGCTACAATAGCTTAGGCTATATTCCCATATAGGAGAAAGGACATGGATAACAACACCTGCGCCATCATCGCTGGGGCGACTGGCTTAGTCGGTTCAAAAGTCATTACAAACCTCATAAATCAATCAGGTGTTGGTACCTTATATTATCTTTCTCGCCGCCCACTCGATGGCGTCCTAGATGCGGACAATAAGCTTGTTCCTCTCATTGATGCCGACCTCTCTATCCACCAATGGGATGATAACCAACCAACACCGACCATCGGCTTTATCTGTTTAGGCACAACTCTTAAGCAAGCAGGCAGTAAGGATAATTTACGTAGAGTAGATGTTGATCTGGTGTGTAAAGTCGCCCAACAGATGAAAACGATCGGAGTCAAACGCCTTGCGGTTGTTTCTAGCCTTGGTGCAAATAGTAAATCACCATCCCATTACTTAGCCTGTAAAGGACAAATGGAACAAAGAATCGAAGCTATGGGTTTTGAGGAAATCGTGTTTGTTCGCCCAGGCCCGCTTGTTGGTCAACGTCAAAGCCCAAGAACGGACGAGAAGTTAGTGCAAACTCTGTTTAAGGTAATTCGCCCATTCATGCTTGGCAAACTGTCCAACTTTTTACCTATTCGAGCGGAAGATGTCGCCAAAGCGATGATTTATCAACTTTTCAGTTATCAAGAAGACTCGGTGGTTTACTTACAAAGGCAAGAAATGCGTGACTTACTGCATCACTACGAATAACCATTTTGTACATTTAACGTGCTAATTCACACTCTCACGCGACTTAGATCTCGTTTTTATATTCATTTTAGATCTAGCTAATACCCGTTTGTCATTTTTAAAGTTATATCGCGAGCGTTATCTTACGCCCCATAAACAAATCCGTATAAAACCCCGTATAAAAAACAACCGCCATTTCGGCAGGTTGATAAGGTCAGATTATGAATTTTGCAGTGATAGCCTCTCTAGCCGTCTTTGTTGGCATATTGTTCTTTCTATTTAACCAACAACAAAAGAAACACACACTCTCTCGTCTCGTTTTAATCGGTCTTGTTACTGGTTCTCTTTTTGGTCTTGCTTTGCAACTCATTCACGGTGAAGGCAACAGCGCAATTGCTCAAACACTTGAATGGGTAGGCATTGTAGGCAGTGGCTACGTTGGTCTACTGAAAATGGTCATCATGCCACTAGTATTGGTATCGATGATCTCTGCAGTTGTTAAATTGGAAAAAGGTGGATCATTAGGTAAAATTTCTGGCCTGACCATCTCTGTTCTTCTTGTAACGACTGCAATTGCTGCACTCATCGGTATCTTGGTGACAACGACATTTGGCCTTTCAGCAGAGGGTTTAACTGAAGGCGCGCGTGAAACCGCTCGTATCGCCGTTTTAGAAAGCCGTGCCGGTACAGTAAGTGATCTAACTATTCCTCAAATGCTAGTTAGCTTCATTCCAACCAACCCATTTGCTGATCTAACAGGTGCTCGCTCGACATCAATTATCGCTGTTGTGATTTTCGGCGTGTTAACTGGTATCGCCGCTCGTAAAGTGATGATGGAAAAAGCAGAGTTGGAATCACCGATTCGTACTTTCGTAGAAGCTGCTCAATCTATCGTTATGCGATTAGTGAAGATGATCATGGCCCTAACGCCATACGGCATCGCAGCACTGATGGCAAAAGTGGTTGCGACATCAAGCGCAGGCGACATCTTAAACCTACTTGGCTTTATTGTGGCGTCTTATGTTGCTATCGCTCTGATGTTTGTTGTTCACGGCGTATTAGTCTCTTTTGTCGGCGTTAGCCCTTCGGAATACTTTAAGAAAATCTGGCCTGTACTGACCTTCGCGTTTACATCTCGTAGCTCAGCAGCAACGATCCCACTAAACGTAGAAGCGCAAATCACGAAGCTTAACGTTCCACCAGCTATTGCAAACCTATCAGCATCGTTTGGTGCCACTATCGGCCAAAACGGATGTGCAGGTATCTATCCTGCAATGCTGGCAGTGATGGTAGCTCCGACAATGGGCATCAACCCACTGGATCTGCACTTTATCCTGTCATTGATTGCGATTATCACCATCAGCTCATTTGGTATTGCTGGTGTAGGCGGCGGTGCAACGTTTGCAGCATTGATTGTTCTTCCTGCAATGGGCTTGCCTGTCACCATCGCGGCGCTACTTATCTCTATTGAACCATTGATTGACATGGCACGTACCGCACTGAACGTTTCAGGATCAATGACTGCGGGTACGATTGCTAGCCGAGTGCTGAAGTCACCAGAAAGCGAAACAGCATTGGAAGAAACACGAGCGTAAAGCTCAAACTACTTCCCAAGCAATAAAACGTAAAATATCAAGCCGATGGTTCGCCATCGGCTTTTTCATTTTCAAAAATTCAACTTGCATCTTTCGTTGCTAGTCAAGGCGTTGAATGGTCTAATACTGTCATCGGTTTTGTAAACGGTAAGCAGAATGCACCAAGATAATCAGCCCACTTTTTTCTTCTTTGATTATGAGACATGGGGAACAAACCCCGCGAAAGATCGCCCAAGCCAGTTCGCTGGTGTCCGCACAGATGAAAACTTCAATATCATCGGCGAACCTTTAGTCATGTACTGCCAGCCACCTGCTGATTATCTTCCGTCTCCTGAAGCTGCACTTATTACTGGTATTACTCCGCAAAAAACGGTTCAAGAAGGCCTTTCTGAGCCTGAGTTTATCGCTAAGATTCACACTGAACTCGCGAGACCAAATACCACCAGTTTAGGCTACAACAGCATTCGCTTTGATGACGAAGTGACCCGTTATACTTGTTATCGCAACTTTATCGATCCATACGCATGGAGTTGGCAAAACGGTAACTCACGTTGGGATTTACTCGATGTACTACGCGCGTGCCATGCCCTTCGCCCAGAAGGCGTAGAATGGCCAGAAAACGAAGATGGCTTCACTAGCTTTAAATTAGAACACTTGTCTGTGGCTAACGGCATAGAACATAGTAACGCGCACGATGCCATGGCAGATGTGATTGCGACTATCGAAATGGCAAAGAAAGTAAAAGCAGCGCAACCAAAATTGTTTGATTACTTTTTTTCTATGCGCCAAAAGCGCAAGCTCAATGATTTAGTCGACATCGTCAACATGACACCGTTGATGCACGTTTCAGGCATGCTAGGGCGCGAATGTCAGTACACTAGCTGGATTGTGCCTGTTGCTTGGCATCCAACCAATAATAACGCCGTTATCACCATCGATTTAGCGAAAGACCCTCAACCTATTCTTGAGCTATCCGCAGAAGAGCTGCACGAAAGACTCTACACTAAGCGCGAAGATCTTGGTGAATTGCTACCAGTGCCAGTTAAACTAGTTCATTTGAACAAATGCCCTATTCTCGCCCCTGCAAAAACGTTAACGGCTGAAAATGCGGAGTCTATTGGCATTGATCGCCAGCAATGTCTCGCTAATCTCGCTTTGTTGCGCCAACATCCTGAAATTAGAGAAAAGCTGATTAGCCTCTTTTCAGTCGAGCGTAAATTCGATAAAAGTGATGACGTCGATACGCAACTTTACGACGGATTCTTCTCTCCGGCCGATCGCGCAGCCATGGATATCATTCGAGAAACCGACCCGAACAATCTTGCCGCATTGGACATTGAATTTGATGACAAGCGCATTAAACCTCTATTGTTCCGCTATCGTGCGCGTAACTTCCCAGGCACATTAGACGAGCAAGAACAGAGACGCTGGGCATTACACTGTCGAGAAGTGTTTGAAAGCCAAATTGAAGAGTACATGCTGAATTTAGAAAACTTAGTTCACGAACATGAAAGTGACGAAAAGAAGATTGCGATATTAAAATCCGTGTACCGTTATGTAGAGAGCTTAGCTTCTTAACTCCTCCTAATACAAGCGCACCTTATGGTGTGCTTGTTGTTTATATACTGTCAAAATGATTAAAGAACGATTCTTACAACTGATCCAACTGCTCATTTCAATCTTCCTCATCATGGGGGCACTTGGCATCGGAATTACCATTCAAAAGTTCACTGGCGTTTCCGTCCCAGGAAGTGTCATCGGTATGCTCGTACTGTTTTTCTCTATGACTCTTGGGCTTGTAAAGGTCGATTGGGTCAAACCGGGCGCCACGCTATTAATCCGCTACATGATTTTGTTGTTCGTTCCTATTAGCGTGGGATTAATGCAACATTTCGATATGCTACTCGCTAATGCCCTCCCTATCATTGCTAGCGCAGTTGGAGGCTCACTCATTGTACTAGTCAGCCTCGCTTGGCTGCTGGACTACTTGCTAAAGGAGAAGCACTGATATGTGGTTAGTTGTTACCATTGCGGTTTTTCTTGTCGCGCGCCAAATCGCAATCAAAGTGAATAATCCTCTAGCAAATCCTTTGCTGATCAGTATTGCAGTGCTCATTCCTTTGCTTACTTACTTAAATGTACCGTTTGAAACGTATTATGCGGATAACGAAGGGATCAGTTTTTTACTTCAACCAGCCGTAGTTGCTCTGGCTTACCCGTTATATGAACAACTACCACAAATTAAAGCAAACTGGCGAATCATCACTTTTGCTTGCACAGTAGGCAGTGTGATGTCGATGATGACAACCACCTTGATCGCAGTCGCTTTCAAAGCGGATATCAGTTTAATCGCAAGTCTAGTGGGTAAATCCGTCACTACGCCAATAGCAATGGAAATTTCGAGTCACCTCGGTGGTGAAGCTGCCGTTGCGGCGATCTTGGTTCTGATTGTTGGTTTATTGGGCGCGATTTTGGCATACCCAATTTACAACTTAATTGGAATTAAACACCCGATTGCACGTGGCCTAACAATGGGTACCGTGTCTCATGCCTTAGGCACCGCGACATGTGCAGAGAAACAGCCCATTGATGCCGCGTTCTCATCACTCGCATTGGTTTTATGCGGCATCATCACTTCTATTTTGGCTCCAAGCTTTTTTGCTTTGGCTGTCTGGCTATATCAATAGTTAAGCGCTCTCGGTCTGCCCTCCTTCCGGCAGGCCGTGGCCTTCCCGTTTCTTCCTTATCCCTTCCAAAACTCTGTATTACCTCATCTAACAACCCGTTCTAGTAATATCGTTAAGGCACTCTGACGAGATACACACTAATAACTTCAACATTCAGTGCAATATTACTGACTCAACGTTGCTTAGATATCTAGGAATAACGTTGTGTGGACATGTAGGCATCGTAATTAACATATCCCAGCGTCTTGGTTATATGAATATATACTGATATGGTTAATTGTGAGACGGAGATAACGCTTCACGTCAGTGCAATCGAATACATGTGTGAGCTCACTCTAATTATGTAACAGAATTATCAATTGCATTATTTATCGTGATCTAACGCACGGAACATTTCTATCCTTCACATAGAATAACTGTCCATGCAATAACAAGGATTCAACATGAAAAGTCGCATTGAACAGGCGCTAGCAGGCGCTCCAGAAGCACTTTCCAAACAACTTGCTCCTATCATCCAAGCTGATGATTTTGATGCTACGCTTTCAGTTCAACAGTTTGAGCAGTTGCTTTCAGCTACCGGTCTATCAGATAAAGAGCTTCGTGTTGCTCTACTTCCTTTTGCCGCAGCATATTCCTATGCTCCTCTTTCTGAATTTTATGTCGGTGCTATCGTTCGTGGTCTCTCAGGTCGCCTTTACTTCGGTGCCAACATGGAATTCTTTGGTGTTCAGTTAGGTCAAACAGTTCACGCTGAGCAGTCTGCAATTAGCCACGCTTGGATGAAAGGTGAACGTGGTATTAAAGATATCACTATTAACTTCAGCCCATGTGGTCACTGCCGTCAGTTCATGAACGAGTTATCTACCGCAAACGAGCTTAAAATTCAGCTCCCAGAACGCGAAGAAAAGTCGCTGCATGAATACCTACCTGAAGCCTTTGGACCAAACGATCTCGGTATCGAATCCGGCTTAATGGCAGAAGTAAAGCATCAGTTCTCATGCGATGATGAAGACACTCTAATTCAAAGCGCTGTTGAAGCGATGAACATGAGCCACTCACCATATACTAACAACCTGAGTGGCTTAGCATTAGAAATGGCTAGCGGCCGTGTATTCCAAGGGGCTTATGCGGAAAATGCGGCGTTTAACCCTAGCTTGCCGCCGTTACAAGTTGCGCTGATCCAAGTACTACTTGCGGGTGAAACTTTCGACAATATCAAAGCCGCTGCTCTGGTAGAAAACTCAGAAGGCAAGATCAGTCATTTGGCTGATACGCAATCAACGTTAGAAGCGTTGAATCCAGATATTCCACTTAGTTTTGTCAACGTATAAGCGACAACTTCAGTATAAAAAGCTCTACGGCATGTAGAGCTTTTTTATTGCCTAAAAACCAAAAGCAAACGTTTGCTTTGTCATAAAACTTCAGTATGATCTCCTGCAATTTCTGTCTCACCACTCTATTTTGTAAGGGAACACTATGTTTGGCACTGCAACCAGCGCAAATGCTACCCGTGTATTACTTTTAGGCTCTGGCGAACTCGGTAAAGAAGTCGCAATTGAATGTCAGAGACTTGGTTTAGAAGTGATTGCTTGTGATCGCTATGCTAATGCTCCAGCGATGCAAGTTGCTCACCGTAGTTACGTCATCGATATGTTAGATGGAAGCGCCTTAGAAGAAGTTATTACAAAGGAACAACCTACTTACGTCGTACCTGAAATCGAAGCTATCGCAACCGACAAACTGGTAGAGCTTGAAGAAAAAGGGCTGAATGTTGTTCCAACCGCTAAGGCAACCAAGCTAACAATGAATCGTGAAGGTATCCGACGTTTGGCTGCAGAAGAACTAGAACTGACGACATCACCTTATCGTTTTGCAGATACTTTTGAAGACTTCAAAGCCGCGGTTGAGCATGTAGGCATCCCGTGCGTAGTAAAGCCAGTTATGAGTTCTTCAGGTAAAGGGCAAAGTGTCATCAAGACCGAAGACGACGTAGCAAAAGCATGGGATTACGCACAGGAAGGCGGACGTACGGGGGCAGGTCGCGTGATCGTGGAAGGTTTTATCGACTTCGATTACGAAATCACTTTATTGACCGTCAGAGCCGTTGACGGTGTTCACTTCTGTGCTCCAATTGGCCATCGTCAGGAAGATGGCGACTACCGCGAATCATGGCAACCGCAAGCCATGTCAGAAAACGCAGTAAAAGCAGCAGAATACACGGCAGAGAAAGTAGTCAACGCACTCGGTGGCTACGGCATCTTTGGTGTAGAGTTATTTGTTAAAGGCGATAAGGTCATTTTCAATGAGGTCTCTCCTCGCCCACACGATACAGGCATGGTCACTATGATTTCTCAGGAAATGTCAGAGTTTGCTCTCCACGTACGTGCATTTACCGGAATGCCGATTAATAATATCGTACAATATGGCCCATCTGCGTCGGCCGTTATTCTTGGTCAAGGGACTTCCACAAACATTCGCTTTGACAACCTAACCAAAGCCTTAGCTCAACCTCAAACGCAAGTTCGTCTATTCGGCAAGCCAGAAATCGATGGTCGCCGTCGTTTAGGTGTTGTCCTTACGCGACGAAAAACCACCGAAGAAGCCGTTCAAGATGCTGTTGAAAGTGCATCAAAAGTGAATATCACATATTAAACGAGCTCCGCTCCTACAAAAAATAGCGCAGCTCAAATTGCTGCGCTATTTCGTTTTCCAAACCGAGGAAAACCTATTCACTCTCGATTAAGTACACTTCTTCAGAGAAGCGACTTAAGCCTTTTTTCGCAATTTTAGGATGGTTTTCATCAGCTTCATCTACGTTCAAACAGGTAACTTTGTAACCTGAAAATAACTGCTCAATCTCTTCAACTGGCACGCTAAATGGAGGCCCCGCCATCTCTTCTTGAGGATAGTTGAGTGTAACAAGCAAAATACGACCGCCTGGATTCAAAAGTTGCTTGAGACGCTCTACATACTCCTCTCGCATATCTTGCGGTAAAGCAACCAACGCGGCGCGATCATAAATGATATCGGCTTGAGATACTGGTGCAGTGAAAAAGTCCCCAGTATAAATAGAGAGCTCATCAAATTGATAAAGCTCGTGCATACCATTAACAGGCGTCACGGTTGGCGTATAAAAATGTTCAGCAAAAAAGGCACGAACAGCGATATGGCTCAGCTCAACACCTTCAACTGAATCATGCTTCATCGCTAACCAAATCAAGTCTTCTGACTTTCCACACAAAGGCACTAACACTTTGTCTTCACGCTTTGGGTTTGTGTGTTGCCAATATGCAGGTAATAGCGGGTTTACATCTTCCAAGTGAAATCCGATTTGATTACTGGCCCATTTATTATGCCAAAACTCTTGGTCTCTCATTTTACTTTCTACTTGTCGGCTGATTTTCATTTTGAGAAGTAAGACTAACGATTTTTTTCAATTTGTCTATGCCGTTCATCTTTGGTTAATACAGCGGTGATAGGATGTAAACGTTCTTATAGGAACCACGCCTTTATCTGATAAACAGAATAAAGAAAAGAGAAATGGTGATCTAACGCACGATTCCACTTCAAGACAAAACTGAAACCTTGGAATCTTTCGTAATGACCCCATTAATAAGTTAGTACCTGATTTGCCGAACTTAGCGACCTTTATGTTCCCTATTTTCTAAGTACAAGCAAGTTAAGGAGAGTGAATGAGCTTATTTCTTCGTACTACAGCATTGATGCTTTTGGTACTTAGCCGTGCACCGGCATTTGCCGCACTTCCAATTACCCCAGCGCCGAGTGGCGATCAAAATCGTTCAACAAGTCAAAACGAAGTTTGTTCGAAACTCTTTAAACATAGCCTTAGCGGCTTGTATGGTATTCAGTCAATCGACGCAACTCCAACTCAGCCATACACTGACTTCGACATTCTTTACAGCAAAGCTCACCAAGCACAATTTGAGCTTGAAACTATCTGTAAAAGTACCGCACTTCTTAATGATGCTCAGCCATACTTCGCAGGCGTAAAGTCCAAACAACGAGCAGAAGAAAAAATAGCTTTGGAGTTAGATGGAAAAGTCGAACGCATTACTGACCTAGCCCGTGCCACGATTGTTGCTGAAGACGTCGCGAGCTTAGTCTCCATTTATGAAACCTTAGAGCGTGAAACAACAATTGTTAAAGTAAAAAATCGCTTCAAAAAACCTGGTCCTTCAGGCTATAGAGACTTGAACTTACTCGTTCGTTTACCAAAGACAAATCTAGTTGCCGAAGTTCAACTGCACTTAAAAGCCATCGCAGATGTGAAAAGCGGTCCTGAACACGACCTATACGAAAAAATCCAGAAACTAGAACGCCAAGCGATGATGGAGAAACGCGAACTAAGCGAACTAGAACTCGCTTCTATTCGCAACATGCGTGCACAGTCTAAAAACTTGTACCAACAAGCATGGCAACCATACTTAACAACGCACCTAGAAGCAGCGTAACCCATATCATTAAGATATACTCAAAAACAGAAAAACCACCGCATTGCGGTGGTTTTCGTTTATATGCGACACAAGTTTTACGCAAAAAAAAGACCACGCCTTAGCGTGATCCATTTATTCGGCTTACTGTACTTTCTTCAGGTTTTCTACACGAGCTTTTAACTTCTGACCCGGGCGAAAAGTCACTACACGTCGAGCAGTAATTGGAATATCTTCACCGGTTTTCGGGTTACGACCAGGTCGTTCATTCTTGTCACGAAGATCAAAGTTACCAAAACCTGACAGTTTTACCTGTTCGCCACTTTCCAGTGCCTTACGAATCTCTTCAAAGAACACTTCCACCGTTTCCTTGGCGTCCCGCTTACTAAATCCTAATTTATCAAACAGGTTTTCTGCCAGTTCGGCTTTTGTGAGCGCCATAAAACTTTCCTCAAAGCTATGTTAAACAATGCTACGTTAGTGTAGCGCCAGAGCAGTTTTACCCTACCAATTCAACAACATATCGGGGTTACATCAGGAAGTGTATGACAAGCTTATGATTTTCGCCAACTTTTTTCTTGGCGAACAAAAGGAATAGCACTATGTAAATTATTGTTAAACGCCAACATTTTGATATTTTTGTTTTTGTTTTCTCTTTAATAGGAAAAACATCCAGCTGATAAAACTAAAAGTAGTTTAAATATCAACATTAATCACTATTTAATAAAAATATCAGAGATTGGTTATTTAACAGACACTTGACATAGAACTTGTCGTAAATTCAGTGATTTGTATGTAACTCGATACGTAACAATTGAACTAAATGGTATGACCACCTGGCTTTGCAACTGTGCTTAGAAAGCTTGATTAAACCCACGCTTCTCACTGTTCAGCGATGACGCAATATATAAAGGTTGATAATGTGGTTCTTCGTGTATCTCCACATTAGCTCCTTACACTTCATCTAGGCGACCATGATTAATCAAATCATAAATATTCTTTTCCCTGTTTTTGCTCTTGTCGGCGTCGGCTATTTGGTAGGTCGTTACATCAAGCCTGACTTTCGTCCAATCAACCGCATTAACATTGAGGTTTTCACACCTGCGCTGGTGTTTTCTTCGCTCGTTAACATGCCGTTAGACTCGAATCAGGGACCACTCCTTTTTGCAGCAATTGTCGCGGTTTTGGTTCCCGCACTACTCATGATCCCAGTATGTCGATTGACGTCACTGTCGTTTAAAACCTGGGCACCACCACATATGTTTCGCAATAGCGGAAACCTTGCTATTCCTTTGTTTACCTATACGTTTGGAGAAATTGCGCTATCCTCAGCAGTACTGCTATTTGTCGTGTCAGCATGCTTGCACATTAGTTTAGGTGTAATGCTACTTAGTAATGGCAACCCTTTTAAGCAAATAGTCAAGATGCCAATCTTTTTAGCTGCGTCGTTGGCTCTGTTTCTCAACGTGTCAAATGTGGGTGTATGGGCACCTTTATACGAAGCGACTGCTCTACTTGGCCAAGCGGCAGTACCCGTGATGCTTTTATCCCTGGGGGCGCAAATGTGTCATTTAAGAGTGGACGGTTTAAAGGTTGGTGTATTGTGTACCGTGCAGTCGCTTGCAACTGGGGCGGTTGCATTTGCACTTATTTATTGGTTAATTCCCCTTCCAACGATGCAATTGCAAATGATGGTACTCTTCACAATGCTGCCACCAGCCGTCATGAATTACCTATTTGCGGAAAGGCTGAATATAGAGCCCATGAAAGTGGCGTCAATGGTACTATTTGGCAACTTTTTCAGTATTCTTACGCTGCCACTTCTGCTTAGCTATACCCTCTCACTCGCTGCCTAGCTGCCAATAAGCTAACGTTAGCGTCTGTTGGCTGAAAAACGATATATGCCAAATCTCGATTAAGCGTTACCTCAAGTTTGGTCCAGATTTTTGAGGTTGTAGCAGGTGACGTAAACGGCCTAGTACGTGAATCACAATAAGATAATGCTCAACATAAAAAAACCCTGCCGATTTGACAGGGTTTTTAGTTTCTTAAGAGAGATAGTTCGTCTAACGCTTAGTCACGTAGAGCAGCACCAAACTTCTCAGAAACGTGAGCAACGATAGCGTCTACCGCACCTGCGATGTCTGCATCTTCAAGCGTGCGCTCAACTGATTGTAGAGTCAAAGCGATTGCTAGGCTCTTCTTACCGTCTTCAACGCCTTTACCTACGTACACGTCGAACAGCTTCGCATCTTTAAGGAACTCGCCACCTTGCTCTAAACAAGCATTAACGATGTCACCAGATGCTACCGCTTCGTCCACAACTACTGCGATGTCACGACGGTTTGATGGGAATTTAGAAAGCTGAACAGCTTCTGGGATCACTTTACTGTTGATTGCAGACCATTCGATTTCGAATACGATAGTACGACCGTTTAGACCGAACTTACGCTCAAGCTCAGGGTGAACGGTACCGATCACCCCCACTTCTTTACCATCTACGATGATTGCCGCAGATTGACCTGGGTGAAGTGCTGGGTTAGCTTTTTTGCTTTCAGGTGACAGTGCAGCGAAAGAGTACGCTTTTTCGTTAGCAGACAGTTCTAGAACTGCTTCTAGATCGCCCTTAAGGTCGAAGAAATCAACGGTGTTAGTTTCGATATCCCAGTGCTCTTCACCACGAGTACCAGCAATAACACCTGCAAGCATAGGCTCTTGGCGCATGCCGTTTTCTGCAGATTCACATGGGATGAAACGTAGGCCGTATTCGAATAGACGAACGCGTGGCTGTTGACGTTTCTGGTTGTGAACAACCGTGTTCAGCAGCCCTTGGATAAGACCAAGACGCATTGCTGACATGTCTGCTGAAATTGGGTTTGGAAGCACTAGAGGCTCAACACCAGGTACAACTAGCTTTTGTTGCTCAGGCTCAACGAAGCTGTATGTAATTGCTTCGTGGTAACCACGGTCAACAAGAAGATCACGAACGCGTTTCAGTGGAAGATCCGCTTCAACGTGGTTGTGCATCTTAAGTGCTGCGGCTGGGTGTTGGTTAGGAATGTTGTCGTAACCGTAAATACGGCCAACTTCTTCAATCAGATCTTGCTCTATAGCGATATCGAAACGCCATGTTGGCGCTACTGCCAACCAACCTTCTTCAGAAGCTTCAACAGTCAAACCTAGACGCTCTAGGATTTCTACTACGTCAGCATCAGCGATGTGGTGACCTAGTAGGTTGTCTAGTTTAGTGCGACGTAGAGCAACTTTGTTTGGCTTAGGTAGGTCTGCTTCAGACTCTACTGCAACAACAGGTGCTACTTCACCGCCACAGATTTCAACAAGAAGCTGAGTTGCACGCTCCATTGCGCTCACTTGTAGTGCGTAATCCACACCACGCTCGAAACGCATTGAAGAATCAGTGTGAAGACCATAGCTACGAGCGCGACCGCGGATATGGTCAGGTGCAAAGAATGCACACTCTAGTAGAACGTCTTTAGTCTCAGTTGTTACACCAGACTCTTCACCACCAAAGATACCTGCGATTGCAAGTGCTTTGTTGTGGTCTGCTACTACTAGTGTATCTGCGTTTAGTTCTGCTTCGCTGCCGTCAAGAAGTGTTAGCTTCTCACCTTGCTCAGCCATACGAACTACGATGCCGCCGTCGATCTTCGCTAGATCGAATGCGTGCATTGGTTGGCCTTGCTCTAGAAGCACGTAGTTAGTGATGTCTACTACAGGGTCGATCGAGCGAATACCACAACGACGCAGTTTCTCTTGCATCCATAGTGGTGTTTCAGCTTGAACGTTTACGTTCTTAACTACACGACCTAGGTAACGAGGACACGCAGCAGGAGCTTTCACTTCAATAGACACTTTATCGTCGATTGAAGGGGCAACTGCTTCTACTGATGGCTCAGTCACGTCAGCACGGTTTAGTACGCCAACTTCACGAGCTAGACCACGAATGCTGAAACAGTCAGCGCGGTTTGCTGTTAGATCTACGTCTACCGTTACGTCATCTAGACCTAGGAATTCACGGAAATCAGTACCGATTACTGCGTCTTCTGCTAGTTCCATGATGCCGTCTGACTCAACATCAATGCCTAGTTCAGTGAACGAACAAAGCATGCCGTGAGATGGCTGGCCACGTAGTTTCGCTTTTTTGATTTTGAAATCGCCTGGAAGAACAGCACCAACTGTTGCTACCGCTACTTTCAGACCTTGGCGACAGTTAGGTGCACCACAAACGATGTCTAGAAGCTCTTCTTCGCCTACATCTACTTTAGTAACGCGAAGTTTGTCTGCGTCTGGGTGTTGACCACATTCAACAACGTGACCCACTTTAACGCCAGTGAAAGAACCCGCTACAGGAAGAACGTCGTCTACCTCTAGGCCGGCCATTGTAATTTGATGAGTGAGTTCGTCAGTAGTAACCGCTGGGTTTACCCACTCACGAAGCCATGATTCGCTGAATTTCATGTTGATGAACCCTCTGGATTACTTGAACTGTTTTAGGAAACGAAGATCGTTTTCGAAGAACGCACGTAGATCGTTCACGCCGTAACGAAGCATCGTTAGACGCTCAACACCCATACCGAATGCGAAACCAGAGTATTTTTCAGGATCGATGCCTACACTACGTAGTACGTTCGGGTGAACCATACCGCAGCCTAGTACTTCTAACCATTTACCGTTTTTGCCTTTCACGTCTACTTCAGCTGAAGGTTCAGTGAATGGGAAGTAAGATGGACGGAAACGTACTTCTACTTCTTCTTCGAAGAAGTTACATAGGAAATCGTGCAGGATGCCTTTCAACTGTGCAAAATTTACGTTCTCATCAACCAGCATGCCTTCCACCTGGTGGAACATTGGCGTGTGTGTTTGGTCGTAGTCGTTACGGTATACACGGCCTGGTGCGATGAAACGGAATGGTGGTTTGCCATTTTCCATCGTACGGATCTGTACGCCTGACGTGTGAGTACGAAGCATTAAATCTGGGTTGAAGAAGAAAGTATCGTGATCAGTACGAGCAGGGTGGTCAGCGGCAATATTTAGCGCATCAAAGTTGTGGAATGCATCTTCGATCTCTGGGCCAGCTTCGGTGTTAAAACCAAGTTCGCCAAAGAACTTCTCAATACGCTCTACAGTACGAGTTACTGGGTGTAAACCACCGTTCTCAATACGACGACCTGGTAATGTCACGTCAATTGTTTCAGCGGCTAGTTTCGCTTCAAGCTCTGCACGTTGTAGTGCGTCTTTACGAGCTGCGATAGCTTGCTGAACGACGCCTTTCGCTTTGTTGATCTCTTGACCAGCTTCACGGCGTTCTTCTGGTGGTAGTTTGCCTAGGCTTTGAAGTTGAGCAGTTAGCTCACCTTTTTTACCCAGATACTGAACACGCACTTCATCAAGTGCGACTAGCGATTCGGCAGCTTCAATTGCAGTGCTCGCGCTAGCAATGATCTCTTCTAGATGTTGCATCGTTTCCTCATCTACCTGTTGGTAGTGTCCATAAGGGAGTGATTGGTTTTTTGATAGCTGTACATAGTAGCCAAACCGGGCACCAATGCCAAATTGAATTACGAAAAGAAGAGGTTATTGAATAAAAAGAGCACAAAAACGTCAAAAATGTCATCTTTCATTAATCTGACGTTAAGTTGTGCCCTTTTGTTTTAGAAATAGTATTGAATAGATAGCTCGATAAAATCGTCATCTCGGGCGAAATAGAGCAAATCGTTTGGCGTTTCATTTTTGAACAACCAAGCATCAATTTGCCACTTAAAGTTATTCGATATTCGGCTCGAGGCTTCTAACTTGGCATTGTAAACATCGGCGTTATCTAAATCCTTTGTGATTCCAGTCAACACTTCCGTTCCGTCCTCGTCGTTGAGCGCCCAACGAATGCCAGCAAACACATCATTTTGACCGATAGTTTGTGCGTTATTCCCACGACTGTCGTAGAGGTACTCACCAATCACACCCACATCCCAAACCGTGTCAAATGCGCCAACGAAGGTGTACTCAAATCCCATCACAAGACCAACATGATTATCAGCACTATCTCGATAAACACTTTCCAGTTTCCATAACCAATCGCCAACGATTCCTTGTACATCGAGACCGACATGACTCATCAGAGCGTAGTAAGGCTTTAATTCCCCGTACTCAAAACGAAAGTAAGGATCCCGGTTTGTTCCATATAAATAGCTCAGGCCTACGTCCCAATCGCCAAGCATTTTCGAATATCGAAAAGCCACATCTACCTGCTTTTCTTCTCTGCTTGATTCATAGATAGCATCATCTGAGACAACAGGTTCGGTTCGTAAACGACCGTCAGTACCCGCAAACGTTCGTTCCCTAAAGTAAGGTAATAACATTGCGTGGACGGTGCCCCAATCTTTGAATGAGGTAAAATGCAACATCGGCTGACCGAGCTTATCTTCACCATCGACGGCTTCAATGGCGTCTGTCTGGTTTACTACATCAACCAAATGGGCGGATTCCGTCACTCCCCAAAAGACCTTACTAATCCCAACTCGAAGCTCATAATCATCCCAATAAGTCAGATAAAGCGCCTCTCTTATGTCTCCATGACTTCGCTCATCGTCTAGACTATCCAAACGATAGAAAGGTGTGAGGGTAAAGCTCGCATCACCATTTTGCATCTCCCAGTAAAATTCTGGCTGCAAAACCAATGACGTTTGCGCTTTTCTCTGACCCTGAGAGCCCGTTTCAAAAAACTGACGATGCTCAATATTGACTTGTCCTGCAAGCTCAACGGCGGCAAGAGGCATCGAGTAAAGAGAGGTTGCTGCGCTAAGCAACAACCCAACATTTGATCGCTTCATTTCTCCTCCACTACCTCACTCGCTTTAACACATTCTTATGAAAATCATTGTCTTCGAGCCCAGTGTTAAAGCGCATTTCACTTGTTGTTAGCTCAGTGCTTTTTCCTGTTTGATGATTTGTCATCGCCATGGTGTGCGCTCGCCAATATTGGTTGAGGTACTGCTTGTAATCTGAGAAAGAAAGCGTTTTTAACAACGACCCTTTGCGATCGTAAAACTCAACTTTCAGGGGGCGATAATGCGCTTTATCTAACCACACCGTTTGCTTGGTATAACCTGAATTTTTGTCGGTCGGGATTTGCTCTATGACGAAAACATCTTGCCCATTTATGGTGTCATCTTTTAAGTAATTGAAACGATATTTTTCGATCTCAAAAGAACTGAGATCCTCATACGCAAATTCACTGCCCATAAAAGGGCCTGATTTGTTACGCGAGGAAATACGTTTCACACGCTTCAGTGCTGGAAGGTAAAGCCACTGGTCATCGGCACCCACTGTATGAGAGTGGTTGAGAAACGCGGTGCCTTTCACATCTCTTGGTTCATCAAATATTGTGAGTCCTTTGTCACCATCGTCCTCAACTTCGAGTGATTGGAGGCGCATTAAACGTGTGCTACTTTCTCCTTGTGCGTTCCGCAGAATCATTTTCATGGTAGCAACAGAATCCCCCCACCCTTCATCACGGGCTTTGCGCTCTTGAGCAATTTCTAATCCTTTCGCTTCATCCGCTAACACCGCATGACTCATAAAAAGCGAGACAGAAAGTGCAGATACTTTTAAGGCATTTTTTAGTAAATTCATGTTCAATCCTTTGATTCGTTATGACTGAGTAACAGCCGTGGTTTGAGAGTCAGTTGATTTAAGCTTGTTTCGGCGGTCCACCTCGTCGTAGACGCCTTTGTCAAACAACATCAGTAGAGTCGGTAGAAAGATGAAATCCACAACAAGAGCAATGAAGATAACAATGGCACTCAACTGTCCCATATCGGCATTTAAGCGGAAGCTCGACATCGCCAGAACGGAGAAACCAGCAACAAGCACGACAGTCGTAATCCAAAGCGCGCGCCCCACGGTGCGAAAAGCGTAACGAACCGCTTGTTCCGCGCTATGGCCATCTTTACGAGCGTGTTGGTATTTAGAGAGAAAATGAACGGCATCATCAACCACAACGCCAAGCGTCAACGTCACAACAACAGACAACCCCAAATTAATTTCACCAGAAACCAGCGCCCAAATACCAAAACCAATAAGCGCAGGGGCGATATTCGGGACCAGGCTGATTAAACCGAGCTTGAACGAGCGTAAGGCAAAGATCAGTAATGCCGAAATTAAGACCAGAGTGATAGGCAAGGTTGACAGCATGCTAGCCATATTCGTTTCGCCAATATGCGCAAACATCAGTGATGGACTAGAAGCAACAACATCATACTGAGGCGCGTTTTCGTTAAACCATTGGTAAATACGATTTTCCAAATCAACAAGCTCGACGCTGCCCAAGTTCTCCACGGTGAGAACCATCTTGATTGACGACTTATCAACATTGATTTGGTTGTTCAAATCTAAGCCATACGGTAGTGACATTTCATAAAGCAGCAGATATTGAGCAGCTAATTCTCTGTCTTGAGGGAGCGAGTAATAAGCCTGATCATCTCCATGCATGTTCTTGTTTAAGCGCTTATAAACATCGCTCAAGGTCGCAACATGGTCCGTTTCTGGCTGCAACCTTAGCCAGTCAGTAAATTTACCCACGGTATTGAGAAAATTAGGATCCGCAATACCCTGCGATTCGTTAGTTTTTATCGCGATACTGATGTTCGCCATGCCACTGATTCGCTCTTCCATAAAATCAGCCGCTCGACGAAATTCATTGCTATGACCAAAGTACTCGACGGATTCATCGTTGACTTTGTTCAGCGGAATCAAACTCGCACTCGCGACAATAACAAGCACAGACAACGGCAATAACGCATGTCGCTTTGACACCACGAAATCCCCTAAGTGATCCATAAAGTGCTTTCTTTCATCAGCAGTGTCTGACTTCACCCTAACAGGAAGGATATGAAGTAACGCCGGAAGTAATGTGATGGAAAGGAAACAAGCAATCATGACGCCAAGGGCTGATAGGTTGCCGAAATCTCTCAGGATTGGAGAATCCGACATATTCATCATTAAAAAGCCGATCGCGGTGGTAATGGAGGTAATCAGGATGGGCATGAAATTGAGCGCAATACTTCGCTCAATAGAATGGGCTTTACTAAAGCCGTTTTGCATAGACTGACGCATCGTCGCTATAATATGTACACAGTCGGCGACGGCAAGCGTCATCACCAAGGTAGGCACATTAACTGTCGCCGTGCTTAAGAACATACCAGCCCATCCTGATAATCCCATTGTCACCATAACTGAGCCGATAATAACGATGAGTGTCGCGATGACGCTAAGCAATGAGCGCAACATGAGAGTCAGGAAAACCAATATCACTAGTAGCATGGTCGGCACTAGCGTCGCGCTGTCATCTTGAGCTGCGGTCATAAACGCGTAGTTCATTGCAATAATACCGGCTTTGTGGAACTCAGTGTCCGGGTACACTTGCTGATAACGCTCAATCATTCCGTTTATGTAGGCAACCACTTCTTGTACTTCAGCGGTTTTATCGACCTCAGGGAGTTGGACCGTAATATTCACGACCGTGACATCCCCTTTTTCGGAAATCAGTGAACTTTTCAAAACCGGCTCACTCAAAGCAATACTTTTGACTTTCTCGATTCGCTGAGGCGTCAATTCATATTCGCTATACAGTAAATCTTCGACAAGAAGATCATCTTCAAACGCTTCGGTATGCTGGTAGTTGGCAAGGGAATCAACACGGGTGGAGTATGGGACTTGCCACGCCTCGTCAGTGATCTGCTGAATAAGAGATAAGGTGTTAGGAGTAAAAACAGTGCCACTTTTTGGCGCTATGACCAAAGCAAGACTGTCAGATTTTGCAAAGGTAGTCTGAATTTCATCAAACGCAAGTAACTGCTCATTTGTTCCATCAAAAAATATGTCGTAATCCCCTCTAAAGTAAAGATTTTTTCCTCCAATAGTTGCTATAACAATCAATAAAACGGTAGCAAGCACAACCAACACACTGTAATTCGTTGGTAGCTTGACCCAGCTCATTCGGGCTTGTTGTTGAACGTTGTGATGTGGCATCACACTCTCCTTTTGTGACGTTTCGTCAAATTTAAAAACTAAAAAAAACAGCGAATGCTGTGATAACCAGATAACTTCAACATATAAAAATCAGATCGAATTTATTTGGTTATATAAGTTAGTTTTTGAGTAACTTCCTATACTTCTCGAGATCGGTAACTTGAGTACCAATTTCTAATTTTTTGACGATTCGTCACAATGGTGTAATAAAAAAGCCAACTAAAATATTAGATGGCCTCTATAACGATTAGCGATTCACAGACTCTAAATAAGCAAGCTCTTCGCTGAACAATTCCTGTTCCACTCGACGCCACGTTTTACGGTAATCCCACTCTGTCGATAAAGGTGACCACCCTAAACCATCAAGTAACATATTCGCGTTATGCAGTACTGAGAATGGATCTTGAATTCGCTGAATACATCGACTGTTCGATGCATTTTGCGCTAGAGCGTTTGAACCGAAGGCAATAGACCAGTTAGCAAATACGATGGCATCAGAACCAATTGCGGGAGAGAACTTAAGGTCTCCACATTCCACCGCATTATTCACCAACGCATCAGCACCATCTATTACTTGTTCTTCTAAGTTGTTCAATTCATTCACACGCTTAGGCGAAGCTTTCTCTAGGACCCAAGGCGTCTTTGCAACAATCGCACAGGTTGATAGTACAGGCTCCATACGAGCGTAAATACGATAACCTACATGCATAGCAATGATTTTTTCTCTGGTATTGCCATTGAACTTAGCGGTACGTTCGAAAAATATTGCCTCGCTTCTCAGCGAGTGAATACAAAGCGCAAGAATCACATCTTCTTTGCTGCAAAAATGATTGTAGATCGTTCCCTTCGAGTAAGGGCTTGCTGCTGTGAGCTTGTCCATCGTTAAGTTGGCAAAGCCTTGCTCTTGAACCAGAGACTTAGCCAATTGAATAAGCTCTATTTCACGATCAGCAATCGCCTGTTGTTTTTTAGTTAGCCCTGAAGACGTACTACATCCGTCTTGCTTGCTATCTTTTTTACAGCGAAAGTTAAACATAATCCTTTGATCCGTATACCAACACACTCCCAATAATTGTAACACGATTCTTGAATACAGGAACGCCACTAAATTTGACGAACCGTCATAAATGACACTTCGTCATAATAGATCAAAAAACAAACATTGCAAGTGTGAATTTATAGCTAACCGAAAAATAAGCTTTAATTATATATAACCAAGTAACATCAAGATGCTTGGTTCGGCGAGAATGATTTGATTGTAAGGAAAGGCTAGAGTGGAGTGCGGGGACATAACCCCAAAAATCAGAACCTTAAAAATTGGACAACGAGTGATATTGAAATGATGTTATTCAAAAAAGCCCAAAACACTTAAAGTTTGGATTCAAAACAGCAACTGATAGATGCTCTATTTACAAAGTGTGCTCTGTCTTGGGCTTTTCTTTTACTGCTTCCTTTCAATATTAGAGCTGCAAAACTCAATAACATAGTGAGAAAGCGATCCTCTTTAAGTAAAAGACTGAATTTCTAAATCGAGAGGCTTGGTTTATCACCTGCAGATGCAATGGCATAACGAATATCGTCAATAAATCGCCCTTCTGTCTCGATAATTCCATCAGAGAATGTGACTGGTTGATGTGGCCCTGCAAGTAGAACAATATTAGTAAAATCAGAGACGTTGAAGTTCTCTGCCACAACATTTTGGGAATGAAAATCGATAACCGTTTTTGCGACTTGATCTTCCAATTGCAAAAGCTGCTCTTCGGTAATTTTCATGCGTGCCAACGCCACACGAACGCATTTATCGTGGGTTGTTGTCTGTTCTTTTATGATTTCCGTATATTTATCATTGAGCTTGGAGTTTTCTGCATAGCTGTAATATAACGGCCCGTGCAACGTTATATTTTTATCTTCATCAACGTAAACAAGATCCAATAACTCCAAAGCTTTTAGGTAATCAGACATGCTCTGCTCAGACAAATCATACTTTTTCTTTAAAATGGAATATCCATCTTTGCCTCGCAGCATTCTCAATTCACGATAAAAATCGTAAAGATGGGGAAATTGAAAAAAGACTTCATCTTGCGTACGGCTAAAGTAATCCTCGTCTTCACCTTGTAATTGATTCGCAAGCTTTTGTAGCTCATCTAACGTGCAATCAACAGCTCTACAATATTCAAGCAGTTTATCCAAAGCGAGATTTGTGCTTGTTAAGTGTCTCTTAAAAGTGGACAGCGGCATGCCCATTTTCTCAGATAGCTCTCGATATGTTAGCCCTTTTGTTTTGATCGCTTGGCGTAATGCGGCTAGCAAGTATTCGGGAGTCAGATCTCTCATCTACAATTCCTTTTGGCAATGTTACAGCTGTATAGTATTTGTAACAATTTAGAACCGCTTGGCAAGGTATAAGTTCATATTTTTATAAGAAAAATATGAATTAATATATCGAAATCAAAATTCACAAGATAAATGGAAAATTCAATATGAATTCAATTTCATTATGAATATAAAATGATACACAAAACAAAAGTGAAGCAATTACTCTAAATTATTGGGATTAATTTTAATGGTAACGTAAAGTTAAGAATATAAGCCTATTCGGTCTGCGAAAATCTAGAATAATTAACCTAAAAAGAAAAAACGAAAAATGAATAAAAATTCACCATTCCTAGCAACGCTTTTCCTCGTATATTAGTCCGCCAGTTTCACTGCAGTACCAAATGCCAAAATTTCCGAAGAACCATCTACGATTGAGCTCGTGGTAAATCGAATCCCTACAATCGCATCTGCACCTTTGGATTCAGCATCTGCTACCATGCGCTGTATAGCAATATCACGCGCGTCGGTCATCATTTCCGTGTAACCACGAATTTCGCCGCCAACAATGCTCTTGATACCCGCCATGAGGTCACGGCCGATGTGTTTTGATTGAACAACATTACCAGTTACAACCCCTCTTATTTCAGAGATCTGCTTGCCCGGAATACTTTCTGTCGTTGTGTAGATCATTTTTAGTCCCTTATAAACGTAAAATATATACCCAAGCCATTTTATTACCAACAGAGCAGCGATCACTAATCAAATCGGGAAGACTGATAGACAAGATTCTGAATGGCAAAACTGAAAAATATTTGGGTATATATTTTAGCAATAAAAAAGGAGAGCTAATGCTCTCCTTCTCTTAATCCTAAACTGCTAATTAAAGAGCAGCTTTCGCTTTTTCAACTAGAACTGCAAATGCAGCTTTGTCGAATACTGCGATGTCCGCAAGGATCTTACGGTCGATCTCGATAGATGCTTTCTTAAGACCGTTGATGAAACGGCTGTAAGATAGACCATTTTGACGAGATGCCGCATTGATACGTGCAATCCATAGTTGACGGAATTGACGTTTCTTAGCGCGACGGTCACGGTAAGCGTATTGACCAGCTTTAGTAACTGCTTGGAAAGCTACGCGGTAAACGCGTGAACGCGCACCGTAGTAACCTTTAGCTTGTTTTAGAACTTTCTTATGACGTGCACGAGCTTGTACACCACGTTTTACGCGAGGCATTATGCTTCTCCTAAACTAAACGATTGATAACTAAAAAGAATTAAGCGTATGGCAACATACGGATTACTGCAGCCACTTCACATTTTGGAAGGATTGCATTCGGACGTAGTTGACGCTTGTTCTTAGTAGTACGCTTAGTCAGGATGTGACGTTTTGTAGCGTGCTTGTACTTAATACCACCAGCAGTTTTCTTAAAACGCTTAGCAGCACCTTTGTTGGTTTTCATCTTAGGCATGATGAATAACTCCGCATTGAGTAGGTTTAATAAACAACGTAATTAGGGCGAACAAAACCCAGCCGTTATGCCTTTATCGAAAGGAAAGCGGCTAGGTTTTAATTACTTGATGAGCCGTTAATTACTTCTTTTTAGGGGCTAGCACCATGATCATCTGGCGACCTTCAATCTTCTTAGGGAAAGATTCAACTACAGCAAGTTCTGCAGTATCTTCCTTAAGACGATTTAGAACGTCAACACCGATGTCTTGGTGTGCCATTTCTCGGCCACGGAAGCGAATTGTTACCTTCACTTTGTTGCCTTCTTCAAGGAAACGCGTCAGGTTGCGTAGTTTTACCTGATAGTCTCCAATATCAGTTCCAGGACGGAATTTTACTTCCTTGATCTGGACCTGCTTTTGCTTCTTCTTCTGCTCTTTAGCAGTTTTGCTCTTCTCGAAGAGGAACTTACCATAGTCCATCACACGACAAACAGGTGGCTCGGCGTTAGGACTGATCTCAACGAGATCCATACCAGCTTCTTCAGCAGCTGCAATGGCTTCTTGAATCGATACAACACCAACTGATTCACCGTCAGCGCCTGTTAGTCGAACTTCACGAATACCACGAATTTCACCGTTGATACGGTGCGGGTTTTGTTTTACCGGCTGTTGGCCACGTCTTCCGCCTTTAATAGCTTATTCCTCCAGATTGAGCTTACGGCTAGAGATCTCGTCTTGGATGTATGCAATAAAATCATCCACTTTAAATTTACCAAGATCTTTACCTTTACGAGTACGTACTGCAATTTCGCCAGCTTCCATTTCTTGGTCACCAACAACAAGCATATACGGTACACGCTTCAAAGTATGTTCGCGGATTTTAAAGCCAATCTTCTCATTTCTCAAGTCCGCTTTAGCTCTAATTCCACTTTTTTGTAGTTTTTGTACTATTTCTTGAACATAACCTGACTGTTTATCAGTAATGTTCATAAGAACTGCTTGTTCTGGCGCCAACCAAGTTGGGAAGAAACCAGCATATTCTTCGATAAGGATACCAATGAAGCGCTCTAGTGAACCTAGAATCGCACGGTGAATCATTACCGGTACAAGACGTTCGTTATTTTCACCTACATAAGTAGCGCCTAGGCGACCTGGTAGGTTGAAGTCTAGCTGGACAGTACCACACTGCCAAGCGCGGTCTAGACAATCGTATAGTGTGAATTCAATCTTAGGACCGTAGAACGCACCCTCACCTTCTTGAATTTCGTATGGGATATCCATCGATTCAAGAGACTGCTTCAATGCTTCTTCAGATTGATCCCAGATTTCATCTGAACCTACACGTTTCTCTGGACGAGTAGACAGTTTCACTACGATGTTGTCGAAACCAAATGTTTGGTACGTATCGTACACCATCTTGATGCAGTTTGTTACTTCTTCTTGGATTTGGCTCTCAGTACAGAAAATGTGAGCATCATCCTGAGTAAAGCCACGTACACGCATAATGCCGTGCAGTGCACCAGATGGTTCGTTACGGTGACATGAGCCGAACTCTGCCATACGTAGCGGTAGGTCGCGGTACGATTTTAGACCTTGGTTGAAGATCTGTACGTGACCTGGACAGTTCATTGGCTTAATTGCGTATTCACGGTTCTCAGAAGAAGTTGTGAACATTGCATCAGCGTATTTATCCCAGTGACCTGAGCGTTCCCAAAGAACACGGTCCATCATTAGCGGACCTTTTACTTCTTGGTAACCGTACTCATCTAGCTTAGCGCGGATGAATACTTCCAGATCACGGAAAATAGACCAACCATTGTGATGCCAGAACACCATACCCGGTGCTTCTTGCTGCATGTGGAATAGGTCTAGTTGCTTACCAATCTTACGGTGGTCACGCTTCGCTGCTTCTTCTAGGCGAGTTAGATGCGCTTTCAGTGCTTTCTTATCGTGGAAAGCCGTACCGTAGATACGTTGAAGCATTTTATTGTCGCTGTTACCACGCCAGTAAGCACCTGCCACATTCAATAGAGTGAAGTGTTGACAGAAGCTCATGTTAGGAACGTGAGGACCACGACACATGTCGATGTATTCTTCATGGTGGTAAAGACCTGGACGATCATCACGAGATACGTTTTCGTCTAGGATTTCCACTTTGTATGGTTCGCCACGTGATTCAAACGTATCACGCGCTTCCTGCCAGCTTACTTTTTTCTTAACAACTTCGTACTTGGTTTTCGCTAGCTCTTTCATACGCTTTTCAATCTTTTCAAGATCTTCTTGCGTTAGAGACTCATCTAGATCGATATCGTAGTAGAAGCCGTTGTCGATGGTTGGACCAATCGCCATTTTAGCTTGTGGGTAAAGCTGCTTAAGAGCGTGACCAAGAAGGTGAGCACAAGAGTGACGAACGATTTCTAAACCGTCTACTTCATCTTTTACTGTGATGATTTCAAGGCTTGCGTCTTCTTCAATTAGGTCACACGCATCAACGCGGTTACCGTTTACACGACCAGCGATCGTTGCTTTTGCAAGACCAGGACCGATCGATTGCGCAACTTCCATAGTAGAAACTGGGTTGTCAAATTGACGCTGACTGCCGTCAGGAAGAGTAATAATAGGCATGCTATGTCCTTTACAGTGGTGTTGCACACCAAGCAACACATGTTATTCAAATTAGAAGCTATTTGTTGAAAATAGTTGAGAGTCAATAAAGGCCTCTCGGTAACACGAATACCGGACCGTTATCGAAAATGGGATTGTACCTAGCTCACATTTAGATTGCAAAGCGCGATTTTGTTTTATCATAAGAACTTAACCTCAGGCCTCGCCGCGACAATCTGATGATTCTTCTTAAGGGCTCACATCACTTGTAAACGGAGTTACCCCCTCCCAATAGAACTTGAATACACAACTGGTATAATAGTTCCTGATACATATTAACCAACACAGGACCCTGCACACCTAGTTCCACCTCAAAGTGCAATTTAGGTATATAGTTGTTTTATTGAGTAGTTTGCATGTAGGTGTTCATCATGATCTATTTCAAATCGCGCTTTATGGGGCTTCTAAGCATTTCGATATGCTGTGTACCAGCCATGGCATCAGATGACCTGTATGGGCCGCTACGTTCTTACGCACAATCTCCGATGCAAGTGGTTAGCCATACCAATATACTGCGCTCAGGACATAGCCTTCCCTCTGACTTTGTCGAAACCTATGGCTCAGGAACCGTGGCTAGTGTTTGGGCTCATACTGATGAATACGCACTGGATTATTACCACAACCAAATCGAAATTGGCAGCAAGTGGCAAATCAATAGCAGTTGGCAATGGGAACTCAATTATCGGTGGGTTTTTGCCGCTGATAACCATTTAGATGGACTGACGAAAAGCTTCCATAACCTTTTCGGTATCGGACAGAATGGCCGAGACAAAGTAGACAGAGATCGTTTTCACATTTCAATGCCGCAATATGATGTGCTAGAAGACGACTTCGAAGGACAAACGCTTGCCAACAACTTATCTACTTATTTGCAATATCAAGTGTTTCAGAATGAACATCACGGCCTATCTATTGGTGGCAGCTTATATTTTAATGATGTTGCTCACGGGACTTTTCAAGGCAGTAATTTCGAGCAAGGCTTCCAAATAAATTACAGTTATTTGAGTGACGCCCATGCATTTTACTCGATGGTTGGCATGACTTTTCGCTCAGATGATCGCGCCTTGCTGGATCTACCCTATCGGCATAATACGATTGCCGTTGCAGCTGGGTACCGTTATGCATTGGAAGATAACCACCACCTGATGTTTGAATACCATTGGTATCAAGGCTCAACAGAAGGACCCGCAGAGTTTGCTGATGCCTCTAATGAACTGGTATTAGGCTATCGATATCTCATGGAAAACTCCGCGCTTGAGTTTTTAGCCGTTGAGAACGCACGAAACATGGATAACAGTACCGATATCGCTTTCACAATAGGATATCGGTACATATTCTCATCAAGTTGATGAGAACTATAGATTTAGCGTTGGTGCAACCGCGGCAGCGACTTGAGCATCAGTTGCATTGATCGGTAACGTAAACGAGCGATATTGGTCACCAGCCAAGCTGAGCGAACGGTCAATCTCTGCCAAACAATGCATGACCTGCCCTTCCAGAATAAAAGAAAGCTCAATTTCTTTTGATGAGATAAAGCCGTTATTTCGGAACTCTAGCTCTTGATAAATTCCAGAGCGAGAAGCAAACGAGCCACCGCGCAAAAAGCCTTTTTCAACATCGGCTTTAACCATAGTGAAACCAGCTTGCTCGATCGCTTGAATAACCCGAGATGCTACTGGTAGTGGTTTCACTTCAATATAGTCACGGTCACGCGGGTCAATCGCAAAATCAATATCTAACGTCGTTTCAACCCAAACATGGCATTGATTCTTAAGTGCGCTAACCGCAGTAATTGGCGTTTCATCATGCAGTTTTAGCTCAAACGGAACCTGCTTCTCTTCATTAGGTTGAATCACAAAGGGGTCTACCGCCTTCAGCTGATCAATAGTGAACGTTTGGTAACTTACGCTATCATCCACTTCGACTTTCATCTCTGTGTTCAATTTAATCGTAATAGCATCAATTTGTTGTTCGACGTCTCCGCCTTTGATATGAACATGCCCTTTCAGCGTCGCTCCTTGAAACACGCTCATTTCGTCTAAAATCGTATCTACTTTTGCAGAACCAATCCCCAGTGATGCTTTCAATTTTTTAAACATGTTTTTCCTTTTTAGCGACTTTTCTTCTAATAATCGTTTGTTTACACAATTGTTTTATACTCTGCAAGCAATAGACCACAAGAAAATGTTCGAATTCCATCATCAATCCAAATAATGCTCAGCAGCAAGAATCATTCAGCCCCACAATAGGATTGTTCTGTCACTAAGTGGTGCATTCGTCGAGAAATGTTTGCAATTTGTACCTAAATTAAGCAGTATTTGTATAGTCAAATAAAAGGGAATCATTATGTCTGCACCACTCTACATTCAAATCAAACAATTTATCCTCGATAAAATTGATTCTGGAGAGTGGATAGTCGGTCATCGTATCGCCACAGAGATTGAGCTTACCGAGCAATTTGGTGTCAGTAGAATGACAGTGAACAAAGCAATTCGGGACTTAGTTAATGAGGGCCGATTACAACGTCGCCCACGCTTAGGTACGTTTGTGTGTGATCCTGGTGAAAAGTCAGAATCTCCTCTGTTAGACATTCGAAACATTGCCGAAGAAGTCAGCGACCGAGGGCGACAATATAGCAGTAAAGTGCTCAAACAAGTTGCCATAAAAGCAGATGACAGCATTGCGACAAAACTCGGCGTCATGCTTGGCACAACGGTGTTTTACAGTGAAATCATTCACTATGAAGACCAAACGCCTATTCAATTGGAACTCCGCTGGGTGAACAGCCAATATGCCCCGAGTTATTTAAATCAAGACTTCACACAAATCACTCCGAATCAATACCTGTCAGATAATTGCCCACTCAGCGCTATTGAACATACCGTAGAGGCAATTGTGCCTGACGGCCGTATTAAGCAAGACTTAAAAATGCAAGCCAATGAGCCTTGCCTTCTCTTGAATCGCAGAACGTGGAGCCAAGATAAGTTAGTCAGTACCGCCCTACTTTATCACCCTGGTAACAAATATAAGCTGAGCTCAAAAGTGCTCATTTAATGACAAGATTGGTCCTATAGATCTACGTTTTGATCACATTTTAGCAACATCAATCTTGTCAGTGTTCTTATTTTGCTCTATTTATTTGTATATACATTTAATGATACAAATAAACACAGGGACACAAACATGGATTTGCTGATTGAAAACGCACGTCTGGTCACCATGCAACCGGGAGAGCGCGGTTATCTGCCAACGTCTCCTGCTCGTATTGGCATTCAATCTGGAAAAATCGTTGCGATCAGCACCTGTGCAATTGGTGAAGACGAACCGCAAACTGAGTCTCTGCTGTCTGCCCAACATTACGCTCAGAGTATCGACCTTCAAGGCAAGTTAGTTCTGCCAGGTTTGATCGACTGCCACACTCATCTTATTTACGCGGGCAATCGTGCCAACGAATTTGAAATGCGCTTAAACGGCGTGCCATATCAAGAAATTTCCAAACAAGGCGGTGGGATACTTTCAACGGTGCATGCGACGCGTTCAGCAACCGAAGCGCAATTAGTTGAGTTAGCGTTGCCACGTTTAGACGGGCTACTCGCGAGCGGCGTCACTTCTGTCGAAGTGAAATCAGGCTACGGATTGACACTGAATGATGAAGTAAAAATGCTCCGTGCAGCCAAAATGCTTGAACAAGAGCGTAAAGTTAAAATCACCACTACACTTCTCGCCGCTCACGCCATTCCGCCAGAGTTCCAAGGCCGTGCAGATGATTATATTGAGCACATTTGTCAGGACATAATCCCTGTCGTCGCAAAGGAAGAGTTAGCCACGAGTGTCGATGTTTTTTGTGAATCGATTGGCTTCAATCTTGAACAAACAGAAAAAGTGTTTATAGCTGCAAAACGCCACGGCTTAAAGGTTAAAGGGCATACAGAGCAACTTTCGAATCTCGGTGGTACAGCCCTCACTGCTCAATACAACGGTTTGTCAGCGGATCACATCGAGTTTTTAGATGAGCAAGGTGTTAAAGCACTTGCTCGCTCAAACACTGTCGCCACTCTACTGCCTGGCGCTTTTTATTTTCTAAGAGAAACTCAGTTACCACCGATTGAGTTGTTGAGAGAGCATAACGTGCCGATGGCAATTGCTACGGACGTCAACCCAGGTACATCACCGTTTTCTGATCTCACACTCATGCTGAATATGGCGTGCACACTATTTCGCCTTACGCCGCAAGAAGCACTGCGTGGTGTAACGCAACATGCAGCCAAAGCTCTGGGTTATCAAAACTCACGTGGCACCATCAAAGTAGGGTTTGATGCGGACTTCTCTATCTGGGATATCGAAAGTCCTGCAGATTTAAGCTATCAAGTCGGAGCAAAACGTCTAGTAGGTCGTATAGTAAATGGTGAATACATTTCACACGGAGGCCAATAATATGTCTCAATTCGACCTACATTCTCCCCTATTTCATTGGCAAGGCCGTCATGATGCCGAGGACGGCAAACTTGGTCAGCGAATTCATCACGTGGTTCAACGCCAGAAAGCAGATGAGTTAGGGGCAGTTGCGCATGGCGTCTCATTACTGGGTTTTGCTACGGATGCTGGCGTAGCGAGAAACAAAGGACGCATTGGCGCGAAAAAAGCGCCAGACTTAATCCGACGAGCACTCGCTAATTTAGCATGGCACCAAGACGTCCCACTATATGACTTAGGTACCGTGGTGTGCGAAGACGACTTACTGGAAGAGAGCCAATCTCTATGTGCGGCAACCATTTCAAGCGCACTTCCTCATACGCCTGTCATCGTGTTAGGTGGCGGGCATGAGATTGCGTGGGCCTCGTTTTCCGGCTTAGCGGAGTATTTTAAAGCGCACCATCCAGAAAAGAAGCCTAAAATCGGTATCATCAATTTCGATGCGCATTTCGACTTACGCGCATTCGAGAGCAGCATCGCCGACATCAGACCAAGCTCTGGCACCCCCTTCAACCAAATTCATCATTTTTGCCAACGTAACGATTGGGACTTTCATTACGCTTGCATCGGTGTAAGCCGCAGTAGCAACACTAAAGCGCTATTTGAAAAAGCAGATGCGTTAAATGTTTGGTATGTAGAAGACAATCAGCTTTGCTACCTAAACCACAGTTATCACTTAACCCAGCTTCAACATTTTATTGACGACTGTGACTACCTCTATTTAACCATTGATCTGGATGTATTTCCCGCCGCAACCGCTCCAGGGGTCAGCGCCCCTGCGGCTCGAGGAGTAAGTTACGACACAATTGCGCCATTTTTAGATCGAATTCTTCATTACCAAAATAAGCTCATGCTGGCTGATATCGCCGAATACAACCCTAATTATGACGTCGATAGTCAAACTGCACGCTTAGCTGCCCGTTTGTGTTGGGATATCGCCAACGCGATGGCGGAAAAGCAACACAAACCATAACGCATCCTAGATGCCACTTATTATTACGACCAAGCAAGTACTTGGTCATCACGAGAAACTAAAGGAGTCTGAAATGACACAGCGCCAGGGACAAGATCCACGACTTGATACAAGCAGAACAATTCGTGCACCTCACGGAGATAAACTGCGCGCAAAATCTTGGCTAACCGAAGCCCCTCTTCGTATGCTGATGAACAACCTCGATCCTGATGTTGCAGAACATCCACATTCGCTGGTTGTATATGGCGGCATTGGCCGTGCGGCACGAAACTGGGAATGTTACGACAAGATTGTTGAAGTACTTGAAAGACTCGAAGATGACCAAACGCTTTTAGTTCAATCAGGCAAGCCTGTTGGTGTTTTCCCTACCCATAAAAACGCCCCACGCGTGCTTATCGCAAACTCAAACCTCGTTCCTCATTGGGCAAACTGGGAACACTTCAACGAGCTCGATAAACAAGGCTTGATGATGTACGGCCAAATGACCGCTGGCAGCTGGATATACATTGGCTCACAAGGCATCGTCCAAGGCACATACGAAACATTCGTATCTGTTGCGAAAAAGCACTTTGACGGCGAAGCAAAAGGCCGATGGATTCTAACTGGCGGTCTTGGTGGTATGGGTGGTGCTCAGCCTCTAGCTGGTACGATGGCGGGCTTCTCCATGATTGCGGTAGAGTGTGATGAATCGCGTATCGATTACCGCCTACGTACAGGCTATGTCGATAAGAAAGCGACATCTTTAGATGAAGCGCTTGCTATCATCAAAGAATCAGACACACCAGTATCGGTTGGTCTACTAGGTAATGCAGCTGACGTTTTCTCTGAGTTGGTAGAACGTAATATCACGCCTGATGTAGTAACAGACCAAACGTCTGCACACGATCCGCTCAATGGCTACTTACCACAAGGCTGGAGCATGTCTCACGCTGCGGAAATGCGTTTGCAAGATGAAGCAATGGTCGTTAAAGCAGCCAAAAAATCCATGGCAGTGCAAGTTCAAGCCATGTTAGAGCTACAAAATCGCGGCGCCGCAACACTCGACTACGGTAACAACATCCGCCAAATGGCTCTGGAAGAAGGCGTAGAAAACGCATTTGATTTCCCTGGCTTCGTTCCAGCCTACATTCGCCCTCTATTCTGCGAAGGTATTGGTCCTTTCCGCTGGGCCGCTCTCTCTGGCGATCCTGAGGATATCTATAAAACCGACCAAAAAGTAAAAGAGCTAATTCCAGATAATCCGCACTTACATAACTGGCTAGATATGGCGCGCGAGCGCATTCAGTTCCAAGGTTTACCTGCACGTATTTGCTGGGTTGGTCTTAAAGATCGTGAGCGTCTTGGTCAAGCATTCAATGAAATGGTGAAAAATGGCGAACTTAAGGCGCCCGTTGTCATTGGTCGTGACCACTTAGACTCTGGCTCCGTAGCAAGCCCGAACCGAGAAACAGAAGGCATGATGGACGGTTCTGACGCCGTATCAGACTGGCCACTATTAAACGCGCTACTCAACACGGCGGGCGGCGCAACTTGGGTTTCACTGCACCACGGTGGAGGCGTAGGTATGGGCTTTTCGCAACACTCAGGTATGGTTATCTGCTGTGACGGCAGTGAAGATGCCTCAGAACGTATTGCCCGTGTGCTGCATAACGACCCAGCAACAGGCGTGATGCGTCATGCTGATGCGGGATACGATATTGCTAAACAATGTGCAGCAGAGCAAGGGCTAGATTTGCCAATGCTCAACGAAGAACTGAAGAAGCTCAAGTAAGGATGAAAGAGATGTTAAATTTAACGCTAAAGCCAGGTCATATTAGCTTAAACGAACTACGCCAAGTGAGCCGTTCACCAGTCAACCTTACTTTGGATCCTGAAGCCATTCCGGCCATTGAAGAAAGCACGCAAGTCGTGGAGCGTGTCATCGCGGAAGATAGAACGGTATACGGAATTAACACTGGTTTTGGTCTATTGGCTAACACACGAATAGCCCCGGAAGATTTAGAAACTCTGCAACGCAGTATCGTTCTTTCTCATGCGGCAGGTATCGGTGAGTTTATGTCAGATGAAACGGTTCGTCTGATGATGGTATTAAAAATCAATAGTCTGTCTCGTGGTTTTTCTGGTATTCGCCTAAAAGTCATTAATATGCTGACCGACCTAGTTAACGCACAAGTTTACCCTTGCGTACCTAAAAAGGGCTCTGTTGGCGCATCAGGTGACTTAGCTCCTCTGGCCCATATGAGCACAGTATTACTAGGTGAAGGACAAGCTCGTCACAACGGTAATATCATTTCTGGGCAAGAAGCATTAAAAATCGCAGGTCTAGAACCCATAACTCTGGCACCGAAAGAAGGCTTAGCGCTGCTAAATGGTACCCAAGCATCAACAGCGTTCGCATTAGAAGGTCTGTTTATCGCGGAAGATCTTTTCGCTTCGGCTACAGTATGTGGCGCAATGTCTGTCGAAGCCGCTCTCGGCAGCCGACGTCCATTCGATCCGCGCATTCATCGTGTACGTGGTCATCGCAGCCAAATGGACGCTGCACTGGCCTATCGTCATCTATTGGATACATCAAGTGACATTGGTGATTCGCATACTAACTGTGAAAAAGTGCAAGACCCGTATTCGTTGCGCTGTCAGCCTCAAGTAATGGGGGCGTGTTTGCAGCAAATCCGCAACGCCGCCGAAGTATTGCAAGTAGAAGCGAACTCTGTATCAGATAACCCGTTGGTGTTTGCTGAAGATGACGACATCATCTCTGGTGGTAACTTCCACGCTGAGCCTGTTGCAATGGCCGCCGACAACCTAGCACTGGCGATTGCTGAGATCGGCAGCCTGTCTGAACGTCGTATGGCATTGCTTATCGATAGCGCATTATCAAAATTACCACCGTTCTTAGTTGATAATGGCGGTGTAAACTCTGGTTTCATGATTGCCCAAGTCACCTCTGCTGCGCTAGCAAGCGAAAACAAAACGCTCGCTCACCCAGCGTCAGTAGACAGCTTGCCAACATCAGCAAACCAAGAAGATCACGTTTCAATGGCAACCTTCGCGGCTCGCAGATTGAAAGAAATGGGAGAAAACACTCGCGGCATTCTGGCGGTCGAATACCTCTCAGCAGCACAAGGCCTAGACTTTAGAGCACCAAACAAGTCTTCTGAGCGTATCGAGATTGCCAAACAAATGTTGCGTGAAAAAGTATCGTTCTACGATAAAGATCGCTACTTTGCGCCGGACATTGAACAGGCCAATACTCTGCTTAAGCTGGCTATCCACAACACGCTTATGCCAGAGAGTCTGTTACCAAGTGTTCAGTAATCCAGCATTACCAGCACTTAATCTAAAAACCGGATGATAATTTGAAGGCTCCACGTTTCGCGTGGAGCTTTTTTATCTCCTCATTAAACGTGTTCCCAGCGATCTTTATGAACACTTGCATATTGTTATTGCTATACTTTTAAAAATAGCCGACATAATAAAGTCGCTGTTTATTGCTTTCACAAATAAAAGCGTTGCTAAAGTATGCGTTTTTAACGATTTATCCGCCGAAATAGTGTCTTATTGTTAGGATACGGTGAAGTTTTCACTGGATGGACCATTGCTACGCAGATATTCGCATATAATCCCACACAGTTTTGGTTACTACGTAAAAATTATGTTTCTAACACCTTATTTTTCAAACACTAATCACCAGTTTCAGTTCACTCGCGAACAAGCAAGCCACTTTGCAAAACGTGTCGCAGGTGACTACAACCCAATCCACGATGAAGACAACAAACGCTTTTGTGTCCCTGGGGACTTACTTTTCGCAGTGCTTCTTAGTAAAGAAGGCGTCAGCCAAAAAATGCGTTTTAACTTCTCTGGCATGGTAAACGATGGTGTAGCACTTCATATTGAAAATAAGTGTGAAAAAGAAAGCGCCGTTGTTGACGAGGCAGGTAAAGAATACTTACACATGTCCCGTGAAGGTGAGACTAACCACGATCCCGCATTTATTGAGCATGTCGTAACAAATTACGTGCAATTCTCTGGCATGAACTTCCCTCACATCATGGTTCCTCTTATGGAAGAGAAGCAAATGATGATCAACTGCCAACGTCCATTAGTTATTTATGAAAGCATGGAAGTTGAATTTTCACGCTTAGACCTTACACATCCAGAAGTGGATTTCACTGGCGCAACATTCGACGTGGAAGGTAAACGTGGGGTAGTCACCTTAAACTTTGCGTTCAAAGAAGACGGTGAAGTCGTTGGCAAAGGCATCAAGCGCATGGTTGCAAGCGGCTTGAAGCCATATGACCAAGAAGCGGTTGACGATCTTGTACGCCGTTTCAATGAACGTAAGGATGCATTCCTAGCAAAGTTCGTTAAGGCAGCCTAATCGACTGCCCTATCAGAAGCGCTCAAAAAACGTGTTTACTAAAAGAAAGCCCAACGTCGATCGTTGGGCTTTCTTTTTATGTCTCATCCAAATAAAACTAAACGCAATGCTTAGATCCAGCGGCGGACGTGGTTTTTGTAATCCACATACTCTTCACCAAACAATCGCTCTAGAACACGTTCCTCTGGCTTGATTTGAAATCGATTCATATAACTGACAAATACAACGCTACAAAGCACCACACTCAAGTGCTGCCACCACAAACCAATTGCAATGATTAGAAGCAGTAGCGCCATATACATCGGGTTGCGCGAAAAAGAAAATACGCCAGTTCTCACCACGGAAGAGGCCGTGTCAGGCTTTACAGGGTTAACCGTCGTTTTTACTTTATGGAATTCATACACACCAGCAATGCCCATATAACCAGAGAGCAAAGTTAACCCGCCAACCACAACCTCGACAAAGGGCACACTAATATTCAGGCTCGGCACCAGAACTGTCAGTCCATACATGAGTAGTATGACCAACAAAAACACCGCAACAGGTGGGACTTTGAGTTCAAGTTTTCTCAAGATTCATATCCTTTGAAATTGTTGTATGTGACTTCTAAAAAAGCCCAGTAAAACTGGGCTTAATATGATGTGATTATATCAAAGTTAACAGCGCCTGAACGGGATGTTTGGGCTTTGTTCCTTCAAAGCGTTTCACTTGGCTGCGGCAAGAGTAGCCAGTAATCAAACATCTCTCGTTATCTAACTTATCTAAGCTTGGCTTCCAGCTTAAATTGTAAATGTCTTTCGACATCGACAACTTATCGACCTCGTGACCAAACGTACCCGCCATACCACAACAACCAACCGGTACCGTATTTAAAACCGCACCAAAGTGAGCAAAAATAGCGCCCCACTCTTTTTCCGCATTCGGCATTTTGGTTTTTTCAGTACAGTGCGCAAACAGATACCAAGGTTCCTGCGCGTTATGCTCTCCGCTTTCAAACGCTTCTAGTCTTGGGTAAAGCCATTCGTGGGCCGTTAGTACATCGAAATCACCTCGCTTACTGCCAAGTACTTCAGCGTATTCATCTCGATAACACAGCACCAATGCAGGGTCGACACCAACTAATGGAATATCCAGATCCGCTACCATCGCCAAAAACTTCGCTGTATCGGCTGCTGTATCCTTAAACTGACGTAGAAAGCCTTTAATGTGTTGTGCTTTACCATTCGGCTTAAATGGCAGAAGCACCGGATGCATACCCAGCTTTTTCAATAATTTAACGAAGTCTTCTACAACATCGGCGTCGTAGTAGCTAGTGAATGGGTCTTGAACAATTAAAACATGCTTGCTCTTTTCAGACGAAGACAAACCGCTGAGCGCTTGCAGATCATAAGGCGTTGTCAGCGACTCTACTCGTTGTTTCAATGTAGGTACTGATAACAACGGCGCATCGACATACCCAACTGTTGAAGCCGTTAAGCTCTTGACCCACGACTGCTTCAAAACACCGTTTACGACACCTGGCGCTTTCGCCATCATCGGCAGCATAGTCTCTATGTTCGCAACCAGATAATCTTTTGCTGGACGTTGGTAACGAGAGTGATAAATGTTTAAAAAGCGTGAGCGGAAACTCGGAACGTCGACTTTAATCGGACACTGGCTCGCACACGCTTTACACGCTAAACAACCATTCATCGCTTCATACACTTCGTGGGAGAAATCGTATTCGTGACGACGATTGATAGAATGACGTACGCGGTCAATCATGGTTTTGATTGATGTTTTGTTTTCTAGCGTTTGCTTTTCTAAGTCAAGAATATCAATACCTTGCCCAGTAAGCTGACGCAACCACTCGCGAACCAAACCCGCACGACCTTTCGGTGAATGACGACGATCGGCTGTTACTTTCATCGATGGACACATTGGCGAGCTGGTATCGTAGTTAAAACACAAACCGTTACCGTTACACTCCATCGCTTGCTTAAAGCTGTCACGTACTTGAACGTCAATCTGACGATCGAAGTAACCACGTTTGGTATCGGTAACTTTTACTAACTCTGCATCACTATCAAGCGGCGTACAGATTTTGCCCGGGTTCATTTTGTTGTGTGGATCGAATGCCGCCTTCACACGTCTCAGCTCAGTAAACAACTCGTCGCCGAAAAACTCAGGGCCATATTCTGAGCGGAAACCTTTGCCATGTTCACCCCACATCAAACCGCCGTATTTCGCCACCAGCTTGACCACTTCATCAGAAACTTCGTGCATCAATGCTTCTTGGTGCGGGTCACACAAATCCAACGCAGGACGTACGTGAAGCACCCCGGCATCGACGTGACCAAACATGCCGTAATTCAGAGACTTGCTGTCTAACAGCTCTCGAAACTCCACAATGAAGTCCGCCAGGTTTTCTGGTGGCACACAGGTATCTTCAGCGAATGCGACCGGTTTAGCACGACCTTTTGCTGCGCCTAACAAACCCACCGCTTTTTTACGCATGTTGTAAATACGCCCAATGCTCGCTACGTCGTTACAAACTTGGTAACCGATGATGCCCGCTTCTTCTGTTTCCAGCATGGTATCGAGCTTGGCGGTCAGCGCTGCAACCTGCGCAGCAACCTCTTCTTCGTCCTGACCTGCGTATTCCACCATATTGATGCCAAGCATCTCTTTATTTGGAACATCGGTAAGCAAATCACTCACGGTGTGCCAGACGATATCTTGCTTCGCGAGATTAAGCACTTTCGAGTCAACGGTTTCTACAGATAGCGCTTTCGCTTCGACCATAAACGGTGCATTACGCAGCGCAGAGTCAAAGCTGTTGTATTTAACGTTAACCAAAGTACGTGCTTTCGGAATTGGCGTCAGGTTTAGCTTCGCTTCGGTAATAAATGCCAATGAACCTTCCGCACCACACAACACTCGTGTGATCTCGAAACGATCATCGTCTTCATCTAGCGCGTTCTTTAAGTCATAGCCCGTTAGGAAGCGGTTGAGAGGAGGAAATTTATCCACGATCTGCTGGCGTTTTTCACGACATACGGATTCCGTTACTCGTAGCGCCTTGGCAGCAAACTCGCCTTCTTCGGGGTAGCCGTTGGACAGATCTGATTCTAAAACTGAGCCATCAGCAAACACCGCTTGTAGCGACAAAACATGATCGGATGTTTTTCCGTATTTCAGAGAACCTTGACCAGAAGCATCGGTGTTGACCATGCCGCCAATCGTTGCACGGTTACTGGTAGATAAGTCTGGAGAGAAGAAGTAACCGTAAGGGCGAACCGCATCATTTAACTGGTCTTTCACTACACCAGTTTGTACACGAACCCAGCCTTCTTTCTCATTAATCTCAAGCACTTTGTTCATGTGGCGAGACATATCCACCACAATACCTTTGGTTAGCGACTGACCATTGGTCCCTGTGCCGCCACCACGAGGTGAAAAGGTAATTCGTTCGTACTTTTCTTTATTGCTCAGTTTCCCGAGGAGAGAAACATCTTCTGTCGTTTTGGGATGAACGACAGACTGAGGAAGTTGCTGGTAAACACTGTTGTCAGTGGCAACCGCTAGTCGGCTTGAATATTGGCTTTCGATATCACCAGTGAATCCGGCGTGCTCAAGCTCTTTCAGAAAACTAAGAACAAGAGGATCGACATCAGTTTGCGAGTGTAATCTTGGTAACATTTGCTTCCTGCCCCTACGACGCTGAATCCGATCAGCTGCGGGTTATGTAATTATTTGCTCACTTCTCATACAAGTTGGCGTTCAGCGAAACAAAACACCACAAAAGAGTAAGTGAAGTAATATTCTTTGAATTTCGTCACTTTACAACATTTAAAAAGACGAGCAAATCAGAATCTCGATACAATAATTAAACTTATGCTTTATTTTTTCACGCTTGATGCCTTACATTGGGGAACGAATCGCGTTTCTAGATGAGTTTTCAGAATGAAAAAAAATAAAATTGTGACCACTGAAGATATCCTTCTCAAACTTTGCCAGTCTGTTTCTGGCGTCCTAACTTCGGCGACATCTTCTCAAGTAAATTACTCTGCAATGGTGCAAAAAATCCACAAGACTAGCCTCAAGCCAGATTTTGGCTGTTTTGTTCTGTTTGATGGCGGGTTTACCGGGCTAGTCGTAATTAATTTTACGGCAAAAGCCGCATTAGAGATCTACACCAACTACATGCGTAATATGGGTATGCCAGAAGAAGAACTGGCAATATCTCATACTTCTGACGAGGTGGGAGATGTTCTGGGTGAACTAATGAACCAACTGGTTGGAGATTTCACCAATAAAATTCGTAAAGAGCTGCAAACGAACATCACACAAAACCAGCCAAAAATGATGGCGCTGAATAAGCAAGTCATCTTACAAGTGGATACCAACCTTGACCGCCCTCAAGCTCGCCGAGTGACGTTCTCCACCGAAAATAACAACATTTTCTACCTAGAGTTGGCAATGGACAAAACTGAGTTCATCCAACTAGAAGAGTTTGAAATCGCAGAAGACGAAAATCCAGACGATATTTTAGAAGCAACACGTAAAAATATGGCTGAGAAAGAATCTAAATCGTCGAGTTCGAACGATGACGCCGATGATTTACTCAACCAGCTCGGGTTGTAATTCCAACTAATCTTAATGAAGAATGGCTTCTTAGACACAAGTACGACTTCATACTGATTATGACGAACTAAAACGCCTAGCCTCGCCTACCGCGGGGCTTCTTTTTATGTCCATAAACCACCTTCACTCCCACCTTGTATTTCGTTTTTATGTCAAAAAAGGTAATATGTCTGACTTCATAAATTTTCTGCTTTCGTTACTGGTTGTCGATGGATAAACAAAAAGCTCTGAAAAAAATCGCCAAGTGCTTAGAACTGGGCAATTCCGCTAATGTTAATGAGGCTGCCAATGCTATCAAAATGGCACATCGCCTCATGCTCAAATATGGTCTGGATAAGGACGATATTGAGTTTATCAGAATGGGGAAAACACAGTCTTCCCACCTACTACCAGCGAATATCAGTTCTACCATATTGCGAGTGATTCGCGGCATTAACACTAAATTCGGTGTTGAAGCGGTGTTGTTGAATCACAAAGGGCTCAAACGTGTCGAGTTTATCGGTGAAGCAGATCGCGCGATTTTTGCTGCATTTGCTTTCGATATTATTTATCGCGAGATGAACGAAAGTACCGGACAATTCCGAAATAGTTTCGCAGGTACGGGCACCTCTTCTCAAGAAGTGACTCGCCGCGTGAACTCATTTGTATCTGGCTGGGTAGAGGGAGCGATAGAGAAACTTCCAGTCATTTCCCCAGACGAAGAGTCGGCCAACAAAATCAATGATTATATTGATAAAGAATTCCAAAACATTGACCGCGAAACCTTCAAGAAGCAACTGAAAGAAGCGATGAAAAACCTAACCGAAGACTACGAAGTGGGCTTGAAAAAAGGTAGAAGAGTCTCCGTTAACCGTGGTGTTGGCGGCGAGCAAGCGCGTAAAATGTTGGGCAATCCATCGAAATAACCAGAACAGCAATTGATTAACGTAGGTCCCAATATTCCAATGTGATTGGGACCTACTTTTTAAAGTTGTGATAGTAACGATAAGAATTTTCTTACAGAAACTCTTATCAATCTTACTTTCTCATAACAAATATCAATGCTTACTTATTCATAATTCGCATCCCATTATGAGGCATGGTTTCGCCTCAGTTTTATACGGAGATTTTCCCTTGAAAAAGATGCCTATTGCACTAGCTCTAGTGCTAGCTCTTACTGGCTGTCAAGCCACTCAACGCCAAAATGCAACAACGGGTGAATACGAAACTAACTCAACCACGCAAGGCGCGCTTATTGGTGCTATCGCTGGTGCAGCAATCGGTCTAGCAACGGGCGATGACGCTAAAGAACGTCGTCAGCATGCACTCATTGGTGCGGCCGCAGGCGGAGCGACTGGCGCTGGCGTTGGTTACTACTTTGACCAACAAGAAGCAGAATTGCGTCGCGCTTTGCTAAACTCTGGTGTACAAGTTCAGCGTGTTGGTGAGAACCAGCTTTTACTGCGTATGGAAAATGGTATCGGCTTCTCTTCAAGCTCTTACCAGCTTGATGCTAGCATTCATAATACGCTACGCGGTGTTGCTCGCATCTTGGTTGAATACCCAGATACCAGCCTTGTTATCGACGGTTACACTGATAGCACGGGCAGTGAGTCATACAACCAAACGTTGTCTGAGCGTCGTGCAGAGTCCGTACGTCAATTCCTAGTATCTCAAAACGTTGCACCTGGTCGCGCAATTGCACGTGGCTACGGCGAACGTAACCCAATTTGCTCAAACCAAACTTCTGAAGGTCGTGCGTGCAACCGTCGTGTTGAAATCCAGATCTTGCCACTGAAGTAATTTGGTTGCACCATAGCGGTAATAATAAAAGATTACCGGAGCAGGCCTAACCATAATCGTTAGGCCTGACATATCAATGTCTGTCAAAACGTCTGCCCTACTCTGCTTATTTAGCCTCTGCTTTTCTGGTTACTCGCTTGCCTCTCAAGCTCCAAATGACCCCATAGAACAATACGAGTACGCACAACAATTATTGGCATCAAACAAAGCTGAAGCCTCAACAGAAACACGCTACTGGCTAGAGCAATCCGCCAACCAAGGTTACCTCCCTGCGCAAAAACAGCTCGCGAACGACTTTGCTAAAGGGATAAATGGCGAAAAAAATGAAACACAAGCGTTATATTGGCTAACCTCTATCGCACTCAATGACCCAATCGATCGGGGCTTTCTTCTCGCTAACTTTATTCAGCGCAATCAAGATAAGGTCACAACTTCTCAATTGACTGAAGCCTTGTATCAAATGGCTTCTCAGCATAATCCAGCAGCAGAACAAGCATATAATCAACTGTTAGAGCAGCGCTTCAACCAACTGCGAGCTAAACAAGTCTCGCAAATAAAGTCGCTCGATAAAAAGGCTGAACAAACACAAGAAGAGAAAAGCACAGTTGCAAACCCCAAGGTAGAATACTCGCAGTTTTTATGGCTGATTTGGCTAGCGGCGATACTCATCATCAGCGGCTTAAGCTTCTTCGTAATCAAGAAACATAAGCAGAATAGAAAAGCGCGTGAAGCCAAAGAGGAAAGCCAAAATCAGCGAATGGCGGCAAAAGTTAAAGAGCTAGAGTTTACGAACAAGCAACTGAAACGCCAGCTAGAGAAAGTATTCAAAGAATTTAAGAAATCCAAAACCCAGGCAGAGAACCATAAGCTAAGCGTCGCATGCGCCATGTTTGGCTACACACCACAACACATCCCTGATTTACAAGCAATAAAGCTACGCTATAGACAGCTATCAAAGCTTTATCATCCGGACACAAGAGGCAGTGAAGAAGAAATGAAGCGACTCAATCATGCCTTTCAGCTTGTCTCACAAAATGTTACAAAACAGTAAAAACAGGTCGAGACACTTTGGCTAGCATGCTTTTAGACCCATATAATCAAGCGCCGCAATCGATCTCCCTCTCAAACAAATTAACAGACATTTAACTTAAGTCTCGCTTTTATGCCATAATGCTCAGCGCAAAATAACACCTAACGACTCAAATTAATCTAGGTGGGGAGAAAATCAATGTTCACTGAAGAAGGCACCTGTGATTGGTGTAAAAAACCTAGTCTTGTAACTCGTCACGATTATTTAGATGGCAAGCACCATTACTCATGTAAAGCTTGTTACGACATGGCAAAAATCGACGTGCGCCTATTTAACCAAGGCGAATTACAAATGCGCGAACGCTTGCAACGAGCGAGCTAAGCAAGACGGAATCAACGGAACTGATTTTCAAAAGCGCCTTTTAAGGCGCTTTTTTGATCGGCCAAGCCCTATTTCCAATCTCTATCTCGTATTCCCTCCTATCCTACATAGCATGTCGCATCGGTTATCAGCCCCTCTCCTACTGTATACAAACCACTGCCCGTGAAAAAACACCTGTATATACAGTAGTGACCCCCTGTATGTATCTCGTCCAATTTTCTACTCATCTCACATTTTTAAATTGATGTTAGACATATCAAAAATGAAAAATAATCAAATAAATTCAGATACTTAAAATAAAATCCTTTTGTTTCCTTCTCAAAAAAACGCAAATAACTTTTGAGAAACGGGTTGATCAGGTCGCCAAAACAAACTACTGTATACACATACAGCATGTATAAAGGAACAGTAAGATGCAGTTACAAAGTCAATCTCATACATACTCTCGTTACAACGTATTGGCACAAGCAACTCAGCCCATGGCCGTTTCGGATCAGCTTCTATCTAAGCTGGCTGTTTTATCGCAGCAGAAACAATGGATTTTGTTTACAGCAGACTGCCCTCGCCCAGACTTTGAACAACTCACTGCTTCTAATATTTGCTGTAAAAACGTGATTCAAATGAAGCCTTCTCAACAGCTTTCAGAAGTCGAGATCGTGATCAAAGCCATCCGATCAGGTAATGCCAGTGCTGTTGTCGCATCAAATAAAATTGCACTTATGAATCAATCTATGTTGCGCGACATGGCGCAGCGCTATCAGTGTGAGGTTTTTTTCGTCGAAGGCAGAGTTAATAAGTACCACTAATAAGTTCGACGTTATCCATCCTGCATCTCGCCTCCTTTTTAAGGGGGCTTTTTTTGTATTAAAGAAAATAAGCAAACGTTTGCTTTTTCTCTGGCGAGTTAAAATAGTTCTGGTATGATGCCCACATTCGATTTATTCAGCGCCCACATTTTGCTGAATATCTTCTCTTTCTGACGTTTGATTAAGATGATAGGAATGTCGCAATGAGCCTTGCTAATCAAGTACTTGCCGTCAATGACGACCTGCCAATTCGCACCCATAAACCCGTTCACAGCGGAAAAGTTCGTTCAGTTTACTGGTTAACTGAAGAAGACAGTGCCCGACTGATCAAAGAAAAAGGATACGATGTCGCTCCAGATGCGCCTTTGGCTATCATGGTGATTAGCGACCGAATCTCTGCATTCGATTGTATTTGGCATGCTGAAGGTGGTCTTAATGGTGTCCCGGGTAAAGGGGCTGCGCTTAATGCGATTTCTAATCACTGGTTCAAACTGTTCAAAGAAAATGGCTTAGCAGATAGCCATATTCTAGACATTCCTCACCCTTTTGTTTGGATTGTACAAAAAGCCAAACCGGTAAAAATAGAAGCCATCTGCCGCAAATACATCACGGGTTCGATGTGGCGCGCTTACGCAAATGGCGAGCGCGAGTTTTGTGGAATCCAACTTCCTGAAGGGTTAGGAAAAGACAAAGCACTGCCAGAGTTGCTCATGACCCCATCCACAAAAGGCATTCTAAAAGGTATTCCCGGTGTGCCAGAAGCGGATGACGTGAATATTACTCGTCAAAACATCGTAGACAACTACGAAGCATTTAACTTCTCAAGTGCCGACGATATCGCACTCTACGAAAAACTGCTGAAAGAAGGCTTTAACGTTATCAGCCAAGCGTTAGAAGAAATCGACCAAATCTTTGTCGATACCAAATTCGAATTTGGTTATGTTCATGATGCTGCTGGCAATGAAAAGCTGATTTACATGGATGAAGTGGGTACACCAGACTCGTCTCGTATATGGGATGCTAAAGAGTACCAAGCAGGTCACATCGTAGAGAACTCAAAAGAAGGTTTCCGCCAGTTCCTACTTAACCACTTCCCTGACCCAGATATCTTGCTAAACAAAGAACGTATGCCAGAGCGCGAAGCACTCGCTCGTGATAATGCTTTACCCGTCGAATCTTTGATGGCGATTTCGAGCACCTACATTGGTATTGCCGAGAAGATTACAGGCAAGCCGATTCATTTGAGTGAGAATCCGAAAGCGGAAATCATCGAAGTTCTGAGCAAAGAATACGGATTGATTGACTAGCACTGTCGCTAGATTGCTAAACGCTTTCCAATAAAAAGTCCGCACTAGCCTGCGGACTTTTTTCGTATTAGGCTCAGTTTAGCCGATATTTAACGTAGTGCCATCTGTTGTAAAGGCTGACTTGGTCGTCACGTGATATGTTTTGTCTTTAATCGTTGATACGAAATACCAGGTCGACTCTGCTTTGTCGGGCGTAAAAGTAACGCGCATAAAGCCACGCTGTTTGATGTCTGCCCACTGTAATTCTGACACTAAGTGCGGCAACGTGTATTCCATTTGAGCGATCGCAACAGGATCTAACGCTAGGTAGGCCTCTAGCCCAGGGGAACTCACCGAGCTAGTTGCAAACTCTATCCCGATAGGATGCTTAGATACGTCTTTAAGCTCACTTGCCCATGCGTTGTGCGTATCTCCTGCCAAGCAGACAAATTTACCACTGTTGGCTTTGGCCAGTTGATAAACTTTCTCTCGCTCAACGTAGTAACCATCCCATGCATCTAGGTTATACGGGAGAGAAATGGTATCTGAACTTGGGTCAGAGAGGTAACCCGTAATCGCAGAGTTTACTGCTAATAACGCCTCTGTTTTTTGTTCTTCAGTGGCAGTAAACAATTGAAACATCGCGGTCATAACCGAACTTGGCAACTCCATACGAGACATTAACACTTGTTGCCCTAGCACATTCCAAGTTGCGTCGTGCGTACTGAACGCATCCATCAGCCAAGCGAGTTGGTCAGCGCCTAACAGCTCTCGGTCTTCGCTGCGCGACTGAGCAACTAAACCGCCAATCGCTTCCATCGTTGGAGAGCTGAGCGAGAAGTAATCCAACGGTTTATCACGCCCCACAAGTCGCGTGTCGAGCATCATCAAATTGACTAAACTTCCAAACGAAAACTGACGGTAAATCAGCATGTTTGAGAAGGTGTTTTCACGAACGGGCAACCATTCTGTCCACGCGGCAGCCGCAGCTGCACGACGATCATTAAAACTGCCTTCCTCTTCTTGATGGTTTTCCGCACCATTTTTCCAAGTATCATTTGCAAGCTCATGGTCATCCCAGACAGCAATCATTGGTAGGCTCGCATGTAACGCTTGCAGATCAGCATCTTGGCGATATTGCGCATACCGTTTTCGGTAATCATCTAAGGTAATACATTCAGTGCCTTTGCTTGGCTCTCGCCCTAATGCCTCAGCATCTTCACTAGCGTAGCCACCAGCACCATACTCATAAATGTAATCACCGAGATGAAGCACCACATCAAACGGGTCTTGTTCATGTTGATTTAAGATCTCTCGATACACATGGAAATAGCCTGCAGGATAGTTTGCACAAGAAACAACCGCCATGGATGCCTTTTCTACACCATCTTCTGGTAATGTTTGAGTTTGCCCGACTTCGCTAGTGACATCTCCAACCATGAATCGATAGTAGTAGCGAGAATTTGCGTTGAGATTTTGAACATCGACTTTTACCGTGAAATCTCGGCTCGTGTCTGTGGCAAAAGTGCCACTTTGCACGATATCAGTAAAATTTTCGTTAGATGAAACTTGCCAGCTTACATCTGCGTAGCTTGCTGAGGTCGTAACACGAGTCCAAATGATTACTTGTGTTTGAGTAGGATCTCCACTCGCCACTCCGTGCTCAAAGGTAACCGCAACAGATTCACTAGCATCGCTACCACAGCCCACCAGTCCGGTAACAATCGCCGTTGAAGAGGCAGCTTTCATAAAGTCTCGACGAGACAAAGACATATTGAATTCCTTTCTTATTGTGTTTGTTTTTATGCCCAAATGACGTGGTGACTCAATCATCCTTGTGTGCCAATAAGGGACGTTAATTCGAACTTACAGTACCAACCACTTAGTCGGTAATTTGTCCTAAAAACACAAAGTTAGAAGCTAGTTATGACAATTGCATTTCCAAACGTTACATTTTTGTTAATTTAAGTGCAAATACTCTATATTCATCACACTTCCAAGACCTGTGACAAAAACCTCAAAATAAAAAAGCGACCTACTTTGAGGTCGCTTTTCATTGCACTATTGTTAAGTGGTACATTGATGAAGTGGAAATGCTCAGCCTAAAACTTGATGTTAAGGACATCTTGTTCTGACGTGTCCACCTTCAACTGACTGCGAGATTCTATGTACTCGATTTGCTGAACATCGAGCGAATATGGCATAACGACTCGCAATTCATTGATCCCTTCATGTTTAGCTAACTGGGTTAAGCGGACCAAATTGGATTCATCACTTTTACGAGAAGACATCGATTTTAATGCGGCATCCCACAACCGATCTTCAGGCTTGCTCAATTCCGCAATGTTCTGTTTCCACATCAAACCGAAAATAGGCGCGATGGTGGCAAATGCCTCTAAAAAGGTCCATTTTTTACTACCTGTCGCCCCTAAAAAGCTAGTGTAGTCGAATTCAATGCACGTCTTTCCTTGTTGATCCATTCTATGCCCCCGACACTCGAAAATGAGATATACCAAATATCGTTCAACTGTTTTGATATAGCAATGGGATATAAAACATTCGTCTTTTATGCACTAATTTACATGCAAAAGGAAATATTAAAACCAGCTTTGTAACAACTGATGTACAGCTTCGCCATATATAAGCATTCAATTGATTAATATTTCAATTAAGAAACTAAAAACAACACGTAAGTAACGCTATCAATATGAAATCATTATAGATTCACCAAAAAAATATCAATTCTTGTCACAACGTCATCCGCCTACCTACTTCACATCAATCACTCGACTGGCCTTTTTATACTGTATCTTCCAACCAGCCCAGCGTGGCAGCTCCCAACGCTTTGGATCCCCCTTACGGTTTCCCTCTCGATAAACGACCTGTACCAGCTTGCGAGACGCGTAATACTCGACATCTAGTTGGAGTTCTGGCAGCGAAAGTTCTAAAGGGTACTGCTCCGTGAAATCGTCGTATTCCCATTCTGGAACACCGTTAAATGTTAAGTCTTCTGGTTCAAACAACGCCATATCATCGATGTTTTCAACGCCTAATGTTTCCAACTGCTCTTTTAACCAGCTAAAAAATGTCAATGAAGCCAAATCTTTAACTTCTTCTCCGGCATTAAGGCCCAATGCGTTATAGAGCTTCCAATGTTGTATTTGCTGTTTTCTTTGAGAAGCAAAACCTGGTAACAGTGTCTCGTCTTCTATCATTTCGACAATAGACTGAACTGCCACATCACCTTTTAACGCTTGATGTTCAGTACAGATTGTTCGTCCGGCGTAGACAAAATGCATCGTTGCTCTTGGGGTCTCCTCTTCATAATTCGTCTCACCTTGTTGCCACTCCCCTAGCTCAAGTTCGCGTAATAACGTCAGCGGGATAGGCATCATAACCGATGCGAGGTTCAGTGTTTGCTTAACACCTCGTCCTGGCACGCTATGGCTATCTAGCACAATGGCCGCTTCTTCTTTATCAGGAAAGCGGCTGTTACGCCCAACCAGCATCTCGACTACTCCATTTCCTAGAGCATCTCTTCGACGAGCTCGTCGGACAAACACAAGCTCAGGGTGTAATGAGGCGATGGAGAAAAAGAGCGCTTCACGGTTATATCGAGAGGCAACGTCAAGTTCCGGTAATTCAAATACGTCTCGCATTTGTTTCGCTAAACCTTGTGCCTCTTCGAGTACGCTGGCATCAATGACAATGCCCGGAAGTCGCTCCCCCCGAACCAAACGGATAAGCAAAGAGGCATCACATCCGTATGGCTCCTCTTGAGATAGAAGCTCAGCGACTTCGCCACTTTGTCGCTGATAGAGCTGCGCAGGCACAGATAAGGCGGCAGCCAAATCAATCATTGCTTCCTTCTCTGGCTTCGCTTGAATTCTGGTAACAAGATCGGCAAACAGTGCATCAATGGGTAGTGGATATACTTTTCTCCCATGCTGCGTGACATTGCCATCCTCATCAATCGCTTCCATAGATAACAGCGTCGAATGAGATGCCTCTAGCGACTTTGGAGGAATTGAGTCGAGAAAATCGAGTGTTGAAAGACGATATCCACAACAAGCCGCTGCCAGCATGGGCTCGACGAGCTCTTCTCTGTGCAATTCTGGAGGCGTCACTAATTCTAAAGGCGCGTGTTCACCATATAGACGAATACAAGCTCCTTCAGCAACACGGCCCGCCCGCCCCATTCGCTGCGCGGCGCTGGCCTTAGAAATGTGGGTCAGCGTTAAAGCTGTGCGACCGTTACGTTGAATGGTTCGACGCTCTAAGCCGCTATCAATGACAACTCGGATGTTAGGTATCGTTAAGGAGGTTTCCGCAACATTGGTTGCCAATACGACTTTTCGTTGTTTTTGCGTAGTTAACGCGCGGTGCCGTTCTTCATCACTAACCGAGGCATGAAGTTTGACCACCATGACATCGCCGCAACTTTGTAACATCTGAGCACATTGGGTGATCTCTTTGCGTCCAGGCAGGAAAACAAGAATATCGCCATCTTCATCTTCCAATGCTTCTTTTACCGCTCTGACAACCTCTTGTTCACATCCCTTCTTATTCGGTAAATAACGGCTGTCTAAAGAACGATGTGTCACTGTGACTGGAAAGCAACGCCCTTCAGATCGCAGACGCTTCGCATTCAGGTAACGCGCTAGCTTTTCGCCCTCCAGCGTAGCGGAAGTGACGATCAACCGATGTTGATTTTCTTGCTTCAAAATTGCGGTTAATAGATCAATATCCCAGCGTCGCTCGTGAAATTCGTCCACTATCACGATATCGAAGCCTGCTAGCTTGTTTTCCGCAAACCAACGCAGTGCGACTCCCGGAGTCACAAATACAACTTCGGTTTTTTCATCAAAGTAGGCATGAAGCTTGATCGCATAACCAACTTTGCGACCTATTGGCTCACCAGATTGCTCCGCAAGATATTCAGCCAGCGAGGTACAAGCAATTCGACGTGGTTCAATAACCAGCACGCGTCCGTGTTTTGCCGCCCACATAGGCAAACGGGTAGATTTACCTGACCCGGTTTCGGCTTCCACCACGAGATGGTTTTGGTTCACATGTTGGTCAAACTCAGCTTGTAGGCTGTCGATAGGTAGTTGAAACATAGAAATTGGATTTGATTTGATGATGCAGAACATTATACCCAAGTAAAAAAATCCTGCTTTAGGTATCTCTAAACAACCAATATTGCCGATATTTTCGGCGGTATCTGAGTTTTTTTGCGACATTACATTGATGTGCATCAACGCATGTTTACAACTAAATGGTGAACCCGTTAAAATTTGGTGCGCATCCTTCAACCCTACATAAGGCACCCAATGAACAACGATAAACGCCCACTATATATTCCATATGCGGGTCCGGCTCTTTTAGCAACCCCTCTTTTGAACAAAGGCAGTGCATTCTCTGCTGAAGAACGTAGTTCATTCAACTTAGAAGGCTTGCTTCCAGAGTCTACCGAAACCATCCAAGAGCAGGTGGAACGTGCCTACCAGCAATACAAGAGTTTCGAAAGCGATATGGATAAGCACATTTATCTGCGTAATATCCAAGACACCAACGAAACACTGTATTACCGCCTAGTGCAAAACCACATTTCTGAGATGATGCCTATCATCTACACGCCAACTGTCGGCGCAGCATGTGAAAACTTCTCTAACATTTACCGTCGTGGTCGTGGCCTGTTCATTTCATACCCGAACCGTGACCGTATTGACGACTTGCTGAATAATGCAGCAAACCACAACGTTAAAGTGATTGTTGTGACAGATGGCGAACGTATCCTTGGCTTGGGTGACCAAGGTATCGGCGGCATGGGTATTCCTATTGGTAAACTGTCACTTTATACCGCGTGTGGTGGTATCAGCCCTGCTTACACGCTACCAATCGTGCTTGATGTGGGTACCAATAACCCACAACGTTTAGCTGATCCGATGTACATGGGTTGGCGTCACCCTCGTATTACGGGTGCAGAATACGATGCATTTGTAGAAGAGTTTATCCAAGCAGTACAGCGCCGTTGGCCTGATGCCTTGATCCAGTTCGAAGACTTTGCTCAGAAAAATGCGATGCCTCTTCTTGAGCGTTACAAAGATCGCGTGTGCTGCTTCAATGATGATATTCAAGGCACGGCGGCCGTTACTGTTGGCTCTCTACTTGCCGCCTGTAAAGCAGCAGGCACTCAGCTGTCTAAACAGCGTATCACCTTCTTGGGCGCAGGCTCTGCTGGTTGCGGTATTGCAGAAGCGATCATCGCACAAATGGTATCGGAAGGGATTTCTGACGAGCAAGCTCGCTCACAAGTTTACATGGTTGACCGTTGGGGTCTGTTACAAGAAGGTATGCCTAACCTTCTTGATTTCCAACAACGCCTGGTGCAGAAACATACCAATACGAAAGAGTGGGAAAATGAAGGAAATGGCTTCTCACTCCTCGACGTTATGCGTAACGCCAAACCAACGGTACTGATTGGTGTTTCTGGTGCTCCTGGCCTATTTAGCCAAGAAGTCATCGAAGAAATGCATAAACACTGTAAGCGTCCGATTGTCTTCCCACTATCGAACCCAACAAGCCGCGTAGAAGCAACACCTAACGACATCATTCGCTGGACAAATGGTGAAGCACTGGTTGCAACAGGTAGCCCATTTGAGCCTGTGGTTCATGAAGGTCGCACTTACCCTATTGCCCAATGTAACAACAGCTACATCTTCCCTGGCATTGGCCTTGGTGTACTTGCTGTAAACGCAAAACGTGTCACCGACGAAATGCTAATGGAATCAAGCCGTGCGCTCGCAACATGCTCTCCTCTAGCAATCAACGGTCGTGGTGCGCTACTTCCACCGTTGGAAGAGATCCACTCGGTATCGAAAAAGATCGCGTTTGCTGTTGGTAAGAAGGCAATCGAACAAGGTGTGGCATTAGAAATTACTGATGAAGCATTGAACGTAGCGATTGAGCAATCGTTCTGGCAGCCTGTTTACCGTCGTTACAAACGCACTGCGTTTTAAGCTTGAGACATTTCGTTTAATAATTAGCCCCTACCATATAGGGGCTTTTATTTTTTATCATCCTAACCAGATTTTGGCATAAATGGGCTTCTCTCTTTTTGTTTCTATCAGATATGATGAGAACTACATTTTTAGTTAAGGATATAAAACGTTTTGTTGTTTTCTCGCATAAGATCAAAGTGGAAGCTGAAATTTTCCTGGAAGCGACTTGCTTTGATTTTGTCGATCTCTGTACTTAGTCTGCTTGTTTCTGTTATTGCCATCGACCGGTGGGTGGTTTTACAAGCCAAAGAAAGCATTTTCACTGAATACGAACAAATACCTCAACATGAGGTTGCTGTGGTTCTCGGTACCAGTAAATACATCGGTAAGATCCTCAACACTTACTACACTCATCGCATTAATGCGGCGATTGAGCTTTACAACCAAGGCAAAGTAAAACAGTTTTTATTGAGTGGCGATAACGCCCATCGCTCCTACAACGAACCGTGGACGATGAAACGCGACTTACTTAAAGCTGGCGTGCCTGAGGAAGTGATTCACCTTGATTATGCTGGCTTTCGTACTCTAGATTCGATTGTGAGGGCGAAAAAGATTTTTGCTTCGGAGCGCTTTCTGATTGTGACTCAGCGCTTTCATTGTGAACGAGCGCTGTTTATTGCCGATGCTTACAACATTGATGCGCAGTGTCTTGCGGTAGCAGGACCTACGACAAACAAACAAAAAACATCAATGCGTATTCGAGAGTTGCTCGCCCGTGTGAAAGCCTTTTTAGACCTCTACATTATTAATACGCAGCCCAAGTTTCTTGGTCCTCAAGAGCCTATCGTTGCAGTAAAAGAGCCTGAAAAAATCTCTAATGAGCCTCTGCAAGTTCCCGTCGAATAGAGGAACAACGCAGCTCACAAGGCTAATAACATTTCTATAAAACAAATGGGTAGTTTTCTACCCATTTCCAATTCTCAACATCACATTTTCTAATTTGCTCTATGATTCAGGCAAAACTCTTTTTTGCATTCCAAGTAACATTTAATCAATAAATAACTACAAGTCAGTTACTTTGCCATAAAAAAACCGACAAAAGGCAATGCAAAAGGAGCACTACCCATGACCGCACTCGCTGTGACATTGAAGAACTGGTTCTTCACTCGCAACAGCATGATTTTGAACGCGAATATCGTATTGTTCATTATCTTGTTTAATACCCTACCCTTTGAGCCACAAGTAGTAACCGGCCTGAGCATCTTAGTTTTTGTTGCTATTCTTTGGCTAACCGAAGCGATTCACGTCAGCATAACCGCGCTGCTCATACCATTACTTGCGGTATTTTTAGGCGTGTTTAATACTCAGACCGCACTGAACAACTTCTCCAACTCCATCATCTTTCTATTCTTAGGTGGTTTTGCACTTGCTGCAGCTTTGCATAAACAGAAGTTAGACCAAGCTATTGCTGATAAAGTGCTGTTACTCGCACGAGGTAAAATGTCTGTCGCTGTATTCATGCTATTTGGTGTGAGTGCTGGCCTGTCAATGTGGATTTCAAACACCGCCACTGCCGCTATGATGCTGCCCCTTGTACTGGGTGTGATGACAAAGCTAGACGCCAAGAAAAACCACAACACCTTTTTGTTTGTTCTGCTCGGCATCGCTTACAGCGCTTCGATTGGTGGTATTGCAACGCTGGTTGGTAGCCCACCAAACGCCATTGCAGCAGCTGAAGTCGGCCTAAGTTTTACTGAGTGGATGAAGCTCGGTGTGCCTATCTCATTAGTACTAATGCCAATCGCTATTCTCGTGTTGTACACCATGACTAAGCCTGACCTTAGCCACAAGTTTGACCTTGACCATCAGCCTGTCGAGTGGACAAACGGCAAAATGATTACGCTGGCGATTTTCTTACTGACGGTCACGTTGTGGATTTTCAGTAAGCCTATTAACGCGATGCTAGGTGGCTTCGCTAAGTTCGATACCCTTGTCGCAATAGGTGCGATCCTTCTGCTTGGGGCTTCTCGCGCTGTAGAGTGGAAAGATATTGAGAAAACAACCGACTGGGGTGTGTTAATCCTATTTGGTGGTGGTATCTGTTTGAGCAACGTTCTAAAAGCAACCGGAACAAGCGTATTTTTGGCTCATAGCTTGTCGGGCTTCCTTGAGCAAGCTGGTATCCTTCTGACGATTCTTGCAGTGGTTGCTTTTGTTGTCTTCTTGACTGAGTTTGCAAGTAACACCGCTAGTGCTGCACTACTGGTCCCTGTATTTGCAACCATCGCAGAGGCCTTAGGCATGTCTCCGGTCATTCTCTCTGCATTGATTGCCGTCGCCGCTTCTTGTGCATTTATGTTACCAGTTGCGACGCCTCCAAATGCGATTGTGTTCGGTACGGGTCATATCAAGCAAAAAGAAATGATGCGAATTGGCTTCGTCTTAAACATTGCCTGTATTGCTGCACTAACGCTTTTCGCTTGGTTGTTCTGGTAAAAAATAGCAAGTTCGATTAGCACTACACTGCTGCTCACGGTAATCATATCGATGACCTAAACTTCCCCCTAAGTGGTGTTCAGCAGTTTCCCTCTTGGTGGCCAGTTGGCCACCTTTTTTAATTCCTTTGAGTGACGAATCGTTAGGCTTGCTTCTTTTCGCAGGCAAGCAAACCATAATGAACCTCGACCCGGTTGCGACCATTGCGCTTCGCTTGGTAAAGCACTTCGTCTGCTCTCGCCATGGTTTCTGAGACGCGTTCATTTTGCATTTGGGCGACGCCAATGCTGCATGTTAATGATTCACCGTGTACCCACAAATGACTCTCCACATTTTTGCGAATCATTTCCGCCTTCTTCACAGCTTGCTCAATATTGGTGTCAGGGCAAAATACAACAAACTCTTCTCCCCCCCAGCGAACAAGTCGGTCATCTGGGTAGATGGAACTTGCCACCACCATGACAAATTCGCGCAATATGTCATCCCCCATTTGGTGCCCAAATTTGTCATTCACCTTCTTAAATTTATCCAAATCCATATAGAGGATACTGAATGTACTATGCCCCCAGCGAACTTGCCGTGATTGCTGCTCAAGCCAGTGCTGCACTGCGTGACGGTTCATCGCTCCCGTCAACGCATCGCGATGCGCCAACTCTGCAAACTCATAGTTTTGAGCTCGCAACGTACCATTCACCTTCTCTAAATGACGATGACGTTTTTTCGCTTTTTCATAAGCGACTCGATTTTTTCGTAATTCGTGCAGCGAAAATGCCAGTCCAAGCGCCATCCAAGAGAGTAAGAGCGCATACAGTAACGTTTCTTGTGCAAGGTAAGCGCCTTCAAACTCAATTTTATCAATCACAATTTTGTGCTCGCCAAGTGCCGCACCAGATCCGGTCGCGATATCAATACGTGTGATGTTTGAAAATTCAGGTGCAGAGTGTTCAATTGCGACTTTGTTGTCTACTAACCACCACGTCATCACCTGTAAATTTTTAATCGGAATTTCGATGATGTCGTTTGAACCGGACGGAGAAAACTGCATGCCATTGTATTTAATAGTGTACTCGTCGTCTGGTTTGGAATACTCAGGGTTATAGTTGCGCAGATATAAACGCAAATCATGGCTCGGATTGGGCCCCACCCCCGCCTCTTCATATCTCACTTTCAATCGAATCGTATGGTAATTGGAAAGGTCAATCCCCTGTGTTGGCGTTGTGGAATCGGTATAAACAGAGATTCCGCAATAAGGCCAAGCATACGAGCTTTGCTTTAAGTCACAGCTGAGAACTAGGCTTTGCTTATCATAAATAACATCAGCCTCACTCAAGCCACCTTCGCTGGCGTCTTTAGTCGCATAGATATTGAAATGTTCTGGTGTAATGGTCAGCTTTCGTGTATCGCCAAGAACACTATAAAGCGCAACCAAACTAATAGTGCAAATAGAAAGGGCAAAGATAAATTTATGGATCCACTTCATGGGCGAGTGACCTGCTCAGCTTATATACAACACAATGTACTCAATGATTTTTCGAACTTCAAACAAAGTCATTTATCAAGAAACAAAATTACTTTTAGTCTTCGTTCTTACTTTCGATACATGGTAACGTGTTTTGAACCGTTATCACGTTTTTAAATCTCTCAAAAATGCGGTTCACTTGTTATTTGCGAAGCATTTCACAGCCGTATTTCCTAACCCATGAAGGCCAGTGCATAACATTTCAGAACGATACATTTCGCTTTAATGTGTCTGTCAACCCTGCATCTCATCACCACTTCGGATATACTGTGCAAAAACACAATAATGAGTAATGTCATGTCATTAATTGCAACTGGTACGCTAAATAAAATGCGTGCATCTCTGGACGGTGCTGTCAGTTACCGTCTACCTGTTGGTGAGGAAGAGATTGATCTATCGCCGTTTCTGGGTAAAACGCTCACACTGACTCACACGGGCAATATTTTTTGTTGCTCATGTGGTAAGAAAACGAAAAAGAGTTATTCGCAAGGCCATTGTTTTGTCTGTATGAAAAAGCTAGCAAGCTGCGATATGTGCATCATGAAGCCAGAGACTTGCCACTACGACCAAGGGACTTGTCGCGAGCCACAATGGGGCGAAGAGAACTGCATGGTGGATCACTTTGTCTACCTATCCAATACATCCAGCTTAAAAGTTGGTATCACTCGTCATACGCAAATCCCAACTCGTTGGATTGATCAAGGTGCGACTCAGGGTTTGCCAATTTTTAAGGTAAAAACTCGCCATATCTCCGGTTTAATTGAAGTTGAACTGGCGAAACATATCGCAGATAAAACCAATTGGCGCACACTGTTGAAAGGCGATGGTGAACCAATGGCACTGCAAGATCGTTTTGCTGAGCTATTGCCGTTGGTCGAAGATAAGATTGCTGAGATAAAACAGAAATTCGGTGAAGATGCAATTGAAGTATTGAGCGAAAGCATTACCGACCTTAGCTATCCGGTGCAACAGCACCCAACTAAGATCACCTCGCATAATTTCGATAAAAACCCGGTTGTTACTGGCACTTTGCAAGGCATCAAAGGTCAATACCTCATTTTTGACACTGGCGTGATCAACGTAAGAAAATTCACTTCCTATGAAGTAGAAGTAAGCGCCTAATCGCATATATAGCTGGTTTGTTGAAATAAAAACGAAAAAGCTCGAGTCAAACTCGAGCTTTTGTTTTTCTATCAGGAAGATATGATCAGTTACGCATCAAGGATGTTTTCTAGTACATCGAACAACATATCGACTTCTTCTATTGTGTTGTAATGCATGCAACCAATTCGTACTACACCACCCGACTCTTCTAGACCAAGTTGACGAACTAAGCCCAGCGCATAAAAGTGGCCGTTCCAAACACAGATGTTGTGTTCACCCAGCGTTTTCGCGATGAATTCTGGAGAATATCGGTCGAATGTTAGCGCAAAAGTTGGTGTGCGGAGTTGGCTATCTTCTTTCGCAATGCCAAATAGATTGACACCATCTAGTGCACTCAGACGCTGTAAGAAACGCTCACTCAAGCATTGCTCATGTTGTTCATACAACTGGTAACTTTGTTCCAATCGTTGACGAAGAGGTAAACCGGCTTCACCAAATTGAGCCAGATACTCAACCGCAGCAACGACACCAGCAAGACCTTCAAAACTTTGCGTCCCCGTTTCAAATCGGCCTGGCCCAATATTGGTAGCAGGCTCGACTTTGTACGGACGAAGACTGTGCAGCCACTGATCGGCTATGTAAGCAATACCAACGTGCGGGCCGAAAAACTTGTAAGCTGAGCAAGCTAAAAGGTCACAGCCTAACGCTTGAACATCAACCAAATGATGCGGCGCGTAATGAACGGCATCCACATAAACTTGTGCCCCGACGTTGTGCGCCATACTTACTACTCGCTGCACATCCACGATAGAACCTGTCGTATTCGATGCATAGGTCACCGCTACAAGGCGCGTTTTATCAGAAAGAAGGCTGCTTAAATGCTCCAAGTCCAACGTACAATCATCTTCGTTGATACGAACCTGATGAACCGTAACGCCTTTATCTTCTGCCGCTTGCTGCCAGCTGGACACATTCGAATAGTGGTCCAAAGCAGAAACAATGATCTCATCTCCCTCTTGCCAATCTCGGCTAATCGCACGACTAAGCTGAAAGGTTAACGATGTCATGTTCGCACCGAAGACGATATTGCCAGATGACGGCGCGTTAAGCAGAGCTTGCGCTGACTCGCGTGCATTTTGCATCACGTCAACCGTCTTTTGGCTAGAAAAATAATGCCCGCCTAAGTTGGCGTTGAAACGACCTAAATATCCCACCATGCTATCTAGCACTGATTGAGGTACCTGTGACCCGCCTGGACCATCAAAAAACGTCACAGGCTTGTCGTTATGGTATTGAGCGAGTGCCGGAAACTGCTCTCTGATCAGATTAAGATTGAAGTTCATTGCGCTTATCCGTAGCCGTGAGTACAAACACATCCATATGACCCGCTTCATCATCAATGACAGAACGGATTGGGCACGCGTTGTGCCACAGTTTACTGTCTGCCAATATTGCAACCTCACCCGTTTCTAACACCTTACGGAAAAATGGGGCTTGGTTATGACTGCTGTACAACATGATGTCACCACCAATGATGTTATGGCGTCCTACGCCAACCATTGCAATGTGATCAAAACCGTCTTGGTGCACACCTTCAGGTGCCACTTGAGTTTCTTCTTCTAGCGCTGTGATTCGGATTTGGTGAATTTCTATTTCCTGACCGTTAGGCAGATGATTCGCATTGACAAACAATTCGCACATTTCTCGGAAACCATCACTGGTGAGAATATCCTTCTCAATCGGCTCAAATTGTCTTACAACATCACCTTGGAATCGGTTGATATCAGACGATTGAACAAAGCTGTTTTTGTTTAAGTCAATAACTTTGCCATTATCAAAACCAACCACAGAATAACGTCTTAGTCGATACTGACCATCTGCATGCTCGGTACGAGGCAGTTCTTCAAACGATGGGGAAAGCTGCTCAATTGCTGCCATGCTGAGCTGTGTTAAATGCAGAGTATTCTCACGTGAATGTAACATCATTGTCTCCTTTAATGAGGCACATTAATTAACATTTAATTTACACCCTAGGTTACGCAAATATTCTGTAATTGCCAGCTTTTAACGTTGATAGCTTCAACAAAACAACAAAAACAACACAACAAACCAATCCAAAGCAAAAATACAGAACCATGTTTCAGTTTTGCGCTTTGGCGATATTTGAAACTAGACTTCTCTACTACGAATAGAATTTTATGCTAGAAGTCAACGTTCTTTATCAATCTTTAGTGGGTTCTAATCTATAACCAATTATTCGATCACAATCGTTGTTTATGCTTTTAAAGCACTAAGAATTTCCATACAATCGAGGGAAATGTTCAGCCCTTTTTGGAGCCATAATGAGCGACGTAAAACATTGTAAACTATTAATTCTTGGTTCTGGTCCAGCAGGATACACAGCTGCCGTCTACGCAGCGCGTGCCAACCTAAACCCTGTGCTTGTGACGGGAATGCAACAAGGTGGTCAGCTAACCACCACTACTGAAGTTGAAAACTGGCCCGGCGACGCTGAAGGTCTGACAGGTCCTGCATTGATGGATCGCATGAAAGAGCACGCCGAGCGTTTCGAAACTGAGATCGTGTTTGATCACATCAACGAAGTAGAACTATCACAACGCCCATTTCGTTTAAAAGGCGATTCTGGCGAGTACACATGTGACGCATTGATTATTTCTACAGGTGCATCAGCAAAATACCTTGGCCTTGAGTCTGAAGAAGCATTTAAAGGTCGCGGCGTTTCTGCTTGTGCAACCTGTGACGGTTTCTTCTACCGTAATCAGAAAGTTGCAGTTGTGGGCGGTGGTAACACTGCTGTTGAGGAAGCACTTTACCTATCTAACATTGCGTCAGAAGTTCACCTGATCCACCGCCGCGATTCATTCCGTGCAGAGAAGATCCTTGTGAAACGTCTGATGGATAAAGTTGAAAGCGGTAACATCGTTCTTCATACCGATCGAACTCTCAATGAAGTACTTGGCGACGACATGGGCGTAACTGGCGTTCGTATTAAAGACGTCAACACAGGTGCGACTGAAGACCTTGAAGTGATGGGCGCGTTTATCGCGATCGGCCACCAGCCAAACACACAAATCTTTGAAGGCCAAGTAGACATGAAAGATGGCTACATCATCGTTAAGTCTGGCCTAGAAGGCAACGCGACACAAACTAGCATTGAAGGTGTATTTGCAGCAGGCGACGTTATGGACCATAACTACCGTCAAGCTATCACATCAGCAGGTACAGGTTGTATGGCGGCATTAGATGCTGAGCGTTTCTTAGACTCACTTGGTGACAAATAACTTTTCACATTTGTGTCATATCCTTAAAGCCCAGCGGTATTCCCGCTGGGTTTTCTTTTGTATACTACCGCCTCATTAAAACAATTATCATTAAGCCTTCACGATGGATAAGAAAAAGCAAAGCAGCTTGAATAAGTGGCTTAAGCAACAAAGTAAGTTAGCCAAGCGCTGGCTTATGATTGCGATAGGCCTAGGCGTACTTTCAAGCGTGTTTTTATTGGCTCAAGCAGCCCTGCTCGCCTCCATTCTGCACCAGTTAATCATTGACCAAGTCGACAAAGCCGACCTCATTTGGCATTTTGTTGGGCTTGGTGGCACGGTTATCGGTCGAGCTGCTTGTACCTGGGGTCGAGAGCTTGCCGGTTACCGTTGCGGTGAGCAAATTCGAGTTTATATTCGCCAACTCATTTTAGATAAAGTTCATAAACTTGGGCCAGCTTACATCAAAGGCAAACCTGCCGGCAGCTGGGCGACGCTCATCTTAGAGCAGGTAGAAGATATGCAAGATTTCTTCTCTCGCTACTTGCCTCAGATGTCATTATCGGTATTAGTGCCTTTCATTATTTTGGTTGTTGTATTCCCAGTAAACTGGGCGGCAGGATTGATCTTCCTAGTCACTGCACCACTAGTGCCTATTTTCATGGCACTGGTTGGGATGAAAGCCGCAGAAGCAAACCGTAAAAACTTTAAAGCGATGCAGCGTTTGTCCGGTCACTTTTATGACCGCTTGCAAGCAATGACGACCATTCGCTTATTCGATAGAACAAAATCTGAAACTGAAACTCTGAAAGGTGCTTCGGAAGTCTTTCGTACTCGCACCATGGACGTTCTGAAAATCGCGTTTCTATCTTCTGCGGTTTTAGAGTTTTTCACTTCCATTTCTATCGCAATTACCGCCGTCTACTTTGGCTTTAGTTATATCGGAGAGCTCGATTTCGGCTACTACGGCACAGGTGTTACGCTGTTTGCTGGCTTGTTCATTCTGATTCTTGCGCCAGAGTTTTATCAGCCATTACGTGATTTGGGCACGTTCTACCATGCGAAACAGCAAGCGGTTGGCGCAGCAGAAAGTATTGTCGAGTTTCTAGATTTGGAAATCGATCAAATCAAAGATGGAACCCAAGCGTTAGATAAAAACAGCCCTATCCATATTGAAGCAGACGAGTTAACCATTTTTAGTCCGGAAGGTAAGCAGCTCGCAGGTCCCCTATCCTTCTCTCTTGAAGCCAACAAAAGTACGGCTTTAGTTGGACCAAGTGGTGCAGGTAAAACAAGCTTGGTAAACACCATCCTCGGTTTCATGCCTTATCAAGGTAGCTTGAAGATTAATGGTTGTGAATTGTCACAACTGGATCTAGCCACATGGCGAGAGGCCGTAAGCTGGATTGGTCAAAACCCAATGCTATTACATGGCAGCATTCGAGATAACGTCACGTTAGGCAAACACAACATTCAAGATGCAGACGTTCATTCTGTTTTGAATGACTCTCATGCTGCTGAATTTGTTGAAATGCATGGGTTGGATTACCCGATATCTGACCGCTCTGGTGGTTTATCTGTCGGCCAAGCTCAGCGTTTAGCGTTGGCTCGCGCTATGCTACAAAATGGTCGTTTTTGGTTATTAGATGAACCGACCGCAAGCTTAGATGCTCGTAGTGAAAAACTCGTCATGGAAGGCATTAACAAGTACGCACATGCCACAACGAATTTGATGATTACTCACCAGTTGGCACCTTTACAAAGCGTATCGCAAATTCTTGTTATGCAGGACGGCCAGATTGTTCAACGTGGTGATTACGACACACTGTCGACAGAAGATGGCTTATTTAAAGACATGTTGGAAGCGAACCTCGCACAACGTGAAACAGACAAGGGGAACTTAGATGCGTGATTTACTCCCTTATCTAAAACTCTATAAGAAACATTGGTTTGGTCTTTCTCTAGGTATGCTATTGGCATTTCTGACCTTAGCTGCATCTATTGGCTTATTAACGCTATCGGGTTGGTTTATTTCAGCCGCAGCGGTGGCAGGCTTGACGGTTGCTCGTGAGACCTTCAACTACATGTTACCAGGTGCCGGGGTACGCGGCGCTGCAATGGCTCGAACCGCAGGTCGATGGGGAGAACGTGTCGTCAGCCACAATGCGACGTTCAAGTTACTTACCGATCTACGTATCTTCTTCTTTAAGAAACTTGCACCACTGATTCCGGGTCGTGTCTCTACGATGCGTGATGCTGATCTGCTCAACCGCCTAGTGGCGGACGTTGACGCGATGGATCACGTTTATCTTCGACTTATCAGCCCTGTCGTGATTGGCATTTTTGGCATATTGAGTTTAACGGCTGTCCTGGCGTTCTTTGATTGGCATCTCGCGCTGCTGCTTGGCTCGATTCTTACCGTCATGTTGTTTGTATGGCCAGTGTTGTTCTATAAACTTGGTAAAAGTAATGGCGAGAATCTCACTCATCATAAAGCGCAATTGCGAGTGGCGACTCTGGACTGGCTTCAAGGCTACAGCGAACTGAGTATCTTTGGAGCAGAAGAGCGTTATCGCAATCTCATTCTAGAGAAGCAAAAGCAGCTGCTGTCTAATCAGTTTGTGAACGCGAATTTAACGGGCATGGCTTCAGGCCTGCTTATGCTTGTGAACGGTCTTACACTGGTTGTGATGCTTTGGTTTGCTGCAGACGGCGTAGGAGGTCATGCTCCTGATCCTTGGATTGCGTTGTTTGCATTTGCAACGATGGCAAGTTTTGAAATTTTGATGCCTATTGCGGGCGCGTTCCAGTACCTGGGGCAAACGTTGACTTCTGCTCGTCGTTTAAATGAAGTAATTTTGGCTGAACCTGACGTTGTCTTCCCTGAGCAATCGAAACATAAAGGCACAACGTTAGACATTGAATTCGACAACATTGACTTCACTTACCCTGACGGTCAGCAAAAGGTGCTGAAAGACTTGTCACTCTCACTACCGTTGGGCACTAAAACAGCCATTGTAGGTCAAACAGGTTCAGGTAAATCAACACTCATTCAGCTTCTTTGTCGCTACTGGGATGTTAACCAAGGTGAAGTTCGAATCGGTGGTACAAAACTGCAAGATTGGAGCGAGTCTGACCTGCGAGAAGCAATGACAGTGGTCAGTCAACGCGTTGATGTACTGAATGGAACACTGCGTGACAACTTACTTATGGCCGCTCCAGAAGCAAGTGATGAGCGACTGTCTGAGATTCTTCAAAAAGTCGAACTTGGTGGCCTTCTTGAGGCTCCAGGGCTAGATGCTTGGTTAGGCGACGGTGGTCGTCAGTTATCTGGTGGTGAGAAACGCCGAATCGGTATCGCTCGCGCATTGCTACGTGATGCGCCAATCCTACTCTTGGATGAACCAACTGAAGGTCTCGATAAGCGTACGGAACAGAAAGTGATGGCGCTTTTCAATGAGCACTTTGCTAATAAGACAGTGATATTCATTACACACCGACTAATAGAGCTAGAAAGCATGGATAGCATCTGTTTGATGGAACAAGGTGAGATCATCGAACAAGGCGATCATCCAACGCTACTCGCTCAAAAAGGGCGTTACTACCAGCTATTACAGTCTCTATAATTCGATTTTCAGTGACGAGAAGGGCTCATCAAACGATGAGCCCTTTTGTTATTCCTGTATTGTTAATTGGCTAGTTAAGTACGTATAAAAGGCTGATTTACCGACCTGATTTTTTGAGATAAGCCACCATTTCATCTTCCGGAACCATCCCTCCACCTGTTGCCCAAACAAGATGCGTTGCGTTTCTGAGTTTTTCTTCGTCAAATTGCATTCGAGACTGATAAGCATGATTATTCGAAACGTGCACTACCCCAACCATACCGGCTAATGCAGAAGGCTCTAGATTAATGCCTTCTAGTTCACTTAACTCACCCAAGTGGTGATACATACGAGCATCATCAATGGTGTAAAAGCCATCAATTAGCCTTTCCATCGCTCTACCGACAAAGCCCGACGCACGCCCTACTGCCAATCCATCAGCAGCGGTCATGTTGTCGATACCCAAATCTTGTACCGCAATCTCGTCATGCAAGCCGGTATGTACGCCCAACAACATGCACGGAGAGTGCGTTGGCTCTGCGAAAATACAATGAACATGCTCACCAAACGCGACTTTCAAACCAAATGCCACACCACCAGGCCCACCGCCAACACCACAGGGTAGATAAACAAAGAGCGGATGATGCTCATCAACCACGACTCCCAAGTCATCAAACTGCTGCTTAAGACGCTCACCCGCAACAGAGTAACCTAGAAACAACGTCTGCGAGTTTTCATCATCAATAAAGAAGCAGTTAGGATCTTGCTCAGCTTCTTTACGACCTTGCTCAACAGCAACACCATAGTCTTGCTGGTACTCCACCACTTTGACGCCATGTGATCGGAGCTTATTTTTCTTCCACTCCCGCGCATCAGAAGACATGTGAACCGAGACTGAAAAACCAAGCTTTGCACTCATGATGCCAATGGACATACCGAGGTTACCCGTTGACCCAACAGCAATACTGTACTGCTTAAAAAACTGCCGAAACTCATTGCTGAACAATTTGCTGTAATCATCGGTTGCGCAGAGTAAGCCAGCTTCAAACGCCAACTTTTCGGCATGGGTGAGCACTTCATAAATGCCACCTCTCGCTTTGATAGAACCAGAAATTGGCAGATGACTGTCTTTTTTGAGCATTAAACGACCCAATATTGGCGTGTCGTATTGCTGCTCCAAACGCACTTTCATCTTGGGAACATCCACCACAGAAGACTCAATGATGCCATGCGAAGCTTCCGTTTCGGGAAACGCTTTCATCAAATAAGGCGCAAATCGTGCTAGCCGTTCACTCGCAGCTTGAATATCTTTCTCATCTAGCCCCACATAGGGCAAACCTTCTGCTAAAGAGGTTATGTTTGGGTTAAACCAGCAAACCTCCTTAAGATCGATAAGTGGCGCCAAGAGTGGGAACTGCTTGATCAGCGCTTCAATATTCGCCTTGGTCATTTTACCTTCCTGGAGTGATGTGAGTTGAGATAAACAAAAGCGCCGCAATTGCGACGCTTTAATGAATAACAGTGAATTTGATTTTATGCGTAGTTTTTCTCAAACTCTTGCATAAAATCGACTAACGCTCGTACACCTTCTAGCGGCATGGCGTTATAAATGGAAGCTCGCATACCACCAACGGCTCGGTGCCCTTTTAGTGATTTCAGCCCTTTGGCATCGGCTAGTTCAAGGAACGTCGCATCCAGTTCAGGTTTCGCAAGTTGGAATGGCACATTCATCAAAGAACGGTTTGCTGAGTGCACGCCATTACGGTAGAAATCAGACTGATCGATGTAATCATACAGTAGTGCGGCTTTAGCGCGGTTCACTTGCTCGATCGCTTTTACCCCACCCTGCGCCTTTAACCATTTGAAAACAAGACCAGACAGGTACCATGCAAAGGTTGGTGGCGTGTTGAACATTGATTCTTTCTCAGCCAGAACAGTGTAATCCAAGATACTTGGCAGTACCTGCTTCGCCATACCTAACAAGTCATCGCGCACGATAGCGATAGCGATGCCTGAAGGACCAATGTTTTTCTGAGCGCCCGCATAAATCACACCGTATTTCGATACATCAATCTCACGAGAAAGAATCGTCGAAGACATGTCAGCAACGATTGGTTTGTCGGTGACAGGAAGATCGTTAATCTCGATACCGTCAATGGTTTCATTTGGACAGAAATGCACGTAAGCCGCTTCTGGAGCAATTTTCCATTCGTTTGCAGGTAGAACGGCTACTTTTCCGTCGATTTCTGTTTTTGCATCAAATACGTCTGGCTCGCAGTATTTCTTCGCTTCAGCTACCGCACTTTCAGCCCAATAACCGCCGTCGATGTAAGTTGCCGTCTCGGCATCACCAAGTAGGTTTAGAGGAACAGCAGCAAACTGAGCACGAGCACCACCTTGGCAGAACAGCACTTTATAGTTGTCCGGAATATTCAGAAGATCACGTAAATCTTGCTCGGCTTCTTCTGCAACTTTGATGAACTCTTTGCTTCGGTGGCTGATTTCCATGACCGAAGTACCAAGACCTTGCCAATCAATTAGTTCCTGTTGTGCTTGCTGCATAACTGCTTTAGGCAGACCTGCTGGCCCTGCACTGAAGTTAAATACGTTGTCCGTATTTTGTTCCATGATGCTCATTGCTCCTGCTATGTAAATATTACGAAATTAATATCACGTTTTCGCAGCGATAAAAACAAGAAAAGAGGTCTTACGACCTCTTTTTAAAGACTAAGCGTTAAATTGGATTAATTCCGCAACAATACTTGGCTACTGTTGTTGCATCAAGGCAGGCATAAGTAGCGCCACTAATGGGAACTCATGTCCATTTTCGAACTTCAATTTGCCTTCACCGATTTCTGCTTTGAGTTGATAACCGCCCTCTACTTTCTCGATCAACTCCATGATGAGCAGCTCATCAATTCCTTCTTGAATAAATGGGTAGTGCGTCACTAATTCGTCAGAGAAGTAAGTGCTGAGCTCACCAGTAGTCGCCGTCATCAACTTCATTGGATCTTGAGTAATGTGGTCAGTACCTTCAGGAATGGATAATTGCCACTCGTTATGGAATTTACCGTCACCAAATGCAAGTGAAAGCTCATTCACGGATAAATCAAAACCTTTGCTAAACAGCGTGTCAACATGCGGCAATAAGCTCGCAATTTCCTGCTCGTCTAACATTGGAGAGCTTTGATAGATAGACATAATTTGGTCAAATGACTGGCTATCCACATCTGCAATTGAGAAATCCAACTTAAAGTTATCGACATCCGTACCATCAGTTAAACGCAGTTTCTTAGCATCTAGGTTCAGCTGACTGTTCAGCTTATCACCAGACTCATTCATCGTAGTGTTGCCGCGGTAACTCGCATTCTCAATCAAAAAGAAAGGCGTTAAGTTCGAATCAACCACATCCAGCTTCTCTAGAGAAAAAGATTGCTCACCCAGCCAATAGCCTTTTGCTTGCTTACCTTTACCCTGACCTGTCAATGCATTCAGATGAAGCTCTTCACCGTTTTCAAAATCCACTTGAACAGAAGGAACAGAAACTTGGTAATTGAGATCACCCAATACCGTCACATCCCCTGTCACTTTTGCAGGGCTTGTAGAAACAGAAACACCTTGCGCTTCGTTACGATAATGCCAACTGTCTAGGTCAAGGGTGAATGCCGTATTGCCATTTAGTTGGGTCTGACTATGCATCGTGAGAGGCAAAAAGTCATTGTCCACCAATTTTGAATCTGCTGTTAGGCTTGTTAGACCATGGCTAACATCACTGGTTACATCAAACGTCGTTGGCATGCCATCACGCTCTAGCTGCGTTTTAAGCTCAGGGTCAACAACTGAATAACGAGTCAGCACGACTGAAGACAAATAGCCACGTTGATACTCGACCACTTCGCCTTTAATCATTTCATCATTCATATTGGTAATACCATCTTCAATGATGGACTGACCAATTTGTCCGACAGCCAATGGCCAACACAGCGCTAATGAGATAGCACCACCAATGGCGCCGATTTTTTTAAGATTTTGCATAACGTCACTTATTAGGTATTTTCGGTCAGTCTACCCCAAACCACCTGCGGAGAAAACATTGAGACAAATCAGACTATTGATGCTTATTCTAGTCCATTAATCAGGAATCATACTTGGCTCCCACTCATCATGTCCTTTTATTGTTAAAGTTTACGTGGCGAAGTTTTAACCGGAGCTAAAACATCTGTGAATCGTTATGCTGTGTTGTGTCTCGACAACAACCCAATCAGTGCTGAACAGTTTCGATTGGAGCTGTCTGCCTTCTCAAGTAAATTTGATATCTTTTCTGTCGAGTCGATAGAAGAGGCTCAAAGCGCTTTAGAGTATCTAGAAGAAAGAGAACAGACTGTTGCTTTAGTCATAGCGAGCCATCACGCTCATTTTAATGGCGTGGATTTTCTTATTGGTTTAGACCGGATGCCGCATACCGAGCAAGCAAGAAAAATTCTTATTAGCTGCTCGTCTGATATAGAGGCAATTCTCACTGCCGTTAATGAGGGCAGGCTCGACCACTGCCTCACTAAACCTTTGCCAGATCACGTCTTATTTAACACAGTGCAAAAAGAGCTGACCCAATTTATATTGCGAAACGGCAAAGAAGACCTGCTAAGTTACAGTCAGATATTGGATCATCACAGCTTGTTGCGAGCGCACATCAATAACCAGATGAGCCATTATCAAGCGGGCTTTTTACACGACTACCACTCGATGTCTGATGCCGAGTTAGCCGAGCAAGTGATCTCCGCTCTCCAGCAGTTTTTCAAAGATAACGACGAAACAAGAGCGTGCCGTACATACTCACCTGAACACTTATTAACCGTGGAAGGCGAGCCAAATAGCTTTTTGTGGTTTATCACCGAAGGTGAAGTGGCTCTGTACAAGCGCGATGAGCAAGGCATGCAGCGAGAGGTTGTACGCCATAACAAAGGGAATATTGTCGGAGGCATGTCGTTTGTTACTGGGGAATGTTCTTTCTCGACAGCTCTGACACTAACTAAAACAGAAGTTATCAAACTCGATCGCAACGTATTCAATAAAGTGATGCAAAGCGACTCAAACTTACTGCCTCTTTTTACAAACTTGCTCTTACGCCACTTCAACCGCCGGTTACAAAGAAGCATCAACACTAAGCTGCAACTTCAAAAAACGCTCGAATCGCTGGAGTCTGCCCACCAGCAACTCATTGAAAGAGAAAAAATGGCGATGCTCGGCCAGTTGGTTGCGGGCGTGGCGCATGAACTAAATAATCCGATAGCAGCGATATTGAGGGGCGTAGAGAATTTAACGCATACGCTAGAACGATTACTTAACGAAGTACCCAGTTCCGATATACAAACCAAAGGCATTGAGTTGCTGAGCAAAGCTCAAACCGCAAAACCCGCTTCAACCGCAGAGCTCAGATCACGCGTTAAAGCACTTAATCATGCCCTTCCAGACCGAACATTGGCAAAGAAAGTGGTGAACCTTGGGCTAGAGTCAGATCACGAGTTACTCACTCAACTAACGAAAAAACAGCAAGTATCTTCTCATGTTCTCGATACTCTTGAGCAATACCACAAAGCAGGTTCCACTCTTCGCTCGATTAACGTCTGTGCTGCGCGAATTGCAGATATGGTGAAAAGCCTTAAAGGTTACGCACGCTCAGATGATGAGACCCAGCACTATGCTGATATTCATGAAGGTATTGAAGATACCTTGGTGATCTTCGAAAACAAACTAAAAATGCATCAGGTTTCCACTGATTATGCGGATTTACCTCCCATCCTTTGTCAACCAATCGCACTCCAACAGGTATGGACGAATTTGGTCTCTAACGCCATTGATGCATTTCCGGAAAAAGGCGTTTTAAAAATACAAACACGTCTTGCAGAAAAAGATCATACACATTACGCCGTTATCTCGTTTGAAGATAATGGGTGTGGCATTCCTGAATCGCAAAGAGAAGCCATTTTCGAGCTCAACTTCACGACGAAAAAAGAAGGCAACTTTGGTTTAGGCATTGGGCTGTCCATCTGCCAGCAAATCGTGACAGCACATAAGGGATGGATTGACGTCGAATCAGAGCTCGACAAGTTCACACGAATGACAGTCTGGTTACCAGTCATCGAAAAAGGAGATGAAATATGACCAAGTATTTAATTTTATGTGTCGATGACGAACGAGAAGTCTTGGATAGCGTGCTCCAGGATCTCGCTCCCTTTGAGGAACATTTTATTGTCGAGGGAGCGGAATCAGTCACTGAAGCAAGGCAAGTGATCGAGGAGATGGCGGAAGAGGAAGTTCAGCTTGCGCTCATTTTATGCGACCACATTATGCCGGAGCAAACTGGGATTAGCTTCTTAATCGAACTCAGTCAAAATGGTGACACAAAAGCGGCCCGCAAAGTCTTACTTACAGGACAAGCCGGCTTAGAAGACACCGTTGAGGCCGTCAATAACGCAAGTCTGGACTATTACATAGCCAAACCATGGAGAGGTGAAGAGTTGAGAAAAGCAATCGTGTCTCAGCTTACTGCTTTTATGATTGCAAATGATGATAACTTATTATCTTGGACTCAAGTCCTTGATTCTGAGGCGATCCTCAATGCCATGGCTGAACGCAGAGCAAGCTTCGGCGAGTAATATGCGTGGCTCTAGCTTGAATGTCACCAAAGCCAGCTGATCCACGTTATTTCGCGCAATAGCGCGAGTATGGAAAAGCATCACTATTTATCCGATTGATGCTCTTAGACGTTATGTATATGGCGTAGTTTTTGCTTAAACCAACTAACTATTAAGTTAATTGACAAAACATCGACACATTTTTGTTGGTCGTGGACCTTCCTTTTTATTATGATGTCGGACAAATCAGATTACGGTTCAAGTGGTTGCTTGAATCCATGGAAATAATGAACAAGGTTTATCGTTAGTTATGCGTAAAACACTATTAGCCGCTGCCTTACTAGTGGCATCAAGCCATGCCCTAGCCGCAAACGACCGCAATGCGCCAGCAACTATGAGCAACTTTAGCTACGACTATTTCGAAGCACGTATTGGCGCAAGTCCTGTGACATTTGGTGCTGGATTCAGCAAATCAATTCACCCTAACGCACATGTTATTGCTCGTATCGACTCTGAGTTTGAAAGTGATTTTGACTCAGCCGCTGGTTTTGGCTTTCATTCGCCACTAAACAACTGGGCTGACCTTACAGGTGAAATGCTAATGCGCGTTGTACAACCTTCAAGCGATAGCAGCACTGACGTAGGTATGGAACTGAACTTAGGTGTTCGTCAATGGTTAGGTCCTCAATTAGAAGTAGGCGGCAAAGTCGGCTACGTTTCTATTGATAACGATGACGACTGGACCGGTGCAGCATACGCTCGTTTCCACTCAACTGAGCTTTTCTCTCTAGGCGCTGAAGCGCGTATCAACGACTTTTATGGTGATCAGGTAATGTTCACCACGCGTTTTAAGTTTTAAGATTTGTGCTTTAAGAAAAGAGCAAATTAAAAAACAAAAACCGAGGCCCATGCCTCGGTTTTTTGTCTAATCTAATGACTAACTCAATGAAGTGGTCAAAAACTTCAATGTCCTTTTTCCGCTTTCAACACTTGCCTTTACGACCCGCTAACTCCATCAAAACGAGTCAATCATCGTGCGTTCAGCTTGCTTACTCACACAGCGCCAATAACTGCTTTTTACGCGGCTCTTGAATCAGTTTCCAATGAACACCGTCAGTTGCACCAGCGAATTTCCAAAGCAACTTAACATCAACGTCATTGCCATAAGCCACTTTAACTTTGTTGAAGACTTTTACAGGTCCAAGTTCTAAAAAGGTTTCTACGTCATCAACACCTGCTTTCTTGACCATTCGCTCAAGAGTTAACTGCATATTTGGCAGATCTCTCAAACGTCTACTGGCAGAAGACTTTTGATATTTTCGTTCCTTAATTGAGTATTCAATTGATTTTTGTACCAGTTCATCGAGTCCTGCATATCCGGATTCAAACAAATCTGTTACATCATAATAATTTACGGTTGCCGTCGTCTGTTTTTTGACGTGCTTATATTTTTCGCAATTCAGTTGAGTAAACACTTCGTCCAATCCATTACCACCACGTAAGTAGCAGCAATCATTGCTGACAAGCGCAAACATAGCATCATCGGTGAATAAACCGATACCACCGAACATAGAACGTTTTTGATACTCACTAAAGTTGCGTACATATTTAAAAAAAGCTTGGTCTGTCATGTCCATTGACCTCTTTAATCTGAATAAATTACCCCGATTAGCGATGTCACCAGATAAACAGCAGCTTATAGCGAATTATAAATGTCGATTTGTTGGCGATATTTTTGTGAGTTGTGCTCACCAACTTGCTTAATCATACTTAACGTTGAAAAATAAGTTAGGACATAGGTCACATATAAAAAAGTATATATTCAGCATACGTGATTAGTTTCACACTTATTATTCATGTGGTGATATTTTTTTGACGCACGGCATGCCCAAAACACGCCATCATTATGATCTCGCTGGCAATTACGAGCACGTGATACGCATTTAATTGATAAAGAATACGCTGTAAGGGTACACTGTACGAAAGATCTCAAGTACAGCGTCACAATGGAACATTTATCATTTTTTTGGCTGCCAAATAATAAAGATAAGCTTATAAACGCACTGGAATCCGAGTTTGCTCAGCTGGTAGAACAGTCCATCTCAACGGGTAAGATTTCATTACCCCCTATTCCTGATGTCGTGCTTAAAATTCAGCAGTTATGTGTCGAAGAACACACCACTATTTCAGATGTTGCTAACTGTTTGTTAGAAGATCCCGGCTTGGCGGCGGTCGTTCTACGAGTAGCAAACTCTGTAATTTTCAATCGCAGAAACATTACCTGCAACGACTTAACCACCGCGGTATCTCGCCTTGGTATACTGCGCGTGCGTGATATTGTTACCGCACAAGCGATTGAACAACTTAAACATTCAGTAAATTTAACCAAAGAATGTAATGCTATCTTGGTGAAAAGTGCAGCGGTATCCCGAGAACTCGGTGCCGTCATGGTGATATTGGTTCAAGCGTTTCGTAAACACGAGCCAGGTACTTATGGGCACTTGGAGCAAGAAAAAGCATTGCTGGTTGGTCTGCTAGCCGATATCGGTTTGTTTTGTCTAATTAACGAGTACCACCTTTACTTAGATAGAGGCAATTACCTAGATCCTGAAATTGCGTTGCAAATCTTCCAAACTCGTTGTTCAGCAACAAGCAAACTGGTGCTCGAGCGCTGGGGATTTGACAATGACTTTAGAGAGGTCTCCTCAAACGAGAAGTACGAGCAAACGCGACCGGAAGTAAGTTATTTAGACATTGCAAGAATCGCGCATCACCTATTGATGTTCCGCAATCATGATGAACGCATTGATGAACACGAAGTTGAATTCAACTTAACAGGTGCAGAGGTCTTGTATGAACTCAGCAATATGAGTGATACTGACTTCAATGACCAAATACGTGCAGTGCTAAGTGCTAGCGGCTTGTAATTTATCGTTTTCTCACACCTAATTCGCGATAAACGATTCGCTCAAGGCTGAGCAGCGTTTGGTATTTGGTGAAATATCTCTCTAATTTCAACCGATAAATAATTTGATTTATGTGTGTTGGTATTATCTCAAAAAAGGAATCATAGAGCTTTATGTTCTCAGGGATGCTATTTATTTTCGCTCCACTTGTTGTGGGGTATCTAATTCCTATATCTCGAGCCTCGTTACTGGAGAAGATCAATCAATCAACGTCCTACCTTATTTACGTCATTTTGTCGTTGATGGGACTTAGCCTAGCAGCGCTCGATAACTTAAGTAGCAACTTACAGAGTATTCTCCTCTATGCGAGTACTTTCTTTTTATGTTTAAGTACCTGTAACCTGTTAGCGCTGCCTATTATCGATAGGATTATTCCTCTCCAGACCAATCAGAATCAAAAGAAGCTGCCACTATCCTCGATGGCTTTAGAATCAGTAAAGCTGATTGTTGTCGTTGGTGGCGGGCTAGTAGTTGGTCTGCTGTTACCCATCGATTTAAGTTGGGTGGATACAGCGAGCGAATGGATACTCTTCCTGCTCCTATTTTTTATTGGTATTCAGCTTCGCAATAGTGGGCTTACTCTTCGCCAAATTCTATTAAATAAACAGGGTATGGCCATTGCGGCAGTTGTGATCGCAACATGTATGCTTGGTGGCGTTATTGCAGCGATACTTTTGGACCTTCCTCTCTATCAAGCCCTCGCGATGGCTTCAGGCTTTGGCTGGTATTCACTCGCAGGAATTTTGATGGGAGACGCTTTTGGCCCCGTGTTTGGGGGGGCATCTTTCCTGATCGAATTGATGAGAGAGCTGGTCGCGCTGGTAGCCATTCCTCTCTTTATTCGCAGCTATCCGTGCACAGCAATTGGTTATGCAGGTGCAACAGCAATGGACTTTACCCTACCTGTTATTCAGACTACAGGTGGTGTACGTTGTGTCCCAGTCGCCATCGTTAGTGGGTTTATTTTGAGTTTACTGGTACCAGTTATGATGCTTTTCTTTGTATCACTTGCTAGCTAGATCTCAGGTTTTCGCTTTAACATCCATTACAATACGGCAAAAATTCAAATACCCAGTTAACGTCAAAGTGATCAAGGTTTTGGCAATAATCCGCTTTCCTTTTGTCAATTAGCCCAATGATTTATCACGACTAAAGAGAAAGAAGGGTGGAACATCAACTTATGTGCCTTGCGTTAATAAAGGGATAACAACCAGAAGGAAGAAGAATGAAACGCTTTGTCGTTGCAGCGCTCCTCGCTACAAGCTCAACTTTTACGTTTGCCGCAGATCAACAATGTCTTGCTAGCAAATACGACGGCTATGTTGATGCCTCACTACAGTGGTATCAAGATCTTGTTGATTTGACGGTTACCCAGTATCCAGATCTAAAAGAAGTTAGCCAGTGGTTCTTGGACGGCCGTAAACATCACTTTGAATTAAACCGTGAAGCAGTTCACTACTTTCTAGAGAACGATCCTAGCCGTGTTGCAACAGAACAGCCAATCGAAGCATGGCTAAAATTAGAACAACACGACGTTAAGCAGCTAGCAAGCCGAAGTGATAAGTTAGGTGAAGTTGCAAAACAAACGTTTAGTGACCGTCAATCGACTAACCACCCCAAAAACTACGAGCTTCGTTCAGCATTCGCCGACCTGCTTAGCCATCCACAACAAATTGATACCGCGCTTAATAAGTACAATCAGTCAATAGAGAAGATTGAAAAGCAGAAGTGTGATTAATTAATCGTTGAGGATGCTCGAAAACGCCGAGTGTTTTTAACACATTAAAATCAACGATTTTTTAATGCGAAGATTGTAGCCCTCACCTAAAATTTTCATTTCAGCAACATGGGTTTCAACAATTAAAACGGGACTTTGCGCCCGTTTTAGTTTAGATTGTGCCGCTCGCATTACCACAATAACTACAAAGATTCTTTGCTATGGTTAAGGAACAAAAAACCGCTGACGTTAGCTTTGAGAGCTTGCTAAAGATCTTCACTGTCCCAGAAGGTCCTGACTCAACGTTAACCAAAATTGACGAGAGCCTCTCGCGAAATCTAAATCAATTTCTTCGTGAACACATCGTGGCAGAAGAAAAGCCTTTACGCGAAATCGAAAAAGACTTTTCTTCTGCTCAGATTCCTGAGCAGCCAGAGTTCGTGTCAGATCATACAGAACACTTACTCGACACTTTGGTGTCGCACTCCGTTCACACTTCTTCACCAAGCTTCATTGGTCATATGACATCGGCGCTGCCTTATTTCTTGATGCCACTGTCAAAGATCATGATCGCCTTAAACCAAAACCTGGTAAAGATAGAGACTTCTAAAGCCTTTACCCCGCTTGAACGTCAAGTTTTGGGCATGCTACATCGCTTGATCTATGGTCAGAGCGATACGTTTTACGATCAGTGGATGCATAGCGCAAACCACTCATTGGGCGCATTTTGCTCCGGCGGTACCATTGCCAATATCACTGCACTTTGGGTAGCACGTAACAAGGCGTTAAGAGCCAATGGTTCATTTAAAGGCGTTGAGAAAGAAGGCCTATTTAAAGCCATGAAGCATTATGGCTACGATGGCTTAGCGGTATTGGTGTCTGAACGTGGTCACTACTCCCTTAAGAAAGCAGCCGATGTACTAGGTTTAGGTCAAGAAGGCTTGGTTGCGGTTAAAACGGATGCCAACAACCGTATTATTGTCGACGACCTTAAAGCGAAAATTGTTGAACTAGAGAAACAAAACATCAAGCCTATTGCTGTTATTGGTGTAGCTGGTACAACAGAGACAGGTAATGTCGACCCGCTACCTGAAATCGCAGAAGTCTGCCAAGCTCACGGTTGTCATTTCCATGTGGATGCCGCATGGGGTGGCGCAACACTTATGTCTAATCACCACCGTCACCTTCTTAACGGTGTGGAAATGGCAGACTCAGTAACCATTGATGCGCACAAGCAACTCTACATCCCGATGGGCGCTGGTATGGTTCTGTTCAAAGATCCTGACGCAATGAAATCCATAGAGCATCACGCTCAATATATCTTGCGTAAAGGCTCAAAAGACCTAGGCAGCCATACATTAGAAGGCTCTCGTTCGGGCATGGCAATGTTAGTCTATGCCGCAATGCACATCATCAGCCGCCCTGGCTATGAGCTGCTGATAGACCAAAGCATTGAAAAAGCTCGCTACTTTGCAGATTTAATCAAGCAGCAAGATGATTTCGAATTGGTTTCTGAACCAGAGCTTTGTCTCCTCACATACCGCTACTTGCCGCCATTCATCCGTGAGGCATTAGCAAAAGCGGAAGGTTCACAAAAAGAACAACTGAATGAACTGATTAATGAATTAACACAGTTTATTCAAAAGCGTCAGCGTGAAACGGGCAAATCGTTTGTTTCACGTACAAGACTGAACCCAGACCAATGGCAGCGCATGAACACGATTGTGTTCCGAGTGGTTTTGGCAAATCCGCTGACGACCAAAGAGATTTTGAGTTCGGTGCTTGATGAACAGCGTGAAATCGCCAAGCAAGCACCAAATTTGATGGAAAGAATTCAGCAGGTGGTCACTGATATCCAATCGTCTTAATGGCCCGAAAGAGTTACATCAATTTGAAATTTTTTTTCGTTTTGATGTAACTCAAACATCATTCTCGTGCGACTGGCGCAACAAAACATCGATTACACATCCAATTCTGTAGTTTTTACAACATTTTGTTTGAGGCCTGTCAAATTCTCACTAAATAGTATCCGTTATTGGTTTAGACTGATTGAAGATCAGGTTTATACTGATTCTATGGCGCTGGTTGTTTTCGTTAACGCCCCACTCTACTCTGGAATCTTCGTGTTTCCTTTCGTTAACAGAGCCAGCGAGTTGTTCTCTATACCCTCGTGAACACTATGAATACATTAGAAAAAATTCAAAAAAACCTGGAGAATTTCAGTAAGTCAGAGCGCAAAGTTGCGGAAGTAATTATGGCGTCTCCACAAACTGCAATTCATTCAAGCATTGCAACGTTGGCTAAAATGGCTGATGTTAGTGAGCCCACTGTAAACCGCTTCTGTCGTCGTCTGGACACCAAGGGCTTTCCAGATTTTAAGCTTCACTTGGCACAGAGCCTAGCCAACGGTACCCCTTACGTTAACCGTAACGTGGAAGAAGACGATGGCCCAGACGCGTACACCCATAAGATTTTCGAATCGACCATGGCGTGTTTAGATGTCGCGAAAAACAGCCTAGATCCAATGCAAGTGAACCGTGCGGTCGATTTGCTAACGCAAGCGAAGCGCATTTCATTCTTTGGCCTTGGTGCATCATCTTCTGTAGCCCGAGACGCACAAAACAAGTTTATTCGCTTTAACATTCCAATTACTTGTTTTGAAGACATTGTCATGCAGCGCATGAGTTGTATTAACTGCAGTGATAATGATGTTGTGGTTCTTATTTCTCACACAGGTCGAACGAAGAGTCAGGTCGAAATAGCAAACCTTGCTCGTGAAAACGGCGCGACGGTCATTGCGATTACAGCAAAGGACTCACCGCTAGAAAAGGCAAGTTCACTCGCTATTACGCTTGATATTCCTGAAGATACCGACGTTTATATGCCAATGGCGAGTCGAGTTGTACAGATGACGGTGATTGATGTACTGGCAACTGGCTTCACACTCCGCCGTGGTACAGGTTTCCGTGAGAACCTAAAACGCGTAAAAGATGCGTTGAAAGACAGTCGCTATGACAAACTAAGTCAGTACTAAGTCCTGCTGTTTAGTGAAAGATTTAATAAAGGGGAGCTCAACGCTCCCCTTTTTTCAATGTGCTTTAGATCAATACATCAACCCAAGTCGTTCACACTCGATAAGTCCGTTCTTGATTCAAGCACTTCTACAGAGCTCACGTGTTGTGTGCTCTCTGCCACACACTCTCCACTGCAATCACAGACTTGCTGCAATATGTATATCAAACGTTCCTGATTAAGGGGTAACGGGTTGCCTTTGATCGCCATCGACTTAAGCGCATCGTTCGCCACTTGTTCAAAAGAAGTTTGGCATACTCCGAATTGGCCAAGTAACGGCAACGCTAACTTATCTAACACCATATTTACCCAAAGAACCCCATCGTGCTCATTCGCGTTCGCACGATCGGTAACCAATTGGGCAAGTTTACGATAACGACTTATCACATCATTCCTGCCAGCGAGCTTCGCGGCGTTAATATTTTCCTGCATCACGTGCGGTGCAAGACGCGCCGTGATCACGCTGTGGGGAGCATCTAACTTACCTCCTAACGCCGACGCAAGCCCATGCGCAGCACCTAATTTGGCATTAGTAATGGCCATGCCACCGAGCAACGCAGCGAACGATAAATCCGACCGAGCCTTATGATTATCTTGCTTACAAGCAGCAATCACTGAACGGCTTAAACGACGAAGTCCCTCTTCGCACACCATATCTGTAAGAGGGTTTGGCTCACCACACACATACGCTTCCATCAAATGAGTGAACGCATCCATCGCGCCACGCCCGGATGTGTATTGATCGGTTCCATAAGTGAGCGTCGGATCCACAATGGCAACGTCTGCCAGCATATCTGGGCTTCGAAGACTCACTTTCACTTTATCTTGTCCAGACTTCAACACCGCATTTCGAGTCACCTCTGAACCCGTGCTTGCTGTCGTAGGAATTGCAATAAAATGAAGAGGTTTTGCCTTTAATGGTACGTTTCTTCCTACCACCTCGACGTAGTCGTAAACATTGCCTTGATTAGGAATAATAGCGGCTAGAGCTTTACCCATATCGATGACACTGCCACCGCCAATAGCAATCACCATATCAGGCTGGAATTTTCTACCGAGTACCGCGGTCTCTTCTACCATTGTGATATAAGGTTCGCCATTGATTGCTACGTGTTGGTAACGCATATTTTGAGCTTTAAGGTAGTTAATGATGGGCGTGGCTCGTTGGGTATCCTTCCCGGTTACCAGCAAAACACTGTAGCCAAATTGGTTGATAACGGATAATGAAGACTGAAGTGCACCTTCACCAAATATAATCCTTGTTGCAGTCATAAACTGAAACATACACATCCTCCCAAAATAATATACCCAAATAACCTCTTGCCCTCTGATTTAACACTTATGTAAGAGTTGAAGTCATTTGCGTATAGCCAGATTAGATTGCTATGTTTTTGAATAAAAAAAATTGACCAATTCCACCTTGCCATCATTAACCCCTTAAAATGTATGTTTTTTATGCGTCACTTCACATACTTTAGAGCCATAGAATAAGGGAGCGCGTTTAGTTTTTATTCGATAGATTTCACCTATAGAACCAAGAGGTAATTGCTGCTTTATTTCCGTATCTGGATCGGGCATAGTTACTGCAACAAAAGAGAGCGCACTCAGCCGCTATGTTTTGTACGCTTTCAAAAAAGAATAGATTTAGGAGAAATAAGATTATGTTCGTTGTTATCTTTGGTCGCCCTGCATGTCCTTTCTGTGTTCGTGCAAAAGAACACGCAGAAACGCTAAAAGCGAAGCGTGACGACTTCAACTACCGTTACGTTGATATCCATGCTGAAGGTATTTCTAAAGCAGATCTTGAGAAAACAGTTGGTAAACCCGTTGAAACTGTTCCTCAAATCTTTATCGACCAAGAGCACATCGGTGGCTGCGACGAGTTCGAAGCATACGCGAAAGAGCACCTAGGTCTATTTGACGAGTAATAAAGACAGTTTTTAAGAAAGCCGCTTCATGCGGCTTTTTTATTATTTTTCAGTTGGTTATTACCTTACGTCAACTAATGGTAAAACCTAAAAAAATTCACTTATCTTTTTGCTATATTTAGTTACAATTCGCAATTCTTAATCTTTTTGGCACACACTTTACCGAGCCACACAGTGAACATAGACGTCGTATACCTTCTTGAGCAAAACCCTATCCTTCTAATCTTCGTCGTATTAGCCATTGGCCTTGCCATCGGAAAAATCCGATTTGGCAAATTACAACTAGGCAACTCCATAGGCGTTCTAATTACCTCGTTGGTAATGGGTCACCTTGGCTTCTCATTCAATGCAGAAGCATTAACCATTGGCTTCATGCTGTTTATCTATTGCGTTGGCATTGAAGCTGGACCAAACTTTTTTGGCATATTCTTCAGAGATGGTAAGCATTACTTTATTTTAAGTATGACCGTTCTCGTGTCCGCAGTCAGCTTAACGTATGGCTTGAGCCACTATTTCGGCCTCGATTTTGGCTTGTCAGCCGGTATGATGGCTGGCGCGTTGACAGCAACACCAGTACTGGTTGGTGCACAAGACGCTCTAAACTCCGGCCTTGCTACTATACCGCGCAATATGGATTTTTCTTTGGTATTAGAAAATCTATCTGTAGGTTACGCGATGGCTTATCTGGTGGGCTTAATTAGCATGATCATGTTCGCGAAGCTGTTGCCAAAACTGCAGAAGCAGAACCTGTCTGATTCTGCGCAGCAAATTGCTCAAGAACGTGGCCTTGGAAATTCAAGCCAAAGAAAAGTGTACTTACCGATTATTCGTGCTTACCGAGTCGGCCCAGAATTGATTGACTGGACTGACGGCAAGAACTTGCGTGAACTGGGTATTTATCGTCAAACTGGCTGTTACATTGAACGAATCCGCCGCAATGGTATTCTCGCCCATCCAGATGGTGATGCCATTTTGCAAGAGGGTGATGAAATTGCACTGGTTGGCTTCCCTGATAGCCATGCTCGCTTGGATCCTAGCTTCCGCAACGGAAAAGAAGTATTTGATCGTAACTTGCTTGATTTGCGCATCGTTGAAGAAGAAATTGTCGTAAAAAGTGACGCTATCGCAGGCAAGCGTTTATCTGATTTAAACTTATCTGAGTTTGGCTGTTTCTTAAACCGCGTGGTACGTGCGCAAATAGAAATGCCGATGGACTTAGACATTGTGCTCGCTAAAGGTGACGTCCTTCAGGTGAGCGGCGAGAAAAGCCGAGTACATGGACTCGCGGAAAAAATCGGTTTCATCTCGATCCACAGTCAAATGGCCGATTTACTCGCTTTTTGCAGCTTCTTTATTTTGGGTATTCTGTTTGGCCTCATCACGATGACATTCGGCCAGGTTTCGTTCAGCTTGGGTAACGCGGTAGGTCTTTTGTTATCTGGTATTACACTTGGTTTCTTACGAGCAAATCACCCTACTTTCGGCTATGTCCCGCAGGGGGCGCTGAATATGGTCAAAGATTTGGGTTTGATGTTCTTTATGGTGGGAATAGGTCTAAGTGCAGGCGGAAAGATGTTCGAGCACTTGACCCAAGTTGGTCCAAAGGTGATTGGTTTAGCATTCATTGTTAGTGTTGTGCCTGTAGTACTGGCCTATTTAGTGGGCGCACACATACTCAAGATGAACCGTGCCCTGCTCTTCGGTGCCATTATTGGTGCCCGAACTTGTGCCCCAGCTATGGATGTCGTCAACGACTACGCTAAATCCACCATCCCTGCTCTTGGCTATGCGGGTACCTATGCGATTGCTAATATTCTGATGACGTTAGCCGGTACGATCCTGATAATATTAAGTTAATAACTTTGACTGATGAAAGCAAAAAAGGCGCTCAATGAGCGCCTTTTGTATATCGGTTGTCTAATCAGTCATTCGATTAGATTTGGATAAAATCAGCTTCAACCGCTGGATTTACATCCGCTTCGTAATCTACGCCTTCAACACCGAAACCAAATAGTTTCAAGAACTCTTCTTTGTACTCTACGTAGTCAGTCAGTTCTTTTAGGTTCTCAGTCGTAATTTGAGGCCATAGCTCACGACAGTGCTGCTGAATGTCGTCACGAAGTTCCCAGTCATCCAGACGTAGACGGTTCATCTCATCCACTTCTGCTGCGCTACCATCTTCTTTGTACAGACGTTGGCTGAACATACGGTAGATTTGTTCCATACAGCCTTCGTGTACGCCTTCTTCGCGCATTTTCTTGAATACCATTGCAATGTACAGTGGCATAACAGGAATTGCGGAACTTGCCTGAGTTACAACAGATTTAAGTACAGCAACATTTGCACTGCCGCCTGTCGCTGCTAACTTGTCGTTTAGCGCTTTCGCCGCACGATCTAGGTCCATTTTCGCTTTACCTAGTGCGCCATCCCAGTAGATTGGCCAAGTTAGCTCAGTACCAATGTAGCTGTACGCGACTGTCTTACAGCCTTCAGCAAGAACACCAGCATCAGACAGTGCATTGATCCAAAGCTCCCAGTCTTCACCGCCCATAACGGTTACTGTGTCTTTGATTTCTTCTTCTGTTGCAGGCTCGACACTTGCTTCGATGATCACATCTTTGTTGGTATCAACAGCAGTTGATGTGTAAGTTTCACCGATAGGCTTAAGCGCTGAACGAACTAGCTCGCCAGTTTCTGGCATTTTACGTACTGGGGAAGCCAGTGAGTAAACCACCATATCGATCTGACCTAAATCTTCTTTGATCAGTTCGATAGTTTTCTGTTTCGCTTCATTTGAGAAAGCGTCGCCGTTTAGGCTTTTTGCGTACAGGCCTTCTTCACGCGCTAGCTTTTCAAAAGCAGCTGCATTGTAGAAACCTGCCGTACCTGGTTTCTTCTCAGTGCCTTCTTTTTCGAAGAAAACACCGATAGTTGATGCACCGCCACCAAATGCCGCAGCGATACGAGAAGATAGACCGTAGCCACTTGATGCACCGACAACAAGAACGCGCTTAGGTGCGTTTTTGATTGGGCCTTGCGCTTTAGTGTACGCAATTTGTTCTTTTACGTTAGCTTCACAACCAACAGGGTGCGTTGTAGTACAGATAAATCCACGAATTCTAGGTTTGATGATCATATTCAACTTCCTTTAAAAAACCTTGTTAGGATAAAAGTTTCGTCGGGATTTCGCATCTAATTTCTGTAAAAATGCTCTGAAAAGGCAAGTGGTTGGAGCACTATCCCAACATCCACTCTGCAAGAACACAAAAAAGCACCTCATTGAGGTGCTTTTCTTAGTATTAACGGTTTACTATGCCGCCGGGTTCAAATGCGACTTTTTTGGGCAATCGGTTCGTACTTCAGAAAAGTCATGACTAAAGTGGTCAACTTGAATCGCCTTGTAACGCAATTTGTCTGCCGCCATGATTTGGTCAATTTCTTGCTCAGTTAACACGCCAGCTTCAAATGCTTGCTGCAAACGGTCGTGTAAAAGACCTTTACGAGCCACTTTCCCATCCTTCGCCGCCTTCATAAGCTTACGCTCTAATGGTTTGATTTCGTACATTGCGAGGAAGGCATTCTCCATTAAGCCTACGCTGTCGTCGTCGGATTTTCCGATGTAGCAAAGATGCGTGAGTCGATCACGTTGTGCTCCTGGCGTCATCATTGCTTCCGCCAGATTCACACACAGTTCATCGCTTGGCTTATTAAAATGATTACCAAGTGGGAACAATAACCCTTTCAGCACACCGCCAACGTATTTCACAGGGAAGTTGGTATAAGCCTCATTTAATGACTTAGATGCGTTATACAAACAATGTTGCACGGCGTAGTGGACAAAATCTAGATCGCCTTGTTGACGTCCTTCATCTTCATACTTTTTCAGTGCGGCAGACGCCATATATAGATAACTTAAGCCATCACCCAGACGTGCGGAAATCATTTCTTTACGCTTCAAATCACCGCCTAGTGTTAACATCGCGAAGTCAGCACTAACGGCAAGCGCTCGGCTTAATCTTGTGATTTCCTTATAGTACTGCTGTGTTGGGCCACTCGTGTGCGCTTTTACAAACCGAGAACCAGTTAGCGCCGCGCCAAATGCACCAAATGTATTGCCTACCGCATGTTTGATGTGTTTAAAGAGCAAGTTGTCAAATTCTTTCGCCCCTTGTTCAGAATCTGGATTCGCCGCGGCTTCCATTTCTTTCAGTACATATGGGTGACAACGAGTCGCACCTTGACCAAATATCATCAGGTTACGAGTCAGAATATTCGCGCCTTCCACAGTGATCGCAACTGGGATACCGAGATAGTGTTTAGCAAGATAGTTCATTGGGCCATCTTGAATCGCACGACCTGCATGAATATCAAACGAATCATTTAGAATAGTACGCGCAATTTCCGTCATGTGGTACTTGGCAATCGCGGTTACAATCCCGGGTTTTTCTTTCATATCGAGAGAAATCGTCGTCAGCGTACGTGTTGCTTCTAGTAGATAAGTAAGGCCACCAATACGCCCCATAGCTTCTGCGACACCCTCAAACTTACCGATCGACATACCAAACTGTTTACGTACGTAAGCATAAGCACCGGTTGTACGTGTAGTAAGGTGGCCAATCGCTGTACCAAGCGCTGGGAGAGAGATACCACGACCAGCAGAAAGACACTCAACCAGCATACGCCAACCTTTGCCTGCGTAATCAGCGCCACCGATCAACCAGTCCATAGGGATGAAGACATCTTCACCACGAGTCGGACCATTCATAAATGCAGAACCCAGAGGATCATGGCGCTCGCCTATCTCGACACCTTCATGGTCAGCGGGGATCAGCGCACATGTGATTCCAACCTCTTTCTTATCACCAAGTAGCCCTTCTGGATCCTGTAGCTTAAATGCTAATCCGAGCACTGTCGCCACTGGCGCAAGTGTGATGTAGCGTTTATTCCAGCTAACTCGCACGCCAAGCACTTCTTTGCCTTCGTGAGTGCCATAACAAACTACGCCTTGATCTGGTATACCACCGGCGTCAGATCCCGCTTCGGGCCCTGTTAATGCAAAACAAGGAATGTCGGTACCATCAGCTAAACGAGGCAACCAGTAATCTTTTTGCTCCTGTGTACCGTAGTGCGATAAAAGCTCACCTGGACCAAGAGAGTTCGGTACCATTACCGATACCGCGGTACTGATACTTCGAGTCGCAATACGAGAAACAATGGTTGAGTTCGCTAAAGCGGAAAATTCACGACCACCATACGCTTTTGAAATGATCAGTGAGAAAAATCGCTCTTTACGTAAGTACTCCCATACTTCAGGCGGTAAATCCCTATCTTCTTTGACAATTTTCTGGTCATCAAGCATTTCTAGCAGGGTTTCAAGCTCATTATCCATAAATGACTGCTCTTCTGCTGTCAGTGTAGGCGTTGGATAATGATGCAATGTTGTGAAGTTTGGCTTGCCTGAAAATAGTTCGGCATCCCACCACACACTACCCGCTTCCATCGCCTCTTTCTCAGTACTAGAGAGAGGTGGCAATACTTTTTTGAACACTTTAAAAGCTGGGTCACTAATCCATTTTCTTCGTAGAGAGCTCATAGTTCAGATCCTTTTGTTCACGTAACCGCTCTGGGCATAATTTTATTATTGGTTTAACTTTCTTATTTGTCTTGTGCCAACTGCTTCGCTGACATTCCTGCTGACAAATAAGGAATCAGCAAGTCGACGACAGATTTCACATCCACTTCCTTTTCAAATTTACTTTCAGCAAGCTCCGAAAGAGCCTGGCTTGAAGCCATCGTAAATACGCAGGTACCTAGCGTGAAGTGCAGTCGCCAAAACAGCTGCTCCTCACATAGTTCCGGGTTTGCCTTCATTATCGAGAAGGTGAAGAGGTTAAGTACCTCTTCATATCGAGTGGTGATGAACCAACGCAGATGACCTTGTACGTCTGTGTAACCACGGCCAATTAACAACATGAATAATGCAGTACCATTGGGGCGCACATCATTTAATGTACGCAAAGGTAAACGCAATGACTCAAAGACGTCGTCCATGTCGTAGCTATCACGCGTATTTAACTCAATTAGTGAGGTTTTAATGCTCGGCATGAGCGCTTCTAGGTATCTATCTAAAACCGCTCTAACTAGCGTTTTTTTATCGCCAAAGTGATAATTTACCGATGCTAAGTTGACGTTCGCTTTACCTGTTATCGTTCTTAGCGAAGTATCATTAAAACCATGTTCAGCAAAGAGTCCTTCTGCGACATCGAGTATTTTTTCTTTTGTTGATGTTCTCGGGGCCATTTTAATCACTCGTATTAAACAACTGTTTGAAAATATACTCCTGAAACTTTAGATTAACAAATGATTAACATCACACTTTCACCAATTGGTCTGACCAGAACTTAGAAGGTGTGATCTAATCTTTTGAATTTAAGTCTAATAAGCAAATGATGCTCGCCTGAAGAAAATTACCAAGTTTCGCAAACCATCGTATTTGAAACGCTAGCAATGTCGTTAGGCGGTCGGAGCAGGAGGTGCGGGTTTGAAATGCAATTTAAGTTTATAGCTACTATAGAAAAGAGGGCTATCGAGTTTCAAACCGCCATTAAGTTGGTTACGCTGTTCGCCTCTTCTCTTACTTCTTTACGATACAAGCGGGCAGAAAGAATTAAATCGAATTTTTTTGAAAAAAAATGGAACTGTTTGGAAAAGGCTCGGTCTGAATAAATGTAACAACTAGGGCATTTTAAGTTTCACTGGCCGTCAAACTTGTTTCCATCTAATTGTTACGTTGCTGCTTTTTTCTTATTAACTCCTATGTTTGTATCCGCCCAGTCAAATTTTCGGCTGGGCTTTTTTTCGCCCGCAGATCTACCAACCTATCTTTTTCGATGATTCCGTTCATCTCCATGGTCTAGACATCCGCTCAATACGAAAGTGTCGCTATTAAGTCGCTGATGTACTGAACTATGGGTATAAAAAAGCCTCCCGATTGGGAGGCTTTACAAAATAGCGCATTTTTATCTTACGCTTGCGCTTTCTTAGGCAAAGAAAAGTGCAGCAAGGCATAGCCAAGTAATGCTGCTGTCGTCGAACCCATTAAGATACCGAGTCGAGCATAGGTATCAAATTCAGGACTTACATTTCCGAACGCTAAAGAGGAAATGAAGATAGACATTGTAAAGCCAATACCACACAACACAGATACCGCAAAGATATGCTTGAAGTTAACGCCTTCAGGTAACTTAGCAACGCCCATTTTTACCGCTGCCCAGCTAAAGGTAAAGATACCTAGAGGCTTACCAACCAGTAGACCCAAAGCAATACCGAGTGGCAGCATTGAAGTTAGACCTGACATCGATACGCCTTCTAACGAAATCCCCGCATTGGCAAATGCGAATAGAGGCAGAATACCAAATGCCACGTATGGGTGAAGCGCGTGCTCCATATGTTTAAGTGGAGAATGTTCGCCCTGCTTTCCCTTTAGTGGGATAGCAAAACCAATCACTACACCTGCCAATGTTGCGTGAACACCAGATTTAAGCACCGCGAACCATAAGATCGCACCGACGATCAGGTATGGCGTAAGTTTTGTTACTTCCTTCGCATTCAACATGAATAGGACACCAGTCATGATGAAGCCAACAAGCAACGCCATGGTCGACAGGTCACCGGTGTAAAATAGCGCGATAATAACAACCACACCCAAATCATCGATGATAGCAAGCGCTAGCAAGAACACTTTTAGGCTTACTGGTACACGCTTACCTAATAACGCCATGATACCTAAAGCAAAAGCGATATCTGTCGCCGCTGGAATTGCCCAACCAGAAATCGCCTCAGGATCGTTGGCATTAAAGGCTACGTAAATAAGAGCAGGAGCTAACATACCGCCAACCGCTGCAATCGCAGGGAAAATTGCGGTTTCTTTTGATTTTAACGCACCTTCAAGTAGCTCTCGCTTAACTTCAAGGCCAATGAGTAAGAAGAAAACAGCCATTAGGCCGTCATTAATCCAGTGAGAAACTGACATACCAAATACATAAGTATGCAGTACAGATTGATAAGTTTCGCCCAGCGGTGAGTTAGCAATGGTCATCGCAATTGCCGCTGCAATCACGAGAAGAATACCACCAGCTGATTCCATTTTGAAAAAGTCACGAATGACATCGTTCATGGTTTCGTCCTTATATTTATTATCTTAATAAACGATTAACAAAGAATGATAAGAGTGTATAGCGGTCGAAAACTTTAGAATAATCGCTTCTTCAGAGTATAAACTTCGATTTTTCCGATATGAAGTTTACTATACATCGTATTTTCCAACATAACACTCAATTTTGATCACAGCGCGTACTTGTTGTTATCGCGCCAAATGTTTATCAAGATTATGAGAAAATCAGCATAACATGGCATGTACTGTCATGATAACCCCATACTTTTGAGAAAAATTCAGGAAGTTTCATCCACTAAAAAACCACCCATTGGGGTGGTTTTTATCAGAATTTAATAACCAGTGAGCTGCATAAAGCCCCAAGCCTCGTTGGAGCCAGAAGCTAAGGTAGGGCCTTCCCAATACGGTATAACAAAAGGAAGCCACATATCTGATTTGATAATACGAGTGGTCAAGTTAACTTGATGCTTTGGAATATTAATAATCCACTGCAAAGGCAGCCTTCTTCCATTTGATAAACTGGTCACTTGCATTGGTTTAATACTGATATCATCGTCTGAGAGATTGATGACTTTACCTGAGCGTGTGGACAAGGTGCCAAACACGTGCGGTGTTTGTCCATGGTGGCGATAGCGGCTGACTGTCAGTGCTCGACCATCATCTAAATTGAATACAAACCAATCCCAACCCTGTTGCCCTTCACCAATTAAGCCACTGCCCCACTCTTTCTGAGCCCAAGCAGAGCCAGCAACAGAGAAGCGTTTACCATTAATGTTCAAACTCCCTTTCACCTTTAAAAATGGCGCACTAAAACTGAAAGAGGCAACAGATTGCAACGCGTGTTTAACCTGAAAACCTTTGTCTCCATTCACAACAAAGGGGCCATTTGTCATAGTATTGAGATCTAAACCAAACGTATCGGTAGTCACATTCAAGTTTCCGGGGAAAGGCGTTGCACCAAGTGAACGCCACGTCCAATTATCAATCCATAACCTGAAAGGACGATTAGTCATGCCAGCTTGGCCTATCCCGCCTCTCGCTACACGCTGCTCTTTCCAGACATGCGAACCATGGCTAATGACAACATGTGAAATGTACAGTTGAGGGTTTTGCCATCCGCTGGTTTCTCGCTCATCCGTCGCGACCCTGAAGTAGCTCCATTGAACATTGTATATTTTCCCTTGCTCATCTTTCAGCTTCGCAAAGTAGTGCCACCATTCATGTTGGTACTCGGGATGAAAGCGAAAGTCTGACGGTAAAGAGACATGCTCGTCAGGTAATACAGGTTCGAAAATCGTTTGATTTTCACGCGTTAGAATAGAATTAAGCTCGCTTTCTTGTGTCGCTGTCGCTTCCAACCAAAAAGTTGAGTAAAAAGCAGCCCCAGTCAAAAAGGCAAACGTAATAACAATGATCGTTGAAACTAACAAGCGTTTTTTAGAGCCCACTTTTTTCATTACAACGCGTCCCTTAATGACTTCATTGGCGTACTCTTAATCATTCTAATAACTGGCAATGCGCCGGCAATCATGATGGCAAGCATCGCCCAAGCAATAGTTTGAGCGTATTCCCAAGGGATCGTTTGAAGCTCCAGAGACCAACCGAATGATTGCTTAATGATAATATCAACGATCAAGTGTGCAAGTGCCAGACCAAGTGGCACCGCAATAATCGCGGAAATGGCCCCGAAGACAAACAACTGCAAACCACCCAATGCGACAAGTTCCTTTCCGGATACACCCATACATCTCAGCAAAGAGAAGTGCCGCTGCCGCGACAGTTCGCCCGCCAATGTCGCGAAGAATAAACCAAACACAGCAATAATCAGCGTGATGTTGCCCAAGGTTCCTGCAATAGCGAAGGTATGATCAAATACCCTCATTGCCTGACTATAGATATTACCATTATCAAACACACGGTCTTGCGGGAGGCGGAATACATTTTCTAAGCGATTTTTCAGCCCCTCCCCATTAACGCTATCTTTTAACACCACACCAAGGCCAACATTGCCCGTCCCTGCAAATGCATACAGCCAATTCCGGTGCGACATCATCACCTGGTTATACGGGTTTCCATAATCGTAATAAACACCAACGACTTGCCAGTCTCCACCCAGTGGTTCCTGCAAGTTAATGAAGTCTCCTGGGCGAATATCCAACTTCAAGGCCATCGATTCACTCACCATCAAGCTCTTGGTCGCGTGCAGTTGATACCAGTAATTCGGGACACCTAGTTTTACCGTCAGTGCATCTAGCTCACCTTCAGAAGAGCCTGTACTCACCACTTGCAAAGCACCATGTTCGGTTGGCATATCTTTTTCCCAACGCCACCAAACCGAGTTGACTTCTGGTTGGTTTTGCAGCCACGCACTCATCCGAGCTGCTGAGTTATTTGTCGGATAGATATAAATATCCGCTGCTAATCGCTGGCTGAGCCATTTATCGGTTGTATCCCTAAAACTGCCTACCATCGTTTCTACGCCGATATTTGCCGCCAGTGCCAACATAAACGCCATTGTTGCCACACCGCGATAACTCATGCTTGCAGCCGCATCGGCAAAAAACCAACGTACACGTACCCAACGCATGGTGTAAGAAAAGCTCTGGAACATATGCCACATAATAAATGGCATAAACAAGGCCACACTAACCAACATCAGCGCAATAATGGCAAAGCCAGTTTCTTGTGTTTTCGGTGCTTGATACACTGCGATTGCCGCGACACAAAACGCACACGCAGCAAGAGCCTGCCAAGAGAACTCACGCCCTGCAAATCGCATTAATGACAGTCGAGAAGATAGACGAATTGGCTGTGACTTCAACAAACGAATCAATGGCCACAAACACGATATTAATGCGCCCATCGCTGCCATGATCAGACTATATAAGCTGGACTGCCAAGACCATCCTATTGTTAAGCCTACGTTGGCATCGTACAAATCGCTCAGGCTCGATGAGACTGCAGGGATCAGCTCATTTGCCAAGATCAAACCAAAAAAGTTACCACACGCCCACGCAACAAAGACGAGCAACGACAACTCTAACAACAATGCTTGAGCCAACTGCGTTCCGTTGACCCCCGTCTGTCTCAAAATACCCACCAAACGTTGTCGCTGAATAAATGACAAAGACATCGCTTGATAAAAAATAAACAACCCGACCAAAAATGACAGCATCCCCATCGCAGTGAGATTCATGTGGAATGCATTAGTTAACGACTCAAGCTCCGTACGCGTATTCCTAACGAGCGTCATGCCATTGGGAAGCATATTTTTCAGCGCTATTAGCTTTTCCTCTGGCATTTCACCACAAGAAATCGCAGATAAACCTGAGCTCCGCTTGAGCATACGCAGTAATGAGATGTCGGTAACCAGCCGAGTCCCAGAGAGCATTTTGTTTTTATCGACTTGAATCGGTCCGAGACGACTTCCGTCATTCATCTCAATAAAGTCCCCATCCTGCCAACTCATGTAAGCGGCCAAATCTTGACTGACTAGAATGGGATAAGGAGGTTTCATTAATGATAGAACGGGCATCTCACCCAAAGATTTGCCTTGCTGCAATGGAATCATCGCGACAGGGTCAATCCCCACCAGCATCAAGCTCATATCGGTTTTAGCATCTAGATGCAGCACGTCAAACGGCGCACATTGGTTAAACCCAGCTCGGCGCAACTGGATATAGAAACCTTGAGGAATTTTATTGGCAGAGTGTTTAGTTCGGATTCGGTATGGCAAAGGATTGGAGAAAAGCTTTTCTCCTGTCGCATAACTTTGTTTTGCATGCTGATTGATAGAAGTAACACCAACAAGAAGGGACACGCCTAAGGTTAACCCTAGCCAGACAAGAATAATTTGTAGTGGGTAACGACGGTAATGACCGAGTAGTGCCTTAACTACGGGCCATAACATGCAGTTGCCCTCCTTGAAGTCGAATCTTACCTTCCATATGGGCCGCCACTTTTTCACTGTGCGTCACTAACAGCAAAGTACACTCCAGTTGGCGAGCGAGACTCGTCAATAAGCGCATTACCGCTTCTGCGTTTCGCTCGTCTAGGCTACCAGTTGGCTCATCAGCGAGTAGGATTTTAGGTTCCATATAGAGTGCGCGAGCAATAGCAGCACGTTGTTGCTGACCACCAGATGCTTCTTCCGGGTAACGGCCTAGCAGAGGCATTAAATCCAGAGCAGAAAGAATTTGACGCCACAACTCTTTATCTTCTGGCAAACCTTTTAACTGACGACAAAAACGAATATTGTCGGCAATATTGAGCGTAGGAAGCAGGTTGAACTGTTGGAAGATATTACCAATATTGTTGCGGCGATAAAGGGTTCTCAAATGCTCTGGCGCATCATGCATGGCAAAATTTGGAAACTGAACTTCACCAGAGTCTGCAGTATCCAGTCCGGCAATTAAGTTCAGCAAAGTACTTTTACCCGAACCACTTTCTCCCATCAGAGCGACTTGGTCACCTTGCTGTAATGTTAATTCTGCCCCTTGTAATACAGGGTGAAATTCTCCCCCGTCTACATAGCCTTTACATAGGTCTGACAGTTTTAACATTGATTATGCCGCTCGGATGGTATTTAAAAATTGGGATCAGAATCTACACTAAAATCCTGTTAGTAGAAAGTATTTTGAATGCTTGATCACACTATGAGAGTACAAATGCAACTCGATTCACTTTCTGTTCCTAATTTTGTTGACGTATTGAGCAGATTTTTGCAGCTGCAGTAAACGCTGTTTACCTCTATTGACCGATAAGGTTTTTCGTCCATTTTCGGCTCACCATTCTTGGCAAACAAATCGCCCACTTCACAACTTCCTCGGTCAAAAAGAGTAAGTAAACCCATTGCGGTTCCCAACCGAGCTGAATCGCTGCAAATGCCGCGAGTGGAATCCCGATCACCCACTGCGCAAGAATGTCTTGATACAAACAAAACTTAACGTCACCACCTGCACGTAATACCCCAACAATGACCATCATCGGCACCGAGCGTAGTACGACACCTAAAGCAAGAATCACCATAAACTGTTCAGCTAACTGGCGAGTATCCGCTGTCAGTGCACTAAACGCATTAAGGATCCATTGATTGGACACTATCAATACAACAGCGACCACAAATGCGATAAACACATTCAAAATGACCGTAGCCCAAGCTTGGTAATACACAGGTTCAAAGTTTTTCGCGCCGAGTTGGTTACCCACTAAAACCGCAGCTGCATTCGATAGGCCAATCATCATAGCGAGAGCGATTGACTCAACGGGCGTCATCACCGACAACGCTGCCAAACCTTGCACACCCGCTTGCCCCATGATGGCATGGTAAGCGAACAATCCACCAGCCCATGCCAAAAAGTTAAATGTGGTCGGTAAGGAAAGGCTCAAGAAACGCGTTATTTTGTCTACAACCAAACCTGCGCGTATATCATCCCAACCAAATGCAATTATGTGTTTCTTCAGCCATAAATAGCCAAATAGACAACCGACTTCGATCGCGCCACTGATAACCGTTGCAATGGCTGCCCCTGTAATCCCTAAAGCAGGAAAACCTAAGTGACCAAAAATTAACACCCAGTTAAGGAAAACATTAGACAGAATGCCTATACCACTAAAAAATGTGCTCAGCCCCGGTTGGTGCATCGCTCTCAAGCCCACCGACATACTAGCGACACACGCAACAGCAAACATGCTAACGGATGAAATAATTAGATAGCTGGCCCCTAACTCAATCACTTCTTGTGAGTCCGTCGTCAGTTTCATGACTGGCTGTGGGAAAATAACAAACAAAGCAACGGCAATGGCGGCAAACACCATGGCTATCATCCATGTTAAAGCGGTACTGCGACGTACCCCGACTTTATCGCCTGCCCCCCAATATTGTGCGGTCAGTAATGCACCACCCGTCGTCACCCCAACTAACATGATGGTAGTAACAAACGTCGCGCGCGCCGCTACCCCAACAGCGGCTATTTCAGCTTCACCAAGTTGGCCGAGCATAAGCACATCGACAAGGCTTCGACTAGAAAACATCATGCTTTGCAGTGTAATTGGTAGCGCGATCGCAAATAAGCGACGTAAGAATGCTTTATCTGCATGTATTGAGAGTTGAGAGAGAAAAGTCACAAGCGCTCCAACGACAACTTATTGATAGAATGGGGAAAGTGTCTCATGATTATACTCTGTGGTGTTTATTCCACCAACGATTAAAAGGACAGATAATGAAAAAGGTGTTGGTGCTAGGCGCCTCGGGTTACATTGGTTCTCAACTTCTTCCGTTACTCTTAGAAAAAGGTTACGCCGTCACGGCCGCGGCGCGACATATCGATTATTTGGAGTTAAGGACTCGGCCCCATCCTAATTTAACGTTGCGATATCTGGACCTAGCCGACGCAGAAGCCACGCTCGCTGTGGTGAACGATTTTGACTTGGTATTTTTCCTAGTACACGGAATGGCACAAGGCGATGACTTTGTTGAGTACGAGCTAAACCTTGCTTTGAACTTTAAATACGCATTGGAGCAAAGCCGTGTCAAACATGTCATTTATTTAAGTGCCATCCAACCGCAAACCGGAAACTCGCGCCATTTAGCCGCACGCAAAGCAACGGGCAAAATTATCCGACAGTCTGGCGTTCCAGTAACTGAATTGCGTGCAGGCGTCATCATTGGCCCCGGCTCCGCGGCTTTCGAGATCATGCGAGATTTTGTCTACAACTTACCTATTTTGATCGCGCCTAAATGGGTCGACTCAAAAGCCAACCCTATTGCCCTACCCAACCTCAATCACTATTTATTGCAGCTGGCCGAAGCATCAGCCCCAGAAGAAAACCAAATTTATGAAGTTGGTGGGCCAGATACACTCAGCTACCGCGAGCAGTTTAAAGTCATTTGCCGAATCACCAACAAGCCTTATCGGCTGTGGTCGACACCGTTGCTTACCCCAAAAATGGCATCGTACTGGCTCGGCTTGGTCACCTCTGTACCAGCAAACATCGGCAAAGCATTACTCGCGGGGTTAGAGCATGACTACATTGCCGATTCCAAAGCGATTGAAGCACGATTTCCGCAAACGCTGATCAGCTACGAGCAAGCGGTATCCGATACCATTCAAGATGAAGGCACGTTTGTACGCAGCAATGTTTGGGGCTTTGAACCAGCGGCACTTCGTCGATGGCAACCGGGGTATGGCTACTACCCTAAACAAGCCGGTGCGAGCATAAAAACTCAAGCCTCCGCTGCGGCATTATGGAAAGTGGCTCAAAAAATCGGGAGTCGTGAAAAAGGCTATTACTTTGCCAACATTTTGTGGCGCACACGTGAATGGCTCGACATCTTTTTTGGTGGCGGGAAACCGATTCGCGTTTCTCCTCCGGGGCCGGAGCTCAAAGTCGGCGATTATATTGACTCTTGGAAAGTGATTCGCTGCGAGGAAGATCAGTTCCTCTCACTGTTTTTTGGGATGAAAGGCCCGGGGCTTGGACGTTTAGAAATTACCATCAAAGACCATGGTGATGAACGAGAACTGGATATCACAGCTTGGTGGCACCCGCAGGGGTTTCTCGGGCTGCTTTACTGGTTTGCCATGATGCCAGCCCATCTATTCATATTCAAAGGCATGGTCAAAGCCATCGCGAAAGAAGCCGAAAGTATCAGTATTACTCCTCAGGTGGGACAGTCTCTGGAGAATCTAGAGAAATAGGCAGGTGATGGGCAATCCCCGCATGGCAATCAATGCACGATTGATCTCGACTTTCCATCATTTGATGTCGACGCGCAACGGTTCGTCCTTGCGCTTCGAAATCCATCTTGTCAACAGAATGGCAGTATCGGCACTGCTTTGATTTATTCTCGATAAACTGCTTTGTAACTTCAGCTGCTAATCTCGGACGATGCTCCGCCTCGAAATTCTCAAGTGTAATGTCACCAGTCAGTTTGTGATAGATGTCGGCTGTAGCGCCTATTTTCAATGCGATTTTAGCAAAAAACTCCCTAGGGACATGGCAATCACTGCACGTAGCGGCAACCACACCCTGAGCATTTTTGAAGTGTGGGGATGCTTGGTACTCCTCAACTATCGTATCCATCCCAATATGGCAACTGTAACAAAACTCGTTGCGATTGGTGTAATCCATACCAAAGTGGAAAACACTGAGGGCCGCCCCACCAAGGATAAACGCCAATAAGCCACCAATTGGTATGCCGAGCATCCATTTTCTGTTTGGTTTACGCCATAAACTCATTGGTGTTCATCCCAAAGCAGCGCTAGCGATAACTCGCATAGTATTCTACGAGCGCGTTTAAATCATCGGCACTAAGCCCTTTGAACGCCTCATCCATTTTTTTATCAACGGAGCGTTTGCCTTGCTTAAACTGTTTCAATGTCGTGGCGAGATAGCCCTTCTGCTGACCAGCTAAAATCGAAGCTTCATCCAGAGCGTTACTGCCACCATCCGAATGACAGTTCTCGCAACTTTTCGCGTGGATAGCCTTACCTTTCATCGCTAACGCTTGATCAAAAGACTGCTTAGCTGGCACAAACTCAAGCCCAGCATAATGCTTTGCTAACTCTTCAATCTGCGCCTCAGATAAAGATTTAACTATCGACACCATGTCGCCTTTTTTGCTCGTGTCTCCGTATACGTGATTAACCGAAGCTGAGGGTCTGCCTTCAAGGTAACGCAACATCTGGTCAAAAAAGTTGAACTCGGGAATCCCTGCGATGGTAGGAATATTCGTGTCGGAACTAACACCGTCTGGCCCATGACAGGCTTCACATTCGTATTGTGAAATTAGCTCACTTGGTGATGCTAAACTGTGGGAAACCAAAGCAGAACTGATGGCTAACACTGAGGAAATTTTTAGTGAGAATTTAATTATCTGGTGCATATTAGACTGACTCCGTAGTAATTATCTTTATTAATCAAAACCAGACAGCGAATAAACGATAAGAAAATCAATTTATAAACGCGACTTAAAACCAACGATATCCAAGATAAAAATATTAAGCCGTCAACTATTTAAAGTAGCGTAGTTCAATACCCTCACTTTTTCTGCGCCGACCTCTTAAATCGCAGAAAATCCAACCCAAACAATTGATTTAAAATGATAATAAATTCAACCCCAAAATTCACACACAAAAATAGCGGTTTATTTTAATAATATTTCATATTGCGTCTATACTCTTACAAGCCATGTATTTCGATTTATTCAAGCGATGTAAATATGGATATTTTTCTTTTGTCTTGAATATAAAATTAATATTTCAATCAATCGTTTATTGAAATATTCAACCATTCCCATGCATTCCCACTTACTTTAGGACGAATCGAGAGGGACTATGAACGGTTTAAAGTCGATCGCTACATTAATATTGTTTATTTTACTGCTCACCGGATGTGGTCCAGACAGCAAAAACGATCAGAATACACCACCACCTGCACTTGGTGATTTCGAGATCAGTGTTTCCGAGCCATCATTGGTCACTCAAGAAACCGGGGAAACCAAACTGGTGGTCAATTTTACCGTCAAAGACGGCAGTGGCAGACCTCATGAGCTAGACGAAACGAGAGATTTTCGCATCGCACTTCTCAAAGCAATGCCCTCTCGTGTCGATACACAAAACTCGAGCGATCCAGCCTTTGCCTTCAATGGGCGCCATGGCAACACTTATTGGAAGAGTTTCCATCACTCAAGTAATACCGCAAATAACCGTGCCAGCATGGAGAGTGTTTGGGATGGAACACTAGTAAAAACAGACGAGGGGTATCGCTACACGTTTGCCATTCCTGACGTTTTGAAAGTGTCAGATCCTTATACTGCCGACTCTTCTAGCAACAATGGTTTTATCGCTTGGGATGCGGATAAACTCCACCGAATCGTCATGGCGTATGGTGAGCAAGGCAACGGTTTTACCTACGTGTTTGAATGGGTGCCGCAAGAAAGTTCAGATACGGCTGTCTCCCGCAATGTGATTGAAACAGGCACCTGTGAAAACTGTCATATGGGCGAACCGCTTCATCATGGACCGGGCTATCGCTCAATTGATAACAACATTGCCGTTTGTACCGCTTGCCACAATGACAGTAACCCTGGCGCTGCGCCAGCCAGACGCCCTCTCGCTGCCGTTGTTCATCAATACCACGGTAATGTTTTCAAATTAGGTAGCGACAGAAATAACACCGAGACTTACAAACAGCCTGTCGACGAGAATGACGTGCTCGTTACCGACATCAATGGTTTAGTCATTGAAGGCAACCCTTTCCCGCAAGATGCCCGCAACTGTACAACCTGCCATTCAACCGATGTCGCGAAAGCATCAGACGCCAACAATTGGTTTGAACACCCAAGCCAAGTTGCCTGTGAGACCTGTCACTTGTACCGAGACAGAGGCGCGCATGATAACCAAATCGGTACGGCTTGGATAAGAAACGGCGAGCCACAAAACTCCTGCTCGGGCTGTCACCGACCTTATGACCGAGATGACAATGGCGATCCAATCATCGGCCAAGACGCAAGCCGAAGTGCTAAAACGGTTCACGTAATGCGTTTAGAGAATCTTGCAAAAGCGCGTGATTCGCTTGAAATCAACGTTGAAAGCGCGCGATTTATTGATGACCAGTTTGAGATTGAACTAAGAGTGTCGAAAGCGGGCACAGGTATTGGATCCATCAACGAACTGACCCCTTTCATTAATGAACATGGGCACCTCAATTTGTTGCTGAACTGGGATAACGGCCAAGGCCCGATAGTCGCAAACAACAGTCTCAACGTCGCCGATGATGGCGCACTTGGTGACGGCTGTGAGGCTCAAGGAGAAGGCCTATTCTTGTGTCATAAAGACTTCACTGACGCTGCGATTAAGCCAATCTCCAACTCTACGTTGACGGTTAACATCGCCGACATGCCACTTTGCGCCAACCGTAGAGATGGCGAGCTCGCCGAATGCGTCACGTTTGAAGGCATCGATCTTATCAAATCGCCTTTCGTCATTGCCGCCAATAACGCATCTGGCTCGTTTGATGTGTCTGGTATCAACAAGCAACACAAACTGCCAGTGGGCGCGGACATTTCATCGTGTAACGATTGTCACAAAGAGCTGACTATCCATAAGCTCGGTGAGCATCCACATGCTGCCACCGACTTCCAACAATGTAAAAATTGCCATAACTCTGAACGTTCTGCGTTTTATCCTGGAATGGCGGCTGATCTAAAGTACCACGTGCACTCATTCCACGCCTTTGGCTCCGCTCATAGCGGTGAAGCGTCTTTCCCTAGCGCAGTCAACAACTGTGAGTCCTGCCATACCAATGCTCAATACAACTTACCTAGCCAACAAAATACGCGCCCTTCTCTGGCGAGTGGTAAATATTTTAGTCCTGCATTAGTCGCCTGTGGCGCGTGTCACTTAGAGTCATCTTTAGCTAATGCTGACCCGGATACCGTGGCAGGAGATGCGCCTCTGAACCATATGCTGAATCACGGCGCGGTATTTGGAGCAGACACAGCAGCACAAGCAACGGGCTCCGAACAATGTGCGACTTGCCATGCTATTGGTCAGTCACAAGGGGTAGATAAGGTTCACAAGGTATACGACTACCGTTGAATTCGTCATTGAACACAATGCTTTGACAACTAAGGATAAGAAAAGGAAGAGCTATGAAAGCAATGTTTCTGCGGTGGTTGGTAGCTGGGATACTTGGGTTAGGCGTCATCTTCACCGTCAGTTCGGAAGATGTCGCCAAGCCAGAACCCGAAGCGGCGACGTTAACTCAAGAAGAAATGGAAACCATATTAGACACCAAGTTTTCCGAGGGAAAATATTCACGCCGCGGACCAGATGGCTGCCTTCGTTGCCATGACGATACCTCAGACAAACCTGCTACGGGTATTTTCGACAACATTCATGGCAAGTCCGCAAACCTGCATGGGCCAATGAATGATAAACAGTGTGAAGCATGCCATGGCCCAGCGAACAATCACGAACGCAATCCACGAAAAGGACAAGTTCGTGAACCGATGATCACTTTTGGGCCAAACTCCCCTGTTCCGGCCGAAAAGCAAAACAGCGTGTGTTTATCTTGTCACCAAGATGCGAAACGCTCGACTTGGCATAGTAGCGAGCACGCTTTTGAAGGGCTGTCTTGTGCAAGCTGTCACCAACTGCATCAAAAAGACGATCCGATGATGGTTGACGAAATGCAAGCAGACAAATGCACCGATTGTCACTCCCGCACCAAATCAGATATCCACAAACGCAGTCGTCACCCTATTATCGACGGCGTCATGACTTGTTCTAGCTGCCACAATCCACATCAGACATTAAATGAAGCGAGCCTGAACTGGTCAACCGTCAATAACGCTTGTTACGAGTGTCATGCAGAAAAACGCGGCCCATTCTTATGGGAGCATGAGCCTGTAACTGAAGATTGTACATCCTGCCACACACCTCATGGTTCAGTGAACAAAGCCCTGCTCAATAAACGGCTGCCAATGCTATGTCAGGAATGTCACCGTGTGCCACATGCAAACGTAGCCATTCCTGAAAACGACTTGAGAGTGCGCGGCGGAAGTTGTTTGAACTGCCACAATCAAGTGCATGGCTCTAACCACCCACGTGGTCAAACATTAAGTTATTAGGAGGGAGGCATGAAACTATCTCAACTGTGCATCGCTATTTCCCTTGCTTTTGCTGTGCAAGCGCACGCCAACGATTATTCGTTACAACGTTCTCAACCAGCCGACACTAGCCGCTGGCAGTGCAGTGAATGCAGCAGCGACGGCACATGGAGTGGAGAAGTCAGCACGGGCGTCGGTTACCTTAACAACGATGGTTCCTCGCGATTCTATAATTGGAATCCACCCGTTTACGGTACAAACTCTGACAATAAACACTTTAACGCGAGCCTAAACGCCGATATCGAACAATATGAAGACGATGGGTTCTACAATCGAATCGTCGTCGAAGATCTTGGTTTGCAACGCTTCTTACTGCAGTGGGAAATGGGCCAGTACGACGGATTACGTGTCCTCGGCAGTTATAGTGAAACGCCGTATTTCTGGAATCAGTCCTCACTCAGTGCGTATCATCCAAGAGAGGATGCATTCGTCAGTGGTGACCTATCGAAATATGAAAACTCAGTGACGCGAGAGACGTTTAAGTTAGAACTCAAGTACACACCACATACGCCATGGAAGCCATATGCATCCATGAAGCACGAACGTAAAGAAGGCACAACTTCGCTTTATTCATCGACTATTCCGGGTTACGCCAACGCGCCGGGATTCATACCCAAAGCCGTCGACCATGAAACATTAAATACTCAAGTAGGAGTAAGCTACATGGAAGATTTTTGGCTGGTGGATATTGCGTATCGCGGCTCGTTTTTTAGAAATGACAAGTCCGCACTTTATTACGGCAGCACTACCAATCCTTACGCTAACCACCTCGCGTATGAGCCTGACAACGACTTTCACCAGTTTGCTGTCACGGGGAATTATCGGTTGAATCAACAAACGTTCAGTGGCCGCTTACTTTGGTCACAGACGTCTTCTGAAGGCGGGTTAAATCCGTTTCCACAGTCCCCCGTTAACTCCAATACATTCCATGGCGAAACCAACACTTGGCAAATGAGCGCGGATTACCACAACAAACTTTCGCGAGACACTGCTTTCGCCATTTCTGCGGACTATTCAGATAAAGACGATAACTCCGATAGAAACACCATCATCGGATCGACGAGAGAAAAATACGACCACACCAAAACCAAACTGGAAGCAACACTCAAGCATCGTGTTACTTCTGATGTGAAATTGAATACGGGTTACCATTTTAGACAAGATGAGCGAAGTTATGCTGATAGGAAACGTACCGATGAACAGCGCGTTTTTGTTGGGGCCCAGTACAGACCAAATAGACCGTGGCAATTAGGCGGTAAAGTCTCCTACTCTTTTCGCGATGGCTCTGATTGGCAGGACGACAGCAGCGACTCGCCTAATTTGCGCCAATACTATTTAGCCGATAAAGAGAGGATTGAGCTCCGTGGCGACGGCAGCTATGACGTAACAAGCGATGTCCAGTTACTTGCTGAGCTTTGGTACGGAAACGACGACTATGCTAAACCCGATATAGGTTTAAGCGAAGGAGAAGATTACGGCTACGATATCAGCGTCAACTTCAATTTACTCGACGGACTAAACGGGCATGTTTTTTACAATCAACAGATCATCCGCTCCGAGCAACAACAAGCAAACTCTGACGTTGTCGGTTGGAACCGCTACACCACCAAACTCAAAGATGACATCACAACCATTGGCTTTGGTGTGAGTAAAGAGCAGCTACTAGACGACAAACTTTCTATCTCGTTTGATTACAGCTACAGCCAAACCGATGGGAAATCTTCAACCACATCTGGTGGCTACCAATATCCTGATAACGAGGCGAACTCGTACCGATTTGAAGTCATCGCTGACTATGAAGTATCTGAAAATCAAAACGTGCAGCTTAACCTCCGTTATGAAGACTACTCAGAAGAGGATTACTTGTTTAATAACGAAACCGAAACGATGGGCGACGTTTTGCAAAGCTATGAAGGTCTATATGGTGGCGTCTATTGGAAATATCGCTTTTAAATACAGAGTGACGTAACAAAAAAAGCATCAGACGTTTCAAACGCCTGATGCTTTCGTATTTCAATTCTACTGCTGTGAGAAGTTGATTAAGCTTGGAAGCTCAACGGAATCTCAGCCAATTGGTTACCTTCGTTTGCAGGAAAGATAAGGTACTCGCCGTGGTATTTCACCATCGATTTGTAGTCCGTCACTTTATGCACCATAAAGCCCGCTTGCGCTGCTTTCTCAACAAACTCAGCATGGTTGCCACGCACAAACCAGCTCATTGGTTTGACGAGCAGCTCGCCGTCGAAGCAGCTTTCGCATTGATCTGCACATAGCGCCAAAGAGTTTTGACCTTCCGTGAAGATTTGGATTTTGCCACAACCAACAAGTTGCTCAGACGTTGATACTTCCCAACCCGCTTGCTCCATCACATCTAAAAATGCTTCGACGTCAGAGTCTTTGATCACTTTTGAATCTTCATCTTCAGGAAAAAACTGAGCGTAAAAAGCAGAAATACGCTTGAAGATAAACAACAAACCAGCGTCATTACCCTTTGAACGACCCGCTTTTTGCCAACGTGTTAAGTCATCGCCTACGACTCGACCGAAACGCTGAGATTTAAGTGCTTTGGTAACCCAGCGCACTAAATAATGGTTATTCGCAACAGGGGCATTGGCTAACTTACCTGAGCGATGCTCTTGATCTAACTCTTCAAGTGCTGAGTTAACTAAGTTTTGAATTTCTTTGGTGTAATTCGACATTACGCCTTTCTTCCTAAAGTCCAATAAAACAGTGCTGAAAGCACAGAACAAGCAAACATCACAATGATCATCGGCCACGCCACATTACCTGGTAGTGATGCCACCAGCGCGCCAACCAATGAGCCGATACCGAATCTTAACGTCCCCGCCAGAGACGATGCTGTACCCGCCATTGATGGGTAGCCACTTAAAAGCAGCGCCATCGCGTTACTACCTATCGTCGACAATGTACCGATAAACAGCACAACAAAAGGTACGATGCCCCATAATCCGAAGTCCATTAACCAACTTACGAATAAACCAATCCCCGCCAAAAGTTGCACGAACAACCCAAAACGAAGCATGGCATGAGAGCCAACTTTCTTCACCAAGCGACCATTAATACTGGTCATGATGATCATCGCAACAATGTTCAAACCAAATAAATAACCAAAGTGGTCTGGTCGAACACCATATAAATCAATATAAACAAACGAGCCCGCAGTCAGGAATGCAAACATTCCGGAAAATGAAAACGCTCCAGAAAGCATCAAACCTATCGCTTCAGGGTTGGAGCATAATCTGGCGTAGTTTCTCATCGTAGTGCGAAAACGAAGCGGCTGACGATTTTCTGGTTTCAACGTCTCTGGGATTTTCCAAAGTACCAGTAGAATTACCACCACAGCGAAAATGGCTAACACCCAAAAGATCGAACGCCAACCAAACCAGATCGCTAGGTGACCACCTATCATAGGCGCAACCAAGGGTGCCATGGTGATCACTAAGGTGACGAAAGACATTGCACGGGCAAAGTCTTCACGGTCAAACATGTCACGCACGACGGCTTGGATAATGACCGCCGCTGCCGCGCCAGCAAAACCTTGTGCTGTTCGCACATAAGTCAATGCATCGATGCCGTTTGTGGTCGCACTCACTACCGCCGCTAATCCAAAGAAAAGCACACCCAAAATCAGTACAGGTCTACGGCCAAAACTATCGGCAAGCGGCCCATGAATTAACTGGCCAATCGCAAAACCTGCCGTATAAGCCGTCAACGTAATCTGAACCGCGCCAGGCGCAACACCCAAATCCTTCGCGATGGTTGGCATTGCAGGCAGATACATGTCGATCGCCAAAGGCGTCAAAGCACCAATCGCTCCTAATACAAGAAACAATAGAAAACTGATTTGGGATTGCGGAGCGCTTTGAGCTTTTTCTGTCATTCTTTTACCTCTTGTTGGAGCCCTTTCGTCAATACTTTCAGAGCAAAGTGAAAATAACGGACGGTTCTCATATCGCTGATATCTAGAAGCCAAAGGCCTGTTCTGTAAACGTTCGAGAATCATAAGGGCAAATATGTACCAAGGTGTGACCTTGACGAACTCGACATAGAAAAGCATGTGAAAGCGAAATGTGTTTATGGGAAACAAACACAATGCAGTAAAAATGATAGCGTTGACACCATCATTCCATTCACCGTAGCCGAAGGCTTTGCAATAAGAGTATGCATGCCTCAGCTAAATGCAAAGGCATATCACTGAGATGAGTAAGCACACCGGAATTGTCTAGGCACTAATTTTGGTAGGAAAATTAATTTTGAGCCAATTCCTACCAAAAAACTAGTTCCAATTGGGAACTAAAGAATTTCCCATGCCGATAATTAATTCCAAATAGAATCAATTTCTTCCTGCGTGAGGTAGCGATAATCACCAGGTTCTAGCGCCTCATCGAGTTCAATCGAACCAATACGCTCACGATGTAAGTACTCAACTTTATTTCCTAACGCCGCAAACATGCGTTTCACTTGGTGATACTTACCTTCCACAATAGTTAATAATACTTCATTCTCTGCCTCGTTCACGATCTCCAAACGAGCAGGTAATGTTGCTTCTGATTCATTGCGCAAAATGATGCCTTGTTCGAGCTTTTCCGCGTAATCAGGCTGAATCGCATCGACAAGCCAAACACGGTACGTTTTCTCACACTTATGCTTAGGTGAGGTAATACGGTGAGACCACTTACCATCATCCGTAATCAACACCAAGCCAGTTGTGTCGACATCTAATCGGCCCGCAAAGTGGAGGTTTTCAATTTTAGGCTCATCAAGCAATGCGAATGCAGTTTGGTTGTAGCCATCTTCATGTGAACAAACAAAGTCAGCAGGCTTATACAACATAATGTAACGAGGACCAGGAGCACCAATAACGCGGTCTTCCCACATTACTTCTGCACCTTCAGGTACTTTAAATGCACCACTTTTTTGAACCTCACCGTCAACGGTGATGTCTCCACTTTTGATGATCTTTGTTGCCTGTTTGCGTGTTGCACCCAGAGCATCACACAAATATTTATCTAAACGCATGAATACCTCATTGAATTATACCCAAGTGATCTCCAAATCTTGGTTTAAAGGTCACTTGGGTATAAAAGTCAGGTATTATAGCGTTCCTCGTTCGAATAGTTGAGCAATTTCACATATTTTCATGTACACACTTCGTCCTTATCAAGCCGACTCGGTTAAAGCAGTCATTCATTACTTTCGTAAACACTCGACACCAGCAGTGATCGTGCTGCCAACCGGTGCCGGAAAAAGCTTGGTGATCGCAGAACTTGCTCGCCTTGCGAAAGGGAGAGTGTTAGTCCTCGCTCACGTTAAAGAGCTGGTCGAGCAAAACCACGCGAAGTATGAAGGTTATGGTTTAAAAGGTTCCATCTTCTCAGCAGGATTGGGGCGAAAAGAAACTGACCAGCAAGTCGTGTTTGCTTCGGTTCAATCGGTCGTACGTAACTTAGATTCGTTCAAAAACCAGTTTTCTCTGCTCGTTATTGATGAGTGCCATCGTGTGCCGGATGACAAAAACAGCAGCTACCAAAAAGTTATTACTCACTTACGAGAACTGAACCCAGGCATTAAGGTTCTGGGACTAACTGCAACGCCCTATCGTTTAGGAATGGGCTGGATTTATCAGTATCACACCCGAGGTCAAGTACGCACCGAAGAGCCTCGATTCTTCCGCGATTGTATTTTCGAACTGCCGATCCGTTACTTGCTCGACGAAAACTTCCTCACTCCGGCCCGCATGATGGACGCGCCCGTTTTGTCTTACGACTTCTCGCAACTGAAACCCGCAAACACCGGACGCTACAAAGAAGCAGAAATGGACATGGTGATCGATAAAGCCAAGCGCGCCACTCCGCAAATTGTTGAGCAAATCATGCAATATGCGAGAGAACGTCAAGGTGTCATGATCTTCGCCGCGACTGTCCGACACGCACAAGAGATCCACAGTTTACTGCCTGAAGGCGAAACTGAAATCGTCATTGGTGATACACCTACGCCGGAGCGCGATGCGATCATCCAAGCGTTCAAGAATCGTCAAATAAAATATTTGGTCAATGTTTCGGTACTGACTACCGGGTTTGATGCGCCGCATGTCGATTTAATCGCGATTTTGCGACCAACAGAGTCAGTCAGTCTATACCAGCAGATTGTAGGGCGAGGATTACGCTTATCAGACGGAAAATCAGAATGTTTAGTGCTTGATTACGCAGGCAACAGCTACGATTTATACCAACCTGAAGTCGGTGACCCCAAACCAGACTCTGACAGTGAAATTATCACAATTCCCTGCCCGGCTTGCGGATTCAATAACAACTTCTGGGGGAAATTGGATAGTAACGGTTTCTTGGTTGAACACTTTGGCAGACGTTGCCAAGGTTACTTTGAAGATGAAGACACAGGCGAACGTGAACACTGTGGATACCGTTTTCGTGCCAAATACTGTGGTGAATGTGGTGCCGACAACGATATCGCTGCGCGCATTTGTCAAGAGTGTGACGCAACGCTTGTTGATCCAGATAAAAAATTAAAAGAAGCCCTTAATCTAAAAGATGCATTGATATTTGAATGCACAGAAATGGACCTGTCAGTATTTAAGTCCAGTGACGGTAAATCTCAACTCAAGGTGACGTATTCTGGTGAACCATACCAAGGCGAAGGCAATGCGTTAGTTCATGAGTTTTGGTCATTGAGTACCAAAAAACAAAAACAAACGTTTAAAGACCAATTTGTGCGCCCTCACTTGGCAGACAAGCATCGCCCTTTTGAAGAGGCTTCACCGACACGTGTTGTTGCCAATCAACATCGTTTCCGTTTACCTCAGTTTGTTATTGCAAGGAAATCCGGTCGCTTTTGGAAATTGCGAGACAAAATTTTTGAAGACGAGTTGAAATAACGTCTGCAACATATAGTAAAACTGAACTCGATGATTCACTCTCTGTTCATCTATATCCGATATACTGCGGCTAACGTTCTAGAAAAGGTTTGACTATGTATAAAGCAACGACTTCTCAACATTCTGCGTTACTTTTCGGCCTTATCACGACATTGATGTGTGCACCAAGTTTCGCCAAGCATGACGACTACTATGCCTCACAAAATGGTCACGCCATCGTGCAAGATGTCGAAAAGCCTGGAACACGTATTGAATTCGATGAAGATCAAGATGAGGTCTATCGCGCGGTTCAACAAGGATATATACGACCATTTTCGGACCTTTACGCCGCAGTAGAAAACGACCTATACGGCCGTATCATCAAGGTCGAACTTGAAGAAGATGATGATGCTTGGGTGTATGAATTGAAAATCCTGTACAACAATAGCGTCCTGAAAGTTGAGTATGACGCCGCCACGCTGGAAATGCTTGAGATCAAAGGTCGCAGCTTTAACAAAGCGTTAAAGCCACAAAACAACTAAACTGGTCTAATGCGTAATCCCGACTCAATGCGTAGCTTACGTCGATAACACTCCAAACATAATAAGAATCACCAATATGAAAATACTTGTCGTTGAAGATGACCCTCGTTTAGGCGAGCAAATCATCGAAACATTAGAAAGTACCGGCTGGGTACCAGAATTATCTCAAGATGGCATAGACGCTCTGTATCGCGCGACATCGGAAGAATGGGACGCTATTGTTCTTGATCTAGGACTGCCGAAATTGGATGGCCTCACCGTGCTAAAAGGCATTCGTGATGAAAACATCAATACCCCTGTCGTTATCCTGAGTGCTCGCGATACCCTAACGCAGAGAGTTGAAGGTCTAAACGCAGGTGCAGACGATTACCTAACTAAGCCGTTTGAAATGGTTGAGCTTATCGCTCGTATTCGCGCACAACTACGAAGAGCATCAGGTAACGCCTCTCCTGTGATGCAAATTGGCGACTTGAGCTTGGATACGCGCACTTCTAAAGTAATGTGGCAAGGGCAAGCAGTAAGCTTAACGGCACTGGAGTATAAAGTGGTCGCTTACTTTATGCATAACCCAGAAAAAGTAATTTCTCGCACCGAACTCGTCGAGCACATTTACAAACAAGACTTTGATCGTGACTCCAACACAATCGAAGTTTTTATCGGCCGAATTCGCAAAAAAATCGCGCCAAAGATCATCAAAACTGTCCGAGGGTTGGGATACCAATTAAATGCCGAATAAGAACAGGCTACCGTTGAACGCAATAAAACGACTGAGTATCAAAAGTCGCCTCGTTTTAGCGGCGATCGTTTGGTTGACGGCAATGATCCTCGCAGCTGGTGTGACGATACCGACCCAAGTGTACAACTATATGGTTGACGACACTCGCTCACAGCTGAGCATTTTTATGGATGAAATCGCCGCTCAGTTAGAAGTCGATGAGACTGGGCACCTCTCACTCGCTGCTCTGCTCTCAGATCCTCGATTTAACCGACCTTACAGTGGTTTATATTGGAGTGCCTCCACTGAGACGAGTCTCGAGCGTTCTCGTTCTTTGTGGGACAAAAAAATCGAATACAAAGGTCTGGATAACGATGCTTACGGCGCGAGAGGCGAAAGGCTGATTACCATCGAAAAAGCTCTGTACTTACCAGATTACGATGGGCCTATCCATATCATTATTGGTATTGACGAAGAGCCTATCAAAAGCACCCTGCAAACGCTAATCGGGCAACTCTGGCTTATTTTAGGCTTATTATTCGCAGGGGTTCTTGCCGTCATTTTGCTGCAAATTGCATGGTCATTGAGTCCGCTTACGAAGTTACAAAAAGAGTTGGCCGAGCTGAAGTCTGGTAACAAAAAGAGTCTAGAAGAAACCTATCCGAAAGAGATTTCTCCTCTTATCTTCGACCTCAACGCTCTGCTTTTCCATTATCAGGAGTTGTTAGAACGAGCTAGGAATCATGCAGGCAATCTCTCACATGCGCTAAAAACCCCACTTTCTGTCCTAAAAAATGAAGTACAGACGTTAGAACCTGATACGCAATCCCGTCTGCGTACTCCGATCAATCAAATACAAGATCATATCGATTACCATCTGGGCCGTGCCCGCATGGCGGGGTCTATGAATATTTTATCAGTGAAATCGAACCCAGCAGAGCGTGTGGATGCTATCTCAATGGCGTTTGATAAAGTGTATGCGAGCCGAGATATCTCCTTAATTAATGAACTTGATTCAGAGCTGAATGTAGCGGTAGAGCAGACCGATCTCGACGAAATGCTGGGTAACTTGCTTGAAAATGCCTATAAGTGGGCCAACAACATGATTCGTGTGCACTCCTCTCAGGATAAAGACAATATACACATCATCATTGAAGATGACGGACCAGGTATCCCTAAAGAGAAACTGAGTCAAGTAATCAAGAGAGGCGTTAGATTGGATGAAGCGACCCCTGGGTCAGGTCTTGGTCTAAATATAGTCAGTGAAATGGCACACAGTTACCGAGGTCAATTAACACTGGAAGCGAGCGCTTTAGGTGGCTTAAAAGCATCTTTAGTCTTGCATCTCAGCCGAACATAAAGCATATAACGCATAAACTTTGTTCTTCGGACCATGATTAGTAAACCGATGAAAATGAAGCCGATGTGAACAAAATCCAAGCAAAGCGTTAAAAGGGATAGCCTTACACCCAGATAAATCATACCTTTTTGTTGATTTGGGGACGATTTGGGTTGCCCATTTATAAGTGGAATGATAGTATCCGCGCTCGCTTGAACAGTTCCTGTTTCAAGCTTTACCACGAACAACAAGGTCGCATTGTTGATTGTGAACATTTGATTTTTACTAATTTGAGAGTAAATACTATGAAATTCGAAGCAGTAGTACGTACTGAACTAGGTAAAGGTGCGAGCCGCCGCCTACGTCACGCTGGCAAATTCCCTGCAGTTGTATACGGCGGTGAAGAAGCAGCAGTAGCTATCGTTCTTAACCACGACGACATCGTAAACCAAATGGACAAGCCTGAATTCTACGAAGGCCTAGTTCTAGTTATCGATGGCAAAGAAGTTAAAGTTAAGCCACAAGACGTTCAACGTCACGCGTTCAAGCCAAAAGTTGAACACATGGACTTCATCCGTATCTAATTCCCTACCAAGGAATTAATCGGATTAAATCCAAACCTTTTGCATTAAAGATAATCGGACTTACCAACCGAGACATCTAAAAAATTTCAAAACCCCGGAGTCTTACCACCTCCGGGGTTTTACTATATGTGGCATATAACAATTGATTTATGAACGGGCAACGTACTTCACTAAAGTGAGATCCGTCAGCGTCATACAGTCTATGATTTCCGTCTCTTCCTCTCCAGTACGCACAAAACCACACTTCTTGTAAAAGTTAAGCCCCTGTTTATTGGTATCCAGTGCTTTCAGGCTTATCTGCATAACGGGCGTAGAGAGTAGACGCGTTTCTAGTTCATCTAACAATGCACTCCCTGCCCCTTGCCCATAATGCAAAGGAGAGACATAGCAACATGTTACCCACGCCGTTTTATCTTCACAGGTGTGGTTAGGTAGTTCGTAACTTAAAAAGCCGACGATTTCCCCTTGTCTCTCAACGACGATCAATTGGGCCAGTTGCTCAGTCATGACTCGCGTCCACATCCTTTCTCGGCGCTCAATCGTAAACTGATCGATGTAGCTCTGTGGCATTAACCCTTTGTATGCTACCTGCCACGAATCAACATGTATCTTGGCGATTTGAGTTGCTTCCTCTCTGACTGCGTTCCTTACTGTGTATCTCATTACTATCCTTTCTTAAAATTCACCACTTACAAATTCTTTCAACCCTACTCTTTAAATCGAAGCTCAAAGCGAGCAGCCACAGATGCAACGCTTTACATTACTCCATTTCATTTTCATTAATTCAATGATAGTGCACATCGTAATATCCGAAGAAAACGCCTCGTTATTTACGTTTCACTTTCGCTCATTAGATTGAATCTATTTGTTTTAACATCCGGGTATCGAAAGCGGGATAAACACGGTAAGGTATCGAATAAGAATAAATAAACGATATCTAAGGCATAAGATTTCTAAACGGTCGCAATTATAGTACAGAGAGAAATACCCTTTCTGGTTGTATTAAACAGAGTAAGCCAAGATCAAACGAGTTTGGGTTTTACAGTGATCATTTTATATACAAAATATTTCCCTCATCATCAGAGCGAAAATTTATAACGATTTGTGTCATAGCTGCTAAGAAAAACATGAACTTGGCAAAATAATCACCAAAATCAGCGCTATACTTCGCAAAAATGCGCATTGATTCACACAAACCACATTCATTCAATTGGCCACTTCACAAAATAACCCCCTCCCTCTAATTTCAATATACTAAAAACTATTTCTGTTTAATTGGAGACGTAGTTTGCAGGCTTATTAATTCATTTCTCCGATAGAAGTATAAATAAGAGATAGATCACTAAAGTTTCACATTAATTCCGTATATTTCACGCCGTAACAATAACAAAATCACAAAGAAAGGATCCCTTATGAAGTTTTCCAAATCTCTTTTGGTAATGGCAGTGGGCGCTGCGCTAGCAGGATGCGGCTCAGACAGCGATAATTCTCCAGTAACCTGCGAGACTGCAGATTCTTGTACTAAGTTCACCGTTCTCCACACTAACGATAACCACGGTCGCTTTTGGCATAACAGCGACGGCGAATATGGCATGGCTGCGCGTCACACTTTAATCGAATCTATTCGCGCAGAAGTCGAAGCAAAAGGCGGTGAAACCATTCTGCTGTCTGGCGGTGATATTAATACCGGCGTACCAGAATCAGACATGCAAGATGCGGTTCCAGACTTCGTAGGGATGAACCTACTTGGTTACGATGCAATGGCTGTCGGTAACCACGAGTTTGATAACTCACTAGATATTCTCGATATGCAAGCTGAGCTAGCTGACTTCCCTATGCTGGCTGCGAATATCTATAAGAAAGATACCAATGAGCGTTACTTCGACCCTTACAAAGTATTTACTATCAACGGCCTTAAGATCGCTGTAATTGGTCTAACCACCCAGGACACGGCGAAGCTAGTCAATCCAGACAACGTATCAAACATCCACTTCGAAGACCCTCAAGTTGAAATCAAAAAAGTACTTAAGGAAATCGAAGAAAACGAAAAAGTAGATCTAGTATTTGCAACGACGCACATGGGTCACTACCAAGATGGTAATAATGGTAGTGAAGCACCAGGGGACGTGAAGCTCGCTCGCTCTCTTGAAGAGGGACAACTAGACGCTATCATCGGTGGTCACTCACAAAACCCAGTGTGTATGGAGCCAGGTACCAATGAGTATGCTGATTTCAAACCTGGTGATGATTGCGCGCCAGACCAACAAAAAGGCACTTGGATTATGCAAGCGCATGAGTGGGGTAAATATGTGGGTCGTGCGGACTTCGAATATTACGACGGCAAGCTTCACTTAGCGAATTACGCACTGATTCCTGTAAACCTTTTGGACGACAACGATGAAGTGATCGGTGAACGCATTCAACAAGATGCGACGGTAAAAGCGTTACTACTGCCATACCAACAGCAAGGTCAAGAGTTATTAGATGAGAAGATTTCTAATACAACGGGTAAGTTAGAAGGTGATCGTAACGTAGTTCGCTCTCAACAAACTAACCTAGGTCATCTACTGGGCGAGGCATACCGTACTTACAAAACGGTAGGTGCTGACTTTGGTGTGATGAACTCTGGCGGTGTGCGTGATTCAATCCAAGATGGTGATATCACTTACCGTGACGTACTAACCGTTCAGCCATTTGGTAACTTCGTGACTAAAGCAACTATGACAGGCAAAGAAGTTAAAGAGTACCTAGATGTGGTTGCGACGAAATCTGCAGGCTCTGGTGCTTACGCTCAACTAGATAACATCACTTTAGATGTAAATTGTGATGCTGGCTCAGTAACCATTACTGACATTAACAATAAAGGCTTCGATCTAGACGCAACGTACACATTCTCTGTAATCAGTTTCAGTGCTGCTGGTGGCGATAACTATCCAATCATCGATGTTCAATCTACCCAGCTAACCGATGCATACGTTTTACGTGAGTTCTTCGTAAATAACCCACAGATCTCTGCGGATAGCTACAACAAAAACTTAGAAAACATCAAGTACTTCAGTAACGGTCAAGCTGTGAAAGGTTGCCCAGCAACTAATAGCTAAAAACACCTTACACTCTGACGTGAAGAGCTTTTAGAAGTTGTTCCGTCAGAGCCTCCCTAAAAACCGAAGCGTGACGCTTCGGTTTTTTTATTTTCGTTAAAGTGCTGAAAATTATCGCCCTTCATAAAGTGTTCAAAAATTATTCATTTGTGTTGTTGACGCCCATGTGCTGGGCTTCTATGTTTGATAAGGTCTTTCGAAAATACAGATTCATCAACTAACTTTTCGCTATGAAGTTTCGTAGCTTAGTGGATGATTCTAGGAAAGATGTGAATGGCGTTACAAACACTGCTCTCAAACAATTTGTCTTTTTGACCTAAAACGAAGGTGATTCGCCGCCAAGCGTTCACCAATGAGCAGCGATCTGGACGTCAATATGTTCAAACTGCTGCCATCGAGTTCAGGAGGTCAAAAATGAAACGAGCCAGCAATAGCTACAGACTTCAAATGATCAAAGAAGTGGTTACCCGTAGAGAGCGCGAAGCTTGCACGGACCCTATGGCGAGATACATTCATCAGCTGATGGATGAACGCCCGACAAGTAAATTAGATGTTGAATTCAATCATCGATTTTCAGGAAGCCACTTTGACGAACATGCTGGGGGATGGGTCAGTGACCGTTGGTCAATGAAGTAGCGCTAATTTAACGAGTTTGCCTTACACGCACCGCATAGTAAGAGCTAATACAGTCCCGGCTCATCATTGATTATTGCCGAGCCGGGATAATTCGAAATTTAAAAGAGATTTTGCTGTGGTGATAATTCTTCTTGAGACTCTTCTGCCTTTCCCTTCCCTGCCAATACCTTTCTTCTATAGCGCTGACGGCATAGCTTAATTACATGCAACTGTTGAGCAGGCGTATAAGTGAGCCAGTTAAATCGCTCTTCTCTTTTACGCATACATCCTTTGCAATACCCTTTTTCGTCCACACTACAAATACCAACGCAAGGGTTTGGGACGGTAAAAAACTCTAGTTGCTCCATGCTCTAACCGTTTTTTGCTCGCTGTGCTGTAATGATATTATAACGACTTCAATATAAGCTCCCAACAGTGCTATACATCTTGCACCTTGAAGCCGTTTGAGTATATAAACTGGACTCTGTCACAGTAATACGAAACTATTACCTTATGCTGACAAAAACAGTGTTTTATTACCTATACTTACCACGTTTTCTAAAAACGGAGTCTATAAAATGAAGCTTAGCCTAAAAACGTTAGTTACAGCAATCTCTCTTCCTGTTCTTATGACTGCATGTGCTAGCAACGGTGACAATGTGAAAGAAATTACGGCTCAAGATTTACAGCACCATAATTGGGAGCTGGTTCAGATTGATGGTAAAAACATCGAATTAAAAGAACGTCAGCAAGCGCCTCGCTTAGAAATCGGAGAAAATCTGACTGCAAATGGTAACGCGGGGTGTAACAACTTCTTTGGTCAAGCTGAACTAAAAAACAATCAACTACGCATCGAAAAAATGGGAATGACCATGAAGATGTGTATGGATGACCAAATGAAAATTGAGCAAGCGATGTCTGAAACTCTTACTGAATGGAGTGATATAACGCTAACCAAAGAAGGGCTAATGCTTAAAAATGACGATCACGAACTAACGTTTCAGTTGCGTGATTGGGTAAACTAAGTCCCATTTCATATTCTAAGAGCAGCCATAAAATGGCTGCTTTTTTTATGCCTCCTAATCCATATCAAAGCAGGCAGGATGTCTGTTTCGCACGTTTCGGTTAGCAAAATCGTTTAAAACGACAAACTCTTTCCCTCTTTACGCCCTCAACGCCACGTCTACGACGCGGGTTCAGTCTTCCAAATCAACATATCGAAGTTGCTTGAGGACAATAATTTTCAATTACTTGAAAGAATATCGTCAAACAAGCGGTCCGCTCTTGTATACCTAAAACGACATCAGAATTGTCCTTTCTTCGTTTTGCTTCACATTGAGAATAATTCTTTGAATCAATGAGTGATTCCGTTTGGGATTGGCATTGATAATAGAGAGAGATGGATTACTATCCTTGTAACAAAGCGGAGCGACTTGTTTAGACGTCAATAACGTCGGAAACGAGAATAAAAAGACATAACACGGAATAGATATGAAAAAGCTACTCAGTACCGTTGGCATTTTAGCCACCACTTTCGCGACATCTTCTTTTGCCAACTCATTGGTTGCTAGTGAATGGCAAAAAATCGAACAACAAGCCGACGGACAATCCGTCTACTTTCATGCTTGGGGCGGAAGCCAAGAAATTAATCGCTACATCCAGTGGGCGAGTAGAGAGCTAAAATCGCGTTATAACGTGACGCTAAACCACGTCAAAGTCACCGATATTTCTGAGACCACCACTCGACTTATCGCAGAAAAAGCCGCAGGTAAAAACAGCGGTGGCAGTGTTGATATGGTTTGGATCAATGGCGAAAACTTCAAATCAATGAAGGATAACCAATTGCTGTTTGGTCCTTTTATTGAAGGGTTGCCAAGCTGGCAATACGTCGATAAATCATTGCCAATTGATGTGGATTTTTCAGAGCCGACTGAAGGTCTGGAAGCACCTTGGGGTGTGGGGCAATTAGTGTTTATCCATGATGAGCAAACCCTGCATAACCCTCCTCGATCATTTGCTGAAATGCTGAGTTACGCAAAAGCGTTTCCAAATCGCCTAACTTACCCTCGCCCACCAGAGTTTCATGGCACAAGCTTTATTAAAGCATTACTCATTGAACTGTCTAACAACGCCCCTGCTCTGCAACAACCAGTTACCGATGAAACGTTTGAACAAGTTACTCAACCGCTATGGGCTTACCTAGATGAGTTCCATAAAGTCGCTTGGCGCGGTGGTAAACAGTTTCCAGGCGGTACAGCAGAAACCCTTCAACTACTGGATGATGGTCAGACTGACCTGGCAATTACCTTTAACCCGAACGCGGTTTTCTCTGCGCAGTCGAGCGGCAATCTTGCAGAGAGCACCAAAGCGTATGCGATGGACGCAGGTGCACTCTCAAACATTCACTTCTTAGCGATTCCTTGGAACGCAAATGCCAGTGCTGGTGCGCAAGTTGCGATAAACTTTTTATTGAGCCCTGAAGCACAATCTCGCAAAGGTAACCTTAACATCTGGGGCGATCCTTCAGTGCTAAGCAGCCAATACCTAACAGGTTCGGCTAAACATACTCAACAATTCAAATCTATCGCTGAGCCGCATCCAAGCTGGCAATCTGCCTTAGAAAAAGAATGGTTGAAACGCTACGGAAATTAATAAGAGCCCATGTTAAGAGCGCTATATTTAGTCATTATCGCAGTTTGTATTTTGCCTACCATTCCGGGACTACTCGGAGTGGTGGTCTCTGCGCTCGGTTATGTGCCTCCTATCGGTTTGCACCACTTTTCTTTAGATGGCTTTAACGCTGTTTTTGATTGGGAGGGTGTTTGGACATCCATCGGGCTTACTTTCTACTCTGCCATTTTCAGTAGCTACTTGGCTTGCTTGATCACATTTGCGATTTTGCAAGCATCGTGGGGCAGCAAGTTTTGGCGAAAAATTGAAGTAAGCCTCTCGCCACTTCTTGCCATGCCGCACGTAGCGTTTGCGATTGGCTTTGCGTTCTTGTTTGCCCCAACTGGTATGGGCGTTCGTGTTCTCAACCAACTGTTTGGTTACGATCCCAATGCGCAAACGGTGAATGACTTAGCATTGCTGATTAAAGATCCGCATGCACTCGGTTTGATCATCATGCTTGCGATTAAAGAAGTGCCGTTTTTATTGTTGATGAGTATTCCAATTCTTCAGCAATTGAAAGTCGATAAGATTGAAAAAGTCAGTCACTCAATGGGCTACAGTTCGGCGCAAGCGTGGTGGAAATGCGTGTACCCACAGTGGATAGCAAAACTGCGCTTTCCAATGCTGGCGGTATTGGCTTACAGCTTGTCGGTTGTTGATGTTGCATTGATTATTGGCCCTACCAACCCACCAACATTTGCGGTTTTAGTGTGGCAGTGGTTTAACGACCCAGATTTATCGCTTCTACCAAGAGCAGCCGCAGGCGCGGTCGTGTTGTTTGCTATCGCTAGCCTTTTGATTGGATTTGCACGCTTAATGGAATGGTGTATTACCAAAGGCTTCAAACGCTGGCAGTACTCTGGTCGAAACGGGTTTCGTTTACCCGGTAAAACCCTATTTTCACTGATCGCGCTACTTGCACTTCTAATGATTCCACTCATGGTGGTGTGGAGCTTTGCTCAACGCTGGCGCTTTCCAGATTTACTACCGAGCCGCTATAGCCTGCGTTTTTGGGAATACGAATGGCACAGTATTCTTGGTACGCTGGAGCAGAGCATGCTGATTGCCGTTATCAGCGCGACTGTCGCTCTAGCCCTTGCCTTGATCGCACATGAGTATCGCCTTCGTTATCGCTGGCAGGTGCCCGGTTACATCATCGCCATCCCAATGCTGATTCCTCAGCTATCGGTGCTATTCGGTATGCAAGTAGTGACGCTGTACTTAAACAGTAACGCGTATTTCTTTTGGGTATGCTGGGCGCATGTGTTCTTCGCATTCCCATTTATTTACCTCTCGCTAGACGGTCCGTGGCGCAGCTTCGATAACGGCTTAACTCGTGTCGCACTCAGCTTAGGTAAATCACCGATGCAAGCTTGGTTAAAAGTGAAACTGCCAATTTTACTACCTGCGATTGCATTCGCATGGGCTGTCGGTATTAGCGTAAGTCTGGCGCAATACCTGCCGACATTGGTGCTAGGGGCTGGGCGCATCAGCACCATTACAACCGAAGCCGTTGCGCTATCCAGTGGTTTTGACCGACGTGTCACCGCGATTTACGCCATTTGGCAAGCTCTGCTGCCATTCTTGTTCTTCTCTTTTGCGATACTACTAAGCCGCTTACACGTGAAGTATCGCCGCTTGTCTATAAAAGGTTTACTACTGAATGAGTCTTTGTCTCGAAAACCTCGCCATCCGTAAAGCCAATGGCGACACGCTTTTTTCAGCGTTCAACATGACCGTAGAGAAAGGTGAAATTGTTACTCTGATGGGACCAAGTGGTTGTGGTAAATCCACTTTGTTGGATGCTATTGCTGGGCACCTATCCGCCGAGTTCAACTACTCTGGATCCATTACGCTTGATAACGAAAAGTTGGATGCCCTCCCTGCCCATAAGCGTCAGGTCGGTATTCTATTCCAAGACGATTTGCTCTTCCCTCACTTGACGGTGTGGGAGAACCTTGCCTTCGCGCTACCAAACTCAATCAAAGGTGAGGAGCGTAAAGCACACGCCATGCAAGCACTGAAGAACATTGCATTGACCAAACTTGCCGAATCCTTCCCAGATCAAATCTCCGGAGGACAACGCGCCCGTATCTCATTGACTCGTATGCTGCTGGCAAAGCCGAAAGTTGCGCTACTTGATGAACCCTATAGCAAGTTGGATAAAGACCTGCGTGTACAATTTCGCAATTGGGTGGTCGAACAATTACAGCAAGCGAACATCCCTACTTTGATGGTAACGCACGATGAGGATGATATTCCTAATGGCAGCCGCTGCCTAAATTGGCCGTGGGAGACAAACCATGCTTGATAGCCTGAGTATAAAGCTCATCCGCAAACCGCTGGCCATCAGTGCGACATACCTCGATAAATGTGGCATCACCGCAAATCAGACGACAGTATTTGGTTTTGTGCTTGGCTGTTTTGCCCTACCGGCTTTGATCGCCGAACAGTACTTGTTGGCGTTGCTGTTTATTTTGCTGAACAGAATCTGTGATGGATTAGACGGCGCACTGGCGAGAATTCAAGGCATTACCGATGCGGGTGGTTTTCTCGATATCAGCTTGGATTTTCTGTTCTATTCCCTGATTCCTTTTGGTTTTGTGTTGGCAAATCCAGAACAAAATGCCATTGCAGGGGCATTTTTGATTTTTTCCTTTGTCGGGACGGGAAGCAGCTTTTTGGCTTTTGCCATCATGGCAGGCAAACAAGGCATCGATAATCCAGTGTATAAACACAAATCTCTCTACTACATGAGCGGTTTAACCGAAGGTACTGAAACCATTGGTTGTTTGGTGCTATTTTGTTTGTTACCGCAACACTTTGCCGTCATTGCTTATATCTTTGGTGCAGCATGTTGGTTTACCACATTCACACGTATTTACTCTGGGTTTCATACGCTTAAAGGCCATTAAACCACTTAGAAGTTCACGTTGCCTTGATAGAACAGCCGCTAAGTGCCTGTTTTATATAACACTAAAGCATATATTAAATTGGGGTATATACTCTTGGGATGGAGAGAAATCATTCGGAGGCTATATGAAAAAATACGTCAAGCTAGGTATGCTGCTCATCATGTCTTGTATTGTTATGCTTAGCGGCTGTACCTCACCTAACCCGTACGGAGATGCATACGGCTCTTCAGACACGCGCAAAGTTCAGCAGGTTTACTACGGAACGATTGAAAAAGTTGAACCAGTAACCATTGATGCCTCTACCCAATCCAACGCCATAGGCACAATCGCTGGTGCCGCCGTGGGTGGCATATTAGGCTCAAAAGTCGGGGGCGGCTCTGGCTCGGATATCGCAGCTATTGGTGGTGGTCTGCTGGGTGGTTATGCCGGCAGTAAAGCCGCTGAAGCAACCGCGAAACGAAATGGTGTGAATCTGACTATTCGCTTAGAGGATGGAAGAATAATCTCTGTCGTTCAAGAAGCAAACCCCAACATGATTTTTCAGCCAGGCCAAGCCGTTCAAATCAACATGTCTGGCAATGACGCAAGGGTTGTTCCTCGCTAATTTGAACGCGGTAACTCCTTTCCATTGGTCTGCTGTTTTAGTTCAAAGAGTTTAATCCGCGCAAGCGTACGTTGCTTACTCATCGGCTTGCGCGATTCTATTTGTATCAAGTTTGATCGTCGTCAATGGAACATCAATCTCCCACACCTTTCGATGTTCAAATGACATCAAGTTGCTAGCATGAGCCCATTCCAGATAACTTTGGGCTTGTTATGACTCCGACTGTTGACAGCGTACTCCTTAATATCGCGCTAAACCTCAGCTCTAATCGCTCTCACGAGCAGCAATATCAAAACCTCATTGATGGGGTCGCGCAAGTATTCCCATGTGATGCGAGCTGCCTGTTTATCTTCGATGAGGATGGGTTTCTGACTCCTGTCGCGGTAAAAGGCTTATCCAGCTCGGTCTTAGGTCGTCGCTATTTCCCCAAAGCGCATCCACGCTTAGATGCCATTATTCATAGCCGCGAACCGGTGCGTTTCGATGCCGATTGTGCGCTTCCGGATCCTTTTGACGGCACACTATTAACCGAAGACCAGTGCATTGATGTACACGATTGTATGGGTTTTAGCTTGTATGTAGAAGGCCAACTTGTTGGCGCACTAACTATGGATGCCCTAACGGTGGGCGCGTTTGATGACATCGATCCTGTCGCTATCGAAACCTTGGCGGCTTTGACCGCTGCGACATTGCGTAACATTGCTCAATTAAAAGCGCTCAAAGCACAAAACCAAAAGCAGAAAAGCGTTACTCAAACCCTTATCCAACAAGCCCGTTCCCAACATGGCGAAATGGTAGGCTTGAGCCAGCAGATCAACCAGTTACGAAACAACATTGCGACCGTTGCTCAATCGGATTACGCGGTACTTATCACAGGAGAGACCGGTACTGGTAAAGAACTGGTCGCGCACTCGGTGCACGCGCAATCTCATCGTAGCGATAAGCCGATGATTTACGTCAACTGTGCGGCCCTGCCTGAAGGTCTGGCTGAGAGTGAACTGTTTGGTCATGTCAAAGGCGCATTCACTGGAGCCAATAGCCACCGCGCCGGTAAGTTTGAACTGGCAGACGGCGGGACTATCTTCCTTGATGAAGTGGGCGAACTGCCTTTGATTTTACAGGCAAAATTGCTGCGTGTGATTCAACAAGGCGAGCTGCAGCGTGTGGGTAGCGATCAGCATTTGATGGTCAATGTGCGCATCATCGCCGCGACCAATCGACAATTAGAAAAAGAGGTCGAAGCTGGCACGTTTCGAGCAGACCTTTTCCATCGTTTGAACGTGTTCCCAATCCAAGTCCCCCCACTTCGTACCCGTGACGGTGATATTCCCGTTTTAGCCGGATATCTGTTAGAAAAGGTACGCCAACAATTTAATGCGCCCAATCTGCACGTTCACCCTAAAGTGTTGACTCAACTGGAGTCTTTACCTTGGTACGGAAACGTACGCGAGCTCGAACACACTTTAACTCGCGCGGCTTTACACGCCATTCAACAAGGTGCGAGCACGATCATGCTTAACCATTTCGACACCTCATTGGCTCTCGATGATGTAAAAAACACATCGCATTATCTGCCTAAAGAAAGTCAGCCAATGCGGGAGCTAATAGAAAGCTATCAGCGTGATTTAATTGAACATGCTTTGAGCCAAACTGGTGGCGTTTGGGCAAAAGCAGCGGAGTTTTTGCAAATGGATCGCGGGAACTTATATCGGATGGGTAAAAAACTTGGGATCAATAAATAACCAACCACAAGAAGCCGATGTAATTAAGACATCATTTGCGTTGTCTTAATTACATCACCTCCTCTATCAAAAACAAACAAAGCCATTAAAAATCAACAAGATAATAATTGGCACGCATTCTGCTCTCTAGTGGTCAACATCACGACTATTAAAACAATCACTGGAGAACCCAATATGTTCTGTATTCAATGTGAACAGACAATTCAAACCCCTGCTGTCAAAGGTTGTTCTTTTGCACAAGGCATGTGTGGCAAAACTTCTGAAGTATCAGACCTACAAGACGTGTTGGTTTACACACTGCAAGGGGTTTCTTTTTGGGCATCAAAAGCACTTGAATTCAACATCATTAACGATGAAATCAACCAATGGGCACCCAAGGCATTTTTCTCTACATTGACGAACGTTAACTTCGACCCTGAACGCATCCTAGAGTTAACTTCTCAAGCTGCAACGTACAAAGCATTGCTAAAAGAGCAAGTGATGTCTGCAGCAACGCTTGCCGATACCGAAGTCGCTGACATTCCTGCGGTTGCCCACTTTGAGCTACCAAACAGCGCAGAAGCGATCTTAGCTTTTGCTCCTCAAGTCGCGGTTAACCGTGGTAAAGACCAAGTACATGAAGATGTTATTGGCCTACGCCTACTTTGCCTATACGGACTTAAAGGTGCAGCCGCGTACATGGAGCACGCACGTGTTCTTGAGCAAACCAACAACGATATCTATGCCGAATACCATGAAATCATGGCGTGGTTGGGCACAGATCCTGAAGATCTTGGCGAACTACTTGATTGCTCAATGCGCATTGGCCTGATGAACTACAAAGTGATGGAAATGCTCGACCAAGGTGAAACAACGACCTTCGGCCATCCAGAACCAACCACGGTGAACGTCAAGCCAGTAAAAGGTAAATGTATTCTTGTTTCTGGCCATGATTTGCATGACCTAGAAAAAATCCTGCAACAGACTGAAGGCAAAGGCATTAACGTTTACACCAACGGTGAAATGCTGCCTGCACACGGCTACCCAGAGCTGAAGAAATACCCTCATCTCGTCGGTAACTACGGCAGCGCATGGCAAAACCAACAGAAAGAATTCGCAAACTTCCCTGGTGCAATCGTAATGACGTCAAACTGCTTGTTGAATCCAAATGTGGGTCAATACGCAGACCGTCTATTCACCCGCAGTATTGTTGGCTGGCCTGGAGTGGCTCACATCGAAGGTGATGATTTTAGCCAAGTGATTGAATGTGCTCTAGCGCAAGACGGTTTCCAACACGATGAAATCGAACACCACATCACGGTTGGTTTTGGTCGCAATGCACTGATGAACGCCGCCCCTGCGGTTATCGACCAAGTGAAGCAAGGCAACATCAAACACTTCTTCCTAGTCGGCGGTTGTGATGGTGATAAAGCGGAACGCAGCTACTACACCGATTTTACGGCTGAAGCACCAGAAGACACGCTAATCCTGACGTTGGCGTGTGGTAAGTTTCGCTTCAACAAGAATACGTTCGGCGATATCAACGGTATCCCTCGCCTATTGGATGTGGGCCAATGTAACGATGCGTACTCTGCAATCCAGCTTGCACTTGCACTGGCGAAAGAGTTTGACTGTGACATCAATGAACTACCACTCACGCTTGTGCTTTCTTGGTTCGAGCAAAAAGCGATCGTTATCTTGCTAACACTATTTGCATTGGGTGTGAAAGGCATTTACACAGGCCCTACTGCACCGGCATTCCTAACGCCAAACCTAATCGCCATCATCCAAGAGAAGTTCGATATGCGCAGTATTGGCAATGTTCAGGATGATCTAAAAGCCATCCTAGCAGCCTAATAAACCTGCTTGTTACGCGCCTCCTTACGTGGAGGCGCTATCTATTTCGAACTAAAAATAGCCACAACCAAAGAGATTGTTATGTTTTTTGAATGGCAAGGTAACCAACCCGTCACACTCCGTTGCATCGACAAATACTTCGAAACACACGACACCGTCAGCATCAAATTGGCCGAACTAACCGAATCACTTCTGTTTCAGTTTAAGCCTGGCCAGTTTATTAACTTGGGCGTCGAAATTGATGGAAAAATGGAGTTTCGTGCCTATTCAATCAGCTCGATCAATGAAGACGATCACCTTCAACTCACCATCAAACGAGTATCTGGCGGTAAAGTATCGAACTACATCGTTGACTCGCTGCTGCTTGGTGATACCGTTCAAGCATTACCACCAGCGGGCGAGTTTAACTGCATTGACCACCCACCCGTTTTACGTAATGGCGAAACAAAAGCCTTGCTTATCAGTGCAGGTTGCGGCGTCACGCCCGTATTTTCGATGGCAAAGCACTGGCTGAGTAATCAAGATGAAAACGACAACGATGTGGACATCGCATTTCTTCATATCGCACGCAGCCCAGAAGAGACGATTTACTACGATCAGCTAGAAACGTTCGACGCTGTGTATCCCAACTTCCATTTAAAGCTGTTGCTTAAAAACCGCGAAGGAACGTCACACCCACAAGGTCGTTTGAATGCCGACTGGCTTAAAGAGCTTGTTCCTGATTTCAAACAGCGCACCGTTTACCTGTGTGGTCCAAGCCAGTTTATGCAAGATGTTCACGGCTATTTGAATGACCTTGGTTTTGACATGACGAACTTCTACCAAGAGAGTTTTACGCCAGCGACTGGCGCAGAAACATCGGTATCCGATGAAGCTGTTTGTGTATCTGTTCCTGACTTTGCTCAAACCATCGATGCGCAAAAAGGTCAGGTACTGGCCGATGTGCTTGAAGGCGCAGGTTTACCATTAATCGTCGCTTGTCGTAGCGGCATTTGTGGCTCGTGCAAATGCAAGGTTCGTCAAGGCAACGTCTCTTCCACCAGCCTAGAAACATTAACGCCAGAAGAAATTGAACAGGGCTATGTGCTCGCCTGCTCATCAACCATCGAAGCGGATCTTGAAGTGCAGATCGGTTAATGCTGCTGGTATCGATCTTTTATTGTTTCCCGTAATTCCGACGAGCCTAGGCGAGATCAGGAATCTAATATCAGCGTGTTGGGAATAACTCACTCTGAGAATAGACTCTGAATCACACTCGTGTCTCGCTATTCAGATTGACGGGGTATCGCGGAAATGCCAGCCGTACTCAAACGGCTGGTATTATAGATAGGTACAACTTTCGTTTCGTCGTCATTGCTTCTCGCTAAACAACAACACTTTCAATGCAGCTTCGCTGTCTACGTCCATAAACTCTGGTGGGTTATCCAGACGCTCACGGTATGTCAACTCTGGCGCTTCTTCTTTCATGCTTTCAATCAAGAAGTCGCTTGTCACAGATGGCGAGTTCACACATGCCATCACTTGACCGCCGTCTGCCAACAAATCCGGCAATCGACGTAGAATCTTTTTGTAATCTTTAGTCAGCGCAAAGCTGCCTTTCTGGAATGAAGGCGGATCGATGATAATCAAGTCATACTGACCAGATTTTTTAATCTTACCCCACGATTTAAAGATATCGTGCCCCATAAAGCTTACCTGGTTGATGTTATGACCATTTAGCTTGTGGTTCTCACGACCTTTAGACAGCGACGCTTTTGCCATGTCGACGTTAACCACTTTATCTGCGCCCCCCGCAATGGCAGCGACAGAAAAGCCACACGTGTAAGCAAACAAGTTAAGCACGTTTTTATGCTTCGCATTTTCCCGTACCCAATCACGACCGTAGCGCATGTCCAAAAACAGACCGAAGTTTTGGTTGCGGCCAATATCCAATTGGTATTTCAAACCGCTTTCTTCAACGACAGGGCGAGCGTCTAATTCACCGACAAGCACTTCTGAAGGCGCACCATCGGCATAACGGTGCTGAAGAACCATAGTGCGACCTTGCTTATCTGCCCACAGTTGTGATTGTGCCAACGCATTGAGGCCGCTTTTCAGCTCAGCGAGAAACGCGTCGTCGACTTCTTTAAACAAGTTGATAATCAACTGACCTTGTAACCAATCACAGGTGATTTGCTCTAGGCCCTCAAAACGGCGGCCACGACCATGAAACAGTCGACGAATTTCATTCGGAGCTTGCGCGAGCTCGGTTTCTAGATGCTGAAAAAACAGCGGAAGTTGTGATGCTTGCATCGAGTTCTCTTATTAGTTTTCTTTGTGACGGTTATTTGATCGTAGGCCAGTTCAGTTCCCAAGGGGAAAGCCAAGTATCCAAACCCTGAGAGACGGTCTCACTGTGCCATTTTTTACCAAGCATTTTGTGTTCTCGTGGGTCGCAAACAAAGCGATATTGCTCATCTCGGTATTGGAAGCAAAGTGAAAATGCATGCAGATAACCGCGATCAGCCTCATTGCCTGCATTGTAAATCGGGTCACCAACAATACCTGAGCCAACCGATTTTAATGCCACGCGGATTTGATGCGTTTTACCAGTGTGCGGCTTACATAAAAATAGGCGTTCTCCGGGCTCTGCCGCAAGAGAGAAAAACTGGGTAACGGCTGGGTTATTTTTGCTGTTGACCAGCTTCCATGATGAACGGCGCGAACGCTCCATATCACCAACGACCAAACCTTGTTTCTTTTTCGGCTTTTTAGAGCCAATCGCCAGATAGAACTTTTCCACTTGGCGGTCAGCAAAGGCTTGCGATAACGCACTGGCCGCTTTGGCGTTGCGTCCGAGGAGCAGAATACCCGATGTCATTTTATCCAAGCGATGGATAAGATAGAGCTGCTCATCACCACTCTGCTTAGCCACTTCTTGCAGCAGCATTGTGTCGCCATCGTCTTTATGAACAGAGACGTTGGGATGCTTATTGATGATCAGAAAATCGGGATGGGTATGTAGAATATCGAACATAAAAAAACTGGCTCCACGTTTGGAGCCAGCAGTATACATAAGTTATCGGACAAAGCTATCGAGGCTTGCCCCAAGGCCTGAGCTAGAGCTTTCTAGAGAAAATACCAGCAAGACCAATGATTGCGATACCCAGCAGCATGATTTCACCTTTGCCACTGTCAAAGCCAGACTTAATCCCCATGAAGGCAACAATAGCAATCGCAACAGGAATCAGGTATTTAACTAAGTTGTACCACAATCCAAATAGCGGGAAAGATACTTCGCCGTCATTAGTGATCTCTTTTTCTAGCTCAGCACGGCTTAGGCGCCATCCAGCAAAGATACAAACCAACATACCACCAACCGCTAAGAAGATTTTGTCCGTTAGCAAGTCGAAGATATCAAAGGCACCTGTACCAAACAGCGTTGGTCCCATTCCACCTAACGATAGTGACGCAAAAATACATAATGCCGCCATAACTGCACTTGCAGACAGAACAGCGTTAGAGCGCTTCATGCCTTTCTCATCGATTAGGTAAGACACGACAACTTCCAATAGTGATACTGAAGAAGTTAATGCCGCCACCGTCAAGCCGATGAAAAATAGCAACGCGAATAGCAACCCAATCACACCGCCCATTTCAGCAAATAGCTGAGGAACGACAACGAATACAAGACCAGGGCCTGCTGCAGGCTCCATGCCAAAGGCAAACATTGCTGGGAACATAGCAACACCAGCAAGAATCGCGACACCTGTATCCATCGCAGTAACCATACCGGTTGTTTGAACTAGGTTCTCTTTCTTCTTCAGGTAAGAACCGTACGTCATCATACAACCCATACCTAAGCTAAGTGAGAAGAACGCCTGCCCTAGTGCAGCAAGAACCACGTTGCTGTCGACTTTAGAAAAGTCCGGCATGAATAAGAACTCAAGGCCAGCCATTGCACCTGGCAGCATCAAGCCTTTAACAGAAACAACGATTAGGATTAAGAACAGAAGCGGCATCAGAACCTTACCGGCTTTCTCAATACCACCCGAAATCCCTTTCATCACAATCATGACGTTAAGGAACAGGTAAACACCCATCCACATTAAAGGTTGAATCGGATCTGAGATGAAACCGCCAAAGCTGTCGCCAATTGCTTCTGGCGCGCTGAGTAGACCACCGCCCACTTTAAAGATGTAGGCCAATGCCCAACCACCAACCACTGGGTAGAAGCCCATGATCAAAAGACCACTGAAGACTCCCATAACGCCAGTGAACGTCCAGCGTCGGTCAGTTGTTTTGAATGCACCTACGGCAGAAAGACCTGTCTTACGACCAATAGCGAACTCTGTCAGCATCACGCTAAAGCCGATAAAAATAACAAAGATAAGGTAGATAGCAACGAATGCACCGCCGCCACTCTCACCCGCTGTGTAAGGGAATTTCCATATATTGCCTAAACCGACAGCGGAACCCGCTGCTGCCATTACGAAGCCTAGTTTAGACCCCCACGTATCACGTGGTGCTGCTGTATTAGTTGTAGCCACGCTTTTTCTCCAAAATTAGTTTGTTGTGTATGCATAGAGATAGGCGTCTAAAAAGTTTATGTAAAAATTATTGTACACTTATAAAATAAGCGTTCGACGCACTATGTCTAGAAAGTAAAGCAGCTCCCCTTTAAAATTGGAACCCCAAAAAAGTACATTTATCGCACAAGTGTCGAGTTACGCAGGTTAAATGCTGCTTTTTTGTTCAAAAGTTAAAGAATGGCCTTATTTTTCACATTAAAATAACAGAATCAGCTGTTATGAAATTCGTTCCTCATATAAGGTCAATCCCACGTCTAAATGGGAAATCTATTCCCCCAACCCACTTTTATGCTTAATATCCTAGAAGGGCATATTACTCTGAGCGTATATGGACAAGTTTTATCACTTTCTTACTTTAGCTGGCATCGGGCTATATTGGTTACTGGTCGCAGGTGTGACCATTCGTGTCGTTTTAAAGCGCCGTGCAGTGAGCGTGTCTTTAGCTTGGCTAATGATCATTTATATCCTTCCCGTTCTGGGTGTCGCGTGTTATTTCCTCTTCGGTGAACTGAACTTAGGCAGAAAACGGGCCGAACGCGCAAAAGAGATGTTTACACCATTCGAGAAGTGGTTCAGTCAGTTGAACGACTGTAACGCGCACAACCCAGAAACGATGGGAAGGCACATCTACCGAATTGATGAACTTTGTAACAACCGCCTTGGTCTTCCCGCATTGAGCGGTAATACATTGTCGCTGCAACAGTCACCTAATGAGATTTTGCATTCCATTATTGAAGACATCGAAAACGCGCAGAGCAGTATTCGAATGGTATTCTACATTTGGCATCCAGGTGGTTTGGCTGACTCTGTCGCTTCTGCACTTATCCAAGCGGCTAAACGCGGCGTAGATGTCAAACTATTGCTCGATTCAGCAGGTAGTCCACGTTTTTTCAGAAGTCCTTGGTATCGAATGATGCAGGATGCTGGAATTGAGGTTATTCAAGCGCTAGAAGTGAAGATGTGGCGTATTTTCTTACGTCGTCTTGATCTTCGCCAACATCGCAAGATCATCGTAATTGATGATGAAATTGCTTATACAGGTTCAATGAACTTGGTTGACCCGGCTTACTTCAAACAAAACAGTGGCGTCGGGCATTGGGTGGACATCATGGTTCGCATTACGGGACCAACGGTAAACGTATTGAGTGCTATCCACTGTTGGGATTGGGAAGTCGAAACTGGCGAACGTCATTTACCGAGACTACCTGAATGCAAGATCGATGAGAGTGAATTCCAACACCCTATTCAGGTTGTGCCTTCTGGCCCTGGTATGCCGGAATATCTGATCTATCAAGTATTAACATTGGCAATCAACCAAGCCAATCGCTCGGTACGAATTACAACGCCATATTTCGTGCCCAATGCAGACTTACTTGAAACGTTAAAGATGACAGCACAACGAGGCATTGATGTTGAACTCATTATTCCACATAAAAATGACTCGATGATGGTGCAATGGGCATCACGCGCTTTTTATAGTGAGCTTTTGTGTGCAGGAGTCAAAATCTATGAGTTTTATGGTGGTTTGCTGCATACGAAATCCGTCGTAATTGACGACCAATTCTGTTTAGTTGGCACCGTAAACATGGATATGCGCAGCTTGTGGCTGAACTTCGAAGTTACCCTCGCCGTTGACGACGAAGAGTTCACAAAGCAAATGTCTTGGTTACAAGATAGCTATATTAAGCAATCTCACACTGTTGTATTGGAAGAATGGGAGAAAAGAAGCCTATTTTCGCGATTCTTAGAGCGAGTGTTCTATCTCTTCAATCCACTCCTCTAATACCTCAAATACACCGACTAAAAAAACCTCCAGCGCTTCAAACATCTTGCTGGAGGTTTGTTCTACTTACGTTTTCCACCTTAGCGATACACTCTAAGCCTACAACTCAACCTTTCAGCTTTGACGCCTTCACTCGATAATCTCGGCTATTATTGGGTGATAGTTGACTTTTCCCTTGCAAACGTTATGTCGTCCATGTTTTAAATAATCAAAATCGTAATATTTAAGACAGGGAACTTTTATGTCAGAGGGCAAAAAAACCAAGCTCATTACCGCTGGCCGCGATAAAAAGTGGACAAACGGTGTTGTAAACCCACCCGTTCAACGCGCTTCAACCGTGGTATTCAACACGGTTGCAGAGAAGAACCAAGCCACCATGAACCGCACCAATAAAACATTATTTTATGGTCGCCGTGGCACCAACACGCACTTCGCTTTTCAAGATGCAATGGTTGAGATTGAAGGTGGATCAGGTTGTGCTCTCTACCCTTGTGGCACGGCAGCAATTTCAAATGCGATTCTCTCTTTCGTCGAAACTGGCGATCACATTCTGATGGTGGACACTTGTTACGAACCAACTCGTGATTTTTGTAATACCATCATGAAGAAAATGGGCATCGAAACTACCTATTATGATCCGATGATTGGAGAAGGTATTCGTGATTTGATTCAACCAAATACCAAAGTCCTTTTCCTAGAATCTCCGGGGTCAGTCACAATGGAGGTGCAGGACGTACCAACATTGGCGCGCATTGCTCACGAGCACGATATTATTGTGATGCTTGATAACACATGGGGAGCTGGCGTGAACTTCTCACCATTTGAACATGGTGTCGATATTTCCATTCAAGCCGCCACCAAATACATAGTTGGTCACTCTGATGTAATGTTAGGTACAGCCGTAGCTTCCGAAAAATACTGGCCCCAACTGCGTGAACAAAGCTACTTGATGGGTCAGTGCGTTTCTCCTGACGACGCATACCTAGGCCTTCGTGGTATTCGCACGCTGGATGTTCGCCTAAGACAACACGCAGAAAGTAGCTTGAAAGTCGCCAAGTGGCTGACTTCTCGTCCGGAAGTTGATCATGTCCGCCACCCAGCATTGGAATCGTGCCCTGGCCATGACTTTTTCAAACGTGACTTCACTGGTGGAAACGGCTTGTTTTCATTTGTTCTCAAAACGTCTTATCCAAAAGCAACGACGGCTCTGCTTGATGGTATGAAACACTTCAGTATGGGTTATTCTTGGGGCGGGTATGAAAGCCTCATTCTAGCTAACGAACCAAAGAGCTTTAACAGCTTGAGAACCGTAGCGCACCCACACTTTGAGGGCACTTTAGTTCGTATTCATATTGGCTTAGAAGACGTGGATGACTTGATCGCCGATCTAGAGGCTGGTTTTGCACGCTATAACGCGTTAATTTTAGAAAAAGAAGTCTCTCTAAAATAGTAATTGAATCGCCCTGCTTCGCGGGGCGTCTTTATAACTCGCTGACTTAATTAGAATTACCTAACATTCCCACCACCCATTCGTTAATGTTAATCATTTGTGTTGTTTTTCAATTGAGCAGTCACAGAATGAAATAATGCGCCACAAATAGGCTTTCCAAATTTAGAGTTTCTCTCCTACTTTTTATCATTCATAAGAGGTCATACCACAAGGAGATAGTTTTGAAACTCAAATTCATAGCACTAATGCTTTTTACCTTAATTACCGTCCCAATAACCTCCGTACACGCCGCAACGGGTTATACCCAAACCAAGTATCCGATTGTTCTGGTTCATGGATTATTTGGTTTTGATACCCTCGCAGGCATAGATTACTTTTTCGGAATACCACATTCCTTAACGAAAGACGGCGCTAAAGTTTATGTAGCGCAGGTATCCGCGACCAACAGCAGCGAAGTTCGAGGGGAGCAGCTGCTTGCTCAAGTAGAAACCTTACTAGCAGCAACAGGCGCAGAGAAAGTCAATCTCATTGGTCACAGTCATGGTGGTCCCACAACGCGCTATGTTGCCTCTGTCCGTCCTGACCTAGTCGCATCAGTTACGAGTATCGGTGGCGTTAATAAAGGGTCTAAAGTGGCAGATTTAGTTCGTGGCACCGTATCTGAGGGTTCTGGTAGTGAGCAGCTCGCGGTAAAACTGGCGCAAGGCTTAACCACTCTTATTAATCTTCTATCAGGCGGTTCTGATCTCGACCAAGACCCTTTAGCCTCATTAGCAGCCTTGACCACGGAAGGCTCATTGGCGTTTAACCAGCACTACCCAGAGGGAGTGCCTACTAGCGAATGTGGTAATGGCGACTTGCTGGCTTCAAATGGCGTTTATTACTACTCATGGACCGGATCATCCACTTTTACAAACGTTTTCGATCCGACTGACGCTGCCATGATGGTACTTGGCTTAGCCTTTGATGGGCCGAATGATGGCTTAGTTGGTGCGTGCAGCACACATTTGGGCAAAGTCATACGTGATGATTATCAAATGAACCATTTGGATGAAATTAACGGCCTACTCGGTATTCATCATCTTTTTGAAACCGATCCAGTCACGCTTTATCGCCAACATGCAAATCGTCTCAAACTTCAAGGTTTATAAGAGGTCATGACAATGAAGAAAGTCGCTCTCACCACTTTTATCCTGCTCTCGATGTTTGGCGTGGGAGCGCTTTCTCTGTTGCAAAGCGACAAACAACAAGAGATAACCCCTAACCATTCGCAATCTCAGCAAGATATAGCCGCCGATGTCTCTTCCCCAAAAGACTTCTTCGAATATTCTCTTAGCCGGCTGGGCGAAGAAGATCTCGATACGATCAAAGCGGAAGTCAATGAAGACACTTTAGCAAAACAAACACTGAATATTGATGCCAAACTTTTTCAGACCTACCTTTCCTACAAGCAAGCGCTCTCTGCATTAGAGCCTTTTGAGCATAAACACCTAACGCTTGAACAGTTAACCATGCTGAATGAAGCGATACTGAATTTACAGCTTCAATACTTTAGCGAGGTCCAGATAGCTCAATTGTTTGACGAAGAAAACCGACTTCGCCAACTTGCATTGGAAAAGCTGACGATTAAAAAACAGGCATCGGATATCGAGAGTCAGACACACCTTCTCAATCAAGCGTTATCAGAACAACCGGATTACATACGAGAAAGTGAACGCAATAACGCATTAGCAGAGCAGCTCGAGCAAGCTTCTCAGCTTGATTCACAAGACAAGTACATCGCCCGTGTTGCTTTGGTAGGAGACGCTGGAGCGCAAAGGCTGCAAAAGCTTGATGAGCAAAGAGCATCATTTGAGACTCACCTCGCCACTTACTTAAAACAGCGTCAAGATATTCTGAATAGGGATTTTCTAGGGCAAGATGAAAAACAGGCAGAAATCATTGCTTTAAGAAAACAAAGCTTCGATGCCACTCAATGGCGTCGAATCGAAGCTTTGGAACGTATTCATGATAGCCAGAACTAACAACATAAACTTAATAAGCCAAACGTTACTTATTCTGCTTTTTAGGACATCCAACGATATGGTCATCCACCATGCCGACGGCTTGCATGAAAGCATAACAGATGGTTTCACCGACAAACTTGAAGCCTTTCTTTTTTAGGAATTTACTCATGGCTTTGGATTGCTCTGTCGAACCTGGTACGTCACTCATATGTTGCCATTGATTGACGATTGGTTCGCCGTCCACGAACTGCCACAACGCGTCTGATAAACTCCCGTATTCAGCAATTAACGCTTTGGCCGCTTTGGCATTACTGAAAACCGAGTTAATCTTTCCGCGATGCCTTACAACATCGAAGTTTTCCACGATGTATTCAGCGCGTTCTTCATTTCTTTGTTCCAACGCATCTAGGTCGTAGTTCTCGAACGCTTCTCTATATCCTTCGCGCTTTTTAAGAATGGTGATCCAACTAAGCCCAGCTTGTGCACCTTCCAACGTAATAAATTCAAACAGGACTTGGTCGTCATATACTGGCACGCCCCATTCGGAATCATGATATTCGCGCTCTAATGGGTGATTCATCGCCCACGCACACGTTTTTTGTTCTGTCATTATTCTTCCTTAAAAAGCGCCTCTAACTGATGAGCTAGAGGCGCGATATTTTTCATCATTATATCAGTAGCACTAAGCCTGTTTCGGTACTGCCACTTTATGGAATAAACGATACAACACTGGCACGACAATCAGTGTCAGTACTGTCGCAAAGCCCAAACCAAACATAATCGTAACCGCCATTGGTTTGAAGAAAATATCTGGTAATAGTGGGATCATACCAAGGATCGTCGTGATTGCAGCCATACACACAGGACGAACACGGCTTACCGCAGCATCAACGACCGCATCATAAGCCTCTTTACCCGATTTCATTTCTATTTCAATTTGGTCCAGTAATACGATGCCATTTTTGAGCACCATTCCCGATAAGCTTAAGAAGCCGAGCAATGCCATAAAACCAAACGGCGTGTTGAGTGCCAACAAACCGGTGGTGACACCAATTAACGCCAGCGGCACGGTAAGCCAAACAATGAGTGGCTCTTTGATAGAGTTAAATAGGAATACGGTGATCAAGAACATGAACAAGTACCCCATTGGCATAGTAGTAAACAGTGACTCTTGAGCATCACCTGAAGATTCGTATTCCCCCCCCCATTCTAGTGAATAGCCAGGAGGCATTTGAATCGCTTCGATTTGGGGCTGTAAACGTTTTTGCAACGTCGATGCGGTTTCTTCACCAAGAATATCAGGGTCTGCCATCACAGTGAGCATACGCTTACGGTTCTTACGTACGATGATAGGATCCTCCCAACGCATGTCGTAACCCATTGTGACTTGTTGAAGTGGGATAAACTCACTCTGTGCTGGACTCCATATTTTCATGCCTTCAATGTTACGAATATCGATGCGTTCATCTTCAGGTAAGCGAGCCACGATAGGCATGAGCGTCGTGCCGTCTCGGTAAAGGCCTATCGTCATTCCAGAGAATGACATGGACAAGAAGTCATCGACATCTGATTTTGTAATGCCATAGCGACGTGCCTGACTCTCATTAAACTGAGGCTCAAGAACTTGGGTTCGTTCACGCCAATCATGCCTGATATTTGTTGCCTGAGGATCGGCGTACATGATATCCTTGACCTGAGCGGCTATCGTACGAAGGACGGTTGGATCAGAGCCAATAATGCGCGCTTCAATTTTTGCACCACCACCTGGACCTAACTCAATCTGTTTGAGCTTGTAATTGATTTCTGGGTAGTTGGCTTTTAAATACTCTCGAAACTTCGCCATTAATGGTTTCAACGCTTCGTAATTTTCCATACGAGTGGTTATCTCACCATAAGCCGCATAACTTTTCTCGGGCGCGTACGTTAACATGAAGCGCTGTAAGCCTTTACCCGCGGTCGTCGTGATATGGTCAACATGCTCTTGCTTAGCTAACCAACTTTCTAACTCTTTAAGCGTTGTGTTGGTTGCTCGAATATCAGTTCCTTCTGGCATCCATACATCTAACTGAAAAATCGGCGTTGTCGAAGATGGGAAAAACGCTTGCTTCACAAAGGTGAACCCGTAAACACTTGCCGCTAATCCCGCAATCAGCACCACAACGGTAAACCAAGCACGACGCATACAAAACTGAAGAAACTTTTTATAAATAACGAAAATAACCCCGTTATATGGATCATTTTCTTCCCCTTCACCTTGTTTAATCTTCTGGCCTTTAAAGAAGATGTCAGCAAAGAATGGTGTCAACGAGATAGCGGTAAACCAACTCAACATCAATGAGATCAGCAGAACCGTAAACAAAGTGCCACAGTATTCACCCGTCGAGTCTTCAGACAGTCCAATGGGCGCAAATGCAGTTACCGCAATCACAGTTGCCCCAAGTAATGGCCACTTGGTTTGGGTAACGATATCAGTCGCCGCTTGGAGTCGAGTTCGCCCTTTTTGGGTACCAATCAAAATCCCCTCAACCACGACGATTGCATTGTCCACCAGCATACCTAACGCGATAACCAAGGCACCTAATGAAATCCGCTGCAAATCTATCGCGAGATACTTCATGAAAATGAACGTACCCAACACCGTCAGCAGTAAAATCAAACCGATAAGCAGACCTGAACGTAGCCCCATAAAGAACAGAAGTACGATAATGACGATACCGACGGCTTGAGCCAAGCTGACAACAAAACCGCTAACCGATTTATCCACTTCTTTAGGCTGACTGTAAATTTCCGAGATTTCGATACCAACAGGTTGTTGGTACTTTAGCTCGGCAAGGCGATGATCAAATGCTTTTCCGACTTCAACGACGTTGACACCTTCAGCAAAAGAAACCCCCACGTTCAGTGCGAGGCTGCCGTTAAAATTAATAATATTACTCGGTACTTCTACATACCCACGTTTTATTTCCGCCACATCTTTCAAGAAGATGAGCCCCTGAGCTCCCGACTCAGTAATCAACAAATCGCCTAGCTCATCCACACTCTGGAATTCGCCAGTCGGCTGAATTCTGATGTACTCGTCACCAATTCTGATCGCCCCTGCGTCAGAAACCACGTTTTGCGTCGAGAGAAGATTAAAGACCGTATCGGGAGAAAGTCCTATACTGCTCAGCTTTTTCATCGATACTTCGATGAAAACTTGCTCTTGCTGCTGCCCGGATACCGAAACTTTACTCACGCCATCAACCAGTTCGAGCTCTCGGCGTAAGTAATCGACGTAATCCAGTAGCTCTTTATAGCTATAACCGTCGCCAGTCACCGCTAACAAAATCCCGTAAACATCACCAAAATCATCGATCACTTGAGGTTCATTCACACCCGGAGGCAACGTCCCTTTAAGGTCATTCACTTTACGGCGTAACTCATCCCAGATTTGTGGCAGATCATCAGGGCCATAATTGTTCTTCATCGTGACCGTGATTTGCGATAATCCTCGGCTAGAAATCGAATTCACTTCATCGACATAAGTAAGCTGCTGAATCGCCTTTTCGATCGGATAAGTCACTTCTTCTTCGACTTGTTGCGGCGTCGCACCAGGATAAGAGGTCACCACCATGGCATCTTTGATGGTAAAAGCAGGGTCTTCAAGACGCCCTAACCCAAAGAATGCAGCGATACCACCAATCAAAAAGATCAGTGCGACCATCCAACTGATGACACGATTTCGGATGAAGTACGCAGCAATACCGGCCACATCATCATCACTTTGAGGCACTGATTTATTAAGATCGCTCATAGACCGGCCTCCTGCGTAGCCATTTCCTGTATCACTTCTACTTTCATGCCATCCCTTAATCGAGAAACACCGGCAATCACAACTTTGTCTTTGAGCATGAGACCATCAAGGATTTGAATGGACGTTTTAGATGCTTTACCTGCTCGAACCTGTTTGCGCGATACCGTATTGTTATCATTCAGTACCCAAACAAATTTGTTTTCGCGCCCCAGCTCGTCACCGTCCGCATTAAAAATGGCTTCAATAGGAACATTAATTCCTAAATTGAGATCCAAGCCAACATTCTTATCTTTGGAGGTCACTTCAACTGCCATCCCATCTAGGATGTATTCTTCTTCCGGCATAGGAAGCGATAATGTGACGGTAAACGTGCCTGTTGTTGGGTCTGGCTCAGTCGTAAATTCTTTCACGGTCGCGCTGTACTCGTTACCACTAGGCACGCGCACCAATGCCTTTATCGCGGTAAGTCTTTCTTCCGTTGGCGGTTGGTTAACATAGAGCCGGTCTGGAAGTTGAATCAGCACCTCAACTCGCTCCAAACTATGAATATTGACGATATGCTGTCCGACTTGGACATTTTCGAATTGCTCGATATTAACTCGAGAAATGATCCCATCCACAGGCGCCTTTAAGGCAGTAAATGATAAACGGAGTTTCGCTAACTTAAGCTCAGCCAGAGCGATTTGTCGTTGTGCTGCAATTTCATCAAACTGAGACTTAGCTAATAGGCCTTTATCAACCAAAGGACGTGAACGGCGATACTGACTATCAACAACAGAAAAACGCGCACTCGCATTATCTACATCCAACTCATAGTCTGTAGGGTCCAACGTTGCGATAACATCACCCTTCGTGACTTTATCGCCCTCTTTTACCATGATGCGGCTGACTTCTCCTGCCACTCTGAAGCTCAAATGAGAGCGATCCGCTGCATTCGCAACCGCTGGGAAGTACAAGTTGTCATCCACCTTGTTTCCCGCTAATGACGTAACCCTAACTCGTGGCGTTTCGAGCTCTTTTTCTGGCGCCTTATCCCCACAGCCAACGAGAAAAAGCGTTGCAAGTAAAGTCGCTAGAGAGATGATTCCTTTCATATTACAACCCTCTTTCCTTAATCCACGCTCTTACCTTAATTCCGGGTTCAATTACACTGACACCCGAGATAATGATTTGGTCGCCATCGTTAAGCCCAGCTAACACTTGATTTTTGTCATTCATCTTAATTGCGGCTTTGGACACAATACCTTGCTCATCGACACGCCAAACGTATGTTTTGCCGTTCTCTTCTAGCAGCGCGGAATTAGGAATTTTTGTTGCACCAGCATTTTTAGATAGGAGGTAAGCATTACCAGACATGCCCGGTAAAAGGCCTATTTCTGCTGGTCGCTCCATAACCATAGTGACTTTGTAACTACCGGTTTTAGGATCTGCTTCTGTATCGATTTCTTGAAAGGTCAAGTCAAATGACTGCTCGGGGAAAGCGTCAAAGACCATTCTGGCAGAGACATCGCTACCCTGGGTGTAACGATTTAGCAGATAGTCAGGGACTTGGAATATCACCTTAAGAAGTTGGTTAGATTGAATATTCATCACGCCTTCTTTTGCGGCAACATACTCATGGTTTTCTGCTGGAATATATGAAATCGTACCATCATATGGCGCGACAAGTTTGGTATACCTTAAATTTGCCTTTGCTTGATTCCACTGAGCTTTGGCTGAATTGTGATTCGCTTTTGCCTCATCAAAATCTTGTTCGGACACCACTTGGTCTTTGCGTAACTTTTGGTATCGCTTGTACTGCACGTCTGCGAGCGCGAAATTTGCCCGAGCTTGCTGTTCAAGCAGAGCATATTCATCAGGGTTTAATGAAGCCAATACATCGCCTTTGCTGACGACTTGACCTTCATTCACCTCAATCGTTTGAAGAAGTCCAGGAACTCGAAACGTCAGTACCGCTTTATCACCAGCTTCCGTCGTGGCAGGAAAGTGTCGTTCAAATTGGGCATTGCCAACAGATACTGTAAATAGCTTTGCGGGGCGGGATTCAGGTTCTGGAACAGGGGGAAGTTCTTTACCACACCCCGACAACACAGCCGAGATGGCGACAGGAATGAGCAATCTTCTCATTACATTCATCCATAAAAAATTAAGGGATTATTTTTAAAGTAGATGAATTCTGGGCGAACTTCCAGAGTTGAAAAGATTAATAGTGCTTTAAAATTAGTAATTTGTGACAAAAAAGCAGGCTTTGCGCCTGCTTCGTTTAAATCTTCTTTGGATACGGAGTGTTTAGAGCTTGCTGAACTCCCGATTCACCCTATATGTATCAGACGTAACATACGCTTCCATGTTACGGATTTTGCCATCAAGACGGTCAAAATCGCGTTCCAACACACTGAGCAATTGGTCCGGACTTTGTCCTTTCTGCCAAGGCTTACTTTTAAGTGTGTGTTCTTGTTGCGCTCGGATATTTTCAAAATACGTCACTGGTTGCTTTTCTAACATAAACGCCATCGCGACGTATGCTAACAACACCAAAAACGTACCGCCCAACAGCGCTGCAGAAATCACTACAATACGAATCAACCAAACCTCTGCACCAAAGTAGTTGGCAATTCCGGCGCAAACACCGGAGATTTTGCCATTTACTGGGTCACGATACAGCTCTCGATTAGTCATACTTGCGTCTCCATGTTGGTGACTCAGCATCCAAGATGCGCTCCAATGTATCAACTCGGGACTGCATCGCTTCCGCTTTTTCAGATAGTACCTGAAGGCGCTCTAAATCTTGGCTCGACAGTGCACTATCTGTTTTGCGTTTGCTGCGATAGTGTAAGAAGAGCCATAGTGGAGCGACAAAGATTAAAAAGACAATCACTGGTCCTGCTATAAAAAATGCCGACATAAATGGCTCCTTTGTTATTTATCTTTCGATGACATCTGTTCTTTCAGTTTTGCCAACTCTTTTTCGATTTCGTCTTGAGCTTGAAGCTCTGCAAACTCTTGCTCTAGCGATTTTGCATTACCAGTTTGTGCGTACAAATCTGCTTCTGCTTCCATTTCATCCACTTTACGCGAGTACTGCTCAAACTTCGCCATCGCTTCATTAGTGCGGCTAGTGTGCAGGTGTTTTTGCACATCACGACGGTTAGAGGCGGTTTGGTTACGAATTGCTAGTGCTTGCTGTTTTGCACGCGTTTCTGCAATTTTGCTTTCTAACTTACCGATCTCGCCTGTAAGCTTGTCGATCGTTTCTTCTACTAACGTCTGCTCAGTGTGAAGGCCTTTAATCACTTGCTCAAGCTTTTGCTTTTCAATTAATGCTGCACGAGCCAAATCTTCACGCTGTTTTACCAACGCTAGGCTCGCTTTTTGGCTCCACTCGCCAATTTGCTCTTCTAACGTTTCAACTTTACGAGCCAACTCTTTTTTGTCTGCAATCGCTTTAGCCGAGTTAGTACGCACTTCAACAAGTGTGTCTTCCATTTCTTGAATGATAAGACGGATCATTTTTTCAGGATCTTCCGCCTTGTCCAGCAATGCACTGATGTTTGAGTTAACGATATCTGCAAATCGAGAAAAAATACCCATAACGGAACTCCTCTTTTTTCCTATTAAAACTCGACAAGGTGGTGATTGACCTTGCGTCTCCCTGAATACATTACAAGTAGCATGCCAACTTAAAATTACATTTAAAATCAGCAGGTTATGCATTTTGTTGTCGTTATGCACTATTATGCTATGATGTTTTTCACCAACTGTTGGTGAAATTCACCAACTCCATATGTAAATCATGGCTCGGCTGTTAAATAAGAAGGACTTTATGAAGCAAAACCTGATTGGTGAATCACCTGCTTTTCTCGCCGTACTAGATAAAGTATCACAACTTGCGCCTATTGAGCGTCCAGTCCTCATTATCGGTGAACGAGGAACGGGTAAAGAACTCATCGCTCAGCGTTTGCATTATTTATCAAGACGTTGGGATAAGCCACTACTATCACTCAACTGTGCGACCTTAAGCGAAGGACTAATAGATTCAGAGCTATTTGGTCATGAATCCGGTTCTTTTACAGGTTCTAAGGGCAAGCATAAAGGACGTTTCGAACGCGCCGAAGGCGGCACTTTGTTTCTTGACGAATTGGCCACCGCACCACTTTTAGTTCAAGAAAAGCTGTTGCGTGTCATCGAATATGGTGAATATGAACGAGTTGGCGGTCATACCGCTCTCAATGCGGATGTTCGACTTGTTTGTGCAACCAATGCGGACTTACCAAAATTGGCGGAACAAGGCGATTTCCGTGCCGACTTACTCGATCGTTTAGCGTTTGACGTCATCATGCTGCCTCCTCTTCGTGAACGAAAGGAAGACATCCTGTCTTTAGCAGAGCACTACGCGATGAAGATGTGCCGTGAACTTCAGCTCGAATATTTTGTCGGTTTTACCTCAAAAGCACAGCATTCGCTTCTTGAATATGAATGGCCAGGTAATGTCCGTGAACTAAAAAACGTGATTGAACGTGCTATTTACCAACATGGTCTCAATGCCGATCCAATTGATGAACTGATTTTCAATCCTTTTGAAACAGTTTGGAATAACACGCTTGGTCATAATGCCGAGCAAGGCGAGCAGCAGCAAGAAGAGGAAGCACCAAGCAGCGCAGTTCAATTCCCTCTAGACTATAAACAGTGGCAAGAAGAGCAAGACATCCACTTACTCAATCGCGCATTGGAAGAGGCCAAGTTTAATCAACGACAAGCAGCCGAGCTACTTGGTTTGAGCTACCACCAATTACGAGGGATGGTTAGAAAATATGGTTTAGTCGGGCAAAGCTAGCTTGGTCGAAGGTGCTTGTTCGGTTAGCGAGCGAGTGACAGCGCTCTAATTTGTATGTCTTTCAAGCATAACACCTTACAGTGTATGGATTTTATGTTTGGAGCGAGTTCACAAAGGTGATAAATTAGCGAGATCATTTTCGCTTGTTAGCTCTGAAAGAGTAAGATCAAATGAAACAAGCAAGATCCAATGAACATTTCATATTATGAATGCTTTTATAAGATTATCGCTGAGCCTTATTGGGATTAGCCTACTGACCGCTTGTGGTGATGAAATTGACCACAATGACATTCGCAAAGCTGGCTTTGTGTTTTGCGGACAAGGTAAGCCAACCACGTTTAACCCTCAGCTTATTGATAGCGGTATTACCGCAGAGGCACTGAGCCCGCAGTTGTACGATACGCTGCTCACGCTCGATCCTAAATCACATCAGCCAGTAGCAAATATTGCTGAGAGTTGGTCTGTGAATGAGTCAGGAACGGAATACACGTTTAAGCTTAAACGTAATGTTCAATTCCAAACCACGTCCTGGTTCACTCCCACTCGCCCATTGAATGCAAAGGATGTGGTATTTAGCTTCAAGCGAATCATTGATGTAGACCATCCTTTTCACCAAGTAGGTGGTGGTTTTTATCCATGGTTTGCAGGGTTAGATTTTCAAAACCTACTGCAAGACGTGACTGCGATTGACGAGCATACGGTAAGGTTTACCTTATCTCAGCCAAATTTTTCCTTCTTGGCAAATATTGCCACCAGCCATGCTGTCATATTGTCTGCAGAGTACGGACAGCAACTGGCAGCAAAAGATCATAAAGAAGAAATCGACCAACTTCCTATCGGTACCGGCCCATATCAGCTAAAAGAATACCAAGTGAACGACTTGATTCGTTTGGAACGTCACTCTAACTACTGGAAGTCACCCGCGAAAATGGAACAAGTGGTGTTCGATATCTCTCACAGAGGCACTGGTACCTTGGCGAAACTTTTAAGAAACGAGTGTGATGTGCTCTCTTCGCCTATTTCAAGCCAAATACCCGTTATTCAAGAAAATGACAATCTTGAGCTAACTGCTACGCCAGCCAACAACGTATCCTTTATTGCGATCAACACTGAAACGACTGCACTTAGTGATGCTCGCGTCCGCCAAGCACTTAACTTAGCGATTAACCGTCAGAATATTTTAGATTCGGTTTACTACGGAACTGGCTCGCAAGCTTATACATTGCTACCGCCTAATTCATGGGCCTATCAAAAGGACAGCGTAAAAATTCGTTATGACCGTAACTATGCATTAGCACTACTCCGTGATGCTGGCTATGAAGACGGTCTAGAGCTGACCATGTGGGTACCACTTGAACCACGCGCCTTTAACCCAAGTCCTCGCAAGACCGCGGAGCTAATCCAAGCGAATTTTGCCGATATTGGGGTTGAGTTAACGTTGCTAACCGATGATAGATTCGAACGTGTGGATTTAGAGAACATCAACGACATCGATTTACTTTTAACTGGCTGGATTGGCGATACCGGGGACCCTGACAACTTTTTCCGCCCGTTATTATCTTGTGAGTCTGATCGCGTTGGCCTCAACGTATCGATGTGGTGTAACGATGATTTCGATTTCTTGCTCGATTTGGCATTGGAAACCCAAGAACCGCGTTACCGTCTGAACCTATATCGCCAAGCGCAGAACATTTTAAATCAAGAATTCCCGGTAATTCCTCTGGCACATGGTGTGCAATTCCGTGTTCACGACAAATCACTGACAGGCTTCAAATCAAGCCCTTTCAATGCCCAACCGTTTGATAGAGTTGAGAGAATTCACTGATGTTTTGGTATACCGTTCGACGCTTTAACCTATTTTTCATCACTTTGATGATCCTCACATTAGTGGGCTTTTCTCTGCTGCGCCTTGACCCTCTATCGCACTGGGCAAACGTTGATTTTTGGTCTGGTTGGCAAACTTACTTAATCAACCTTTCTCAGCTTGATTTTGGCATAAGTAAAAACGGCAACGCGATTTATGACGAGCTCGCCGTCGTATTCCCTGCCACTTTGGAACTGTGCTTTTTTGCCTTTTTGGTGTCCCTTTTGATCGGTATTCCGCTTGGAACCGTGGCTGGGATGAAGCAAGGTAAATGGCTCGACACCAGCATTTCATTCATGTCGATGTCTGGTTATTCCGCTCCAATTTTTTGGGTGGCTCTGCTACTTATCATGGTTTTTTCATTGGAATACCAACTCTTTCCCGTGGCAGGACGGTATGACTTACTATATGAAATTGATCATGTAACCGGATTTGCCATTATCGATGCATTCATGGCGAAAGGTGAATACCGCGCTCACGCACTGCAAAGCGTCATTGAGCATATGGTGCTGCCATGTTTGGTGCTCGCTTTGGCTCCAACCACGCAGGTTGTCGGACTAATGCGTTCTTCGGTGGCGGAAGTGATGAGCCAAAACTACATTCGTGCAGCGAGAATCAAAGGTCTCTCTAACCGCGAGATCGTTACTCAACATGTCTTGCGTAATGCGATACCGCCTATCATCCCCAAAGTCGGTGTTCAGCTTTCCAGTATGATTACCTTGGCTATCATCACTGAATCTATTTTTAACTGGCCAGGTATTGGTCGTTGGTTGTTAGATGCATTGGCAAACCAAGATTATGCATCAATCCAAGCTGGCGTGATGGTACTTGCGACTTTGGTTCTCACCGCTAATATTCTCTCTGATTTGATTGGCGCGATGATTAACCCTCTAGTTCGAAAGGAATGGTATGCTAACAAATAACGTTTATCAGGAAGAACGCATTCCAACTCAGTTTGAGCGATTTTGGCGAAGTTACCGCGCCAACGGGCTAGCCATGTTTGGCCTATGGTGCTTGGTATTTATCGTCCTAATTACCATTTTTGCGCCACTGCTTGCGCCGTTTGATGCCCAAGCACAGTCAGGCGAATTGCTTGTGCCACCATCATGGGCCCCTGCTGGAACGGTTGATTACTTTTTGGGAACCGATGACTTAGGCCGAGACATTCTGTCACGCTTGATCATGGGCTCTCAACTTACATTTGGTGCAGCCGTTGCCATCACTGCGATTGCCGCGGTCGTAGGTTGTTTGATTGGCGTATTAGCAGGTATGACGAAAGGCTTACTGTCGAGTACCCTCAATCACTTGCTCGATACCGTCATGTCGATCCCGTCGCTCTTATTAGCAATCATTTTTGTGGCATTTCTCGGCTTTGGTGGGTTCAATATTTTACTCGCAATCTGCTTGGCTTTGATTCCGCGTTTTATTCGCTCTGTTTATATCGCAGTCCACACCGAAGTTGAAAAAGACTACATCATGGCAGCACGTCTTGATGGCGCGAACGATTTCTACTTGTTGTGGAGCTCAATTCTTCCCAACATATTGACGGTTATTGCTGCTGAAATCACGCTCGCGCTCTCTGCTGCGATTTTAGATATTACTGCGCTGGGTTTTCTTGGCTTAGGCGCACAAGCACCAAGTACTGAGTGGGGAGCGATATTAGGTGATTCTGTCGAGTTGATTTATATTGCACCTTGGACCGTAACCCTACCCGGCCTAACCATCATGTTTACCGTTATTACCCTAAACTTAGTAGGTGAAGGTGTACGTCAAGCGCTTAATGCGGGGATCGAATAATGCCGTTGTTAGATATTCGACATTTGACTATTGAGATTGAAACCCCTCAAGGGTTGGTCAAAGCCGTGGACCGAATGAGCCTAACTTTGAATGAAGGTGAGATTCGTGGTCTTGTAGGTGAGTCTGGTTCAGGGAAAAGCTTAGTTGCAAAAGCGATTGTCGGGGTAAGTAAAGATAACTGGCGCATTACCGCGGACCGTATGCGCCTTGGCAATATTGACTTGCTTCAGCTTACGCCAAAAGAGCGTCGGCGCGTCATTGCTCGTGATATTGCGATGATTTTCCAAGAGCCTTCAACTTGTCTTGATCCTTCAGAAGAAGTGGGACGTCAGTTGATCGAGTCCATTCCATCTCGTGCGTTTGAAGGGAAATGGTGGGAGCGATTTAAATGGCGTAAAAAACAGGCCATCGCGCTTCTGCATAAAGTAGGCATTAAAGATCACAAGCGTTTAATGGGTAGCTACCCTTATGAACTGACTGATGGTGAGTGCCAAAAAGTCATGATTGCCATGGCGATAGCGACCAAACCAAAGTTGCTGATCGCAGATGAACCAACCAACGACTTAGACCCGATTACCCAATCGCAAATATTGCGTTTATTGAGCCGTATGAACCAGCTCAATAACACGACCATTCTGCTTATCGGTCACGACTTAGCGACCATCACACAATGGGCGGGCCGCATTACGGTAATGTATTGTGGTCAGTCGGTAGAGTCTGCCGATACCAGTAAAATCATTGCGGCACCCAAGCACCCGTATACAGATGCCTTGCTGAAAGCGATGCCAGACTTTAATGATTGGGTACCACACAAGCAAAAACTCCAATCCCTACCGGGATCGATTCCGCCATTGCAGCATCTGCCCATCGGTTGTCGACTCGGTCCACGTTGCCCGTATGCGCAGAAACAATGTGTTGAAATTCCACACACCAGACGAATTAAGAATCATAAATTTAACTGCCACTTTCCATTGAACACGGAGAAAAAGTCATGAGTGCGTTACTTGAAGTCGATAATTTATCGAAGCAGTTTGTTACGCGCTCCCGACTATTCAAACGTCAGGTTAATGAGGCTGTCAAACCGGTGAGCTTTACGTTAGAGCCGGGGCAAACTATCGGTTTTATTGGTCAAAACGGGTCAGGAAAATCCACTCTTGCCCGTATGCTTGCAGGCGTTGTAGAGCCAAGCTCTGGAGAAATCCGTGTAAATGGTGAACGATTGGAGCACAAAGATTACGCGACACGCTGTAAGCTCATTCGCATGATTTTCCAAGATCCAAATACATCGCTCAACCCGCGTATCCAGATTGGCCGTATTTTGGAAGGTCCGTTAAAGCGAAACACCAACATGCCGCCAGATGCACGCATGCAGCGTGTGAAGAACACCCTACTCCGCGTCGGATTGTTGCCTGAGCACGCCTATTTTTACCCACAAATGCTAGCGGCAGGTCAAAAACAGCGTGTGTGTTTAGCTCGTGCGCTTATTCTTCAACCTTCCATCATTGTCGCTGACGAGGCGTTAAACGGTTTGGATATGGCCATGCGCTCACAGATCATTAACTTATTCCTCGAGTTACAAGAAGAGATGGGATTGTCATTTGTGTATGTATCTCAACACATTGGCATTGTTAAGCACATTACTGACAAAGTGATGGTGATGCATGAAGGTGAAGTGGTCGAGTTTGGCGAAACTAACCAGGTACTCACTAGCCCAGAACATCCGATTACTCAACGCCTAGTCGAAAGCCACTTCTATAAGGCGCCAAGCCACCAAACAAAATAGCCTATCAAAGATGTCATCGTTCAAATGTAAAGAAGCCTGCGTTAAAGCAGGCTTCTTTATTAAATGGACTCGAATCGAAAAATTAGCGGCGGCTCGCTTGTTTGCGCAGTTCGAAATCAAACTCATCAGGAAACAAAACCACCCCTTCTTCATTTTGATTTGGGAATACAACAACAGATAATTCGTCATCTTCCAGACCAGAGGTCCAACGACTGTGCCACTTGTTTAGAGAGATCGCTTCTGGCTCGCAATCTTCCCAATCACCATTAGCCCATTGCAAAGCAAACTCTTCGTTTGGCCATACTGGTACACAATCATCATCTTCTGTATTTAACATGACACAGCCATGTTCGTCTTTCAGAATCCAAACTTTACGATTCGCCACAATCTCTTTCACGCAGTACTTTAAACGTTGCTCTTCGTTGTAGCGATTAATGGTATCCATCTGCTCTTGGGTCAGTTGCTCAGACATATTCGTCTCCTATTTCCCATAGAAAAATGCCCGCAGCTAGGCGGGCATTTAAAGTATATGCTAGAAAATTAAGCTAGCTCGGTTTGAAGCCAAGGCCAACCTTGCTTCTTACGGCTTAGCGTGTTTTCCATCATTAGCATGCCGTCTTTTTCGTGCTTAACAAGCTTCTCAGCCCACTCACCTTTGTATAGAAGACGAGTTTGAGCAGTCGTGATGTCTGTTAGCATTACAGCAGCAAATGCAAGGTTATCTTTTTCGCAACGCGCTTCTAGATCCGCTTCTAGTGCTTCGATCATACCGTCAACTTGCTCAAGAGTTGCAAGTTCAACCTGACCAACCACTACGTCACGACCGTTGAATGGGTAACCTTTAAGGTCTTTCTCAACAAGCTCAGCCGCTGATAGACCTTCGATGTTTGTTTTAGCAATTAGAAGATCTTTAGTGAACGCGTCAACATCTTGTACGTCTGCGATTGCCGCTAGCTCAGCAACGGCATCTTTGTCTTTTTGTGTACAAGTTGGAGAAGCAAAACCTACTGTGTCAGATAGAATTGCTGACATCATTAGCTTAGCAATTTGTGGAGTAATCGCGTGACCTTCAATCTTGAACATGTTGAATAGAACAGTGTTGGTACAACCAACAGGCCAGATCCATGCTTCCATTGGGTTTACTGTCATCACGTCACCTAGACGGTGGTGGTCAACAATACCCGCAATTTCAGCTTCTGCGATATCGTCTGGTGCTTGTGCTAGATCTGAGTAATCTACTAGCCAAACGGTCTCACCCGCAACTGATGTGCGAAGCTCAGGAACTTCAGCGCCAGCAACTTCTAGGATGTGCTGAGTTTCACGGTTGATTTCGCCTTGGCGAATTGGCATAGCTTCAACGCCACGCGCTTTTAGAAGTTCAGTTGCAACGAGTGCACTACAAATACTGTCACTGTCTGGGTTCTTATGACCTACAACTAGAATCATGTTTCTTCCTATTCAAGTCAATTTTATACGCCGCCTAATACAGTTAATTAGGGCGTGTTTGCTCACAAAGGCCGATACTTTACCTGATTTCAGAGAGTTTGACACGAAGAAAAGTTCACAATGCTATTGCGAATAAATCTCATTTACATATAATGATAATTATTCCTATTTGCATTTGAGTAAACGATGAACGCGACCCAATTATTACACTCTGCACAACAGTTGTTTCAGCCTACTCAGTTTCGTTTAGCTTATAAGCGATTGCTGATCCCTATCGTCATGCTCATTTTGCTAGGCAATGAGAATACACGTGACGTAGCCGTACAGACGCTATCCGACTCATTCTGGGCAGTGTCATGCTATGTTGCTGCCACATTGGCTATTTATCATTATCTTTCAAACTTTATGTCGAAAACCAATCGAATTACCGAGCTCTACCATCGCTCGCGTAATCATCAGGTTTTCTTTGCTTCTTTATTGGGTGCTTTGCCTGGCTGTGGTGGCGCTATTGTTGTGACAACGCAATTTATTAGTGGCCGAGTGGGATTTGGTGCGATTGTCGCGGTACTTACTTCAACAATGGGTGACGCTGCCTTTTTACTTCTGGCCGCCAAACCAAGTGTTGGATTAGGCGTGGTTGGATTAGGCATTATCGTGGGTACTCTTTCAGGGTTAGTCGTTAATGCTTTTCATGCTGATAACTTTCTGCGCCCAGAACCAAAAGAAGCGCCTCAGACACATGCTTGTTGCCAACACCAGACAGACCGTCACACGCCTCTTGAACAACGTGCAATCAATTTACAGGGCGCGTTTTGGAAATGGCTTATTGTGCCTGCCAGCGTCGTTGCTGTGTTAATGTCTTTCCAAATCGATATTAATCAGCTGTTGTCTTTGCAAGCCAATACCATTGAATGGCTGGGCGCTATCTTCGCGGTGATCACAATGTCGTTGTGGGCGATGACAAAAGAGCTCGGCGATTATCAGTCAACGGTCTCTGAAGATGAAAAAATCGTGGACTCACACCCGATTCAAAAAGCAGCCCAAGATACGAATTTCGTCAGTGCTTGGGTGATCGTGGCGTTTCTGGCGTTTGAACTGACGACCTATTTTTCTGGAATCGACCTCGTAGAAACCTTTTCTCATTGGGGGATATGGATGCCATTAGCTGGCTTAGCCATTGGTATGCTACCTGGTTGTGGTCCGCAAATTCTAGTCACCAGCCTGTACATCTCTGGTGCAGCGCCACTTTCGGCGCAGTTGGCAAATGCGATTTCCAATGATGGTGACGCCCTATTCCCCGCCATTGCTATGGCACCGAAAGCCGCTTTGGTCGCGACTATTTATTCGTCCATTCCTGCTTTTATTGTTGGATACGGGTATTACTTTTTATTCGAGTTCTAACGCTCAGGACGTCAAAATAAGAAAGGAGCCACAGTAGGCTCCTTTCTTGTTTTTATAATCGAACGATTTGGTTCACGTTATGCCGTGACGATCGCTTTCGCATTTAACCCTTTATCAACGCTCACCATTAATAACTGACAAGGTTCTTGGTTTAGCTTTTCTCCTGTCCAGTAATCATACCAATCCATCGGTTGATCAGACGTCAGCGTAAATTCCATCGCCCCGTAGCTGGCATAGTTAAACAAGCAGTGAAGGTCATTCTTCGTCGTTAGTTTTAAAAACGCATGATTTAAACTCAAAGCCGTGAACTTTGCTGACTCTTGGTTACGTTGTTGACGTAGCATGAGCTTAGCCAATGTCTTCTTTGCAAATGGCGTAATCTCAGGGAGCGGATCGCCAGACAGCAGCAAACCACCACACGCCAATAACACCGTGCGATGAAATTCATACTCTTCTCTGGATGCGGCTTGATTAGCTAATGACGTGAATGTCGCGCAATCCGGGTCAATTTGCCACAGTTTTCGATGCTGCCAACTACGGTAAAAGGTTTCTTTGGCTATCTGCTCGAAACGACGACTATGGCGTTCTACGTCATCAGAAACACGCATTGCATCCACAAGCCCTAGAGATGGCCACATTGGCGCGTTGCAACCTAAAAGCCACGCCTCACCAGCGCCTTTAGCAATCGCTTCCATTCCTAAGCGATACGCCTCAACGCCGGTAATACCAGATTGTTTACGCACACCTTTCAAAGTGCCCCAATAGTTCGCGTCTAGCTTGAACAATTCAACGCCCCACTCTTGTCTCATGACAGAGACTACATTCGTCAGATGGTCTTGTACTTCTGGGTTTGAGGTATCGAGTATGTACCAAGGCGTGCAGCGCCAACCACCGTATGTGACATCTTCTGCTTTAAGTAAGCTTCCATCTTTGTGACGAACAAACCACTCTGGGTGTTGTTTGAAGATCTCCGACTCAGGTTGAGCAATAAAGGGCGCCATCCAAATCGCCGGCTTTTTGCCTTTTGCACGGATACTATGAATGAGCTCTTTCACACCACCAGAAAACTTATCCGATGGGGTTAACCAATCGCCCATAAAGGCTTGATAGCCATCATCCAGAAGTACCCACTCTAGGTCTTCAAGCTTATCTTGCATGCAATCAACGTTCTGCATGATGTTTTGCTCTGTCACGTCTGCGTAGTAGGCATACCACGAACACCAACCGACAGGCGCATCTTGTGTCACACCTTGGCGAACAGGATGATGCTCTGCAATCATCTCTCCATAGATTTGATAAAGCTCAGACAGAGATTGGCCGCAGAGTACCGCCACGGATTCAAGTTGATTACTTTCCCAATCCGCCACTTGAGTAAACTCACCATCAATCGCGGCAGATAAAACCCAGTGTCCATCACGCAGTACAACATCAAAATAGCCCGCAAAGCGATGACATGATGTGAAGCCAAACAAGGTATAGCCAGCCGAGCCTTCCACCACTAAATAGTTGTAGTAACGTTTAGGGGCATCTTTGGGATAGATTCGATAAGAAGGGTTGTTGTCTGGACAGCGACCAATATCAACGGGATGGCTAACCGTTCCCGCTGTTTGCGCCAGCATTTGGAAGCCATCGCCAATCACGTTGGCCTCGTGCTCGTACAAAAACGACATCTCGAACAACACTTCACGGTCGGTAAACGTTTTATTGTGAAGCCCAGCAAAAGAAAAATGTAATTGATTACCCTCAACTTCAACTTGGAAGTCGTTGTTATTCACAGTGATCTCAATGTGATTTGCCAATTGAATGCTCTGAGCCATAAAGAGTCTACTCACTTAATTATTATTGTTTAGCTTGGTTCATTATCCCCTGCTTATCCCACCCAATTCGTTATCGACGTCACGAATCCTACTGTCGTTTAGCGTCACAAATTTATTATTGAGATAACGCTCACTGAAATTTTGGTAAAAAAAATACCAGCCCGAAGGCTGGTATTTCGATTGATGTGAATTGCATTAATTAAGCAACTTCGATTGGACCACCGAATGAAGTCACTGGCGGTACTTTGCCGGTGAACTTCTCGAAGTCTACGATACATGTGTTCGCAGAAGTCGCCTGCGCAAGTTCAGAAGAGCCAATGTCTTGCGTTAGCGTGTTAGGGTCACCGTAAGTACAGATTGCGCCCTCTTTCTCGTTTAGAGGACCGTACCATGCACCTTCTTCGATACGAATAACGCCACGTGGGTAGCTGTCAGTAAGAACAGCACCAGCTAATAGCTGACCACGACCGTTGAATACGCGCACTAAGTCACCGTCTTTGATGCCTTTCGCTTTCGCATCCGCTGGGTTGATGTAAACAGGCTCACGACCTTGCACCGCGTAAGTTGCACGGAACTCTTCAGATTCACACATTTGAGAGTGCAGACGCTTGTCTGGGTGACAAGACTGCAACCAGAATGGGTATTTATCTGAACCAGGGCCACCGTGTGAACGCTCTGATTTTTCGAACCACATTGGGTGTTCTTGACAGTGTTCGTAGCCGTAACGGCCGATCTTACGAGACGTGATCTCGATGAAACCAGATGGCGTACCTAGTGGGTTAAGCTCAGGGTCTTTACGGAAGTCCGCATGACGAACCCAAGGTTTACCTTCACCGAAGTCTAGTACGCTCTTCTCCCAGAACTCGTTGAATTCTGGCATTTCAAACTTACCTTCGTTCGCTTTCTTACAATCGTTGTATAGGCTTTCGATCCATTCCATCTCGCTCATACCACGAGTGTATTCTTCGCGGCGACCAAAACGCTGAGTTAGTTCACTCATGATTTGGAAGTCAGGCTTAGATTGGAACAATGGATCGACGAGACGATGCATTGCAATCAGACCTTTGTTCGAGTAGGAACCGTATACGTCGATGTCGTTACGTTCCCATTGCGTACACGCAGGTAGAACGATATCCGAGAAACGACATGTTGCAGTCCAAGCAAACTCGATCGTTACAACCGTTTGAAGTTTGCGGAACGCTTTCTTCATGCGGTTACGATCTTGATGGTGGTGCCATGGGTTACAACCCGAGATCACCATCATCTTGAAGTCTGGCAGTTTCACTTTACCGCCGTTGTAGTTGATCTCTTTGCCTGGCTCAAGCAGACAGTCGATCCAACGTGCAACTGGGATAGTACGGCTGTAACCGTTAAAGTCGTTGTTGTCCCACTTCGGCTTCATACCTTGGTCAAGGTTACGAGGGAAACCACCAGGGCCCGCGAAACCAGTTGAAGGTACACCGATACTTGAGTAGTGGTGACCGTAAGAGATACCACCGCCAGGTAAACCGATTTGACCAACCATTGCAGCAACCACAGCCGCCGCCCAGTATGGCTGCTCACCGTGCTCTTGACGCTGGATACACCAACCCATCAGGATCTGTGTACGGCCACTTACTAGCATACGCGCGAATTCGCGAATCTTATCCGCTTTCACGCCACAAATCGCCGCAGCCCACTCTGGTGTTTTCTCTACTTTGTCTTTTGTCTTACCTTGAACGTATTGAATAAACTCTTCAAAGCCTAGACAGTAAGTATCAATGAACTTCTTATCGTACAAATCTTCGTTGTACAGCACGTGCGCCACAGCAAGCATGAACGCTACGTCTGTCAGCGGGTTGATGTACAAGTGATCGTTCTCTAAGTAGCGCTGAGTCTTGTTCTTCACTGGATCTACAGATAGAACGTTGATCTCACCTTTCGCTACTTTTTCTTTTAGTTGTGCTAGGTACTTGAACGACTCATGCGTTTCACAGTTCCAACCTACTTGAAGGTTTTTCACTGGATCGTTAGCCCAAAGAACGATGTTGTCAGAGTTCTCTAGGATTTCAGACCAAGACGTACCTTGTGCGTAAACTTCCGTTGAACCAAGTACGTAAGGCATGATGGTTTGACCTGCACCCGTCGAGTAGTCACCTACTTTCGTGATGAAGTTGCCGTGCATACCTACTGCACGTTGCATGTGCGCGGTACAGTTGTTGAATGAACCTGTTTGGTTCCAACCCGTTTGACCTGCGTGTAGCGCCCATGGACCGTAGTCTTTTTGAATACGTTCTAGTTCGCGGTAGAACAAATCTAGCGCTTCATCCCAAGTCACGCGGATGAAACGGTTGTTACCGCGGGTATCCGCGCTGTATTTATGTTTCTTCAACCAATCTAGACGAACCATTGGGTAACGAACACGTGAAGGGCTGTAGATAATACCCTTGATGCCGTTCAACATTTCAGTTGGGTTTTTGTCTAGCTCTAGCGGTTTGATCTCTTGAACTTTACCCGCATAGATGTGGGCGCGGAACGCGCCCCAGTGAGAACCTGTTACTTTCCAAGTACCTGTCGTCTCAACAGCATTGGCAGAGGCTGACGCCAATAAGCTAGGACCAATAACTGACGCTGCACTTGTGGTTGCTACACCTTTAAGAAAACTTCTTCGTGTAATAGCCATTTAAATTACTCCAATCCGACGCTTATTAGTGGTGACCTTCAGCATAATCTGAAGAGTGTTTCTGTAGATACTTCAAGATCAGGGCTTCACTGTCTGTATCTAGGTTAACGAACGCCAACATACCGTCGAACATACCTGGCCAGGTGTTCGCGTCGAAGTGCGCTTCCGCAGGTTGCGTGTGACATACTGAACAGTTGGTTTTGTACGCTTCACGAGATTTTTCCCAAACAGGATTGATGTCGTTCAGCATAGACTCTTTCTTAAGCCATACTTTCGCTGCCACTTTTTCCCATGGAAGACCCGTTAGCTCATCCACTTTTTTCTCACCAGTCGTCACAATGTTGCTGTCTGTCGCTGCTTCTTTCATCAGAGACGCAGTCGCAATGTTCTTACCGAAGTCTTCTTGAATTACGCGACCAAAACCTTTCGCTTTACGCCAGCCATCGATTTCGATTTCAACAAACTCGCCTTTGTCTTCAAGAACTTTAACGGTCGATGCTGGATTAAGAAGACCGGCTTCTTTAGTGCCTTGTGCATCAAAGTAAATTGGTAGGTGACGAACACTCACTAGTTGCTGACCTACAGAGTAATCTGTATTTGAAGTCATACCTTCTAGGTCACCCACGATACCGCCGATGCTGTCCATACCTGCTGGCAGGTTATGCGCGATACCTTTATGACAGTCAACACAGCTTTGATCTTTCTCTGCTGCTTGCTTCATTTGGATACGAGCCGTTGGAGACATTTGCTCGAAATCCATCGATTCGTAGTTGTGACAGTTCTTACACTCTAAAGATTTGTTTGCCGAGAAACGATCCCATTCGTGTTTCGCAAGTTCGATACGACGCTCTTCGAACACACCAGGTTCATCGTAGTTGCCAAATACCTGTGCAAATACCTCTTTAGATGCCTGCATTTTACGAGCAATTTTGTCTGTCCAGTTATGAGGAACGTGACAGTCAGGGCAAGTAGCACGAACGCCTGAATGGTTTTTCCAGTGAACCGTTTCTTGCAGCTCAACGTACACGTTGTCACGCATTGTGTGACAACTAATACAGAATTCTTCTGTGTTGGTTGCTTCTAGAGCGGTGTTAAAGCCACCCCAAAAGATAACACCAGCAATGAAGCCGCCCATAGTCAGCACACCTAGGCTGATATGTACAGCTGGGCGCGTCATGGTACGCCACAGTTTAATGATTAATGATTTCATTATTTGCTCTCTTAAAATCTTTTCAAAAGTGTGGTTATGAGCTCACAGGCTTACATGCCGTGCGCGCCTGGAGGTCCAAAGAAGAACACTTGCAACATCCAAACGATGAACCCGTAACCGCCGACAAAAGCCACACTCAGAATTGGGAAGAGAACAACTGCAATGAAGAGGAACGACTTCCACTCCAGGGAGCGTTTTTCACCACTCTCAATTTTATTAACATCACTCATACATTTGCCTATTTTGTATCTAGTGTTATTGAAAAGCCCGCGTAACCAAGCTTAAGTTTTTTACAATCTCTAATGGAAAATGTTAGACCATACTAATAGTAAGGTTCAATCAAATAAGAGCTCTCAGGCCTTGTAATTCAACACTTTTTTGAGCTCATCCAGAGATGTGATTGATTGATGTTATTTATTAAAAAACATGAACAGATGTGACAAAATAAGTCTTTTAACTAATTGTTAAAAAGACAACATTTACCAAACATAAGTTACATTTGGATAGTAATTAACGGGTCATAAATTGGCTTAAAAACCCGTCAAAAGATAATCAATTGTGAATAAAATGATGCGAAATAATGACAAGAATAGCGCTAAAGGTTTACGTTGAGAACATCAAAAAATGCACATTGATGTTAATATAAAGGAGGAGCTTAGTTACAATTATTCGCGGATTTTCGAGGAGCGATTATGGATAGCGTGGTGGATATAAGTTGGACCAAACTGGCATTGTTTGGTCTGATTTTGTTGGTTCCCTTCTTTATTAATGCCCGCTACAAATTAGGGATTGCGAAAGACACAATAATCAGTGTTATTCGTATGACACTTCAGCTCATATTGATTGGCGTGTATTTAGAATATCTTTTTCAATTAAACAGCTTACTTGTCAATATACTTTGGCTTGCCATCATGTTACTGATTGGTGCAAGCTCAATTGCCGGAAAAGCTCGCCTGCCTAAAAAGCCACTTATGCTTCCTCTTCTTACAGGCTTAACCTGTGGTCTAATTCCACTTCTTATAGCGATTACCGCAGGCCTAGTGCAGCCATCCCCTATTTACAACGCCCAGTACATGATCCCACTTGCGGGCATGCTATTGGGTAACAGCTTAAGTAGTAACATCATCGCACTGCAGAATTTATTTACGGCTTTTGAACAGAGACAATCAGAATACGAGGCTGCTATCTCACTTGGTGCCTCTCCTCGTTATGCATCATTCCCCTTCATTCAAGAGGCCCTTAGAAAGTCACTTGCTCCAACTTTAGCCTCTATGGCCACTACAGGGCTGGTTACCTTGCCAGGCATGATGACTGGTCAAATTCTAGGTGGCGCAAGCCCGATGGTTGCAATTAAATATCAGTTGGTGATTATGCTGGCTATTTTCGTCATGTTGAGTACCTCCGTCGCTATTACGCTGGAGATGACACTGAGCTGGGTACAAACGAAAGAAGGCCGGATCAAAATAAAAATCCAACAACCAGAACCTACCAAAACTCATAGATAGTTTAAGCGTGTGAACAAAGCCAGTGGAAGGGCTTGTATTATCAAGTCAAACGCACTTTTAACTGAATAACTCATCCATTCTTTAAACATTCATCAAGACGCTTTCTGGAGAAAAGTCAGACAGAATTATCTCGAGTATAAGCCTCTAATTTTATGAAATTTTCTTTGCAAGTTTAGATACGCACGGCCTTTGAGACAGGTTATCCACAGAAAATGTGGATAAACACCCTAAACCCATACGCAACCAGAAACATAGCAACATAAGTGATCAATCTAATCGTCATGCTTTGATCACTTGCCTGACATATTCTAATTTTAGAGTAAAGATAGTGACCACAAACTTGGAGAGACGTACATGGATGTCTTAATGATCAAAGAAAATTACGATGAACTCCTATCCGATGCACCTCTGGACTGGCTCGTTCAAGAACCAAAGGAAGTGACTTCTCATTGGCTCCCAACCGATTTTGGCATCAATGAAGAGCTGATTTAACTCACTCGATTTGTGTGAAACTTATCGACATGAATAAAAGAAAGGCGAACCATTTGGCTCGCCTTTCTTTTATTCTTTTAGATTTATCGTAAATGCTTGTCTTCATCACGTAGATAAATCATCCAATACCACATACCAACGAATACACCGCCACCAATGATGTTCCCTATCGTTACAGGGATAAGGTTATTTACGATGAACCCCATCATGTTTAAGTCCGCATAGTTTGCAATATCCGCCCCTGTCATTTGCCAAAATGCTTCCGGTGCAAAATATTTGATTCCAATCGCCATGGGGACTTGGAACATGTTCGCAATACAGTGCTCGAAACCTGCCGACACGAACATAGCTACTGGCAGAATCATGACCGCTATTTTGTCAGTTAATGTACGTCCACTAAACGTCATCCAAACAGCAATACACACCAGCACGTTACACATGATGCCAAGCGCAACAGCAGCAAAGAAACCATGGTGCAATTTGTGTTGAGAGATCGCCATCGCGTTGAGGCCAACTTGGCCGTGATCAAACATATACTGCTTGGTGACCAACATGCATGCTACCAACAAAAGAGCGCCAACCATGTTGCCGAAATAAACTACAAACCAGTTTTTGATTAGCGCTTGCCACGAGATCTTTCCACTCGCTCGCGCTACCAATGTTAATACTGAGCTAGTGAAAAGCTCACCACCTGTAACGACAACAAGAATCAAACCAAGACTGAAGGCTAGGCCACCGATTAGCCTGGTAATACCCCATGGAAGGTCGCCTGCACCTGTGGTCACCGTGGTGTAAAAGATGAACGCAATACCAATATGAAGTCCGGCAGAAATTGCCAATAAAAAAGATTTGATCGGTGCTTTAGTTGCTTTACCTACCCCCACTTCAGCCGCGCGTTCCGCAGCCTGAGGCGGTAATAGTGAGTCAAACTGATTGAAGTTCATTGTGGTGTAACATTTAGAAACAATTAAAGAGGCGCGGATAATCGCTCCATTTCCCTACTTTTTCAAGCGCTATTTAACATGTTTACTAAAAATGTTGTTATCGAGAGATCAACCAATAAAGGTCAACTATCATTCGCAATCGTAACTATCATTGATACTTAACAAGTATTCTGCCTTTCGAACAAAGATCCTGCGTTATATCAGCCTGATAGCGCCATACTTAACACTTCTTATCGTTTAATGTTGCTCAACTCTTCTTTTCAGACTAGCTTGGTAAAAAAAGCGTAAAGGAATCATTTATGAAATATTCAGCTGAACATATCGCCGAATTGAACCTACTTCTTCAGTTCGACTTAAGTAGTGCTGCAACTGGTATTAAAGTTCATACAGACGCGTCAGAAGAAATGCAGGCAGCCGTTGCTCGTCTATACGAGAAGCAACTTTGTACACAGCCTGATGGTGGTTATTTAACAGATGAAGGTATTGAAGTCGCAGAGCATGCGGATAAGATTTTAAGAGTCCTTTCTGTGTAATTTGAACAAAAACGCCACCGAATTCGGTGGCGTTTTTTATTGGTCCCTGCATTTTGTTCCTGCCGAAACCTGCGGTGCTAATCGTTTTTTCATTTTGCTAAATGGCTGAACCTTGTCGTACAACCAATTAAAGCCTGTGGCATAAAATAGGAAGAACACTAGGAAGCCAGCTTCCAACACCAGAGCTTGGAGAAGCGTAATTTCTAAGAACCAAGCAATGACGGGTATAGAGATAAAGATCAACCCTCCCTCGAATCCAATTGTATGCCCAAAACGCATCGCTAAACTTCGCTCAGTTCGATTGCTGCCAAACCACTTATCAAAGTACAAGTTGTAGATGTAATTCCACACGACGGTATACATGCTCAACCCAATCCCAACTAACGCGAGATCACTCGCTCCCTTTCCGGTGATCAATGAAGCCGCTGGCACAATGATCGCGAGTGCGATTAACTCAAAAAGTACTGCATGAAAAATTCGTTCGTTACGAGTCATATTTCTCTGTCCAAATAGTTCTACTCAATGCTTATAATTTTATCTATTATTCAGATAACAAAAAGTTAGATACCATCGGCAAAAGCGATATGTTTACCATCGAACAACTGCAAGCTTTCATTGCTACATCAGAAACCGGATCATTTTCAGGCGCGGCAAGAAAACTGGGGCGAGCTCAATCCGTAGTCAGCCAACACATCATAAATATGGAGGTCGACTGTGGTGTTGATCTATTTGATCGCTCTGGTCGATATCCGAAATTAACCGAGAGTGGTCTCGCGCTCATACCTTATGCACAAGCGGCAATCAGCCAACTAGACCGATTGAACAACAGAGCATCACAGCTTTTTTCAACACCAACTAATAAATTGGTTTTAGCCATTGATGAAGGGATTCCTCTGACTCGCTTGCCCGACGTGCTAAAAAATTTAGAGCAACGCTTTCCACACTTGCAAGTTGAATGCTTAACAGCTTCAAGTCCGGATATCATTGAATTGGTCAAATCGGAGCGCGCCACTACTGGGATTATTTTGAGTGACTTACAAATGCCAAGACATATCGATTTCACTAATCTTGGTAACATTGCGTTCGATGTCTATGTCTCTTCAACACACGCTCTGGCACAGCAACGCGTCACTCACATTGATCAACTCAAACAACATCGTCAACTGGTCATACGCTCCAAAAACGCAGAGCCATGTGGTCTCAATCAAGCATTCAGCCCGGATATCTGGTACGCTGATAACTACTATATTTTGTTGGAATTAGCGAATAAAGGGTTTGGTTGGTGCTTTCTTCCGGAGCATTTAGTCGCGTATTCACCGAACACACTGACAAGAGTTGGGGATGATTTCACAAAGCTGGCTTGGCAAGTCAATGTTGACCTTATTCAACATCAGAAATGGCATTCAGATCCCCTCCATCAACAAGCCAAAGCAGAGCTGCTCAATCTATTCGAGCAGACATAAATAAGTAAGTAGGAAGACCCAAATGGCAAATACATTGATCGTAGGTGCAGGCTGGCTCGGAACTCCGCTAGCAGAAACTTTGATGAAAGACGGACACCACGTTGTCGTTACTCGTCGTAACCAAGCTCGGTTAAACGAGTTACCCGCTTCATTAACTCACTCCGCATTATTCGATTTTAATCAACTTAACGCGGCGAAACGGCTAGATGAGTTGCTTAAGCAACATCAAATTACTCACGTTGTCGGTGCTTTTCCCCCTGGTTTTCGCAAAGGACGCGGACAAGAATACGCCCAACAATGGCAAATGCTCGCAAACGCAGCAAAGCAAAACAACGTTGAAAAGCTCGTTATGATTAGCTCTACAACGGTGTATCCCAACCTAGCTTCTGATATGGAAGAAGCAGATGCGTCACTCTCTTTAGCAGCCGACAGCCCTTATTTCTCTGACAATGCACGTATTATGCTGCAAGCCGAGCAGCATGTTATCGACTCTAATATTAGCTTCGTCATTATGCGTTGTAGCGGGCTAATTGGGCCAGACAGGCACCCTTCTCGCTTTGCAATGAGACTAAAACAAGTCAGTCGTAAAGCGCCTGCTAATATGCTTCATCAAGACGATGCGGTATCGGCGGTCAAATTTGCTTTAGATAATTTAAGTAACCAAGTCATTAACGTGACCACACCGCATACCGTCAGCAAGGCGGAGTTCTACCAAGCCGCTATAAATAAGAGCGAAAGTGAGATACCTCTTCCACCAGTCACAGAACAAACAGATAAGCGCATTCTCGCAGACAAACTACTCTCACTTGGCTATCAATTTCATTTCAACTCAACTTTGGACGCGCTATGAAACTCTATCGACACATAGAAACACTTTGGGATTACATGCAACTCAAACATGAGCTGAAACCCGCAGACTGTTTGTTTGTGATGTGCAGTAACGATGTGCGTGTAGCAGAGCATGCAGCAAATCTGTACCACCAAAAGTTAGCGCCTTTGATTGTATTTTCAGGGGGAGAAGGTCGTTTTACCGATGGACTGTTTGAAAAAAGCGAAGCGGAAACTTTTGCCGAAATTGCCAAGATGTCAGGTGTGCCCAGTGAAGCAATTTTGCTCGAAACTGAATCCACCAACAGTGGAGAAAACGTTCGCTTTACTGAGCAGCGATTGAAAGAAGAAGGAAAACATTGCTCATCGTTTATTCTGGTGCAAAAACCATTTATGGAACGCAGAGCTATAGCGACATTTGAAAAACAGTGGCAGTCACCCTACTCCCAGCTCCAGGTAAGCTCTACGGCTCATCCGTTTTTTGAATATATTAATGAAGACATGCCACTAATGATGGTGCTAGAAGCACTAATGGAAGATTTCTCTCGTGTAAAAAGCTATCCAGAGAAAGGATTTCAAACCGAGCAAAACATCCCTCCGCAGGTAGAATTATCTTATCAGTTTTTGCTAGAGAGATTTGGTTTTGACTTAGTCTAAAGCCCTTTCTAGCAGACAACAAAAAGCCACCGATTACGGTGGCTTTTCTGTATTAATACGGATTATTTACCGAGTGCTTCTTTGTAATGCTGACGGCACACGGAGACATATTTGTCGTTACCGCCGATCGCAACTTGATCGCCCTCTTTAATCGCCACGCCATGTTCATCGGTACGAATAACCATATTCGCTTTGCGACCGCAGTGGCAGATCGTTTTGAGCTCAACCAACTTGTCTGCCCAAGATAACAGGTACTTACTGCCTTCAAAAAGTTCGCCTAGAAAATCGGTGCGAAGGCCGTAACACAATACTGGAATATGCAGTTTATCAACAACTTCAGTAAGTTGGTAAACCTGCTCTTTCGACAAGAACTGACACTCATCAACAAGAATACAGTGACGTTTCTCAACCTCATTCAGAGCTGCGATCTCTTGATATAAATTGGTATCCTGACGAAACAAATGTGCGTCAGATTGAAGACCAATACGAGAGCTCACTTTACCGACACCAAAGCGATCATCTAGTGCCGCCGTAAAAATAACTGGCGTCATACCGCGTTCTTGATAGTTGAAAGAGGATTGAAGAAGCGTTGTTGATTTACCCGCATTCATTGCTGAGTAATAGAAATACATCTGAGCCACAGAGCATTACCTAAAGTTAAAGTTTTAATTTATGGAAATGGAAAATAAAAGGGCTGAATTATCAGCCCTTTAAAATTGAAAATTCAATTACTTACGACGCCACGTTGTGCCTTCTGGACCATCTTCCAGAACAATGCCCATTTCGGTTAGCTTGTCACGAGCCATATCTGCATTCGCCCAATCTTTCGCAGCGCGAGAGTCGTTACGCAGCTTGATAAGAGCTTCGATTTCAGCCACTTCATCATCGTTACCTGCATCACCTTTTAGGAAGGCTTCTGGATCTTGGTGAAGAATACCGATCACATCTGCTAGTTCACGCATAAGCGCACCTAGCTCGCTCGCTTTCTCTAGGTTTTCTGTTTTCAGACGGTTAACTTCGCGCGCCATGTCGAACAGAACTGAGTACGCTTCTGGCGTATTGAAGTCATCGTTCATCGCTGCTGTAAAGCGAGATACATACTCTTCACCACCAGCAGGAGCAGCATTTAGATCCAAACCACGTAGAGAAGTGTATAGACGCTCAAGCGAAGCGCGTGCTTGGTTTAGGTTCTCTTCGCTGTAGTTTAACTGGCTACGGTAGTGACCAGACATAAGGAAGTAACGAACCGTTTCTGCATCGTAGTGACCAAGTACGTCACGGATAGTAAAGAAGTTGCCTAGAGACTTAGACATCTTCTCGCGATCTACCATCACCATGCCACTGTGCATCCAAGTATTTACGTACTTAGTGTCGTGCGCACAGCATGATTGCGCGATTTCGTTTTCGTGGTGTGGGAACTGAAGATCAGAGCCGCCACCGTGAATATCAAAGTGATCACCTAGGATTGAAGAGTTCATAGCAGAACATTCAATGTGCCAGCCTGGACGACCAGGGCCCCATGGTGATTCCCACGTAGGTTCACCTGGTTTAGACATCTTCCAAAGAACGAAGTCTAGTGGGCTGCGTTTGGCTGTTTCGACATCAACGCGCGCGCCCGCTTGCAGCTGATCCAAATCTTGTTTAGACAGTTTGCCGTATTCGTCAAACTTGCGAACCTCAAACATTACATCGCCATTATCCGCAACGTAAGCAAAACCGCGTTCAATCAGTTTTTGAACAAGTTCGATGATTTCTGGAATAAACTGGGTTGCACGAGGCTCAATATCAGGACGCTTCATGTTTAATGCGTCGAAGTCTGCGTGCATTTCACCGATCAAGCGCTCGGTTAGTGAGTCACAAGACTCGCCATTTTCAGCCGCACGTTTAATGATCTTATCATCGATGTCTGTGATGTTGCGTACAAACGTTAGATCGTAACCTAGGTAACGAAGGTAACGTGATACCACGTCAAAGGAGACAAAAGTGCGACCGTGACCGATGTGACAGAGATCGTAGATGGTAACTCCACAGACATACATGCCGACTTTGCCAGCTGTAATTGGTTTGAATTCCTCTTTCTGTCTTGTGAGTGTGTTATATATCTTTAACATGATCTCTATCTATGATTGTGAATGAATAAAAGAAGGTCGAGTATATCAACTCCGACCTGGTTAGGTAATAGCAATTAACCGATAAAACGATAATCGGCTAAACTTCAAGCACAAAACGAAGAATTTCCTCTTCCTGAGTTTTTAAAGCACTAGAACTTAGGCTAGAATCTCGGGCTCAACACAACACAGTAAAGGAAAGTAGCATGATCACCCTTCACACTAATTTTGGTGACATCAAGATTCAACTAAACGAAGAGAAAGCGCCAGAGACTAGCGCAAACTTCCTTCAGTACTGCCGCGATGGCTTTTACGACAACACTCTTTTCCACCGTGTTATTGACGGTTTCATGATCCAAGGTGGTGGCATGGAACCTGGTCTACGTGAAAAAGCATCACGTGCACCTATCAAGAACGAAGCAAACAACGGCCTAAGCAACAAAGTGGGTACACTTGCTATGGCGCGTACTATGGAGCCGCATTCAGCAAGCTCTCAGTTCTTTATCAACGTAAACAACAACACATTCCTAGATTTCCGTAGCGAAAGCCTAGATGGTTGGGGTTACTGTGTATTCGGTGAAGTTGTAGAAGGCATGGACATCGTAAATAAGATCAAAGGCGTTAGCACTGGTTCTTACGGCATGCACCAAGACGTACCTCTAGAGGACGTAGTAATCACTGGTACAACAATTGAAGAATAATTCGTAAGAATTATTTCTAAGAGATAAGTTAATGGGGAGGCATCGCTTCCCCTTATTTCTATGACAACATTATTTATTTCCGATCTTCACCTCACCCCATCGCGTCCGGATATTACGGAATGTTTTGTGACGTTCATGCGAACAGAAGCAACGAAAGCCGATGCACTTTATGTATTAGGCGATCTGTTCGAGTTTTGGGTTGGAGACGATGACAAAACTCCTTTTGCCAATCAAATCCGTACAGAGTTCCAGCAACTAACAAAGACTGGCGTTCCTGTTTATTTCATTCAGGGCAATCGCGATTTCCTATTGGGAAAACGCTTCTGTAAAGAGACAGGCATTACATTATTGGATGAAGTTAGCCTCATAGACCTTTATGGTACTAAAGCAGTTATTCTCCACGGTGACACCCTGTGTACTGACGACATTGATTATCAAAAATTCCGTAAGACTGTTCATCAACCTTGGTTGCAATGGCTGTTTAATCACATTCCTTGGTTTATTAAGAAGAAAATTGTCTCAAAAGTTCAATCCGATATTCGTGATGATAAAATGAGCAAGCCTTTAGATATCATGGACGTCAATCAAAATGAAGTCGAGAAAGTGATGTCTCAGAATTGCGTCAACTTAATGATTCATGGTCACACTCATCGCCCGAATACACATTTTTTTGACGTCGATGGCGTTAAAAAGACCCGGATAGTTTTAGGGGATTGGTATACGCAAGGCTCAGTTTTACAAGTAAATTCTGATGGCTTTGACCTACAAACGAGACCATTCATACAGAATTTGCGTTAAGCATGTAGAGCGTGTAGAAGATTCACGCTCAAGTCGTAGATATTTTGTAAAAAATCGCTATTATCATAATACTAAGTTAAACAGAACGAAGTACCTAATTGAAGTATTCTTACGTAGCTCGCCAACCGATTCTGAATAGAGAAAAACGAACCATAGGTTACGAACTCCTTTTTCGAGACGGCCCTAAAAATACCTTCCCTGAAGTAGAACCAGAGCTGGCTACTAGTCGACTGCTATCCGATCATTTTTTGTCGACGCATTACAACACATTAGGAAACAAACTTGGCTTTGTTAACTTTCCGCATCAAAGCTTGGTGAACTTGGTCCCAACTTTGTTCCCTAAAGAATCTCTCGTCATTGAAGTCCTTGAAGACTGCGAACCGACAGAAGAACTGTTAGAAGCCATCAAGCACCTTCATGAGTGCGGATACAAAATTGCTCTGGATGATTTTGTTCCGACGAAAGCTTGGAAGCGTTTTCTTCCATACGTTTCCATGATCAAGTTTGATATTAGACTTGTGCCGATCAAGAAAGCTGCCATTTTTATTCAGGCGTTGAGCCCATTTAAAATCGACTTTCTTGCGGAAAAGGTAGAGACCTATGAAGAGTTTGAGCAAGCTCTAGAAGCCGGTTTTAACTATTTTCAAGGGTATTTTTTTAGCAAACCTGAGATGATCCAGAAAAAACGGTTGAACCCCGCGTTTCTTACCGTCATCCAACTTTGTAAAGAGATTGCTGATAAGCCCATCGACTTCAATGAGGTTGAACGTCTGTTTTCGATTGATGTGACGCTGTCATACAAGCTGCTTACTTACGTAAATTCAGGATATACATTAACGACTAAGATCAAATCGTTCAGACAGGCGCTTATTTATCTGGGTGAAGAGCGACTACGACGCTTTATTTCCTTAGTTGCTATTGCGTCCGTTCAAGAAGATAAACCAGATTCTCTTTACTCCTTGGCGATTCAGCGTGCAAGAATGTGTGAACTGTTACTTAGTCAAATGAACACTAGGTATGACCCTGGGCAGGCTTTTTTGACAGGCATGTTTTCTTTACTCGGATCTTTGCTCGATCAACCGCTCTCGGATGTCATTGAAGATATCCCCGTTGACGAAGATATAAAACTCGCTTTAACCAGTCGAAAAGGCGTACTTGGCCACTTACTTTCAATGACGATCGCCTACGAACAAGCAGACTGGGAATTAGCTGAGCGGTATTGCACCGTTCTTAAATTAACCGAGCCTCAATTAGCAGACGCTTTTAATCAATCTACCGAGTGGGCTCAAGAACTGCTGTCTCAAACGCCCTAAATCGCTATAATGCCTCACCTCCAGCCTCGCAATTGTGAGGGTTGTTTGTTTTTACCGCTTAATTAATCGAGATTTCATTTTATGGCTTCTTCTTGTCCTTGCGGCTCTAACCGCACCTACCAACAGTGTTGTGAAATTTCCCACAATAACCATGCTGACGTTACCACTCCGGAGCAGTTAATGCGCTCTCGTTACAGTGCGCATGTGTTAGGTCTAGTAGATTACGTGGTGAACACGTACCACCCAAGCTGTAATGCAGAAGAACAACGAGAAGGCATTGCCCAATCTATCGACAGCGATTGGTGCAAACTTGAAGTATTAAAAACAGAAGCTGGCAGTAATGACAATGAAGGCTTTGTCGAGTTTAGCGCTTATTTTGATGAAGACGGCAAACGCTACTGTATGACAGAACGTTCTCGCTTCGTAAAAGAAAATGGGCTTTGGTACTACATTGACGGCACATTTCCTGAAGAAGAGCCAGAAGAAGAACCAGAACAGGATCCACGATTGAGCCAGCCAGTGAGTAGCCTAAAGCTAGGTCGTAACGATCCGTGTATCTGCGGAAGCGGTAAGAAGTTTAAGAAGTGTTGTGGGTAAAGGCATCCACGCCTAGCTTATTGAGTTCGCTTTAATGAGATTCCTGACCTCACCTAAGCTCGTCGGAATAACGTGAATATGTACTTTCGTTTGAAATAGATAACGCGACTTCAAATACCGTTAGAAAATATATCGTCATTCTGAACAGCGAAGAACAAGCGTGATTCAGAATATAATCACCGTAGGCTCTGCTTTCAGATTTCCCCACCGAATCAACAATATTACATTAAAAAAAAGCCCCTAGACTCACGGGAATAGAGGCTTTCATTTATCTATGACAGGCTTATTTATGACGCTCTTTCAACTTGTTCACTACGTCATTCATCGATAAGCCTTGGTCTTGAAGCAATACCATTAAGTGGTAAATCAAGTCTGCTGATTCACACACTAACTCCGCCTTATCGCCCGACGTCGCCGCAAGCGCGACTTCAACGCCTTCTTCGCCCACTTTTTGCGAAATACGCTTGGTGCCACGGGCATAAAGACTGGCAGTATAAGAGGAATCTGGGTCGGCACTCTTGCGGGCAGCCAATAGCTGCTCAAGTTGATGAAGCCACACCATTTGTGACTCCTCTTGAGGGTCCACATCCCAGCAAGTTGTGTTACCCAAGTGACACGTAGGACCAATGGGATTCACTTTCACCAGTAGCGTATCGTTGTCGCAATCGAGCTGCATGTTCACCAATTGCAATACGTTGCCAGAAGTCTCCCCCTTCGTCCAAAGATGCTGCTTGGTACGAGAGAAAAACGTCACTTGACCTGTTTCGCCCGTTTTTGCCAACGCATCTTGGTTCATGTACCCCATCATCAGCACTTGGCTTGATTGAAAATCTTGTACGATGGCAGGTACCAGACCATCCACCTTTTCCCAGTTGATTCGCTCAGCTAGCGAACTTACTTCGGCGGCTTTCACACTCATAGTCGAACCTCAATGCCTTGTTGTTTCAAATACTGCTTTAATTCACCAATATTGATGACTTGCTTGTGGAATACCGATGCGGCAAGCGCGCCATCCACATTTGCTTTTTGGTAGGCTTCTGCGAAATGCTCCATAGCACCCGCGCCACCCGATGCAATCAGCGGTACATTACATACTTCGCGCACCATATTCAGTTGTTCGATGTCGTAGCCGTTACGCACACCGTCTTGGTTCATCATGTTCAGTACGATTTCACCAGCGCCGCGTTTTTGTACTTCTTGCACCCAATCACGCGTTTCCCATTGGGTCGCTTTGGTGCGTTCTTCATCACCAGTAAACTGGTAAACCTGATACTTGCCCGTCTCTTTGTCGTAGTATGAATCGATACCAACGACGATACATTGCACACCAAACTTATCAGCAAGGTCAGTAATCAACTGAGGGTTCGCCAAGGCAGGAGAGTTAATAGATACCTTATCTGCACCAAACTCAAGAATGCGCGCCGCGTCCTCTGCTGATTTAATGCCACCAGCCACACAGAACGGAATATCAATCACTTCTGCAACGCGAGCGACCCAACTTTTATCAACGACACGCCCATCACTTGAAGCGGTAATATCGTAGAACACAAGCTCGTCAGCGCCTTCTTCAGCATAACGCTGCGCCAGAGGAACGATGTCGCCAATGATTTCGTGGTTGCGGAACTGAACGCCCTTCACCACTTGTCCATCACGAACATCAAGACATGGAATTATTCGCTTTGCCAGCATGCAAACGCCTCCTCTGCTGTGAACTTACCATCTAACAATGCACGACCAACAATCACACCAGCAACACCGCTGCCTTTTAGCGCTTCGATATCCGCTAATGAGCCGATGCCACCTGAAGATTGGAACTGCACTTGTGGGTACTGTTTACATAGGTCGACATAAAGCTCTACGTTTGAGCCTTCTAGCGTACCGTCACGAGAAATATCCGTACAAAGCACGTGCTGCAAACCTACCGTCAGGTAATCGTTGATCAGAGCTTCGATGGTCACGCCTGAATCTTCTTGCCAACCAGAGATCGCCACTTTACGCGTGCCGTCTTGATCGATGTTGATGTCTAGCGCGAGAACGATTTTCTCTGCGCCGTATTTTTCCATCCAACCTTTCACAAGCTCTGGCTGTTTTACTGCTGTAGAACCAACAACAACACGCTGCGCACCGGCTTCTAACAGATCAATTACGTCTTGCTCTGTACGCACACCACCACCGATTTGGATGTTCGCTGGCGTGCTTGCTAGTAGCTTTGCAATCAAGTCAAGCTGGCGCGCTGTTGTATCTTTCGCACCAGTTAAATCCACTAAGTGCAACCAGTTTGCACCAGCTTGGTGGTACAAGTTGAACTGCTCTGCTGGGTCGACTTTGTACTCGGTTACTTGGCCGTAATCACCTTGATAAAGGCGAACCACCTGTCCTTCAATTAAATCAAGAGCTGGAATAATCACACTAAATCCCTTTTATAATTCTAAGAAGTTTTGAATAAGCTTCGCACCCGCTTTTGAAGAACGCTCTGGGTGGAATTGCACACCATAATAGTTACCGCTTTGAACCGCAGCAGTGAATGGATTTCCGTAATCACATTCAGCAATGGTGTAGTCTCCAACTGGCATCGCAAAGCTGTGCACAAAATAGAAGTACTCACCCTCTTCAATGCCTTTGAACAACGGATTGCCTGCTTTTGCAGAAACGGTATTCCAACCCATATGCGGCAGCGGTAAGTCGCCAGTTTGTAGCAGCTTCACTTCGCCATCACAAAGTCCGAGACATTCAACTAACTCGTCGGCTTTCTGGCCTTTTTCTTGAGACACTTTGCCCAACAGCTGCATGCCTAAACAGATACCTAATAGCGGCTTTTCTACCTGTTTTACCAAGCTGATAAGGTCACGCTCTTCTAGGTTTTTCATCGCTTCGCTGGCGGTTCCCACTCCCGGTAGGAATAACTTATCTGCCGACAATACAACTTGCGGATCTTTTGAAATCGTTACGTCATAGCCTAGGCGTTCAATGGCGAACTTCACCGAAGAAACGTTGGCACAGCCAGTATCGATAATGACAACTTTCTGTTCTGTCACTGTTTTTCTCCTTGCTAACGTTAGCCTTAAAGTACGCCTTTACTACTTGGTAGCTCAGTGCCTTCTACTTTGATTGCTTGGCGCAGAGTACGACCAAACGCTTTAAATAGGCTCTCAATGATGTGGTGATCATTGTTGCCCGCAGAAGAAAGGTGCAGTGTACACGCTAGGGTGTCAGTTAAAGAACGGAAGAAGTGAACCACCATCTCTGTTGAAAGGTCCCCCACTTGCTCACGACTAAACTGCGCGTCGAACTTAAGGTAAGGACGACCAGATAGATCTAGTGCACATTGTGCCAAGCACTCATCCATTGGCAGGCTAAAGCCAAAGCGACCAATACCACGTTTGTTACCCAGTGCTTCTTTCAATGCTTGACCCAACGCAAGAGCGGTATCTTCGACCGTGTGGTGATCATCAATGTGTAGATCACCTTCTACTTTGCACACCATCTGGAATCCACCGTGCGTCGCAATTTGATCCAACATGTGGTCGAAGAAACCAAGACCCGTTGAGATATCGTTACCGCCTTGCTCATCAAGATTAACCGCAACTTTGATGTCCGTTTCTTTCGTGGTACGAATAACTTCAGCAACACGAGCTTTCACCGTCAGATCTTTCAGGATCTGTTTCCAACCCATGGTTTCTGGGTTGTATTGAATACCACGAATTGCCATGTTTTCTGCAAGTTGAAGATCGGTTTGACGATCGCCAATCACAACAGAGTTTTGGAAATCAACTTTGCCACCTTGAAGGTACTCTTTCACCATGCCTAGCTTAGGCTTACGGCAAGAGCAGTTATCTTCTTCAAAGTGAGGACAAATCAACACGTCATCGAACTTCACACCTTGAGACTCGAAGATCTCCATCATCATGTTGTGCGGTGCATCAAAATCAGCTTGTGGGTAGCTGTCAGTACCCAAACCATCTTGGTTAGTGACCATCACTAGACGGTATCCAGCATCCTGCAACGACAACAGGCTTGGGATAACAAATGGCTCTAGTTTTAACTTATCCAAGCGGTCAACTTGGAAATCAATCGGTGGCTCAACAATCAGCGTGCCATCTCGGTCGATAAATAGGATTTTTTGTTGCTTGCTCACTCGAACTTCCTTATTACTAATCTTGTTTCGTTCTCGGCATAAACCGAGAACGTTGAGAATTCTATTTATGAATAGTAGTTTCTAATGAAACCCAGTGTCTTTTCACACTCGTCGCGGTTACCAACACTGATACGCACGCAGTTCTCAATTGGCGAGTTACGCAGGATAATGCCCGTATCCCAAGCGGCTTTGAAAAGAGCATCGCCATCTGGGAATTTCACCAATAAGTAGTTACCCCACCCTTCAAAAACCTCCAGACCCGGAATCATCGACAAACCAACTTGTAAGTAAGCTCGGTTTGCGTTCAAGTCGAGAACTTGGAACTTCGCTCGCGCTAGGCCTGCTTCAGAGAGCGCTTGAGTAGCAATTTCAGCAACTGGAACCGGTACTGGATATGGTGCGATCACTTTAAGAAGGACGTTAATCAGTTCTTCGTTTGCTAGCGTAAATCCACAACGAAGACCAGCAAGCGCGAAAGCTTTCGACAGAGTACGCAGAATCGCTAGATTTGGATATTCTGCCAATAAATCTACTGTTGACGCTTCTGGACAAAAATCGATGTACGCTTCGTCCATGACCACGATTGCGCGGTCTTTTGTCATCTCAAGCAGAGAGACAATATCGTCACGCTTAACTAAGTTACCCGTTGGGTTGTTTGGCGAGCATACGAAAACCAGTTTCACGTTATCTAGATTCGCTTCGATACCTGCGAGGTCTAGTTGCCAATCTGACGTTAGCGGCACCGTTTTGCGCTCTACACCGATGGTTTCTGCACTGATGGCGTACATACCGTAAGTCGGTGGGCAGTATAAAATCGTGTCTTCACCCGGTTCACAAAAAGCACGAATCAATAACTCAATACCTTCGTCTGCGCCGCGAGAAGTCATCGTTTGTTCTGGCTTCACTCCAGCATACGCGGCGTAAGCAGAAATCAGTTCTTTCGGCTGGCATTCGCTGTAACGATTAAGACGAACAAAGTCTGTTTTGTATTCATTGTTGAATGGCGATTCGTTGGCGTTCAGCCATACGTCACCTGTTCCACCAATTCGGCGAGCCGAAAGATAAGGTGTTAGTTGTTGGACTTGTTTACGCGCTAGCTTTTCCATCTCTTTACTCTCTTATTCTTACTTACTTGCTAATTTTTCTACACGGATAGTAACAGCACGTTTGTGGGCGTCCAGACCTTCTGCTTCAGCCATGGTGACAACCGTTGGCGCAAGATTTTTAAGGCCGTCAGCTGAAAGCTCTTGAACCGTCATTCGTTTAGAAAAATCAGCCAAACCTAAGCTTGAATATGTCCGTGTGTAACCGTAAGTAGGAAGAACGTGGTTAGTGCCCGATGCGTAATCACCTGCAGATTCAGGCGACCAATCCCCAAGGAAGATCGAACCTGCGTTGTCTAATAGAGGCAGAAGCTCGCGTGGGTTCTTAGTCTGAACAATTAAGTGCTCAGGACCATAATAATTAGAAATAGAGATCGCTTGGGTGATCGATTCAGCAATAATGATTAAACTCGATGCGAGCGCTTTTTCTGCAATCTCTGAACGAGACAACTCTTTCAATTGACGACGAACGGCATCTGTCACCTGATCTGCAATAATGGCTGATGGAGTCACAAGTACAACTTGAGAGTCAGGTCCATGCTCTGCCTGACTTAGAAGGTCCGCCGCAATAAAATCTGGGTCCGCTGTTTCATCCGCAATCACAAGAACTTCCGAAGGACCCGCTGGCATATCAATCGCTGCGCCACGGAAATCATTGCTCACCTGACGCTTTGCTTCCGTCACGTAAGCGTTACCCGGGCCAAAAATCTTATCAACTTTTGATACGGTCTCTGTACCATATGCCATTGCAGCAACAGCTTGACCACCACCGACGTTGTACACTTCATCAATGCCACACAATTTTGCTACGTAAAGGATCTCGTCAGCGATTGGAGGCGGAGAGCAAAGCACAACTTTACGACAGCCAGCAATTTTCGCAGGCACGCCCAGCATCAAAACCGTCGATGGCAATGGCGCGCTACCACCAGGAATGTACAAACCCACTTTTTGAATTGGACGTGTTACCTGTTCACAAAGCACACCCGGTTGAGTTTCGACTTTAATTGGCTGTGGCTTTTGCGCTTTGTGGAATTTAGAAATATTGGCATAAGCTTGCTCTAATGCGTTTTTCATTGATTCAGACAAGCGCTCTGAAGCGGCTTTAATTTCCTGAGAAGAAACACGAATGGACTCAGGTTTAACGCGATCAAACTTTTCTGTCAGCTCGTTGAGAGCAGAGTCGCCTTCATTTCTAACTTTAGCGATAACCTCAGACACTGCTGCAGTGATATTTGCACCTTCTGCAATAGCAGGACGTTCTAAGATCGAATCTTGCTGCTCTTCACTTAAAGATTGCCAAACGACTGTTCTCATGATGTTTACTCCATCATTTTTTCAATTGGTAGCACTAGGATTGAGCTAGCACCTAACTCTTTTAGCTGTTCCATGGTTTCCCAGAACAGGTTTTCAGAACTCACTAAGTGAACAGCCATTTTCTGCTTATCTGCAGAAAGAGGAAGAACCGTAGGATCCTCAGCACCAGGAAGTAGTGCTTTGATTTGATCGAGCTTTTCAGCTGGCGCGTGAAGCATGATGTACTTAGACTCTTTCGCTTGTTGTACGCCTTGCATGCGAGTCAGTAGTTTTTCAATCAGTGCTGTTTTGTCTGCATCAAACTCACCGATACGTTGAATCAGCGTCGCTTTAGATTTAAAGATCACTTCCGCTTCTTTTAAGCCATTCGCTTCTAACGTTGCGCCAGTCGATACCAAATCAGCAATAGCGTCAGCTAGACCTGCGCGAGGTGCAACTTCTACAGAGCCAGTTAGCATACATGTGGAGAATGGAACGCCTGCTTCATCCATGTAAGCTTTTAGGAGTTGAGGGTAAGTTGTGGCAATACGCTTACCAGCTAAGTCTTGTGGACCGTTGTACTCTTCATCCTTGTCGATAGCGATAGACAAGCGACAACCGCCAAAATCCAGTCGACGAAGTTGAACAAACTCACATGGCTCACCCAAAGCTTTGCGATCAAGACGAACTTCTTCTAGTTCGTTTTCTCCGATGAAACCAAGGTCAACCACGCCATCCATGATCAAGCCAGGGATGTCATCGTCACGAACCAAAAGCAAATCAATTGGCATGTTCTCCGAGTGAACCACTAAACGCTCACCCATTACATTAAATTTTACGCCGCACTGTTTTAGCAGAGCTTGGCTCTCTTTGCTAAGGCGACCTTTTTTCTGAATTGCGATTCTTAAGCGTTGTGTTTGCATTGCTTTTTCCCTGTGCAAGATTTTGATATCTAAGTAATTTTTGAATTAATAAAACTAAAAAACCCTCGAGAGATTGGAGTCTCCCGAGGGTTTAAAATCTGCTTTTACTTTGATTTCACCTCCGGGAGTTTCCTGCCTCCCGGGTATGCGTGCATCGCCCGAAAGACTAGATTGGGTGATGATGGTGATGAATGTTCATTACAAAATTACGCATACTTATTTAAGGCTCTATTGAGTTGCTTCGTTAGTAACCACACTAACCAAGGATTCTATATTTTTCAATACTGAATTTAGCATTTTCTAACTATTTTTTATAATCACTTGATTTTAAAGGATTTAAATTTAATTTCAGTTGAGTATATGGGTAGAAATTAGGTTTCTATTCAACCCTATTCTTAAAGAAAAAGAAGAATAGTATGAATTTTCATCAAAACAACTATTTAGATCTCACCGCCCTTAGTAATTGACATCATTCTCAATAAAGAGACATCCACTCACGTTTGAGACGACTCATTCAAAACTATTATTTGAGTGGGGCAAAAAATAGTGATTAACCATGAAACTGCGTAACGGTAGTAACAAACAAGCTGTGGATTTCAGCGATACAACACTATACCCATTAATCGGCAATAGTGCATGTATCCAAGAACTTCGCACGGCAATCCAAAAGTACGCTCAATGTGATGCTGAAGTACTCATTCAGGGTGAAACAGGGGTGGGCAAAGGTCTCTGTGCTCGTCTTATTCATCAGTTGTCGAACAGACACTCGGCACCTTTTGTTGAAGTTAACTGCGGCGCAATTCCAAGTGGTCTTATTGCGTCCGAACTTTTCGGTCACGAAAAAGGAGCATTTACAGGAGCGATTTCAGATCGTATCGGTTTTATTCAAAAAGCGCATAAAGGTACCCTATTCCTAGATGAGATTGGTGATATGCCGCCGGATCTACAAATCCACCTTCTGCACTTTTTAGAGAGTAAGCAAATCCATAAAGTCGGCGCTGATAAATTCATTGACGTGGACTGTAGAGTCATTGCTGCGAGCCACGTGGATTTGAAAAATGAGGTTGTACAAGGTGGATTCCGTGAAGATTTATTCTATCGGCTTAATATCTTGCCATTAACTATTCCTCCACTGAGAAAGCGTGGGAAAGATATCCTTATGTTATCAGAACACTTCTTAACAGATTTGTCTCATGGTCAGGTACAAAAAATGTCGGATAAAGTGAAAGCCAAGCTCCTCAAGCATCGTTGGCCAGGTAACGTACGAGAACTGCGAAATGTAATTCAACGAGCGATTGTCATGTGTGAAGATCACACGCTTCTCGTCGCTGACTTGGGCCTTGATAATAATGAAAGGCAATTACTCCCTTCAGTGGACCAAATTGATCTCGACTACCTACTGCAAGCTATCGAAGAAAATAAGCACAATATGAGTGCGGCTGCACGTCATCTTGGTATTTCAAGAACAACGCTTTATCGTCTAATAAAGAAATACAACTTAAATGTTTAGTTGCTGTACAGGTGTAACGTGACACTGTGTAACAGACAACTCATCATATATCATTTACTTAGCCCCTCATCATAAACCTCTTGATATTACCGCCTTTAAAATCAACAACTTAAACTAGGCATAGTCTTTGCTTAGAGCTAAGAAGAAGTCGGTTGATAGATTTTCTATCACAGCACAGAAAGGAGTGCTCAGAACACAAATAGCTCGCTTTTAACACGAAACGATTATCCCCAAAAACGCGATTGCCCCCCTCACCTAAATCGCGTTAAAAAAAAGCTCCGCTAAATTTAGCGGAGCTTCCTCTTTATTAAAAATACTGAGCTGTACTAGACATTTTGGCACGATGCCATTTTAGACTTCGACAACCAAGAAAGTGCTCCACATACAATAATAAATGTGATTGATGCAGCGATGAATGAGAATGCAATTGACGCAGTCATCCCCAAAGTAATGAAGCCAACACAGGAAACTAGCGCCACGGACAATGCATAAGGCAACTGGGTCGATACGTGATCAATATGATTACAACGTGCACCAGTCGACGACAGAATAGTGGTATCGGAGATAGGTGAACAATGGTCACCAAAAACGGCACCGGCTAAAACTGCACTTAGCATTGGGAGCATTAGCGCAAGATCGGTTGCACCAGCCATATCACCCGCGATTGGAAGCATAATGCCGAACGTACCCCAAGAAGTACCTGTTGAAAATGCCATTAGACCAGACAACAAGAATAGGATAACCGGTAGCCAATGTGGATTGATATTGCCCTGAGCCATTGTAGAAAGGTAAGAACCCGTCTTCATATCACCGATAACCGAACCGATAGTCCAGGCAAATACTAGGATTAGAATCGCGCCAAACATAGACTTAGCACCAATCCATAGTGTGCGTGCAATTTCACCTATTGGAAGACCTTGCTTCACAACAGTAAATAATGCGACAGCTAAGCCAAGCAAGCTACCGTAGATTAGTGATGTGCCTACATCTGTATTTTCAAACGCACCTAGAAGCGCAAACTCTTTGCCGTCAGCAGCCAATGCTTGGCCACCCGTGTAAAGCATAGAAGCGATAGTCGCAATAATCAGCGTCACGATAGGAAGTACCAGGTCTGACACTTTACCCTTTTCGCTTTCACGGATATCTAGCTCTTCGTTTAGATCATGCGCTTCTTGCGAGTCGTTTTCTTTGTCTTTATCAAAGCCGCGGCCTTGAGATGCAGAGATTTCATGCTCACGCATCTTACCGATATCGAGGCCAAACCACGCCACAGCAAACACCATAAGCAGTGCAAAAACTGCGTAAAAGTTCATTGGAATAAGACGAACGTACGCGCCAAGAGCCGAATACTCAGTGATCCCATGTGAGACTAAGATACCGCCGATAATCGTAATAATGTAAGCACCCCAGCTAGAAGCAGGCATGATCACACACATTGGTGCAGCAGTTGAGTCTAGAATGTACGCAAGCTTCGCGCGAGACACATAAAAACGATCGGTTACTGGACGAGAAATGGCACCAACAGCAAGACTGTTAAAGTAATCGTCGACAAAAATGAATACGCCTAAAAAGGCAGCAAGAAGTTTGGAGCCGCGTTTACTCTTTACTCGAGATTGTGCCCATTCGGCAAATGCACGAGTACCACCAGATAGCGTTAATAACGCAGTTGTCATACCTAATAAGATTAGGAAACCAACAATGCTCATGTTCCAAGTGTTAATTCCGCCATCTTCAATAAAGACAGAAGAAACTTGAGAACTCACGTAACTAACGGTATCACCGATAGACCAGCTATTAAGTAGAACCGCACCCAGCACGATACCTACACCTAAGGAAACTAATACACGTCGAGTCAGAATCGCCAAAGTCAAAGCGACAATAGGTGGCAATAATGAAACAGGAGAACTAGAAAAATCTATTAAATTCATGATCTTCAAAAACCAAAGTTTGGCTAGAGATCTACTGCAGACAAGTCACGTAGCATACGATACGTGCTCATGTTGAACTTAGCGACAGGGAAGCGAACACTCCACCCAACCCTACAGTAGCGCTCCATAGTTTAATGTGAATATATACTATGGCAGTGTTGTTCCTTTCAGATACAACCCCAGCAAGTAACTTTGATGAGTTACTTACTTCGGCAATCTTCGCCTTCCACTATTATTCATTGGCATCACCCCAATAATAGCTACTCTTCGAGACCGCGCCTCTACGGCAACAACAAACAATTAACCACTAACTGTACAAATTAACAACAAATTGTCTGCAATATTGCATCAGGTAGAAGCCATTGTACTTATGATGAGAGTCAATGCAACACATCAAACTAAATTAAACAAATAAATAATGACTGAGATAATTTATAAACCTTGTCTACTTCAAGTTAGTTTTGTGCAACTGAAATCACATCAATTTTGTTATTTATGAAACATTATTACTACCTTAAAAATATCATGGTTTATCTTGTATCAATAAATTAAGGATATATGACACTCCATCAAAGATGGACGCTTCATATTTTTAAGTAATAACTCAACTTTTTTTATAAAAACCAAGCTGGCTCTATCTCTATACAATAACAAGTGTTGATTTCAATTCTCATCTAATAAGATTTATTTCGAGTGTAATAATATTTATTGCTTTAAAAAAATAGCTAAATTTAAACAAAATCTTGATTTAGTATTTGCACATAAGGAAAAGATAAAGTTAAATATAAGGACTCTTTGTTTATTTATAGATTGGCATTATTTAATCGTAACGATAAAAAGTGCCCAACACATTAACCTTTTAATAGGAATCGTTATGTCAGAGCTGACTAAAACCCTTCTAAATATCCGTAGCCTTCGTGCATTTTCTCGTGAGCTGACTCTAGAACAATTGGAAGAAGCTCTAGATAAACTAACTACTGTCGTAGAAGAGCGTCGTGAAGCAGAAGAAGCAGAACGTGCAGCACAAGCTGAGCAAGAAGCTAAGCTAGCAGAGATCGCAGAGAAAATTGCTCAAGACGGTATTGACGTAGAAGCGCTTATTACTGCGCTATCTGGCGAAACTAAGACGAAAGGCAAAGCGAAGCGTGCACCTCGTCCAGCTAAATACAAATACACAGACTCAAACGGTAATGAGAAGACTTGGACAGGCCAAGGTCGTACACCTTCTGCAATTCAAGAGCAACTTGATGCAGGTAAATCTCTGGATGATTTCCTGATCTAAATCCGCGCTATTTTTAAAAGGCTCCCAATGGGAGCCTTTTTTATTTGGTTCATTACAAATAAAAAAGGCGCATTTTTTAATGCGCCTTTTACTTTAGTTATAGAATGGTTAATTAAACTACTGTGTATTAACGTTCCCAGTATGCTTCTTCTAGGCTATCTTCTCGCTCAGGAAGCCCACGTGACAAACGTGGAGAATGTTGCACGAGAACTTCGTAGCTCGCACGGTTTGCGTATTTACATACTTGAGAAAAAGAAGAGTAAGTTAAATATTCGTTACTGTGCTTGCTTGAATTAGGCACATTTTCTTTATGGTATTTGTTTGCCGCCATATCATGAAGAACAGCAGATAACGCAGCATCACCTGCACCATTGGTATTCTTGATTTTTTCTGGACCACCCATATATGGCGAGATATGTGAGTACACTTTTATTGGTGTTTCACATGTATCTTTTTTCGCCGGACGACTAAATTCATAGCGATTAAATTCAGCGATTGACCCCGGAAGTAATGGTAAAGAAGTTTCGCGCTTCGCGCTGTCTTCCGTATAACCCGCCATAAATAGGCCTACAGGCCCCGCGGTGCACAATACTAGATCTGCCCACTCCAGTGTTTTATCAGATGCAGCAAGTGGGTCTGACTCACCCGTCAGAGCTTCTGCTTCATCTTCATTCATCGCAACGACTGAAACGTTATCTCGAATGAATTCTTGCCAATATTTCGGGTCATCTTGAATAACGAACTTCGTCCCAAGAGTCAGAACAACAGGTACATCATTCTTTTTCGCGTACTCAATCGCTTTCATTGTTGCTTCAGGCATTGGGTCGCCTTCTTTACAACGTACTAAATATGACGTTAGTACAAGCGCCGATGCATTTTTAAAGATTTTTTCTGGAATGCTATCAGGATGCAGTTGGTTCATTTGCCCTTCACTGATCGCAAAAGTACGTTCACCATCTTCTGTAATAAGAGCGAAACAACGACCGATAGCGCCATCAACACCTTGTAGATAGTTCAAGTCCATGCGGCTTGATGTATTACAAAGGTAACGGTAGCCATAACTACCAATTTTGATATCCTGACTCATCACTCCAAGCAGCGTAGAGCGATCATCTGCTAGCACAGAGTAGTTGTGTAGCGTGTTACCAATTGTGCCACCCGCATACTCATTGGTAATTAAGTTCTCTTCTTTAAGTTGCTGGTACAACTCTTCTGCTCTTTCGTCATCAATAACCAAAGAGTGACCTTTACTCAGACCGTACTTTTCAATCACATCCGTTGTAACTTTAGCTTCAATATCAACCAAAGTTTGGTCAATACCAATGATGTGAGTGCGCGTCATCTTCTTGCTTTCTTGTGCTTGGCTCACCAGCGGGTCACGAGCATGAACAGGAAAATAGTGCTTCGATTTGCGTTGTCCAGGAAATTTCATATTGTCAGTCTGAGTAAGGGGATGAAAAGGAGAACGGATTCTATACCGCTAATAATAAAGCGGCAATAAAAGCAATTATAGCAAACGTTTGCTAGCCACTTTTTTATTCTAGACTCCTTATTCACCTTCCATAAAACTTAGATCTGGCAGTTGCTCAAGGTGCTCGCAGTAACGCTTTAGGTTGAACTCACCTTCATTTTTCATCACATCGAAAATTTCAATCGACATGGCACATGCCATCATTGCAACCGCTTCTTCTCTAGGTGTCCCTGTCATCATTAAGCGCATTAGCGTCTCTTTAACTTTTAATGGATTGCCGTCCTCAAGTTGGTTTTCAACAATTTCAATCAACTCGGCTTCTTGCATAAACTGGTTTTCTTCGGTCATTTGGACTTTCCTCTTGGATTTTTGCCAACTATGCCATATATACCTCTTCTATACTTGCGAAATTGCCCGTTCGAATTTCTGTTGAAGAAAAATGCAGCGAAACGAATTGTGATTTCGATCTCGGATCTGTCACCGGTCTGTGGATTCTGATAGAATCTGCATCCCGTTTATTTAAGTGGTGTTTAGTAATGTCTGATAACAGCCAAAAGAAAGTCATCGTCGGTATGTCCGGCGGCGTTGATTCATCTGTTTCTGCGTATCTTCTCAAGCAACAAGGCTACCAAGTAGAAGGCCTGTTCATGAAGAACTGGGAAGAAGATGACAACGAAGAATATTGTACAGCAGCAGAAGATCTTGCTGATGCTCAGGCAGTATGTGACAAGCTAGGCATTCATCTACACACCATCAACTTTGCTGCCGAATACTGGGATAACGTATTTGAATACTTCCTTGCTGAATACAAAGCGGGTCGTACACCGAACCCTGACATTCTTTGTAACAAAGAAATCAAGTTCAAAGCATTCCTAGAATTCGCTGATGAAGTGCTTGATGCTGACTACATTGCAATGGGTCACTACGTACGTCGCTCTTTCCCAGATAACGGTGAGAAACCAGCGATGTTGCGTGGCCTAGATGGCAACAAAGACCAGAGCTACTTTCTATATACACTAAGCCACGAACAAATTGGCCGTAGCCTCTTCCCTGTTGGTGATTTAGAGAAACCTGAAGTACGCCGTATTGCGGAAGAGCAAGGTTTAGTAACAGCGAAGAAGAAAGACTCGACAGGTATTTGTTTCATCGGTGAGCGTAAATTTACCGACTTTCTAGGTCGTTACCTTCCTGCTCAGCCTGGTAATATCGAAACGCCAGAAGGCGAAGTGATCGGTCAACACCAAGGTTTGATGTACCACACACTAGGTCAGCGTAAAGGTCTACACATCGGTGGCCGTAAAGGCGGCGGTGGTAACGAAGAGCCGTGGTTTGTCGGTGAAAAAGACCTAGAGCGTAACGTGCTAATCGCAGTCCAAGGTAAAGACCACCCGATGCTAAAATCAGAAGGTCTACTTGCGTCACAACTTCACTGGGTAGATCGTGAGCCAATTCGCGATGTTATGAAGTGCACAGTGAAAACTCGTTACCGTCAGGAAGATATTCCTTGTACAATCATCCCGATCGATGATGAAAACATTAAAGTGATCTTTGATGAACCACAAATTGCAGTGACGCCTGGTCAATCAGCAGTGTTTTATAAAGATGACGTATGTCTAGGTGGCGGCATCATCGAGCAACGCATTAAATATTCTCAAGCTTAGGAGTCGTTACGTGGCGAATACACTTTATGACCGTACTATCGCTTTCGCTGGTATTTGCCAAGCTGTCGCTTTGGTTCAACAAGTTGCGAGAAACGGGCATTGTGATCAAGATGCTTTTGAAACATCAATCAACGCTATTTTGAACACAAACCCTGCTAACACCGTTGGCGTATTCGGTCGCGAAGCCGATCTAAAGCTCGGTCTGGAGTGTCTGGTTAAAGGGATTGATAGCACCCCATCAGGCAGTGAGATCACTCGTTACATCATTAGCTTAATGGCGCTAGAACGTAAGTTAAGCGCTCGCAACGATGCCATGTCCCAGCTTGGTGACCGTATCCAGATGGCCAAGCGCCAGTCAGAGCATTTTGAACTGCTAGATGATCAAATGATCAGCAATTTAGCAAGCATCTACTTGGATGTTGTTAGCCCTATAGGACCACGCATTCAAGTAACAGGCACGCCTTCTGTACTGCAACAAACGGCCAGCCAACACAAAGTCCGTGCTTTACTGCTATCTGGCATTCGTAGTGCTGTTCTGTGGCGCCAAGTAGGCGGTAAACGTCGTCATCTAATTTTTGGCCGAAAGAAAATGGTCGAACAGGCTCAAATCCTGTTAGCCAGAATGTAGAATACTCTGCTAGCTCGCGTTTATCGCGAGCTACTTTTTTTCGAATAAAACAAATCCCGCGCAAACGTTTGCGCAATATTCGTGACAATTGCCACAGTTATTGGTATAACGCTCACGAAATTTAGAAACCCAATTCAGGAGAACATCATGGAACTGTCAGCATTGACTGCTGTTTCACCAGTAGACGGCCGTTACGGAAGTAAGACGATTGCGTTACGCGAAATTTTCAGCGAGTACGGTCTACTAAAATACCGTACTATCGTAGAAATTCGTTGGCTACAGAAGCTAGCTGCTACTGCTGAAATTGCAGAAGTGCCAGCATTCAGCGCAGAAGCTAACCAATTCCTAGACGACCTTGCTGCTAACTTCTCTGAAGAAGATGCACGCCGTATTAAAGAAATCGAGCGTACAACTAACCACGACGTTAAAGCGGTTGAGTACTTCTTAAAAGAGAAAGTAGCAGACGTTCCTGAACTGCACGCTGTTAATGAGTTCTTCCACTTTGCATGTACTTCTGAAGACATCAATAACACCTCTCATGCGTTAATGCTAAAAGAAGCACGTGAGCAAGTGATTCTTCCAGAAATCCGTAACCTAATTGACGCTATCAAAGCACTCGCAGTTGAATACCGCGACATTCCTCTTCTATCTCGTACACACGGCCAGCCAGCTTCTCCATCTACAATGGGTAAAGAAATGGCAAACGTGGCGTACCGTATGGAGCGTCAATTCAAGCAAATCGAAAACGTTGAGATCCTAGCGAAAATCAACGGTGCAGTAGGTAACTACAACGCACACCTTTCTGCTTACCCAGAGCTAGATTGGCACAAGTTCTCTGAAGAATTCATTACAGAGTCTCTAGGCGTAACTTGGAACCCTTACACAACACAAATCGAGCCGCATGATTACATCGCTGAGCTGTTCGACGCTATCGCTCGTTTCAACACTATCCTGATTGACTTCGATCGTGACGTTTGGGGTTACATTGCATTAGGCCACTTCAAGCAAAAAACCATTGCTGGTGAGATCGGTTCTTCAACAATGCCGCACAAAGTTAACCCAATCGACTTTGAAAACTCTGAAGGTAACCTAGGTCTTGCGAACGCAGTATTCGGCCACCTAGCACAAAAACTGCCTATCTCTCGTTGGCAACGTGACCTAACTGACTCAACGGTTCTACGTAACCTTGGTGTTGGTGTTGGCTACGCAATCATCGCTTACACTTCTACGCTAAAAGGTATCAGCAAGCTAGAAGTAAACCGTGAAGCACTTCTTGCTGAACTGGATAAAAACTGGGAAGTACTCGCTGAGCCAGTACAAACAGTAATGCGTCGTTACGGCATCGAGAAGCCATACGAGAAGCTAAAAGAGCTAACTCGTGGTAAGCGTGTAGACGGCGAAGCAATGCGCAACTTCATCGACGGTCTTGAGCTCCCTGAGCACGAGAAAGCACGTCTGAAAGAGATGACGCCAGCGAACTACATTGGTCAAGCGGTTGAGCTGACAGATAAGCTGTAATCACACCTTGATTATCTGCAATTGAAAAGGTTGACGTGAAAGCGTCAACCTTTTTAGTTAGGAAGAAATAATTTCGGTTATTTGGTAGTAATGCAAGAGGATAAATCCCTCAACTATTATGGCTGTTTTTGGAAGAATAAGGTTATTGTCCCGACCTCTATACCAAACTTTTTAATTTTGGTGAGGTTGAAAACATGCTTCTCGTCCTGACGATAAAGCCAATCATCAAAAGCGACCGTTACTGTTGAGTCATCCATTTGCAACTCAAAGTCATACCGCCACTGCAACGCATTGCCTTGCTCAGCCCCTGTTGCTACACCAATAATATCCTCTGCTTTACCTTCATAGCGTCCATCTTCTAATTTGGTAATAACCCAAATTCGCTGGTCAACCTCTCCATCATCAAACACAAAGTCTTCCACCAGCGTCAACGTGTTACCTTCCACAGTACCCACGATGTCGACTTCAAAACGACGAGTTTGTTGTTCAGTGTAATCTTGGACCATCCCCCACGCCTTTGTTTCGCCTTCAAAATAGCCGAATAAATCAAAAGTCGGTGTAGAAGATTGATAATTATCGATATCTGCTGAGCATGCTGAAAGTAAGGCCGCAGCAGCCAAGGCGACTGATTTTAAAATTCGTTTAAGCACTATCTAACCTGCCCTATTAATTGTTTTCGAAGTTTTGGGAACTCTGTATTAGGTGACAACCATATAGACAAAAACGCATCGTTCATTCGCTCATCTTGAACGAAGCCGACTGTCTTGATTTGTGCAATGCCAGCTTGTCGGTAAAGAAGCTGACCAGTTTTACCATCGGTTAAGTAAGTAAGCTCATCCCCTTTTTTTATATCAGGGAACATACGGTTTAGCTCACTGATCCAACGTTTTCGATATGGTTCAGTAAAACCAAGTTTTGCCCATTGCTCATCAGTTACATCAAGCAACTGCTGCTTGCTGATGTCTCTTTGATAGTTAATTTCCAATGCCAGAGGGTGCGGTGATACATCGCCATTTACAATAAACTTTCCATCAGGTGCTCTTAGTCGAGACTGATATATATCGAAGATGAACCATGTGAGTTGTGCCTCACCGACGGTTTTCCACCCCTTCCAACTCGACATCTTATCTGCGTTTTCACTGTTTCCAACTGGCTGAGCTTGTAGAGCAAAGGAGCCCATAACTACTAGAGAAGCAACTACCTTAATCAGCCTCTGGGTTAAATCTCTCTTCAAGCTTTTCATATCCGTATACCTTGAGTATCAAAAGTGTCATGGCAAACCATTCAGCAAATAGAATGACCAACGTGACGCTGGTATTAAATCCATATTCAACGACTTGGAGCTTGTAACCGGCATAGTAACTGACGGTTCCTCCAACGCCACCTACAATTGATACGTAGATTTTTGGGAAACGGTACAAAACAGGCTTGAGCTGATAGGCATACCAAGAGAACAAAACCCAAAGGCACAATAACCAACTGGGTAACCATTGTGTTGGAAACACAAAAACAGAAAACTGTTGATTGAGCGTATCGAGCACTACACCCGCCAAAACGATACTCGCGATGTGCTTCAAGGCAGAAACGTCCATCATCCAACAATAGACAAGAGTAAGAAATGTTAAGATCAGTGTTAGCCACTGCCATTGATAGGTCCCAAGCACTGCAGAGAACCAACAGAGCTGGAACCATGTAGAGGCAATCAGCAACTTCATAACGGTTTAAGGTCGCTGGAATGTCATGTGAACGGCACTGATACTTCGAGCTAAAAAGCCACCTTCACAATAACTCAGGTAGTAGCGCCACATGCGGACAAAGCGGTCGTCATAACCGAGAGAGCGTACGTGATCTTCAGCTTGATTAAATCTAGAGTGCCACTCGCTCAAGGTTCTCGCATAGTCCAAGCCAATATCAAATAAGTCTCTCACCACCAAGTCACTGTATTTGGTCGCAGCTTGAGTTAAAGATGTAACCGAAGGTAAAAAACCACCTGGAAAGATATATTTCTGGATAAAGTCAACGTTGTTACTGTAGTAATCATAACGCTGGTCAGCGATAGTGATGGCTTGAATTGCCATTAAACCACCCGGCTTGAGTAATGATTGGCATTGCTTGATGTAGGAAGGCAAAAATTGTTTTCCAACCGCTTCGATCATTTCTATCGAGACTAACTTATCGTAGTGACCCGAAAGGTCTCGATAGTCTTGTTTTAATAGAGTGATCTTGTCACCCAAATTTCGCTCTCTAATTTTTTGTTCAGCGTAAGCATGCTGCTCTTCAGAAATCGTCGTTGTCGTTACATGACAACCATATTGCTCTGCCATGTAAATGGCCATAGCACCCCACCCTGTACCGATCTCAATCACTCGATCGGACGGTTGAAGCTCAAGTTGCTGGCACAAACGATCCATTTTGTTGATTTGCGCTTGTTCCAAAGTGTCGTTGTGTTGCGCATATAAGGCCGATGAGTACAGCATGTTGTCGTCTAAAAATGACTCGTACAAATTGTTGCCCAAGTCGTAATGCGCATGAATGTTTTTACGAGAGTTCTCTTGAGAATTGCGGTTGGTCCAATGACTGAACTTGTACAGTATTTTAGTCAGCCAACTTCCTTTCTCTTCAAGTTTATCTAGCGCGCGCATATTAAGAGCCATAAGTTTCATTAACGAGGTTAGATCTGGGCTGTCCCACCAACCATCCATATAAGCCTCACCCGCTGCAATGCTGCCACCTTGCAAGATTCGCGAGTAAAAGCCAGGATGCTTTACCTCAATCGTCGCCACAACAGGCTGACCGCTGTATTCACCGTTGGGCGCATTAAAGCGCTCGCTTCTTTCTGTCGTTTCCGTCTTAAAGCTTTCAATAACAGTTAAGCAGCCGATTTCCATTTTTTGCAGACATTGAAAAATAACTCCGCGAGCCGCCTTTTGTGTTGTCGTCAATTTGCGCGGCAATGTCATAGAACTGGTATTTAACATGCAGAATTCTCCTTGTGCTTTTTATTTTTTTTGTCTGTTTTTTTAGTGTCGGCTTCTATTTCGTCGTGTGTTGAATATTTAGGATGAGAATAAAAAGGCGCGCCTTTCACCCAAAGTTTTAATGCGTGCCAATAAATACCAACCATTACTTTTACCGTCTGTATTGGCGTAACGATCAAACACTTCAATAAGCTTTTGCTCGAAAACACTTGAGCTTTCATTGTCATCGTCGCATCAAAGTGCTTTTCGCTTTTGTGGCATTCAAGATGAATCCTTAACTTGTCCGTCAGTGGTTTAATCTTCCAGTGATACTGTTGGTCAATTGGATTAAACGGAGAAACATGAAAGGCTTTCTCTTGTTCCCATCCAAAGTTTTCATCGTTTTGCTCAGCAGCGACTGCGTAGTAATGACGCTCGTTCCAAGGTGTATTGCTGACTTCAGATAAGAGGTATTTCCATTCCCCTTCTTTGTTATAAACGTAGTAGAAATTCACCGGACTAAAATAAAGTCCTAAATAGCGTAAATGACAAACAGCTATGACTTTGCCGGTACAACGAACACCTGTTAACTCTTCAATTTTGTCGTGTACGGCCACCTTTAAGCAGCCCTTACCAACATAGTCACTGCGTTTAAAGCGTGCCCAATGCCACCAACGAGAGCCAAAACCCCAAACTTTTTCCTCTAGTTTTTTTAGCTCATCGACGTCAATAGCTGGCATAAACAATGAGTAGTTTAATTCATGTTTTATCGGCGTGAACCTGCGATGTCGAACGTTGCCAACAAACAACTGGCTGTTCATTTGGCTATCCATATCACGCTGCACCTTTTTCTAAGTTGACAGCAGTTTGAACGCGATATTTCTCTTCAAGCCCTTTCACTACGTCCAACGCGCTGCGAACGCCATCCTCATGGAAACCGTTGTACCAATAAGCGCCGCAGAACCAAGTATTGTTCAGCCCTTGCACCTCTTCTTTACGTTGCTGTGCAGCGATAGAGTCGGTGGAAAACACTGGATGGTGATAGGTAAACGTCCGTAATACTTTGCTCGGTTCGATCTGCTCAGTGCTGTTTAGCGTGACACAGAATGTGTGCTCAGATTGAACATGTTGGAGAATATTCATGTTGTAAGTGAGCGAAGGGAGACGTTGCTGTTCGTCTTCACTGCCCTCCAGTAGGTAGTTCCACGAAGCCCACGCCGCTTTACGCTTTGGAAGTAAACTCGTATCAGTGTGAAGCACCACTTCATTCGCTTGATAAGCCATATTACCCAGCACCTCTCGCTCGACTGGGCTAATGTCACCTAACATGTTCATCGCTTGATCACTGTGACAAGCAAAGATGACATCATCAAACCAGTGCATTTCACCGTTAACTTTTAAACCCACACCATTCTCACTACGGAGCACTTTTTCTACCGGACTATTGAGTCGAATTTTATCGATAAAACCTTGAGTCAAAGGTGGAATGTACTCACGAGAGCCACCTTTAATTACATACCATTGCGGCCTGTTAGTGACATCAAGCAATCCGTGATTTAAGAAAAAGCGAAGGAAAAACATCAGCGGAAATGCGCGCATGTCCGCTAAAGTCGAAGACCAAATTGCAGCGCCCATCGGCAAAATGTAGTTATCTGAAAAGAAAGTACTGAAGTTGTGCTCATCAAGAAACTCACCTAGCGTCTGAGAATGACTCGATTGTTTGCTAGCGACGCTTTTGGCAAGTTTGTTGAAACGAAGGATCTCGAAGATAAAACGATAGAACTTGGGATTTACCCAATTGCGCTTTTGAGCAAATAATGTCGACACGGTATGACCGTTATATTCCAAGCCATTGCCGTCGTTTCTTACGCTGAAGCTCATCTGGGTTGGCAATCCTTCGACACCAATCTCGTTCATCATTTTGATGAAATTAGGATAAGTGCGATCGTTGTAAACGATAAAGCCCGTATCAATCGCATATTCTTTACCATCGAGTTTTACATCCACCGTCGCGGTGTGCCCGCCAATGTAATCGTTAGCTTCAAATACGGTGACATCGTGCTCTTTATGTAGATAGTAACCACACGTAAGGCCAGAAATTCCGGTCCCCACAATCGCTATCTTCTTTCTTCCTGCTGTTTTCATTTTTATTCCTTCTTATGACACGAGTTTAGCAGTTAGGCGAGCTTGCCAACTGTATGGAAGTAACGAGATAAAACGTAAAATACTGGTAAACCTCGCGGGGAAATAGATGTGAGTCTTGTTGGCAGCCAACTGTTTTCTGATAGAGTTCGAGGCTTGCCGCGTAGAAATAATCATCGGCATTTCGAAGTCATTTTTGTCAGTTAACGGGGTTTCCACAAAGCCTGGGAACACGGTCACCACTTGAATGCCCTTCTTCTTCAAATCAACAGCTAATGTGCGAGCAAAGTAGCTCACAGCGGCCTTAGAAGCGCCGTAGGCTTCAGCCCTTGGTAACGCGACTTCTGAAGCAATAGAACCCACGATAACGATGCGATGCCCTTTATCTAAGTGTGGTTGGCAACCTTCTACGCAGTTGGCAACACCAACGACGTTTACATTCATCACACGCGCCATGAGTTTCGCGTCAACCACACCGTTGTCCATATACTCACAATCCCCTGCATTAAAAACCCAGGTACTCGGCGTGAAAGGCAAACTGGACAGCGCCTGCTGAGTTTGTTCATGGTTTGTCACGTCAAACTGCAATGTATGGATATTAGAAGAAGCAGCCCCCAATTCAGCAAGAACGTCTTTGTTTCGCCCACAAGCAATAACGCTCCAATCAGAGTTCGCGTAATCTAAAGCCAGTTGCTTCCCTATTCCGGAGGTAGCGCCAGTGATTAAGATAGTATTGTTCATTGTCCTAACCTCTGCTTGATGGTTTTTACGACGGAGCCAAGTAAAGGTAAGTTTTCGTAAAGCATTTCTCCGAGATCAAAGTAATCTCGGTGATAAATAACTTGGCCTTCGCTGAATTTAAGATGCGACACACCATTAACGAGAATAGGTGCACCTTTTTGAAGTTTGGGATGCTGAAGATCCATGGTCCACGTTAGGAAGCCAGTATCTCCGACTTGTTGATGTTCGTGGATAACAAAGTCACAGCTTATGACGTTGGCATATAATGATGTGAAGTAATCTGAAAGTGCAGGCCACCCCTCTAAACGATGAGCAGCATCTTCAAAGACGACATCTTGGTGATATACGTCTTTAAGCAGATGTAAGTTCGCTTTATTCAGCTTTTGATAGATATTGCCAACAGACTGTATGTCCATGTGTTTACTCCTACATGCCCATCAAGTTGTACAAAATTATTATATGTACAAGATAGTTCATTCCTTAAAAGTTGTACAAAAATTATTTTGTATAACTTTGTTTCTGTAGGTAGATACGTGATGGATCTCGCAAGCGATCAATCGATCAAAAAAAGGCTTGGTCAAAACCAAGCCTTTTCAGGAAATTAACGATTACTTTCGTGTGCGCTGTCAGTTTTTACAACTAGTATTGCTGACTACGTAACGCTGCAATACGTTTATCTAGCGGAGGGTGACTCATCAGTAGTTCAGTCAATGACTGCTTGCCATTGATACCGAACGCCATCATTGTGCCATCAAGTTGAGATTCGTGACTCATCTTCAAACGTTCCAATGCCGCGATCATTTTCTCTTTACCAACTAAGTGAGCAGCACCTGCGTCGGCATGGAATTCGCGATGACGGCTGTACCACATGGTAATAAAGCTTGCTAAGAAGCCAAACACTAGCTCAAGCACCATAGATACACCGAAGTAAACCATCATGTTTGTACCTTGACCTTCTTCATCATCGTTCGATGCCACAATATTGGCGATAAAACGGGATAGGAAGATAACAAACGTGTTCACAACACCTTGCATCAATGTCATCGTGACCATGTCACCATTTGCAATATGGCTCACTTCGTGGGCCAGTACCGCTTCTGCTTCATCACGAGTCATATTGTGTAAAAGGCCAGTGGAAACCGCGACAAGAGAGTCATCTCGCTTTGCACCCGTCGCGAATGCATTGATATCTGGTGAGTCATAAATAGCCACCGTTGGCATACCAATACCCGCTTGCTGAGCTTGACGACCCACAGTTTCGACTAACCAATGCTCAGTTTCGTTACGCGGACTTTCAATGACCATACCGCCAACCGAGCGCAGTGCCATGCCCTTTGACATCATCAACGAAATCAGTGCACCACCAAAACCAAATATGGCGGCCATAACTAGCAAACCAGAAAGACTGCCAGGTTGCATTCCAGTGGTAGCGTAAACAATATTCAGAACAACACTAAGCACTAGCACGACAGCTAGGTTAGTTGCTAGGAATAACATAATTCGCTTCATTACTTTTCTCCGAGGAAGCTTATCGTTTTTTTTTAAAACGGATTGTTATAAGGAACAGGTGGTAATCGCTGTAAAAGCCAATTCCGCTAAGTTTCATGCTCCGTGCGTTATAGATATAGTCTATCCGCGATAAAAACAAGGTTAAGCAATAAATTGCAACATTTGTTTTCGAGACTGAAAGATTATGTTCAAGCGATTTCTAGGCACGTTCTGATAAAAGCTATTACCTCCATTCATATTCATTCCTTTCCGTAATGAAAAGTACTTTGAATCGCACCTCATCTATCAATGGATGACCTTGATGTTAAATCTATCACCTCTAGGCAACTTAGCTAGAAATATTTTACTAGACCAAAAACAGTATGTTGGCCCCGCTATAGACTTTGGTCTTATTGTGCGGTGACATGGACATGCTAGATTCAAACGAGATGAACAAAACAGAGCCACTCTAAGTACATTAAAAAGGTACATTAGGCGAGCTCAAAACTTCCATGTATTGAGGGAAAAACCATGGTAGAAACTAACGACTATCAAATGGCTATTGATTTACTACGTTGTCATCTAGGCATCTCAGAGGATGAGGCGAAGCAACAACTTGGTATTTCAACCGATCATCATATGTCTCAGCGTGTTGCAGAAACTCAGCAAGCATTGATGGGGCTTAGCCAAGATAAGTAATCTGATGTTATAGATTACACCTATAAAAAAGGGCTGCATTACGCAGCCCTTTGGTTTTTAGTATTTTAAACACAATCAGTCAGTATTTAGCAAAGGCTCGACATTAATGTACTTGCCTAGCTCTTTGCGCTTAGCACTTGGAATGTATGGGATTTCGCCAAGCTTAGGCGCACCGATACGCGCTTCAAGCATCTCGATAATATCAGCATAGTGCTCGGTGCCAGGGTTAACTCGGTTTGCCACCCAACCAACAAGATTCAAGCCATCCGCTTTAATACTCTCAGCCGTGAGTAAAGCATGGCTCAAACAGCCTAGTTTAATACCAACCACCAAGACCACGGGCAACTGCTCTGCTTGTACCCAAGTAGATAAACAGTCGGTAGCTGACACAGGCACACGCCAACCACCTGCGCCCTCAACGAGAACGACGTCAGCTTGCTGCTTGTGTTGAGCCAGCTTTTCACTGAGGAGTTCGTATTTTATTTCGACATGTTCATGTTTTGCCGCGATGTGAGGAGAAGCAGGCAGTTCTAAAGCGTATGGATTCACATCATCATAAGCGACATCGAGTGTCGCGGCTGCTTGTAAATGTAAGGCGTCAGAGTTACGCCATCCAGCTTCAGTCTTATCACTCCCTGCTGCCACTGGTTTATAACCAATAGTGTTTAGTCCTTTTGCTGCCAACGCTTGCAAAATGGCTTTAGACGCTACCGTTTTTCCTACATCAGTATCCGTACCAGCAATAAAAAAAGCATCAATCATAGATGTATTACTCCAAAACAAACCTGATAACTTGCAGGTAGAAGACCTTGATCATTTTTAAACGCTTGGTACTCATGCTCAACTTGCAACAAAGTCTCTCGACTGGTTAAACCATGTGAGCGCCCGCTTACGTGATTTGCACCTATACCTTTGAGGTCACGCATAACTGAAAATGCTGAGTCGTACCAAACTGTGATGGTGGTCAAGTCTAGTTGATGGTTGTCACATCGAGATTGCGCTAACGCAATTTTTACCTGATTGAGCGATAGAAAGTTATTGACGTGTTGATATGCATCAATTTTTTTCCATGATGCACGCAACTCGCACAGTGACCCTTCAGCTAGGGTAGAAAAAGCCGCCTTCCCATTAGCTTTTAGTACACGACGAACTTCTCTCAGGGGGTAACTTAAATCGGCACACCATTGCAAAGCCAAGCTAGAGAATACGTAGTCGAAGCTTGTATCGTCGAAAGGCAAGTTTTCTGCGTCGGCTAGCACATAATTCATTCGCTCATGGCCACAGCGCACCATAGCTTTGCTTAACATCTCTTGAGAGATGTCCACACAAAACACTTCAGCGCCACGCTCTTGAAGAAGTTGAGAAAAATAGCCCGTACCACATCCTAAATCCAAAACACGTTTATGAGTTAAGTCATTCGGAAGTTTGTCTAGTAAGCGATGGCCGACATCACGCTGGAAAGCGGCATGTTTGTCGTACGTGTTAGCTGCTTTACTAAAGGAAGCAGCGATCGCTTGTTTATTAGGCAGTAAGCAATCCAACTTCATTTGCTCTGCATTATCCATTACTGCGTTCCTAATGCTTGCTTCAATGCCATTGAAAGCGTTTTAACTTGTTCGTTAGTGTGATTAGCAGTGAGTGTGATTCGCAGACGAGACGTCCCTTTCGGAACTGTTGGAGGACGAATAGCAGTAACCCAAATACCGTTTTGGCGACAAGCACCTGCTACTCGCAAAGCCAAATCAGATTCACCAATCACAAACGGCTTAATCGAAGTTTGAGTCTCAACAAAGCCCTCAACGTCGCTGAGGCTATCTCGATACACTTCACTTAACTCTGTGAGCTTTTCACGTCGCCAAGACTGTTCTTGAACCATCGAGACAGCATGCGTGAGCGCATAGGCTTGTGCCGGAGGCATCGCCGTGGAATACACATGGTGACGAGCAAACTGAGTTAAAAAGTCCCCCGTTGCGTGGTCACATAAAATAGCCGCGCCAGACATACCAAACGCTTTGCCGAAAGTAACGATCAGTATCTCAGGCTTAACCGCCGCTAATTCACATGAGCCACCGCCAGATTCCCCTAGAACACCGATACCATGAGCGTCGTCTACAGCAAGCCATGCATCATGATTACCGGTGACGTCAGCGATATCAGCAAGTGGGGCACAATCCCCGTCCATGCTGAATACCCCTTCAGTCACAACTAGATGGTTGTCTTCGCTATTAATCAGCGACTTCAGGTGTTCGATGTCATTGTGCTTGAAGCGCTTCATCTTAGCTGGTGACAACGCCCCCGCTTCCATTAGTGAGGCATGGTTCAAACGGTCTTGGATCAATACGTCTGATTTTTCTAACAAGGTGAACAACAAGGCTTGATTAGCACTGAATCCAGAGCCAAACAGAATTGCTCTGTCGTAGCCCAGCCATTCGGTCAGTGCGGCTTCTAAATTGCTGTGCGCGGCACTAAAACCTGTGACCATTGGAGACGCGCCGCTACCGCTGCCGTATACACTCAAGCCTTGCTGCCAAGCACGAACGAGCGCTTGGTCATTGGCCAAGCCTAAATAATCATTACTTGAGAAGTTGATGTAGCGTCTGCCTTCGTATTCCAAAATCGATTGGTTGCCGGAAAACACCACATTCATCGAACGATTCAGCCCCTGCGCTTTACGATCGGCAAGGGCGGACTCGATACGAGATTTAAACGCTGGCATCGTAGAAAAGGTCGTCTTTTGTTGGACGAGCAGCCACGCGCTCTACAACGCGGTCCAGCAACTCGTTTTCTTCAATTTCATCAGGTTTTTGAGACACTTCTTGTCTGTTAATGCCAAGCTTATTAAACAGCATCATGTCCTTATCTTCAGAAGGATTTGGTGTCGTCAGAAGTTTGCAGCCATAGAAGACGGAGTTTGCACCCGCCATAAAACATAGCGCTTGCATTTGTTCGTTCATGTTTTCACGGCCAGCGGATAAACGAACGGCTGATTGAGGCATCATAATTCGTGCTATTGCAATCAGACGAATAAAGTCGAACGGCTCAACATCGTCCACTTCTTCCAATGGTGTACCCTTCACCTTAACCAGCATGTTGATTGGCACACTTTCAGGATGTACTGGCAAATTAGCCAGTTCAACCAACAAACCAGCTCGGTCATTGGCACTCTCACCCATGCCGATGATGCCACCGGAACAAATCTTCATACCAGCATCACGAACGTGAGAAAGCGTATCTAAACGGTCTTGGTAAGTACGTGTGGTAATGATGTTGCCGTAAAACTCAGGTGAGGTATCTAGGTTGTGGTTGTAGTAATCCAGACCAGCAGTTGCCAATTGCTTTGCTTGATCTGGCGTCAGCATGCCTAATGTCATACACGTTTCTAAACCCATGCCCTTCACGCCTTTGATCATGTCGGTCAAATGCGGCATGTCACGCTCTTTCGGGTTTTTCCATGCTGCACCCATACAGAATCGAGTAGAACCAGCATTTTTGGCTTTTTGCGCAGCATCGAGTACGCGTTCTACTTCCATCAAACGCTCTTTCTCGATGTCTGTGGTGTAACGAGCACTCTGAGGACAGTACTTACAATCTTCTGGACAAGCACCTGTCTTAATCGACAGAAGCGTGCTTACTTGAACATGGTTGGTTTGTTGATATTGACGATGTACAAGCTGCGCTTCGAATAAGAGATCCATGAATGGTTTTTCCATGAGATCGCGCACTTCAGCATGCGTCCAGTTATGACGAACTTCCACGTGTATTCCTTTAGTCACTTTTGTTGTTGTGTTGACAGTCTACTGAGTCTCGATAAACTGTCAACACAACACAAAATAACAAAGTTTACACCTGTTTATTTTTTAATCTTAATTGTTATTGGAATCGCACATGGATCTCGCCTTCGACCGCCAGCATATCTGGCATCCTTACACTTCGACATTAACACCTCTGACCTGCTACCCAGTAGAATCAGCAAGTGGTGTTCACATTAAATTGGAAGACGGTACTGAGCTTGTCGATGGCATGTCTTCTTGGTGGTCGACAATCCACGGCTACAACCATCCGCACTTAAATCAAGCCGCTCACCAGCAAATCGATAAGGTCTCTCACGTGATGTTTGGCGGGATTACCCACCAGCCAGCAATCAGTTTGTGTAAGAAGTTGCTATCCCTAGCACCAAGTAATCTTGAACATGTATTCCTTGCCGATTCAGGCTCCGTTTCCGTAGAAGTCAGCTTAAAAATGGCACTGCAATATTGGCATGCAAAAGGCGAACGCCGACCGAAGTTTCTTACTTTGCGACACGGTTATCACGGCGACACCTTTGCGGCCATGTCGGTTACCGATCCTGACAACTCAATGCACTCTCTCTACAAAGGCTTTTTACCTGAGCATATCTTTGCGGAGTCACCAACTTGTGGTTATTGGGATGAGTGGAAGCCAGAAGACCTTGCTGACTTTGAAGACAAGATTGACTCGCACCATCAAGAGCTTGCAGCGGTGATCCTAGAGCCTATCGTTCAAGGTGCAGGCGGCATGCGTATCTACCATCCAGAATTTCTCAAAGGCGTGCGTAGACTTTGCGACAAATACGGTTTGTTATTGATTGCAGATGAGATCGCTACCGGTTTTGGACGCACAGGCAAATTGTTTGCCTGCGAACATGCAGATATTCAACCAGACATTCTGTGTGTCGGGAAAGCACTCACTGGCGGCTACATGACCCTCTCTGCGACCCTGGCGAGCAAACACGTTGCGGATACTGTTTGTGGTGGTGATGCTGGGTGTTTTATGCACGGTCCAACCTTTATGGGGAATCCACTCGCTTGTGCTGTAGCTACTGCAAGTTTGGAGTTGATCGAACAAGGTGATTGGAAGCAGCAAACCCAGCAAATTGAAACGCTGTTTTCTGAGTTACTACCAAAACTTGAAGAATACGACTTGGTGAAAAACACCCGTTGGTTGGGTGCTATTGGCGTAGTGGAGACGCATCGCCCTGTGAATATGGAAACCATCCAGGCTCTCTTTGTTGAGCACGGTGTTTGGATTCGTCCATTTGGCAAACTGATTTATATGATGCCGCCGTTCATCAGCAAGCCGGAAGATATTGAGAAGCTAGTTAACGCGATTGATGCAGCGTTGCAACGTAAAGACTGCTTCGCTTCATAGTCCAACTCAACACGAAAACGGTTTGAGTATGAGACTCAAACCGTCTCTTTATTTATTAGAGCAGTAAAGCTATCGAAGTTGACTGTCTTTACTCGCTCGTCGATTAAATAATACTTGGCGTTGAGAGAACAATTCGATAGTTGACTGACATTCGATACACAAACGAACGCCTTTCATTGCAAGACGACGCGCTTCCGGAATCTCATCACCACACTCATCGCAGTAATGGGCGCTCTCACCCTTTGTGATACTGCCACGAACACGGGAAATTTCGTCGTCTATTGTGTTTTGAATTTGTTGGCTGACGCTATCGTCGTTTGCCCACCCTACGGCCATAAGCCCTCCTCGTTACTTGAATGAGAAAATCTACTTACCGTGGTAAGGTGGATGATTATATCGATTACAAATAACAAGATAATTAGGGTAAATTCGAAAACACTATTACGCTTTGGTAATAATTACTCTGCAATCGATTATTCGGCACTCTCATGGAAAAGCAATGCAAGGTTACTCATACTCCCTTCCTCACATTCAAAGTACTGCGTTTGCTCAGGCTCTCTCAAAGTAACACTGAGTATCTTCTCTACCTCACCAAACTCCTCGCTAAAGTACTCACTGACTAATATGACGCGCTCACCAATACTAAATTCCAGTGACTTCTCATCTACCAACGCTCGATGATAATGTTCAACACGATAATCTTGAGGTTTTATCCGCTGTAAAACAGAGCTTTGATTCTCAATGGACTCATTAAAGATAATCCCACCTTTGCCTTGCTCTATAAAAATACTAAAGTTCATAGTTTGGTTCACTGAGCATTCAAAGACTCTTCTGGGCGAGGTGTTAGCAACAGCAAACGTGCTCATCATCGCAACACTTAAACCCAAAGTGACCGCCAATCGTTTCATTACCATTCAGCCAACACTGTAAATAGCGCTTGTTCAGACATACAGGTTAATACATATCCGTGTGAAGATGAATACGAGCCACTGAGTACACTATTCTCTTTCTCAATAACGATATCCTCGATGCCGTCAGCGTTGTAATCACCTTTTGCGGTAACGGTAATAACCTGAAAGCCATCAGTCGAATCGTAATACTCTGCTCTGACTTCACTGATGACCTGAGTTCTTTGGATATGGTCTGCTTCATCCCACGTTGATAGCGTCTTTGCTTTCTCTGCACTTTCGTCAGAAATAACAAAAGCAAGTGCACTTGGAGCGAAATTAGGAAAGGTATCGTCTAACTTAAAGTCTGATATAAATGAACGCTTAGAGGCAGCTAACTTTGCCATCTCACTCCATGTTTGGCACTGAGTTAAATATGCTTTAAACGCGCCGTATTCATAGGCTTTTGCCGCAGTAAAGCCCGTAGAGTTTGCCGTAGCTAAGTCTTGGCAATTAGATACTAGTTTTTCTTCATCAGATGCACGTTTCAATTCAAGTTCATAGCCCCAATCGAGTGAGTTACGAAGTTGCATATTTTCTTTGGAAGGTTGCGCTATTTCGCGCGCGAAAAAGCGATCGGTTCGCTCACTATCTAAGTATTGAGGCTGAATAAGTTCACTTGCGATAACACTCTTACTAACGAGCAAAGTAAGCGCAAAAATAATAAGCAATGAAAGATGATTTACTGGCATAACGTTTAACAACAAGGGCAAATGATGCCATTAGCTTGTCACGTGAAAAACCGTTTAGAAAAATATCATTTGTCTCGTACTGCCAGATTCTGGGCGAGCTCTTCACTATTGCGTGTGCTAATTACATAACAACGTATTTTCACTCGACGCAAATAACAAAAAACCCAGCACTATGGCTGGGTTTTGGTGTTCTAGTGGCTAATGCACTAACCGATGTGCGTTGCGCCGCCCATGTACTTCTGAAGTACTGTAGGGATTGCAATGCGACCGTCTGCTTCTTGGTTGTTTTCTAGGATAGCAACCATTGTACGACCTACAGCTAGACCAGAACCGTTTAGCGTGTGTACAAGCTCAGGTTTCTTCTCGCCTTTACGACGGAAACGCGCTTGCATACGACGAGCTTGGAAGTCCCACATGTTAGAACATGAAGAGATTTCACGGTAAGTTTCTTGAGCAGGAACCCACACTTCTAGGTCGTAAGTCTTACGAGCGCCGAAGCCCATGTCGCCAGTACATAGAACGACTTTACGGTAAGGAAGTTCAAGAAGTTGTAGAACTTTCTCAGCGTGACCTGTTAGCTCTTCTAGTGCGTTCATTGAATCTTCTGGCTTAGTGATTTGTACTAGCTCAACTTTGTCGAACTGGTGCATACGAATCAGACCACGAGTATCACGACCGTATGAACCTGCTTCTGAACGGAAACATGGCGTGTGTGCTGTCATCTTGATAGGTAGATCCGCTTCGTCAGAAATCGTGTCACGAACTAGGTTCGTTACAGGTACTTCTGCCGTAGGGATTAGCGACAGTTTGCGTGGCTCTTCGTCGTTTACTTTTTCCGCTAGAGGCTCTGTGTGGAAAAGGTCTTTACCGAACTTAGGAAGCTGACCAGTACCGAATAGGCTGTCAGAGTTCACTAGGTAAGGTACGTACATTTCAGTGTAGCCATGTTCTTCTGTGTGAAGATCTAGCATGAACTGAGCAATTGCACGGTGTAGACGAGCAAATTGGCCTTTCATCACGATGAAACGTGCGCCAGTAATCTTAACTGCACTTGCGAAGTCTAGACCGCCACCCATTTCACCTAGGTCAACATGGTCTTTCAAATCGAAATCGTAAGTCTTAGGCTCACCCCAACGAGAGATTTCAACGTTGTCGTTCTCGTCTTTGCCATCTGGCACTTCATCTGCTGGGATGTTTGGTACAGAAAGCGTGAATTCGTCTAGTTGAGCCATTACTTGCTCAAGTTCAACTTTCTTCGCATCAAGATCGCTACCTAGAGTACCGATTTGTTTCTTGATCTCTTCTGCGCCTTCTTTGTCGCCAGCCGCCATTTTTTGGCCGATTTGTTTGGAGATGGAGTTACGCGTGGATTGTAAATTTTCTACTTCTACTTGAATGGACTTACGTTGTTCTTCAAGTTTACGAATAGTCTCTACGTCTAGCTTAAAGCCACGACGCGCCAGTTTAGCAGCTGTTTCATCCAGCTCTGTACGAAGTAATTTAGAATCCAGCATTGTTAATCCTATGCTTTTTGTTGTGAAATCACGCGTACTTTCCAAGCGTACGCGTTAAAAAAATTTACTGAACAAATGTATCCAAAAACGCCTACTTTTCATAGCGCTTTTGTTGGCTATTTGCGTCTAATTTAGCCAAGTAATCTAACTTTTCGCCGATTTTGGTTTCTAGACCGCGATTTGTTGGCTGATAATACTTACGATCCGCCATTTCTGGTGGCAAATATTGCTCACCGGCTGCATAGGCACCCGGCTCATCGTGAGCATAACGATACTCTGCTCCATAACCCATGTCTTTCATCAAACTGGTAGGTGCATTTCGAAGGTGATGCGGCACTTCATATTCAGGTAAGTTATGAGCATCTGTGAGCGCTTGTTTCCATGCTACGTACACCGCATTACTTTTTGGCGCGCACGCTAAGTAAACGATTGCCTGTGCAATCGCACGTTCACCTTCTGCCGGACCAACACGGGTAAAGCAATCCCACGCGGAGAGTGCGACTTGCATGGCTCTAGGGTCCGCATTGCCAACATCTTCCGATGCTATCGCAAGTAATCGGCGAGCGATGTAGAGCGGATCACAACCTGCGGCGATCATACGTGCAGCCCAATACAAAGCGGCGTCTGGATTTGAACCACGAATGGATTTGTGAACTGCAGAGATTAAGTCGTACCAGATATCACCTTTGTTATCAAAGCGAGAGACCTTTTCTCCCGCCACTTCCGCAAGCAACTTAAGCGTGATTTCTTTTTCACCTTGCGCATTGTCTTCTGCCATATCGTATAGCAGCTCAAGGTAGTTAAGAGACATGCGAGCATCACCGTTCACTAGCTCTGCTAGGCGATCTAGTACGTTGTCGGCGAAATTTGCTGGTGTATTACCCAAGCCGCGCTCTTTGTCGTTAATCGCTTGATCAAGCGCCAGCGATATTTCGCTCTGGTCAAGAGAAGTCAACTTGTAAACGCGAGCACGCGAGAGTAATGCGTTGTTTAACTCAAACGAAGGGTTCTCTGTGGTCGCACCGATAAACGTAACCGTACCGTCTTCAATATGCGGTAAAAACGCATCTTGCTGCGATTTGTTAAAGCGATGCACCTCATCCACGAATAAGATAGTGCGGCGACCTGCCATTTTGTTCTCACGCGCTTTGTCGATCGCAGCCCGGATCTCTTTAACGCCAGACGTCACCGCAGATACACGCTCAACTTCGGCGTTGGCATAGTTTGCTGCCACTTCCGCTAATGTCGTTTTACCTGTGCCAGGTGGTCCCCACAAAATCATCGAGTGAATGTGTCCGGCCTCTAGCGCTCGGCGTAGGGGTTTACCCGGACCTAAAATATGCTGCTGTCCAATATACTGTTCGATAGTTTGTGGTCTCATACGAGCAGCAAGGGGACGAAAATCTTCGTCCCCTGAGAAATCTAACGTGTAATTACTCACTAACAATTAATTCCTTTGGTCATCCACTTCCACGCCATCTGGAATTGTGAATGTAAATCTGTCTACCTTTGGTTTACCAAGCTTAACATTACTAAAAGTAAACAGCCCTTTCTGACCATCTTGCTCAATGACGTTAAAGCCTTTCACTACGCCTTTTGCATCAATATTAATCTGGAATTGGCCTTGAGTAGAGTCAATTGCCGTTGGAATGAGCGTAAACTCATTACCTTTCTGAGAAATTTTATAGTTATCCCAATCGCTTGCTCTATTGCGAGTTAACAGCACAAATGGTGTTTGCTCGGTCGCTTGCTCTTGCCAGTAAATGCTTACTTGCTCAATGAATGGGCTGTAATACCACAACGTCTTACCGTCAGATACTAAAAGGTTTTCATCAGGAAAAGTCGTACTCCAACGGAACAAGCTTGGACGAGCGATTTCAACCGTGCCCTCACCTTCCATTACCGTTTCACCTTCAGGGCTGATCACTTGCTGGGAGAAATCGGCACTGAAACCCTCGTTCATTGCGAGACGTTTATTGAGTTCATCTTTTGGAGATGCTGCATTCGCAGCTGAGAAGAAAGAAACGCTTAAAACTAGCGCTGAGAAAAGTTTCGCTGAAAATCGTTTTTTCATTCAGATACCTATCAGAGGGTCAAAGACCTAAAGTTACTCACCTCAGTTGGACTGAAGTGAGTAAAACAAGTTCATTAATCTTTTGGCGGCGCAGGAGCTAAAACTTCGCGGTTACCGTTGTGACCCGGAGCACTCACGATACCTTGCGCTTCGAGTTGCTCAACAATACGGGCGGCACGGTTGTAACCGATCTTAAATCGACGCTGTACGCCAGAAACAGAGCCTCGACGTGACTGAACTACGTGCTCAACGACTTGATCGAAGAGTGGATCCACATCTTCATCCGCTTCCATTTGCTCACCTGGCAATAAGCTTTCTGGACTTTGATCTCCGCTGATGATCTCTTCAATGTAGTTCGGTTTACCACGCGCTTTCCAGTTGTTTACAACAGCATGAACATCATCATCTGATGCAAATGCACCGTGGACACGAGTTGTATGACTTGAGCCCGGCGGTAGATACAACATATCACCCATACCAAGCAGTGATTCTGCACCACCTTGGTCTAGAATCGTACGGGAGTCTGTTTTAGTCGATACCGTAAACGCAACACGAGTTGGAATATTCGCTTTAATCAGACCCGTGATAACATCCACCGATGGACGCTGAGTCGCAAGAATTAGATGAATACCTGCCGCACGCGCCTTTTGTGCCAAGCGTGCAATCAGTTCTTCTACCTTCTTACCCACCACCATCATCAGGTCAGCAAATTCATCGACAACGACAACGATATACGGCAGTTTTTCTAGCAATGGCGGTTCCGTATCCATACTGTCGCCTTCTTGCCAGAATGGGTCATGAATTGGGTGGCCTGCTTCTGCTGCCATCTTCAACTTCTCGTTAAAGCCTTTCACATTACGAACGCCCAATGCCGACATCAACTTATAACGACGTTCCATCTCACCCACACACCAACGTAGAGCGTTTGATGCGTCTTTCATATCAGTCACAACTTCAGAAAGAAGATGAGGGATACCTTCGTAAATAGAAAGCTCTAGCATTTTCGGGTCAATCATGATGAAGCGCACATCTTCTGGACCTGCTTTATATAGCATGCTCAAAATCATCACGTTCACACCCACCGACTTACCAGAACCAGTTGTACCTGCTACTAGCACGTGAGGCATCTTCGCAAGATCGGCCACAACAGCTTCGCCCGCAATGTCTTGACCTAACACAACCGTTGTGGGTGACGTTGCTTGCTCAAACTGAGGACTACTGATTACATCAGATAAATAGACCGTCTGACGGCTCATGTTTGGCAGTTCCAAACCGATGTAAGGCTTGCCAGGGATTACTTCTACAACACGTACAGCCATTGCAGACAATGCACGCGCTAAGTCAGTTGAAAGACCAGAAATACGGCTTACCTTTACCCCCGGCGCCAAATCAAGCTCGAAGCGAGTGATCACTGGACCAGGATAAATCCCCACCACGTCGGCTTTGATTTTGTAGTCCGCTAGCTTGCTCTCAACCAATCGAGCGACCTGCTCTAGCGCATCTCGGTCGATAAAGTTTTCGCGTTTTTCTGGATGGTAAAGCAACTCGAGCGTTGGAAGTGGCTCTTCTGGAACAGGCAAGTTTTCTTCTTTCTGTACCAAAAATGGGTTCTGTGTCGCTGCTACTTTGGCTTGCGCACTAGAAACCATGTCTTGGAATGCCGCTACATCTTCGTCGCCGTCTTGAACCTCTTCAACCTCCGCTTTTTGAAGTGCAGGTTCAAATGTTGTTGAAGGTGTTGCCACTTGCTGATGAGGTGTTGTTGGAGCTGGCTGTACTTGTTGTACAGGCTGTGACTCCACTTCGTCTTCATCGTCTAACACGTCAAAATCAGAGATCGTAGGTTCAATGTGTTGACTCGATTCTGTTTGCTCCGTGATGCTATCTAGCGCAGCGGAATCAATTACAGGCTCTTCATGCACAGGATGCTCAATACTTGGCTGCTGTACTTGCTCTGCTTCAAATTGTTCGTACTCCGCATAATCTGGTTCAACACTGATCGGTTCTTCTGTAGCTGTATGTTGCTCTACATAGGAAGAGTAAGTGTCTGCAAATGATGGGGCTGCCTGTTCTCCAGTTCCCCAGTCATCTGCTTGTTGCGCTGCAGCTTCAAGCTCTTCTATCGTGACATTCAGCTGCTTGGTACGCTCCAGAAGCGGATCAACGTTATCAGTATTCACCGCATGGACAGGTTGCGTTTGGTGCTCAGGTTGAGCATAAACTGGCGCAGCATTAACCGTAGCCTTGCGTTGTGGTGGCGTTGGTTCCACCATCATTTGTTCCGCTGGCTTCTCAGGTTTAGCTTGCGGCATATAAATAGGATACTCATGTGCATGCGCCGATTCTTTCGGCTCATCGACATCGAACGCCGTTAAATGAGGAAGCGGCTCATCATCAATGTCATGGTCTACGTTATGTCTAGGCGTAGAGACTTTATCTTCCACGAACTCATCTAGCTGAGGTTCTAAAACTTCTTGCTCAGAGCCTCTTATCTTATTTGCAAGCGCCGCAATTAGCGCTAATGCACGATCTCCAAGCCACTCAACGATGTTAAGCCATGAGATGCCAGTAAAGAGAGTAAAACCCGCTCCCCATAAGAACAGCAGTACCAATGTCGTGCCAAGTACATTTAATGTAGGTAAAGCTAGGCTAGACAACACGTCCCCGACGACACCACCGGACGAGAAATACCAAATATCATCAAAATTAATATCAGCTAGACCACAGCTAGTCATTATAAGGACGACAAGGCCGAGTAACCTCGTACCCCATAACATGAAATTAATTGGCTCATCTTCTCCTCGTTTACGGCAAATCACCCATGCAGCCGCAGCTAGCAAGAAAGGGATGGGATAAGCGAGAGAGCCAAATGTGAAGAATAGTGTGTCCGCAAGCCAAGCGCCGAAAAGGCCACCAGCATTGTCGATCTCCCCTCCCCATGCGGTTTGGGACCAGGAAGGATCGGCCGGACTGAAGGTAAATAGTGCAACCGCAAGCAATACCGAGCTAAGAACGCCAACGATAAAGCAGCACTCTTTTAAGCGTTGGAAGCCATTTAAGCGTGAAGACTGGGGCTCTTCACTGGTTTTGATAATGGTTTCGACTTTCTTTGCGTTCTCTTTGAACATAAATCAACTTGAATATGGAAATGAAATAGGAATTTGCAAAACATTCCGAGCGGCATCAAGCCGCTCGGTAAATTGATTTAACCATATCAAAGAGAAAAACCCAATTACTCTCTGGCGAAAGCGGAAGCATATACCGCTTTCTTTGCAAGAAATTAACGAGTTTTGATCACAAGCTGGTTAGATTGTTTCACTTCTTCCATTACAACGTATGTGCGAGTGTCATTTACGCCAGGTAGACGTAGTAACGTATCGCCCAATAGTCGACGGTAAGCACCCATATCTGATACACGGGTTTTAAGAAGATAGTCAAAGTCACCTGATACAAGATGACACTCTTGTATGTCGTCTAGCTTTTGAACAGCTGAGTTAAACTGCTCAAATACATCCGGCGCACCACGGTTTAGTGTAATCTCAACGAATACTAATAGTGACGCATCCAGGAACTGCGGATTCAATAATGCAGTGTATCCTGTGATGTAACCCTGACGCTCTAAGCGACGTACACGCTCCAAACATGGCGTTGGAGAAAGTCCCACACGTTTTGAAAGCTCAACGTTTGAAATACGACCGTCTTTCTGCAGTTCATTAAGAATGTTGCGGTCGATACGGTCTAGTTCCTTGGACGGCTTTTTATAGTTGTCTGCCATTTTTTATTCCACCTTATTACTTCCTTGCAAAAAAATATACTACAACTTTTTAATATTTGGTGCCAAATTTTACAAATCTATAACTATACTAGTTATTAATTCGACAATAACACCCTACAAACAGTTAATACAACCATTATAGAAAGAGGATACAGGATGATCATTGGCGTACCTAAGGAAATCAAGAACCACGAATATCGTGTTGGTATGATCCCAGCAAGCGTGAGAGAACTCATCTCACATGGTCACCAAGTTTTAGTTGAGACCAATGCAGGTGCCGGCATTGGTTTTTCAGACGATGATTACATCGCTGTCGGCGCATCCATTCTCCCTCATGCTGCAGACGTATTCGCGCAAGCAGACATGATTGTAAAAGTAAAAGAACCCCAAGCAGTAGAGAGAGCAATGCTCCGCGAAGGGCAAATTTTATTTACTTATTTACACCTAGCACCAGATTTTCCACAAACTGATGAGCTAATCAAGAGCAAAGCTGTCTGTATAGCCTATGAGACTGTAACAGATAATATGGGTCGTTTGCCACTGTTAGCACCAATGTCAGAAGTGGCAGGTCGGATGTCTATCCAAGCTGGTGCGCAAACATTGGAAAAATCACACGGCGGTCGTGGTCTGCTACTAGGTGGCGTACCTGGTGTTGAGCCAGCGAAAGTCGTCATCGTTGGTGGTGGTGTTGTTGGTGCAAACGCAGCTCGTATGGCTGTTGGTCTTCGCGCTGACGTAACCATTCTAGACCGTAACGTAGATACACTTCGTAAGCTTGACGAAGAATTCCAAGGTCGCGCTAAAGTGGTTTATTCTACTGAAGACGCTATCGAGAAGCATGTTCTAGAAGCTGACCTTGTTATCGGTGCCGTTCTAATTCCTGGAGCAGCAGCGCCTAAGCTGGTAACAAAAGAGCACATTGCTAAGATGAAACCTGGTGCGGCAGTGGTTGACGTGGCTATTGACCAAGGTGGCTGTTTCGAGACATCTCACGCAACAACCCACGCAGATCCAACTTACATCGTTGATGAAGTGGTTCACTACTGCGTAGCAAATATGCCTGGTGCGGTTGCACGTACTTCAACTTTCGCATTGAACAATGCAACACTCCCTTACATTGTGAAACTCGCAAACAAAGGCTACCGTGAGGCACTTCTAGAAGACAAAGGCTTCCTTGAAGGTCTAAACGTTATTCACGGAAAAGTAACATGTAAAGAAGTAGCAGAAAGCTTTGACTTGGAATACGTTGAACCAACTCAAGCTATCGCTATGTTCAATTAATGACAAAATAAAACACAACTTGTCACGTTTTGTTTACAAAAGCCCACGCATAAGTGGGCTTTTTCATATAGAGCGTTTAGCTATAAAAAATAACTAATTCTTATATGCGCAAATTAAAATATTTCTAGGTGTAACTGATTTAGGGCAAAACTCTGACAATCTAACACGATAACCACGTTCTTCAAGATAAAGTGCTTTGTCCAATGCGAGCCAGATCTCCAATGGACGTTGAAAAACCAGTTGCACTAAGCTCATTCTCTCCATTTGCCAGAAGCGTTGTTCGCTTAACTTTTCAAAATGATCGAAATCGATTTCTTGAGAAAGAACGATACCTTTCTGCTCCGCCGCCCAGCGACACAAAGATTCAAAGCCTTCACTTAATTGCGACTTACGAATACTGGGGACAGGTTGGTACTCTGCCATGCCTAACGCTCGTCGAGTAATCAAATCGAAGCCAAGACGAAACACCATTTCCTGCTGACGATGGCGACGTACACGCTCTCCCCCTGTCACCGTTTGCTGTAACGGGATACGCAGTTCTTGCTTAGACAATGAGAGAGAAGAAACCCTCCCCGGTTTCGACATCGGCTGGTATTGTTCCGACTTAATCAAGTGATAACAACAAGGTGAGATGGTCATCGCAGCAATCCCATTCTCACTGCCGTACTGCATTAGACGAACATGGAGGTCACCACACGCATGCAGTGCCACCGCGTGTTGCGTTGGCTTGAATACCGCTTTTGCTTTGCTATCGAACGCGTCACCTTGAATAAACGTCATTTTCCAATGGTGTTCATTCGCAGCTTGTTGCCCCGAATCACACAGTACTTGTTGATATTCGAAACTGGTCACAGGCTGATCGGTTTGTGTTGCCAGGATTCGTCCTAAATAACCTTTCCCTGAACACCACTCTAACCATTCTTCGCCACAGTGTTGTTGAATTGCAGCTTCACCCATCGAGCTGATTTGCTCCAGCTTACGTCCGGGAATGCCGTTGTCTAAACCACGAGCGAGTGCCAAACCATTTAAGGTCAAAGACTCTAAACGCGTGTGATAAGCGAGTTGTTCGAGTTGAGGCACGAACGCGCTTATCGCTTTTAAGGCGAGTTCAGGTTCCGCTTTATACTCTTCGATTTGAGAGGGAGAAAGAGACACTAACCACTGGCACAACTGAGGGTGTTGCTCTTGCCAAGGTAATGAGGTGTGAATGCTACTTTTAAATGGTTCAAACCGCCATAGCGATTCGTTTTCCAATAAGCAGTCATTAATAAATTGAAATTGCGTTTTCATAGTTCCCCCTACAACGAGCGCATTGTAGAGGGAATCGAAACATCAATGAAGTGTTATCTCACTGGGAGCTCGATGTCTTTAAACATCTCTTCGATTTCTGCATTAGATTTCAACGAAATCGCCTGCTCTACCACTGGGCGAGTTAAATGAGGAGCAAAGCGTTCCATAAAATCGAACATGTATGAGCGCAGGAATGTGCCGCGACGGAAGCCAATACTTGTCGTACTAGCCCCGAATAAATGGCTCGCATCTATTGCGACTAAATCGCTGTCCTGCTCTTCATCCACAGCCATGCTCGCAATCACACCAACACCAATACCCATTCGAACATACGTTTTAATAACGTCCGCATCAGTTGCAGTGAACACCACTCTCGGGGTTAAACCTTCACGATTAAATGCGGTATCTAACTCTGAACGGCCCGTAAAACCAAACACATAAGTGACCAATGGATAAGCGGCAAGATCGCTGATCGTTACTTTGTCTTTCTTCGCTAATGGATGATCTTTGGGCACGACAATTGAACGGTTCCAGTGATAACAAGGCAGCATGATGGCATCTTGATATAAGTGAAGCGCTTCTGTCGCAATCGCAAAGTTCGCCGTACCTTTGGCAATCGCCTCAGACATTTGTGACGGCGTACCTTGATGCATGTGTAATGACACTTTTGGGTAGCGAGAAGTGAAACCTTTGATGACATCCGGCAAAGCATAACGCGCTTGCGTGTGTGTCGTGGTGATATTCAGCGTCCCCATTTCTGGGTGGGTGTGCTCCCCTGCTACAGCTTTGATACTTTCTACGCGAGCCAGAATCTCTTGGGAAATACGTACAATTTCTTCACCAGCAGGTGTCACCTGTGTTAAGTGCTTACCGCTACGTTCAAAAATCTGAATGCCTAACTCATCTTCCAGCAACCGAACCTGTTTACTGATACCTGGCTGAGAGGTATACAAGCTTTCTGCCGTCGCGGATACATTCAGATTATGGTTTACAACCTCAACAATATACTTCAGCTGCTGCAGTTTCATCGTAATCCCTTACTTGTTCATGAGAGAATTTATTGGCCACTCGGACGAGCGATATAATAATTAGTTATAACGCGTTCAAATCGAAATGAACAGTAATTTCTAACTTATACCTCAATCACATACTGATAATCCTCAACATAGAAACAATATGCACAAAGTTGAGCCAATAAATGACTGAATTTCTATGATGTGACTTCTATCAGTAGCTAAAACGTGGGAGAGACAAAATAATCAAACAAATAGGGTGCCGAGTAAGATAAGATTCATGTATTCTTTAACGCTAGCCGTAGAAAAGTAAAGCAGACGCAAAGATATGAATATTGGTTTAATAATCGCTTTGGTAGCCATCCTACTGGTGTTGATCCTAGGCTATAACATTATGTTGCAGTATAAGGTCAAGGTAGAGACTGCGAAAAGACAGGAGTCCGCACGCTATGTTGCCTTGATTGATGGCACTGAAGAGTTGATTGGTCATGCGCACCATATCCCTTTTAGCAAGGAGCTGTTGCTATGTCTAAACAATCGTATTCTTGACGCGCTAGAAAGCATGCATGAGCTTGACCCGAAGAATAAGCAGCTTGCTCAACGTATCGAAAACATGAAGCAACAGATTGAGCAACTGAAAGAGAATGGTCCCACTGGCGAGAGTACCACGTTCAAAATGCCGAGCAGTGATAAACAAGCCATCGTCATGCTTAAGTTGGTGAAACGCCTCCGCGATACTATCCGTAACGAACACAATAAAGGCCGTATCGACACCCAGACTTATGTCGCTGAAAATGCGCGTTTAGAAACGATGCAGATTCGTATCAACATCGAAAACGTCATTAAAAGAGCAAACGACTCTATTGCTCGAGGTCAACCTGGCACAGCACTTCAACTGCTACGCAAAGGTATCGATGCATTGAGTACAAAGAGCGATCCCTACTCGATTCAAGCGAAACAGAAGCTTGAAGACATGTTGGGCGACCTAGATAAAAAACGCCAAGATAAAAGTGATGCTGAAATGCAGCAGATCGCCGATAAAGAGCGCGACAATGACATGGAAGCACTCTTCGGCGAGAAGAAAAAGTGGTAACATTCACTTAAGGTCAATAAAGGCTGCAATCGCAGCCTTTTTTCTATCCGTAAGATAGCGGATATGCCCAATTAGAATGTGAAGTACTAAAACTAAAATGATGAATCTAGACGCCTATCAAGATCTTCTTGCTCCCATTAACCAATTTCTGCAATGCAGCACACCTGATGAATGGGTAGAGGAAGCAAAGAAACCAGAAAACCTTCAAACCATTTTATTAGACCACCTACTGTGTGAGCTAAAAGCTGGCCAATCTGCGATGTTTTTAATTCGTAAGTATGCCGTTGACCAATCCAGTTCACATGCTCTGCTTGACTGGTTTAAACCCTATGAAGACTTTGCTTATCGCAATGTAGGCTCACTAGAAACGTTAAAAGGTAAGAGCAATATTTCCAAAGCGATCATGGCTAAGTCCAACTCACCTTACAGCCAAGATTTGATCGATAAAATGGTGCTTTTGATTAAAGAGGAGTTACACCACTTTTATCAGGTTTTAGAGATCATGGAAAGTCGTGGAATTGAGTATAAAAATATTCCAGCAAGTCGCTATGCTAAAGGGCTCATTTCGCATATGAAGACTCATGAACCGGAAACGCTGATCGATAAGCTCATCATTGGTGCGTACATCGAAGCCCGATCTTGTGAGCGTTTTGCCAAACTAGCACCACATATGGATGACGATATCGCAAAATTCTACGTTTCTTTACTGCGCTCAGAAGCACGCCACTATCAAGATTATCTTGTATTGGCAGAGCAAATCGCGGGCAAAGACATCAGCGAACGCATAGCCTATTTTGGTCGAGTTGAGGCGGATTTAATTTCTACGCCAGATACAGATTTTAAGTTCCATAGTGGTATTCCAGCCTAGCGAGCATATTCTCCCAAGATTGAGCATGCTCTGAACTTATTTATATAGACAGAGAATAAATAAGCCGGACATTTCGTCCGGCTTATTTTTTGTAGCAATGAGGTTAGGAATAAAGCTGAAACACAACAACTAGAGCTGGAATGAACCCATTCGAGTTTTCAAGTTGTGCGCTAGGCTACTGATCTGCTGGCAAGCCACAGCCGTTTGCGAAGCTCCCTCAGCCATCTCTGTTGAGGCACTATTAATATGCTCCACACTTCGATTCAGCTCTTCGGATACAGAATTCTGCTCACTACAAGCCGTTGCGATTTGTGTGCTCATTTGCGCTATGTTATCGACAGAATGTTCAATTTCTTTTATCTGGCTATCAGCGTCATTGACTTGCTCAACACACTGAGAAATGCCCTCCTGACAATCACGGCTTGAATGCCCTATTTTGCTGCTGCTCTCTTGTAGTTGATTAACAATTTCCACAATTTGTGAAGTGGAGTCTTGAGTGCGTTGCGCCAGAGAACGAACCTCATCTGCCACAACAGCAAACCCACGTCCTTGTTCACCGGCCCGAGCGGCTTCTATTGCGGCGTTCAGTGCTAACAAGTTTGTTTGCTCCGCAATCCCGCGGATCACATCTACGACCACATTGATATTGTTTGAGCTAGATTCAAGCTCACGTGCCAGTTCATCAGACTCTTGGATCGTATGTGATACACGCTCAATTACTGCGATAGTTTGTTGTAACGTCGCCGTTCCTTGTTTAGCCACTTCCGTTGCCGAGTAAGCAGAGGTCGCGCCAACTTCGGTATTTTGTGCCACTTCACTTACAGCAGCTTGCATTTCTGTCATCGCAGAAGCCACCGAACTAAGTTCAATTTGTTGATTTTGCATACCAGAAGCGGTCTGAGAAGAAATAGCACTCACTTCCTCTACTGCTGCCGTTAGCTGAATCGTTGAGTCATTAATCTCAGAAACCAGCGAATGTAAGTTTGTTTGCATACCGACAAGCTCTTTGAGCAACGTTCCTAACTCGTCTTTGCTCAATTCACTTTCGTCGATTTGATTATTCAATTGACCCTTGGCGATTTTAGAAGCGAATTCCAATGCTCGATCAACAGGCCCGCAAATGACTCGAGAAAGCAGCATGGCAGACATTACCATGACCAATGCGACGACGAGCGAACCAACAGCAGCGCTGTATTGTGTAAATGCCGCTTCATTTTGTACTTCTTCGCCAATCAAATTCACCAACTCATCGTTCAACGCGAGGGTATCATCTAAGCTGCTCAACGCTTTTGAGTAGGTATCGAAACTCGATAAAATCACATCATTTGCACTTTCAGCATCACCTTGGCTTAGCAGTGCGTTGTAAGTCTTCGTTTCTTTGATGTATTGATTCCAGGTTTCTTTAAAAACGTTAAAAGACTGCGTTTCACGCTGATTAAGGTCGAGCTTTTCGTATTCTGCAATACCAGCCTGCACATCAGAACGCCATTGGTCGAGGCCTTTTAACCACTCACCAATTTTGGGGTGATTTGCGTTTGGCAATAAAGAGAACTCATCTTTGCGCACTTTAGTAATATCAACTTGGATACCTTTCAAAATCGCAACAGAAGGTAAGCTTTTATCTGTTAGCACTGAGATGTCTTTATTCAGTGTTAACAAACCTTGTACCAACATTACTGACACTAAACCAAACACGGCAAAAACGGTTAAATAACTAACCGATATTTTCTTTACGACGCTTAAGTCTTTAATACGCATGCACTTTCTCCCTGCAGCCTTTCCAAACCTCTCACTTAAGTGAAAGCTTAACCTCTAAAACACACTGTTTTTTGCGCTCGATATCATTGAGCGCTCTTATATACATCGGCCTGAGAGATCAAATCTTGACCAGTAATTGATATTTTTATCACGTGCTATTTTAGAGATAGGCTCGCATGCTCCGTATTGTGTCTACATTTTTTTATGAGCGCTTCCCGGCGCAACTCTAAGATCTCATCGATGAGTTTTTCTTTAGCGTTTATGCCAAAGTGCTGGGCATAATTTTTGACTTTTTCAATTTCATTAGGCTGTAAGCGGTATACCTCTTTCTTTAAACGAGCTTCTGCTTCGCTTCTAATCAAACCTTGGTCTTGTAGTAATTTAATGATGGTTTCATCGATTGGATTTACTGCTCTAGCCATGGTGCTCCATCTATCAATTTAAGTTCTAGCCATGTGGCTGGATGAATGACGCCGCACAACTTATAGAGCGAAGATGACAACTTGATTGCAGTGAGTACGATTCGTTAACCATCGCTATTATTTACAACCGCTTAAGCAACCATTAACTCTCTACCCCGACTCCTCACCATTGAATAAAGATCACATTCTGATAACAATTTTTAGTACTGGCTTCGATGTCATCCATATTTAACGTGCAAGTAATATTTATAAACAAGAATGATTGCTCTAGTTCAAATGATGGAAAAATAAGATGAAATTATCGCAGTGGGGTCTTTTATTAAGTGGCTTGGTGGCATTGCCAAGCATTGCAGATACAGATGTTTATCTAACCAATAACTCTGATCAGCCTTTAACTATTCAAGTAAAGCACGAAGGCAGTGATTTACTTCAATATGGAGAAGAGTGGCAGCAACATGTACAAGTACTTGGTCCGTGGGAAACCAAACCTGTATTGAGCTTCAATCGTTGGGAGGGCGTGAAATCAAACCAAACTTACCGTTTTGAAACTGTGGTTTCTAGCCCTAAAGGTGAAAGCATAACACTCAATCAAGTCATGGAAGGTCATTGGTATAATTCAACCATTGAATATGGCTTATCGGCGGCCGATGTCGATTTATCTCTTAAAGATGATCGTAATATTCATCGTGCCAACACTAACGCTTTTGGCATCCGAGAAACCGAACTGGCATCTAAGTCAGACAGTACCGCTCGATACGACGATCTTTATTACACGATCACACCAAGCAAAGTAAATGAATCTGTCGATAACGAAGAACAAAACCTTAAGTTGATGACTTACAACATCTGGGCTCTTACGGCTATTGCATCGCACATCGGTGATCGTTACGAACTGATTCCTCAACACGTCAAAGGTTATGATGTATTAGCGCTGCAAGAAGTGTTTGCAAGCGGTCGTGAAGCATTCCTACGTGAGTTAGCTAAGGAATATCCGTACCAAACTAAGATGTTAGATAAAGAAGGCGTTAATATTCATGATGGTGGGGTGATCATTGTCAGTCGCTATCCTATCGTGAATGAAGCGCAATATGTCTTCCCCGACTGCTCTGGCACAGACTGCTTTGCCGACAAAGGCGTGAATTATGCGGAAATTATTAAAGGTGGTCAGGCTTACCATGTGTTTGCTACCCATACCGCATCTTTCGATACAGACACCGCTCGCGAGTATCGTCAGCGCCAGTTCAAACAAATCCGCGCACTCGCTAAATCTCTCAACATTCCTTCAAGCGAAACTGTGGTATACAGCGGCGACTTTAACGTAAACAAAAGAAAGTTCCCTGGTGACTACCAACAAATGATCGCTAACTTAAGCGCCATAGAGCCTCAGTATTCTGGTTACACGGAGTCAACCTTTGATCCCCGCATCAATAACTTCGCAGGTGAAGCGTTATCAGGCGGCGAAAACGTGGAATACCTTGACTATGTCATGGTGAGTAGCGAATACGGTGTGAAATCATTCAATGACAACCGTGTGGACGTGCCGCGTACAACTTCAGAAAGTTTATGGAAACACTACAACCTTTCTGACCATTTCCCAGTTAGCGCAACAATCAAGCCATGAAGAAAATCGCGTTGATAATCATGTCCGCCATTATGGCGGGCATGATGTTTTTAACTTTCAGTCAAGATGGGCAGCAAGAAGCGGCCGTGTCCGCTTCTGCTCCAAAGACAAAAAATAAGAACGTCCCCAGTACATCACTAAAAACAAGCAATATCGCTCCCAGTGTAGATACTTCACCACAGACTGCAGAGCTCCCTTCTGCGGTTCAAATAACGACTGAGAGATTAACTCTGCTCAAAGGGAGAAAACTGGTCGCAGAGCTTGAGTCATTTTGGCATGAGTGCATGTCGAACCGCGACTGTGAGGAACAGTTAGCCTTGCTCGAGCCTTATTTATCTTCAGCACGATTTCAACTTTTGGCGAGCTACCATCAACTCAACAGTCAATGGCAAGAAAGTGTGGGTAATTTGTTGTTTGATGAGCAACAACCACTAGCCTCACGTATTGCACAACTTAAAGCCGAGGCAAGAGGCATTTGGGGCGAGTTGGCTGATGTTATTTTCGCGGATGAATTCGCCCTATACGATTTCAATTTAGAGGCCCAACAGCTCAACACGCAAAGTCCAGAAAGCTTTTTGCAAGCTTTCGAGCAACTCATCATAGACTGGCAAGAAAATACAGAGGCTATCGGGCTTACAAACGACCAAGCAAAATATGAGCGTGCAGTCGCCCTGATACCCAATAGCATGAGCTTTCCAGATCGCCAAACTATCATCGCTGAGCTGCAAAAAACTTACTTAACGAAGGACGAAAGCGAAGAGATTCACGCTCGTGAGCAACAAATTGCCCAGCAAAAAGAGCAAGTCAGAGATTACCAACAAGCATTGCAACAACTTGAGTCCAGACTCAGAAAAGAGAGAGCCACCAGCCATGCTAGTTTATCAGAACCGGAATGGCACAGTTATTACCAACAAGAAATAGCGGATTTTCGCCGCGAGTTCTTTTCTTCTTAAATGTCAGCTTTCATTGATGGGAATTGAAAGTCCAAAAGGCACGTTACGAATAAACAGCCGTGCCTTTTATTCAGAACCTTGTTTTTTAATTCAGAACAAATTTAAACCAAATACATCTTTCACATCAAATAGCACTTTTTCAGTTTTCTCGCGAGAACGCTCACTACCTTGTTTTAAAATATCAATCAGCTGCGCTTTATCATTCAAATACATAGCGCGCTTTTCTCGAATAGGGCGAAGCATCTCTTGTAAGCATTCTTCTAACACTTTCTTGGTCAAACCATCACCTAACCCACCTCGTCGATAATGGTCTTTTAGCTGTTCGACGTAATCTTTATCAGGGTGAAAGGCATCGAGGTAGATGAATACAATATTCCCTTCGACTTGGCCAGGGTCCTCAATTTTCAGATGATTGGGATCGGTATACATAGATTTCACTGCCGCGGAAATCTCCTTTTCGGAGGCCCCTAAGTTGATTGCATTCCCCATGCTTTTAGACATCTTATTTTTGCCATCAGTACTCGGCAAACGAGGTGCATCACTAAGTAATGGACGGCATTCTCTAAGAACCTCTTTTCCACCCAGGTAGTTTATTTTTCTTACGATTTCATTAGTTTGCTCCAACATCGGCAGTTGGTCATCACCTACCGGAACCAACGTCGCGTGGAACCCCGTAATATCGGCAGCTTGAGAAATTGGATACGTTAAAAAACCAGCGGGAATAGAGCGTTCAAAGCCTTTACTTTGAATCTCATTTTTAACCGTGGGATTACGCTCTAAACGCGCAATAGAGACAAGATTGCTGTAATACATCGTTAACTCTGCTAACGCTGGTATTTGAGATTGCAACGTGATCGTGGTTTGTGTGGGGTCGATACCAACGGCCAAATAATCCGCAACGACATTGAGAATATTGGAGGATACTTTTGATGGATTGTGGGCGTTATCCGTCAACCCTTGCATGTCTGCGACTAAGATCGTTTGCTCATGCTCCGTTTGCAATTTGACTCGTTGTTGCAATGAACCGACATAGTGCCCGAGGTGTAACGGACCTGTCGCTCGATCGCCGGTCAGGATAATTTCACGCTGTGGTGTACTTTGAATGGTGTTCATATTTATCTCCAAGTATTTAATAGATCGCTACTGGAGATAAAAAGATCAAACACTCTTAGCTACCATCCAGCAGCTTAAGAATGTGACTATTCCGTGCCGCTCTATTTAGAGCGCCACCAAAAGAAGGTTGTTGATGAAGGGCTAACGTGTATTTTCATGTTTTCAAACTAACAGTACATCAAGCTGAACTCAATCTGTTTTTGTATTGAATTAGCGTGAGTATTCAAAGAGCCTACAGAAACGATTACATTGGTAAAGACATCGCAATGACTAAAGCTGCACCAAACACCGAACCTGAGACAAATGCACAAAGTACGGTTTTGTTGTGTTTCCTTTTCATCGATGAACTCCTATCCATAACCACAATGACCAACCCTTTTATTTAATACGCATGTGGATGCATCACGACAAGTAGTAAACCAACATATCGCGCATAGAACCAGTGCAGCTTTGTTAAACTGGGACCTCGTCCATAACTTGGAATGCAAATGCTTCTGGAAACAACAAAAGAGGAAAATTTCATCACTTTTCTGTCCTGTCTCCCGGAGTTTATGGCTTAATAGACAGCAGGAATATTTTTCTTTTGCTGCGGGTACTTACATGGAAGCTGTTCTACATCAGTTGCAATTCTCTTTGTCGATAACCGGCCCTATCTGCTTAATGTTAATACTTGGCGTGGTGTTCAAACGCATTGGACTGATCAACGATAATTTTATCGAAGTGGGCTCTAAACTGGTGTTTCAAGTTACGCTACCTGCGATGTTATTTGTCAGTATTGTGGCTTCAGAACACGATTTTTCCGCGGCGAGTGGCTTTGTCAATTTCGGCGTCATCGCTAGCATTTCGTTTTTCATTTTCACCTACCTTTCGGTCAAGCTTCTGTTCAAAGCATCGCCTGACCAAGGTGTTCTTATCCAGGGTGGGTTCCGAGCAAACACAGGTATTATTGGCATCGCTTACGTTGCCAATGCGTATGGTTCTCAAGGTGTGGCGTTAGCAGCGCTTTATGTCGCGGTCACCACGTTTATTTACAACGTCCAAGCGGTTATTTGCTTATCTCCCAAAGGCGCAACTTCTGTCCCACAAGCCGCAAAAATGATGGGCCGAACACTGACGAGGAATCCACTGATAATCTCAATAGTCCTAGGGATGGCTTTTTATTTACTCGCTATTCCAGTACCGAACGTTGTTATTGATGCAGGGAACTACTTGTCCAAAATGACACTGCCTTTAGCGCTGTTGTGTACGGGTGGCTCACTCGATTTTAGCTTGATGAGAAAAGAGAAAGGTCCATCTTGGTTTGCAAGCAGTTACAAGCTCATCGTGGCACCCGTAATGATCACTATTGGTGCTTACTTAGTAGGTTTTCGAGGAATTGAGTTAGGTATTCTTTTCTTTATGAACGCTTCCCCAGTGGCAGCAGCCAGTTATGTCATGGCACGTTCGATGGGAGGCAATGCCACATTAGCCGCAAATATCATCGCACTCACTACGGTACTTTCTACCGTCACGTGTACTTTGGGCATTCTATTTCTTAAGTTTTACGACTTAATATAATTGATCACCGATAAAGTAAAGGCGCGCTAGATAGCATTAAGATAAGCTACTGGTCGTGATTTGCAAAAGTGAGCTTTCTTACCAAACGAAAAAACTCCCTCGCTTCTGATTCAGACAAACAAGCGAAAAATTCTTTCTGTAAATTCGTCATGATTTGATGCACTTGCTTTAAAGCATTTGACCCCTCTTTTGTCATGCTTAGCATTTTGAGACGCTGATTCGATTTACTTTTAGAAACTTGAACAAACCCTCGCTTTTCCAAATTATCCACCATTCGCTTTGCTACACTTCGCTCAGTTCGAACCGCGTCAGCCAACGCTTGCTGACTCATGGGTTGAAACTCTTCCAAAGCGGCCAGTGCACTTGCCATCTCGAGTGTCATTAAATTTTGCCGAGAGAGCTCAGCTTGAGCACGGTTGCGATACATTCGCTGCATCACACCGCACACAAACATAGGGCTTTGATCCAAAACGGAAATTGGGGAGATTTTCTGATCTTTCATCGTCGTTTGTTCTTCTTTAGGCTTTCATTCGGTCGGAGGAGTAAGCAGATTCTGCATAAGGCAAAACGCTCCCCCTTCAAGTTTGCGTCAAAGACGGTAACCACCAAGTGAAAACATAAAATAAAGAGCGCCGAAGCGCCCTTTTATCGTGTTTATTATCACCAGTATAACTTAGTTACAGCAACCAAGTCTTACTCGCTTTGCTGAGCCGGTTTAGGATTAGTCTCAGACAACTCTGCCTCCGATTCTTTTCTCGCACGTCGATCAAACAATCGCTCAACCACCACAAAGAAGATTGGCACAAAGAATATACCTAAGATCGTCGCACTGATCATGCCACCAAGTACACCAGTACCTACCGCATTTTGACCTGCTGAGCCCACGCCAGAGCTGATAGCAAGCGGTACTACACCTAGACCAAAGGCAAGCGATGTCATAATAATTGGGCGCAGACGAACACGAACGGCATGCAGGGTTGCTTCGATAAGGCCAGCGCCTTTCTCGTAGTAATCTTTCGCAAACTCAACAATCAGAATGGCGTTTTTAGTTGCCAAGCCGACCGTCGTTAATAAACTCACCTGGAAGAACACATCGTTGTCCATACTTCGCGTCATTACCGCGAGCACAGCACCAAGCACACCAAGAGGCACAACTAACACCACGGCGAAAGGCACTGACCAACTTTCATACAAAGCGGCGAGAACTAAGAATACGACGAGGATAGACAGCGCATATAACATTGGCGCTTGGTTTCCGGAAAGGCGCTCTTCATACGAAATACCATTCCAGTTCACCGTGAAGCCTTCTGGTAGCTTTTCTACCATTGCTTCAATTTCTGCCATAGCTTCACCAGTACTGACGCCAGGAGCTGCGCCGCCTTGGATATTCATCGCTGGCAAACCATCAAAACGCTGCAAAAGAGGTGAACCATACGTCCACTCTCCGCTCGCAAAGGCAGAGAAAGGCACCATCTCACCTTTTGAGTTGCGCACGTACCACGAATCGAAGTCTTTTGGCTGCATACGGTATTCCGCATCACTTTGCATCATGACTTTTTTCACTCGACCGCGATCAATATAGTCGTTAATGTACGCCCCGCCCCATGCCGCTGACAGGATTTGGTTGACGTCATTAATGCTAACATCCAGAGCACGCAGTTTAACGTGGTCAATGTTCACTTTGTACATTGGCGCATCTGCTTGGCCGTTCGGACGAACACCGACAAGTTTCGGGTTTTGTGCAGCCATGCCAAGCAGTTGACCTTGCGCAGCGACTAACGCGTCGTGACCTTTGTTCAACGAATCTTGAAGATAGAAATCAAAGCCTGTCGAGTTACCCAATTCTTGAATCGCAGGAGGTGCAAATGCAAAGACCAGTGCTTCTTTAATGGTTGAGAAGTATCCCATCGCTCGACCCGTAATGGAAGCTGCATCAGCACCCGGCGCTTCACGCTCTGACCAATCTTTCAGACCGATAAATGCCATCCCCATGTTTTGGCCTTGGCCTGCAAAACTAAAGCCCGCAACGGAGAAGACGGATTTCACGTTGTCTTTCTCATCCACAAGGTAAAAGTCACGCATTTTCTCAAGTGTTTTTTCCGTCTGTTCTTGTGTTGAGTTAGGCGGCAAAATAGCCATTGAGAATACTGTGCCTTGGTCTTCATCTGGCAAAAATGACGTTGGAAGGTTCATAAATAACCAGCCAGCACCTGCACTCATTGCCAAAAATACAACCAACATGCGACCTGTGCGTTTTAGAAGTTTAGCAACGCCGGTTTCATAGCCTGCTGTCATCGCATCAAACTTGCGGTTAAACCAGCCAAAGAAGCCTTTCTTCTCTAGAAGCTCAGCATCGCCTTTTTTCAGCAACGTAGCACACAATGCTGGAGTCAGAATTATCGCAACCAAAACGGAAAGCGTCATAGCCGCCACAATCGTTATCGAGAACTGACGGTAAATAACCCCGGTAGAACCAGACATAAACGCCATAGGGACGAATACCGCTGAAAGCGTCAACCCCACACCAATCAGGGCACCAGTGATCTGCCCCATCGATTTTTTGGTCGCTTCTTTGGGCTCTAAACCATCTTCATGCATCACACGCTCGACGTTTTCCACCACAACGATGGCGTCATCCACCAGCAAACCGATAGCCAGAACCATCGCGAACATGGTTAACGTGTTTACGCTAAATCCAGTCGCGTACAAAATAGCGAAGGTTCCGAGCAATACGACAGGCACTGCGATCGTTGGAATGATCGTCGCACGGAAGTTCTGCAAGAACAGGTACATGATTAAGAACACAAGAAGAATGGCTTCTAACAGCGTTTTAACCACCTCTTGAATCGAGGCTTTGACGAATGGCGTCGTTTCAAATGGGTAAGCAATCTGCAACCCTTCTGGGAACGTTGCACTCAGTTGTTCTAAACGCTCTTTCACCGCATTGGCTGTCTCAAGCGCATTTGCACCAGTACCTAATGAAATACCTAAACCCGATGCTGGGAAGCCATTATATTGGCCTCGAATATCATAACTTTCTGCACCACGTTCAACACGAGCCACATCTTTCAAATAAACATTCGAACCGCTGGCGTCAGACTTAAGAATGATGTCTTGGAACTCTTCCACACTGCTCAAACGACTTGCAGACGAAATCGTTGCATTCAACAGCTGGCCTTCCTGCGCAGGTGCTGCACCAAGTTGACCTGAAGAAACTTGCGCGTTCTGTTCACTGATAGCATTTGCTACATCGATTGCGGTCAAGTTGAACTGCGTAAGCTTAAATGGATCCAGCCAAACTCGCATCGCATACTGCGCACCAAACGCCTGCACTTGTCCTACGCCAGTTACACGACTTATCGGGTCTTGAATATTCGTTACAACAAAGTCACCGATATCGTTTTCTGTAAAGTCAGGATCTTCAGAATAAACTGCCACCACCATGAGAAACGCCGTATTGGATTTATTCACGACGATACCTTGGTTTTGTACTTCCATCGGCAATGATGTCAATGCCAATTGCAGTTTGTTCTGCACCTGTACTTGCGCGATATCAGGATCAGCTTCGCTATCAAACGTCAGGGTAATTGTCGCATTACCGAATGCATCACTGCTCGATGATAGGTAGCGAAGATAATCTAATCCCGTCATATTTTGCTCGATAACCTGCGTTACCGAGTCTTCAACGGTTTTCGCTGATGCACCTGGATAACGTGCACTGATGGTGATCGTTGTCGGTGAAATCGTTGGGTATTGCGAGACGGGTAAATTGAATAATGACATTACCCCCGCCAACATCGTTAGAATCGCGAGAACCCAAGCAAATACCGGACGATCGATAAAAAATCGTGCCATGATTACTCCTGTTCACCGTTTTGGATAGTTACAGGACTGCCTGGACCTACCTTTTGTAACCCAGCAGTAATGACTTTATCGCCCGCTTTCAAACCATCAATGATACGCCATTGATTATTGATCGCTTCGGCTGTCTTCACTGGTCTCGCTTCAACTTTGTTCTCACCATTCACCATCATCACTGTCGCTTTGCCTGTCGCATCGCGAGAAACGGTATTTTGTGGTATCAGAATCGCGTCAGGGTCAACACCAGTAATAACCGTCGCACGAACAAACATTCCTGGAAGTAACAAACCGTCAGGGTTTGGGAATTCAGCACGAAGCGTCACGCTACCCGTACTTTCGTTCACATTGACCTCGGTAAATTTCATCGTGCCTTTATGTTCGTACGTGCTGCCATCTTCAAGCATCAATGTAACTTGCGCAGAGTCATCTTCTTGCATATGACCTTGGGAAAGAGCCGCTTTTAAACGCAGCAGTTGCGCGGATGATTGCACAATATCAACGTTGATAGGGTCAAGCTGCTGAATGGTCGCTAATTTGGCTGCTTGGTTAGCCGTAACCAACGCACCCGCCGTCACACTCGATTTACCGATCACACCGCTAATCGGAGCTTTCACTTGCGTGTAATCTAAATTGATTTTTGCCGTATTGATCTTAGCTTTTGCGACTAGGACCTGTGCTTGCGCTTCCTTGTATGCTGCTTCTGCTTCATCCAAATCTTGTTGGCTGATGGACTTTTTGGTGATCAAGGTTCTGTAACGCTTCACTGTGGCATGGGTCGATTCTGCCGCTGCTTGAGCTCGGATTAATTCCGCTTCAGCGCTCAGCAAATCCGCTTGAAATGATGAATCATCAATTTGATATAGGGACTGTCCTTGTTCAACAAGGCCGCCTTCAACAAAATTTCGTTCTGAAATAATGCCTGTAACTTGCGGACGAACTTCCGCTTCTTTGAATGCACGGCTACGACCTGGCAACTCAACAGTTAACGCTTGGCGAGTTGGCTCCACCGTTAACACTTCAACTTCGGTTGCGGGCGCAGGACCACTACCTTGACTCGATCCTTCTTCGCTAGGTTGACATCCAACCACAAAAAGGCTCGACGCAATCAGCAGAGATAGCGTGGTTTTACGTCTCATGAATTTTTCTCTCTTTTACCTACAAGCCTTCAAGATTCCTTGCTAAAAACTTCTAGAATGACTTAATGATGACTAACGGATGTATATCCAGAACAAATTAATTAGGATGATAATTACCCAGTGTTGTACATACAACAAAATTTACAGTTCTATACGCTTACGAAAAACGTTTATGGTAAAGGTGTAATGAAGTTCTCAAATTTGAAGATTTTGGGTTGGAAATCACACTTTCCTGTGAGCAATTGCAATGGTTAAAAAGCAGCAAAAGTGATGATAAAAGCATCATCACGCTGTACAGAGTTTGTCACCGCTGTCTAGGATTATTTGCACCTCTGGTATACAAAGTTAAGTAAAAGAGGGATGTAAATATAGTCGAGCCTTCACAAGTCAGGTTCGACCCTTATCTAAAAAATAACCCGCTCAGAAGCGGGTTATTTCGTCAGTGAGACTGCAGTTCTCAGCTTATACTTTGAACTGACTAACCTGATGATCTAAGCGCTGGGTTTGCTCTGATAACATGGCTAAAGATGCTTGCGCTTGGTTTACGATTTCCACAATAGATGTACTGCTATCTGCAATGCCTTGTACGTTGCTATTTACTTCGTCACTTACCGTACTTTGCTGGCTTGCAGCCGTTGCAATGTGTGTGTTCATCTCGTTCATACGTGAAATCGCGTTTAAGATTTCAGAAAGGGATTGACTCGCTCTCCCTGCCGATTGAATTGTTTCATCACTGCTATTTTGGCTACCACGCATCACTTCTACGGCTTGTCCCGCACCAGATTGTAGCTTTTCAATCATGGTTTGGATTTCACCCGTACTCTGTTGTGTGCGACTGGCTAACGAGCGAACCTCATCTGCTACAACAGCAAAGCCTCGCCCTTGCTCTCCTGCACGAGCCGCTTCAATCGCTGCGTTAAGCGCCAATAAGTTCGTTTGCTCTGCGATACCACGAATGACATCCAATACAGAAGCAATGTTACTCACATCATGATCCAATGTGTTAATGACGTGGCTTGCACTTTCGATTTCACTTGCGAGGCTACGAATTGAGCTAACGGTTTGATCCAAAATAACATTGGTATTGGTAAGTTCATCATTCGCAGTCTGGCTTGCAACCGCAGCTTCGTTGGCGCTATCGCTGACATTTCTGCTGGTGACTTGCATCTCATGCACTGCCGCTGCTACCGCCTCGCTGTCTTTTTGCTGTGAAACGGTCGAGTTCGCGATGGTCGTGGTCAACGAGCTAAGATTTTCCATCTCATTACGCAAGGTATTCGAACTTTCAATTACTTGAGAAACTGTCGCTTGGATTTTAGACACAAACTGATTAAACGCGTTCGCTAAATTGCCAATTTCGTCTTGTGTTTTCACGTCGATTCGCTGGCTTAAATCACCTTCACCAGAAGCAATTTCTGTCATCGCATTTTTGATATCGTTGATAGGCTTCACGACGGTTTGCAACAACAAAAACGCCATCGCAATAGCGGCCAGAATAACAATCACAATGCCTGCTTCAAGAATTAACTCTGCTCTTGATGCAGCTGCAGAGATTTCATCTTTCAATAAGCTTTGTTTTTCTTCTATCGCATCTTTCACAACATTAAGTTGCGCTCTTACCTCGATAAACTGATTTTCAAAGGTGTGTTTGTGTTCGTTGTAGTAACCAAGCCATTGTGATTGAGGTAAACGCAACATCGCTTCATAACTCGCCAACCATTTTTCACCTAGGGAGACAAGCTTTCTCACTTCATTACCGTGCGAAGAAGGCATCACGCCAGCTTGCGATAGCTCAATCATTTTCTCCATACGAGGCAGCGCCTTGTATGCGTTGTCTTTGTATTCACCGATGTGGTGGTCAATATCGGTTTGAGTATCAGAAAGAGCAACACCTTGGATTGCAGATGTAGCTTGGTAAAGATCGCGGTAAGCATCCTCAATCGTTAATAAGTTCGGCACTATCTGTTCGTTAAGTGTTTCACTCAACTCAGATTGTTTCCAACTTGTCATAACGTTTAATACAGAGCTCACAATAAACAATCCAATAATCAGTGACAGCGGAATCACTATCTTCTGCTTGATCGTTAAGTTCTGGAACATGAATAGACTCTCTTTAATTATGGTATACAAACTGCCAGAAATTATATCAAACAAATAGAGTATCCCATTAGGTAAAAGACTCTATTAAACATGATATCTGATGACTTTTTGACAAGCGTTCTAATTTCAACAATTAATTGATTTTATGGAAAATTTAATAAGGAACGCTCATCACAACATGCGAATAAAAACGCACTACCTGTACGGAAAATGTGTAACAAAAGATGAATAAAAAAGGAGGCTTTTTGAAGGGCTTGCCGACTCAATGAGTAATTGAGAATCAATACGATATACAGCTCTGGGATTGAACTTGTCGCGTAATACGAAAAAGCCCCAGCATTTCTGCTAGGGCTCAAATGTGGCGGTGAGTGAGAGATTCGAACTCTCGATTGCAAGCCACCAAGTGTAAATTATTTAATATCAACAACTTAAATATATATCAATCTAAAGTTTTGTACCAGTTTTTTGTACCACCTCTAGCATGCCTAAGGAGCACGACAGGTAAGTGGGATACCTCATACATGTATAAAACACCTACTATCATTAAAAACTAGCAAAGACTGAGCTACCAACAACGCATGATTTCTAATTCTTCTAATGAGCTTTTAGGTTAACTGTACTTGCTCAATGCGTCCTTATAAAGACCATCAACTTCATCTAGGAACCCTTGCTTGCCATCTATAAACTCAGTGAATTTAATGTAAATACTCTTATATATAATATTCTGAGCGGGGTTTTTTATTTTCTCACTATCAAACTTGTCTATCTCAACATTATGAGAAATACATAAGTCCAGCAACCTCAAAGTGTCATCCTTATCAATTTCAATAATACTAGCCCATGTACCATCCCCCTTTAAATAAAGTGCATTTCCATTGGGTTCAATTTTTAAGATTTTCATAATCTTTACCTCTCACTGAATATGGTTCAACACCAGCTTCCAAAGAGTTTATTTGTATCTGGTAATTCTCAATTTTTTTGCCGCAATTAGTTTCTAAGTATTTGCTTGTAGGGTGACCATAGTACACATCATGAATCAACTCACCATTTTCAAATGTCTTTGACGTATAAATTAAGTAATCTGGTGAAATTGAAGCACCAACTGTACTGTTGTGTGTAACAACAACTACTGGCATATTCTTTGATAGGTCTTTTATTTTTTTGTTTACGCTTTCAAATAGAAAAACATTATCAAAAGATGACTCTGGCTCATCGATAAGCAAAATATCAAAGTCTTTTGCATCATGTAGGTTTTTCAACAATCTATATTCTGATCTTTCCCCACCTGAGACCGGAGTCCCATATTTATTTAGTATTTTATATGTGACCTTTGTGAAGAGCTTATATATATCCACATCATCTACACCAGCTTCACTAAGCTTATTCATGTATTCAAAAGGTTCATTGTAGCTATTATAAGCTGAGACAAGCGAGGGCTTCTGTGTCCAGACTTTCTTCAACTCAGATGCACCGCTAAACTTGCCTCTCTCAGCAACAACAGAGTATCCGAATAGATCTTTCCTTCCAATTTCTTTTTCCTGTTTTAAGGACTCAACAAGAAACTTAAACTTTTCTGCTTTCGACCTATTAAGTGCAATTTTTCTAAAGTCTATATTTTCTACCACCTTTAAGCTAGCCTTGTAATTAAGCTCCTCTTGAATTTTCGCCACAACACTGTTTACATATTGCTTTTTTCTATTTGATAAAACATCACTCTTATACTTACAAACCAAGTCAGTATATAAACTCTTTAGTGAATCTCTACTTACAGATTTTTCAATAATGTCAGTATATTGAGTATTCTCAAGTAGGACTTCAACAGATGAAATTAATTCCTCAAGAGTTTTAAGCTGCTTTAGCTGATACTCATGCTCTGAAAACATAACAGTTTTTGAGTAAATATCCTGCCTAGCTTGGTTATTAGCATTATCCATTAGAGAAGATAAATAATTTTCCAAATCCTTTTCATCGCTTTTGATATTTACACTACGCACATCATCTACAACGATTTTAAACTGAGACAAAAAACGCTCTGTATAATCACTTTGGTTACGACTTACAGTTTGGTCAAATTCTTTTTGGTCTCTTTCATCATTACGTTCTAATAGCTCAAACTGCTTGATGTATTTTACATCATCTTCTCCACAATTTGCTGCTATTTGCTCTAAAGTAAATGACTTTCCTGATGAGCGTTTACCTAGAATAACATTTAGACCCGTAGATAGTTTAATCCCTGTATCAGCAATTTCAAAAAACTTGTTCCCTTCACTTCTAGTCAAGCTAACATAGTCTTTCTTAGTCAAACCTCTCTTAATATCACTAAATTCTTTGGATTCAATGTTTATGAATGTACACTTACTTTCAAAAGACTCTAAAGAGTCCCTCATCCTTTGGTCACTAAATAAAACAGGAACTAATGAATCACTATCATTGTATTTCTGGATGAATTTTTTTGCTGACTGCACCTCCCCACAAGTAATACCATCTAGCCCCTTAATGATATTAAGAGGGATTTTAGGTGATTTATCATAATGAGGAATAAGGATATACTTACTCAAATCTTTAAATATATCTCTAAATTCTGCAATTGTAATACTAGGGCTTGGGTATCTTATCAACAACCTTACTTGGTCACATTTAGCACTAAAATCTTCAACATCATTATCATTAGCTATGACTAGGATATGACCTCCCTCTAGGTCAACTTCAATACCAGGAAATACTTTAATACTTAATCCACTTCTGATTTCTTCATATTGAAGCCTATCAAATATATTGTGGTTAGTTATAGCAATACAATCCAAGTCTGATGTAAGTACATATCTCTTTAATGTATCAAAAGAATATTCAAAAGCTGGATCTGATTGTGTGTAAACTGTATGTATGTGAAAGTCGATCTTTATCATCGTTCTTTAAATCCATTTTTAGTACATTATCTCAATCAACTAAAGATTATGTTACAATTAACAATCAGCCTGTATCCACCAATCAAAAAGTCATAACACCACACCCAAAGTCCACTTCCTTCAATAAGTTACCTTACCTGAGCCTCAAGTCAAACTCAATATAAGTAGGTTTAGTATACCCATGAGATATACCTATATGGCTACGGTCAAATCATGGCCGAACAGTACCAGTTGAGGTTAATTTAAATTTATAGGTACTATCGTCTTGAGCACTTATAAGAACCTGATGGGCACAATCAACAGCACATATCGCTTACAGCTACGTCTCTATCTGTTACTAATCATCTTTAGTAACTTGGTAGCGATGATATCCACACATTCGATTAGTCTCCCCCAATTCAGATACAAGCTCATCAAGGCTTAGGGGTTCACCACATACAAAACACTTTTGACTCAATAAAGGCTTAACTGATTCATGAAAATGATGTCTCTGATTATTAGAAAGAGAATCATAGCCCCTACCAAGGTACTGCTTTAAAACACCATGAGTAGGAGAACCTCTTTCGATACAACCAATCTCCACCAAAATTTCAATCGCTTGATCATTAAAGTATTTTTCTGATTCCGTATGGTCTTCCATATCATCTTTTCTCATTTTTGCAAGCTCACCTATTTATCATTATAGGTAACTAATAGTGTATGGAGTATTGAGTAATGCGCTTTCTAGCGGCTCAAAACCATTCGTTTTCGAACCTACCCGCATAGTATGAGACAAAAACGTCTCATAAGTACCCTCTTGACATTTTGACCTAGGCTCATAAAATCCATACTACTTTTTCAGAGTGGTATGCGAGGGCTAATGAGTACGAGGACTTATTTCTATTGTCGAGTCTCTACAACAGAGCAGACAACAGCGAACCAAATACAAGCCTTCAAAGACAGAGGATATGAAGTCAACGAAGCTTTTGTAGTTGAAGATGTTGTATCAGGTGGTGTTTGTGCTTTGGAACGTAAAGGCTTCAGGATTCTTATTGAGCACAAGCTTGTTGCAGGTGACACGCTGGTGGTCTTAAAGCTAGACCGTTTAGGACGTGACAACATAGATGTACAACAAACGATCAAGCTTTTGATGGACAAAGGTATCAATATCCACTGTTTAGATTTACCACATAACGACCTAAACAGCCCTGAAGGTCAGTTAATGTTGAAAATGTTTTTAGCTTTTGCTGAGTTTGAAAAAGATCGTATTAGAGAACGAACAATTGAGGGTCAAGCAAGAGCAAGGGCTGAAGGCAAAACTATTGGTCGTCCTGCCAAAGCAAGTGCAGACAAAGTGGCAAAGCTAAGGAATGAAGGATTGTCCATATCCAAAACCGCAGAGAAGCTTAACATCTCTCAATCAACGGTTAAGCGCCTCTACGCAGAATCAAAGAAGAGTAAGGAGAAAAATGGAAACAACAGTAACTAGCAACGCTAAAGAAGTAATTAACGCCTACACAGACGGTTCATGTATTACGCAGAAATGCATAGGCGGCTGGGCATTCATACTAACCAGAGCAGACAAAAAACTAGAACGCTCTGGACATGAAAGAAAGACCACCAGCAACAGAATGGAACTAACGGCAGCAATTAAAGCGTTAGAGGTTATATATAAGAAATATCCGCACAACCCTATAACAGTCCACACAGACAGCCAGTATGTAAAAAATGGCATTACTACATGGATACGTGGCTGGAAGCGTAATGGTTGGCGTAGGAGTGACAGAAAACCCGTCCTTAACGCAGACTTATGGCAGAAATTGGACGAACTGAACGAATCAATGAATGTTTCTTGGGAGTGGGTAAAAGCACACAATGGTCATCCTCTAAACGAGAGAGTTCACATGCTTGCTTACTCTGCTATTCCACAAAAGTAAAATTACAAAGGTATAACAACATGGAACAAACTACATTAGTTGAAGATTTTATCCTACCAGAAGTTGAACTTAACGAGATAGACAACTATCACCGCATACCTGAAGTCAAAGCATGGTTTGTCTGTTCAGTGAAAAATGCAAAGAAAGCGGCAAAAGATGGCCTACCCGTAATCCGAACGCATGTAGGCAACTGGTATGGTCGTCTATTTTAAAAAATGAACTTTTGTAAATCACATTTTGTGTAAACGTCAGGGGGCGATGCAATCGAAGTAGGAACAAACTCGGAAGCTAACGCCCCCCCTACCCACAATTATCAAGAGGTAGAGTGTTTGTGAGGTTCAATCATACTAACCAACCACAAGATAGAGTTATACCAGCAGTAAACGATGATGAAACAGTGCACTTTAGAGCAAATTGACCCTAGACAGCTTGTTCTCGATGAAAGGTTTCAAAGCAGACAAACACAGTTAATAGCTAAAAGAGCAGACAGAGCAGCTTCAGAAAACAGTAGACAAAGGCAACTCAGAAACATTCTTACCAGTTTAGAGAACGGTAATGGCATTAGGGAACCAATAGAAGCCTATGATATTTACGGTGAGTTGTATGTAGTGAGCGGTTTCCACCGCACAGAGGCATGCCACAAGTTCCTTAAAGACAACCCAAGCCAAAACCTTTTAGTCCCCGTGAAAATTTATCGAGGCTATACAGAAGCAGAGGCTTATCTGGATTCTCTTACTAAGAACGTGGAACACGGTACAGCCTTAGATCAGTCTGAGATATGGCAAAACAAGTTTAAGCAGTCTTTGATGCAGGGGGAAAACCTAGAACCACTTTCAAAGCGCAAAACCGCTAAGTTATTTGATTGCAGTGAATCCCAAGGATTACATATTTTGAACGCTCAGAAAGCCTGTATCGAGGTTGGTTTACCTAATGTGAAAGAGTGGTCGAGTGATTATCAAAAGGCGGCAGAAAAGCTTAGAAAAAAGCTATTAAAGAGATTTGAGGTAATGCCTGACGATTTCGATAAGGATGGGTTTCCAATTATCAGCAGATTATCAAAAGCTTATAAAGGTAATAGGTTTGAGGCTGCTTTATCTGAAGAAGAACTAGAACTCAATGAAATAAGTTATCAGAAAGAGTCCCTCAAGGATTTAATCCAAAGAAACCCTATGGCCTTTAGAAAGGCATTAAATACTTTAGATAAAAGAGCTTTAGGAATTGTCGTAAAGCGTAGTTGGGATGAAAACGAAGTCATTCTAAAGTACGGCGAAAGTGATGGATACGAGAAATTCTAACGGCTCATAGCGAAAATCTAGGAATTACAGCAGACAAAACCAACAGAGATCTTAGCGGTATCCCCAAGCTGGTGGCTATCTTTGAGCAAACGCTAGGGTGGTCACTCGTGACCGCTGAGATCTCTAGGTGGTCACTATAGGAGTATTTAAACTTAAAGATATAAATTTAATATTTTAAAAACAACAACTTAAACAAAAACTTTTCAGAAAAGATGTTTAAACAATAGCACCTGTAAACTCTAACTAAGTAATGTTCTTATAGCCTGCTTAAAGCTAAACGAGGGAGACGGTCGATAGCTTCTTTCTTCGTCTCCAACTCAACCGTACCATATGAACCGCCTACACCCGCTGGAGTATGACCAGTAATAGCGTCACTAACAGTGTCAGCAATACCCAGTCTGCGCAGAGCCGTCTTGAAAGTATGCCTAAACGCATGAGCCGGTTGGGTTGTGTGTATACCTAGAGACCTGACTGTTTGACCCCACCACTTACTGAGTGCCGCTGATTTCTTGCCGTATTTGTTCTCTTTAAGCTCAGGGAACAAGAAGCCGCCTGACTCCGCAACATAATCTAAGAAACCTAGTTCTATCAGATGAGCAGGGATAGGTACGTGTCTCAGTGAAGAGTTATTCTTAACGCTTTGCCCCTCACCTCGACGGATATTGAGGTAATGTATGCCTGAGTCTGATTGGGATACATCTGACTTATGTAGTTGAGACATCTCCTCTAGGCGTGCACCTGTATATCTGCACAACAAAGGAACCCAATAACAAGCCATACCATAAGGTTTACGAGCATTAACATCATTAAATACGTCAGCTTGGAACAGTCGACGCATTTCTGAGTCAGTGTAGCCTTTTCCCTCATTAGCTTCAGTCTTCTTCTCCGCCGTGGCAACACGCACACCTACGTGTGGATTAGAGTCGATGATGCCTAGTTCAACGGCATAGCTAAACACAACAGAGGTCTTGCGTAGACAGTTCTTCACCGTAGTAGCACTTAAAGTCTCTAGACCTTGTATCTTTACAAGTTCAATTTGCTCTAGAAGAGGTCTATTCCTGATACTTGCAACTTTAGACTTAGGTAACTGAAGCAATGTATCTCGAAACTCAACGATATGCGCACGAGTTACTTCAGTAACATCCAGATCTCCGATAACTTCGATTAGACGCTCAATCTGAAGGCCTGCCTCATACAATGCTTTAGCGTCTTTGTCCTTAAGAGTTTCAGACTGGTGATACCTCTTAAACACATTAGATATAGAGTATTGAGATGCCTTTTTACGTTTAGGCTGGTGTTTGTTAGCTAAAGGGTTAACTGACAGAGGTTTGTCTGCAATAGGATTAGATACTGCTTCGTAGCCATAGTCACGGTTGTAACGTGCTCTACATAGCGCTTCGATGCGATGAATGTAGTGATAGAAAGCTACTGCTAATTGACGGAAAGACTCACTGTGAGAAGAGACAACTAAACCCTCTCTATCTAGTTGAGCAACAATAAACTCTTTTAGTTCATCTGCTAGCTCTTGAAGCTGGTCAGGAGTAGCAGTATTAACCTCGTTGCCACATATGGACAAAATATCAGACAAGCCAAATTCACGGACTGTGCCTTCCGCATCTACATCCCTTTTTAGGAAAAGATCGTAGTTACCAGAGGTATCAACTTCATTCTTTACGTGTTCATACCAACGCTCTGCGATGATTGCACAGTCTCTAACATTGAGTTCGACATTGGATGAATTAGATAGTTTTAACTGAGCAACGGCGATCTGCTTCTGCGCATCGAATAGACACTCAGTAAATCGTGGTTTAGCTTCAGAAAGGTTTTTCGTTTGAAGAGATTTCTTGAAGACTGTCTTACCGATTATAGGAACCAGCTTTTTGGGGACAGCCATTCTAAAGTAGTAAACACCAGTTTTAGGATGCTTATAAGGACTTGCCATGATGTTCGACATTGTACCTACTCTTTGTACCAGTAGGCAGCTTACATTAAAACACCAAACCCCTGTATTATAAGAAGTTCTTACACTACAAGGGCTTATAGAATGTGGCGGTGAGTGAGAGATTCGAACTCTCGATACGTTGCCGTATACACACTTTCCAGGCGTGCTCCTTCAGCCACTCGGACAACTCACCGAATCAATTTTTGGTTAGCATCATTGGCTAACGAGGCGCTAATTTAATGATTATGTGCCTGATGGTCAAGGCTAAACATAAAAAAAAGCGCCCTTTTCCACTCGATTGCTCACTAAGTAACTAAATTGAGCAAAACTGGGGCATTTAGATGCCTTGAGAATAACCGGGAACACGGAACCAACGGCGGCACATGTCCAAGAAGTACCCATACAACACACCCATACCGCAAGAAATAATGGCGTTACTTGTCACCGCGGTCACTATTTGGTCTGTAGACGCACCAACTGCGAATAAAATTCCCGCATAAACTGGAGACTGAAAAAGCACATAAGCGACCAGATCAGATACGTTTTTCATAAATGAAGACGGCGATACCTTGTTACCCTGACGTAGTACCCAATCACGAAAAACGCCATACGGCCAAGCAATAGCAATATTCACTGGAATAGATAGTGTACGTGATGCTAAAGATTGCTCAAACGTCATCCCTGAAATCAAAATCTCGACAATCATCCCTGTGATAAAGCAAAAAACAACCATAGCAAAGGTATCCGCTGCGGCGTGACGAATACAAAATGGTCCGCGAGACTTCATTAACCAACCCCTAAAATTAAATACCACCAACAATAAACAAAATAAAACTATCAACCGTCAAACAAATACATGACCAGTTAATAAGGCAATTAAATCACATAAAAAGCAGCGTATGGCACTGTATTTGAAATCAAGTTGTAAATTTATAACCATTTTTTAAAATGAAAGTAGTTTTTTTCACCACCAACAACTAAAAACGCCTAAAATGACGTAAAAATGGTAGAAAAATACGGATTTAACTTACACAAAAAGTGGGATAAGTGATTGTTTGGATGGAGGGTTAGGATAAAGTTCAGGGAATAAACGATCATTCTAATAACTTATGCTACTGAGTTGTAAAAATTCAGAGTATTCCCGATGTGAGCGCAACTGAGAGCCGCACCGTTTCTCTTATGACAGAATCTAACAGCAGCGCTAAGCTAATTGAAAGTAAGGAAAAAATAGACGATTCAGCTAAAGGTTAGGTATGAAGAGTAAAGACAATTCATGATTGCATTGAATCGCGCTATATGGATTAAGCTATGATGATACGAGCAAGAGCGTTAAGGTGTCGATATCATCTTGGTTTGGAGACTGCTGACGCTTTAAGTTACGCCTTATTCGCTCGGCAACTAAAGAAACGTCTTTATTAGCATCAGGGGTGACTTGAGCAATAATCGCTGAAATAGCCTCTAACGCTTCGTTGAGATGACCATTATCTAGAGCAACATAGAAGTTTAGTAGCCACTTTTCCGCATCAAGGATATCCGTTGTATTATCACCAAAGTCCGACTGGTATTGGTATAACCGTGCTGCATGGAGATATAACGCATCATTTAATTCAGACTCCACAATTGGTTTCGCAATTATGTGGTCGGCTCCTACATTTATCATGCGCTCTTGTGTTTCTTTGAATACATCCGCTGTGCAGCCAAAGATCAGTACCGACTTTACAGGCGAACTCATCGCTCGAATGGCTGATATCGCCCCAACACCATCAAGAACAGGCATATGATTGTCCATTAATATCAAATCAAATGACTGAACGGCCACCTCATCGACGGCAAGCTGACCATTTTCAACACTTGTGCACTCAAAGCCTTTGGCTCTTAGGAAAGTTTCCATAATGATCGCATTTGTTCGGTTGTCTTCGACAATGAGCGCTTTCAAACCTTTGCAATTCAGCTTATGTGCATTGACTGCTTCCACTTTCCCAGACTCACAAGGCGTAAGCGCGATCTCGACGGTAAAGGTTGTCCCGACATTCTCTTGACTCTGCACAATCACATGCCCTCCCATATGCTCGGCAATTTCTTTTACTATCGCCAAACCAAGCCCTGTACCACCAAACCGCCTAGTCGTCGAGGACTCCGCTTGTTCAAAAGGACGGAAAATGCGTTTTTGCGCTTCTTGAGAAATACCGATACCGGTATCTTTCACCGCGAGAATAAGCTTGGTACCTGCCTTGCTCGATTTCTCGGTCAGCTCTACCTCTACGATGCCTCGGTCGGTGAACTTGACAGCGTTGTTTAGTAGGTTAAACAATACTTGGCGCAGACGGGCTTTGTCATTGTTGTACCAGCGCCCTGTTGGTAAATGAGACACGACTCTAAAGCGAAGGCCTTTTTCTGCACATAGTGTTTGATAAACACTTTTTATGCTGCCGATGATCGACTCAATTGGGAAAGGCGTATTTTCGAATTCAACATGTCCTTGCTCAATTTTTGAGTAATCTAAAATCTCATTAAGTAACGTCATCATATGATCACCTGAGTCATAAAGTGTTCTCAGGTGCTTACGTTGATCATCGGTGAGTGGCGTTTTTAACAATATCTGAGCGGTTCCTAATACACCGTTCATTGGCGTACGAATTTCATGGGATAATGTGGCTAAAAATGCCGTTTTAGCGTTCGTCGAAGCCTGGGCTTTTATTCTCTCTTGCTCTAGATAGATGGTTTTTTCATTGAACTTCTCGATGAGCTGTCCAATTTCATCTTCGCTATCGTAGTCAATGTCTATGATCCCGCCAGTTTTCGAGTCATCAATCTTAGCCGCAATACGGACAATCGGTTCGACAATGTAACGATTCAGCAAGTAATACCCGACCAGTACACACAAGAGTAAGAATGGAATGATCCTCCCCTCAACACTCATGACTTGTTCAAACACTTGATCGGCTACTTTAGCTTTCGCGTTGACAACTTCCATGCGCCAATCGAACTCTCCAAAATCAAGCTCACTGACATAAATTTCGTCTGTTAGTTGGAAGTTGTGCTCAATAATCACGTTCGAGTCAGCATCGCGAACCACCACACCTAAAGAGTGCAGGTTCGTGTGCTCTCGAATAAACTGAAAAAGTGCATCAAGCGATAAGTCTACCGTTACAACGCCAGCGAATTGACCGTTTTGATAATATGGGGAAGACGCAGTAATCATCTGAACCTGAGTAAAAGTGTCGATATAAACCGTAGACCAACTCACAGAACCAACTGGCGCGTCAGCAGCTGCCTTATACCATGGTTCATTATCATAGCCGCCAGATTCAGGATTATTGTAGGAGTGAATTTGGTCAATACCGCCATCACTGTTTTTGTTGAAGAATAGGCTTTTATATCGCCATTGTTCAGCTTTGAGTTCTGGTTTAGGCCATACGCCACCACTGACGAGCATCTCATCACTCAATTGGAGAATATGCGGAATTGTCGTGTTGAGAGATTGAATATTTTCAGTCCCCTGGGCGAGTCCTGCAAGGCTACTCAATACACCGGTAGAGCTAAGGAGAGGCTCTTTAATCTCTAGAGCAAGGAGTTGGGTGCGTAACTCTAGGTTTTGCTCTAGCTTTTGCCTAACCGGAGGCTCGACAACCAAATAAGCAACAGAACCAATCGTTGCGATAAAGAAACACAGGTACAGTGTCAGGGCGAGAATGCTTTTTTTTCTAAGTGATGAGCGAATTTCCATAGATGTCTGTGAATCATTCCCTAATATCGATTTATCACAAATTGATTGGTAAGATGAGCGCAATCAACCAGCCCATTAACAAATGGTATTCTATTTTGAAACTACAAGACATCCTTTCTCTCCCAGAACTTGACGGTAAACTACTAAACCTAGCAAAAACTCAAGGCTTTGTAACAGCGATGGCTGCAGCGCCAAACGTATTAATGCCTCAAGAGTGGTTGCCATTCTTATGGGGTGGTGAAGAAACAGCGCCATTTACTGACGGTGAGCAATTAGAGCAATACATTGATGAGATTGTACAAATGTGGAACCAAACTCGTCCTGCTCTTCTAGAAGGATCTTGGCAGTGGCCTGAAGGATGCGCGTTAGATGAACAAGATATTGTAACAAGCCAGACCCGTGATTTCTGTGAAGGTGTATTACAAGGTTGGCAACTTGCTCGTGATGACTGGGAAACGCTAATGCCAGAGGACAGCGAAGATAATGCTCTGCTCGGCGGTGTTTTGCTTTCTCTTACGATGCTTTACGATCCAGAAACGACCATTGAAACATTGGCAGAACAAGGTATGGAAGGCTTAGAACAGTTTGAAGAGATTTTCAATGCCATGCCAGTGATGCTATGTGGTCTTACTCAGCGCGGTGTTGCATTAGCTGAAGAACAATAAGACACAACGCTGTCGACCATCAAGATTGAACCGCTGAATAGACACAAGCTCTCTGGATGGAGAGCTTTTTTGATCATGTTAAAATCACATGTGGAATATATCGCGCCATATCTTGCGTGACTAAGCTAGTGTCTTCCCGAATCGAAATCCCAGCGGCTCTATCGTTGACTAGCCAGCTGCCAATTAACGTATGGCTTTGCCCAAACTTGGGTAACGGATGATACTGCTGGACGATATTGAATTTAGATTCATAAGGCCCTGCCGTTTTGAGTACGCGTTTCCCACCTTTGACGATCTCAATATTTGCGCCTTCTCGAGAGAATAGTGGTTTGATTACATAGTCTTTCAAACCGTTCGCTTTTGAATCGTTAGCAAAATAGGCAGGTAAAAGATTAGGATGATTCGGAAAGCGCTCCCACAATAACGGTAAAAGTGCTTTGTTGGATAGAATCGACTTCCACATGGGTTCTAACCAATTCACTTTCGCGGTCGCTAAGTATTTCGCATATTCCTCTTCAAACATAAACTCCCACGGATAAAGCTTGAACATCCAACGAATCGCTCTGTCATCTGCATCCACGAACTGACCATCTTCCGTCGCACCAATATCTTCGACATAAACAAACGCCGTCGCTAACCCAGCTTCGCGCGCGCAATCTTCTAAATACTGGACAGTCCCTTTATCTTCTTCAGTGTATTTGCAGCAGCTAAAGTGAAGGGTTTGCCCGGGTTGATATTTGGCTATCTCGGAAAAACGCTCAATCAAAAAATCTTGAAGAATGTTGAATTGATCCGCGCTCTGGTGAATTAGACCTTTATTTACAACATCCTCTAACCACACCCACTGCCAAAAACCCGTTTCAAACAGGCTGGTCGGCGTATCCGCATTGTTCTCCAGTAACTTAGCTGGCGAAGTTCCGTTGTATGCAAAATCCAGACGCGAATAGAGTGAGGGTTCATTTCGGTGCCACGAAGAAGCAACCTGCTCCCACATAAATTCAGGGATCGCACATTGCGTCAGCAACCTATCACTCCGAACTACTTCATCCACAATAGCCAGACACATCTGATGCAGCTCTTCAGTGGGCGCTTCAATATCGTTCTCTATTTGCTCAAGCGTGAATTGATAGTAAGCACTCTCATCCCAATACGGTTGGTCATACATGGAATGGAAGCCAAAACCAAACTGGCGTGCTAAATCACGCCAGTTTTCTCGTTCTTGTATTTCTCGTCGAAACATAGTGCTTATTAACCGCCTCGGCTGACCGATACCGCTTTACCAAACCCGCCTCGAGACATTGCTCTACCAATAGTTCCGCCACCACGTTTATTTAGGTTACTGGTCGCAACCTTCGTCGGCTGATTACGATAGGAACCAAAAAATTGTCCGGCACCATTATAGAATTTGGATTTATAGCGATACATTGGTTCAGAGTAATAGCTCTTGTTGTAACCTTTCAAACCGCTCAGTGCTCGACTGTAAAAGAAGCCCCCAAAGTGAGGCACATAAGCTCGGGAACTGGAACTGTAGTAACAATCGTCTTCGTAAAAATCATTTTCACATTCGAACTCATTGTTGTAGCGAGGGGCATTTCGTTCGGCGCGAGCCAAAGCTTCTTGATAAGCAATGTCACACTGCTCACTGAACTCTGGAGAGTTTGATTTGCATTCATCAGCGTCAGAAAAAATGTAGCCTTCGGTTTTCGATTCTTGTGTCGCAAAGAAGAAAATACCGCCAAAAGCAGCAAAGGGAATAATTTTCCCAAGCTTTAAACTTTTGTCCATGGAAGAACGTTTAACGTTAGAACTCCGCTTCATCGTCCCTCCTAGTACGTCATACAAGCGGCATTTAATACACCGACCGATATAGAAACAGCCGCTAATACAATACCGGCAGGCAGCTCATCTTTTTCGATACGCTCAGTCACTTTTGGAAGTAAAACAAAACGTACAATCGCAAATGCAATGATCTGCGCCAGCATTGCAACAACGCCCCACACCATAAAATCGACAATGTTGACTGAGTTTTTTGCAGCCCCCGAAATCGCAATACAATAACCAAGAAATGCGCCACTTAGTGCAATCGCTGCCGCTGTATTTTGCTTTTCTTTGATCAGGTGCCATTCATCGTAAGGCGTAAGCTTGACGTAGATGAACTTAAACGCCAAAACGAAAATAATAGAAACAGAAAAATAGAGTAAAAAATTGGGAAAACCTGCTAACAGGTCAGCAATCATGTGCATTATTGTTCCTTGTTCATTTCTTTCCATGCAAAATCTTCAATACGTTCATCTGCAATGTAAAACAGCTTGGTACTCGGTGGTACTTCTGCATCTAAATCTGGGTTGAGTTGGATACCATGGCCAATGTCAAAAGCAATTAGCGTGGCATGATGACGTCTTTTGAGAAAAACGAAGAGACTCTCAACAGTAGTTACTGGCAGCCTTTCAGGATAAATGACCGAGTATTGAGTCATACCCCGTGTTGAAGCTAATAGCTCTTGGTGAAGTGCACTTGAGCCTGGATCTACCGCCGCTTTTGCCAACATTTCTGCGCCAACTGCAGGTATGCATTCCGCTTTAGGACAGTGTTGACTTAAAAGACGGCCTAACGCCTCATCTTTAAAGTAAGCGACCAAATGTGCGGAAGGATTCACAGAAGCGCAGTACAGCGCGGCTGACAGCGTAATATCGTCCGAGAGGTTATCAACAATAACGCAAGCTGCTTCAGCAATATTGGCGTTTTTCATCTCTTGCGAATCCGTGTAGCTGGTCACTTTGATAAAACTGATCTCGCCTGGCAACGGGTTTTCTATTTCTGAACGGCTGCATAAAACAATCGGACGCTTCCCCTCTTCTTCATGTTGTAACATGCGAATAAGGTGCATCGTTCTCGATCCATTCCAACCCAACAATACAATATGGTTTTCCACTCTTACTCTCCGTTTTCCTAAAATACCCGCTCGCCAGTAATCCATCGCTGCTCCAGCGACACGTCCCAATAATGCAGCGAATAGGCTCAAACCGCCTGGGATCACAAACAGAACAACAACCCATTTACCCAAATCTGTCACTGGAGAATGATCGCCATAGCCAACCGTACTCGCCGTAACCATAAGGTAATAGATAAAGTTAGAGAAGCTGTCTGTTAATGCGGTTTCACCGGCGAGAACGAGCAGTCCCCATGAAAGGCTCACATACAAGCCACTAAAGATGAGAAGACTTCGGTTGCTCAATTTAAAAAGGTGTGAACTAAGCCACTTTTTAACTACTAACCACACCGCCATAAATTTATAACCTCGATATTCATTGATTGCATCAATATTAACTCATTGATAGTAAGACACAAAAAAACCAGCCATATTCGGCTGGTTTTTGAGATTTACTTTCAGTTACGCCTACTTTTTAAGCATTACCTTTCACTTGCATATTTAGCTGCTCAGCAAAGTCCAACATGCGATTTAACGGAATGAGCGATTTAACACGCAATTCTTCATCAACAAAGATCTCGTGTTCTTCACCGCCTTCGCTAAGCGCTTTCTCTATCGCTTTCAAACCGTTCATTGCCATCCAAGGGCAGTGTGCGCAGCTACGACATGTTGCGCCAGCACCTGCGGTTGGAGCTTCGATAAGTTCTTTCTCTGGCACAAGTTGCTGCATTTTAAAGAAAATGCCTTTGTCTGTCGCAACGATCATTTGTTTGTGAGGAAGCGCTTTCGCTGCTTTGATCAACTGACTCGTTGATCCAACGGCATCGGCAAGTTCAACCACGCTTGCTGGTGATTCAGGGTGAACCAAAATAGCCGCATCTGGATACACGCTCTTCATTTTGCGTAGCGCATCAGCAGAAAACTCATCATGAACCACACACTCACCTTGCCATAGCAGCATGTCTGCGCCAGTTTTATTAGCAATGTACGATCCTAAGTGACGGTCTGGTCCCCAGATGATTGGCTTGTCTTCGGCGTCTAAATGTTCCACGATTTCAAGCGCAATGCTTGATGTAACGACCCAATCGGCACGAGCTTTAACTGCGGCAGACGTATTTGCATAAACCACAACCGTGTGATCAGGGTGAGCATCACAGAACTCACTGAACTTATCCGCTGGACAGCCAAGATCGAGCGAGCATTCCGCTTCCAACGTTGGCATTAGAATTCGCTTTTCTGGTGTTAAGATTTTGGCCGACTCGCCCATAAAGCGAACACCGCCAATGATCAGTGTGCTTGCAGGATGACGATTACCAAACTTCGCCATTTCCAACGAGTCACCAACAAAACCACCCGTTTCTTCCGCTAGGGCTTGAATCTCAGGATCGGTATAATAGTGTGCGATAAGTACCGCATCCTTTTCTTTTAGCAGCTTTTTAATGCGCTCAATGTAAGACGCTTTTTCTTCTTCGCTTAATGGAACTGGCTTCGGTGGGAATGGGTAAACAGTGTCGATTTTATCTAATATATGGCTCATTGCTCTTGCTCTACGCAACTTCCTTTAATCCGAGTATTGTAACCTCGTTAATTTTCAAAAACCAACTTGTCGCGGGGATTTCTAGCTATCTAGCCGTATATCTTTGTTACAGGTAGCATTTCTGATTGAAAGGATCCGTTGCAAGATGGGGATAAAAGGCTCGATGCCATTCCTCTCGATTTATTCGATCACCACCGATAAAGAAACGGAAAAGAAAAAGGAAGCCGAAGCTTCCTTTTTAAAACATAACGTCTTACAACTTAGAGCTGGCAAGTTTTGCAGATGCACTACCTGGGTATTCATCAACCACTTGTTGGTAGTACTTTTTCGCTTGAGCTGCATTGTTATTACGCTCAGCGATTTCACCTAACTTGAGCAAAGCATCGGCTCGCTTATTGGAGTCTTTATAAGACACCACCGCAGCAAAGCTCTTTACAGCATCTTTGTCCTGCTTCTTAGCGAAGTACAATTGGCCTAGCCAATAGTGAGAATTCGCTGAGTATGTGGAGTCAGGATAATCTTTCTGGAACTGCTGGAACGCTGCAATTGCGCCAGTGTAGTCACGTTTCTTGAGAATGAGGTCGACTGCATTTTGGTATGCCGTTTGCTCATCAACATTTGGTGTGTACTGACCACCTGTTTTAGCCGGTTTCGCATCTTGCGCAGGCGCGGATTTGATTTCTCCACGCACACGATCTAGCTCGACAAACAACTCTCGTTGACGTTGCAACATTTGCTTCATTTCGTAGCTATTTCGCTCTAATTGACCACGTAACTCACTGATCTCTTGTGACATTTGGTCAATTTGCTGTTGCATTTGGAGCTGAACGCGATTGCGGTTTTGTAGCAAGCGCTCTAGACGCTCTACTTCCGTTTCAGATGAACGGCTCTTAGAGACGGATGATGTGCTGTTGAGATCGGATACTGGAGCTGGTGCAGCGAACGCAAAGTTCGCTGCACTTGCCAGTAACGCAAGCGCAACAGCGCGCTTAGTGTTACTGAACATGAGGATTACCTCGAATTAGTATACTAGAACCGCGCGACGGTTCTTAGCGTAAACTTCATCTGATTGACCTAGAAGAAGTGGCTTCTCTTCACCGTAGCTAACGATTGAGATTTGGTCAGCTTGAACACCTAGTGCTTGCAGGTAGTTCGCTACTGCTTGTGCACGACGCTCACCAAGAGCGATGTTGTACTCAGGAGTACCACGCTCATCAGCGTGACCTTCGATAGTTACGTTAAGAGCTGGGTTCTTGCTTAAGTAAGAAGCATGAGCTGCAAGCATCTCTTCGTAATCTGCTGCAATTGTTGAGTTATCAAAAGCAAAGTAGATTGTTTGAGTTTCACGTAGCGCTTGCTCTTTTAGCTCTTGCTCTGTTAGCTGACCGCTTTGATCAATTGGCGTAGCTACTGTTGTTTCAACTGCGCCATTGTTGTTTGTTGCTGCACCAGTGTTAGAAGCAGCGTCGTCGCTTGAACTACACGCTGTAACAGCCATTACAGGAAGCGCGATTAGTAGCCCTTTTAGAACCTTGTTCAGTTGCATCTTATTTTCCTTTATTAATCAAACTTATTACTACAAAAACGGTGACCATGCAGGCGCTCTAACACGCCCATTTGTTGCCGGTAATCTAGCTTTGAATCGACCATCAATTGACACCATCGATAGTACGTTTTTCTTGTTGTAAATCGAGCTATACACAACCATGCCACCGTTTGGGGCAATACTAGGAGACTCATCAAGCAAGGTCTTAGTTAAGACTTGAAGAGCACCAGTTTCCAAATCTTGTTTCGCCAAGTTAAATCCTGCGTTACTGCGGTTCACCATTACTAGGAATCGCCCATCAGGAGTAATCTGGCCACCCAAATTTTGGCTGCCTTGCCAAGTCAAACGGTCAATAGAACCGCTGCCCAAATTTACTTGATAAATCTGTGGTTTACCACCCCTATCCGATGTGAAAATCAACGATTTTCCATCTGGATGCCAGAACGGTTCAGTATTATTTGATCTGCCACGCGTAATTTGCGTCAGCTTGCGAGTGTTAAGATCGAACGTGTAAACATGAAGCGAGCCTGTCTTAGAGAGAACAATCGCTAACTTATTGCCGTCAGGCGAAAATCTTGGCGCACCATTATGACGTGGGTATGAAGTGATCTTCTCACGCTCACCGGTGTAGATGTTCATGATAAAGATTTCTGCTTGACCATTTTGGAAGCTAACATACGCAAGCTTTTTACCATCTGGCGACCATGCTGGTGACATTAATGGTTGCTTAGAACGTAAAACCAAGCGCTCGTTGTAACCATCGTAATCAGCCACACGAAGTTGGTAAGGAAAACGGTCTTTATCATTCACCACCACGTATGCAATACGGGTCATGAAGGCGCCACGGTCACCCGTTAACTGCTCATACACCAAATCAGAGATGCGGTGAGCGTACTCTCGCATGCGAGGACCTTGAACGGTCGCGACCTTATTGAACAGCACATGATCTTTTGACAGTACTAATTCGCCATCGCTACCAAGCGCTTTACTTTTCCCGCCCGTTAGTTGGCCACGCACAATATCAACAAGTTGGTAGTTGATAACGTAATCACCTTGAGCATTTTGTTTGATTGAGCCAGTCAGCAGAGCATCTACACCTAAATTAGTCCAGGCATCAAAATTGACTTCTGATTCACTGAACGGAGTTTGTGGCATCTTGCTCGTTGGAACGGGGCTGAACTTACCACTGCGTTGCAAATCCGAGGCAATAACAGCAGAAATATCCGTTGGAAGCGCTTGAGTACCCTCCCACTTAAACGGAACAACAGCAATTGGTCGTGCTGAATCAATACCATCGGTAATGACCAACTCTAATGCGGCATTCGCCACATTTGTCATACTGCTAAACAGTACAAACATTCCTAGTAAAAGGCGTCTAATCACGTCTTATTCCTTTTAGTCCAAAGCAACAGTTATGTTGATGTCTTTTAGTCTTTCGTTTACCGCAGCTTCTGAAGATTTAGGGAACGTCCCTACCTGAGCTATCGCTCGCTTCGCCGCTGCACATACTCGAGTATCGCCACTCAAAACGGTAACACCAGAGACCATCATATCAGTTCCTGTCGGAATCAATTTGATGTTTACCCTACACTCCTTTCCCAGCAAGTAGTCATCCTTAATCAACTTTTGCTGAATATTTTGAGTATAGATGGATGACATTCGAGAAAGTTCGTCGTCAATAAATTGATTTCGAGCAGCACTATTTTTACTAACCTCATCCTCAAGACCCGCAAAAATATCATCTAACGCGGCTTCTTGAGCTTTACGCTCACGCTCGGCACGCTCAGCTGCTTCTCTCGCTTTACGCTCTCGCTCTGCCGCCTCTTTTGCCGCTTTCTCTTTTGCAATGCGCTCTTGTTCAGCTTTTTCAGCAGCTTCACGCTCACGACGTGCTTTTTCTTCCGCTTCTTTTGCTGCTTTTTCACGAGCTAAACGTTCTTGCTCAGCTTTTGCTATAGCCGCCTCTTTTGCTAAACGCTCTTGCTCAGCTTTACGCACGGCTTCTTCTTTTGCCTTGCGCTCTTTTTCTAGCTTAGCAGCTCGCTCTTTTTCTTTGCGAACACGTTCTTCTTCCTGCTTGCGCTCTTGCTCTTTTTTCTTACGTGCAGCTTCTGCTTCTCGTGCCGCTTGAGCATCTTTCGCTTGCTGCTCTTTCAACTTACGAATTTGCTCTTCTTCAGCTTTGCGGTTTTTTTCTAGCTGCTCTGCTTCGCGTCTCAGTTTATCAAGACGCTCTTGTTCTTTTTTCGCTGCCTTTTCGCGTTGCTGGCGAATTTCTTTCGCTTGTTGCTGCACAAGTTTTGGATCGATGACAACAGCTTGAACCATTTGCCCTGTAGGCTCTGGTTTAGACATGTTGAAGTCCGTCCCCCAAAGCAGGGCTGCAACTAGAATTGCATGCAAACCAACCGATATTGCTATCGGTTTGGCGTATTGGTTGGGTTTCTTCTTGTGATCTTTCATAGATAATTGATGTCTATTCCCTGATATCGGTCATTAGACCTACCTTAGGGATACCAGCTCGACTTAGTTCATCTAGCAATAGAACAACATCGGCATATGGTGTTGCCGCGTCGCCACCTACCGCAACTGGTGAATCCGGCTTAACCTCTCGCTCCGCTTTCACTCGCACAATAACATCTTGCAACGACAAACCTCGCTGAACTTCTTCATCATTTACGCTTAGGCCTAAATTACCCTCGCTATCAATTTCGATGATAATAAAGCTACTGTCAGTCTCGCCAGCAAGGTCTTGCATAGATTCTGCGGTCGATGTTTTCGGAAGATCAACGTCGACGCCTTGAGTCACAAATGGAGCGGTCGCCATAAAAATGATCAACAGTACGAGCATTACGTCAATGTACGGAACAACGTTGATCTCCGCTGTCATTTTTCGCTTTTTAGGTTGATAACCCGCCATGCTTTATTCCTTATCCGCGCTGTCTCGGCCAGCCATCGCTTGACGATGAAGGATGCTGTGGAATTCTTCAGAAAATGTTGCGTAAGTGTGCTCTAGTTTGCTCACTTTATTGCTTAGGCGGTTGTAGGCCATTACAGCCGGGATAGCCGCAAATAGACCCATCGCTGTCGCGATCAATGCCTCGGCGATACCCGGTGCAACCATAGACAACGTAGCTTGTTTTACTTCACCCAACGCAATAAAAGCGTGCATGATGCCCCAAACGGTACCAAATAGGCCGATGTAAGGACTGATAGAACCGACTGTCGCTAAGAACGGTAAGCTTGTTTCTAGTTCATCAACTTCACGAGAGACAGCAACGCGCATTGCGCGGCCAGTGCCTTCCATGATGTACGCTGGTGAGTTTGCGTTGCTCTTACGTAGACGAGCAAACTCCGTGAAACCTGCGTAAAAAATTTCTTCTGTGCCTTCAATTTCGTCTTTACGCGCTTTTACTTTTTGGTAAAGCTGAGAAAGATCAGTACCCGACCAGAATTTGTCTTCAAACTGCTCTGCATTCTTTGAGGCTTGAGAAAGCACTTTGCTGCGCTTGATGATCATTGCCCATGACACAATTGACATACCAAGCAACGTCAGCATCACAAGCTTTACCAACAGACTAGCCTGAAGAAAGAGATCTAAAATGGAAATATCAGCAGTCACTATTTGTTAGCTCCGAATTTATAAAGGTTGGAATAGCTATTGGTTTCATTTTCTTATTATCGATACATGCTACCTTAACAGAGGCCTTGCACAATATCTTGCCTTGATCATTGACCAACTCTTGACAGAATTGCAGGGAAGCACGTTTTATTTCTGACACTCGGGTTAATACTGTCAAATGCTCGTCCAGCCTTGCCCCTTGGTTGAAATCAATATCCATGTGTCGGACAACAAAGCCGATATTTTGTTCCAGTAACACATGTTGAGAAATGCCTTTGGCACGTAACATTTCTGTCCGCGCGCGCTCAAAGAATTTTAGATAATTAGAATGATATACAACGCCGCCCGCATCGGTGTCTTCATAGTACACGGTGATCGGCCAGCGAAAGAGATTTGATGTGCCTTGCAAGGGAGTCCCAATATATTCAATTCTTTAAAGTAATTACTATAACTGAAGCGACAGCAATTGGTACCGAGCTAAGGGAATATTTTTGAAATTTGTAGAAAAAATAAAAGCTAGGCGAAATACCTAGCTTTTATTCGATGATTTAGTAACCGACTTTATTACAGCGTATTTCAGCCTAAAAGAAATAAAGTGCCGTTAAATAAATTAAGATAGCTAACGAAAAGTAGGGACTAAACAAAGCTTGCCAGTACCAGTTTCTCGGTTTGAAGCCCACACCGTAAACCATGCTTGAGCATACAGACCAAATCAGTGCTGGTGCGATGATTGAGTTAAAACCACCAATTGCTTGATGGTAAGCTTCAGGATCCCACATCACCAATCCTACATGCATAAAGCCAAGGATGAGAGATAAGACTCTTAACAGAGTCTTATCCATCGGAGCGTGAAGTTGCGCTACCTTATCAGCGAGATTACTCACTGTCTTTGTCCATCATTTCTGAGTGCTCTAACCAAAGAGCGTTGATGATACCGAATGCACAAGCAAGTAGTACACCTAGAATCCATGCGAAATACCACATAGTAAATGCTCCTTAGTAAAGTGAGTTTTTGTTGTCTTCAATGTACTGATCATCAAGGCGACCAAACATCTTGTAGTAAGTCCAAGACGTGTAACCAAGGATGATTGGTACCATAACAAACGCAACGCCTGTCATTAGATTCAGAGTCAGTTCAGATGACGTTGCATCCCACATTGTTAAGCTGTGGCTTGGCATTAAGTCTGAAGGCATGATGAATGGGAACATCGCAAAACCTGCAGTAAAGATAACGCCAGCAACACCCAAGCTTGAAGTAATGAACGAAATCGCACATTTTTCAAGACGAGATGCCAATACGGCAAGAAGCGGCATTGCGACACCTAGTACAGGAGCAGCCCATAGTAGTGGGTAGTTTTCAAAATTCTTCATCCACGCACCAGCTTCACGGATTACCTCTTTGTTTAGAGGGTTAGAAGCTGCATTAGTGTCGATACCGCCAACAATGACGTAACCATCAATATTTTGGATCCAGAAACCAGCAGCTACAAACGCTGCAACCGTCAGTAAACCAGCCAACTGAGCAACGTTGCGAGCACGCACATGCACTTCGCCCGTTGTTTTCATTTGTAGCCAAGTCGAACCTTGCATCAAAATCATGAACAAACTAACTAAGCCACACAGCAGTGCAAATGGGTTTAGAAGACCAAAGAATGAGCCATGGTATGTTGGCATCAAGAACTCACTCAATTGGAATGGTACACCCTGTAGTAGGTTGCCAAACGCTACACCAAAGATGATTGGTGGAACAAAACCACTGATTGAGATACAGATATCCCAGGTATTACGCCACTTTGGATCTTCGATTTTAGAGCGGTAGTCTAGGCCCAGAGGACGAAGCCATAGCGCTGCTAGTGTCAAAATCATCGCTAAGTAGAAGCCTGAAAATGACGTTGCATAAACCAAAGGCCAAGCTGCAAACAATGCACCACCAGCAGTGATAAGCCAAACTTGGTTACCATCCCAGTGAGGGGCTATTGAGTTAATCATGACGCGACGTTGCGTGTCGTTTTTACCGATAATAGGTACAAGCGCGCCTACACCCATATCGAAACCGTCTGTTACTGCAAAACCAACTAGTAGAACACCGATTAGTACCCACCAGATGAGTCGCAAGATTTCGTAATCAAACATCTTGTTATCTCCTTACCTTACGCTTCTACTTGGCGACTAACTTTGTCTTCAACAGAGTCAGCATTTTGCTCGAAGTGGTAGCGACCCGTTTTCAGGCTACTTGGGCCTTTACGAGCGAATTTCAACATTAGGTAAACTTCTGCAACCAGGAATACCGTGTATAGCGCCAGAATTGCGAATAGTGAAGTCCAGATTTCGCCAGCAGTTAATGCAGAAGCTGCAACGTGCACTGGTAAAATTTCACCAACAGCCCATGGCTGACGACCGTACTCAGCGACGAACCAACCCGCTTCAATCGCAATCCACGGTAGTGGGATGCTGAATAGTGCAGCTTTAAGAATCCATTGTTTCTGTTCGATCTTCTGACGACACGTTTGAATAAATGCCGCACCGAAAACGAATAGCATGATGAAACCACAAGCAACCATGATACGGAATGACCAGAATAGCGGCCATACTGTTGGGATTGAGTCATCCGCAGCAGCTTGGATTTGCTCTTCTGTCGCATCAACAACATTGTCTGTGTAGCGTTTTAGAAGTAGACCGTAACCTAGGTCACCCTTCACTTCATCAAACGCAGTCATGTTTTCTTCTGACTTGTCGCCCGCACGAAGCTTCTCGAGAAGTTCATAAGCGTACATACCGTCACGAATACGATCGACGTGCTCATCACGTAGGTCACGAAGACCTGTTACTTGCTCATCAAAAGAACGTGTCGCGATGATACCCATTACGTAAGGGATCTTGATTGCGTAATCGGTGTGCATGGTTTCTTGGTTAGGAACACCAAACAACGTAAACGCTGCTGGAGCTGGTTCTGTGTGCCACTCTGCTTCAATTGCAGCAAGCTTCACTTTTTGAACTTCACCAAGCTCGTAGCCAGATTCATCGCCAAGAACGATGGTAGATAAGATAGCCGCAATACCGAAAGAAGCAGCGATAGCAAATGAACGACGAGCAAACGCAATGTCACGACCTTTTAATAGGTAGTATGAACTGATGCCTAGAATAAACATTGCGCCACAAGTGTAGCCAGAAGCAACCGTATGCACGAACTTAACCTGAGCAACTGGGTTTAGTACAACTTCAGAGAAGCTTACCATTTCCATTCGCATGGTTTCGAAGTTGAAGTCCGCGCCTACTGGGTTTTGCATCCAGCCGTTTGCGATAAGAATCCAAAGTGCAGAGAAGTTAGAGCCCAGCGCCACAAGCCAAGTAACCGCTAAGTGTTGACGTTTAGATAGACGATCCCACCCGAAGAAGAATAGACCAACAAAAGTTGACTCCAGGAAGAATGCGACAAGGGCTTCGATCGCTAGCGGCGCACCGAAGATGTCACCTACATAGTGGGAGTAGTAAGACCAGTTCGTACCAAACTGGAATTCCATGGTAAGGCCTGTCGCCACACCAAGTGCAAAGTTAATACCGAATAGCTTACCCCAGAACTTGGTCATGTCCTTGTAGATTTGCTTGTTCGTCATTACGTACATCGATTCCATAATGGCCAGAAGGAAGGCCATACCAAGGGTCAATGGTACGAATAGGAAGTGATACATCGCTGTCAGTGCAAACTGCAACCGCGATAGATCAACTACGTCAATCATGGTAACTCCTATGTGTCGGCTGAATGACACTCTCTACATATTGCAATCCATATTCAAGTGTTATTTACACTTGAAAAATGTTGAATTATCACAACTCATTGTTGCAAAAATGTGCTTCATTGGTTAGTTAATTGTTAAGCATCAGCTAATATAGCTAGGGCTAATATTACTTGTAAAAACAGATTGTTTCAAAAGGTTTATAGCCGGAATGCGCTTTGATATACATCAATGTTTATGCGCGGAATTTGCACAAAAATCCATCACATTGATCCAGATCAACCAGTATTAGATACGGATGTTAAGAGAGAGTAATCAGGAGAGAAATTAACCAGTTGCGAGCAAACATAGAGTTAACAATCAATGCTTTTTACTCACTAAACTGGTATGAGAAGAAATTCAAAAAATGTGAGTTTGGTCAACTTTAATGAAGCGCTGGGCAGCAAAGGCCCAGCGCGGGAATCTTATTTTTCAATTCCGAAATGCAAATACGCACGATCTGTCGCGATTCTTCCACGTGGAGTGCGTTGTAAATAACCTTGTTGAATAAGATAAGGCTCAAGAACGTCTTCGATAGTATCCTTTTCTTCACCTATCGCTGCCGCCATGTTATCGAGTCCGACCGGACCACCACCAAATTTCTCCATAATTGCGAGTAGTAGTTTGCGGTCCATATAATCGAAACCTTCGGCGTCCACATCAAGCATATTCAGCGCTTTGTCGGCAACCTCTGCACAAATGTGACCATTTCCTTTCACTTCCGCATAATCGCGAACACGACGTAGTAGGCGGTTAGCAATACGTGGTGTGCCACGTGCACGTCTTGCCACTTCCAATGCACCTTCAGGTTCCATTGACAAACCTAAACAATCCGCGCTGCGCTGCACAATATCTTGGAGGTCTTTTATCTTATAAAACTCAAGACGCTGAGTAATACCAAAACGGTCGCGTAATGGTGACGTTAAAGAGCCTGCTCGGGTCGTTGCACCAATCAAAGTAAACGGCGGCAAATCGATCTTAATAGAACGAGCGGCCGGACCTTCACCGATCATAATATCCAGTTGATAATCTTCCATCGCCGGATACAGAACCTCTTCAACCATCGGGCTTAAGCGGTGAATTTCGTCAATAAATAGAACGTCATTTTCTTCTAGGTTGGTTAGTAACGCGGCTAAATCGCCTGCTTTTTCAAGAACTGGCCCTGAAGTAGTACGGATGTTTACTTCCATCTCGTTGGCGACAATATTTGCTAGCGTGGTTTTACCCAAACCCGGAGGGCCAAAAATTAACAGGTGATCAAGAGCTTCACTACGTAACTGAGCAGCTTTGATGAAGATCTCCATTTGGTCACGAACGTGGTCCTGACCTTGGTAATCCGCCAACTTCTTTGGTCGAATAGCACGATCAATGACATCTTCATCACGAAAGGCAGGGTTTTCTGGAGCGATTAAACGATCGGCTTCAATCATCTTTTTACCTTGAAAAATGGTTACCTGAGAGAATAATGCCGCTCGTTTAACAGCAAGTGGCATATTTCTGTATCTCGTCATCCTGTACAGCGACGAAGGAGCGTGATACAGGATCTTCTATCCGAGCACTTTATGGTCAAAATTGTTTCATTAACCGCTCAGCATGCTGCTATTAGATTCCCAGTCTCGCTAGGCTCGCTGGAATGACACAAAAAACATCGTTAAGCGATTGGCATTAACCTTAGAGAATGAGTTATCTTGAACAAATGCTCACTGTGAAACCAGCGTTACACCATTGATTTTAGAGCTTCACGGATCATTTGCTCACTGCTCATGTCCGGTTTAGCGATCTGAGACACCACTTTCGACGCTTGAGTCGGCTTGTAACCCAAAGCTAGAAGCGCGCTAATTGCCTCTTCTTCCGCGTTGTTGGATGTCGCACCAGAATCCGCAGGAGCAGCATCCGTAAATGGTGTAAATAGATCGCCAGCGCCCCACCCTTTCAAGCGGTCTTTCATTTCAACAACCAATCGCTCTGCGGTTTTCTTGCCAACGCCTGGAAGCTTAACCAGCGTAGAAACGTCTTCATGTTCCACACAAGTAACAAATTGCGTTGCTGTCATACCAGAGAGAATACCAAGACCGAGTTTAGGACCAACGCCATTGGCTTTGATCACTTCACGGAAAAGTGCGCGTTCTTTTACTGTGTTGAAACCGTATAGCAATTGTGCATCTTCACGGACGACAAAGTGAGTATAAATAATGGCTTCTTCGCCAACATTTGGCAGCTCGTAAAAACAGCTCATTGGCATCTGGACTTCATAACCAATGCCATTAACTTCAATTAATACTTCAGGTGGTTGTTTTTCAATCAGTGTGCCACGAAGACGTCCAATCACTATAAATACTCTTTGGAAATGAATTTGCGACAGGATAATAAAGAACTGGATAGACATCCAGTTAATTTTATCGGTAGCGCCCTTTTCTGGCACTGGTTGCTTTGCCCGCTAAGGCAACAAGGGTTTTGTTCGTATTGGCATGACAAATCGCCACACCTAAAGCATCGGCTGCATCTGCTTGAGGCTTGGCGGGCAGTTTAAGCATCTGCTGAACCATATGCTGAACTTGTGCTTTGTCCGCACCACCAGTACCGACTACAGCTTGCTTAATAAGACGCGCGGCGTATTCGTATACCGGCAACTCTGCATTCACCGCAGCAACAATTGCGCTGCCACGAGCCTGGCCAAGCTTTAATGCTGAATCCGCATTTTTAGCCATAAACACTTGTTCAATCGCAAATACGTCCGGTTGAAACTGAGTAATGATTTCCGTGACGCCAGCGTAAATCTGCTTAAGACGGCCCGGAAGTTCTTTTTCTGAAGTACGAATACAGCCACTACCAAGGTATTGCAAATGGCGTCCATTTTGACGAATGACCCCATAACCGGTAATGCGTGAACCTGGGTCAATGCCCAAAATAATTGACATGAATGTTCCTAAAAATGAGGCCGAATGCGGCCTCAATTTCTTATTATTACTTTCTAATTTCGGAGCGAATACCGCTCACTGCACATTGAGTTTACTCTAGAGAGGCCGCAACGTCGTCAGAGATGTCACCGTTGTGATAAACCTCCTGAACATCGTCCAGATCTTCTAAAGCGTCAATCAAACGGAGCAGTTTTGGCGCAGTGTCCACATCCAGTTCTGCTTTCGTTGAAGGGATAAGCGACACTTCGGCGTTCTCCGCCTCAAAACCTGCAGCATCAAGGGCATCTTTTACGAGTCCAAAATCGCTTGGCGCGGTGTAAACATCAATCGAGCCATCTTCTGATGTTTCGATGTCATCAGCGCCACTTTCTAACGCCACTTCCATCACCGCATCTTCATCTAAACCTGGGGCATATGAGATCACGCCTTTCTTGTCGAAAAGATAGTTTACACTACCATCCGTACCCAGATTGCCTCCTGACTTCGAGAACGCATGGCGTACGCCTGATACTGTGCGATTTCGGTTATCCGTCATACATTCGACCATAACCGCAGTACCACCCGGACCATAACCTTCATAGATTACGGTTTCCATATTGTCGTCGCCTTCACCACCAGCACCTCGGCTGACAGCGCGGTTGACAGTGTCACGCGTCATGTTGTTAGACAACGCTTTATCAATTGCAGCTCGCAAACGTGGGTTATTTTCTGGCTCACCGCCTCCCTCTTTTGCGGCAACAACGATTTCACGGATTAATTTGGTAAAGATTTTGCCGCGCTTCGCATCTTGCGCTGCTTTACGGTGACGAATATTCGCCCATTTACTATGACCTGCCATAATTCACCTTTTAATGTATTTTGACGCTTAATAGCAAACATGAGCTAAAAAGCGTTGCTTGGGAAATTGCTTTGGAAGTTTCTTGGGTTTATTTAAACAAAAACTCCCGCAGTTGCGGGAGTTTTCTTCAAATGTTGTGCGCTTATTCTGCGTCTTTTTCTTTCGCTGCAGTCACTGCGATTGCTAGCTCTTCTAGCGCTGCTGGGTTCGCAATGCTTGGTGCGTCTGTTAGTAGACACGCCGCTGCTGTTGTTTTCGGGAATGCAATAACATCACGGATGTTCTCGGTACCACATAGCAGCATCACTAGACGGTCAAGACCGAATGCAAGACCAGCGTGTGGAGGCGTACCGAATTTTAGTGCATCAAGCAGGAAGCCGAACTTAAGCTGTTGCTCTTCAGGTGTGATGCCTAGAATATCAAATACGGCTTCTTGCATATCTGCGTTGTGGATACGGACAGAACCGCCGCCAACTTCGTAGCCATTTAGAACCATATCATAAGCGTTAGAGTTTGCCGCAGCTGGGTTCGCTTTTAGCTCTTCCGCAGTCACACCTAAAGGCGATGTGAATGGGTGGTGCATCGCGTGTAGGTTGCCTTCGTCATCTTCTTCGAACATTGGGAAGTCAACAACCCATAATGGAGCCCATGCAGATTCGTCAGTTAGCTCTAGATCTTTACCTAGCTTCAGACGCAGTGCGCCCATAGCTTCTGCAACGATACCCGCTTTATCAGCGCCAAATAGGATGATGTCACCAGATTCCGCTTGAGTGCGATCTAAGATGGCGTTGATCACATCTTCGTTTAGGAACTTAGCTACTGGAGATTGGATACCTTCCATGCCTGCTGCACGATCGTTAACCTTCATCCAAGCTAGACCTTTAGCACCGTAGATACCAACGAATTCACCGTAGCCATCAATTTGCTTACGAGTCAAAGATGCACCACCTGGAACGCGAATAACGGCAACGCGACCTTTCTCATCGTTTGCTGGGCCAGAGAATACTTTGAACTCAACGTCTTTCACTAGGTCAGCGACATCAACTAACTCTAACGGGTTACGTAGGTCTGGCTTGTCAGAACCGAAACGGCGAATCGCTTCGCTGAATGGCATTACTGGGAACTGACCTAGGTCTACGTTTAGTAGCTCTTGCCACATATCGCGAACCATGTTTTCCGTCACTTCACGTACTTGGTCAGCCGTCATGAATGACGTTTCGATATCGATCTGAGTGAATTCTGGCTGACGGTCAGCACGCAAGTCTTCATCACGGAAACACTTAACGATTTGGTAATAACGGTCAAAACCAGACATCATTAGAAGCTGTTTGAATAGCTGTGGAGACTGAGGAAGCGCGTAAAAGCTGCCTTTGTGAACACGGCTAGGTACTAGGTAGTCACGCGCACCTTCTGGTGTCGCTTTCGTTAGTACTGGAGTTTCAATGTCTAGGAAGCCGTTGTCGTCTAGGAAACGACGAACAAAGCTAGACGCTTTAGCACGTAGCTTGATGCGATCGCTCATTTCAGGACGACGAAGGTCTAAGTAACGGTACTTAAGACGTTGCTCTTCAGAGTTCTTTTGGTTGAAATCTAGAGGCAAAACGTCACTGCGGTTGATGATTTCAAGACCTGTCGCAAGGATCTCAACTTCACCTGTTGCCATGTCTTTGTTTGCTTGGCTTTCTGGACGAACGCGTACTTCACCCGTTAGTTTGATACAGAATTCATTACGAAGTGTGTTAGCCACTTCATACGCATCCGCCATATCTGGATCAACAACTACCTGAACGATACCTTCGCGATCTCGCATATCAATAAAAATAAGACCGCCTAAATCACGACGACGGTTAACCCAGCCGCAAAGTTCTACAGTTTGTCCTGCAAGGGACTTGTTCAGGTGACCACAGTAATGGGTACGCATAATGAAATTCCCAATCTCTCAAATGTTGTTAACTACGCTCTGTCAGCCTCATTGCCAAGCAGAGTAAAGATTCAGTTATACGCTGAATGTCCACGAAAATCGACTACTCAACATACAATTACGTGTGTTTTATCATTCACTGGTGCTTTTTAGTACAACAAATGTTCAAAAGCGCACCAAAGCGAAAAAATTGGTGGGGATTATAGCGTGAAATTACCTATTTCAGCAAAACTCTCGTAAAGTATTCACACGAGTAGCAAGCAGTAAAGAATAATGGATAACTTACCTCTTCGACTTGGATTGACGATGTGGTCGCACAATCAATGGCAACAAAGCTTTTACGGCAGCGGGACAAAGCCCGCTGAACGTTTAGAAAAGTATGCACAGGTGTTCCATACCGTGGAAGGCAACACGACATTTTATGCCACGCCGACGCTCAACACGGTGCAAAACTGGAGAGCAGCAACCCACGATGATTTTCGCTTTACTTTCAAACTTCCTAAAGCCATCACTCATGAGCAAATGCTAAGAGGTTGCAGCGAACAACTGAGAGACTTCATGAAAGTCATGGAGCCGTTGCATGACCGTGTGGGGCAATGGACAATTCAATTGCCAGCCGCATTTGGTCCTGAGCACCTTGATCGACTGAAAAATTTCTGTGCGAGCTTTCCACCTAACTTCCCTCTTGGTGTTGAGGTTCGTCATATGGCATTTTTCTCCAAAGGTGAAGAAGAGCGAGCGCTTAACCAATGGTTAGTAGAAAATAACATTGACCGCATTATTATGGATAGCCGCCCTGTCTTTGCCGCTAAGCCAGACAATGAAGCGATCATTGATGCGCAAATGAAAAAACCAAGAGTACCAGTCCACGCCATTGCTACCGCTTCACACCCTTTGATTCGCTTTATTGGTCATCCAGAAGAACAGCAAAATTACGAGTTTTTTACACCATGGCTCAGCAAGTTGCCGCAATGGATTGCCGAAGGTAAGCAGCCGTATGTCATGATCCATACTGCGGACAATATAATTGCGCCGGAGTTGGCAGCCAATCTGTATAAAGACATACAAAAGCGTATAACACTTCCTGACTTGGCATCTTTCCCGGCTAACGATGGCAACTCGCAGTTACAGATGTTCTAACGCAACACATGACAGAGGCGCGAAATTCCCATAAAATACGCGCCTTTTTTGGTGCCTGACATTTTCAGGCGGCTTGTATGCAGAGACTTGGTTATGAACCCTAAGAGCAATCCAGATACTATTTTTTCGGCTCCAATCGATAAAATTGGGGATTTCACGTTCGATGAACGCGTAGCGGAAGTATTTCCTGACATGATTCAACGATCGGTGCCGGGTTACAGCAACATTATTTCTGCAATTGGTATGCTGGCAGAGCGTTTTGTAAAGCCCCACTCAAACATCTATGACCTTGGCTGTTCTTTGGGTGCTGCAACATTGTCTATGCGTCGCCATATCAAACAAGAAGGTTGCCAAATCATCGCAGTGGACAACTCTCCTGCGATGGTTGAGCGTTGCAAATTGCATGTAAACGCGTACCGAAGCGATACTCCTGTAGATGTGGTTGAAGCGGATATTCGTAATATCGATATTGAAAACGCATCAGTTGTCGTACTGAACTTTACTCTGCAATTTCTTTCTCCAGACGATCGTTACGCCCTGCTTGAACGAATCTACGCGGGTCTACGTCCAGGCGGAATTTTGATTTTGTCGGAGAAATTCGTCTTCGAAGATGAAGTGTCAAACGAGCTGTTAATTGACCTTCACCACGACTTTAAACGTGCAAATGGTTATAGCGAACTAGAAATCAGCCAAAAGCGCAGCGCGATAGAAAACGTAATGCGCCCAGATTCAAAGAAAGAGCATAAAGAGCGTTTCGCTAAAATTGGCTTTTCTAGCTACGATGTTTGGTTCCAATGCTTTAACTTTGGCTCTATGTTCGCAATTAAATAAACCTTGCATATAAATGCCCTGAATCACGCCGATTTAGGCTGTTATTTAATAATTTTAATACCATCAACTCAGCGATTAACTAACTATGTTTAACTTTGCAAACTTCTACCAATTGATTGCCCAAGACACACGTCTTCAACCTTGGCTCAATGTGCTACCACAACAGCTAACGGATTGGCAAAATGCAGAGCACGGTGACTTTGGTCGCTGGTTGAAAGCACTGAACAAGATTCCAGAAGGCTCACCGGATCAAATTGACATCAAGAATTCAGTGACCATCAGCAACGACACTCCTTTCCATGAAGGTGAGCTGAAGAAATTAGAGAACTTACTTCGTACATTCCACCCATGGCGCAAAGGGCCATACCACGTACACGGCATTCATATTGATACTGAGTGGCGCAGTGACTGGAAATGGGACCGTGTGCTTCCGCATATTTCTCCATTAAAGAACCGCAGCGTACTCGATGTTGGTTGTGGTAACGGCTACCACATGTGGCGCATGCTGGGTGAAGGTGCACGCTTAACCGTCGGTATCGATCCATCTCACCTGTTCCTAATTCAGTTCGAAGCAATTCGTAAACTAATGGGCGATGACCAACGTGCGCACCTACTGCCGTTGGGTATTGAACAACTACCTAAGTTAGAAGCGTTCGACACGGTATTCAGCATGGGCGTACTTTACCACCGTCGCTCTCCACTGGATCACTTGGTGCAGCTAAAAGATCAATTAGTGTCTGGTGGTGAACTAGTATTGGAAACACTCGTGATTGAAGGTGATGAGAATGCAGTGTTGGTTCCAACTTCTCGTTACGCACAAATGCGTAATGTCTATTTCTTCCCTTCAGCAAAAGCGCTGAAAGTGTGGTTAGAGTTGGTAGGATTTGAAGATGTGCGCATCGTTGATGAAAGCGTCACTTCGGTTGATGAGCAACGTACCACAGATTGGATGACGCATAACTCTCTACCAGACTATCTAGATCCGAACGACCCAAGCAAGACTGTAGAAGGTTACCCTGCCCCTCGCCGCGCGGTTCTTGTCGCTCGCAAACCATAATTCGCTGAGATTCCTGACATTGTCTTAACTCATTTTACGAGTTAAGACATTACCCTCTTTCCTCGTACTGAGCGTGTTTGTTTTTCGAGTCCATTTGTTACATCAAAACATAAGCACGCTCTAAATAAGGATGCGCTTTTATGTCCTTGATTTTTAGCTTTTCATCACTATTCCTCAAACAATAAGTAATAGAGAAACATTCTTACTTGTGAGGCTTTATCGATATGAGCTAAACTCCTAAAAAATAAACAACTTAATCCAATCCCAAGGTTTTCAATGTTATTACGATTGACCCCGATTGTTGCCATCGCCTTACTATCTGGATGCTCACTAACCAAAGGCGAACAGTACCACCAAGAAACGTTAGCGGCTATTCAAACTTCAGAAGCGAATGTCAATAATCGCATTACTAACTTAGAGCTTCAGCTCAGCAACCAATCGGACTATATCGACAGCCTTGAAGAACAAGTCGATAAACTACAGGTTGAACTTCTGACATTTCGTGATGAAGCAATGGCAGAAGTGAAAAAGCCAAAAGAGCCGATTATTGTCCAATCTCCTGCTCCTGTGGAACCAACACCAACTCATGATATTGTCCTTGGCTCAATTGAAAAGGTCACTATCGACTCCATTAAGCAGACTTTTGATGCACGTGTCGACACCGGTGCCGCAACCTCATCTTTAAATGCAGTTGATATTGAAGAGTTCGAAAGAAACGGCAAAAACTGGGTTCGATTCCACCTGGCAGATACCAGTAAATCTGAAGAAGAAAAAAATACTTGGATCGAAGCGCCAGTCATTCGTTACGTAAAAATTCGCCAAGTTACCAGTGAAGAACTAGAACGTCGCGCTGTAGTCGAACTTTGGGTGCGCGTTGGAAAAATTCATGAAAAAGCGCAATTTACGTTGGCAGATCGCTCGCATATGAACCATCCTATTTTACTGGGTAGAGAATTTATGCGCGACATCGCACTTGTCGATGTAAGTCGTACCTATATCCAAACGGACGAAGATAAAAAATAATAAGGTAGATTATGACGTCAAAAATACCGTTTTACCTTTCAATCATCTTATTGGTGATTGCGGGCATTGCTTTGAGTGTTTTCAGACATGAAAACTACGGCGTGCCTTGGACACCAGGCGAAACTCGTCAGGTATGGGATGTAGAGGCACGTATTGAGTTCAATGCTAACGGCAATGAAGTCAAAGCTTCACTCGCAGCACCTCATACACAAAGTGGTTATACGCTTATCGGTGAATCCGCTTCCTCTTCTGGTTATGGCGTTTCCTACATTAATTCTGATTCTGGACGTCGTGCCGAGTGGTCAATTCGTCAGGCCAAAGGTCCTCAAACCATTTACTACAAAGCGCAGTTCTTAGTGGACCCTCAGGCTAAAGTTACGCCTCTACCACCAACTGAAGACATTACGCCACCAACTCTATCAGCGCCACAAGCTGCGGCGGCAAATGCCCTTGTTGAGCGTGCGATGAGTCGCTCTGCCGACAATGTGACCTTCACTCGTGAGCTCATCAAAGCGCTTAATGACCCAGACAGTCAAAACTCATCGCTACTACTGAATGACTTCAGCCGTACTGATGCACTACATAATATTTTGCTTACCGCAGGTATACAGAGCAAAACTGTCGGTGTTATCGAACTAGAAGATGGCCGTCGACGCCAAACCATTCAACCAATGGTTCAGGTTTGGTCAGGTAAAGATTGGGTACTGTTCTCACCAAATTCCGAACAGAAAGCCGTGAAACCAAACTTATTAGTTTGGGATGAGTCGAATGTATCCCTGCTTGATCTTGTTGGTGGTAAAAATAGCCAAGTTCATTTCTCAATGATCAAGCAAGAAATGACTCCACAGCAAGCGACGAACAACAAGATAGAAGCTGATGGGCTTCTGAATATTTCAATTCATAGCTTGCCTCTTGAAGAACAAGCGATGTTTAAGACTATCATGCTGATCCCTATCGGTGCCCTTATCGTGGTGTTCTTGCGTGTGATTATCGGTCTGAAAACATCCGGTACTTTCATGCCAGTACTGATTGCTGTTGCGTTTGTTCAAACCCAGTTATTAACGGGTATTGTCGGTTTCTTACTGATCGTTGGCACAGGCTTGATTATTCGAAGTTACTTATCGAGGTTGAACTTACTGCTTGTAGCACGGATATCAGCGGTCATTATTACCGTTATTATGATCATTTCGGTGTTCACAGTAGTCGCATTTAAGATGGGCTTAACGGAAGGATTAACAATTACGTTCTTCCCGATGATCATCTTGTCTTGGACAATTGAACGTATGTCTATCCTATGGGAAGAAGAAGGCGCGAAAGAAGTCGCTCTGCAAGGTGGGGGCTCACTGCTCACCGCAGTATTGGTTTACTTAGCGATGACGAACTCATACATTCAGCACCTAACCTTTAATTTCATTGGTCTACAGTTGATTGTTCTGGCCGGTATTCTATTGCTAGGTACTTACACAGGTTACCGTCTAACTGAGTTACGTCGTTTCAAACCACTAGCGGAGGACTAAACGATGTTCGAAAGTTTTACTTCGCCAGCTAAGCTTCGCCATAAAGGCATTATGGGGATGAACAAACGTAACCACAGTTATATCGGCCGTTACAATGATCGTTCTAAATACCCATTAGTTGATGACAAGCTCAAGACTAAAATTATTGCGCAGGCAGCAGGGGCGACAGTCCCTGCCCTGATCGGCGTTATTCATAACCAAGCAGAAGTAAAGACAATCCATAGAATGGTGCAAGATTGGCCTGGTTTTGTTATCAAACCCGCTCAAGGTAGTGGTGGTAAGGGTATTTTGGTTATTACCTCGCATAAAGATGGGGTCTATACCAAACCTTCCGGCTCTACAATTGGTAAGGACGAAGTTGAACGTCATATCAGTAATGCGCTTGCAGGCCTTTTCTCTCTTGGTGGTAAAAACGACGTCGCAGTCGTTGAGAACCTGATTAAGTTTGATGATTGTTTCGATGGCTTCAGTTATGAAGGCGTGCCTGATGTTCGAATCATCGTATTTAAAGGCTACCCTGTTATGGCAATGATGCGCTGTTCTACGGCGGCGTCGGACGGTAAAGCAAACCTCCACCAAGGCGCTGTGGGCGTGGGCATTGATATCGCCACAGGTAAAGCAATCCGAGCGGTGCAATTCGACCATCCAGTCACCCACCATCCGGATACCGGCAAAGACCTTTCTACCCTCCAAGTCCCGCACTGGGAGCGCTTGCTTGAGCTTGCGTCTAGTGCGTGGGAGATGACAGGGTTGGGATACATGGGCACTGATATGGTGCTAGATAAAGAGGAAGGGCCTATGGTTTTAGAGCTCAACGCTCGTCCTGGCTTAGCAATCCAAATCGCTAATGGTGCAGGCTTGCTTCCTCGTTTGAAACACATAGAGAGCCTCGGCACACCTGCCGAGTATCCAAAGCCGATTGAACGTGTCGCCTACGCAGCAGAGCAGTTTGGGGTAAAACCGCAGTTCTAATCGCCAATCACAATATCATTCGCCAGTAATTGTTCGGATTGCTGGCGTTTTTTGTTTCCGTTTCCAAAACCGTCTACCTACTCATCTTATTAAACAAACCTATCTCACCTATAACTTGAATCAATGATCGAGCTAACAGAATCAACATAGATCGTTTCTTTTCTCCTTTAACTTTTGAGTATGATGAGGTCTCCCCTTACTCAACTTGAGAGGTTGAGAAATGCTAACAAAAGAAACAGATAACGATGAACCAGAGCTTGAAGAACAAGAGAGCTTAGACCAGCATTTACAACGCTTGTCTGAGCTTTCTGTCCAAGCACTTGAAGAGCTTGCTGAAATGATCGATATCAGAGACGATATTTCAGAGGAATAAAACTTAGCCTCCCCGCTAAGTTCTATTAATAAGCCGAGACTGTCGTCCTACAGTCTCGGCTTATTTTATACGCTTTGAAGCCTCCCGCTAACAAATACAAAAACGCCCGCGTTCATTGCGGGCGTTTTGCTAGATTCGGAGTTTACGATTCAAACTCTTCGATCATCTCTTGCGCTTCGGTCTTAGGCTTATCCGTTTGACCAAAACCACGTAGACCAACTACGTGTACGTGCTCATGGTCTTTAAACACCTTACGCACCAACTTGTAGGTAGTACCTTTCTCTGGGCTGATGTTTTCTGGTGCCGCAATAAGAAGCTGCATATCCAGACGGTCACACAATTCGAACAATGTCGCGATCGATTTCGCATCCAGACGCGCTGCTTCATCCAAGAAGAGCAGACGACAAGGCACAATGTCTTTGCTGCGAAGACGACGAGATTCTTCTTCCCAGCTTTGAACAACCATCAGGAGGATTGACTGACCAGTACCGATCGCTTCACCTGTTGATAGCGCGCCAGACTCGGCCTGTAGCCAACCGTCTGTACCACGGTTCACTTCTACACTTAGCTCTAGGTAGTTACGGTAATCCAGTAGCTCTTCACCCAGAACTTGCGGTGAACGTTGGCCCATATCGATGTGTGGGTTCACGCGTTGGAACAGTTTCGCCATTGCTTCAGAGAAGGTAAAGCGAGTCGATTCAAACAGGTCTTTGTGCTGCTCTTGCTGTGTCGCTAGACCGTTCAGTAACACTTCGTGACTTTCACGAATTTTCACGTTTAGACGTACGCCCTTCACCTGACCAAACGAAATGTTCGACAAGCCTTGGTTCAACATACGAATACGGTTTTGCTCACGCTGAATCGTCTTCTTGATGATGCTCGCTACCGACTCAGAGCTGATCGCTAGACGGTTTTCACGCTGCGTTAGCTCTTCCGTTAGACGCGCCAGCTCGACTTCCATCTCTTCGATTGCTTCAACTGGGTCATCAGTACGGATGATATCCTGACGAATACGCTCACGAAGATGTTGGTATACAGCAATGTAGAACAGAACTTTACGCTCTGGACGTGCGTTGTCTTCTGATAGACGCAGCGCATCACGCAAGTCGTCATTGTTCGCAACCGCTAAACGCAGCGCACCCAATGATTTATCCGACATCGAACGCAATTCATCCGCCGACATGTAAGCCAGTTCGCGCTTGTGTAGACGACGCTCAACATCGTTTTCACGCGCTAAGCGAAGTACTGAACACCAACCCGCTTTCGCTGCAACGACAAATTTGCGCAGCTCTGCGTATTCTTTCTGCACTTTCTTCAGACGTTTCGCTAAGCCTTTCATCTCAAGCTCGGTCGACGTTATCGTGCGCTCGTATTCACTCTTACGACTACGTGAAGTATGTAAGCGTTCGTGCAGCTCGTCACGACGGCGCATTGCACGCTCTTCCGCACCTTCGTCGGCATTTACGCCATACTCTTGCAGCTCTTGTTTGAACTCTTGTACGGTTTCTTGCTTAGCTTGATGCGAACTCTTCAAAGACGCCAATACTTGGTTGTATTGGTTCATTTGTCCTTGTGCTTGCTTCAACTCTTCACGAGAACGAGTACGAGTCTGTTCAGCTTGAACCAACTTCGCTTTTAGCTGCTCACTCAGTTCGCTACTTTTGTTCAGAAGATCAACCGAGTCTGAGTAAGCGAAGTAGTGACGACGTTCAACCAGATCCGAGAGTGCAAAGATTTGCTTCTTAAGATCTTGTAACTGTTCATCTGCCGCTTTGTATTCTGCTTCTAGTGCATCAAATTGCTCTGGGTCAGCATCAAGCGCAGACGCAATATTCTCTAGTTGCGCGACGGCTTTTGCATGATTATTTAAGAAGTTTTTCGCCTCTGCAAGCTGAGCGATTTTCTCTTCTAGCTCATCAAAACGCGCTTGCAATGATTCATCTTCAACAAGCACCATGTGTGATGCTAGCTTGTCCAGAGAAGACAGTGCTTGCTTACTAGTTTGAAGCTGAGAGCGTTGCTGCTGCTCTTTTGCATCCAGATCCGCCAGCACGCGAGCAATTTGGTTACGCTTATCACGAATGGTTGCCAGTGCTTGTTCTGGATCAGCGTCAAAAGCCACTTGAATGTGGTTAGACACAAATTGGTTAAATGCTTGGTACAAACGCTGCATTTTCTGAGAGTCAAACGCCGCTTTTGCGTGCTTCTCTACCACTTCTTCTCGTTCGTTACGCAGCAACTCTAGACGCTGCTCACGTGCTGCACGACCAAACAATGGGATCTCAGGCAAGCGAGAGTAACGCATTTGGCGATCGTTCATGCGAACACAAACCGCGCCCTCTAACTCTTCTGCATCGAACGAGCTGTCATCAAAGGCATCGATGTCACCTTCAATGATGTACAAGTCTTCTGGACAGTCGTCTAGCTCTACCAGTTTCTCTTCGATACCTGACAGGTCAGAAACAACGATAGCGTGACGAGCCGGACCGTACATCGCACTGAAGTAAGGCGCGTCATCAATCGTGATGTCATCGTAGATCTCAGACAGTAATACACCGCCTAAAGTATCAGCCAAACCTTTCAGGCGAGGGTCGTTTGAACCACCAGGAGAAGCAAGACGTTCAATCTCAGCGTCTAGCTGGCTACGGCGCTCAGCAAGCTTATCTTTAGCTAAGGACAGCGCCCTTTCTTGCTCAAGAACGACCTGCATGTGGTTCATTACCGCATGACGATCTTCAAGGTCTGTCCCGCTCTGCTCACGTAATTTCTCTAGTGCATCGTTCGCCGCAATCCAAGCTGGCGCTATCGCTTCAAGCTTACTGATTTCTGCCGTCGCGTTTTGCTCTAGACGGCGCTGTTCACCACGCTGATCACGAACTTCTTCTTGAGCTATCTCTAGTGATTCGATTTGCATCGCATGACGTTCACGTTCTTGTTCAAACGTAACTTCATCGGTTAGCTCGACGTGATATTGCTTTTTGTATTCAGCAACCAGTTCACGCGCTTGACGTTGCTGATTGAGGCTACGCTCAAGATCGCGATGCTGCGCTCGCCATTGCTGTTCGTTTTGTGCAATTTGCTGTGATTCTCGAGCTTTAGCGATTGCCAATTTTGCGCGCTTAGAGGCTTCTTTGCGCTCAACAGGGCCAACGATGCTCTGTACAAGCTTCAATGCAGTATCAAACTGCTCTGCCGCAGCTGATGACATATCGAGCTTATGTTTCACAGACAACAACGTATTGGTATTTTCTGTCTCTTTGTTTTTCAGCTCCGCCACTAACGCTTGTGCGGATTCTGCCGTTAGGCTGTCATCACCAAGTAGCTGCTTCGCTTTCTCCAACGCTTGAACGGCTTGTTGGTATTGAAGCGCGCGAGTTTGCTGAACGTCAAGAGCTTGCTGGTAATCAGCAAGTTGCGTCTTAAGGCTGTCCACCTCTTCTTCTGCAACGGTCGCTTGCTCTTCAGCCATCATCACGCGTTCTTGCGCTTCTTCCACTACCATCATTTGTTCTTCAAGACGCTCGCTCAGCTCTTCAAGATCTTCTTGGTAACGTTCGATCTTCTCTTGCTGACGCAGCGCGTTTTGCACCAGTTGCAAGTGATCCGAAGCCGCTTGGTAGTCTTGCTCTAAAGAAGATTCTGATTCGATCAGCAGTTCCAGCTCTTCTTGAACGCGGTTAAGCAGGTTGTTTTGCTCAATCAAGGTCTCGCGAGAACCAAATAACTCTGAACGCAAAGACAGTGTCTGTTCTAGTTTTTTACGACGCTCGTTGGCATGGCGCATATAGTCCGCTGCCACGTAGTTGGTCGACTCTGTAATCAAGTGTTTGAACAAGTCACGGTCTGCTTGCGTAGTTTTGATCGCTTCTAGCGTCATGCGGTTTTCACGCAGCGCCGATTCCATATCTTGGAACGCTTTCTTCACGCCGCCGTTTTGTGGCAGAAGGTAGTCACGTAGCGAGCGCGTAATCGCACTTGAAATACCACCGTAAAGCGATGCTTCGATCAAGCGGTAGAATTTAGAGCGGTCACCAGAGTTACGCAATTTCTTCGGAATCACACCGAATTCAAACATTTGTGCGTGGTAATCAACAATAGAAGAGAAGGCTTTGAATTGAACACCTTCAAATTCCGCGATCGATTCTTTTACTTCGTTGATTTGACGTACACGAGCTTGAGTCGCAGATACGCTTTCAACCAAAATATCTGTTGGTTTTATATGGCTTGGAAGGCCTTGAATAACAAACGGTTTGATGTCTACTTTCTTATCACGACCCGCAACTTGCTGCAGTTTTACTGCAAACAATAGGCGTTGGTTACGTGAGTTCACCACGTCCAGTGCCGCGTAACACGCGCCCGGTTGTAGCTTACCGTACAAACCTTTGTCGCGAGACGATTGGCTGCTGCCCGCTTCGGTTGTGTTACGGAAGTGCAGTAGCGTTTGGTCAGGAATCAATGCGGTGATGAACGCCGCCATTGTGGTTGATTTACCTGCACCGTTACCACCTGATAGCGTGGTGACCAGACCATCGATGTCAAAAGTACGGGCAAAGAAGCCGTTCCAGTTGACCATGGTCAGCGATTGGTATTTACCGCGTTCAATCATGCTCATGCTTCACCCTCTTCTGTTGTTTCTTCTTGGGCTTGGTCGTCTTGTTCTTCTTCAGACAATAGGCTGCCTTGGCTTGGCTCTTTGGTGTGCACTACCGCTTCACCATCACGGATCAGACGTAGCTGCGCTTCACGCATATCATCGCCAATACGTACATCGGCACCAAAGCGGAATACAGCTTCACTGATGCTGAATTTACCAGTCTCACCGATGTTGATGATCATGCCTAGGCGACGTAGACGACGAAGTGACGTACGTACTTTTTCAAACAGCTTTTCTTTATCAAGGTCAGAACCGGTAGCACGGTTCGTCACTAGCTTCATCAGCTTGTTTTCATCAGCCAGAGCAAGTAGCTCGTCGTACAACTCTTGGTTAGTGAAGATGCCTTCGTGCGCAAGACGCTCTGGGCTTAGGTAAAGGAAACACAGTACCTTACCCACCAGCATATCCAGCTCAGAAAGCACACTGCGGCCAATCAAAGAAGTTGAACGTGGACGAAGGTAGAAGAAACCTTCTGGCGCTTTCACCAATTCGGTGTTGTAGCGTTGGTAGAAAGAAGAAAGCTCAAGTTCGAAATCCGACAGCAACGCGTGGTTGTCCAGATCTTCACTTGAGATATGACGCCCAGCTCGTAGCATGCTGTCTAGCGCTGGGAACAGAGGGTTAGAAATTGCTTTTGCCAGATTCTCTGACATGTATTCATTAGTATCGGTCGATGACATTCGCTTGTACCTTTGCCCCAAATTCGTTGATTGCTTTCCAGTCCGGTTGAATCGCTTGGTAATCCGATTCTGAATACCCCAGACGTACGGCTTGATCAACGATAATGCGAGCTAAATCAAAATGATGAGTGTAAGGATGCTGTGCAAGGTAATCTCGCAATACCACACTCAAGTCGATTGGCGTGCCTTGATCTTTATGCGCTTTTAGCATGTCACCAATTCGTTCAGACAACTCATCATTGACTTGTTGAAACTCTTCGTATTCTACTTCCATCGGAACTTGACCCGTTACCTCGTCATCACGCAGGACTAGGGCCTCATCACGAAGGTCAGAAAGCCTTTCCGCATCTGCATAAGTCAGATACCAAGGCGCATCGAAGTAATCTTTGACGGATTGACGTAGACGCGAGCTAAACGCACGGTTCTTATCCATATCAATTGCAGTACGGATGAACTTGTGCACATGTCGGTCGTAACCAATCCAAAGGTCGATCGCTTGCTGGCCCCAGCTTGTGATTCGATCCAGCTTCATTTGCAGACCAAACAACGCTTCTTCGATGAACTCTAGCTCAGGATCGCCGTACACAATTTCTTGAATATCTAGGATCTGAGTTTGCAGTTCATCACTGGCGGCTTGCAGCGTATCTTGAAGTTCACGCAACGTGCTTGATGTTTCTGATAGGAGCGCTTCACAGTTGTTGATCGCTTCGCGCCAGTCTTTATTTAGCAGATCGGCAATTTGTTGTTTTACAGATTGCTGCTGCTCATCCATCACACGTTGGTTAAGATCGATTTGATCGAAGATTTCGCCTACAGAATATTTTAAAACTCCGTATACGTTTTTCTTCCAGTGGCCCGGTGTGCCACCTTTTTGTGCTGCCTCAATCGCTTTCGCCATTTCATCTGCCACCATAGACAGTTGAATAGAAAGGCGCAGTTTCGAGAACTCACGATGACGCACGTAGTAATCGGTAATTCCTATCGCTAAAGGCGACAAGCGGTAAATGCTCGCTCCATCAGTAATCTCACTGACAAAACGGCTAATAAGGCGCTGCTTTACCATCTCGTTGATGGCGTTGTTAGCACGAAAAGCGGATGCTTCGCCAGTCTCATCAAATAATCGAGTGACGATGGCAAACGCATCATGCAATTCACCTTCACCCAATTCTTCATCGAACCTTTCATTACTCAGTACGGCAATGGCTATTAAGAATGCCAATCGCTCTGTGGTCAGGTTCAACGAGAAATCGTGCTGCTTAACCCAGCCAACCAACTCATCGATTGGTTGCTCTGCAGCATTGAGAGTCATCTCACTCATTGTTATTCCTGTTTATCGTTCTTTTTAGCCCACACATGAATGTAGCGGCCTAATGAGAGGTATGGCTCTTGTCGACAAAGTTGTTTTTCTAGCGCCAACACATCTTCAAACTCGTAATCGCCCATGTATTGCATATTACCTATGTAATCACTAAATGAGCGGATACCAGATTTGCCACAAATACTAAAGCCTGAATCTTCTATCCATTGGTAGACTTCTTCAGGTTTTAAGCCTTTTTGCGGCTGTAGTTTAAATCTTTTTCGGTGGGGCATGCCGTCTAATATATGAGGAATGTTGCCACAAACCACGTTTTTATAGACTAAACCATGGTGGTTATAGAACATCACTGATGCAATGCCTCCCGGCTTTACTTGTTCTAGTACCGTTTCAAGTGCGGCCTTAGGATCGACCAACCACTCCATGACGGCGTGAAACATAACAAGATCCACCTGTTCACCCATATGCTCACCAATGGATTGGACAGGCGAATGAATCAGGCGATACTGCTCAAGCAAACCGTTTTTTTCAATATCCTGCTTAGCCAACTGCAGCATTTCCGAAGATAGATCACATAAAGCGATTCGATGTCCGAGCTTAGCAAGCTTTTGCGACATTTGTGCCAAACCACCACCAGCATCCAACACCTCTAGGGGTTGCTGGTCAGCATCTAATTCACTTAGAATCTGTAGAAAATCTTCCCACACAATGATTTGGCGGATCTCCCCTTTGTCGGAGCCGTAAATATTTTTTGCAAATTTGTGGGCGATATCGTCGAAATTGCGGTCTTCTGTCACTTCTGCTGAGTTATCATAACGGATTGTGCCGCTATTCTGGCACAAGGAAAGCAGGAATAAAGAGGGGTACCCTCATTTTTATTATCAATTGATGTTTTTTCGGACTATTTATGTATGTTTGAGCTGAAAAAAGTAGTGTCAGCCTTGCTTATGCCACTTCCGGCATTGCTGCTGATAGGCTTGTTGGGTCTTGCTCTCATTAGTTTTACCACAAAACGTAAAACTGGCTGCTTCGTTGTTCTATTCTCTTTTGTTGGCATTTTTCTTGTTGCCTTCCAACCTGTTTCAACCAAGCTTCTTATGCCATTAGAGCGAGAGCATAAAGCCTTTTTGCCAGTTTCTGGCACCATCGACTACGTGATGGTTTTAGGGAATGGTCATGTTATCGATGACGAAATTCCACCCACCTCGCAGTTAAGCCGTGCAGCATTAATGCGCTTAACTGAAGGCATTCGTATTTTAAGAATGTATCCAGGTGCTAAATTAATTTTGTCTGGCTATGCTGGCGGTTCTGAAATTAGCCATGCGAGAATGATGGCGAACGTTGCCCTTGCGTTGGGAGTCGCGAAATCCGATATCATTTTATTAGAAGATGCGAAAGATACGTGGGAAGAGGCGCGTCAAGCGGCTGCATTCGTTCAACAAAAGGAGATTGTGTTAGTCACTTCAGCAAGCCACATGAGCCGTGCATTGTATGAGTTCAACGCAGCAGGCATTAAACCAATCCCAGCCCCGACCAACTTCTTAGCTATTAGCGAAATCAGTCAACCTTGGGATAAATACTCACCTAAAGCGCGTTACTTAGAACAAACAGAGCTTTATTGGCATGAGTACTTGGGCAGCATTTGGCAAAGGTTGCGTGATACTGTCGGCCAAACACCAATGGTTGAAGCAAAGTAGTACTATATTGAAACCACAAAAAAGGAGAGCCGAAGCTCTCCTTTTTCTTTTTAAGACTTAGGTTTGTTCAGTTTAATCACCAGCAAACATATAGCCTTCGCCGTGCACCGTCACAAAAATTTGTGGGTTCTTTGGATCAAACTCCATTTTTGCGCGCATACGTCGAATAAGAACATCAATAGTACGATCATTGGGAGCATCAACTCGGTGGCTGATCATATTCAAAATACGCTCGCGACTTAACACCTGGTTAGGGTAAGACGATAACGCCACCAAAAGTTCGTATTCTGCTTTGGTCAATTTTACGGGTTCGCCGTTACGGCTCAGCGCACGACGTTGAATGTCGAATGTCCACTCTCCAAAACGTACAATATGTTCTTCACTGGTTTCGTTCGCTTTCGCGCTACCGCTACGCGCTGCTGAAATACGCCACAGCAAGTTTTTAACGCGAACCAACAACTCCCTCAGTTCAAAAGGTTTTGTCACATAATCGTCAGCGCCCATTTCTAGGCCTACGATTTTATCAATGCTATCCGTGCGTCCTGTTACTAATATGATACCAATATCCGATTGGCTACGTAATTCACGAGTAAGCATCAGGCCGTCTTCACCCGGCAGGTTGATATCCAGCATGATTAGGTCTACATCACCCGCTTGCAGGACCTCACGCATTTCTGCGCCACTCTCTGCTTCGCTGACTTGGTAACCCTCATTTTGGAAATATCCCGCAAGCTTACTACGAGTTACAACATCATCTTCTACGACTAATACGTGATAGCTCATTTACACCACTTTTCTGTCTTCTTATTATCCAAGACGTATTCTATTCATAACTAGTAACATTTCTAGTCATAGATACATTAAAAAGCAAGATTTAGCGTTTTTATTGATTCAAAACAAGCTTACCCATCGCTATTAATAAACGTTAATTTTTGACCATAAAACATAATAATTATAGTTACTGCTATTCATTTTAATTGATTACACTTAGGGGATATCCCTAATTGACTTTGTGATGCACAACTTGAAGCATCATTCAGGAGCCCAAAATGCAAGAAGTGAAAGCTTTTAATGAAAAACGCGCTGAAATTTACTGGTGGTTTTCGAGCTTGTTCGCAAAAGAGCTAACAGAGAAAGAACTGGAAGCCTACCACAGTGTTGAAATTCGCAGTTTTCTAGCAGGTTTAGGTGAAAATGAGTCGCTGAAACCAGCCGTTGATAGCCTCGTTGATGCGCTAAACCGATTGCAAGATCGTGAAGACGCTCAATTGGAGCTTGCTGCTGACTTTTGTGAACTGTTTTTGAAGACAGAAAAATATGGCGCTCTTCCTTACGCATCGATGTACATCGGTGAATCAGGTTTGCTGAATGACAAGCCAGCCGAGGAAATGGAAAAGTTGATGGCAGAATTTGGCGTTCAAGTAGATGAAAATCTAAAAGAGCCTGCGGACCACTTAGCCGTTGAACTCGACTTTCTCGGCAACATGATTATCCGCTCAAACGAACTTGAGCAAGAAAAACACATGGAAGAAGCCTTCGTTAAACAAAACGACTTTATCCAGCAACAGTTGATGTCTTGGTTACCTCAGTTTGCAGACAAATGTAAACAATTCGACGAATTTGGGTTCTACTCGAGCGTCGCGAAACTATTAGTTGCATTTTGTAAACTAGACAGCGCTTACCTTATTGGGGAATAATTGCCGCCTATTTTTTAAGGAGCCCGCCTATCGGGCTTCCTGTATACCTGAAATAACTGAATGTAAGTAAGTTGGGTATATTATTCGTTTGCCTTAACTTAGCTCAAAGACGCTTGGTTATTTAGCAGTCAAAATGTGACTTCAAATACACAAATCTCTTGCTGAAAACATTGCTAGTCAGTCCACATAGGGCTAAAATGTGAGCGCAAACGATTAAATATGATTTATATGTAAACCGCTGAAATATAGCGGTTTTTGTGTTTTTTAACAGGTTGATGGCAATTTCTCATCAGATAGAAAAAAGATAAAATTCATCGACCGATGCTGCTACGTACCCTTTTGTCGTACTTGGACCAACCGCTGCCGAAACACTTAGCGCCAACCTTAGATTGCTGGGTGTAAAACCATTAGAGCATCAGGTACATCCAACACGACATATTTCAGTAGCTCGATACAGGACACCATTTATGGCCACTATAAAAGACGTTGCTCGCTTAGCCGGCGTTTCCACTACGACAGTTTCGCACGTTATCAATAAAACGCGTTTCGTTGCAGAAGCAACGCAAGAAAAAGTAATGAAAGCCGTGGACGAGTTGAATTACGCGCCAAGTGCGGTTGCACGCAGCCTAAAGTGCAACTCAACTCGTACTATTGGCATGTTAGTAACGCAGTCAACCAACCTATTCTTCTCAGAAGTGATTGACGGGGTTGAGAGCTACTGTTACCGCCAAGGCTACACTCTGATTCTGTGTAATACGGGTGGGATTTACGAAAAACAACGCGATTACATCCGTATGCTGGCTGAAAAACGTGTTGATGGCATCCTAGTGATGTGTTCTGACTTAACCGAAGAGCTTAAAGAGATGCTTGACCGTCATGCCGACATTCCTAAAGTGGTCATGGATTGGGGTCCAGAAAGCTCACAAGCGGACAAGATCATGGATAACTCAGAAGAAGGTGGCTACATCGCAACCAAACATCTGATCGACAATGGCCATACTGATATTGCTTGTCTAAGCGGTCATTTTGAAAAACTTGCTTGCCAAGAGCGCATTGCAGGTTTCCGTCGCGCGATGAGCGAAGCAAACCTAGCTGTAAATGAAGATTGGATCCTTGAAGGTAACTTTGAATGTGATACGGCCGTATTAGTCGCAGATAAAATTACAGCAATGGACAAACGTCCGACAGCGGTATTCTGTTTTAACGACACAATGGCTCTGGGCCTAATGAGCCGCCTACAACAAAACGGTATCAAAGTTCCTGATGATATTTCAGTGATCGGCTACGACAACATCGAGCTTGCGGAATACTTCTCTCCACCGTTAACCACTATCCACCAACCTAAACGTCGTGTGGGTAAAAATGCGTTCGAGATCCTACTTGAGCGAATCAAAGATAAAGAACACGAAAAGCGAATTTTCGAAATGCAACCTGAGCTTGTAATTCGAAACACCGTGAAGAAAATGAACTAAAATTCGCCAGATATAACGATGTCAAATAAGCGCTCTAAAAGGGCGCTTATTTTTTGTCTCTAAATAACTTTCCCCTGACTTAGGTTTGTTAGACAAAAAATCTCTAAGTCTCTGTTTTATATGTAGGTAAATCACACTCCCTCACAACCTCGAGATCATCCCGCCTTATTCTCAAATATGCACAAATATGCGCTTGTCGACACTTTTTATTGAACCAGAATCACACTTTTACGGGTAAAACGTGATGTTAATTCAATATACGAAGTATGCTCATTCTGTCACGCACAGGGCAAACCATTCGAAAGGGTGGGACGCAAAGCCTCCGGCCTGAACCATAGTACTATATGGAAGGTAGCGGGGTTACCGATGGCAAGTGTGCAAGCGATGACTTTACCCTGTAATGACATTGCTTTTGCGCATGTTTGCTACTCTCTCGGACCTGACTTTTGGTGGCGTAATATTAATTACACCGAGATAACAAAACATGGATAAACCGATACTCAAAGACTCTATGAAGCTATTTGAGGCACTTGGTAATATCAAGTCGCGCTCAATGTTTGGTGGCTTCGGACTATTCGCTGATGAAACAATGTTTGCACTAGTTGTAAATAATCAGCTTCATATAAGAGCAGACCAACAAACTTCATCTGACTTCGAGAAACAAGGGCTAAAGCCTTACGTTTATAAAAAACGTGGCTTCCCAGTCGTTACTAAGTACTACGCAATTTCCAACGATTTATGGGAGTCTAGCGAACGCTTAATCGAAGTAGCTAACCAATCGTTGAAAAAGGCAAAGCTTGAAAAAGAACAGCAAGCAACTACAAAGCCTAATCGCTTAAAAGATTTGCCTAACTTACGACTGGCAACTGAACGCATGCTGAAAAAAGCAGGCATTGAGTCAGTAGAAAAACTGGAAGAGGAAGGTGCACTTAACGCTTATAAAGCGATAAGAGATACGCACTCTGCAACCGTCAACATTGAGCTGTTATGGGCACTAGAAGGTGCTATTAACGGTACTCATTGGAGCGTTGTACCTCAAGCTCGCCGAGATGAGTTGATGAATGGCCTCCAATAAAAGTCGGCCTTAAAAACTATCTTGTAAAACCGCAGTCTAATCTGCGGTTTTTTTGTGAAATTTTTTCGACTTTCATTCTGTCTTATTACATATATCCCAAATTGGAATCATAAATATGAATAAGAAACTGATATTAGGCCTAATCCTGGTCGCGATCATTATCTTTTTAGGCGTTAACTTTAGTCAGTATTTAACGTTGGAAAATGCAAAAGCACAACAAGAAGCGCTGACCACATACATCGATCAGAACTTTGTTTTTTCGGCAGCTATTTACTTTTTTGCCTACATTGCAATTACCGCTTTTTCTATTCCTGGGGCAGCTGTGGTTACATTACTTGGTGCGGCTCTATTTGGTTTTTGGACGAGCTTATTACTGGTTTCTTTCGCCAGTACTATGGGTGCAACACTAGCATTTTTAAGCAGCCGATATTTGCTGCGTGACTGGGTACAAAACAAGTTTGGCAATAAGTTAATCGCAATTAATCAAGGTGTCGAAAAAGACGGTGCATTTTATCTATTTTCCTTGCGTCTCATTCCGGTATTCCCTTTCTTTCTTATCAACTTGTTGATGGGCTTAACGCCAATGTCTGTAGGTCGATTTTACCTTACTAGCCAAGTAGGTATGTTGCCAGGCACTGCAGTTTACTTAAACGCCGGTACTCAGTTAGCAACAATTGAAAGCCTGTCAGGCATTATTTCACCTGCGGTATTGGCCTCTTTTGCGTTACTGGGGCTGTTTCCAATCATCACTAAATGGGTTATGAATAAAGTAAGGCCAACACCGAGTCAGCAAAACTCATAATTAGTAAGTGGACGTGTTTAATGAAAATATTCATTGCTAAAAACCCAGCAGAAGCGCATATCGTGTGCGAATTATTGAAAACCGAGCAAGTCTACTGTGAAGTCCGCGGAGAAGGTATTTTCGGTTTAAAAGGAGAGCTGCCGTTTAGTGATGATACCGATCCTTATGTCTGGCTTTTTGACGCCAAACAACAAGTAAAAGCAGAAGGAATAGTACAAGCCTACCGCAAACAATCCGATGGAAATGAGTATCAAGATTGGCAGTGCCCGAAGTGCCATGAGGTAAACGAGGGGCAGTTTGGTGCTTGTTGGCAATGTGGACATCAAATAGGGGAGCCTTAATAACTCCCCTACTCCTACTCAATCGATTTATTCAGCGCTAAGCAGAAACCATTTGCTGCTTAATAAATTCGATGGAATGTTGATTGAAATCTTCAGGGCGCTCAACATTACAAACATGACCACAGTTGGGGATCTCTCGTAAAACACTAAGCTTATGCGCCGCAACCATTTCTTTAACAGGCTTAATAAACATGTAATCTCTGTCGCCCATTAAATAGAGTGTGGGAATGGGTAACTCTCGATCTTTAAAATACTTCATTAAAGGATTTACATCAGCAGCAAGAATAAACCAACGTTTAAATTCTTTTTGGCAAAGCTTCTTGGCCTCACGAATAAAAAGATGGCGAGACTCTCGCTGGCTTCTCTGTGGCATAACAATGTACGCAAAAAGTTTGTAGAGCCACATGTACGGCAGAATGTGCTTACAAAAATTACCTAATTTAACCAATATTTGAGAACGAGTATTGAGCCTTGTGACAGCGCCACCGAGCACCATTGAACGCACGCGCTCTGCTGATAATTCAGCAAGGTTTCGAACAATAATGGTACCAAGCGACATACCGACAAAATGAGCGGATTGGATCTTTAAATGGTCCAATACTTTCAAAATATCTTGGGTGACTTCCGTAAAGGTATAACGGCTGGCAATGAGCTCTTTAAGTAACTGATTTGACTTTCCATGACCTCTTAAATCGATCAGCAATAAGTTAAAGTGTTGCTTGTAAGCTTTGATTTGCTTGAACCAGATAGAAGAGCTACCGCCAGCACCATGCACAAATACAACCCACTCATGACTAGTAGGGTGCAAATAGGTTTTATGAAAAAGTAGCGGCTGGGTCATATTCAAGTATCAAAAAGGTCGTGCTATTGAGTAAAAAGCCATCCTACCACACTCCCCTTACTCAAGATAATAAAGGCACCTTATTCGGTGCCTTTCGTTACAATTTTAAGTCAATTTAACGCCGAATTGTAAAGTTGCAAATAAGCTTCTGCGGCCTTTTGCCAACAAAAATCTTGTTGCATCGCGTGCAACTGTACTTTATTCACTTCAGGTTCGTTTTGAGCATAGAGCAACAGTGCCCTTAGCATCGTTAACAACAATGCCTGCGGTGTCGGTTCGAAAAAAACAAACCCCGTCGCTTCAGAAGGGTTCACATCATAATCGTTGACGCTGTCTTTTAGACCACCGACACCACGTACTATCGGCAATGTCCCATAAGCCATACTATAGATTTGGTTTAAACCACATGGTTCAAACTCAGAAGGCATCAGAAAGAAATCAGAACCCGCTTCAACGATATGCGCAAGTTCATTATCATAAGCTTCTACGAAGACAAATTTACTAGAAAACTGTGCAGCAACCTCTTCTAGCTGAGCGGCTAGTACAGGGTCTCCGGTCCCAACGACAACTAGTTGAACATCGTGCTTCAAAAAATCGGCCAAAGCAGGCAACAAGTAATGCACACCTTTTTGCTGGGTCAACCGACAAACCATACCGAACATGGCTACATCTTTTTCAGGCAAATTTAGCCGCAGTTGTAATGCTTGTTTACACGCTTTCTTGCCTTGCGTCATACTTTGTTGGTCAGCGCAGTAATTAACTGGCAAGTAAGTATCCGTTTCCGGGTTCCAAGCACTGTAATCACAACCGTTCAAAATACCAACTAAGTCCTGCGCGCGTTGCTGAAACTCCCAAGCCATTCCATGACTGCCAAGCTCTGTTTTGAGTTCCTCTGCGTACGTAGGGCTGACCGCGTTTATCTTATCTGCATTCATTACACCAGCTTTGAGCATCGTAATATGCGTTGCACTCACCGCAGCATCGGGAACGTTTCGACAATGAAACTCTGGCAAGCACTGCACGTCTTCATAACTAAATACGCCTTTAAAGACCGCATTGTGAATTGAAATGACGCTTTTAGTATGAGCAAAAAACGGATCATTGCTATACCTGTGCTTGAGCAAAAATGGAACAAGACCAGTGTGCCAATCGTTCGCGTGTATGATATCCGGCTGAAAAGCAAGCTTCGGCAACATGTCTAAACATGCCGCACTAAAAAACGCAAAGCGCTCACCGTTATCGGTATACGCTTGGTTGTTCTCCGCATACATCGATGGTCGATTGAAATACGGCTGACAATCAATCAGATAAACAGGATTTTGACCTAGCATGAGCCGCAGAACTCGATACTCCGTATGCGGCCATGATGTTAGTTCTGTTTCTAATACAACTTCTGCGTCAGCGAGTTTATCAATACTGCTGTACGCAGGGATGGTAATTCTTACGTCTTGCTGTAGGTTTTGAAGGGCTTCCGGTAGTGCCTTGGCAACGTCTGCCAAGCCACCACTTTTAATGAGACCTTCAACCTCAGAAGCTACAAACAGAATAGATAAGTTGTTAGTAGCCAACTCGAGCTCCTTTCGGAATAACAACAATGCCCTCCTCAGACACGTGGAAGTGTTTTTTATCTTCTTGAAGATTCACACCAATCTGAGTACCAGGAGCAATATCGGCATCCTTATCGACAATCACACGACGTAAAACACAGCCTTCGCCAATTTTCACGTCACCAAGAAGGATACATTCGCTGATATCGCAAGCAGATGCAATATTACTGCGGAACCCAAGCACCGACTTTTCTATTCTTGAGCCTCTGACGTAACTGCCATTACATACCAAACTGTCGATGATCTGAACACGGCCATTATCAGAGTCTGTAAATGTCGCTGGCGGCAGTGGAGGATAATAAGTATGCAGCGGCCATTTACGGTTATATAGTGAAAACGGTGCGTCTTTTTCTAGCAGATCCATGTGCGCTTCCCAGTACGCATCAATGGTTCCCACGTCACGCCAGTACACCTCTTCTCTTTCACCGCTGATTTTGTTAGTACTGAAGTCATACACGAACACGTCACCTCGAGGGAACATCTTAGGAATAATGTCCTTCCCAAAATCATGTGATGAAGCTTCATTATCCGCATCTTCAACCAACTCAGAGAATAACACCTGAGCTTCAAAAACGTAGTTACCCATTGAAACTAAAGCGTAATCAGGATCGCCAGGAATCGACTTCGGGTTTGCTGGTTTCTCTTCAAAGCCTATCATGCGACCTTCACTGTCCACTTCGATAACCCCAAATTGCGACGCCTCTTTTAGTGGCATACGCAATGCAGATACCGTCAGAGAAGCCTGCTTTTCTGAATGGAAGTTCAGCATTTGTTTGATATCCATCTTATAGATATGGTCAGAGCCAAAAATACAAACTTGATCCGGTTCCTCTAGTTCCATAAAACGGAGATTTTGATAGATCGCGTCTGCCGTTCCTTCGTACCAACGCTTACCAGTGCGCATTTGAGCAGGAATAGGATCGATAAAGCGGTCAGTGATGCCATTAATGTTCCAGCCCTTTTTTAAATGATGGAACAAAGATTGAGATTTAAATTGGGTGAGGACGTAAATGCGCATTAAATCCGCATTTACAAAATTGTTTAGAGCAAAATCGATCAATCGATAGCTACCACCAAACGGTACCGAAGGTTTACTACGAGATTCTGTTAAAGGTCTCAAACGAGAGCCTTCACCGCCAGCAAGAATCATTCCCAAAACACCAGCCATTTGTTGTTCTCCATATCGTTATAGCTTGGATTTGGTACTCGCTTGAATGAGTCATACTCGGGGAGTCAAGCGAATACATTTAGTAACCGTATCAGGAGTTTCTTTGAACTCTTACAACACGATAAAAAAGCTACGGCACTTCCAGTATGCAACGTCCACTCTTTTCTTATTTTTCGACGCAAAATGCACACAGTTGCACTAATTTTTGTAATAAATTATCTAAGCAGGTTCTAAATTACAATTTTTAATACGCCATTCTGTGTTCCATACAGTTCTTGCTTACTCAAGACGATATCTAGATCACACATGCAAAAGCAAACGATTACATTATGAAAACAATTTACGAACGGATTCACTACACCACCGACTTTTTGAGCTTAATATATAACAAATATATGAACGCAAAATGAAAGTTACGACGAATGTTTTTTACATAAAAAATACGTTCACTACTAATAAATCGTGACTCTGGTGTTTTCTAGCGACAATGGTGCTTGTTAAAGTGAGGAAAGGTCGATTAGAGGAAGAATGCGCAGGAGAAAACTGTCGGCCCCTACGCAAAAAAGGCAGCGATATCGCTGCCTTTTTACATTACCTTAATGGTGCATTTTTATGCTTTCGCTTTTTTACGCTTATCTGTGACTTCCCACTTACCTTCAACAAAGAGCGCTGTCCAACCAGATGGTTTGCCGTTCTCTTCCGAACGAACGTAGTTCTCTTTTGTTTTGCGACTAAAGCGTACAACTGCAGGACGACCATCAGGATCTTCTTGCGGTGCGGTCGCTAGGTATTTGAACTTCTCAGGTAAACGCTCTTCAAAACGTGCCAGTTCAGCAACCAAAGGAGCACGTGTCTCGCGCGATTTCGGGAAGTTGCTTGCCGCCATAAATAGACCTGAAGCACCATCACGAAGTACGAAATACGCATCTGAGTTTTCACATGGTAACTCGGGGAAATGAACAGGATCTTCTTTCGGTGGCGCGACTTCGCCATTCTTCAGAATCTTACGAGTGTTCTTACACGTTTCACTCGTACAGTCCATGTATTTACCAAAGCGACCGTTCTTAAGCACCATATCTGAGCCACATTTGTCACATTCAACAACTGGACCATCATAGCCTTTGACTTTGAACTCACCGTATTCAACAAGGTAGCCTTCACAATTCGGGTTATTACCACAAACATGCATCTTACGCTTGTCATCAATCAGGTATGCATCCATCGCCGTTTCACAGATCGGACAACGCTTTTTAGCACGAAGCGCGGCCGTTTCAACGTCTTCTTCTAGAACGTTAATAATACCTTCTTCGTCACCCAAGTTGATGGTTGTCTTACAACGCTCTTTTGGTGGTAACGCGTAACCAGAACAGCCTAAGAACACACCTGTCGAAGCAGTACGGATACCCATTGGACGGCTACACGTCGGACACTCGATATCCGTCATGACGATGTGGTTTAACTTCATACCGCCTTCTGACTCATCCAGCTCCGCTTTTTCAAGATCGCCAGTAAAATCAGCAAAGAAGTTGTCTAACACAGCTTTCCAGTTCACTTCACCTTCAGCGATTTGGTCCAATTTCTGTTCCATACGCGCAGTAAAGTCGTAGTTCATCAAATCGTTAAAGCTGTCATCAAGGCGATCAGTAACAATTTCACCCATTTTTTCAGCGTAGAAACGGCGCTGATCAACTTTCACGTAACCACGATCTTGAATCGTAGAAATGATCGATGCGTAAGTCGACGGACGACCAATGCCTCGTTTCTCCAGCTCTTTAACCAGTGCTGCTTCAGTGTAGCGCGCAGGTGGCTTTGTAAAGTGCTGTTTAGGGTCAAGTGACTCTAAGCTTAGCTTATCGCCAAGTTGTACCGCAGGAAGGATTGTATCCTCGTTTTTGCCCATTGGACGTTGTACACGAGTCCAGCCGTCAAATTTAAGGATACGGCCTTTCGCTTTAAGCGTGTATTCTGCTGCTTTTACGCTGATGGTTGTTGAATCGTATTCTGCTGGCGTCATTTGACACGCGACAAACTGATTCCAAATCAAAGCGTAAAGTTTGTGCGCATCAGCATCGACACCTTGCAGGTCTTCCGCTTTAACACCCACATTTGAAGGACGGATCGCTTCGTGCGCTTCCTGTGCCCCTTCTTTACTGCCATACGTCAGCGGTTTCGCTGGTAAGTACTTATCACCAAACTCAGAACCAATAAAGTCACGTACAGCGTCCACAGCCTCGGCACTTAGGTTAGTCGAGTCCGTACGCATATAAGTGATGTAACCGGCCTCATAGAGGCGCTGAGCTAGCATCATGGTCTTTTTCACGCCGTAGCCCAGACGTGTACTCGCTGCCTGTTGAAGCGTAGAGGTGATGTAAGGTGCTGAAGGCTTGCTCTTTGTCGGGCGATCTTCACGCTTACATACTTCGTAACTTGCATTCTCAAGTACAGACATCGCTGCTTTGGTTTCTGCCTCATTAACTGGCTTAAACGCAGAACCATCTTTCTGAGCAACAAGCAGTTTAAAGTCCGCTTTGTCTTTCGTTTTCGTATTCGCATGAATATCCCAGAATTCTTCTGGTACAAACGCGTTAATCTCACGCTCACGCTCAACTAATAGTTTCACCGCAACAGACTGCACGCGACCAGCAGATAAACCACGAGCCACTTTCTTCCAAAGTAAAGGTGAAACCATAAAGCCAACGACACGGTCCATGAAGCGACGCGCTTGTTGGGCATTAACACCATCCATGTTCAGCTCTCCAGGTGTTTGGAAAGCTTGTTGGATCGCGTTTTTCGTAATTTCGTTAAAAACTACACGTTTGTATCGCTCTTCATCGCCACCGATGATCTCACGAAGGTGCCATGCGATTGCTTCCCCTTCGCGGTCCAAGTCGGTTGCGAGATAAACGCAATCTGCGTCTTTGGCGAGTTTTTGTAGTTCGTTGACAACTTTTTCTTTGCCTGGAAGGATTTGGTAATTCGCTTCCCAGTCATGATATGGGTTAATCCCCATTTTTTTGATCAACGCTTTGCGGTCTTTCTCTTTTTTAACGCGCGCTTTCTCTTCCGGACTCATCCCTTTTGTTGAGATGGCTGCGGCTTTTTTCTCACCAGTGCTTTGACCGGCCGTAGGCAGATCACGCACATGACCAACACTAGACTTAACAATAAAGTCTTTACCAAGATACTTATTTATCGTCTTTGCCTTGGCTGGTGACTCCACTATAACGAGTGATTTACCCATAACTGACTCTAACGTCCTTCATAATAATGCGGGTAGAAACCTTGTTTAAAGGCCACCCGCATAATGTTCTATTTCATTGCTTCTTTTTTTACTATTGTGCGAGATGAAAAGAAGATCAACTGCTTTTTTGAAATTCAGATCCGATTGGTTGACAATTCATCGTCTTTATACTTCAAAGAGACAGGGTTCTGAAAGGTATTGAGCGGCATATCTAAACAGGCAAACTTAGCATCCGCTAATCCAATGCAATAAATTTTGTTACCCATCACAAAATAGTTTCGTTCAGTGGCTCTGTCATATCCTCCAACTAATCATACTTACACTCTAAAAATTGATCTATTTAGGCTAAGTGAACGATTGACTGAATTAATCATGCAAACCCATTTTAGTTGTAGGTATACTCAGCGTTCTCAACTGAAGTGAATGGTAGAAAAAGTATGTCTGATAGAACGTTTATCGAAGAGTTCGACCTTCTTTTGATCGCTAACCAAATCATCCAAGAGCACGATGATTACATCGAAGGGATGCGAGCAACAAGCGTAGAAGAAAAAGAAGGTGTTTTAGTTTTTAAAGGTGAATACTTCCTTGATGACAAAGGTTTACCAACTTCAAATACGACTGCAGTATTCAATATGTTCAAATACTTAGCGCATCACCTTTCCAAGGAATTTACGCTGGTTAAATAGTAGCGGAAAACAAAAATAGCCAGAGTGTTATTCACTCTGGCTATTTTTGTTTCAGGTCAGAATATTTAGCAGCTTAAAGCCTTAAGTTTGTCGAAGTAGTCAGGGAACGTTTTCGACGTACACTTTGGATCGTTAATCGTCACAGGCGTATCACTAAGTGCCACCAGCGAAAAACACATCGCCATTCGATGATCATCGTAAGTATCAATCGCAGCATGCTTTAACTGAGAGACAGGTTTGACGATGATGTAGTCTTCCCCTTCTTCCACTTCCGCACCAACTTTACGTAATTCCGTCGCCATAGCTGACAAACGGTCTGTTTCTTTTACACGCCAGTTATAAACGTTACGAATAGCGGTAGTGCCTTCGGCAAATAACGCTGTTGTCGCGATGGTCATTGCAGCATCAGGGATATGGTTGTAATCCATATCGATGCCTTTCAATTGACCAACACGTGAAATTACGTAGTCATCACCCCATTCAATTTCTGCACCCATTTTTTCAAGCGCATCAGCAAATTGAATATCACCTTGAATGCTGTTTTTACCGATACCCGTGACTTTAACTTCTCCGCCTTTGATGGCTGCCGCCGCTAAGAAGTAAGAAGCAGAAGACGCGTCACCTTCAACCAAGAAATCACCTGGAGCGATGTATTGCTGACCGGCAGGAATCACAAACTCTTGATAGTCGTTGTTGATCACATCGACCCCAAACTGCTTCATGATATGCAGGGTGATATCGATATAAGGCTTAGAAACCAACTCGCCTTCGATGTTGATGCGAATTTCACCTTCAGCCAATGGCGCAGACATTAAGAAAGCGGTCAAGAACTGACTTGAAATGGATCCATCGATAGAAACTGTACCTGCTTTTAGGCCAGTACCGACTATTTTGAGAGGCGGAAAGTTCTCGTTCTCCATGTACTCAACCTTCGCACCAGCATCTTTCAGTGCCGTGACAAGGTGACCAATTGGACGCTCTTTCATACGAGGTTCGCCCGTCAGTACATACTCCCCTTCTCCAAGACAAAGAGCCGCAGCTAACGGTCGCATCGCAGTGCCAGCATTACCGAGAAATAACTCTACCGGTTCTGAGACAGAAAACGGACGCCCAAGGCCTTCAACGAGACATTCTGTTTTATCTTCGGAAAGTTGGTATTGAACGCCGAGTTTAGTCAGCGCATTCAGCATATGACGGATATCATCACTGTCGAGGAGATTAGTAAGGCGAGTTTTGCCTTTAGCAAGAGCAGCAAGTAAAAGAGCTCGATTAGAAACGCTTTTAGAGCCAGGAAGATTCACTTCCCCTTGAATTTTATTGATAGGTTGTAACGTTAGGCTTTCCATTAAAAGTTGATAATCCTTTGTGCCCTCAACATACGATTTTTATGAGAGCTAAACAATTCTTCGTGAATTCAGACTACCCAAAAAAACACGACAAAACCAGAGCAAATCGGCGCTAATTTATGAATATACTCAAGTAGCCTAAAGATGCAGAATTAAAGGCATTGCCAGCGATGTAAATAAGAGCGAAAGAGGCGCGACGAAACAGCAAGCTATTTCGACTTTATTTGACGATAAGCCAGCCCTACTGTGCATGCCTGGTTAGGCTACCTTAGGTTAAAATAACGTAGGATTAATAAGCGATATCAACCCTGACTCCATCATCAAAATATAAGATACGAACTTCATCCCCTCGACTAAATAGCATATTTTTATCAACATCTTGGATAACATTAATCAGCTTGTCGCCCTTCACTTTGATGAGTAGCTCAACTAACTTATATTCAACCGTGTATTGGTAATTACTTTGATTTTGTGCAACCGCTGCACCTGCAAGTGCACCCACTGCCGTCGCAACTTCTCGTCCAGTACCGCCACCAAATTGATTGCCGACTAAACCGCCTATTGTGGCACCAAGTAGCGTTTTCCAACCATTATTTTTCGATTGAACGACCTCTTGCTGAGTAATATAACGGACAGAGTCAACCTTCCCATACACCACTTCATTTACCGGCTTGGCAACATTTCTTTCATAGGCTGCGTTGGCGACAAGTGGTAAAAACAGTATGATCCCAAGCCATACTTTTACGATATTTCTTAACCAGGTCATCATAAACTCCTCTGACTCCAATGTTGGTAACGACTTCTTATGGCTATTTATTTAACTGAACTCGATGAAACGTTCAACTTTCCCTCACCCTATAAAGCACTCAGCGATCCCAATGGTTTGCTTGCTTTTGGCGGTGACTTAGATCCCATGAGAATCCTCAATGGTTACTATCAAGGCATTTTCCCTTGGTATGGTCCTGGAGAACCTATTCTATGGTGGAGCCCTTCCCCACGCGCTGTTTTTGATCCCTTAGCGTTTAAACCGTCTAAAAGTCTCAAAAAATTTCAGCGTAAACATAACTATAAAGTAACGCTCAATTTCGCGACAGAAGAAGTGATTAGACTATGTTCATCAACACGTCCTGCAGAGGAAACTTGGCTCAACGAGGAAATGCAAGCGTCTTATATTGAGTTAGCTAAACTTGGTCACTGTCACTCTGTAGAAGTATGGCATGACAACGAGCTCATTGGGGGACTATATGGCATCTGCGTTGGTCAACTTTTTTGCGGAGAGTCGATGTTTAGCCTAAAAGATAACGCATCTAAAATTGCATTGTGGTACTTATGCAACCATTTGGCGTCAAAGCAAGGTCAATTAATCGATTGTCAGGTTATGAACTCGCACTTGGCATCACTTGGCGCATTTGAACTAGAGCGTAACGAGTTTATGCAAAAACTACTATCTTTAAGAGAAAAACAAACACTATTTGATACCTATAAGCCCCAAGTTTTGCAGGATTCAGTATGAGTACGGATATACAACATATTCGAATTGGATTAACGAATAATCACCCTTGCAGTTACTTGCCTGAACGGCAAGAGCGTGTGGCGGTGGCACTTGATGTAGGGCTGCATACTGAAGAAAACTATCAACTGCTGATGGCCAACGGTTTTCGTCGTAGCGGAGATACTATATATAAACCGCATTGCGAGCATTGCTCCGCTTGCCAGCCAATTCGAGTCTCGATTCCGGATGTGACGCTATCAAAAAGCCAGAAGAGGCTGCTCAGTAAAGCACAGCCTTTACGTTGGGAAATGAAACCCGAAATGGATGAGGAATGGTTTGCGCTTTACAGTCGTTACATTGCCAAACGACACAAAAACGGCACTATGTATCCACCAAAGCGTGATGAATTTTATCGGTTTGCCCAAACCAGCTGGTTGACCACTTCATTTTTGCATATTTACGATGAGTCAAATCAATTACTCGCCATTGCGGTAACGGATGTAATGACTCAATGTTCGAGTGCATTTTATACTTTTTTTGACCCTGACTACCCGTTATCTCTTGGCACTTTGGCAGTGCTCTATCAAATAAAATACTGCCAAGAAAACAAACAACAGTGGCTTTATTTGGGTTATCAGATTGATGAGTGTCCAGCAATGAACTATAAAACACGCTTTCAACGCCACCAAAGGCTAGTAAATCAGCGTTGGCGAGGGTAGAATACGCCTCAACTTTACATAATTACTATTTAGCGGCAGAATATAGCCCGCTAATATTGCCTAATTTCTAAAGAGGATTAAATGGCTAAAGAAGACGTAATCGAGATGCAAGGCACGGTCCTTGACACTCTACCAAACACTATGTTCCGTGTTGAACTTGAAAACGGTCACGTTGTGACTGCTCACATCTCTGGCAAGATGCGTAAGAACTACATCCGTATCCTAACGGGTGACAAAGTAACTGTAGAGATGACTCCATACGACCTGTCAAAAGGCCGCATCGTCTTCCGCGCTCGTTAATCTCTGATTTTCGGATGCAATAAAAAACGGAGCAGTTTGCTCCGTTTTTTATTGCATGATTTTTATTTCCGAGTAGGTTCAGACAAACAAAAAGCGCACGATAAAATCGTGCGCTTTTACTTCCCTACGGAGCAATTAATGCATCGCTGCCTCTTTCTCACTCAAATATTCAAATTTAAGTGTGTCATTCACTAGTGTTACTTTCACAGTGCCGCCGTCGACTAGAGAGCCAAACAACAATTCGTTAGCCAAAGGTTTCTTAAGTTGCTCTTGGATAACGCGTCCCATTGGGCGAGCACCCATCGCCTTATCATAACCTTTATTCGCTAACCAATGGCGTGCATCTTGCGATACCTCCATTGATACGCCACGAGCATCAAGTTGCACCTGCAGTTCAACAATAAACTTATCAACAACTTGATGGATAACGCTTTCATCAAGGCTGTTAAACCAGATGATGTTATCAAGACGGTTACGGAACTCAGGAGTGAATACCTTCTTAATTTCCGCCATCGCATCGTGACTGTTGTCTTGCTGAATCAAACCAATTGATTTCTTCTCAGTTTCAGCCACACCCGCGTTGGTTGTCATAACGAGGATGACATTACGGAAGTCTGCTTTACGACCGTTGTTGTCCGTTAGCGTACCATTATCCATCACTTGCAATAGCAAATTAAAGATATCTGGATGCGCTTTCTCAATCTCATCGAGTAATACGACTGAATGTGGGTGCTTGATAACAGCGTCTGTCAGCAAGCCACCTTGGTCGTAACCGACATAACCAGGAGGTGCACCAATTAAGCGACTCACGGAGTGACGCTCACCATATTCCGACATATCAAAACGAAGTAGCTCGATCCCTAGAAGCTTAGATAGCTGCACCGTCACCTCTGTTTTACCCACCCCAGTAGGGCCAGCAAACAAGAATGAACCAACTGGTTTGTTATCCACGCCCAAACCTGCACGTGTCAGCTTGATCGCTTCGGATAATGCATCAATCGCATTATCTTGACCAAATACCAACATCTTCATCTTGCTATCTAGGTTCTTCAAGATGTCTTTATCTGAAGAAGAAACCGACTTCTCTGGGATTCGTGCCATCTTGGCAACCATCGCTTCGATATCGGCAACACCAACCGTTTTCTTACGGCGGCTTGCAGGAGCAAGACGACTGCGAGCACCAGCTTCATCAATGACATCAATGGCTTTATCTGGTAAATGACGTTCATTGATGTATTTCGCCGAAAGTTCTACCGCGGCACGCAGTGCTTTATTGGTGTAACGTACTTCATGGTGTGCTTCGTACTTCGGCTTCAAGCCCATCAAGATTTTAGTTGTGTCATCCAGAGAAGGCTCTACAACGTCTATCTTTTGGAAACGACGGGACAACGCACGCTCTTTCTCGAAAATGTTGCTGTATTCTTGGTATGTAGTCGAGCCGATACAACGCAACTTACCGCTACTTAGTAGAGGTTTGATAAGGTTTGCGGCATCAACTTGACCACCAGAAGCCGCACCCGCACCGATGATTGTGTGTATCTCATCGATGAACAAAATTGCATCTTCTTCTTTTTCAAGCTGTTTCAAAATCGCCTTGAAGCGTTTTTCAAAATCACCACGGTACTTAGTACCAGCCAATAGAGAACCAATATCCAATGAGTAAATCACGCTGTTTTGAATAACTTCCGGGACCTGCCCTTCTACAATTCGCCAAGCAAGACCTTCTGCGATGGCTGTTTTACCTACCCCGGCTTCACCCACTAGTAATGGGTTATTCTTGCGGCGGCGGCAAAGTACTTGAATAGTGCGCTCTAGCTCTTTATCGCGACCAATCAGTGGATCGATATTGCCATCTTTAGCGACCTGATTAAGGTTAGTCGCAAAGCTTTCCAAACGTTCTTCAGAATTCGGCTCTTCGACACTCTCTGAACTGAACGAATCTGATGATGGGTCTTCGCTTGCACCTGACGCTTTAGTAATACCATGGGAGATAAAGTTAACAATATCTAAGCGGGAGATGTCGTTTTTCTTCAGTAGGTAGGCGGCATGCGACTCTTGCTCACTGAAGATCGCCACAAGCACGTTTGCACCTGTTACTTCGTTGCGGCCAGACGACTGTACATGAAAGACGGCGCGTTGTAGCACACGTTGAAAACTCAAAGTCGGCTGGGTTTCACGCGTCTCATCACTGTCTGGGATAAGAGGCGTAGTTTGATCGATGAATATATCGAGTTCGTTACGTAAAGCGTCAAGATCCGCTTTACAAGCTAAAAGGGCTTCCTTAGCTGCATCATTTTCCAATAATGCAAGTAGGAGGTGTTCGACAGTCATAAACTCGTGGCGTTTATCTCGCGCCCGAGCAAATGCACCGTTAAGGCTTGACTCTAGTTCTTTATTTAGCATAAGTACCTCCCGAAAAAACAACTTGGGTTGTTCGAGCAAGTCTTCTTTGTTTACGCTTGCTCCATAGTGCAAAGTAGCGGATGTTCATTTTCCCTTGCGTACATCGTAACTTGCGCTACTTTTGTTTCGGCAATTTCTGCACTGTATGTGCCACAGATTGCCTTTCCTTCATAGTGAATCTTGAGCATGATCTGAGTCGCTTTATCAATGTCATGTGAAAAGAATCGCTCAAGTACCTCTATGACGAAATCCATAGGTGTATAGTCATCATTATTTAGTACAACATTGTACAGCTTAGGTGGCTGAACTTTCGTACTTTCTCGCTCCAGAAGATCAGAGTCCGGAGTGACCCATTCAAAATTTTTACTCATGGCAATTCAAAGATATCGTATCAAAGGGTTGATGTTTTCGACCTATAAAAACAATCTACCACAAGCGTGCAGCGCGGTGTAGTGAGATATGGCACCGAATTCGATCTTTGATCGATAAAAGTTGCTACCTAATATAGAGACTAATGCAGGTCTTGAGGGGGCGCAAATAAAAGATGCTTGTCGATAAGTTACACATTTTTACTTATAAAATAACTTTCTTTTTACCCCCTCCGAGCTATTGCGAAACATCTCTCAGTCTTCTACCGAGATCACACTTCCTAACTGAGAATGGGGTAATTATCACGAAAACTTCATTTTTTATTCAGTTAGAGGATTCATCTATCATAAGCAACACGAACAGTATGGTTTTTCCAATGAATACTACTTTGCAGGCTAATTGACCAAACTTCCGCGTATATACGAAAAACTGTTTGCAAATTTGTTAATCTCAAAAGTGATTTGTTTTCAATTATGTTTCTGTTTGTTGCTTAATGCTATTGACTGTCGGGATTCATTGACTACAGTGGAAAGTGTTGATGCATAAATCGTCATTTTGAATCCATTTGTTTTTAAGCAGCTTGGTGAATGTGATGTCTCATTGACTAGATGTTTGTTAGCGTTCGCTGACAATAGTAGTACCAGGTTAAAGGTATAACTTGGTTGTTGTAACAACTCAGTAAAAAATGCATGAGGGATGTAAAAGCATGGCTACAGGTACAGTAAAGTGGTTTAACAATGCCAAAGGATTTGGGTTTATTTGTTCAGATGAAGAAGAGGGAGATATCTTTGCCCACTACTCAACTATCCAGATGGACGGTTATCGTACACTGAAAGCAGGCCAACAAGTCTCATACGAGATTGAAAAAGGTCCCAAAGGCTGTCACGCGAGTAGCGTCGTGCCTCTTGAAGGTCAAGCCAAATAATTAGAGCGCTGTCGAAAAATAAAAATATTGCTCTCGAAACGTCATTTTGATGTTCTGAAGAGAAAAATAAACCCGCCAAGATAGCGGGTTTCTTACTATTTGTAGCTTATGAAATACAGATAGACCACATACAAAGTATTGATAAGAGAAGAAACACGCCGAAAGCGACGTGCTCTTTTCATCTATTTTACTTGTTAATGATCGCGTTAAAGGTTTCGCTTGGGCGCATCAACTTAGAAACCAATGCGTCATCTAGCAGATAGTAACCGCCCAGTTCTCCTTTCACACCCTGTGCGTTGTTTAGCTCAGCGACGATTTTTTCTTCATGCTCTGACAACGCTTTCGCAATCGGTGCAAACTCAGCAGCGAGATCAGCATCGTCTGTTTGCTCGGCAAGTGCTTTCGCCCAGTAAAGTGCGAGGTAGAAATGACTACCGCGGTTATCTAATTCGCCCACTTTACGTGATGGAGACTTGTTGGTATCTAAAAACTCACCAGTCGCTTTGTCTAGCGTATCCGCCAAAACCTGTGCTTTCGGGTTGTTTGCCACCACACTTAGATGTTCTAGGGATGCAGCTAGTGCTAAGAACTCACCTAAAGAATCCCAACGAAGGTGATTCTCTTTTTCTACTTGTTGAACATGCTTAGGAGCAGAACCACCAGCACCAGTTTCAAATAGACCACCGCCATTCATCAATGGAACGATAGATAGCATCTTAGCTGACGTGCCTAACTCTAGAATTGGGAACAAGTCTGTTAGGTAGTCACGAAGAACGTTACCCGTTACAGAGATAGTATCCAGACCCGCTTTCATACGCTCTAGCGAGTACTTACAAGCATCAACAGGAGATAGGATCTTAATCTCTAGACCGTCAGTATCGTGCTCTGGTAAGTAGGTATTTACTTTCTTAATGAGTTCAGCATCGTGCGCACGGTTTTCGTCTAGCCAGAATACGGCTGGAACACCTGTTGCACGTGCGCGAGTCACTGCTAGTTTAACCCAATCTTGGATTGGTGCGTCCTTCACCTGACACATACGGAAGATATCGCCTTCTTCAACCGCTTGCTCTAACAATACGTTACCCGCAGTATCAACAACGCGAACGGTACCCGCTGCATCTAGAATGAACGTCTTGTCGTGAGAACCATATTCTTCTGCCTTTTGAGCCATTAAGCCAACGTTAGGCACGCTACCCATAGTGGTCGGGTCAAATGCGCCGTGCTCTTTACAGAAATCAATCACCGCTTGGTAAATACCTGCGTAGCTACGATCTGGTATCATCGCTTTGGTGTCTTTTTGTTTACCATCTGGTCCCCACATTTGACCCGAAGAGCGAAGCATTGCTGGCATAGAAGCATCTACAATAATGTCGCTTGGTACATGTAAGTTTGTGATACCACGATCCGAATCAACCATCGCAAGTTCTGGTTGAGTTTGGTAAACCGCTTGAATTGCCGCTTCAATTTCTGCTTTTTGTGCTTCAGGTAGAGACTCAATTTTCGAGTAAACATCGCCAATGCCATTGTTTACATCAACGCCCAGTTCTTCAAACAGCTTACCGTATTTATCGAAAACGTCTTTGTAGTAAACTTTCACTGCATGGCCGAAAATGACTGGGTCAGAAACCTTCATCATCGTCGCTTTCATATGAAGAGACAACAGCACGTCTTGTGCTTTCGCTTCAGCAATCTCTTTCTCGAAAAATTCAACCAGCGCCTTCTTCTTCATCACTGAAGTGTCAATGACTTCTTTATCTAGTAATGGGAACGCAGACTTAAGCTCTTTAACTGTACCGTCATTACCGACGAACTCGATTTTGACCTCTGTTGCGCCAGAGATGGTTGTCGACTTTTCGCTCCCAAAGAAGTCGTTATCTGACATGCTCGCGACATGAGACTTAGACTCTGATGACCACGCACCCATTGAATGTGGATTTTTCTTCGCGTAGTTCTTAACCGAAGTTGGAGCACGACGGTCTGAGTTACCTTCACGAAGTACTGGGTTAACCGCACTACCTTTGATTTTGTCGTAAGCCGCTTTAATCGCTTTCTCTTCGTACGTGCTCGGTTCTTCTGGGTAGTTTGGTAAATCGTAACCTTTCGCCTGAAGCTCTTTAATCGCCGCTTTAAGCTGAGGAACTGAAGCTGAAATGTTAGGCAGCTTGATGATATTTGCTTCTGGAGTTTGAGCTAGTTCACCAAGCTCTGTCAACGCATCGCCAATGCGCTGTTCTTCTTTTAGATGCTCTGGGAAGTTAGCGATAATTCGACCTGCTAGTGAAATATCACGAGTATCTACATTGATGCCAGACGATGCTGTGAATGATTGAATGATTGGTAGTAATGAATAAGTTGCTAGCGCCGGCGCTTCATCAGTGATGGTGTAGATAATTGTAGGTTTTTCTGTAGGCATGAAATTTCCCTATTTTTTAATCAACTTGTTGGCTGATCAACTCAGCGTCTGAGTTGGTTTAATTGACGCATTGCTGCACGTTAGCAGTACATGTCTCCTCACTAACGCCACATGCGGTTCGCACTCTTTGTTGTAGTTTGAAGCTCTGGGCTCTGAATCCATGAGTGCACTGATATAATTAAACAAATAACACGAATTAGTCTATCATTCTGTGCGCGTTTGTTAGTTTTAGGCGCGCAAATCATATCCGATCATGAGAAAACTTAAAACTTTCAAACACAGTTCATTTACATTTTTGCAGGGTAGTTAACATGTCATCTCGTACAGGTCATGAAAAAGGTCGCGGTCGCAATCAATCCCAAACGGGCCGATTTAAACACTCAGGAGCTCGCAATAGCTCAAAGACTCGTACTCAAACAAACCGTCGCCCTGTTCGCTCAGCAAGAAACCAAAAGCCAAAAGTGGATCCAAAAGACCGTAAAGTCATTATATTCAACAAGCCTTACGACACGCTCAGTCAATTTACCGATGGTGATGGTCGCAAAACGTTAGCGGACTATATCCCAATCAAAGATGTCTATGCGGCTGGCCGATTGGACCGAGACAGCGAAGGTTTGATGGTGCTCACTAACGATGGCATCTTGCAGGCGAAGCTCACGCAGCCAAAGTCAAAATCCCCGAAGACTTATTGGGTTCAAGTCGATGGCGCTCCTCTAGAGCAAGATCTTGAAAAATTGAGAAAGGGAGTAGAGCTAAAAGATGGTATGACCCTACCAGCCGAAGTTGAAGTGATTCCAGAACCACAAGTCTGGGACAGAACTCCTCCTGTTCGTTTTCGCGCAAATATCCCTACCACTTGGTTAGCCATTACCATTATTGAAGGAAGAAATCGTCAGGTGCGTCGCATGACTGCGCACATTGGCTTCCCTACTTTGCGCCTCATTCGTCATTCGATGGGTGATATCGTCCTTAAAGACCTAATGCCTGGTGAATGGAGAGAAATCTCTCTCTCTAATAGGCAGAAAAGATAAAAGCAGGCTTAAAGCCTGCTTTTTAGATTCGTACTTTTTCAGTTAAGCCCTATCTAATGAACTAAGGGATTACTGCTCAGCAAGCCAGTTTTTAAATGCCTCTTTTTCCGCCGGAGACGCTTTCTGGTACATCGTCTTTAATACATCAACCATTGGGCTGTCGTTCGATGCGACTGTTGAACGGGTATCACTACTCTCAACTCGAGGCTCGATATCACTTACTGATTGTTGATGCTGATTCACAGTTACATAACTAACGGCAACACTCGCGATACCGCCAGCAATATTGTAGTTACGAGATTCTTGAGGGTAATTACGACCAATTTGAACACCATCTGACTCTAATACATCTTCGACCAAAGCAATAGGTTGACCTTTGGTGTCCAGCAGTTGCCAATCTAAAGGTGAGATGTTGTTTTGCGCTTGACGAAGAGTTTTAAACTCTGGTAGTTCAAACTTTAGTTTTTCATTTTCAACATCAAACTTAGCGATGATCACGTCACTGTAAACTGTCTTAAGGTTTTCGTTTGTTTCAAAAGCAGGTTGATATTTGAAGACAATTTGGTTAGTTCCGTCGGGGATCTCAATTGTCTTCTCACTAGAGAAAAGTCCCCCCTCAAGTTTTGGCTTCTCCATATTGACGGCCAGTAACTTCACGTCTTCTGGAACCACTAAAGTCGTTGCAGCATAAAGGTTTGTACTGGCAAGAATAGACAACGCCATTGCCACTTTTAATGATAACTGCATAGAGTTTTTCATCCTTATCTTCATAGTAAAAGACCCAGCATATAGCTGGGTCTTACAATATCAAACTGGGTATTGATTACCAGTAGAAACGTGCACCAACACCGAAGTCAGTTTTAGAATCAGTTTCTGCAGTTGTTTTACCAGCTTCTAGCTTATCACCATCAAAATTGTAACCCGCTTCTGCGAATACGCGAGCCCATTTAGAGAACTTGTATTCAACGCCAGCGTAAAACTTAGATTGGTCGCCATCTTTCTTGCCAGATTTGTCAGAAGATGACATTACTAGCTCGTAGCCAGAGTAAAGTGTTGTTTTAGGAGCTACAGCGAACATGCCTGCTAGAGAGATACCGTGAGAATCGATAGTCTCGTTAGCTGCTTTGTCTTCATTTTCGTTGTAGTAGTACGTAGCACCTAGAGTGTGCTCATCTAGAGCGTATTCAGCAGTTACTTCGAAAGATAGGTTCTCAGTGTTGTTACCTTTAGAAGCAATCTTGTTCTCAGAAGAAAGAACGCCAGCGTGTACAGATAGGTCATTGAAAGACTTACCTACGAATACTTCGCGGATTTCTTCGTTTTGATCTTTCTCACCTAGCGCGTAACCAGCTTTTAGCCAGAATGCGTCATTTTCGTAAGCGTATTTAATTTGAGAAGAGTTGTTCCACGCGTGTCCGTAAAGAAGTGCAGAACCACCGAAGAAGTATGAGTAATCAGCTCCGTAGATGTCATCAGCCCAAGTACCTTCTTTACCAAAACGAAGTGTACCCATATCGCCCATGTCGAAGCCAAAGATGTGACGGCGTACGTATACTGAGTCATCAGTACGCTCGCTTGAATCAGCACCTGCACCGTAGTTGTCACCTAGAGCAACACCGATTTCAACTTCACCTAGAACTTTTAGGTTGTCGTTTACAACGTAAACACCATTTACACCCATACGAGAAGAGCTAGTGTTTAGCTCTGCAGTGTGGTCTGTGCTGTCTAGGAATAGAAGAGTTGGACGTAGCTGACCGTAGAAATCTACAGAACCTTCTTCAGATTTGAATACTTCAGCTGCGTTCACTGAAGTTGCAGACGCAACTACAGCTAGTGCTAATAGAGTTTTTTTCATAATTAATCCACTGCCTTTTCTTAGTTCGGGATATCCTTGTCCGGTTCCCTTTTTTTATATGTTTGAGATAGAGCGTTAACAAAACGTTATACAGCGCCTTCTCAAAATCTGGAGCTAAGAGTGCAAAAGATTATTCTGGCTGTCAAATTTTCTAAATACCAATGTAAAAAAACAAAAATAACATTTAAAAACAATAGCTTGAAAAGTTTATCTTTATTTATTCGACGAACATCTAATCAATCCTCTTGATTTTTCATAATTTATAAAACCATTAACAATGAGATTTTAAACCCAAAACAAATACTAAAAAACACAATATATAGAATAAAAAACCATACAAATATCATATTTGGAGTTTTATATTTTTCATATAATGAAATTAATTTCATTTAGATAAGGTTCAATATTTTTTTGTGAAGAAGATCTACATTCCTCATAAAAGCATTCCGTTTTGTGAACTACTGTACAACTAGTGATGTGTGCTACTATTCGCCTCCAACGCATTTGAGGCCCGTATGCTGACCAGTAACATTCAAAAATCGATTCGTAATAGCTATCAAAACCTGCAAGATCAACTTGATAACTTTGTACCTAGAAGAGCACAAAACTACCTTGTTGCAGAGATTGCAAAAACGCTGTGCGGTCAGTACCACAAATCTAACCGAATACTGGTTGCAGAAGCAGGGACTGGAATTGGTAAGTCGCTCTCCTATCTAATGGCTGCCATCCCCGTGGCTGTACATAACAATAGAAAAGTGGTTATCTCAACGGCGACCGTAGCTCTGCAAGAGCAGCTCATAAATAAAGACCTCCCTCTTTTTCGTCGGATTACCGACCGAGAGTTTTCTTTTATTTTGGCAAAAGGCCGTCAACGCTATTGTTGTGCAGAAAAACTTGCTTCAGCTTGTGGTGCTGATGGTGGTCAGTTAGCCATGTTCGAAACCAAGCCTAAGCAAAAAGATATAGAGCTGTTGGAAACAATGCATCGCTCTCTTGCGCAAGGTAAATGGGATGGTGACCGTGATTCTTGGCCTAAAACCATCGATGATAAGCTATGGCAACTGATTGTCAGTGATAAACACAGTTGCAATAACAGTTTACCGGGCCATCGCGGCTGTCCATTTCAAAAAGCGCGCTCGGAGCTGGATAAGAATGATGTCATCATTGCGAACCACTCTCTCGTCATGGCAGACGCAGACTTGGGGGGCGGAGTAATCTTACCTGAGCCAGAAAACACGATATACGTCTTTGACGAGGCACATCACTTGCCTCATGTCGCCCGCGATCATGCTTCAGCATCTGCGAGCTTAAAAGGTGCGGCAGCATGGCTTGAGAAGTTAAATCAGTCGATTAGCAAGTTTTCATCGCTCGCAGACGAGAAGCGCGTAGCTCGATTTCGCAACGACCTTCAAGACGCGGTTCAGAACTTGATACCAGCACTGACTCAACTGCCTAAACAGTTCGATCCAGCTCAATTTGAAGAGAGTATCTACCGCTTTGAGCACGGTGAACTACCAGAATGGCTAGAGAACCAATCCAAAGAGTTAAAGCAGTTCAGTAAAAAAGCAAATCAAAGTGTGGCAAAAATTGCCGACCTTATTGCGGAAAGAGTAAAAGATGGGGAGCTTGCGACAAGATTGGCTGAACCAGCGCTTGCAGAGCTCGGCTTCTACATTCAAAGGTTAGAAAACCTAGCGCAAGTATGGCACTTGATGGCTGAGCCAACTCGTGAAAAAGGTGCGCCTTTAGCTCGCTGGTTAGAAACCCACCCCGATCGCGAGGGTGATTTCATTGTGAGTGTTTCTCCGCTTGAAATTGGATGGCAACTCGACCAACAAATTTGGAGCAGGTGCATTGGCGCCATTTTAGTTTCCGCAACGATGCGTGCATTAAACTCCTTCCATTACTTTTGCCATCAGGTTGGTATTGATGGAAAACCAGAATCAGGCACACAGTTTTTAGCGCTTGCGTCACCATTCGATTACCAAAACCAGGCAGAATTGCTCATCCCTGCGATGAAATATGAACCACCAGCGCCTCAATTTACTGAATATCTTATTGAGATATTGCCTAAGTACTTGGAAGACAAGAAAGCCAACTTAGTATTATTCTCATCCTATTGGCAGATGAACCAAGTTGCGAAGGCGCTGTCTTCGGAGTTCATAAAAAAAGGCTGGGCATTGCAAGTTCAAGGTGAAAGCTCACGTCAAGAAATTCTAAAAAAACATAAAAAGCTAATAGAATCAAATAAAACCAGCATCTTATTTGGTACTGGCAGTTTCTCTGAGGGGCTAGATTTACCTGGCGAATTACTTGAAAACTTGGTGATAACAAAAATTCCATTTGGTGTTCCAACCTCCCCTGTCGAACAGGCTCACTCCGAATATATCGAGAAAAAAGGTGGGAACCCGTTTATGCAAATAACTGTACCTGACGCAAGCAAAAAGCTGATCCAGAGCGTAGGTCGCTTACTGCGTAAAGAGAGAGATTCTGGTAGAGTAACGATTCTTGATCGACGCCTAGTCACTAAGCGATACGGACAAGCCTTAATCGACTCACTACCTCCATTTAAACGTAAAATAGAATATTAGAAGAATCACCATTTATGGAAATGATTGAGCCAACTATGCTGTTGGTGTTGGCGCTTGTCGCTTTTGTCGCTGGATTTATTGATGCAGTTGCCGGTGGTGGTGGCATGCTAACCGTACCTGCTCTACTATCGTTGGGCTTGCCGCCCCATATTGCACTAGGCACCAATAAACTTGCGGCTACCTTTGCCTCTTCTACTGCAGCATTTACGTACTACAAGAAACGTTTATTCAAGCCTCAATGCTGGGGAAGAGCATTTGTAGCGACGCTTGTCGGAGCAACATTAGGTACCCTACTTGTGGACGCGATTAGCACGGATTGGCTAGAAAAAGGGTTACCTCTTGTTATTTTAGCGGCGGCGTTATACACCGTCTTCCATAAAACACCGCACTCTCCTCATCAAAGTCCAATTCCCGAGCCTTGCCCAAAACTTCATAGAAAACAGTACATGCAAGGATTATCCATAGGGTTCTATGACGGGCTCGCAGGGCCGGGAACTGGGGCTTTTTGGACGGTAAGTTCAATGGCTCTGTATCGGCTGAATATCTTGCTCGCCTCTGGCTTAGCAAAAGCAATGAACTTTACCAGCAACTTTACCTCTTTGATCACGTTTGCAGTCCTCGGTCATATCAACTGGGTGCTAGGCTTAACAATGGGGGTATGTTTAATGGCTGGCGCTTTTGTTGGCGCGCATTCCGCCATTCGGTTTGGTTCTAAATTCATTCGCCCTGTATTTGTTACTGTCGTCAGTATACTGGCCATAAAATTGGCTTATGACGCATGGTTTGTAGGTTTGTCATGAACATTTCTCAACTCCAGGAAAACCTAGAAAAAATGGCGAAGCAAGCCGCTGTTCTTGACCGTCAAAGAGGCGAACACCATGTTCCGCTTTTTGATGAGCGCTTATTTGGTTGTCGCTCTCGCTTACTTACTCCTTGCGTAAAAGAAGCAAAAGCCACGCTGGATGCGATTGTGCGCGAGCAAAATGAAGGTAAGCTCACCGCTTTGCGTGCTGAGTACCTCACTGAACGGTTAGTAGCGCAAATAGGTGCGATTCAACGCGAGATTTCTACCACCAAAATTCGCAAGAATGAGATCAAACATAGCAGCCATTTCCGCAAGCCTATTAACGTGCTTTATCAGGAACTCGCTCAACACCAAGAGTGGGCAAGACGCTTGCGCGAAATGGTGTTAGAAAAAGAACGTGCTGTCGAAACCGCTCCTAGTTTTATGCGTGCCGAGGCTCAGAAAGTGTTACTAGCGACCGAGCAACGTTTGGCACGTTGTGAGGCAGCGCTTCTGAAACTAGAGAACCAAATTACGCATAGGGAAAAACACCAATAATGGCCGAACAACCAACCTCGCCTTTAGATGACGCACCTGAAGAGATCAAATTGGCTGTCGATTTGATCTATTTACTTGAGAGCAATGAGATAGATCCAGAAGTTGCGCTTAACGCTTTGAAGATCGTGCAAAATGACTTAGAAAACAAATTAAAAGCAAAGTAGCCCAACGTTTCGCTCCTTTCACCGAGACTCGTTTTCAGTGCTCTTGCACAATGATACTATTCATAAAAAAGTACGCCCTCAAAAAGGATAAACAATGAAAGTAATCAGCTTTAACATCAATGGATTACGTGCGCGACTGCACCAACTCCAAGCGCTAATCGACAAACACCAACCTGATGTGATTGGTCTTCAGGAAATTAAAGTTCACGATGAAGCATTCCCGATTGAAGCTGTCGAAGCCATGGGCTACAAAGTGTATTTCCATGGTCAAAAAGCACATTACGGCGTAGCAATGCTTTGTAAGCAAGAGCCTCTACACGTACAAAAAGGGTTCCCGACGGATAACGAGGAACATCAAAAGCGAATGATCATGGCAACGTTTTTAAATGAAAACGGCGAGAAGGTCACTGTGCTAAACGGCTACTTCCCTCAAGGGGATAACATCAGCCACGAAACAAAATTCCCATACAAACGTCAGTTTTATAAAGATCTGATGACCTACCTAAACGATCATCACAATAGTGACGAGCAATTGATTGTTATGGGTGACATCAACATCAGCCCTATTGATGCAGATATCGGTATCGGCGAACCAAACCGTAAGCGTTGGCTAAAAACAGGTAAATGTTCATTCCAACCGGAAGAGCGCGAATGGCTGAAAACCTTGCTAGATTGGGGCTTTGAGGACACCTTCCGCAAGCTATATCCAGAAGTGAACGATCAATTCTCGTGGTTTGATTATCGCTCTCGCGGATTTGATGATAACCGAGGTCTACGAATTGATGTCATTTTGGCGACCCCTTCTCTCGCGCAAAAATGTATTGAGTCGGGTATCGATTATGAATTGCGCGGTATTGAAAAACCTTCAGACCACGCTCCAATTTGGTCGACGTTCAAGTAATACATAACTGAGCAATAAGCGGGACTCAACGCTAAGCTTAACCCATGAAAAAGGGAGACTCTGTCTCCCTTTTTCATGCAAGTTACTTTCTACTCAGCTAGTTCAGCGGCCAAACCGTTTGACCATCAACACTGACTGGCGTTTGAGCAAATTCGTTCAGACAGTAGCCGGTATTGCTGCTTGCAAAGTAAGTGAGAGGCATCGGCGGTAGATTCAGCGCCATAGCCTGCTGTTTCGCTTTTTCTGTGAACGAGAAGCCCCACATATCTAAATAGCTCGTCATGTCTCGCTGAGAGATGTAGCTCAGAGCAATAAGCAACCAGTCGTTGTTTGAGATGCTATTTGCCTCTTCACGAGAGTAGTTGGCGAAACCAATACTCAATCGTCTCTCATTCCAAAGCGCATCATCCGATTTTAAGCGGTTAAACTCACGTTCAATCAGGTGCAATCGCGCCAATAAATGCCAACCATTTTGCAGTACACCTTCTTGCTGCGTCGCCATCATCATTTGAATGTAAACGCGAGCTCCCCAACTCCAACCAGTTTGATTTTGCGCTGCCATGTAAGCGTTTGGATCCGCTTGAGTTCGGCTTGCTTGCAATAATTCAAACTGGCCTTTGAAATCCAAACTTTGGCAAGTTGAAACTTTCCCCGTATTCTGGAAGAAACGAGACTTACTGTAATACGAGTAGTAATTGGTCGTTGAATGCCCTTCCCAACCAGCAAATCGGAATCGACCTTTTTCCAAGCCATGACCAAGCTCATGTAAATCACCGTGACCGAGTGGGCTGAATGACCAGTAAGCATCGTATGGGTTACCAGAACAGCCGTAACCACACGTCGCTTGGTCAGCGTTCATATGCTTCACCATATCAATATTGGCGATTTCCCAACCTTGATTTTTGGCATACTGGATAATTTCCGGAACCTCATCGATACCCGGCCCTTGGAAACCAGCCAAGACATGTGGGTAGTTATGAACATACTCTTCTGTCGCTAGCGCCATTTCAGCTGGTGTCGACCACATCTCATCGTTGACAGATTCAAGCATTTTGTCGCGTTTAGAGTGTACCTCAAATCCAGGCGTGATCAGTTCAGCCCAATCGAACAAATTCGCTTCAAGCTGCTGAATAAACGCATCGTTATCCTTTTCACTTCTCCATACAGGGTGTTGCGCTACATGACTAAATGTTAGTTCTACTGGCACATCGTTGTTGTTAAAGTGAACCTGGATAGGCCCGCCATAAGGTGAAGTCAGCGTGATGCTTTCACCCGGCTTCACCTCATAGGCGAAAGAAGTCAGCATTTTTGGTCGCGTGTATCCATCTTTGCTGAATTCATGAGTTGCGCCACTCCTTAAACTGTTGATGACAATTTTAGTCGTCACTTCATTACTGTCATTGCGCGTGACCGTAAAGGTCTCCCCAGGAAGCGCATACAAACCAGCAGAGCGGAAGTTACGCTTTGATTCCATATTAATCGTTGCGCTGATTCTCTTTACTTTAGGGCTAAATTCACTACGGCTGAAGTTCCCCATATTTGGTTGTTTTGGGTTCACGCTTCGGCTGTTGTATTGTACGTAATCGGCAAAGTACGACTTTAGGAATTCGGTCGTTTGAGTTGATTGTTTGTCCATTGGGAACACAACCGTTTGACGATAGTGATCAGCCAGCAATACCATGAGTTTTTCGTATTGGTAGCCATCTTGATTAAACAAATCTACTTTTTGTTCATCAAGCTTTTTCAACCGATGGCGAATGCTGTTTGCCCCTGCATAAAATTGACTTTCCATATTCGCAGTGTCAGGACAAGATTTGTCATCACACTGTGACAAGTCAACATTGAAGTTTTGAGATTCAAAACGAGACAACAGCGCTTGTTGCATGGCAACAGAGTCTGGCACGAAGTTCATGAGTGATGAAGGCGCCCAATCAACCAAGCCTAACTTACGCCAATAGTTATCTCCCACATAATCAACATGGAATTTTTCCAAAATGTCTCGGCCAAGTTCAGTTAGTCCTCCATCCCAATGCAGGTATAGAACAGGAATTTGGGCATGCTCAGCGTATGCCAGAGCATCGAGTACTTGTTGGTTGGTGTCGCCAGATTGCAGATGCTGTGACAAAACTAATAAGTTTGGAGTATTGGTTTGCAAGCAGCTAAGTAGCTTTGAACCATCGCATAGGTTGGCCTCGTTAAACGCCAACTCTTGTGAAACATTGTCTTTCAGCCAATTCCGAGTCGCTTGCTCATCAGGGAAGTAATAAGACTGATCCATTTGCGCGATGACAACGTTTGAAGTAGTTCCGCCTGACAACCAAGTGACCAGGTTGCTTAGCCATTGAGTCATCGCTGCATTCGAAGACTCGGGAAAGCGTTGTGCCGTTCTAAATGGGTTACTACCTAATAGCGCATAACGTTGACCATTAGCTTTTTCTCCAGCAACGCCAATTGACAGCGCCTGATCTTTATAACCGCTAGCCATGGCCTTGTTGGTCATCAAGATGGTGTCGTTGAACCCATACTGAGGTGCCAAGATCGCTGCATCATGGGTTGGATCCCAATAAAGGCCAGAAAGGTTTTTCGCAATTGCAGATTTGATCGTATTCGACTGTTTCTTGTGCCCTTCCACAACTTGCCGACTTTCTCGGATGAAATCGTTCGGGTCAGAAACGAGCAGTGCATTACCAGTTTCCAGAGCTTGTTGAACTGGAGCTGGAGCTGGCGTTGGTTTTACTTGAGCATTAGATTGTGACTCTCCCTCTCCCCCACCACATCCAGTGGCAACGGCGGCAAGGCCCAACGATAGAATTGTTTTTTTCATTTTTACTTACTAAACAATGGGTTTATCAAATATTAATGTAAGTACATGAATAAAAAGAAATAGTCTTTTGTATCGGTAGGAAAAATAGGAATGAAGATAACAAAATCATCAAAAAGCAATGGTACCCATTTCGATACCATTGCTGACACTAATTATTAACTTAAAGGACGTAGGTATGCCAAGAAGCGCTTCTCTGCCACTTTAAAGCACCACAAGATCATAAACGTCAGTGCCATGTAGAACAGCCCCGCCGTAAGGAAAGATTCAAATGGCGCATAGTAACGTGAGTTAACTAAACGCGCAGCACCAGTTAGATCCATAATGGTAACGATACCCGCGACCGCACTACCGTGCAGCATGAAAATCACTTCGTTTGAATAAGCTGGTAACGCTCGACGCAGTGCACTAGGCAAGATGATACGTCTGTATGTCATAAACTTACTCATCCCATACGCTTTGGCAGCTTCTACTTCACCTTTGGGCAAGCCATTAATCGCACCACGAATAATTTCTGCTGTATAAGCCGACGTATTAAGAATAAAAGCGACTAAAGCACAAAACCAGGCGTTTTCCCACAAGGTATCTTTCACAGGAAAGAACTGATCCATACCGTAATAAATCAAATACAACTGGACCAACAACGGTGTTCCACGGAAAAAGTAAATGAATCCCCAAGAAGGTAAGCTAAAGGCATAATTCGTACTATTACGTGCCACGGCTAATGGAATCGAGACACACAAACCGATAACCAACGCTAATCCTACCAGCCAAACTGTCGTCCAAAGTCCCTGAAGATAAGTTGGGAAACTTTCAATAATCAAAGAAAAATCCATAACTTACCTCGCATGAATACTGAACTTACGCTCAACAAGCTTGAGTAGCCCGGTCGAAACGCTGGTAAAAAACAGAAAGATGAGCGCGACAGCCATGTAAAAGGTAAATGGCATTTTCGTCGTACCTGCCGCCAACGAGCTCATTCTCACCATGTCATCTAGGCCGATGATGGACACTAACGCTGTGGTCTTGAGTAACACTAACCAGTTATTACCAAATCCAGGTAATGCATGACGAATCATCTGAGGCAGTAAGATTCTTCTAAACGATAAGGCTGAGCTCATACCATAAGCTTTCGCCGCTTCTAGTTCACCTTTGTCCACCGCCATGATCGCTCCGCGAAAAGTCTCCGCCATGTAGGCACCAAAGATAAAACCAATCGTGAGTACACCTGCAATAAATGGGCTGACATCAATATAGTCGGGTAAGTAAGACGTCCATTCATGGTTTGGATCACTCGAAGCAAACCACTCATTGAGCGTCTCGTTAATGGAGTACAGGCTATTGTTTAAAAGTATTTGTCCACCAAAGAAAATCAGCATCATCAGAACCAAATCTGGAATGCCGCGAATGACGGTGGTGTAAAGAGTGGCAATCGCCCTTGCCCATTTGTAAGGTGCTAACTTAGCTAATGCGCCAAGCATACCTAAGATCACCGCAAGAAGGAGTGAAAGCACTGCAACTTCTATCGTTACTAAAGCCCCTTTTAAAATCGAAGCTTCGTATCCTTGTAAATCTAGCATAGGTGAGTTCCTAATCCCTAAACTCAAAAAATCGACCGTTGACTACTTCTAGGAACAAGCCAACGGTCGCTTAATTACGGTTTATTCACCGTACACATCGTAGTTAAAGTATTTACCAGCAATTTCTTGATAAACACCTTTCTCACGTAGTGAAATTATCGCCGCGTCCAATTTCTTCGTTAGATCTTTATCTTGTTTACGCACGGCAATACCAAAACCTTCACCGAACCACTTAGGATCGGTCAATGACGGACCAACAAACTCGTACGCGTCGCCGCCCGCTTTATTAAGCACACCTTCTTCTAGCGCAGAGGCGTCGCCCAATACAGCGGCAACACGACCATTGGCTAAATCTAGGTAAGCCTCATCAAAAGAACCGTAACGAACAATTTCTACTTTATCGCCATAGTTATCTGTCAGATATTTGTCGTGTGTTGTTGCACGTTGAACGGCGATTTTCTTGCCATCTAGGTTGTCAAAATCCAGATTCGCACCCTTCTTGGCAATAAATTTGTTTGGAATCAGTGCGTATTTGCCAGTGAAATCGACTTTCTTCTTACGCTCTTCAGTAATAGACATCGCAGCGATGATTGCGTCGTACTTACGCGCTAATAGAGAAGGAATGATGCCATCCCAATCTTGCGCGACAATCTTACATTTCACTTGCATTTCTTCACAAAGCGCGTTGGCCATGTCTACGTCGAAGCCTTTAAGAGAACCATCAGTTTCTGTCCAGCTAAACGGAGGGTAAGCACCCTCAATGCCGAAGCGAACTGTTTTCCATTCTTTCGCTTGAGCGACACCAGATACTGCCGTTGCAGCGATCGTTGCTGCTAATAACCACTTTTTCATTTCCATACTCCTGTGATTGCTATTTTATTTCGTTTTGTTTGTTGTGCTGGCTTAGGAGGCAATAGTCTGCCGCCTAAAAATATTAGTAAATGGATGAGATAAACTGCTGTAATCGTTCTGAATCCGGGTTTGTAAATAGCTTAGCTGGATTTCCCTGTTCTTCCACTAAGCCTTGATGCAAGAACATCACATGGTTTGATACGTCTCGCGCAAACGCCATTTCGTGCGTGACCACCAGCATGGTTCGTCCTTCATCTGCCAAATCTCTCATTACCCCTAATACTTCCCCAACAAGTTCTGGGTCAAGCGCCGAGGTTGGCTCGTCAAACAACATCACTTCAGGGTCAACTGCTAGCGCACGGGCAATAGCGGCACGTTGCTGCTGACCGCCAGATAAGTGCCCAGGATAATAGTCTTTACGCTCATACAGGCCTACTTTCTTAAGCAAGACTTCTGCGTTTTCAATCGCTTGGGCTTTTGGTACGCCTAGAACATGAACAGGGGCTTCAATCACGTTTTCTAGTACTGTCAGGTGTGACCATAAGTTGAAACCTTGGAACACCATCGCTAGACGTGAGCGAATACGTTGCACTTGCTTTTCATTAGCAGGAACGGATTCCCCTGCTCGGTTGTTCTTCATTTGGATTAATTCACCATTCACCCAAATTTCGCCTGCGGTAGGCGTTTCTAGCAAGTTGATACATCTAAGAAAGGTACTCTTACCAGAACCGGAAGAGCCAATGATGGAGATGACATCTCCTTTGTGCGCGGCAAGAGAAATTCCCTTGAGAACTTCATTTTGTCCAAATGTTTTGTGCAGGTCTTTTATATCTAGCGCTGGTACATCATTCATGCGCTCTACTCCCTGTGTTTTTGTCACTGCAATTAAGGGACTCCGCCCTCTCTAATTCGGAACAAATTAGCACCACACCCTGAAACTTGCAACAAATTATTAACCTAAATAATTCGAATAGAAAGATACGATAGCCAAATTAATATGCAATATATAGCAACTTATTCTTCAAAAGCTGAATATTAAATATAAAAAAGCCCCTTTAGAAGGGGCTTAATAAATTTACAAAAGTGTTAATTGAAACTTATTTAGGGTCGTAATGAATTAATTAAAACGACTGACTACCAATGAGTTTGAAGTACGTAATGTCACTTCATTTTCTAGGCCTTCTTTTTCAGAAGTAATGATGCCATCCAAGTCTTCATCTAGCTCAGGCTCTGACGCTTCACCATTAGAAAAGAAGCTCATGAAAACTTTAGAGTCGATATTGCTATCGTCACTCAATACCAAAGCAGTGCGATTAAAATCGTCCGAAGCTGAAACTTTCAAACCGTTAACGGCTGATGTTGGGAAATTGTAGTAATGGAGCTCAGGAACAACAACAGAGTCACTGTCGCTCTTTGTGAAAATACGATGTGTGACTTTATAGTCGCCTGAAGCCGCAAAGTAAGCGACACGAGTAAAGCCTTCTGTAGACGATGTTAAACCCATGTCCAGATCAATCACCGAGTCTGCACTTCCTTGTGTTGATACACTTGGTTTTGTGTTTGGCAGGTTATCAATATTTAAGTAAGAGCTTGGATCAACGTCAATATCCCATCCATCAGAGACCGTTTCGTTAAGTAGAGAGTCCCAACCATTAACTTGATTCTCTGAGAACGCCATGTAGACCCAAGTTTCTTTATTCGTTGCACTAGGGCGATTATATTCAACGGCCGTTTTATCTAGCTTCAGCGCATCATACGCAAAGCCGTTAGTAATAAAACCAATGTGGAGAGTGTCGTAAGTATAATCAGAAGACGAATAAATGTTTGACGTATTATCCGCTCTGACTAAGGCGATCTCACCAGTCCCCCACGAACCAATACCATACTGGTAAAGCGCTTTGTCGCTTGAACCAGATTCATACTGGAACAACGCCGTAGGCTCACCTTTAAGCCCCATAAGCTCATCGGTAGGCAACATATCAGGGTTAGGTGACGTGAAAACATCGGTTTGCGAGACAAAGTTGTAGTCTCCACCACCTGATTCAGCATTTCGGTAATCTAGGTTAGTAAACTTATTGCTTGCTAAGTTTCCGCCAGTAAAGCACTTGTTCAAAGAGTCTCGGTTAAGGGCAAACGTGGCATTACGTAGTTTCTTATCTTGTAAGAATTCTTTTGAAAACGTATTTACGCGAGCTTCTCTACCGTTAAATTCTATTGCTTGAAACGTTACAAAGCCACCGTCAGGGATATCTTCAAGATAAAACTTAAAGTTATCAGTGGTTGGTTTGATGATGTCTCCGGCTCTTTTGCCATCTGCATCAGAGTAGTAACCGATAACATAGTTAGTCACTTGCTCTTTTGACGCTGCGCTATAGGTTAAGACCGTTTTATCACCGTTCAGCTCAGTTTTGTGGTCATACACCGTACAACCTTTCGCAGTAGCTTCACTTTCTGTCATTGTTGCTGGTATAGCAAAATCAAAAGTAAACGCTGTTTTCGGCGCAGCACCACCGCCGCCACCGCCACCGCCGCCACAACCGACCATTAACCCTGAGATGATTGCCACTAGTGGCAGTACTTTAAGCTGTTTCATGTCTTTTTCCTAAACTGAGCGGCAATGATTAGCCAAAAAATCGTCTTTGCTCTGTAGAAAGCAAGAATAAAGCCAGCTTTATATAATCATCATGAATATTGATATTTACCCCGAATCCCTCGAACGATAAGAGCAACAAATTCTAATTTTATGCAACTTGTGTAATGAAATTACACAAGATTTCACCATCTCATTCGCATGCCAGAAACTTTCTGTAGTTTTATTTCACAACCATTCTTAAAGTGATCTAAATCAATCACCCTAAATGGCTATCTTGCTAGACTCCTGCCAAAAGATGAGGATTTTTTTGTGCCTCAACACAATAAGTTATTAGCTATGCTTAGGCACAATGTCGACGTGTAACAAATCTAATAATAGCTAGCATAAGCGTGCCGCAGGATGCGGATTAACACAATTGAATGAAGAATTCATAACTTTTAAATATATGAGGAATCTATGTCAGACGCAGTTAACAAAACGCACTCTGATTCAGATATCGAGACCAAGAGCTACCGTGAGCTTCATCGTCCAGCATCTGAGTTCGCAAGCCGTTCAGACTACCTAGACCACGAACTACAAATTATGAAGCCGCGTCGTTTCGGCTTAAACTTGCCAGGTCGTGACTTCCGTTTTGAACTTGAAGATCTTGTTCCAGCACTTGCCGGTACGATTGGTATTATCGCGATGTACTCTGCGGTAATGATGTCTTGGGCTGAAGGCCTAACTGCCGCATGGGACCATGTTAACCTGGGCAAAGATTTCGCCATCGAAGTTGCCCGTGTAGAGATGCTCATCCCTGCACTTCTTTTCTGTGTACTTGCTTCTGGCTTTATTAACCCTAAAGCCAACCTAGCAGGTAACCACGGCCCAATGATCCCTCTTATTGGTACCATCGCGCTTGCTGGTGCTCACCCTCTTGCATTGGCAATTCTCATTGGTGTGTTTGGTTTAATTCTGAGCCTGTTAAAAGGTGGTTCAAAACTGGTTAACCTCACCTCTGAAGGTACGGCTGGTGGCCTTCTCATCTTCTTGGGTTTAACCGGAACGATGAGCCAAATTAATTCCATTCAAGCTTGGGCTGTTGGTTTGCAATCCGACACAGTTGCCGCTGGTAGCATGGGTTACATCGGTCTCATCGTTCTTGCGGTTACTATTGGCCTGTACGCGTTCCTTGCTAAAGTGAACAAACGCTGGCTAGCAATCCCTGTTTGTGCCTTCACTGGCCTTGCAATCGCACTTGTTCTTGGCGCAGGCTTCGATATTAAATTCGTAACCGAGACGGGTCTTCCAAACCTAAACCCAATCTACTGGTGGGGTTCAACAGAAGAAGGTTGGATGCTTGGTCTTCCTAATATGGAACACTTCATTGCTTCTCTACCATTCGCAATTCTTGCTGTAGCAATGTGGTCTCCTGACTTCTTGGGTCACCGCATCTTCCAAGAAATGAACTACCCACGTAAGAGTGAAAAAGTACTGATGGACGTTGATGACACAATGACAATGTGTTCTGTGCGCCAAATGGTCGGTACCGCTGTCGGTGGTGGTAACATCACATCATCTTGGGGGACTTACATGATCCCTGCAGCAATCGCGAAGCGCCCTATTCCTGGCGGTGCAATCTTACTAGGTTCTCTATGTATTATTGTTGCAATCCTTGGTTTCCCTATGGATGTTGCTGTATGGCCACCAGTTATGCGCGTTGCTCTTCTCGTTGGTGTCTCTCTACCACTACTTGAAGCAGGCATGCAGATGGTGAAAGACTCAAAAGATTCACAAGCAGCAGGCATCTGTATCTTTGGTTCAGCAGTCGTTAACCCTGTTCTAGCTTGGGCACTAACTATGCTTTTAGATAACAACGGCTTAATTGGTGATAAAGAGCGCGCGTCTCGCTTGTCGTTTGTAGACAAGATTGTGATCCCAGTAAGCGTACTTATTATCTGTTTAGTTGCTATGCTTGCAGTTGGTATGCTTGAAGGCCAATATGGCATCCAAGCTTGGCTGTAAAGCTGACAGTTCAGAAAATGTGTGGGTAGCGCTAGTCGCTACCCCATTTTTATCGAGATTTTTGAGGATTTATTGATTTAGTTTAAGGTTTGCAAAAAAATTTTAGTTTAACCTCTAACTGTTGCTTAAAAAGAGAAACGTTAAAACTAGTGACAATATTTATAGTTTTGTAACTCGAACATTTAAATTTAAGACTATAAATATTGTTATTCATAAGAGTGTACTGTTCCCCTCTTTAAACTTGGGGATAGCTGGCTCAACGGCGAAGCAGTACGTATTTTTTTCTACTAAAAAGGTAGGTATGTCATGGCAGAGCAATTTGCTAAAGCTTGGGAAGGTTTTGCTGCAGGCGACTGGCAAAACGAAGTAAACGTTCGTGATTTCATTCAGAAGAACTACACTCCGTACGAAGGCGACGAATCTTTCCTAGTTTCTGAAGGTACTGAAGCGACTAACAAGCTTTGGGCTAAGGTAATGGAAGGCATCAAACAAGAGAACGCGACTCACGCTCCTGTTGATTTTGATACTTCAGTTATCTCTACCATCACTGCTCACGATGCAGGCTACATCGAAAAAGACCTAGAAACTATCGTAGGTCTTCAAACTGACGCTCCTCTAAAACGTGCGATCATCCCTAACGGTGGTATCCGTATGGTTGAAGGTTCATGCAAAGCCTACAACCGCGAGCTTGACCCACAAGTTAAGAAAATCTACACAGAATACCGTAAAACTCACAACCAAGGCGTTTTCGACATCTACACTCCACAAATCATGGCGTGTCGTAAGTCTGGCGTATTGACTGGTCTTCCTGATGCATACGGTCGTGGTCGTATCATCGGTGACTACCGTCGTGTTGCTCTATACGGTATTGATTTCCTAATGAAGGATAAATTCGCACAGTTCTCTTCTCTACAAGAGCGTTTCGAGAACGGCGAAGACCTACAAATGACAATGCAGCTTCGTGAAGAGATCGCAGAGCAACACCGTGCTCTAGGTCAAATCAAAGAAATGGCTGCAAAATACGGTTGTGACATTTCTCGTCCTGCTGAAACTGCACAAGAAGCTATCCAGTGGACTTACTTCGGTTACCTAGCTGCTGTTAAATCTCAAAACGGCGCGGCAATGTCTCTAGGCCGTACTTCTACGTTCCTAGACATCTTCATCGAGCGCGATATCGCTGCTGGCCGCATCACAGAAGAACAAGCTCAGGAAATGATCGACCACTTCGTAATGAAACTACGTATGGTTCGTTTCCTACGTACTCCTGAGTACGATGATCTATTCTCTGGCGACCCTATCTGGGCAACGGAGTCTATGGGTGGTATGGGTCTTGACGGTCGTACGCTAGTTACTCGTACAAACTTCCGTTTCCTAAACTCACTATACACAATGGGTCCTTCTCCAGAGCCAAACATCACTGTTCTTTGGTCTGAGCAACTACCTGAAGGCTTCAAGAAGTTCTGTGCGAAAGTGTCTATCGATACTTCTTCAATCCAGTACGAAAACGACGACCTAATGCGTCCAGACATGAACTCTGACGACTACGCAATCGCATGTTGTGTATCTCCAATGGTTGTTGGTAAGCAAATGCAGTTCTTTGGTGCTCGTGCTAACCTTGCGAAAACTATGCTTTACACCATCAACGGTGGTGTGGATGAGAAGCTAAAAATCCAAGTTGGTCCACAAATGCCGAAGATCGAAGGCGATGTACTGAACTACGATGAGTTGTGGGAGAAAATGGACCACTTCATGGATTGGCTAGCGAAGCAGTACGTGACTGCACTAAACGCTATCCACTTCATGCACGACAAGTACAGCTACGAAGCGGCACTAATGGCTCTACATGACCGTGACGTTAAACGTACTATGGCTTGTGGTATTGCTGGTCTATCTGTTGCGGCTGACTCTCTGTCTGCAATCAAATACGCAAAAGTTAAGCCAATCCGTGACGAAGACGGTCTAGCAATCGACTTCGAAATCGAAGGTGATTACCCTAAATTTGGTAACAACGACCCACGCGTTGATGATATCGCATGTGAACTTGTTTCTGTATTTATGGGCAAAATCCGTAAGCTTAAGACTTACCGTGATGCAATCCCTACTCAGTCAATTCTTACTATCACTTCAAACGTGGTTTACGGTAAGAAAACTGGTAACACACCTGACGGTCGTCGCGCTGGTGCTCCATTTGCTCCAGGTGCTAACCCAATGCACGGTCGCGATGAGAAAGGTGCCGTAGCATCACTAACTTCAGTTGCAAAACTGCCGTTTGCTGACGCACAAGATGGTATCTCTTACACATTCTCTATCGTACCTAATGCACTAGGTAAAGATGAAGGTTCACAACGCGCTAACCTTGCTGGTCTGATGGATGGTTACTTCCACCACGAAGCGGGTATCGAAGGTGGTCAACACCTAAACGTGAACGTTCTTAACCGCGAAACTCTAGAAGACGCTGTTAAGCACCCAGAGAAATACCCTCAGCTAACAATCCGTGTATCTGGTTACGCTGTTCGCTTTAACTCTCTAACTGCAGAGCAACAAGCTGACGTAATCGCACGTACATTCACAGAGTCTCTATAAGACTTTAGCGAAATAACGTTTTAGTGATACAACAAAGGCTGATGCTTAGAAGCATCAGCCTTTTTTTATTTCTTGAATGAAAGTTGTGATATTACGAAAGATTTTGCCCACATTCTTACGTATGATGCGAAAAAAGTTAGTAAATAAAGTATATGAAACTCAGTAAATTAATTGTTCTTACTCTTCTTTCTCCAGTTGCGATGGCATCCACTAAGTCTACGGTCTCTTTTACACTCGACAATGATGGTATTTTCGGCGTCGACCAAGACTACACAAATGGTATTTTTCTTTCCTACGCAACAGGCCAACTGAAACAAGAAAGCCAATGGAAATGGCTGAGTCTGGCAGACTCAGTACACGCCAATATCGATAAAATAGAGTTGGTTCTTGGCCACAAAATGTGGACTCCAAGCGACATTGAAGCGGATTACCCACTGGTCAATGATCGCCCATATGCGGGTTATCTACATACTGAGATCAACTATCTTTCTCTGACTAATGACAAAGCCGTCCGCTACAACTTCACCATCGGTGCAACAGGTGAAAGTTCGCTTTCAGAAAAAGCGCAAGAAATCGTTCACGGTATAACAGGCTCGACTGACCCACAAGGTTGGGATTACCAGATCGACGATAAAGTGGCGTTTAGCCTTGGCTACCGCGTATTTAATAAATTGATGCGCAGCGAAGAACAAAAAACGCAATGGGAAATCACCAACATTAACGACATCAATGCGGGTAACTTCCGTAGTGATGTCTCTCAAGGCGTCATGTTTCGTTGGGGTACAAACCTAGCAAGCAGCATCGGAGCCGCCAATATTAGTGTTGAGAGCCCGTTCTCAGCGAGTATGCTCGCACAGGATACTTCAAGCTGGTTCTTATTTACGGGGTTTGAAGGTCGTTACCGTTTCAATGACATGACCATCGAAGGCGATCGCCCTGGTATTCCTGAGCCATCCGCGCCATACGACGTCACACTGCAAAATTGGCAAGCAAGCGCCGTAGCGGGTGCAACTTGGTATAACCAAAATTACGGTGCAAGCCTAACCTTTACGATAAAAACGCCAGATTATAAAGAATCCCAAACTGATGTTTATGGGACAGGCTCCTTCTCTGTGTTCGCCTTTTTCTAAAAGCTGACTTATCCCTGTATCCGCACCAATCTAAATACAAGGCAAGTTCTCTCGTTTGGTATTAACCAACCCTGTGATCAAGCATTTATTTAGATTGGTCTATCTATTTTCTTTCTTCACATAACCTTGCCTTTAGTACCGACAAAGCTGTTTTAACCCTGCTTTTTGTAATAAAATAACAGCTAGAATTTACTAGTAATGAGAGCAAAAGATGTCAACAACTGGTCGTATTCACTCATTTGAGTCATGTGGTACCGTAGACGGACCTGGTATTCGTTTTATCGTCTTCTTGCAAGGGTGTTTGATGCGCTGTAAGTATTGCCACAATCGCGATACATGGGATACGCATGATGGCAAAGAAGTTACGGTTGAAGAGATCATTTCCGAAGCGAAAAGTTACCGCCACTTCATGAATGCATCAGGTGGTGGCGTTACTTGTTCTGGCGGCGAAGCGATGCTTCAGCCTGAATTTGTACGGGACTTTTTCCGCGCAGCTAAAGCAGAAGGTATTCATACGTGTCTAGATACGAACGGCTATGTTCGTAAACACACTGATGTTATTGATGAAGTACTGGATGCAACAGACTTAGTAATGCTTGATATCAAGCACATGAAAGATGAAGTGCACCAAGATCTCATCGGCGTATCGAACCGACGTACATTGGACTTTGCTCGTTACTTGCAAAAAATCGGAAAGAAAACTTGGATTCGCTATGTAGTCGTGCCAGGTTACACGGATGATCCTGAAGCAGCACACATGCTTGGTGAGTTTATTAAAGATATGGATAACATCGAAAAGATCGAGTTACTTCCTTATCACAAATTGGGTGCCCATAAATGGGAAGCATTGGGCTTAGAATACCCACTCGAAGGGGTAAACCCTCCACCGAAAGAAACCATGGACGAGATTCAATCCATTCTTGCGCAGTACAACGATAACGTAAAATACTAAGTGAACAGCAAGACTAACCTCTTTAAAATACCAGCATATTGCTGGTATTTTTTTAACTATACCTAAGTACCTTCAATGAATCTCTATGAGGTGATTTAGGTATAAAAAGAACAATAGAAATGATTGCGTCATGATCGCATAGGAAGGTAGTAACATGGATTGGTTTAACTTGGGCTCGCTGGTTGTCATACTTTGGATAGTACTCGCCTACTGTCTACCAGATTGGAAAAAAGTAGTTTGGCCCAAGCTTGAAAAGGAAAAAGCATTTCAGCACCTCGTTTTTGCAACACTCTTTTTTTTCAGCATCCTATGGGCAACTCAAGCAGGCGTAAAAGAAGGACTACAGATTCATTTTCTCGCGCTAACAACGCTGACGATGATGTATGGTTGGCGTATGGCCTTTCTAATCAGTATCCCCGCAATGCTGGTCAACCACCTGCTACATGATGTGTCGTTGTTGCAGTTACCCACGTCTTTAGTATTGTCTGCCCTGCTTCCTATCTTCATTAGTTACCTCGTCTTTCTTTTGAGTTATCACTACTTGCCAAGAAACATTTTTGTGTTCATCTTCGTTGCAGGTTTTTTCAACGGCGCGATAACAGGAAGCCTGCATCTGCTGATTAACTCCTTTTACCATTTATCGGTTGGTCATTACGATTGGGAAACCATTCAACATAACTACTTTATTTTTGTACCGTTGCTTGCCTTCCCTGAGGGCCTATTAAATGGTATGTCACTGGCGGTTTTAACCGTATTCAAGCCAGAGTGGCTAAGAGTATTTTCAGACCGAGACTACATATACAATCATTACCATAAATAAGTGTTTTTAAACTGGTCAAAAGTGACAGTTCTTGCCATTTTTTAGTATTAAATATGTGTTGAGATCATGTTTCACTCATGTCTTAAGCGTTAACCTAAGCACATTAAAAATGTATTAGATATCTAGTGAGGTCATCATGGAAATGTCAAACGCTCAACGTTTGATTCTATCAAACCAATACAACCTTATGTCTCAACTTGATCCAAGTAATGCGGCCAAATACAAACGCTTACAAACGATCGTTGAACGTGGCTATGAGCTACAAATGCGTGAGTTGAATAAAGATTTCGGCTGTCTCTCAGAAGCGGAGTGTCGTGAGATCATCGACGTTATGGAGATGTATCACGCGATGCAAGAATCTTACAACATGCTCGATACCGAAGATCGTAACAAAGTGGATCAGCGCCGCTTGCAGTTCCTTGGGTTTGATATTGCTTCAGAGGCCCAACAAGTCCATTACGTACGCTTCCTTATTGATTCTGAAGGTCTGTACCCTCAATTTGATAAAGCAGACCATCACTTTAACAGCCAAATGCCAATGCTGGATAAATACCGTCGTATGCTACAAACTTGGCGCAACTGCCCTCGTCAGTACCATTTATGCGAAAACGAGCTTGCACAAATCTTCAGCGCATAAAATATTCGTCTACGAAAAGGAAAGCACTCGCTTTCCTTTTTTATTTGCCCTGTCACAACCTTACCGCTGCTTTTTCACCTTCTTACGCTTCCCTTGTGCGATGTAGAGCAATGAATCACTGAGACTCGTCTGTCTTTGCCAAATATTTGATTTCTATTGCACCTATTCACGACATAAATTCATCTTCAGTGAAAGAGTGATTCAAATGTCACTTTTGCAATAAATTCATAATTGTTAAGCAAAATTGCAAATCCCCGACTAGGCTTAAGTAGAGAAAGGCTGTGATTGAAAGATTCATACCCACCGCTCACCGTTGTAATGAAAAAACTGTCCATAAAGCAAAGTCTTTGGTGTCGCCAATCTTACATTCTGTACGAACCAAATGTGATAACAGGACGTATATTCAAACAACAAGGAAGCATAACAATAGGTGGGAAAGCCTGAATCAACGTTCGTCGGTAGACTGACTATTAAAGGGGAAAGCGACATGAGTATTTTCGACCACTATCAATCAAGATATGAAGCTGCAAAAGATGAAGAGATGTCGTTACAGGAGTTTCTAGCCCTGTGTAAGGATGACAAAAGCGCTTATGCTAATGCAGCAGAACGCCTACTGATGGCGATCGGTGAACCAGAGATAATCGATACGGCAAAAGACCCGAGATTGAGCCGCATCTTCTCGAATCGTGTTATCTCTCGTTATGAAACCTTTAAAGATTTTTATGGTATGGAAGATGCCATAGAGCAAATTGTGTCTTACCTAAAACACGCGGCGCAAGGTTTAGAGGAACGTAAGCAGATCCTTTATCTACTCGGTCCTGTCGGCGGTGGTAAGTCCTCACTTGCTGAAAAACTTAAGGCTCTGATGGAACAGATGCCTATCTATGTTCTTACTGCTAATGGCGAACGTAGCCCAGTGAATGACCATCCATTCTGTCTATTCAAAGCCACGGAAGACGGCGATATCTTGAAAAAAGAATACGGCATCGAGCAACGTTATCTTCGCTCGATTATGTCGCCATGGGCCGCTAAGCGCCTTCATGAATTTGGCGGCGATATCACTAAATTTAAGGTAGTGAAAGTTCGCCCTTCAATTCTCGATCAGATCGGTATTGCTAAAACAGAACCTGGGGATGAAAACAACCAAGATATTTCATCACTGGTTGGTAAAGTCGATATCCGCAAACTCGAACATTATTCGCAAGACGACCCAGATGCCTACAGCTATTCCGGTGCGCTGTGTAAAGCAAACCAAGGTTTAATGGAATTCGTTGAGATGTTCAAAGCGCCGATCAAAGTACTGCACCCACTATTGACGGCAACGCAAGAAGGTAACTTCAACGGTACTGAAGGTCTATCTGCGATTCCATTCGACGGTATGATTCTGGCTCACTCGAACGAATCTGAGTGGCAGACCTTCCGTAACAACAAAAATAACGAAGCCTTCCTCGACCGTGTGTACATTGTAAAAGTACCTTACTGTCTCCGCGTATCCGAAGAAGTGAAAATTTACCAAAAACTGCTTGAAAACAGTGAGCTGTCTCAGGCTCCTTGTTCTCCAAGCACGCTCGAAACTTTAGCGCAATTCAGTATTCTTTCACGCCTGAAAGAGCCTGAAAACTCATCCATTTTCTCAAAAATGCGCGTCTACGATGGTGAAACACTCAAAGACACCGATCCAAAGGCAAAAAGCTATCAAGAGTATCGTGATTATGCGGGTGTCGATGAAGGCATGAATGGTCTCTCTACACGTTTCGCCTTTAAGATTTTGTCGCGCGTATTTAACTTCGACCAAACCGAGGTGGCAGCCAACCCTGTACACCTGTTCTATGTGATTGAACAACAGGTTGAACGTGAACAGTTCCCTGCTGAAACGGCAGAGAAATATCTCGAGTTCTTGAAAGGCTACCTAGTGCCTCGCTACGTTGAATTTATTGGTAAAGAGATTCAGACCGCTTATCTCGAGTCTTACTCTGAATACGGTCAGAACATCTTCGACCGCTATGTCACCTACGCAGACTTCTGGATTCAAGACCAAGAGTACCGAGATCCAGAAACTGGTCAGCTATTTGATCGATCTTCACTCAACGCTGAGCTAGAGAAGATCGAGAAAACCGCTGGTATTTCTAACCCGAAAGATTTCCGAAACGAAATCGTTAACTTTGTGCTTCGTGCGAAAGCGAATAACAATGGTCAAAACCCGGTTTGGACCAGCTACGAAAAACTGCGCACAGTAATCGAGAAGAAAATGTTCTCCAATACCGAAGAGCTACTTCCGGTTATCTCATTTAATGCGAAAACCTCTTCTGAAGATCAGAAGAAGCATGACGACTTTGTCGCTCGCATGATGGAAAAAGGCTATACCGAGAAACAGGTTCGCCTACTTTCTGAGTGGTACCTACGAGTACGTAAGTCATCCTAACCCAGTATTGAGTTAGGTCGCTTGTGAAACATGAAGAGGGCTATTTCATGGCGCAATTTATAGACCGAAGGCTCAATGGCAAGAACAAGAGCGCTGTTAATCGACAGCGCTTCTTGAAGCGCCACAAAGAGCAAATAAAAGAGTCGGTAGCAGACGCAGTGAATCGACGCTCGATTACGAATACGGAAACGGGCGAAGACGTCTCTATCCCTCACAAAGACATCAATGAGCCGATCTTTCATCAAGGCAAAGGTGGTGTTCGCGAACGAGTTCATCCCGGCAATGACCAATTCATTACTGGTGATAAAATTGAGCGTCCCAAAGGTGGCGGTCAAGGTAGTGGCTCGGGAGAAGGCAATGCCAGTCCAGATGGAGAAGGCCAAGACGAATTTGTATTCCAAATATCAAAAGATGAGTACCTCGATATTTTGTTCGAAGATCTCGAGCTGCCTAATCTAGAAAAAAACCAAATTGCCAAAATTACTGAATGGAAAACGCACCGCGCAGGCTTTCAAACTGCTGGTATCCCTTCAAACATTGCGGTAGTACGTTCGCTGCAACAATCTCTTGCACGACGTACGGCAATGACCGCGGGTAAGAAACGTCTTCTCAAAGAGCTAGAAGATGAACTTGCTCGCATCAAAAACATTGAACCCGCTCAGCAGTTTGAAGAGAACCGCTTGAAGGCTGAAATTGAAGAGCTGCGTAAGAAAATTGAGGGGGTTCCATTTATTGACACCTTCGACTTACGCTTTAAAAACTATGAAAAACGCCCTGTACCTTCTAGTCAAGCTGTGATGTTTTGTTTGATGGACGTATCGGGCTCGATGGATCAAGCAACAAAAGACATCGCAAAACGTTTTTACGTTCTGTTATACCTGTTCTTAACTCGTACTTACGAGAATGTAGACGTTGTCTTCATTCGCCACCACACCCAAGCGAAAGAAGTGGACGAACACGAGTTCTTCTACTCGCAAGAGACCGGGGGCACTATTGTATCCAGCGCATTGAAACTGATGGACGAAATCGTAAAAGAGCGCTATCCAATTGGACAATGGAACATTTATGCTGCGCAAGCATCCGATGGCGATAACTGGGCAGATGACTCGCCAAGATGCCGCGATCTATTAGTGAACAAACTACTGCCAAACTGTCAGTACTACTCCTACATAGAGATCACACGACGCTCGCACCAAACTCTATGGCATGAGTACGAAAAACTCACCGATGAATTTCCGAACTTCGCAATGAAAAACATTCGCTCTGTGGAGGATATTTTCCCAGTCTTCCGTGAACTATTCCAAAAAGAAACGGCGTAAGGAGGCTAGCGATGAGTACCGCAACGAAAAACCTCTCAGGAGAGGCGCCTAAGAAGCGTAATAGTAAAATGCTGCCAGATGGACCGGATTGGACATTTGAGCTGTTGGAACGCTACCACAAAGAGATTAAGCGTGTCGCACAACACTATCGCCTAGACACTTACCCTAACCAGATAGAAGTGATTACTTCCGAACAAATGATGGATGCCTACTCAAGTATTGGTATGCCCATCAATTACAACCACTGGTCGTTTGGTAAAAAGTTCATCCAAACGGAACAGAACTATAAGCATGGTCAAATGGGGTTAGCCTACGAGATTGTCATTAACTCCAATCCGTGTATCGCCTATTTGATGGAAGAAAACACCGTGACAATGCAAGCGCTGGTGATTGCTCACGCTTGTTACGGGCACAACTCTTTCTTCAAAGGTAATTATCTGTTCCAAACCTGGACGGACGCTAGCTCCATCATCGATTATTTGCTGTTTGCCAAAAAGTATTTAGCTGAATGTGAGGAGCGATATGGGGTACAGGAAGTGGAAAAACTGCTCGACTCCTGCCACGCCTTAATGAACTTTGGTGTAGATCGTTACAAGCGACCAGAGAAAATCTCCATTACCGAAGAGAAAGCGCGACAAGAAGAACGCGAGGCATACTTACAGTCTCAAGTGAATGAATTGTGGCGCACAGTACCAAGAGCCAAAACCAAAGAGGAAGATCTTAAAGAGCGATTCCCAAGCGAGCCTCAGGAAAACTTGCTCTACTTTTTCGAAAAGCATGCCCCGCTACTAGAGCCGTGGCAACGTGAAGTCGTGCGGATTGTACGCAAAATCAGTCAGTATTTTTATCCGCAAAAACAAACGCAGGTCATGAACGAAGGCTGGGCAACATTCTGGCATTACACCATTCTCAACCATCTTTACGATGAGGGTTTGGTATCCGAAAAGTTCATACTAGAGTTCTTACATAGCCATACCAGTGTGGTAGCTCAACCGCCTTATAATAGCCCTTACTTTAATGGTATTAATCCATACGCCTTGGGCTTTGCAATGTTCCGAGATATTAAACGTATCTGTGAAGAACCAACTGATGAGGACAAGGAGTGGTTTCCGGATTTGGCAGGAACAGATTGGTTAGATGCGGTACATTTCGCGATGCATAATTTCAAAGATGAAAGCTTCATTAGCCAATACCTTTCTCCGAAATTAATGCGTGATTTCAAGCTGTTTGCGATCAACGATGATGACCACAAAAACTTTATTGAAGTCGCCGCGATACACGATGAGATGGGTTATAAACGCATTAGAGAAACCTTAGCCGCTCAGTACAACTTATCTAATCTTGAGCCAAACATTCAGGTATTTAATGTCGATGTTCGTGGTGATCGCTCACTCACGTTGCAATACGTACCTCATAACCGAATCCCACTTGATGACAGTTATGAAGAAGTTCTGAAACACGTGTACCGATTGTGGGGATTTGATGTCATTCTGCAAGAAGTAAAAGACACAGGTCACCGAGAAGTCTTAGCGACCTGCCCTAAACGGAATCAATATGACACAAACATCTAACTAATACTTGGGCATAAGCAATAAAAAGGCTCCTAATTCAGGAGCCTTTCTCGTTCTTAATTCAATGTGACCTTTAGTTATGCTTGCTTCGCCACAATAGCGCGCACCGCCTCTAGATCTTCTGGCGTATCAACGCCGGCTGCTGGCGCCTCTTTCGCTACCGCTACATGAATTTTTTCACCGTACCAAAGCACTCTTAGTTGCTCAAGGCACTCGATCTGCTCCAATGCGCTAGGAGCCCAATTTACATACGTATTAATGAAACCAGCTCGATAAGCATAAATACCAATATGACGCATTAATGGGTTGGCAATGATTTTGTCTTGTTTGGCAAAGTTATCGCGATCCCAAGGGATAGTTGCTCGGCTAAAGTACATCGCATAGCCTTGCTCATTAGCCACAACTTTAACTGCATTCGGATTAAACACTTCTTCTTCCGAGTCTATTTCTACGGCTAATGTCGCCATCGGAGCGTCACACCCCGATAAGTTATCAGCAACCTGACGAATGATAGACGGTGGAATCAAAGGCTCGTCCCCTTGCACGTTAACAATAATGTGGTCTGCAGGAATAGCCATCTTTTCAACAACTTCAGCAAGGCGTTCAGTACCTGATTCGTGGTTAGGAGAGGTCATACAGACTTTACCACCAAACGACGAGACAGCATCAGCAACACGCTCGTCATCAGTTGCCACGATAACATCTTCCGCACCCGCTTGTAGCGCTTGCTCGTAAACCCACTGAACCATAGGCTTACCGCCAATATCCGCTAACGGTTTACCAGGCAAGCGGCTCGATGCGTAACGCGAAGGAATGACAACCGTAAAAGACATTAGCGTCCCTCATCCATACTCATAGTACGAGCCTCAGGCTCGAGCAGAACGGGAATACCCTCTTTGATCGGGTAAGCGAGGCGATCCAATTTGCAGATCAACTCTTGATTCTCTTTATCGTACGTCAGCTTACCTTTGCAAACAGGGCAAGCTACAATCTCAAGCAGACGGTGATCCATAAGCCGCTTTAACCTCTTTTATTCTATTTAAAATTTGCTCTGCATCGTTTGGTTCAAACTGGGCAGATACAGGCAGATACCACCAATTATCTTGCGCATAATGGCTGCACTTGACAGCATCTTTCTCGGTCATAATCACATTGGCCCCTTGTTGAGCCAATGCTTCTAATTCTTGTTGGTCAAAGTCTTGATGGTCAGCAAAACCTTTTGTGACTTTAACATCTGCGTTCATCGAGTTTAGTGTATGAAAAAATCGTGGTGGATGCCCAATCCCTGCAAATGCCACTAGCTCTTTTAACTCAGAAACTTCCGCAAGTTGCTTAGTCTTGAGGTTAATGGCTTTAGATGGCGCTAAAGTCATTGCGATTTCGCCCGTATGTGCTTGACCGCCATTGGTGATGATAAAGTCGACTTCAGCAAGACGCTCGACCCCTTCACGCAGTGGGCCAAGCGGAATGAGGCTTTCATTCCCAAATCGACGATTCCCATCCACAATCACTAACTCAATATCACGGCCTAACGCATAATGTTGTAACCCATCGTCCGTAATAATGATATCCACTCCTGACTCTAGCAGTGCTTTCACTGCATTTGAACGCACCGGGTCTACCGCAACAGGCGCTCCTGTGCGTCGATGAATCAACTTAGGTTCATCACCACAATGTTTCGCAGGCGTATCTTCTTTTAGAACTAACGGATAGGCCGGAGCTTTTGCTCCATAGCCACGAGAAACGACCCCTGGCTTAAGCCCAAGCTGTTGCAGTTGCTCAACAAGCCAAACCACAACTGGTGTTTTGCCATTACCACCAGCCGTGATATTGCCGACAACAATAACAGGGATAGGCGCGTTGTAGGCTTGCTTACGGCCTGTTTGATATTGCTTTCGCTTAGACTTACTTATTGCTCCAAATAATACACTCAGTGGCCACAAAAGCGGCCACAAGAGGTATTTTATTGGATGGTTTTCAAACCAGATTTTTTCAACCACCGCGTCTATTCACCAAACTGAATACGGTGCAATTGTGCATACGCACCATTTTTTGCAATAAGATCGGCATGGTTGCCACGCTCAATGATGGCGCCATCATCAACCACAAGAATCTCATCGGCTTTCTCGATAGTTGACAAGCGGTGCGCAATCACGAGTACCGTTTTGTCTTTCTGCAGCTCATCTAATGCAGCTTGGATAGCGCGTTCTGATTCCGTATCCAAAGCAGAGGTCGCCTCATCAAGAATCAATACCGGTGCATCACGCAATAGAGCACGTGCAATAGCGACACGTTGACGTTGACCGCCAGATAGACTCGCGCCATTTTCACCAATCATGGTATCAAGCCCATCATCCATTTTGCTGATGAATTCCATAGCATGCGCGAGTTTTGCCGCTTTCTCGATATCACTGCGCTCGTATTTTCCATCCGTTGCGTAAGCAATATTGTTTGCAATCGTGTCATTAAATAAATGAACATTTTGTGATACTAGCGCAAACTGCTGACGCAAGTTCTTTAACTCGTATTCACGAATATCATGTCCGTCTAATGTGATGGAGCCACTATCAACATCATAGAAACGATTGAACAAGTTCGCGATGGTACTTTTACCGGAACCGGAACGACCAACCAGCGCAACGGTCTTCCCTCTTGGAATATCGAAGCTGACATTTTCCAATGCTGGCTTTTCTGCGCCAGTATAAGTAAAGCTTACGTTTTTAACTGAAACATCGCCATTTGCGCGTTCAACTGTCAACTTACCTTCGTTTTTCTCAGGCTCAAGGTCAATCAACGCAAAGAGCGTTTGGCTCGCGGCCATACCACGTTGGAACTGAGAGGTAACGTTAGTAAGCGCTTTAAGCGGACGCATCAAACCAAACATCGCAGAGAAGACAACGGTAAATGTACCTGGAGTCAGTTGCTCTTTAATCGAGTCAATACTTGCTAAGTAAAGAACGGCAACAATAGCAAGTGACGCAATCATTTGGATGATAGGGTTAGCCGCCGCTTGAGCCGTCACCAACTTCATGCTTTGTTGACGCATTTGGTTGCTGACCTTCTCAAATCGTTTACGTTCGATATCTTGGCCGCCGTAGCTCAACACGACTTTATGGCCTTTCAGCATCTGCTCTGCTGACGCAGTCACGTTGCCCATCATTGTCTGCATATTTTTGGATATTTTTCTAAAACGTTTAGAAACGACACCAATACCCCACGCGACAACGGGAGCAACAGCAAACAGCACTAACGACAACTGCCAGCTGTTGTAAAACATCAGGACTAACAGGCCAATGATACTTGCACCTTCGCGAACAATGCTCACTAACGCCTGGCTGGTTGCCGCAGATACTTGCTCTGAATCGTAGGTAATACGTGACAATAAATTGCCCGTCTTTTCCTTATCGAAGTAAGACACTGGCATATGCATAAAGTGATTGAATACCATGCGGCGGACTTGCATAACCACATTGCCGGATACCCAGCTCAAACAGTATGTGGAGACAAATCCACTTATGCCACGGACAAACATCATGGCAAAAATAATCAATGGAAGCGTGCGTAGAAAATCAGATTCAGCGTTCCCAAAACCTTCATCTAGTAATGGTTTTAATAGGGAAATCATATAGGTATCTGATATAGCATTAATAACTAATGCAATGACTGCAACGACAAGACCTGACTTGTAAAGGCGAATAAATTGCCATAGACGCTTAAACGTCTGCCAAGTCGTTTCATCAGTATTTATCGACATAGAAGTGCTTTATTTTCTTACATTAAGACTCTCATTCTACTCCCTTACGCAGCATCTGCCTATACCAAGGCTCAAATGTATCGCTACGTTTGGTTTCTGAGCGCCAATTATCACGGTGAATAGAGAAGCTTACCTGACCATATTCCCCAGTATCAAGCCAAGTAATGTCAAGCTTGCGATATGCTGCAACAACATGTTCTGCCGGCATTCCCCATTGATTATTTTTTGCCAAAGAAGCAACGGCCACACTCGGATTTACCGCTTCAATAAAGCGAGGATTCGACGAACTTTTACTACCATGATGAGGGACCAACATCACATCACTTTTTAACTTTTCAGGCTCCCTGAGCAAGATCCACTCGCTAATGGTCTCAATATCACCAGTAAAAAGCATACTGAACGTAGAAATAGGGTCGGTAAGGCGTAGTACACAGGAGTGCGGATTATATGCACGTTGAACAAGAGCAGGAGGCCAAAGTACTTCTATATTTAACCCTTGCCATTTCCAATGATCGCCGCGAGTACAAGACTCATATCCGATAAAGTTTTGGCTACTGAGTTTGCGCTGTGGCGAAAAGGAATCTTCAATGAACAAGCGTCCTCCTGCATGGTCATTGTCGGAATGGCTGAGGATCATCGTATCGATGATTTCATAACCTCGTTGATGCAAGACCGGAGTGACGACCTGCTCCGCAATACTGCCATTTTGCCATGCTTTACCTGTATCATAGAGCAACACTTTATCGTCTTTTTCTACAATCACCGCAAGGCCATGGCCCACATCTAATACATCAATGCGCCAATGTTGCTGATCATATTCCGATGTGAGCTTAATACTAATTACAATACCAAGTAACAAACACCACGCGTACTGAAACATGAATCGTTGAAACACCAAGCAAGCAATTACCGCCAGAATCAGCCCTGTCATTTCTATACTAATGGGTTGCCAGGAGCCTATCGCGTGCTGAATTGACGTGCTCAATGGCTGCAATGACCAGTCCACCAACTGCCACAGAGGCTTTGCTATCATTTCAAGAAATAAAGATGAGAACAGGGCCAGAAACATCAAAGGCACAACGATAAATCCGAACCAAGGAATAAACGCCAAGTTGTATGCAATTGATGACAAACTGAAACCAGAAAAGTAATAGCCACTAATAGGCACGATTAACACACTCAACATCAATTGAGTAAGCAATAACACTTTTAACTTCGCCTTCCAGCCCCCGCTTTGATGCCGAATCAAATTGATTGCGAACAGCACTGCGCAAACTGACAGATACGATAACCAAAAACTCATGCTATACGATGCAAAAGGTTGAACAAGCAGTTGTAGCGCTACCGCGAGCAAAAGTACCCGCCAGGATGCCCAGTGCACTAAGGTATATTTGAGAACGACGTAAATAACACATACCGACACCGCGCGGGTAGTAGGTAGTGAGAAGTCCGCTAACCAAGCATAGGCAACGGCAAACATCAGCCCACATAAGCTAGGCAATAGCTGGTATTGAGGTAACGCATAACGAATGGCACCGCCCACCACTAGCCCAAAAGTAAACGCCATACCAATATGTAAGCCCGAAATCGAGACCAAGTGCAGTAAACCACTGTCTCTGAGTGCTTGCCAATCTTCCTTAGATAACCAAGAGCGATCGGCAAAAACTAACGCATTTATTAACGAGAAATGATGAAGGGAGGACACATCCTCCGAAACATCAGCGATAATGGCTTGGCGCAAAGATGTAGTAGAACGAATAATCCAGGTAACATCCTTGTTAACAACACCGCGTGCGATAATACTTTTACCCATTGCGTGCTTTTCAGCGTCAAAACCAGCTTCGTTGCGTAGGCCTGTAATCGGCTTTAACGAGACGGATGTCGTAAACTCACTGTTAACATCGAGTGGAAAAGGCGTAATAAGACGGATTTTAGGTTTAAGAAAAGGTAACAGAGTTTGAGAATTTACCTTTTTTAGAGCCACAATGCCTTCATATCCGTGACTTATTTGCGTAAAAGGGCTGTCAACTTTACCAATTATGGTAATATTCTCCCCTGCTTGAAAAAGGGCTTGTCTCTGAGACTCCAATACATTGCCGTGGACGATGACAACCATAAAGCCCGCAATTGCGCCTATGCTAATTAAGCCACGACGTAATTTGATTATTGAGCCAGTGGTTATTATTCCCAGCAGCAGCCAACGCCAATCTGGTATTGTCGGCCACCAAGCTGACGAAATTACGCTCGCTACAAATAACGCCAAGGTCCAACTTTTTTCTGAGAGAGTCATGCTGTCCTATGCCTAGAAAGCTGATAAAACGCTTCATGCCAGATCATGAATTGATCAAACGCCAAAAAGCATTGAAGGTCTTCGGCAATGTGTTGTACAACCCGAACTTGTGGTGTTTAAATCGTCGCTCGGCGTCTGGGGCTTTTGCTGTCGGGTTATTTATGGCATTTGTTCCGCTACCAAGCCAAATGATCATGGCTGCTGGTTTGGCAATCATGCTTGGCGTCAATTTACCTCTCTCCGTCGCTTTGGTATGGATAAGCAACCCCATCACCATGCCTGTGTTATTTTATTTTGCGTATAAGCTTGGCGCTTTAGTGATGCATGTTCCTCCGCAACCTTTCCACTTTGAACTTTCGTGGGAATTCATCATGCAACAGATGAGCACTATTGGCCCTCCATTCTTATTAGGCTGTGCTATCTGTGGTGTCATATCCGCGATTATTGGCTACTTCGGCATTAGAGGACTTTGGCGCTACTCAGTGGTTCGGAGCTGGCAAAAACGCAAAATAAGATAAGACGTTACTGCATAAAAATCAGCATTTGCGCTATCAGTTGAGGGGCACCTAACAGTTAGAATGAAACACGATGTCGCTCAAGTTGGATAAATACAAAAAAGGACCGAATTCGGTCCTTTTTGCTTTTCTCGTATTGTAAAACGGTTGGTTATTTAGAACTCAGCACCGCTGCCGGATTTAACTTCGCGGCGCGAGAAGCGGGGTACCACGTTGCAAGCAAACTCAAAACGATCGCCGTCACCGACACCAATGCTACGTCTGGCCAGTGTAACTGTGATGGTAAGAAGTCGACGAAGTAAATATCACCCGATAAAAACTGATGACCGATTAAGCTCTCTAACCCTTTAATTAACGGAGTCAGGTTTAACGCCACTAAGACACCAATAACACTGCCGACGAGACTGCCAAATACACCAGAGAACACGCCTTGCCAAACAAAGATACGTTTGATTAGGCTATCTTTTGCTCCCATTGTTCGCAAAATTGCAATTTCTGCGGCTCGATCTTTGACTGCCATCATCAGCGTAGACACAATGTTAAAACATGCCACACCAATCACGAGTACCATCACCAAGTACATAATGGTGCGTACGAGCTGAATATCGCGATATAAAAAACCAAACTTTTGCTGCCAGCTTTTCAAATACACGTAAACATCCACCATGCTACCTACCTCACGAACAATAGAAGGCGCATTGAGAACATCATCCGTTTTTAGTGAAATGCCAGTGACCCCTTCCCCTAACCTCGCGTATTGCTGAGCATCCGCTAATGGCACTAACGCTAAAGAATGGTCTATTTGGCCATTCAACGTTAAGAACCCAGACACCTTCACGCGCACACGCTTAGGAGCCTGCACTTTGTTTGAGCCGCCTGTTTGCGGAATCATCAACGTAATGTAATCCCCCACGGCGACATTTAGCTCGTTTGCTACACCTCGGCCTAAGATCACTTGCTGCTGACCGGCATAAAAGTTTTGCCAAGCTTCTTGGTCAATAAAATTCGATAAGCTCGACACCGCTTGCTCGAAAGTAGGCTCTACGCCACGAACTTCTATCGCTTTTAGCTTACTGCCTTTTTCTGCTAACCCCGTAAAACGAACGTACGGCGCTGCCGCAACAACATCTTCATGGTTTAGGGCTTGATTCATCGTTTTGGTGTAGTTATGAAGCGGTCCATTAACACCTTCCAACTCGCCGTGTGGAATAACTGACAACACACGCGATTGCAGCTCGCGCTCAAAGCCATTCATTGCAGAAAGACCGATAATGATCACGGCTACACCAACCGCAATGCCAATCGTTGAAGAAAGCGAAATGAAAGACACCATCTTGTTGCGCTTTTTCGCTCGACTGAAGCGACCACCAATCATCAATGCTAAAGATGAAAACAAAATTAGCCCTCCGCAGATGCTGTATCAGTCACAAAACGATCTACGAGCAAACCATCTTGCATGTGCATTTGACGATCCATTTTCGCCGCCAGCTCTTTATCATGCGTGACAACCAAAAATGCAATGTTTGACTCTTTATTGAGCTCGCGCATCAAATCATAGATAGACAGTGCCGTATTATGATCTAAGTTCCCCGTAGGTTCATCGGCCAAAACAAGATCAGGCTTATTCACCAATGCACGCGCAATCGCAACACGCTGACGCTCACCGCCCGATAACTCAGAGGGTCTGTGTTGCATCCGATGACTCAAACCCACTTTATCTAACAGCGCTTTAGCCGCCTGTTTTGCATCCGTTACTTTAGCGCCGCCAATCATCAGTGGCATCGCCACGTTTTCAAGCGCAGTAAAATCAGCTAACAAATGATGAAACTGGTATACAAAACCAAGGTGCTTGTTGCGTAAAGCCGCCTGTTTATTCGAACTTAAAGCCGATAAGTTTTGCCCTAGAAAATCAACTTCACCATGAGTTGCGTCATCTAACGCCCCTAGAATATGCAATAAGGTACTTTTTCCGGAACCAGAAGAGCCAACAATAGAAACCAGCTCCCCTTTATCGATATCGAAACTTACGCCTTTCAACACTTCCGTATCTAACGACCCCTCTCGGTAGACTTTACGAATATCACGACATTCTAATAGCTTATTCATAGCGAAGTGCCTCAGCAGGTTTAACAGAAGATGCTCGATAAGAAGGATAAAGCGTAGCAGCGAGGCTAAGAGCAATCGCCAACACCACCACTAAAAGAATTTGCAGTGAATCAATCAAAATAGGTAGATGACCACCGAAACTGAATAGCGCCACACCGGCAGATTCAAGAATCGCATTCAGGTTAAGTGACAAGATCACGCCCGCAGCGCCACCGACAATCGCGCCAATTACACCACTGCTTGCCCCTTGTACCATGAAAATGGTCATCACTTGAGATTGAGTCATGCCTTGAGTTTTCAATATTGCGACTTCTGATTGTTTCTCCATCACCACCATGATTAAGGCGGAAATAATATTGAATGCAGCAACGCCCACAATTAGACCTAGCATAAGTCCCATCATGTTCTTTTCCATTTTCACCGCTTGGAAAAGCTCACCACGCTGTTCGCGCCAATCACTCCATTGCCACCCGTCAGGCATGGGTTGATCAGCAAAATCCGTCACCATAAATGGATCAGAGAAAAAGACACGCCAACCAGAAACCGTGTCTTTCGGAAAACGCATCAACTTAGATGCATCCGTCATGTTAACAATCATTAATTGACCATCAACGTCCGATCCCGTATTGAAAATACCAGCGACAGTAAAATTGCGCTGGCTAGGAATACGGCCAAGTGGGGTAAACTGCGTCGCGTTGGTCACCATTAAGCGCACTTTATCCCCCATTGATACCTTTAGAGAGCGCGCCAAACTATGACCTAAAAAGACCTTGTAATCGCCCGCTTGAAGTGACGATAATCGCCCAGCAATCAGATGGTTGCTGATCGGATCGCCTTTCTTTGGTTCAATGCCAATGAGGTAACCTGCCGTCAGTTGCGCAGAACTCTGAATTACAGCCTCTCCACGAACGATAGGCTCCGGTTCAGATTCACGCGACATCGCTTGAACAAATGAAGGGGCAGACTCGGTCAACGGCGTTTTTCCATCGTGTTGCGAAACAACGGCATGAGGTAGCACGCCTAAAATGCGCTCTTTTAACTGCGATTCGAACCCATTCATCACAGAAAGAACCGTCACCAATGCCATTACACCGATCGTAATACCCGCCGTCGACATATAAGAAACAAATCGGCTGAACCTATCTCCAGAGCGTCCCCGAAGATATCTCAAACCAATAAATAATGAGATAGGATGATACATATAAGACAAACCAACTGGTTGTTTTGATATAAAGCTTTAGCTGATTATCTTACCTTACTCTTCTCATTAAGAAGACAAGAGAATCGCTAAATTTGTCAACGACATGCAATAAGTCTGTATTTAGGGCAAAAAGTTCAAGGACAAATCAGGTAAACTTGATAACTTCATTCAGTTAGCGATAATCAGTGCCCTACTTCTCTTTGTTTGTTGAGTGAACAGGGAGCGCTCGCTGGCAAAAGGACCGACTATATGACAGAGCAAGAATACTTTACCGTCCATCATAATCTCACTATCAACGTCGAAACGTTGAGTGCGGATTTTGCTTTGCCAGATGAAGAAACCTTTGTCTCCGAAATTCCAGCACCGTTTATTGTTGCCAGCGAATTTAGCCATCTAGATATGTTGGCAGACAATGCACGTCTAGAGCTAAAAAACAAAGATTTAAAGCATGTGATTAACTTGCTTGATACGCAAAACGCGAAACTTAACCTCTTGTTGAGCTTTATGCTTTCACAACAAGATGACGCCTCCATTCGATATCAAACCACGACGTTTGGCGCCAGCCAACTCAGTTACCGTTCAGATACAGCGCTATCTGCCCAACAACTCGTTCGTGTTAAACTGTTTCTCGATCATCCTGCTGCAGCGATTTACGGTTACGCTCAAGTAGAAGAATGTGATGCTTCAGAGCAAGATTTCATTATCACTCTTAGATATAAGATGCTACGTGAATCTGACCAAGATTTGCTGATAAAGGCGGCACTATATCAACAACAAAAACTTTTACGTCAGCGCTCGATGGAGCGAGATAAAAAATAACTCCTATGACAAAAGCAACGATTCTTTCCGTCACCAATCCTTCTGAGCGTGGCGACAAAAAACAGCTAGGTAATTTACCGGGCGCGGCTCTACCTCTCGCTATTGCTGAAATAGCCAAGCAGCATTCGAGTCACTCGCTACTCGTCGTGCCTGACCCGCAAATCGCTTTAAAGCTTCAAGCGGAGATTGAACAATTCACCGACCAAACAGTAAGCCTGTTCCCTGATTGGGAAACGCTGCCTTACGATAACTTTTCTCCGCATCAAGAAATTATCTCTGAGCGTATCGCGCGCCTATACCAACTGCCAAACCAACGTAATGGCATTACCATCGTGCCAGTCAGTACGGTGCTGCAGCGACAGTCGCCACGTGATTTTCTATTGCAACATACCTTAATGGTGAAAACCGGCGATCAACTCTCGCTTGAGAAACTACGTGTACAACTTGAAAATTCGGGCTACCGCCACGTAGACCAAGTATTTGGGCCAGGTGAATACGCGAGCCGTGGGTCGATTCTGGATCTCTTTCCTATGGGCAGCGATGACCCGTATCGCATCGACTTCTTTGATGATGAGATAGATACCATTCGCACGTTTGATCCAGAGAACCAACGCTCTATCGACGATATTCAGCAAATTCAATTGCTGCCTGCGCATGAGTTCCCAACCACTAAAGAAGCGATTGAGGATTTTCGTACACGTTGGCGCACCCAATTTGAAGCACGCCGAGAGCCAGAATCGATCTACATGCAAGTGACCAAAGGCACTTGGCCCGCGGGTATTGAGTATTGGCAACCGCTGTTTTTTGACCATACCGAGACTTTATTTGAATATTTGCCAGAAGACTCTCAAGTCATCACATATGGTGATATTGAATCTGCGGTCGATACTTTCTTAACCGATGTCGAATATCGGTACGACCAGAAAAAAGTTGATCCACTACGTCCTCTTTTGACTCCTGAACAACTTTGGCTGAAAAAAGACGAACTCTTCAGCCAACTAAAACAGCTCCCTATGGCTCAATTGAGCCTAGAGAAAGTGGTTAAGCGTGCTGGTCGTCAAAACCTACCAGTACAATCGTTAGCCGAGCTTGGCGTTCAGCAACAAAATAAAGAACCGCTTTCGCGTCTTCGTCAATTCAGTGAGCAATTCAGCGGCAAAATTGTTTTCTCGGTAGAGTCAGAAGGTCGTCGCGAAGCACTAACGGAACTGTTGCAAGGCATCAAAGTTCGCCCAGTCGTACATGGCTCACTGTACCAAGCTCTAGATTCGGGTGATCGCTTCAGTTTGATCTTAGGCGCTGCAGAGCATGGTTTCATTCACGAAGAGCTGAACTTCGCTCTGATCTGTGAAAGTGATCTACTTGGTGACCGCGTTATCCAGCGACGCCGCAAAGATAAAAAAGCAGTCAACAGTGACACCGTTATTCGCCACCTTGCGGAATTGAAACCCGGTCAACCAGTGGTTCATATTGATCACGGTATTGGCCGCTACATCGGTTTACAAACACTTGAAGCCGGTGGCATGAAAACGGAATACGTCACCCTTGAGTATCAAAACGATGCCAAGCTCTACGTACCAGTTTCATCACTAAACCTTATTAGCCGTTATTCAGGCGGTGCTGAAGAAAGTGCACCACTGCATAAATTGGGTGGCGAGGCTTGGGCAAAAGCACGTCGTAAAGCGGCAGAAAAAGTGCGTGATGTCGCGGCTGAGTTGCTGGATGTTTACGCTAAACGAGAATTAAAACCGGGCTTCAAATTTGAGCTAGATCGTGGGCAATACGCAACGTTTAAAGCAACGTTCCCATTTGAAGAAACGGATGACCAAGCGATGGCCATCAATGCCGTCTTGTCAGACATGTGCCAAGCAAAAGCGATGGATCGCCTAGTGTGTGGTGACGTGGGCTTTGGCAAAACGGAAGTCGCTATGCGTGCAGCATTTGTCGCAACGGATAACAGTAAACAGGTCGCCGTACTCGTACCGACAACCCTGCTTGCTCAGCAGCATTTCGAAAACTTCCGTGACCGTTTTGCCAACTTACCAATCCGAGTTGAAGTACTGTCTCGCTTTAAGTCTGCCAAAGAACAAAAAGTCATTTTGCAAGACGTTGCAGATGGTAAAGTCGATATTGTCGTCGGTACGCATAAGCTGCTTTCAAGCGACATTAAATTCAAAGATTTAGGTTTGTTGATCGTTGACGAGGAACACCGCTTCGGGGTTCGTCAAAAAGAAAAAGTCAAAGCAATGCGTGCGGATGTGGATATTCTTACCCTCACCGCAACACCAATTCCACGTACTCTTAATATGGCCATGAGTGGCATGCGCGATCTGTCGATCATCGCGACACCTCCAGCGCGTCGTTTAGCCATCAAAACCTTTGTTCGTCAAAGAGAAGAATCTGTGGTCCGTGAGGCGGTACTGCGTGAAATCATGCGTGGTGGTCAGGTTTACTTCCTGCACAATCAGGTAGAGACTATCGAGAAAACCGCGGAAGACTTGCAAAAGCTTATTCCTGAAGCACGAATTACCGTGGCACATGGTCAAATGCGTGAGCGCGAACTGGAGCGCATCATGAATGATTTCTACCATCAGCGCTTTAATGTGTTGGTGTGTACAACTATCATCGAAACCGGTATCGACGTACCAACGGCGAATACCATTATTATGGATCGTGCAGACAACCTTGGTTTAGCGCAACTGCACCAATTGCGTGGCCGTGTTGGACGCTCTCATCATCAAGCCTATGCTTACTTATTAACGCCACATCCAAAAGCCATGACCAAAGATGCTATCAAGCGTCTTGATGCGATTGCTTCACTGGAAGACTTAGGCGCAGGCTTTACTCTAGCAACTCACGACTTGGAAATCCGTGGGGCTGGTGAGCTGCTTGGTGACGAGCAAAGTGGGCAAATTCAATCGGTTGGTTTTACACTGTACATGGAAATGCTGGAACAAGCAGTCCAAGCATTGAAAGAAGGTAAAGAACCTTCTTTGGACGAGCTGCTTTGTGAACAAACTGAAGTTGAAATGCGAATCCCAGCGCTCTTGCCAGACGATTACATCCCGGATGTGAATACACGACTGTCGATGTACAAACGTATTGCGAGCGTTACGAGTGGTGAAGAACTCTCAGAGCTCAAAGTGGAACTTATCGATCGATTTGGACTGCTTCCAGACGCGACGAAGAACTTACTTGCTGTCTCAGAATTGAAAATTTCGGCTGGTAGCCTAAAAGCGAAAAAGATAGAAGCCCATGATAAAGGTGGATTTATCGAGTTTTACCCTGATGCTGACATAAATCCAGCGTATTTGGTTAAACTGCTGCAATCACAGCCGCAAAAATTTGCAATGGAAGGTCCAACTAAGTTCAAGTTTAGCGTACCATTGGCGGACCGACGTAAACGCATTCAGTTTGTTCAAGACTTACTGAATGATTTTAAACAGAATTTATTACCAACGAGCTAATAGTCGAATGAGAATACTGATCCCGTTATTGCTTCTATGTGTCTCAATGCCTTCTTGGGCACAGCGTCAATTTGATATTGAAGTGATCATTTTCAAGCGAGCAGTCGACGCTGAAAGCACCACTGAATCTTGGCCGAATCAACTGCCAAAAATCGATATGGAAAATGTCGGCAGCTTAGAGAGTGAATCATACCGTCGCTCTAAAGGTGTAACACTACTGCCACGCTCATCTTTCCGCCTGAATGCGCAAGAAGCGGCATTAAACAACCATGCTGGGTTTAAAGTGCTTAAACACGTAGCATGGCGTCAAGGTGACCGAGGCAAATCTAGCGCCCCAATTTTCCGTATTGTTGGTGGACGAGATTTTTCTGATTCTTATCACGCAGATGGTAGTCCAATCAATGGCAGTACTCAGACATTTTCCACTGACGGTTACAGTGAGGAGACAGTCAACGGTCCTTTGTATGAACTAGATGGCCGATTCCAAATTTACGTGCAGCATTATCTATTCGCTGAAACGACACTAGACCTGCGCGAGCCAAGTGTTAGAGAAGTGCGTTTTGAACCAACTTCAACTGAGCAATTGGCGGATGATTTAGGTGAGGTCGATGGCAATGTTCAAGTCGGTAACTTGGCGGAAATCTCCCCTACAATAACAGAAGAAAAGTTCCTCAAGAGCTACCGAATGGATCAAAAACGCCGTATGCGTAGTAGTGAGACTCATTACCTAGACAACCCATTGATGGGCATGATCATTCAAGTTCGTCGCGTTCGATAAGCACGAGTGATTCAACAAAGCGCAGCATTTGCTGCGCTTTGTTTTTATCTGTTATGTCCTCAGTTATTCCTAACCAACGCAGAGCAAGGAAAATAACTGCGTTACAGTATGAAGTAGACAGTTTTCAAATTACTTAAACTCAACATGGAAGTCGTATCAGTTCATGAGTCCAGATTTTGAAATCATTGCGCCCCGCTTAGCGCTCAAGCTCATCCCTTCTGAAGAAGCTCACTTACTACAACGTTTGCTTGCAGAATCCCCTTCCCTACACCAGTGGCTAGATTGGTGTAATCAAAACATTACGTTGAAAGATGCACAGGACTTCCTGTTGGCAACCCGACTTAACTGGGTAAAAACAGAAGCTTTCGGTTTCGGTATCTATGAGCGACAAAGTAACACGCTAGTAGGAATGGCCGCCGTAAACGAGTTATATCACACGTTTAATATGGCAAGTATTGGCTACTGGGTTGCTGACCGCTATCAACGACAGGGCTATGCTCAAGAAGCCGTTAGAGCCTTGGCTGAATTCTGCTTTGCAAAGCTGAGTTTAACTCGACTGGAAATTGTCTGTGACCCCGACAACGAAGCAAGCCAAACCTTAATTGAGTCAGTCGGTGCACAAAAAGAAACCATCGCCAGAAACCGGTTTATTTTTCATGGTAAGCCTAAGGATGGCGTTGTGTACTCACTTTTACCGGCAGATCTAACATAAATAAAAAGCCACCGACTTGCGGTGGCTTTTTATATTTCGAAGATACAGCATCCGCGCAATCCGCGTAGATGTGAATTTGGCGTCTTAGTGAAGCTTAAGGTTTGGACGCAGTACTCGGTTGATACGGCCCACGAGCATCATCAGTCCGGTTTTAAATACGCCGTGCAACGCCATCAGGTGCATTCGATATAACGAGATATAAACGACACGTGCAATACGGCCTTCTACCATCATCGACCCTTTGGTTAGGTTGCCCATCAAGCTACCAACGGTAGAGAAACGGCTTAGAGACACTAATGAGCCGTGATCTTTATACACATAATCTTTCAGCTCGCGTCCGTTGATCTTCGCAACGATGTTGCTGAATGCTTGGCTTGCCATTTGGTGCGCAGCTTGCGCACGTGGTGGAACAAACGAACCATCAGCCTGAGTACATTGTGCTAAGTCACCAATAACGAAAATGTCATCATCACGCGTCGTTTGTAGTGTATTTTTCACTACCAGCTGGTTGATACGGTTCGTTTCTAAACCAGCGATATCTTTAATAAAATCTGGTGCTTTAATACCCGCAGCCCAAACCATGATTTGTGCCGGGATCTTCTCACCATCTTTCGTGGTGAGGCCATCTTTTTCAGCTTTAGTCACCATGGTTGCCGTGCGTACGTTTACGCCCAACTTCACCAGCTCCTGATGAGCAGCAGCCGAAATACGTGGAGGAAGCGCAGGTAGAATACGCTCACCCGCTTCAATCAGGTTGACGTTCAGCTTGCTAGAGTCAAGATCGCCAAAGCCGTAAGTACGCAGCTCTTTAACGGCATTGTGTAGTTCTGCAGATAGCTCAACGCCAGTTGCACCAGCACCAACAATCGCGATATCCACCGTACCGTTACCGTTTTTCGCGTGCAGTTTTAGGAACTCATTGTTCATTTCTGTGCGGAAACGGTGCGCTTGTTCTGGACTGTCTAGGAAAATACAGTTCTCACGAACGCCAGGAGTGTTGAAGTCGTTTGATGTTGAACCAATCGCCATGACCAGAATGTCGTATTCTAGCTCGCGGCTTGGCATCAGAAGCTCACCATGCTCATCTTTAAGCTCACTTAAGATGATCACTTTACGTTCGCGGTCGATGTCTTGAAGGCTACCCATTTGGAAGTCGAAGCTGTGGTTTTTTGCATGAGCTCGATAACTCAGAGCATCCACCCCTTCGTCCAAAGAGCCAGTTGCAACTTCATGCAATAATGGCTTCCACAAGTGGCTCGCTTTACGATCTACTAGCGTAATTTGCGCACGGTTCTTGCGACCTAGAGTTCGGCCAAGCTTAGTTGCCAACTCAAGACCACCAGCACCGCCGCCTACAACGATAATGCGTGTCACAATGATTTTCCTCTACAAAAATGAATATATGGGGTTCAGCTCGACATATGGCTCACAGACATGCTGTGCCATACATCCAACCGATGAATTCTTGGTTCTTAGAGGTGTCTCAATTTATTTGGATTAAAAACTGCTGCCTAATTTTATTCTTTATCTATCAATAACTTGTTAGGAATCAGCATATTTGTCTGGTACGCATACGACGCCAGAGGTTTTTGGGCAAGTTTATTACTCGCTCTCAATTTTTTTTGATATTTATCAAATTATTTTAGTCTGGTTCATTATATAGAGACGTACTTTGAAGGCAACCAAAATCCGTGTGACGAGTACGGATTGACTACTTTTCGACTACTCTACAACAAGGTATTCGTGCCACATAGGATGGAAGTAAGAAAACGGTAAGGAGAACACAATAATCTAAGCGCTAAACCAAAAAAATGAGGCCTTTAAAGAGAAAGGGACTCGGCATACTCACAAAAGGGGGTCGCAGCAAAGCAGCCGATAAAAAATGCCGCTTTACTGTTCACACTCAAACACTCTTAAGTATTTTTAAATGCCTTCATAGCTTGTAAATGGTGAGAGATCTTTTTGAACTTGTGGGACTGCGTTTCGTCCCAAATGATTTGATAGTATTTTTCTAACTCAGCTGCCGTTTTCGCATTGTCATGCACTTCATCATCTTTGGATAAAATCACCAAGCAGTGAGCTTGATTTTTCGCTCGAAACTGATCAACACATTTTGTTGCGATATCTTCATACTCTTCTGGGCGATCGATTCGACCAGCCATCGTTTTTTCTGGGTGCAAGTTCGGGTTAAACATCACTTGTTTGATACCGCATAGAAAACCAATTCGTTCAGACCAATAACCACCTAAACCAACCCCACAGATTAACGGGTTTGGATCATCAGATTGATCGATAACTTTAGACACCTCTTTTAACAAGTGTTGCATGTCGTGCTTTGGGTGAAGGGTGCTGTAATTGATAAAACGAACGTCGTCGTCGATGAATTGCAGTTGAAGAACTTTTTCGTGGTTACCCGGGCTTGTACTGTCAAAGCCGTGTAAGTAAATAATCATGTGTACCTCTCCCTGTGTGTATCTGGTACTTTTATTAAAACTACCACTATTTCCTTACTGTTAAAGGGGAAAATATCACGAGTTCTCAAAACAGTGATCTTCCATACACAATGAGCCTTTCAACTCATGCGCACTGTTTAAGTATTGTTCATCTCCCCACAATTTATAGGCCAGTAGATACCAAAGCATCGCCATCACTAGGGTTCTTGGCTGCCACGCCTGTACACCACTTAACCAAAGAGACGTATCGTCGATACCTCGAATTTGGCAATACTGTTTCACTGCCTCTTCCACAGGCGCATCCGCGACTTGAATAGTCAAGGTCAAATCAAGCCTAGGGTCAGCAATACCAGCATATTCCCAATCAATGACTTTCACCCCACTCTCTCCCCGAACGAGGTTGTAACACCCCAGGTCAAAGTGACAAAGAGCTAGTGGAACCGGCGCTACACTCGGTTCCGTGCGCCACTTCATGTATAGAGCCTCAAATTCCGTATCCGCATACTGACCATCAAGCTCAAGCCAATAATGATCGATGCGAGAAATATAAGAAAATGGAACCAAAGGGAGCGCGCTGATCGGGTGCTGATGAATGGTCGCCGCAATGGATAATAAATCTCTTACTGGTAGCCCTACATCCGAAAGTGCTTGCCCTTCGATCCATTCCACCAGTAAACCTTGCTCGTGGATAAACACTGGCTTAGGACCAATTTCTAATGAAGAGATAGCATTCAGAACTTGATATTCATTGTGGCGAGAAATTGAAAAAGCCTTGCAAACATTACTGGTCGGTCGCCAGATGTATACAAGGCCTTGAGAGGATTCCAACCGCCAACAGCGGTTGGTTAGCCCCCCGGTAACGGTTTGAACTTTTACCGGAGGCTCAGTAAAGAAGCCATCGAGAGCATTAAGACTCGGATCTAACTGTTTTGCTTGTTGCCAAGAAAACCATGCCATTGATGACTTCTCCATCAGTATCGATTAAAGACCGAATAAGCTCTTCGATTGCGCTTTACGAATTTCCGTTTCATCCGCCCACTCAATCAAACCTGTTTCTAGGTCCATTAGGCGCATGGTCATCTTGTAGTATACATCTTTATCGCTACCTGCATTTTTGACGATGCTAGATAGGTTACCGTAAAGCATGTATTGCGCACCCACCATTTTACCAAATTGGATCGCTGTGCTTTGGTTAACCAGCTCATCCGTGTTTTGGAAGTTAAGCTGTTCACGCACAGACTCAACACGATCCATATCAACAAAGCGGAACTTACCAGAGTTCAGCATCTTAGTAGAAATAGTGTCGGTAATGGATTCAGTGTCAATGTGTTCACTGGTCTTGTTCTTAATTCGCTCAACAAAAACGATAGGACGTTGATCACGAGTAATTGCTGCTACAGAACCCGACATCATCATGCTATCAACCATTTCAGCCGCGATTTTTTGTAAATCTGTTGAGCCAAAATCGATAGTTGTGGTTTCTGTTGCTTGCGCATCGCCGTAAGAGACTTTGTTAGAACAGCCACCCAAAATGACGGCAAGACCTAAAAGAGCAATAATACTTTTTTTCATGAGAGTTCCTTAGTTTTTCAATACCAGCGCATCGTTCGCGCGGCAGCTTCGGCAAAGCCGTTAAGATTAATTGTCTTGTGCTTCTCTAATTTGAACACGGAATTTGGTGCCATTTGGATTCACAGTAACTTCAGATAACGTGACTTGCTCAAACCCTCGCACAATCATTTTGCGCCATGGGCCCGGCTTGGTATTCACTTCTAAACCATTATTGTCATACCAATAGAAGCGGTAAAGAATGTGCTGGTCACCTTTATAGTTACTACTTAGTTGCACCACTCCACGTGGACGATCATCAACGTAAGTGGTGGTGATGTTGTCAACTAATAAGCGACTACCCAAAACGTTATCATTAAAAAATACTTTTTGCGTTTGACCATCAATTCGAATACCAGCCGTGTTTTCGGCGCATCCAACTAAACCAATAGCCATTGCTAAACAAATAAGCCATGCTTTCATTACAGTCTCCCTAGCTGTTTATGCCACACGGTTGAGTGCGTTCCCTGACGAGATACCCATACCAATGTAGTCTGCTGTGCAGGCACTTCAAACTGATAGGTTTGATCACCCAAGTTTAAACTTTGTGTTCCCGGTTTCACGACTTTTGATGCCGTTTTCACTTGCGCTGGTAATGTTTGCCAACTTCTCGTATCCGGCTGCTCGGTCAATGTGTTCCATACATTGAAAAGTATGTTACCCACATCATCGCCTTTTTTCGCTGCCTCTTTTCGGATTCGATCTTTTGCCCAAACGCGAAGAGCTTGACGGATCACCATTGTAGTCAGACGTTCATTAAGATCGTTTTGTGCCATCGCATTAACATCAGTCAGCGTGCTAGAAGGCAATACCTGACCATTTAAAACCACATCGCTAAAACGTTGAGCACCCCGATTCGGATAATAAGGAAGCGCCAACGAATAAATGGCCCCATTATCGCGACTGTCGTAAATCGGTAGATCAATACGCCAACCTTTCAAAGCCTCCACAACGCCTTGTTCATCAATAACGATGACTCGACCTTGAGACTGAGTTAACCCAGAAGGTGCTTTACCATACCGTTTCTCTAGCATGCGTAAGTCTTCACGCATGCCTAGTTTCTTAGCGGCGTACAACGTGCTTTCAACAACTTGTTTGTTGTCTGGCATCACAGCGAGTGCTCGTCGGTAATCAACATAAGCACTGTTTAAATCTCGTGACGCTTCATATAACAAGCCAGAAAGATAGAACAAATAGCCGTTTTGTACTGCGCTTAGTTTTTTACCAGCATCAGGGTAGCTCGCCAGCACACTGCCTAAATTGGCAGACATGCCTTGCTTTTTCAGGTCATTTTCTGCTGCTTTTAGTTCTTTTTCACGCGCCTTTCTTGCCGCTTCCTGAACTTGATTGGCTCGACGCACTTCAACAAGCGCCCCTTCCAAATCGTTTTTCTGTAAATAGTTTAGCCCGAGATAAAGGTGCAGAAAGCCAAGTTCATAATCGGCGGGATGATAATCTTGGAGATTGTCGTTCACTGCGAGGGAGCCGACGCTCGTTGCCGTCTCTGACACAGAAATAGTCGCGCGATCTTGCTGAACACGAACGGCACGCTCACCATTTTCCAGTGCTTTCAAACTTGTCGGGTAATCTTCAGCAAGAAAAGAAATACGGCCCTTTTCAAAGTTGCCAAGTATCTCGCCACCCACTTCGCTCGATTGAAGTTGTTTCGCTTTCGCATATTCCCCTGCAACAACGGCTTGATAAACTTCTTGATTCTGGTTGCTGTAGTGACTAAACAGATTGCCCGCAGACAAATTCGCGCAGCCAGAGGCCATTAAAGCCCAGCTCATCAGCCCTAACAGCTTTACACCTAGTTTCACATTTATCTCCACAAATGTGTCATTCGACAGGAAAAAGAAGTGGGTGAACTGCGCCACCCACTTTTTAAAGCTTAGCTCAATACCATTGGACCTAGAGGACGACCGCCTAATAAGTGCATGTGAATATGGTAAACCTCTTGGCCACCGTGCGGGTTACAATTAACGATCAGGCGATAGCCGTCTTCCGCAATGCCTTCCTCTTTCGCCAGTTTTTTAGCAACAGTGAACAAACGCCCCATCATTGCTTCATCTTCAGCTTCAACATCATTCGTTGTTGGGATCAATTTATTCGGAATAATGAGAATATGGCTCGGTGTGCGCGGGTTAATATCGCGAAACGCAGTCACCAACTCATCTTGATAAAGAATATCGGCAGGGATTTCCTTACGAATAATTTTACTAAAGATCGTTTCTTCCGCCATGAGGACTCCATTTTTATAAAGGTAATTAGACCCCAATTAGTATGCGCCAACCAAAAGCGGAGCTCAATAAAAACAGTGTTCACTTAACATTATTAATCAAACGCTAATTAACGAAGCTTTTTTTGTCGTGTGCGTCATAAAATGCGCGTCACAAACTCAATACAATCCAATGAATTTTGTTACTTTTTTAAGACAATTATTATTTTTATACCCAAGTAAGCTCAAAATTCTTGGGTAGCTTGTCTATTTTGGGAGAGGAAGCTCACTTATGCGAGGTTCAGTTATTAAAAGGATGTATGCGGGCTTTGCTCTGATCATCATCCTATTTGCCGTCACAATTGCCATTATGATGGGAGGAATGAGTGATATTCACGGGAAGTTTGGCACCGTGTCTAAATCATCCCTACCACTGGTATCGTTATCTAACCAAACCAGTGTTGAACTGCTTTCTGCCGACAAATCGTTTAAAGATTTTCTGACGACAGAGAATAAACAACGCATGGATGAAATGCGTCAGGAATTTGCTAGATCTCAACAACGTTTCGAATCCACTTTGGCTCAACTGGAAACTGCAAGCCAAATCTACCCCTCTCTTGCCGAACCGTTTTCACAATTAAAAACGTTAGAGCAGAGCTATTTTACTGAAGCTCTTGAAGCCATGGACAACTACGAAGCGATGTTCGCTGCGCAGGAAAAAGTGCAAAAATCGTCACGTCGCTTCCAAAAGCTGAATACCGAGTTGTCGGTCGGCCTTAAAGAATATGTGGCAGATCAAACCAGCATTTCTGTCAAAGTCATGGCGAAGAGTTACTTCATTAAGCTAAAAGATGCCGAAGTGATAACCTCTGATGCCCTCGCCAGCTCTGATCCTGAGTTTGTTACGCAAGCCGTGACCAAAAACCGCAAAGCAGTGACTCATTTGAACTATGCTTTCCGTGGTTTAGTTACTCAATTACCTGAACTAAAAACAGCGTTTGGTGAGTCGGTAGAACAATTCACACGCGATGTGGGAATGCGTGGAGGTGTCTTAGACCAGCACAATAATTACCTCAATGCTCGTGCAGCGCTATACAACAACATCGCCAACCTAGCGAATAAAGTTGATTCAACGATGGCGATTCTTGAGCAATTTACGACAACCGCAACGGATAAACTTAATGAATCGTTAGCAGACGCTGGTGACATTTATTCTGCGGGTGTGACGAAAGCCATCATCATTGGCGTTGTTGTCGTGTTACTTGCCACAGCGATTGGCTACCACATCGCGCATAGCGTTCGCGAACCATTGACTCGTATTCTAAAAGTGCTTGAAAGCCTGACTGAAGGTGACATGACACAACGTATCGATATTCGTTATAACAACGAGTTCAGCCGAGTGAGTGGACACATTAACTCACTAGCCGACAGTCTTCACGAGATCTTAGTGAAACTCAACGAAGCGTCAGAGAACCTATCTTCGACCGCAGCAACAAACGAAAGCACGTCTTCGCAAGCGCAAAGCAAATTAAGCTCACAACGCGAGCAAACAGCAAACGTTGCGACCGCAATGACGGAAATGTCTCACTCAGTGCAAGAAGTTGCTCAAAGTGCACAAGGTTCACTAGAAATGGTGCAGCGTGTCGAATCAGCCTCTGAAGAAGGCAGAAATGTCATGAGCAGCAATATCTCGACCATAAATCAACTGGAAACGCGTTTGAACGAATCCGTTTCCGCTGTCTCTGAATTGCAAAAAATGAGTGGTCAAATTGGTTCTATCCTCGATGTGATTCGCAACATTGCTGAACAAACTAACCTACTGGCATTGAATGCAGCAATTGAAGCGGCTCGCGCTGGCGAGCAAGGTCGCGGCTTTGCGGTAGTGGCCGATGAGGTGCGTGTGCTTGCATCCAGAACCACTCTGTCAACCACTGAAATTGAATCGATGATCAGTAATCTGCAATCCAGCTCTCAGTCAGCAAACCAAGTGATACAAAGCTGCATGAGCGATATGGAGATGTCTGTTGAGCAAGCATCAAAAGCGAACAGCTCAATGGAAGAGATTCAAGCGCTAATCATCGAAATCAGCCAAATGAGTACGCATATTTCGCAAGCGGCAGCAGAGCAAAGTGAAACCTCAGCAGACATTGCACGCAGTATTGAAGATATCAATAGTATCGCCGATGAAAGCTTCCAAGCTATGTCGAGCATCGCACAGACCAGTGAATCCCTGACTCACTTGGCTCATCAACAGAATGAATTGGTTCACCGCTTTAAGTTATAAATAATTTATAAATTTAAGCATTAATTAGTGCAATCAACTGTATAAGGGCGACTTTTTGTTAAGTCGCCCTTGTTTTTTATCAGCCATGTCTACATATGATTAATATGGCCAGCTCATCCCCTTGCACATCTCTTTTCGAGCGGCCTCATAAAAAGGAAAATCTATGGCTGTTCATGTTGGTATTATCGACCAAGACCCAGTGAGATTGGTCACTCCTCTATTAGATAATCGTACGCTAAGCACACATATCGTCTTCATCGGAGACAAGAGCCAGTTAGATATATTTGACCGACTGAGTGCCGTTTTAGAGCAACGAGACATTACTTCCGAATTTTTTGAAATCCCATCCGCCGTCAATACTTCGCTGATCAAACAAGCGATTCAAAAACTGGCAAAAGATCTCCATGAACGCGGCGAAGATGTGAAATTGAACGCCAGTTGCGGTCTTCGTCATCGCTTATTGTCTGTGTACGAGGTTTTCCGTACCTATCGCTGGCCAATTTTTGTGGTTGAGCCAAGTAGCGATAAGCTTTGCTGGTTATACCCAGATGGCAAAGAAGATACTCAAGTCGAAGACCACATTACGATTGCTGACTACCTCACTATCTTCGGCGCACGCGGCGAGTTCCACCACGTTGATTTACCTCCTCTTCTTGATAAAAAACTGTATGAACTTGGTGAACGCTGGGCCTCAAATGCGCTTGAGCTTGGTCCAGGCTTAGCGACTCTTAACTACCTTGCAACCACATGCCGCAAAGAGCAAAAACTTGATGTGGAGCTTTCTGAAAAGCAACAAGGCTACCGTGAGCTCAACATGCTGCTTTCGGACTTAGTGGAAGCGCAAATCGCCACTTATGAGAATGGCGTTCTAACGTTTGCAGATGAAGATGCACGCCGCTTTTCAAACGGTGAATGGTTAGAGACTCTGGTACACAGCACGGTCAAGCAAATTCAAGATACGATGCCGACGATTCAAGATCGCTCTTTGAATGTTCAGGTTTATCGCAAACTTGGTGAAAGTGAAGTACGCAATGAGTTGGATGTTGCAACGGTGGTAAACAACAAGCTCCACATCATTGAGTGTAAAACCAAAGGCATGCGAGATGACGGCGATGACACCTTGTACAAGCTAGAATCCCTCAGAGATCTGCTAGGTGGTTTACAAGCACGTGCAATGCTGGTGAGCTTCCGACCGCTTCGTCACAATGACATTACTCGTGCAGAAGATTTGGGGCTAGCTCTGATTGGCCCTGATGAGCTTAAAGACTTAAGAACACACCTAACGGCTTGGTTTAAAGACGCAGGTGGCTCGGACGAGATCTAGTATCAGTGATAAAAGCTAGAATTCAAAATGATCAAAAGCAGCGTTACAGGCTGCTTTTTTCATACCTAATTTTTAAGTGTGGTTTAGATAGATAGAAAAAAACCAGAGGCTTGCCTCTGGTTTTTCCGTTTGTTTAAAATGCCAATTATCGCGGCTTACAGCATTTTACGCGCTGCTTCTACTACCACCTTAATTGAACGAGCTTCCGTCTCTTTCAGAGTTGAATGATCTGGAATCTCTTTTTGTGTACGGTTGATGATTACACCCGCTACACAACCTGCTTTTAGACCAGAGCTCGCACACATTGTTAGCAATGTTGCAGACTCCATCTCAAAGTTAAGTACGCCCATGTCTTGCCATTCTTGCATAGAACCTTGGAAACGCTTAACAACGCGACCAGAGAACGTGTCGTAGCGCTCTTGACCTGGGTAGAACGTATCACTTGAAGCCGTCACACCCATGTGAACCGCAGCGCCAGACTCTTCAACTGCTGCTTTCATTGCAGTTGCCACTTCAAAGTCAGCAACTGCTGGGAATTCCATTGGCGCAAAGTGCAGGCTCGCACCGTCAAGGCGAACTGACCCCGTCGTTACGATCATGTCACCTACGTTTACATGCGGTTGAATTGCGCCAGTTGTACCAACACGTAGGAAAGTACGAACACCAAGTTGCGCGAGTTCCTCAACTGCGATAGAGGTAGAAGGGCCACCAATACCTGTAGAACAAACCACAACAGGTTTACCGTCTAATTCGGCACGGTATAGCGTGTATTCACGGTGACTTGCTAGAAATACTGGGTTTTCCATTTGTTCTGCGATTTTTTGAACGCGCGCTGGATCACCAGGAATGATGGCTAGAGTCGCACCATTAAGATCAGCTTCAGTAACACCTAAATGAAATACAGCTTGAGACATAAGTCGCTCCTTATTGTGGCTTATTTTATGAACAATAAGCTCATTAATCAGTTATTGGGTACAAATGCACTGTAGCGAACCTTTCACCAACATAGAGTGATCATAATCACAATGAGAAAATGTAATGAAACTATAATTTCATCCAAAACAAGCAATGATCACACTTTTAGAGAGTTTGGCTCATTTTGTTGCATAGCGATGCGTGATTTCAAAAACAAACTAGACATCTTATTGAATTTCGTCGACACGGTTAAAAAAGCCCGAGACACGAATGCCTCGGGCTTTTTATTAGCTAGTTAGGTAGGTCACTTGGCCTGCTTGGACTCAAAACGGAGCAATCTCAACGCATTTAACGTAACCAGTGCAGTTGCGCCGCTGTCGGCTAATACTGCCACCCATAGACCCGTAATGCCCAGTAAACTTGTCACCAAGAAAACGCCTTTCAAACCAAGCGCTAACGCAACATTCTGACGAATATTGCTTAACGTCGCACGCGATAGTTCTATCATGGCAGGTAACTCAATCAGACGATTGTGCGTTAATGCCGCGTCGGCCGTTTCCAGCGCAACATCCGTACCGCCTCCCATCGCAATACCGATACTCGAAGCTTTCATCGCTGGCGCATCATTAATACCATCTCCCACCATTGCAACGGTGTGTTGCTGTGATAGTTTCTCGACGTAATGCACTTTATCTGCTGGTAATAAGCTTGCTTTATAATCCAAGCCTATTCTGGTCGCCATTGCTTCAGCACTTCTCGGGTTGTCACCGGTTAGCATCACCGACGTTATCCCAAGCTCCTTCAACGTAGCGATAGCTTCTTGGGCATCTGGGCGCAATGTATCTTGCCATGCGATCACGCCAATGACCTCGTAATCGTAACGCACAATAACAACCGTTTTACCTTGTTGTTCCAACGTCACCACTCGCTCTTCGGTTTCTTGAGAAAGTGGGAAATCGGCCTTAGAAGGCGTGACTACTTGGACTATTTTCCCATCGACGTAACCAGTGACACCAGAGCCCACTTGTGCGGTTTTATCTAGCGCTTCAGGAATAGGAAGCCCCTGCTTTTGCACTTTATTAACTAAAGAAACCGCTAGAGGGTGGCTTGAGCCAACTTCGATTGAGGCTGTCAGACTAAGTAACTTGTCTTCATCTACACCGAAAGCAAAGACGTCGGTCACCTGTGGTTTACCTTGCGTCAATGTACCGGTTTTATCAAATGCGACGGACTCAACCTTACCAAGCAACTCAAGCGCCGCACCACCTTTGATTAATGCCCCCCGCTTCGCCGCAGCCGCCAAGCCAGAAGTAATCGCTGCAGGCGTTGAAATAACCAACGCACAAGGACAGGCGATCAGTAACAGGGCAAGTCCTCGATAAATCCACGTTTCCCATGGTTGAGCAAACAACAGTGGTGGCGTGACGATAACCATCAAGGACACCAACATCATCAGCGGCGTATACCAACGGCTGAATTTATCCAGAAAACGTTCTAATGGTGCCTTACGAGATTCTGCTTCTTCAATCAAATGGAGAATTCGGTCAATCGCATTCTCGCCTTGGCGAGAGGTCACCTGTAAACGAACGACTTTATCGACAACCACAGCCCCGGCCATCACTTTGCCACCCGTTTGGTGCTCAACGGGAACGGATTCTCCCGTTAACGCGCTTTCGTCAAAACTTGCAAGCGCATCTTGCAACACACCATCCGCTGGCAAACGACCACCGGGGGCAACTTCTATAATATCCCCCGGCTTAAGCTGAGCTGCAGGCACCTCTTTACGCTCACCATCAACAATTAAAATTGAATTTTCTGGGACTAAGTCCATTAGCGCTTGGACACCACTTCGAGCGCGGGATGATGCATATGCTTCTAACTTTTCACCAATAAGGAAAAGCAATAACACCATTGCCGCTTCAGCGGTTTCACCTAAATATAAAGCGCCGAGCGCTGCCACACTCATTAACGTTTCAATCGCAAAAGGCGTACCGCTACGCGCCAACTTGAACGCTTTAAGCGCAATTGGGTATAAACCCAGTAAACAGGTCAACGTGAATAACCAAGTACTTATTTGAGGGTCGATCTTAGAAATTATTGCCGCGACAACCATCGCACTAGCAATAGAGAGAATTTGAATGTTGTCTTTTACTACCCCACGCCAGCCCTTCGTTGCAGTATTTGGTTTTGGAGCATCGAGTGAAGAAAGCGGAAAACCTGTTTGTTGGGCTGTATGCTCTATCGTAGAGGTCAGCTCGCGATCGTCAAAATCAACAACCAGTTTTTCTGTTGCAAATAAGACTTTTGCTTGGTTAACACCTTCCAAAGACGTAATAGCCTTCTCAAGCTTTTGCGCACATGAAGGGCAATCCATACCTGACACAAGCCACGAGTTTCGAATTGAGGAATCACTCTCCCTTGAGGGCTCTTCTTCCTCACCAGGGTCGGCGCTACAACTCCCTCCGCTGCAACATGAACTTTCGGACACTTCTACGCCAGCTTGAGAAATGTTGAGTGAAGATTTTACTGGTGCGCAGCACGACTCGCTCGCGCCAAGCGGCACCGCAGTTTTGATTTTGCTAGATTGGCAACCTTGATGTTTCGTACACATAATTTATTTTCCTTATTGGTGTAGGCTCTTTGCCTATGACTAAGGATAAACCTTAGAGCTAGCTCCAAGGTCAAGGTGATTTTTTAAAAACTCATCGATTGAAAATAAAAAAAGACGCCGAAGCGTCTTTCCAAATGACTTATTTAAAATCAAGCACCTATGATATTTGTTCAGAAAGGTTAAACTGGATGCTTAAAACACTCATTTAAAGTCATCCCGATGGCGCGCAGCACATCTCGCCTAGTGATAACGCCAACCAATTTACCTTTGCCGTCAACCACTGGATACATTTTTGGCTTACCAATCTTCATCATGTCAGCCAACTCAATCACTGACATGTCTGGAGAAACAGATAAAACATCGTCATGCATACACTCTTGAACGGTATGCGTATCTTGGCAGTGATAACTCGCTTTCACCAATTTATCTAACAAGTCTTGCTCTGATAAGAATCCAACTACCTTTTCATTCTCATCAATGACGGGTCCACCTAATGTGACGCTTTGCATGACTTTATTCAAAGCAGCCGAAAGTGACATATCTTTAGTGAAGGTCACCGCTTGCAACGTCATGTAATCTTTTACTTTTAATGAATGCATTCTTATCTCCTTAAGGGCATTTTATTGCGGCCTTTAGATAAGTGTCGCCTAATTTCCTGAATTTACTAAATGGAAATGAGTAATTTTATTTATAGGTGCAGCCTATTGATCTGAATCAAAATTAAGTCATCATCGGCATTCACTGTTGTTTAATTGAGTACAACTTGCAAATAGGCTGATTTTTAACAGGTGGTAAATACAACAAAGCCAGTCAAATTGACTGGCTTCATTATTGGCGCATAGTTACATTAACAATGATGTCGACGCATGTTGTCTAAAATAATACCGGTTGCCATTGCGACATTCAGCGACTCAGCACCACCAAATGCCGGAATCGTGATCTTATTTGTCACGAGCTTCGCAGCTTCTTCACGTACGCCGTGGGACTCGCTGCCCATCAACAAAATACCTTCAGCAGCGAATTCCGTTTTATGAACGCTCTCCCCTTCCAGAAACGCGCCATAAACTGGCAAATTGGCTTCTTCTAAGTAACTTGGCAAATCCACCAGACTCACTTGTACGCGGCCAAAACTGCCCATGGTCGCGCTGATCGTCTTAGGATTATACGGATCAGCACAATCTGAACTCGCAATAATGTGCTTGATGCCATACCAGTCTGCGACACGAATAATCGTTCCTAGATTACCTGGGTCAGATACGCCATCTAGCGCAATCATCAAGCCTTTTGCTTGAGGCACTTTTACACTCGGGATTTCAACCACTGCAATGGCCGCGTTATTGCTCACGAGAGTGCTCGCTTTGGTCAGGTCGTCAAGCGATGCTTCAATGCAATCAAAACTACATAGCGCACTAGCGTTTTGTTCGAGAAATGCCTCGGTTGCGAAGACATGCTTCACCTTTAATGAACTACTTGCCAGCTCTAAAACGTTCTTTTCACCCTGAACTAGGAATAAGCCATGCGCTTTACGCTGTTTCTTTTGACCTAAAGCACGAAGCAGTTTTAATTGGTTTTTTGAAATCATTAAAGTATCCCAGGTGAAAATGGTTATTCGGCGAATGTACTCGAAACAATCTTCACGACAGTTCGGTATCAAGCGCGTGAGATTATAAATTATACCTAAATAACCTCAAGAAACTTGATTCATCAGAAGACTTTGAAGAGCAAACGCAGTAAAAGAGGGTTCAAAAACGAAAAAAGCCCTGCGATATACGCAGGGCTTTTAAAGGGTGGGACCCCAGCCACATCCCGGCACACAAGTCACCCGCTGCGGCTGCTTCCTTCCGGACCTGACCGAGTTCACGAGCTATTGTTGCGAGAGGACCAGAGCCCCATAATTCTTTTCGAGAGGACTTGCCTCAATCGATGGGGCGATTATTCAGTATCAGTCCTCATAATGCAAGAGTAAAAGCCTTGAATTTCGTCATTTCATTACCGTTTGGACAAAACTCGATCAATTCATTCCTCTATGATTGAGCCACGTAACGATGCGAAGAAGGATAGCGGCGTGTTGACTGCTTACTTGAATACATATCTTCATCAGCTAAATGCATGGCTTGCTCTAAGCTCATGTGCTGTTCTCTTTTTGCAGAGACACCGATAGAGATGCCCACAGACTCTAACTCACTACACAGTTTACCTTTTACATCAATTCTGCTGAGCTCTTTCATTGCCCTATTTAATTCTGCTTGAGTCGGGTAGCCCAACAAGATGAACTCATCTCCCCCTATGCGGTAACTTTTCCCTGACCATACATAATGAATTTTTAGCGCCAATAATTGCAACACCTCATCACCAGCACGGTGACCGTACGTATCATTGATTCGTTTGAAGTGGTTAATATCCAAGTAAAGTATGGATAGATCTTTGTTTACGCCTTTTCGATGTTTTACTTGCAACGCGCGGCGATTTCTTAACCCCGTTAAATTGTCGGTATTCGATTGACGGTAAAGATAAAGCGAAACGCAAATCGCAAACAACAATACAAAGACAAACACAGCCTGCGTTTGCGTCGCCAGCCGAACCTCATATTCAAGCGCGGTACGCCAATCTGGGCGCAGGTCGTACTGGGCAATGATCTTATCAACTTCCAACATCGCTATCGCTCGACTGAAAAAAGGAGCAAGCATGGCACCTTTCTCGTTCGCCACCAATCCAACAGAAAGTTGTGACTGGTAAAACTCACCAATCGCCGTGTCCTGCTCTATCGGAACCAACTCGCTCAGACGTAAAAAGTGGTTGAGCATCGCGGTATCCATCGGAATGTAATCGACCTCTTCATTCAATAAACCCTGAATGAGTTCTTGTTGGGTACGATAACGTTTCAGCTCTTTTAGCGGTAAAAGTTGTGTCATCATTTGGTCGAAAAAGTCGTCCTCAACCACACCAATCCGCTCAGAGATCAACTGTGACACATGAGAGTAAGTGTTCGGCTTGTAACCTAAACGCTTGACCATAACGGATGCTGGTGAGTAATGGGGCTTGGGAAAGTAACTAAATTCATGTCGCTCGCGACTGACCGTTAACGGCGCTAAAATTTCAAAACTCCCCTGCATAAACTCGTGATACATGGAGCCCCAACTTTCATTTGGCTCACTAATGATCACGCAGTTTAATGCCAAGATCTCACAGCTTCTCAGGACGACATCTGCCGTCATCCCTTCGATACTGCCGTCTTCGTTGTAAACAACATATGGAAAGATAGATTCGAGCTTGATCCGTATTGGCTCACTAAAATCGAGAGGTAATAAGCGAATAGATTCTCGCAATGCCGCTCGCCTTAATTCAAATTGATACTGGGAGATTTCTTCACGAAGTTGCTTTTGCACTCCTTCCCCATGAATAAACGTAGCGAACGTATCCAACTCTTCGAGATGATGATCTTTTTTACTGATGATCGATACTGGCTTTATCGAAATCTGATCATTCAACATCTTAGCGTCAAAGCCCTCCAGCAGCATCGGCTTAAGCTGATTGATGGCATCAACTATGCCTTCAACAACGCCTGATCTCAGTAACGTTACCGCTTGCTCATGACCTTGATAAGAGACCTGTTTTAGCTCCGGGTAGTATTGTTTAAGTAATTCGGCATAAACCGTATCTTTAGGGACGCCAACTCGTGAAATGTCACTCAACGTCGAGTCTTTTAATCCAAAAAGGTAGGTATATTCGATATTAGTTGGACGGGAGTAACTAAAGCGTTGAGCACGCTCTTCTGTGTAAGTGATATTCGCAGCAAAGTCCGCTTCCCCATTCGCGACGGAATTTAGAATGGCATCAAAGCTGGAATAGTTCACATATTGAACGGTAAAGCCGAACTCTTTCGATGCAGCATTAAAAAGAACACGGGTGACGACATCATCCGCTTCTGTCGCAACTTTATAATGAGCAATTAAAGGTGATTCAGCTTTTACATTCAAACTCAGTAGGCAACAAGTAAAAAGCAACAGTGTTCGAGCAAAGGTAGTCATGACAAACTTATCTTAAATCAACCACTTATAATGTGGTTATTATTATTGGAAGTTTAGTAAATATGAAATGAAGAACATATACTAATCTTCATTTTGTTCCACAACCAATTCGATAGTCTGCCGCACGTGTCACTTTTTACCTGACGAAATACTCATAATTCTGCCTGTTCATCGCTGCTACGTAAGATATAGTCCGTCATCCAAGCCGTTCCTAACAAACAGATCCAAACAACAAAAACAGGGTTTGGTACATCTGTAGTTGGACTCACCACTAAGGCAGCAAAGCCAACGGTCGGTAACGTCCAGCACAATAGTTTACTCCAACGAATGGAGTGTTTAAGCTTCGCGAGGGTTTCCATTGAAGCCAGCATTCCTGTCACGCTCAATGCCACAAGAACGGCATATGGCAAGCCAGCAATCCATAATGGGAACAACAACAGCATCGGCCACCAGCTGTGCTTATTGGATGGGGTCCAATGTACAGCAGACCACCACATCGCCATGACAGCGACAGTTTGAACCACTGTAACCCAAGCGGAGCCATCTAGCTTCCCACCTTGTTGCGTGACCATAATACCGACTTGTAGAGTAAGTACGATTAGGCCTGCGGTGAGCAGAACGCCCAACGAACTTCTACGAGAGAACACTACCATTAAAAGTGGGAAAAGGATCAAAATACCAATCGATAGCGCGATTGGCTGCATTGAGAGCGTAGCGCCAAAAGCCATCATTGCGCCCAGCAACACCAAACCTGCAAACCCGCCTTGTGGCAAGATCCACAACGCCGGGATCATGAGTGCAAGAACGGGAATATCTCCCTCGCTCAAACTCATCGCTCGAACGCACACCACTGCGAGTAAAGTCGTAATGAAAAATTGAAGTGTCGATAAAATCATAGCGCCTCCTGGCTTCCCCACCTACTTGGTAACTCAACGGCAAAAACTGGGATTAAAAGTCGTTGAGAGGGTCTAGATTCAAGCTTAGCTTGTGTTTGTTTTATGCTTTTTAACGCTCATTAACATACGGCACGACTGAAGAGAAAATGTGATCAACAAAAGTCAATCGCGGGCAATATAAACGTTAAGAACCGTTAGCAATATACAAGTCCGATGGTTTACCATTCCTTAGTAATCCACAATAGACACTTTTGAGTATGGACCAATTTTTAGCGCAAATCTTTGCTGTAATTCACCAAATTCCAAAAGGAAAAGTCTCCACCTACGGGGAAATCGCAAAAATGGCAGGTTACCCGGGCTACGCAAGACATGTTGGTAAGGCGCTTGGTAATTTGCCAGAGGACAGCAAACTCCCGTGGTTTAGAGTGATAAATAGTCAAGGAAAAATATCCTTAAAAGGCAGTAATTTAGAACGACAAACAAAGAAATTAGAAGCCGAAGGAATTGAAGTATCTGAGATTGGAAAAATTTCGCTAAGAAAATACAAATGGCAGCCTTAGGCTGCCATTTTTTGTTCGCTGAGTTTGATATTAACGCGTGCCAACTAGACGAATATCCAACTGGTGAGTTTGTGCTTCATCTGTAATTACACCGTTATGTGTATCGCTGATAAAACGCAATTTACCATCCACTTCAATACGCGCACGGACGCTATAACGATGGTTTGGTTTGATTTCATTGTTATCGTAGTTCAGCTCAAAAGAAAGAGGAACTTGTTTACCTTCCGTTTCGAATGTCTGCTTTGCTAGTACTTTTGCTGGCGCATCAGCCAAAGACACATCTTCTAACGCAACGGTAACCACTGCGTTTGGCGGCAGAGCAATACGCTCACGGTAAGCCACTGTACCTGTAATCGTCTTCATTGACGCCTCTGCAGATTCCATTTCTGTATTTTGAGAAGTTTGGCAACCCACTAACGCAGCCCCAAAGAGTAAAGAAGTAACAAGCAGTAGTGTTTTTTTCATATCTTCCTCGAAAAGAGTATTAAACCGGAGCAATTATAGGTGTGGAATATAAAACAGTCTGCTTCCTGCCAGTTTATTTGACAATAGTTTGACTGAGTTAGAATTTATCAAACAATTGATTTTGTTTCATAATCGGAACAATACTATTTCTAAGTTACTCAATAGTTCTTAACTATGGCACTTCACAAGAGTGAGACTGTTGAGGTAAGTTGGAGTGAAAGACAACGGTGAGGAGACACAATGAGTAAACCATTACGAGAATTGCTCAGCCTACTACAACTCGAAAAATTAGAAGAAGGCTTGTTTCGTGGCCAAAGTGAAAACCTAGGTTTGCCTCAAGTGTATGGTGGCCAAGTGATTGGGCAAGCGCTTTCTGCTGCGCGCTACACCGTTGAAGAAACACGCGCGGTGCACTCCTTCCATAGTTATTTTTTGTACCCTGGTGATCCAGAAAAACCCATTATTTATGATGTAGAAAACCTAAGGGATGGCCGCAGCTTCAGCACCAGACGCGTTAAGGCGATTCAAAATGGACGCCCTATTTTCTACCTAACGGCGTCTTACCATGGCGATCAACCTGGGTTTGATCATCAAAAGGAAATGCCAGACATTCCTGGCCCAGAAAACTTCGCCTCTGAGAGTGAGCTTGCTAGCCATATAGCCGAATTCCTGCCAGAGCGACTACGCAAAACATTTTGTGGTGAAAAGCCAATTGAAACCCGTCCTGTTACGGTCATCAACCCTCTAAAACCCAAAAAAGCAGAGCCTAAACAGTATCTTTGGATTCGTGCCAATGGTGAAATGCCAGAGAACCTGCTTATACATCAGTACCTGTTGGCCTACGCATCAGATTGGGGATTCCTCGTGACAGCAATGCACCCACATGAAGTGTCATTAATGACGCCAAACTTCCAAGTTGCCACCATTGACCATTCAATCTGGTTCCACCGTCCGTTCAAAATGGATGAATGGTTGTTGTACGCGATAGAAAGCCCAACAGCGAGCAATACTCGTGGGTTAGTGCGTGGCGAAATCTATAACCAGCAAGGTCATTTAGTGGCAACCGCAGTGCAAGAAGGTGTAATGCGCTATACCAAGTAACCGCTAAATCTTAAACGACAAAAGGAGTGCTCAGCACTCCTTTTTTGTGGGTATCAAACGATAATTAATTTGGTTGATACTTCATAGTAATGACCGACCATTCGTAAAGTGATTTCGGGTAGCCGTATTCGCTTTTCCCGTAAACGACATTTGGGTCAGCATAGAATCCACCTTTATCCGTTGCTAAAAATTCACGCACCCCACGACGGTAAGTAATGATTGGTGCTGCCGACTCATACTCTATGTCTTCCAAATTAGAATCATCAATCACTAAGAACCGAGTCATACGGATAGTGCTACCGCTGGTGCAATACCCTGGATCATCATAACCAATTGCATTAAAAGGCTTAAGGTCATCAGCAAATAGCTCTGATGTACATCCATCGAATCGAGCAACATGCACCCACGCTGCCTTTTCTTGTCTTCGGTCATCGCTACCAACTGGCTTAAACATAAATAGCACAACCTTACCTTTACCGTGTTTTTGCAACTCGTCATCCGTCGGTTCACGTACCGAACGCGAACCCAAGATACCAAATTCACTCTCTTCTAAATTGGCAAACTGTGGGGCACTAAGCGTGCTCACAATAACGGTTTGTTCGCTATTAAGTTGTGTGTATTTATCTGCAACACCCGATTCTGCCAAATCGACACTAACCGTGACTTTTGTTCTTGGTAACGCTTTGTAATCTCGCGATTCACTCTCAGAGATATCTAGAGCAATAGAATGGTATTGAGAGTAATTGGTTAGCGTCAACTCTGCATTCGCATTGTCTAACGTGGCAAGATCTTTGCTCACAGTATCGCCAAATGAGTAAGTGCGAGTACCGACCGTTCTACCGAAATCTAAGTCAATTGCCTTGAAAGGCGTAAACTCAACGGTTTGAAGTTTCGTGGTAAGACCGGGATGATCCGCTTTATTAATGGTGCCGTTAACCAATACGGTTTTAGTTGTATAGTTACGTGCAGTTAGCGTCACTTCTAATTGGTACTCGCCTGCGTGCAAAATCTTCAAACGCCCCGTTTCAGAAGAGACTAACTCAACCACAGGATCTTTTTGGTTAATAAGACGATAGCTGGCTTTCGCCTCTCCTCCACTCATCACTGGTGAGATAATAGTACCCGCTGAAAAGTCTACCGTTGGATAAGCAATCGATACAGGGTTTGTGCCCTGTTTGATCGTTACAGAGAAACTGCTTTCACCCGGAGTAAATTTATCGTCCCCTGCATCCGATACAACAACTCTTGTGCTGCCAGCATTGAGGATGCGCATCTCGCCCGTTTTGCTGTCTAGGGAAACCACATCCGTTGCTGCATTTTCTGCAAATCGATACGAAACTTCGCCAACCGTACCAGAGATGGTCGGTTTTTGAACATAAGGCTGGCTGGTTTTCCAAGTATCTTCCACATCGGATTGCACATCAATCCGACTCGGCGCACTCAGAATATTAACGTACACTTTCTGATCTGGACCCGCAGTATAATTCGCGCTCTCCTGTCTGCGAACTGTTAACGTCGCTTTACCCGCTTTGTAAACATAGGCACGTCCATCCGCAGTAACCTCTATAACATCTGTAGCAGTGTTATCAACGAGTTCTACATGATCGTTACTTGTACTTAAACCAAAGTCACGACGAAGATCAAAGCTATAGTCTTTGCTATACACCATTTCATAATCTTGTGTCACCATGGCTTGTCCCGCAGCTTTCGCTACTTTGATGACTACATTAAACTGAATTGGTTGATATAAATCCCCACCATCATCTTCAAACTTAAGACTATATTCACCAGCCGTCTCTACTTCTAATTTGCCATCGGTCATTCTTAAACCGTCCGGTAAACTACCGACTAGGCTTACGTTGCCTTTTTGTCCTGAAAATGCCAAAGGAATTGAGAGGCTAGGCTGATAAATAAGCGACATTTCAATGTCGTTCATCACTGGATGAGGCGCGCGATTAACTTCAACATTGAAGCGAGCTTTGCTTGCAGGATAATTACGCATTTCATGCTCGTAGATTTCAACTTCAGCCGTACCTACACCTTTGATCAGCAGTGCTTCACTGCTCATAGATTTAGCGATAACATCTGTGCCGCTAATAATTCGCAGTGAATAGTCGCCGCGAGCGTTCGTCACCTTAGGGAAAATTCGGCCACCTTCCTCATAAGTTTTCACAACATCCGCTACGCTGATTGCTTCGCGTTGACCTTGTTTTACATCCACAACAAATTGCGCCGTTTGCTGCTTATCTAAAAAAGCATCGCTGTAAGTTGCTGTCGCTTCAACGGTTAACTGCCCAACATTATGAACAAGGAGCACACCTGACTCCGAGTTGAGTAACTCGGCAACTTTGTTGTCTGGTTCGCTGCGAATGATTTTGTATGTGATGCTTTGCGTTTGAGCTTTATCTAAACGTGCAGGTTCTAACGTCAGCCCTTCTCTATATTCGTCTTCCAGCAAGGCGAATTGAAGTTGCCCGGATGCTACTCCATGAAGCTTCACCGTCGCGCGAACTTGCTTCGGCAGATAAAGCTCGTTACCTGAGTCAGTAATCAGTACCGACGCCTGACCAATTGAGCCTAATGAATATACCGAACCGTTCTGATCAACCCGAATCAAGTTATGACCACTTTCTACTTCATAACTCAATTCACCTTTTTGGCCACGAACGGTCAGCGCTTTCCCTTCAGATTCGATTGCATTGAAGTTTAGATCACTAACCGAAAGGTCTGTGTTAATACCTCGTTCCACAGTGATAGAAAATCGTGCTTCAGAGGATTCATAAGCAGAACTGTTATCCGTAGCCAGAATTGTTGCCGTTCCTGGACGCAAAATTTGTAGCATTCCAGAGTCATTAATTTTCACAACATTTAGCGGATTAGAGTCAATGACTTGATAAGACACCGAGCCATGTACATTGCTCAATTTTGCCTCTGTAACGGTTCCCACGCCCTCAAACTTCAATACCGTGTCTTCAGCTTTTAACTGTGGACGACTCTGCTTTGTTATCGTAGTTGGTGTCTTTGTATTGTTCGTTTTAGAGTCACCTCCACCACCACAACCAGCGAGTAAAGCCGCAAGAAAAAGCAAATAATATTTTCTGTTCATTTTTAGAAACACTTTGTCACAAATAAGTGCTAGCGATAATAATACGATGTTTTATTAATCACTACATCCATTTTTGAGTACTTTATTACTTAAGTATTTGCTACTGTATTACGCATAAAAATAAATGTTCAGAAGTGGTGACTAAAATACACAAAACAACACAAAGCAAACGTTTAAATTAAACCAATTAATTAATTTAGTAAGAATGAATATTCAACAAAAATAAAACACGAAAAATAAAGAGAAAAAATTGCGTTATTTTTTCATGCATTTTGCTGTATTAGCGCTTGGTGGAGGATAAAAAACAAACAGTTAATGCGGAAATAGAAGAGAGAATAAATATCGTTTATATTTATTCCAACCCAGTAAAAAGTAACTTAGTTAGAATAACCCTGCTACCTGTTAACATTTAAAATGCTAACAGATAGAGTAACCATTAAATAAAATTCGTATAAAGCTATTTAGTTGAGAAGTGGTAACTCAGTCGTATATTTAATGGATTCCATAGCAAATGTTGAAGTCACATTAGACAGTCCCTTTACACTATTAACTAAGCGCTTATAAAACTCGTCAAAACACTTCATATCTTTGACTAGCACTTTCATCATGTAGTCATACTCGCCGGCCATGCGATAAAACTCCATCACCTCAGGGAAATCACTCACTGTTGTGACAAAGTGGTGATACCAATCTTCAGAGTGATCGATGGTTTTTAGCTGAACAAAAGCGATAAAAGACAGGTCGAGTTTTTCTGCACTCAGTAACGCCACGCGCTTTTCGATGTAGCCTTCTTCTTCCAACCTTTTCAAACGCTTCCAACATGGCGTTGTTGTCAGATTAACCTGCTCTGCTAACTCATTTAATGACAAGGTGCTGTCGGTTTGTAACAACGCAAGCAGCTGCTTATCGACTCGATCCAAACTCATCCTATAAAACCCACAAAGTGTAGAAAACTTTTCTATCAAAATAGTCATTACCAGCAACTATAGCAAAGTTTTTCTCTCATATTATAGGTAAATTATTCCCATCCAATGCTTATCTATCGATTTCCAAGGAGAGACGCCATGTGTACTGACCACAACTGGATCAACAATGCAGTGCGTAAAATTGAAGCAGACTTTCAACGTTCTGCTGATACTCATTTATTTAAACTCGAACTGCCTTCTCTTGATGGTATCGATATCTACCTAAAAGATGAGAGCACGCACCCAACAGGCTCTCTGAAACACCGATTGGCACGCTCGTTGTTTCTTTATGCGATTTGTAACGGATGGATTGGTCCTGAAACCACAGTGATTGAAGCGTCCTCAGGCAGCACTGCCGTTTCAGAAGCGTATTTTGCTCGCTTGCTTGGCTTACCGTTCATTGCTGTTATGCCGAAAACCACCGCACGTAAAAAGATTGAACAAATTGAGTTTTACGGTGGTAAAGCGCATCTTGTAGAGCGCTCAGATCAGATTTATGACGAGTCTCGACGTTTGGCTCAAGAGTTAAATGGCCACTACATGGATCAGTTTACTTATGCTGAACGTGCGACTGACTGGCGCGGCAACAACAACATTGCGAACTCTATCTTTAGCCAAATGGAACTAGAAGATCACCCAATTCCTAATTGGGTAGTAATGAGCCCAGGAACTGGTGGCACGTCTGCAACCATTGGCCGTTTTATTCGTTACCAAAAATACGACACCAAACTTTGTGTCGTAGACCCTGAAAACTCGGTGTTTTACGACGCTTTCCAGTCAGGTAATCACTCATTAAAAGGTGAGACCGGCAGCAAAATTGAAGGCATCGGTCGACCACGTGTCGAGCCAAGCTTTATTGCAGGTGTTATTGACGAGATGCGCAAAATTCCAGACGCTGCCAGTGTGGCAACTGCACATTGGGTTTCTCAACTCATTGGGCGTAAAGTCGGTGCATCAACGGGGACGAACCTCTACGGTGTGCTTCAACTGGCCTGCGAAATGAAACAACGCGGTGAAACAGGCTCTATCGTGACACTTTTATGTGACTCTGGTGAGCGTTACTTAGATACGTATTACGACTTAGCATGGGTAAAAGAGAACATCGGTGATATTCAACCTTACCTCGCGCAACTTGAAGTCATTCAAGCGAAAGGCTGTGTCGAACCTGCATGTTGCGGTCCAATTACCGCTTAATATGTAAATTCGAATGTAAAAAACAGCCCGCTGATGTGCGGGCTGTTTTTTTGGAAATGAGTATTACTTTTTCTGACGCGCTTCAAACGCCGCCAATTGTTCTGGCGTTGCCGCTGGCTGATGATTTTGTTTCCATTCATCGTAAGTCATGCCGTAAACACGTTCGCGAGCGTCATCAATATCTAAATCCACACCGAGATTTTCCGCTTCAGCTTTGTACCATTTGCTAAAGCAGTTGCGACAGAAGCCCGCAAGAATCATGAGGTCGATGTTCTGCACGTCTTTATTCGCGTCTAAATGCGCCAATAAACGACGAAATGTCGCCGCGTCTAACTTATCTTGTTCTTCTTGAGTCAGATTTTTATATTTGAATTCAGCCACTTTCCTTTCCTTCTCTCTTATTTGATTGACGTTAGTCACCATACCGAATAGTAAGTTCTCCAGCCTAGGAAGTCTGCTTTAGCGCAACAATTCCCAGTCTAAATGACTACCTTTGCGTAAAAGCTGATATGATAAACGCCATCTATCTTATTGATTAAATTAATATTAACACAACTCATTACAACGGTCTTTTACAAAGGTTATCGTCAAGTTATGAAAAACGCCATTCTATTATTGTCTGCCTTGACCATCAGTGTGCCGACTTTTGCTGCTCAAGAACAAACTCATCAATCTTATTTTTATCTGGGTACTGGTAACGTCGGTTTTGATACGCCCTATTTTGGCTCAGACAGAGACAATGAGTGGTCCACACCACATATCACTGTTGGTTGGGGCTATCATGTTAATCAATACCTTGCGTTTGAAGGTGTGCTTCGCTATTCCCAAAACGAACTTAAGAACGACAAACTGAAAACAGATTTGGATTTGCACTATTACCAAGCGGGTATGTCAGCTGTATTGACCAGTGATAACCTTGGCGATACGCCACTTTCTTTGTTCGGCCGCGTGACCGCGTTAGGGACTCAGGCAGAAATGTACGTTCCAAACCAACAAAAAGTCACCGATGATTCAGGAGCACTATTCAATATCGGTGCTGGTGTCCATTGGGATATGAGCAAAGACATCTGGTTGCGCGCAGAGTACATCTATAATGTCGCAGATATGGGCTTTGAAGATTTTTACGACAGCTACGAAGGTGTGCAAATTAGCTTAGGGAAACGCTTCTAACATTAGGTAGCACCAAGTTACCAGAATTGAAATACAAACAAGCCGAGGTTTTTACCTCGGCTTGTTTTACAATCTACGGTGTGTCATCAGTTACTGAGCGGAAAACTTTTCTGTTGTCTCTTGATTCACATGGCTACTTGGTTGACCGGCATCGAGAGAGTGTAAAATGCCATCTTGACGATCTTTTAGTGCACTCGTTAACGTCGGAAGTGCAGTGGTCGCTAACAACGCCATAACACCCGCAACTAAAACCATTTCTACCATGTAACTACCACGTACTTTTTTCAAGAGAACACCTCAAATAATAATAGGTATATGCTGCTTTCCCGGCATGACACCTAACAAGACCCGACATTCAGTCAATACGATGAGCGAGTCCTGTGCCCCTCGAAGAAGTGGCGAAATAATAAACAAAAATAATCATTAGATCTATAAGTAATCACTCTCAATATAAAAAAACACCGAACAAAAGTTGTTCGGTGTTTTCAATCAAAGCTTTACGTACAGCGGCTAAGGATGAGCAATACGGCCTTTTGTATCGTGGCTGAGTGCTTTGTTCAATTCTGCTTCTACATGACCTGGCGCCTGTGTTTTCGCCGAAATCAATCGGTACATAGCCGGGATGACAAACAAGGTCACCAATGTCGCAAATCCCATCCCGAAAAAGATCACGGTACCCACGGCAATACGGCTCTCATAACCTGCCCCTGTCGATACAATCAACGGGATAGCACCAGCAAGCGTGGTAAATGCTGTCATCAAGATCGGGCGTAGACGTCGCGCAGCTGCATCAATAACCGCTTTTTCGAATTCAACACCGCGGTCTCGCAACTGGTTGGCAAACTCAACAATCAAAATGCCGTTTTTCGTCACCATGCCGATCAACATGATCATGCCAATCTGGCTGTAAATGTTCATGCCTTGCCCCATCACAACCAAGCCAAGGAAGCCACCAAATACGCCCATCGGCACCGTAAACATCACCACTAACGGGTTCACGAAGCTTTCAAACTGAGCCGCTAACACGAGATACGCCACAAGCAATGCCAACGCAAACACGACAGCAACACTCGCTTGGTTCTCTTTAAAGTCTTTTGACTCGCCAGAATAACTCACCGAGATGTCACCTGGTAAGTTGTCTATCGCTTGTTGATCAAGGTAATTCAGCGCGTCTCCTAATGTGTAGCCTTCTGACAGATTAGCCGTAATAGTGATGGATTTCTGTTTGTTGTAGTGAGATAGACGAATAGAAGCTGCCACTTCTTCAATTTTAGTGACCGCGTCTAACGTCACTAACTGCCCACTATTGGTTCGCAGATAAATCTGGCTTAAATCCGCAGCATTATTAAAGCTGTTTTCATCACCACGAAGATACACATCATACTCTTCGCCACGCTCAACATAAGTCGTCTCACTTTTACCACCAAGCATGATTTCTAGCGTATCAGAGATGTCTTTGACACTGACCCCTAGTTCTGCGGCACGCTGTCTGTCGACCGTAACCAATAGCTCTGGCGTTTTCTCTGAGTAATCGATCTCAGCGCCTTCCATCATTGGCGATTCTTCTGCTTTGCTTTTCAACATTTCAGCCCAGACGAGAAGTTCATCGTAATCAGAGCCACCTAATACAAACTGAACAGGCTCACTCGAACCACCTTGGAAACCAGGCATAAATGGGAACACTCGAACATCAGGTATGCCAGCCAGTGCGCCACGCACTTTGTTAAGCGCTTCCTGAGCTGTTACATCTCGCTCGTTCCAGTCTTCTAGAATCATGATAACAAAGCCGGTTTGATCGCCTGCCTGTCCACCAAATGCAGGCGTTTGAATACTAAACGACTTCAGATACCCTTGCCCAAGTAATGGCATCAATCGGTCTTCAACAATGTCCATATTGGCTGACATACGATTGTATGACGTAGCATCAGCCCCGCGTACAAACGCAAACATCACGCCGCGATCTTCTTGAGGGGTCAACTGGGCTGGCACTTGGTTCATCAAGAAGTAACTGCCGCCCAAACACGCCAAAATCACCAGCGGTGCAGCCCAACGCATTTTCAATGCGCCTTTCAATAATGAGCGGTAACCACTCTCAAGTTTACTAAATAGGCGATCGACCACTTGATTAAATCGATTTGGTTTTACATTCGCCTTCAAAATCTGACTACCCAATACAGGAGTTAATGTTAGGGCGATCAAAGACGAGAAAATTACTGACATCGCCAACAAGACAGAAAACTCAGTAAATAGCAGACCTACCATGCCATCCATAAAAGAAATCGGCAGGAATACCATCACCAGCACTAGCGTTGTCGCGATAACGGCAAAGCCTACTTCCCGCGTGCCTTTATAGGCCGCAAGCAAAGGCGATTCACCACGTTCGATATGGTGGAAGATGTTTTCAACAACCACAATCGCGTCATCCACTACCAAGCCGATAGACAGGATCAACGCCATCAAGGTGATTAAGTTGATAGAAAAGCCAAAGTAATAAGCGGCAATGAATGAGGAAATCAGCGATACCGGAACCGTAACAGCTGGGATCAAGGTTGCACGAGCTTGACCAATGAAGATGTACAACACCAAAATAACCAAACCGCCCGTAATAAACAGCGTGCTATATACCTCTTCTATCGAACGCTCGATAAACACCGTCGCATCGTAGTCGATAGCAAGCCGCGTTCCTTCCGGCAAGAACTTCTGGATATTATCAACTTCAGCTCGAACTAATTTTGCTACTTCTAACGGGTTCGCATCAGACTGAGGAACAACCCCCAAACTAACATTGACGACGCCATCGCTTTTAAAGGTCGAGTTTTCGTTCTCTGCACCGATAAAAACATCAGCGACATCTTTCAAATAGATAGGCGTATTGTCGCTTGCCCTTTTAATCACGAGGTACTGAAAATCTTCCGGCGTGTTATAGCTACGCGCTGTCCGTACCGACATGACTGTCGAATCATTACGAACTTCACCACCCGGACTTTCTAAGTTTTCACTTCGCAGTGCCGATGTAATGTCCGAAGCCGTGACTGAGCGCCCCGCCATCAGCTCTGGCTTAAGCTTCACGTACATCACTTTGTACAAACCACCAGAAAGATCAATGGAGCTCACCCCAGAGATCAAGCTAAAGCGATCCATCAATACACGTTCGGCATAATCCGTCAATTGAGTGCGGTCCATCTCTGCAGAGCTGAGGTTTATATATAGGGAGGCCTGACCTGAACCGTTATTCTTGTAGACAATTGGATCGTCCGCTTCATCAGGTAGCGAACGTTGAGCGCGAGCCACCGCGTCGCGAACATCACTAACACCCGTATTGAGATCGTAACCTAGCTCAAAAGTGATCGTGATACGCGAACTGCTGTTTCGCGTCGTCGAACTGATCTCATCTATTCCGCTGATGCCTGAAAGCTGATCTTCTAATACAGAAGTAATTTGACTCTCGATGATCGTCGCGGAAGCGCCCTCATAACGCGTACTAATGGAAACGACCGGACTTTCAATGTCCGGCATTTCTCGCACCGCTAGTTTCGTAAAGGATACAAAACCAAATACACACAGCAGCATACTCAATACCAACGCTGCGACTGGGCGTTTTACAGAAACGTCAGAAAGTAACATTAGTTTGCTTCCTTAGCCGCTTCGTCTTGCGTGCTTTGAACACCTTGATTACCAGTTGCGTTAGCTGTTTCTGCCTTTCCTGGTGCGACAATTTCCTTAACTTCAACACCATCTCGCATATTAACGATGCCCTGTACAACAATTTTGTCGCCAACTTCAACGCCTGACTCAATAACGACTTCGTTATCGACACGAGCACCGAGAATGACTTCTTGTCGAGTCGCTTTATTGTTGCCATCGATGACGTATACGTAACGCTTGGTGCCAGAGTATTCTAGTGCTTGAACCGGGATAATTGGCGCTTCAATCGCAGGGAAGGCCAATGATGCATTCATTAACATGCCCGGCTTTAAGAGGTTTTCAGGGTTCTCAAACTCAATACGTACACGCAGGTTCAGCGTTTCTGCGCTGATTCGCGTATCAATACCTGTGACTTGACCAGTAAACATCTGTTCACCCCATGCACTGGTTTTGGCAATGACTTCCATACCAATAGAAAGCATTGATAAATAGCGCTCCGGTACTTGTAAGTCCAGCTCCATGACGGAAAGGTCATCCAAGGTCAACAGCTCTGTACCCGCGCTAACCATTTTACCGCGACTAAAATCGATGAAACCAACAGTGCCAGAGAATGGAGCCGTAATATGAAGATCGGCCAAATTTGCTTGAGCGGCGTCCAGCCTTGCTTGTGCGATTTCAACACTTGCTTTTTGTGCGTCGATCTCAGTTTGGGTGATAGCATTTCGCTTAACCAAACGTTGAAACTCTTTTAGCTTACGTTGTTCATCTTTAAGGTACGCCTTTGCCTCAATCAAAGCGGCTTGAGCCTTATCATCATCCAACTTGATTAACAGCTGACCTTGTTGGACATTTTGATTCGCTTTAACAGCGATTTGATTCACTTTGCCGGCGACTTCCGATGCAACAACCACAGACTCCGCCGCTTCTAATTTACCGATAAGCGATAAGGATTGATTGATCTCGTGCGTTTCTACTTGTTCAGTTACGACGGTAACTGCTGAGCCTCGCATAGCTGCGAAAGCTGATGGAGAACTCATTAATATAGAAAGCGTTAAAACAGATAACGATAACGTGGCTTTCATGCTCATGATATTGACTTCTAAACGAATAAACTTATGTCATTAAACTGCTTACATTTTATCAGTAGATACGTGGTTTAACGTCAAGTAGTGTAAATTCAAGTAAAAAGAGCGTTTCTCTTCTGTTCAAAGGACACACAAAACGCTGACTTTCTACCATCTTTGCCCAAAAAGACAGCATTCAACGTAAAAACGCAAGAAAAACGCTTTACAGCCTGAGCGAGTTTGCTATGATTCGCTCCGCACTTGGGAGATGAGTTGGGAAAACATCTTGCTAAGTATAAAAATCCTCTGGAGGGGTTCCCGAGTGGCCAAAGGGAGCAGACTGTAAATCTGCCGGCACTGCCTTCGATGGTTCGAATCCGTCC